>NZ_WQEP01000001.1:0-1236837 GCF_013033705.1 Ruegeria sp. HKCCA0370
AAATTTAGGAATCACACACGCCGACCATCGTTGTTGGGCCTTTACAAACGGACCCAGCGGACGTCCGCTTTGTCCGCAACTCGGTCGTTCGGTCATTATTCCGCTATGTCCGCTCCCGCAAAAAAAACAAAGTGAGCGCCCCCGGCAACCCGCTAGGGGCCGCCGAGGGTTGGATGTCAGGGTGGTCTTCGGTTAACGACATAGTCAGCCAACCACTGCCAGTAGGCTTCGGCATCCCGGAACCCTTGAGCCCGAGCAGCCAGATCTTCCGCTGTCTTACGGGTGCAACCACCATCGTATTCGGCGATAGCAGCCCGCTCCTCGAACGCATCAATGTCCGGGAACGTCATGCCGGGAGTCTTATCTGATCGACGATAGACCGACGTTGCTCGTCACTGATCCCTGCCGAGTAGATGCCGTAGGTAATCCCGTTCTCCGACCGTGCCGATTGGTGGCCAACCAGAGATGCGGTGAAGTGCTCAGGAACACCGGTTCTCTCACACTGGGTGATGAACCACTTGCGGGTCGAGTGAAACACCAGCCCCGGTCGATCAAGCTCCAGCCGTCGGCGCAGTCTCGCGAAGCCCTTAGTGACATGTGCCACGGTGAGGTCGGGGAACAGAGGACCAGATGATGGTAGCTGCCGGAACGTCTCATCCAGCGCCGGGTGGACCGGAACCAGTCGTTCAGCGGCGTCGGTCTTCAGCAGTCGCAGTTCATTGGGTCGAACATGCACGAAGCAACCGAGATTGCCCTTGGCCACGAGGTCTTCCCGGAGCAGCCCCACCGCTTCCCCCGCTCGCATTCCTGATAGCAGGCAGGTTAGCAGAACCGGATGCAATTCACGGTCATTGGCTCCCAGCAACCGCACGACTTCATCGTCAGTCGGAACCGCATAGGGTTGAGGACGCACCTTGCGATCGAAGGGCACTGTCCGGAACGGGTTGACCTCCAGATGCCCTTCATAGACCACCCAGTCGAGGAAGTGATTGACCTGCGACCAGATACGCCGCTGAGTTCTGGCTGTAATAGTCACCGCCCCACGAGACGAGTACGCGACTAACTGGTCCAGGGTCAGCCCTCGGGTCCTCTCTGACTTACCGATCATCGGAGACAGTTGGGCTATTGCGGACAGGAACTCTCGTCCGTCTGTTCTGGTCAGGCGGCAAACCGGCTGGTCACCATATCGGCTCGTGAACAACCCGACGGAGTATCGGACCGATTTAAACCCGCTGGGTCGAAGTTCATTACTACGCCGGGAAAGGTAGGCTCGGCTCAGGTCACGAACCGGCACCTTTACCGGTGCTGATGGTCTGATGAACTTGGACCGCTCCAGATTGCATCCAGAGTCCTCCAGAGTGGCCCGGAGACGGACGAGAGAAGTCTCTGGCTGGTCAACCCAATCAGGAACCTCAGCAGTGTTCTCTGGGGCAGACAGAGTCTCCTCTGCCTGAGCCCGCACCTGTTCAACCAACGTCTCGAACCGGGCATTGACTTCAGCGGCACGAACACGGGCTGTTCTGGGATCACTGGTTTTGAGGCTCTGCTTCAGGGCCTGAGCGCCCAGCGCGAGAGCGACGTCAACGGGATAGTTCCGTCTGAACAACCATGTATGGCCCTTCAGATAGGCATAGCGAATGTGAGCAGACATCAGTCTCCTCCTTTCAGATTTGGAATGTGGGATGGGTTCAGTTGGTTGAGATAACCCTTAGGATCATCTCCCGATCCGGTTCGCCGTAGGTACCAGCCAGAGGGCCGGTGACAGCAAAGCCGGTCACGCAGTCTTCGAACACCTCGTCTATGCGGAACAGATGTTCAGGGACGTCATCGAAGGCCTGGACGACCACGACGTCACCGGGGTTCAGCTCCAGCTCACTCATCGTCGGTCCTCCACGTCCAGAGGACCGCCAGCAGAACCAACGCCGAGACAGCGGGGTGGGACCGCGACACCACCCAGAGCATCGTCGTCAGGACGGCCTTGGGCGGTGGGTGCAAAAGAAAACCCCCGACGAGAACGCCGAGGGCAGACAGGTACTTCATGGATCAAACTCCTGCAGTTGCTTCCTTATTTAGATGCAGGAAGTTGCTCGATTTTCGGGACGAAGGAGCGAGTGATACCCGCTGGCTTGTCTGCGCGAGACACCTGCGTTAGCCTGAAACTCCCAAGGCGATTACTGGGTGAGGCCAGAGCAGGTCCATTGCACAGGGTTGAGTTCGCGGGGCAAAAAATGACTGATACTGAATGCAACTATCAACGGGTAGTTTCGGTTGAAGAAGTCAGGTGCGCCCTTGAAGAGGCGCAGTGCCAACACTGTGGCATAACCACTAATGAACTAAAGTCACACGGGGAGTTGCTTGAGATTTGCGGTGAGGAACTTTGCTCCGACATCTCAACGGGCAAGAAAACGTTCATCACGATTGCACTATGCCCAAGCTGTCATGCGCGGGCACACCAAGACGCTCAGAACAAGCACAACCCCTGCCAGATAAAGGCTCGGTGGAGCCGAGAAGGCCTAGCGTAGCGGTTTGCCGGGGGTGTTCACTTTGCATTCTTTTTTCCAAAGCGGACTTTGGTTGAGGGCCGGCTGAATGACCGAGTTGCGGGACAAAGCTGTCGTTCTCTGCGAGTGCAATATTTGGAGCAAGGCTGAGGACAAGGCCACAGAGCCGCCGTCCGCTGCTAGAGCAGCACTAGGCCTCAGCAATGACGACAATGCACAGGAAGCGGACTTTAGACAAAATACGCGATGATATGGAACCCTGGACAGCGGCTATGCGGACAAAGCGCCAATTCGGGGTGCTTGATCCAATGTCGGCATTTCGAAAGCGCGAACGCTGACGATACTTACAGAAAACTGCACAGAATCTGGTTGTCGGCCACAAAAGCACAATTTGGGTGCTTCCTTGACCCCTGTCAGTCCGCAGTGCGATTAGACCAGGTCTGATACGCCGCTTGTTCTTCAGAGCACGCCTGAAGCGTTATTGCGATCATCTGGTTTTCCTCGCTGCGACCGGTTCTGGTCTCGCCCGTCAGGGTTAAACACATTTCTGGAGCAGACGCAGGGGCTATAGTGCCTTCGCCGTCAAAAACCCAACTTTGGGCTGTGGAGCCATCACAGGCAGCTAGTTCAGCGGGCGCATCGGCCTCGGTCGACGTAGCCTGCATGCAGACGTCAAACTCAGGCATAAAGAGGACACCGTCCGCGAATTGCTCTGGATCAAACGCCTGATCGACCAGCACTTCGCCGAGCGGGCTGTAGCAGGTGTGCGCTTGAAGCCCATCTTCGGGATTGGCAGAAGCGCCTTTACCTTTTGCTATGTCGATACAATAACCATTCTGAATGTTGTCGAGCATATCAACGACATAAATTTCGACGTTTTCCGCATGGGCCATCCCGGTGCTTAAAACAACAATGGTCATGAGGGTTGATTTCAACATGTTGATTGTCCTTGGGTGTTAGTTGACGGTCAAACGGCACAAAACGGTGTTGCTCTGTTCCAAATCCGGGCCCCAGATCAATTCGGCGGACGCATCCCAAGAGATTTCATCATACCCGAATTTTGGGTCGACTTCAGCCTCAGAAAAAACGCTTGCGCTTGCCCAAGACGATACGTCGAAGTCAGCACCATCCCAGCCTGCGGGTTCTTCGCTGGCATCAAATCCACACGGGGCTGTGCCTGCCACGGGATCGTTTTCGTTTTCGCAAGTTTTATCTAGTGGTGCGGCATGGATCACATGGCATCGCCAGTCAGCATTGCTTACTACCACAGTCGCGCCAGAGGCATCCCTGATTTGCATGATCACGCCACCGTCGCCCATTTGCTGACGACGGGTGCCGATATACTCCAGTCCTGTGTCATCCTCCTTAAAGTCCTTGGCCACAAGACCCAGCACAAAGGGGCGCTCAGCCGTGAAATCAAAGCTCTCGGCGTTGAATGAGCGTTCCGTCGTGATCGGCACGCTGTCTTCAGCAACTTGGGTGCCATTTACACGCAGTTCGAACCAATTGTCGGCCCAGACATCCGCAGAGAAGGTCTCGGCCTGTAGGGCCACGGGCGCCGCAAAGAACAACGCGGTTACGGAAATTGTTGGTTTCAGTAAACGTCTATTTGTGGAGTCGTCATCGCGTCTCATTTCAGAATCACCCATTCCTTGAGCGCTTCAGGAGTTGTCACGCAGTCGGTCAAAACGAGCGCCCGTGACATGTATGGCCCGGCAGATTGGCTGTGTTGGCCAACGGAAACACAAGTGGTTTCGTCGTCTGATGTACGAATAGCGCGACTCTCAGGATCGTATACGAACTTCTGGTCAGTTGCGGTAGGATCGCAGAAGACGAGGGCGAACGTGCTTTCCTCGTTGGGTTGATGCGACATACAATATTCCGAGAATGCGACCGATTGAATATTTCCTGTTTTGGTATCGAACGAAAACTGCACGTCGCCGCCTTCCGGTTTGCAGGAATGTGCTTGCAGTCGCTCGGCAAATCCTCTGCCAAGCGTGTCAATGCACCAACCGAGGTCGTCTTGTTCGTCAAGGTTGTCGGCCAAGTAAATGACGGGAGCGGGCGTTTGAAGCTTCGGTGAATCGGCAAGCGCAGGCGCGGCAATGAATGCAAATGCCAAAATGGAATTGAATAGGATATCAGGTTGCATGGGCAGTGCTCCGTTTCAATGCTCGGTGCGATCTGGTTGCGAGGGTCAAGCGCTTCACCGCAAAGTTTTCAACTCAAGGGCCGCGTTGACGGTGGCGAGGCATCGCCCCACGCAATTGGGTTCGGCGTCAGTGTCAGGCGTTCTAACGGGGTGTACCCCGCGACGGCAAGCGTCTCTAATGTTTCTACGGTAAGCAAGCTCATCCCAGAAAAGACAACCAATGCGATGAAAGGTAGTAATCGTGCGCGGCTGGACATTTTTTCTCCGTTGTCTGAATTAGTACAACGGCTGATTAGTTAATTTCCGTCGCATTTATTTCTGGAGCTGGAAACCGACATTTATGTATGTCGCCGCACTGGTCTCTTTGGGCTCGATACGGTCATTCGCCGTTGTCCGATCGAACGTCTGCTTCTACGCCACTGGTCAGCCACTTCATCAATGTCAACAAACGGTCGTCAGCCGGTCGGCCTACCCGCGCTCGAATTCAATGGTAGCGGTTCACTTGGCGTTGCATCTGGATGCAATGACGCAAGATACGCACAACTGGGTGGATCATGGTTACTGCGTGTTCGGTGCGAGTGTGCCAGGTATTTGAAGCCTTACGAAGCATTGCGACCTCCCATTGATGACGTCACGTTAACCTGGATGAACGAGAGGTCCTGTGAACTGGGACACAGAGCGCCATTACAAGTTTCTGCCACCCGCCAGCACCAGCTACCAGTCTTCAGCACCCGGAACGTCTCGTCAGCGGTCGTCTCAGCGCCAGTTATGGGTTCTCTAGCGGTCTAGTAAGCTCTGTCCCGCCAGCGGCAGTGAACGATCGATCTAGCGATCAAAATGCCCAGTGCTCACTGTTAGAAATGCCCCATGCTGACCCGCTGACGCTCCATTCCGCCCGTCGCTTCGCTAAGCAGAATGCCCCCGAAACCACCCCAGTTTCTCAGGCTAGTGGGAAAAGTTGATAGGTTTCATCGGTCGGCAAGGTTTCCTACCACCCCAGCCAGTTCATCAGAACATCGTTACTCCGATACCTGTTGACACCGTTTGCTGCGGAAAATGCCCCCCTTTATGCCCCAGTGGTTTCGGGTGTTCTGACGTCCTCTTTCCTAACCTCTAGCGGGGGTTCTATGGGGGTGGGGAATAGGTATAAGTAATGAATAGAAACCGGAGGATAGAGAGACCCGAGTATCCTCGTTCCTGATTCATAATACATAGAGGGAGGAGGAGGTTATGGCGGAGATAGAGAACCCATGGCACTCGCGGCCGATCGACGTTCACCGCTGGTCGGATCATCCGGAGGTGGCAGAGTTGATCGACCGCATCTGGCATGATCTCCAGCATGGAATGGATTTTGAGAGCAGTTTGGGACTTAGGGATTAACGCTCAAAGGCAAAGTTGTCGGGCTGACAGAAGTTGAGTGTCGCGCTAAGTTCCTCAAAACGGGGGAACGAATGGACAGACGGCTTACCACAGTGCTTGCGGCGGACATCGTCGGATATTCAGCACTGATGGATCATGACCGTGAAGGTACGATTGCTGCGCTTAGATCATTCCGTGAAGATACACTTCAGTCGCTGCTACAAGCCCACAGGGGGACATTGATCAAAAGCTTGGGCGACGGTTGGATTGCCGAGTTTAAGTCCACATCAGACGCTGCAGATTGCGCTATTGCATTACAGTCAGCGCAGAAACCAGAGAGCATCAAGCTTCGAATTGGCATGCATACTGGCGAGGTCGTTACAGAAGGCGATGACATTTTTGGTGACGGAATAAATGTCGCCGCTCGTCTCGAAGCGCTAGCCGAACCGGATCAGGTTTTGATATCGGACACATCTCACAACAGTCTTGACCGAGGTGACGCATCCAAATTCGATGGCGGTGAGCAGACAGAACTCAAAAACATCACGCGCCGCATTGGTGTTTGGTGCTGGCCAAAGGGCACTTTTGCCAATCTGTCAGAAAAGGCAGATGTCAGACCCGGGATTGCAGTGCTGCCATTCGACAATATGTCTGGTGATCCCGAACAGGAGTTTTTTGCGGACGGCATCACCGAAGACATTATCACAGAGTTGTCTCGTTTCCGTTGGCTGATGGTCGTGGCAAGAAATTCATCTTTTACATTCAAAGGAAAAAGCACGGACATACGCGAAGTGGGTCGCATTCTTGGAGTGCGCTACGTTCTCGAGGGTTCAGTCAGACGAGCAGCTCAACGAGTCCGCATTACAGGGCAGTTGATTGATGCGGAAGACAACAGTCATCTCTGGGCAGACCGCTTCGACGGCGTGCTTGATGATATTTTTGACCTTCAAGACAAAGTAACGCTGGAGGTCGTAACCGCGATTGAACCGTCTTTAAGGCACGCCGAAACTAACCGAGCGCGGGCAAAACCTACGGAAAATTTGGAAGCTTATGAACTATATCTTCGAGCACAATCGCATTTCCATCTTTTAACGGATCAAGACAATCGAGAGGCCATACGTCTGACAAACCTCGCATTGAGGCGTGATCCAGAATACGCATCCGCGTCAGGGCTGTTGGCTTGGTTGCATATTCAACGAATGGTTCAAGGGCTTGAGCCAATTGGTGAAGGGCCGAAAGAGGCTATTAAGGCAGCCGAGCGGGTTCTGTTGAGCGATCGTGCAGACGGCATCGCGTTGGCGTACGCTGCGCATTCAATCTCTATGCTGGCGCGAGACCTGCCACGCGCGCGGGTTGCTTTCAAACAAGCTCTTGAGCAAAATCCAAATGCCGCAACGGTCCATATGCTGGGCTCCATCAACCTTTTTCTTCTTGATCGTCCAGAGGAAGCACTAAGTCACGCGGTTCAATCTGTTGAGCTCAGCCCTCACGATCCATTGCGCCACGCTGCTTACCTTGCTCAGGCTAGCGCGCTTTTTCACCTTGGGCGTTATGAAGAATCGGCTAAGGCTTGCCGAGAAGCTTTATCTGTACGCTCAAACTTCGTAATGAGCCATCTTATGCTGATTGCTGCTTTGGGACACCTCACCGATGATGCTGCAGCTCGCAAAGCGGTAGCGGACCTTCAGACGTTGCGCCCGGGCCTGACTGCAGCCTCAGCGCAGACACAAATGCCAATATTCACTGTTCCATCCTGTGCAGATAGTTGGCGCGAAGGTTGGTTAAAAGCAGGGTTGCCAAAATGAGTATCCGTAGCGTTTTTGCAAAGGCTTTAGCTTCGCACCGCTCCAAGTGAACGTCAGGTCACAAAATTGAAGATGAAAGAACTGAATGAGCACAGCAATAGCTTCCTGTGACTTCACGGAGTGTTAGAAACTGATTTATCCACAATTCAACCCTTCGTCTGTCCGATAGCTCGGCCCACTTGTTTCTGCAGCGTCAATTTTGAGCTTCGGACGGCACCACCTCTCGCCCAGTTCTCCGTTCATGTTCCGCCAATCGTTGAAGATACGCCTCGGACCGGGCCGTCTGCCGCCATATCACATAATCTTTCACATGGTCGGCATTGGGATCGGCTTGTTCGTCCAGCCCGTAGAACTTGTTCGATGTTGGTAACGGTGCACCGGCCACTTCCGCTGACGCCTCGGCCATAACCCGTTTCAGTTCGCCCACCCGGGTATAGTCGATGATAAAACTGTCATGCACGGACAGGACTGGCACTGCCTGATCGCAGAAATAACGATGAACGCGCTCCGCTATCTGACCATCAAGGTTCATCAACTGGATACCTTGATCCGCGAACAGAAAGTCCTCGATGTGAGGGGTCTTCTCCAGGAATCCCTTCAGTAACTTATCCAGTTGTTCGTTAGTCAGCGTCTTGCCTGCGTGGCCGGTTGGGTATTCGCTTCGAAACGCCCGGAAAGCAGCATCCCTAGAACCAGCGTTTATCGCTGTGAGTACAAGCCGCTTGATAAATTGACGCTGTAGCACTGGAGGTAGCCATGCACCCAGTATGTCGGGCAACTCATAGGGATCGCCGTCAAGTTCTTTTCCTGCTCGAAGGCTGAGCAACGAGACATGGAGACTGCGGAAGTCCACCTCGACGACGGGCGTATCGTTGATGAAGATCTTTGACCTCCAGTCACTGTTGATCTGCTGCCACCAACCACCATGAAAGCGCCCATTCAGGTTGAAGTTCGAACGACTGAATATCCTGCGGGTAAGCTTGTGATGATGGTCGGTGGTGACATCATCGACCCTTGGTTCATCCAATATAGGGATATCAATGAAAGCATCAGCGATTACTTGGTTATAGCGCTCAAGTTCAGCCCGCATTCTGATGATCTCGTCGGTATCCTCGTACTCGACCAGTGCCTCTGCGTTGTCGCCTCTGAGAATGATGATTTCTTCACCTTCGACCCGACCAACGTCATCTCGTCTGAATGCCACTTCGGCGAACCACCCCTGGAGCACCTCGGAGGCTCGTATCCTCGTCGTTCTGTTCCCCCGGGCGAGAGGACCCGAGTAACTGCCCTTTGCAACATCCAATAGTCCTGCTTCGATTAGGGGGCGAATGATCAGGATGATCTTCTTGGATATATGGATCGCGTTATAGCGGGAAGACGTGTCCCAGTAGTTCGAGGACATAGAGACGCCGATAGACAGTTCCGGGTCTTCCAACCAAGCGACATACAGGTCTAGAACCAACACCCGCAGTTGATGCCTGAATGCAGTCTTCGGCTTCGGTCCGGACGTCTGATCACTCGGCAGGTAGTCGTCCCAGATGCGGTCGACCAAGTCAGCGACCTCGGGGTGATCCGACCAGCGGTGAACGTCGATCGGCCGCGAGTGCCATGGGTTCTCTATCTCCGCCATAACCTCCTCCTCCCTCTATGTATTATGAATCAGGAACGAGGATACTCGGGTCTCTCTATCCTCCGGTTTCTATTCATTACTTATACCTATTCCCCACCCCCATAGAACCCCCGCTAGAGGTTAGGAAAGAGGACGTCAGAACACCCGAAACCACTGGGGCATAAAGGGGGGCATTTTCCGCAGCAAACGGTGTCAACAGGTATCGGAGTAACGATGTTCTGATGAGCTGGCTGGGGTGGTAGGATTCGAACCTACGATACACGGTACCAAAAACCGCTGCCTTACCACTTGGCTACACCCCAACGGTGAGCGGCTGTCTACGATTGTTGTTGGCAGGGATCAAGAGCGTTTTGTCAAAAAAACTCAGGTTGAACAGATTTTTTTCAGGGCGGTCATTTGGTGTCGATCAACACGGCTCCGGTCCGGTTTCCATCCTGCACCATTGCATGCGCAGACGCGCATTCCTCAAGTGCAAAGACCTTTTGAACAGGGCAGGTCAAAGCGCCATCCGTCAAGGCCTTGTGAAGGGTCTTCACGGCATTGGTACGAAGATCCGGAGGAAGAAGATAAATCAAAATGGTCTCAAGCGTCATGGCTTTGAACATCATCGGTCCGAACGGAAACACGGGGGTCATGTCTTGGGCAGAGCCATAGGCGTTGATGCGACCGTTCTCGGCAATGACCGTGGCGTTTGTTTGAATATTCCGGCCGAATTCGACGTCGATGATTCGGCCGATTGTCTTTCCTTCATTTGCATCGAGAATTTCGGTGGAAAGATCCTCGCTGGCGTAATCAATCACGATATCTGCGCCGGCTTCCCGGACCCGGTCAAAGTTGCGAGGGCTGGCCGTCGCGATCACGCGCGCGCCTGCCCATTTGGCAAGCTGAACGGCCAGAAAGCCGACGGTGCCAGCGCCACCGTGTATCAAGATCGTTTGCCCATCGGGACGGCCGCCTGAAAACACCGCGTGGCAGGCGGTAAGACCGGGAATGCCCAGAATCGCGCCGGTCTGCAACGACACTGCATCCGGCAGAGCCACAGCCTGGGCATCGGGAAGGGTGATGTGGCTGGCGGCGGTGCCGAAAGGGCGTTGCCATTGCCCGTTCCAGATCCACACGCGTTGACCGATCCGAGATGCGGAAACTCCGTCGCCAATGGCCGAGATCACACCGGAGCCGTCACTGTGCGGGATGATCAGGGGGAATGGGGGTTCTGTCACGCCCGGTCTGGTCCCGGCACGGGCTTTGACGTCGGAAGGGTTCACTCCGGAAAAGGACAGCTCTACCGTGACCTCGCCCGGACCCGGCGGGACCGGAGGGAGGTCCTGTATCCGCAGGACATCGGCGGGGTTTCCGAAGGTGGAATATGTAACTGCGCGCATGATCGCCTCCGTTTTGGTCGAGTTTCACAGCATAACGGCGGGAAACTCAAACACCTTGTCGCGTGTCCGCAACGCGGGGGCAGGTCGGCCCAGTGGTTATTCGCGAATCTCGGACGGGTCGACCCCCCATAGGTTCGACTTCAAGGTCCAACCCCGATACCCGCCGGCGGTGATCCGGCACCAGTCCAGCGAACAGGTTCCCAGTCGGGCCACGACCCCGGATTCGAAATGCGCATTCACGGGCGAGGTCGGATCGGGTCGGGCATAGACAGGCAACATTTCGGCTTCAACCAGCACTGTCCGAACACCCGACAACAGGGCGTAGTGAACCCAGCCTCCAGCGCCGTCGCGGTCCTGAACCCGTCGCCAGTTGCCGTATTCGGCAGTGACCTGAAGCGGCATTCCGCGCCGTTTGAACACCCAGTCGATTCGATGCGTCAAAGAAGGCCCGCGTCTTACGTTGCCTTCTGCCGCTTTCATCGAGACATAACGGGGCAGGGGGAGGTTGGTGACCGGTCCACGTTTCACGTCGGCAAACGCAGCCCATGCGCCGAACATGATCAGAAATACGGATAGTGTCGCCAGACAACGGCGATTTACCGGTCGAATACCACTCACTGACTGCCTGCTCTTATGCCTGTTGATCCGGTTCCGAAAAAAGGTGGACTCAATGCCAAAGGGGTTCTTGTGCCCCGCCTTTTCCTGCGCCACGATGCCATGGCGCGCGTCCGTTTGCAAAGCAGTGGGAGGGCCGAGGTGCCAAGAGAACGTTTGAGTGTTGTCGTTACGCGACGGTTGCCCGAAGCGGTCGAAACACGTTTGAGCGAGTTGTTTGATGTGCGCTTGCGCGACGATGACACTCCGATGACGCGCGAAGAACTGGTGGCCGCAGTGCAGGACGCCGATGTCCTGGTGCCTACGGTAACGGATGCGATTGATGGCGGTCTGCTGGGGCAGGCGGGCGAAAGGCTTAAGCTCATCGCCAATTACGGTGCCGGTGTCGACAATATTGACGTGTCCACCGCGCGCCAGCGTGGGATTCTGGTGTCGAACACGCCTGGGGTTCTGACCGATGACACCGCCGATATGACCATGGCCCTGATTCTGGCGGTTACCCGACGCATTCCCGAAGGTCTGAGCGTGATGCAGCAGGGAGATTGGTCCGGCTGGGCGCCCACCGCTTTTCTGGGAGGCCGTATCGGAGGTCGTCGTCTGGGCATTCTGGGCATGGGCCGGATCGGGCAGGCGGTGGCGCGGCGTGCGAACGCGTTTGGAATGCAGGTCCATTATCACAACCGTCGCAGGCTGCGCCCCGAGACCGAGCAGGAGCTGGAGGCAACATATTGGGAAAGCCTCGATCAGATGGTCGCGCGGATGGATGTGATCTCGGTCAATTGCCCCTCAACGCCGTCGACCTTCCATCTGATGAACGCACGTCGTCTGAAACTGATGAAACCTTCGGCAGTGATCGTCAACACGTCACGTGGTGAAGTCGTGGACGAAAACGCCCTGACCCGGATGATCCGCGCAGGTGAAATTGCGGGGGCGGGGCTGGATGTCTACGAACAGGGCACTGACGTGAACCCGCGTCTGCGGCAGCTGCCCAATGTGGTTCTGTTGCCTCATATGGGATCAGCCACGCTCGAGGGCCGGGTGGAGATGGGCGAGAAGGTCATCATCAACATCAAGACCTTCGAAGACGGCCACCGCCCGCCGGATCAGGTTGTGCCAGCGATGCTGTAGCGCTCTGGAAAGGAGCAGGAATGGACGTCTATGAAGGAGGGTGCCGTTGTGGAAATCTGCGCATCTGGGCTTCGGGTCGCCCATTGCGGGTCGGAATCTGTCACTGTCTGGACTGCCGCAAGCATCATGGCGCAGTGTTCTATGCGGCGGCCGTTTTCCCGGAAGACAGAATAGAGGTTTCCGGCGAAGCGCGTGGTTATGCTGACAGGTTCTTTTGCCCCGTCTGCGGCTCTCCGGTCTTTGCGCGCAGCGGAACCGAAGTGGAGGTGCATCTTGGATGCCTTGATGTGCCAGATCAGTTGACGCCAACATATGAAAGCTGGGTCACCCGGCGTGAAGCGTGGTTGCCCGAGTTCCGCGGTATGACCCACTATGATCAGGATCGATTGGTAGGCGACGCAAAGCCTTAACGCGTGCTGCGGACGTCGGCCATGTGTTGATGGCGTGCAGCTTGGACTTGTTCAGAGCGTGTTCGGCGCGCAATTTTGATAGTCAGGGATGTATTGGAGGATTTGATCAGATGAGACGTGTTTCAGTTCTACTGTTTTCTGCATTTTGTTTTGCTGCTCCGGGGGTCGCTCAGGAAGCGGCCGATGCCGTTGCCCCCGAAACGGCCACGGAAGGGCAGGTACAGGCCATGACCGACGAGGTCATCGCGGCGCTTGAGGCCAAACTGGATGGCGTTCCGGTCACGTCCCAGAACTGGATGGTTGCCGCGGCCAACCCGCTGGCGGTGGAGGCCGGCGCCAGAGTATTGCGCGCAGGTGGGTCTGCCGCAGACGCCATGGTTGCGGTGCAGGTCGTGCTGGGCCTGGTCGAACCGCAATCCTCGGGCTTGGGCGGCGGTGCGTTTCTGGTCTGGTACGATGCAGCGACCGGTCGGATGACAACTCTGGACGGGCGAGAAACGGCGCCGCTGGCGGCCACACCGACCCTGTTTCAGGACGAAAACGGTGAGCCGCTGAAATTCTTCGATGCGGTTGTCGGTGGGCTGTCCGTGGGGACGCCGGGCACACCTGCCTTGCTGGAAGAGGCACATCGCCGCTGGGGGCGTTCCTCGTGGCCCGGATTGTTTGCCGATGGAATCCGGTTGGCGGATGAAGGGTTCCTGGTGTCCCCACGTCTGGCCAGCCTTGTTGAAAACGATGCCGAGCGCCTGTCACGCTTCCCGGAAACCGCTGAATATTTCCTGCCGGGGGGCGCACCGCTGCAACAGGGGCAGCGCCTGATGAACCCAGCTTATGCCGAAACTCTGCGTGTGCTGGCCCGCGATGGGGCGGCCGGTTTCTATGGCGGTGAGATTGCGGCAGACATCGTGCGCACGGTTCGCAATGCTCCGGGCAATCCCGGTGTTCTGTCCGGTGCGGATCTTGCGCTGTATCAGGTGATCGAGCGCGAGCCGGTTTGCACGGAATACCGCGCCTATGAAGTCTGCGGCATGGGCCCGCCGTCGTCGGGTGCGCTGACCGTGGGGCAAATTCTGGGGATGCTGAACGGCTATGATCTGGCGGCCATGGGGCCGGAAAGCGCCGAGGCCTGGCGGTTGATCGGGGACGCTTCGCGCCTCGCCTTTGCGGACCGCGGCCGGTACATGGCCGACAGCGATTTCGTGCCCATGCCGACCAAAGGGCTGGTTGATCCGGCCTACCTGTCGCAACGAGCGGAATTGCTGAACACCGAAGGCGCGCTGGCAGATGTCGGGCCCGGTCAGCCGGAGTTCGACCACGCGCTGAACTGGGCGGATGATGTGTCGCTGGAGCTGCCTTCGACCTCGCATATCTCGATTGTAGACAGCTATGGCAACGTGCTGTCGATGACCACGACCATCGAAAACGGCTTTGGCTCACGCCTGATGACGAACGGGTTCCTTCTGAACAACGAACTGACGGATTTTTCGTTCAAGACCCACAGCGATGGTGTGCCGATCGCCAACCGACTGGAGCCCGGAAAACGCCCGCGTTCGTCCATGAGCCCGACCATCGTGATGCAGGATGACGCGCCGGTTCTGGCGATTGGCTCGCCGGGCGGCAGTCGGATCATCGGCTATGTGGCCAAATCGATCATCGCATGGGCCGACTGGGGTATGGATGTGCAACAAGCCGTGTCGCTGCCGCATCTTGTCAATCGTTTCGGAACATATGATGTCGAGGCCGGGACCTCTGCCGAAGGCTTTTCCGACGGGCTGACCCAGTTTGGGTTCGAGGTAAACCCGCGTGACCTGACATCTGGCCTTCACGCCATCGAAATCGGCGACGGGCTGAGCGGTGGTGCCGACCCCCGTCGCGAGGGTATTGCGCTGGGCGAATAGGGCCTTGGTATTTGTGGGGATTGCCCGCACGTTGCGGGCCCTTTAGTCATGAACAGAAGGGCCCGCGACGTGCCGGGGACAGGGGAGGATGACGATGATGCAGGCGACCGCTTTGCCTCGGAATGAAACAGGTATTGAAACCGTCATAGGCGTTCTGAAACAACGTTTTGGCGACAGGTTGCAAACGGGTGCCGCGATTCGTGAACAGCACGGGCACACCACGACCTGGATCGAAAACCAGAGCCCGGATGCCGTGGTTTTCCCGCATACTACGCAGGACGTGTCGGAAATTGTCAAAACCTGTGCCGCGCACCGGGTGCCGGTGATTCCCTTTGGCACGGGAACGTCGCTGGAAGGGCATGTGAATGCGCCAGCGGGGGGGATCTCGGTCGATCTGATGCAGATGGACAAGGTGCTGGCTGTCCACGCCGAAGATCTGGATTGTGTCGTGCAGCCCGGCGTCACGCGCGAGGCGCTGAATACTCATTTGCGGGATCAGGGTTTGTTCTTTCCGATTGACCCGGGGGCGAATGCGTCGCTGGGCGGTATGGCCGCGACCCGCGCTTCGGGCACCAATGCGGTGCGATACGGAACGATGCGCGACAACGTTCTCAGCCTCGAGGCGGTCATGCCGGACGGCCAGATCATCCGTACCGGTCACCGGGCCAAGAAGTCATCGGCCGGGTATGATCTGGCACGCCTTCTGATTGGGGCGGAAGGCACGTTGGGTATCATCACCGAGCTGACTCTGCGCTTGCAGGGCATCCCCGAAGCGATCAGCTCGGCCAGGTGTTCCTTTCCTTCGGTCGATGCCGCGTGCCGCGCGGTGATGATGACCATTCAGTATGGCATTCCGGTTGCCCGAATAGAGTTGCTAGATGAAATGTCGGTTCAGGCGGCAAACGCCTATTCCGGGCTGAGTCTTCCGGAAACGCCATTGCTGCTGCTTGAATTCCATGGCTCTGAAAGCGGTGCGGCGGAACAGGCTGAAACCTTTGGTCAGATCGCCGAGGAGTTCGGCGGTACGGATTTTGCTGCGACCTCGACCACCGAAGAACGGAACAAGCTTTGGCAGGCGCGCCATGATATGTATTGGGCGTGTCTGCAACTGCGCCCCGGCGCGCGTGGTATTTCAACGGATGTCTGCGTGCCGATCTCGCGCCTGGCGGAATGTGTGACAAGCACTCAGCAGAAGGCAGCTGATCTTGGCTTGCTCGCGCCAATTGTGGGGCATGTGGGGGATGGGAACTTTCACACGCTTATTTTGATCGACATGCAGAACACCGAAGAAGTTGCCAAAGCCGAAGAGTTTGTCGGATGGTTGAACGACCTGGCAATTTCAATGGAAGGCACCTGTACAGGTGAACACGGAATCGGTCAGGGCAAACGGCCATACCTCATCAAAGAACTGGGCGCCGCCACGCAGTATATGGCCGCAATCAAGGCTGCTTTGGACCCCGAGAACATCATGAATCCCGGCAAGGTATTATCCGGCCAATCCTAGCGGTTTTCGCGTTCTGGCCCGCATTGCGCCTTCAAATCGTCCACATGTTCTGGTCTCACCGACTCGGTTAGGAACAGGTGGTCGAGATGAGCGCAAAATATCTGGCAGGGTTTGCAGCGATCTGCGGGGTCGCCATTGTTGGGCTGGACTATTATCAGCAGGCCAAGGCATCCGAAAACGGGCTGGGCTTCAAAGGTTATGTTGCCTCGGTATCCGCGCGTGTCGGGATTTCGGAAAGTCGGCTTGAAGCAGATGCCCAACCTTCACAGCCCGAGGAACCCGCGGCCAAGACACCGTCAGAGGAAGCTCGGAAACTTGTCTGCACCACGATCGGGACAAGCAAGCGCTGTCGCTCCAGCGGTTGAGATCACCGGTTTCATGTCCGATCTGCGACCCGCATTCGATGATCGGGTCGTTTTTTTCATATCACTGGTCGGATGAATGTCGCGCGATCCCCCTCAAGTGCGCCATATGGTGTCAACTGATTTCAAGGGGAGACGCCCGGTTATGAAAACCCAAGTCAAAGCACTGGTCGTTGGCGGCGGCGCCGTTGGGACCTCGATTGCCTATCATCTGGCCAAAGCGGGCTGGGACGATGTGATGTTGATCGAACGGGACGAGCTGACGTCCGGGTCCACCTGGCACGCGGCTGGTCTGCTGCCATTGTTCAACATGTCCTATGCGACAACGCACATCCACAAGTATTCGGTCGACTTCTACAAGACGCTGGAAGAAGAAACCGGGCTGAACGCGGGCTTTGCCGTCGTCGGCAACCTGCGCATGGCGCAGACGCAGGAGCGCATGGACGAGTACATGCTCTACGCCTCTACCGCCGAAACCTGTGATGTTGCCTATGAGTGGCTGACCCCCGAGCAGATCAAGGAACGCTGGCCGCTGATCGAGACATCGGATCTGAAGGGCGCGATCTACCATACCGAAGACGGGTATATTAACCCGGCAGATGTGACGCAGGCCATGGCCAAGGGGGCCCGTCAGCGTGGCGTCGAGATCGTGCGCAAGATGCAGGCGGATGCCTTCCACTGGAACGGCACCCATTGGGAAGTCACCTGCACCAAGATGGTGGAAAAAGGCGGCAACCTTGTCGAAAGCGACGAAAAGGTTGTGATCACTGCCGAACATGTCGTCACTGCATCGGGCAACCACGCACAGCGCACCGCCAAGATGCTGGGCATCAAGATGCCTGCGATCCCGGTCGAACACACGTTTATCGTCATGGACAAGGACCCTGAACTGGTCAAATGGCGCGAAGCAGGCAACCCGGAACACCCCGTCGTGCGCGACGCCGACAACGAATCCTACGCCCGTGAAGAACGCGGCGGCTGGATTCTGGGTATCTATGAACATGGCGCCCCCGCCCGGTTTGAGCACGGTGTGCCGGACAGCTTCCGCGCGGATCTGTTCCCGCTGGATCTGGATCGGATCGCGGATCAGTACATGGCCATGGCCGAGCGTGTGCCGTCCTGTGCCGAGTCCGGCCTGAAAGACGATTTCAACGGCCCGATCTGTTATACGCCTGACGGCAACCCGCTGGTTGGGCCTGCGCCGGGCCTGCGCAATATGTGGCTGGCCGAAGGTTTCAGCTTTGGCATTACCGCAGCAGGCGGCACCGGCTACTATCTGGCGCAGATGATGGTCGACGGCGAAGCCGAGATCGATATGGCCTCGCTGGACCCCAAACGCTATTCCAGCAACTGGATGACCACCGAGTTCGCGGCGCGCAAGAACGAAGAGTGCTATGAGCACGTCTACATCCTGCACCACCCGGACGAAGAGCGTGAAGCCTGCCGCCCGCTGCGGACCGTTCCCGCATACGACCGTCAGAAAGCACGTGGTGCACAATTCGGCTGGGTCAACGGCTGGGAACGTCCGAACTATTTCGGCCCTGTCGATGCGCCCGAGAACTTCGACAAGGAAAGCCGGTCGTTCCGTCGTGGCGGCTGGTGGCAATATGCCGTCGAAGAAGCCAAGGCGATCCGCGAAGGCGTTGGCCTGATCGACGCATCGGCCTTCACCAAGCATGTCGTCAAAGGCCCCGGTGCCACCCAGTTCCTGGATTGGTTCACCTGCAACAAGCTGCCCAAGGTCGGTCGCATCAACCTGACCTACGCGCTGACCTCGCACGGCACCACCCGCACCGAATACACCATCGTCCGCAATGGCGAGAACAACTATTACCTCGTCTCTGCCGGAGCCTGGACCGAGTACGACGCCGACTATCTGCGCAAGGCGGCCGAGGACAAGATGGAGGAGTTCGGATATATCGAAATCCAGGACGTGACCACGCAATGGGGCGTCTTCGCCATCGCCGGACCCAAGTCGCGTGACGTTCTGAAAGAGGTCATCAAGGACGCCGATCCGGAAACCGCCCTGTCGAACAAGCGCTTCCCGTGGCTGTCGGCGCGTCAGATCGAACTGGGCATGTGCCCTGTCAACGCGATCCGCGTGGCCTATACCGGCGAGCTGGGCTGGGAACTGCACCACCCGATCGAGATGCAGAACTACCTGTTCGACCTGCTGGAAAAAGCGGGTGAGAAGCACGGTATGAAGCTGGTCGGCGCGCGCGCCCAGAACTGGCTGCGTCAGGAGAAATCCTATCGCGCTTTCGGCACCGAACTGGGCCGCGACGCGACCCCGCTGGAGGCCGATCTGCCGCGCTTTGTCGACTTGTCGAAAGACTTCTACGGCAAGGCCAAGCTGGAAGAGACCGGTGTGCGCGTGAAATGCTGTACCCTGCTGATCGACGGGCCGGAGGATGCCGACCCATGGGGCCGCGAGGCACTGTACACACCGGAAGGTGAACGCGTGGGTCGATTGACCTCGGGCGGGTATTCCGTAGTGTTCGAGAAATCCATCGGCATGGGCTATGTGAAGCCCGAGCTGGCTGTCGAAGGCACAAAGCTGAAGGTCAAGATGCAGGACAAGCTGTGGGATGCGGTCGTGACCTGCGACAGCCCCTACGACCCGAAAAACGAAACCATCCGCAAGGACGGTTGATCGAAGAAAGGCCCCGGAAACCTTCGGGGCCTTTTCTTCTTTTCATCAAGACAGTTCGTCGAAGCATTCCAGCGCCTTGGCCGCGTACATCATGGCTGGGCCGCCGCCCATCTGGATCGCCATGGCCAACACGTCGGACACTTCTTCCCGTGTCGCACCGGCCTTGATCAAAGCTTCGGTGTGCAGGGTGATGCAGGGTTCGCATCGCAGGGTGACTGACATGCCCAACGCAATGAATTCCTTGGTCTTGTAGTCGAGCGTCCCGCCCTCTTTGACGGCTTTGCCAAGCGCTCCGAATGCGCGTGTCGTGTCGGGAATGGATCCGTTCAGGTTTCGCAAACTCTTACGTGTTGCCGAGAGTTTTTCTTGCCATGCCATTGCTGAGTGCCCTTCTTCATATCTAGCAACCGGAATATGAATTGGGACGCGGCTGTTTGACTTTGATCTCGATCAGACTTCAGGGCGTTCGGCAATGAACGCAAGATTGTTGGCAGGCATTTCGACCGGTGCCAACGCGAGCAGGCCGACGTTTTCGAACAGGTTCAGAATGTCCACGTCGTTTTTGTAGCCGATTTCCGGGTCTTGCTGGATCAAAGCCTTATGAAAGCGGACATCCCCGTCACTGATGAGTTGGCCCGAACGTTTGAACGGGCCGTACAAGATGAACAGCCCCTTTGGTGACAGGGATTGTGCGACTTCCGAAATGATGGTTTTGGTTTCCTGCCAACTGATCAAGTGAATCAAGTTTATCAGAACGATCAGATCCTGGCCGTAAAACCGCCTGTGCCAGCCTGATGTCGCTGCATCCAGTTCTGCGACCGGCGCGACATTGGGCAGGTCGCGGGTATAGGCATCGATACTCACGCGCCGCTCAGGGTCAACTTCCGAAGGCTGCCAGGTCAGCCCGGGAAGCACTTCGGCAAAGACCCTGATATGCTGACCAGTCCCGCTTGCGATTTCCAATGCCTGGCCCTGGGACGGCCCCCATTCTTGCAACACTGCACACAGGGCGTCGGTGTTCCGGGATGCTGCCGGGGCCACCAGCTTGCCATCTACAGACGCATTGGCGACGCTTGCAGAAGAGGGGAGGCTGCGTTTGATCATCGTTCCAGCCTGTCAGGGGTCAACATGCCTACTATGTCAGGTTCCAGTTCGGGTGTGTTTCCGACAACAAGGTCGCACAGCAGTTGCGACGCCGCCGGTGAGGTTTGAAAACCATACCCGCCCTGACCGCCACACCAGACAAACGAAGGATCCAGCGGGTCGCGCCCAAGCACCAAGGTCCCGTCCGGGGCAAAACTGCGCAAGCCCGCCCAATTCGTTTCAACTCTTGTGACAGGCTCGGTCATCAACTCCTCATACCGTGCCAGACCCTCTGCCAGCACCATATCATCGGCATAAGCATCCTGTGGCGCAACCGGATCAGCTTCGGATGGTGAGACCAGCAGCTTGCCCGCATCCGGTTTGGCGTACCATGTTTCGCCGGCGCCCAGCATCATCGGCCAGACAGAAACGTCATGCCCTCCGGGGGCGGGAAGACGCGCCATCGACCGACGGCGAGGTGTGATACCGATACCGGGCAGCCCTGCAAGCTGTGCAACCTCATCCACCCAGGCCCCGGCTGCGTTAATCAGAGTGCGGGCTTCAATGATCCCACCGGCCTCAACCACCCAGTGTTTTTCTTTTCTAATGCCGGTGACTTTGCTTTTTGTCGAAACCGTTCCCCCGTTTTGCCTTACGGTCCGGGCGAAATCCTGCAACAGGCGATCCGTATCGATGTCAAAGGCCGCTTCGCTGATGGCTGCAAACCCGACCTTGTCCGGATTCAGGATCGGAACGCGCGATATCGCCTGTTCCATCGGTATTTTCACCATGTTCAGATCGGCGCAATCGGCTTCGAACATGTCGGGCTGGTCAATTGCTCCGACCAGCATCAATCCGCGCGGGGTCAGGTAACCGCCATTCTGCGTATGAAGAAAGGCAGCCCCCGCTTTGTTCAGTGCGACGACCGAAGGCGGTCCATAGCTTTCTTCGAACAAGGCCGCTGACCGGCCCGACGTGTGATAGCCCAGGGCGTCTTCCGCTTCCAGAACCATCACGGTTCCGTGTTGCGACAGGCGCGCACCGGCGCTCAGCCCAGCGATGCCGCCTCCGATTATCAGGAAATCAATCATGACTTGCGATCCATCCTGAGCAGAGACGCTACAGGTTCCTTGAGTTTCATGCTGGCGCCAAAGCTCCTCGTTCGCCACGCGTTTGGGTTCCCGGACTATAAGCAGCCTTGAAATTGTGCTTCAACCCGGTCAAAGAAGTATCAAAATATACAGGAGGGTAAGGTGACCGCAGCAGACCTTCATCCAATGGCCACAGGGCATATTCCAGGATATGTTGTCGCAGCTGACGGAAGCGATTACCTTTTCTCCGCCATGGTCGTTTTTTTCGTCGTTCTGGTGGTGCTGATCGGTGTCGGATACCTGACGCTGCATTCGGTTCCCGAAAAAATGGCCCACGAAAACAATCACCCGCAGTTTCAGTTGGTGGGCATTCTGGCACTGCTGGCGCTGTTTACACATAATGGGCTTTTCTGGGTTGCTGCTATATTGGTCGCAGGGTTCCAGTTCCCGGATTTTGCCACCCCGCTTCGAAACATTGCCGATGCCATTCGTTCTCTCGGTCGGTCACCTGTTCCGGAACCAGTGCCTGAAACAACGGTGCCGGCTGCGCCAGAACCTGGACCCAGCGATCCGCAGGAGCAATCCACATGATCGAGACCATGCTCTGCGCCCTGATAACGGTGCTGCCCGACTATCTGTTCCGCCGTTTTGTACAGGGCAAGCGGATCGGTCACGAGATTACCTTGTTCACCATGTGGTACGAACTTCGCTGGGGTTTGACCACCTGTGCCATTCTGGCGCTGACCGTGATCACCACGCTGTTTTACTTTCATCCGGCCAGCAAAACCGCGGCATCCTATTTCCGGACGGTGACCATTCTGCCGCAATTGGGCGGTCGTGTTTCCGAGGTTTTCGTCAAGAACAACGAACTGTTAACCGCGGGTCAACCGATTTTCCGGATCGAGGATTTCAGCCAGACTGCCCAGGTCCAGGCGGCAAATGCGCAGATTGCACAGGTGCAGGCCTCGCTTAAGGTTGCGGAAACCGATTTGGCCGAGGCGGAAGCTGGAATTGCAGGTGCCAAGGCTGCGCTTGCGCAGTCTCTGGAGGATCTTGAACGCAACACGACCTTGCGAGATGAAGGTTCAAGCGCCGTAAGGCTGGCCGAGATTGAGAGGCTGGAAAACCTTGTCGCCGAGCGAGAGGCCCAGGTTCTTGCAGCGGAATCCAAACGTGCCGCGGTTGAGCAGCAGATCGAAGAACTGATCCCCGCGCAGCTGGCCAGTGCCATTGCGCAACTGGATGCTGCGCAGACCGAGTTGGACAAGACGGTGATCACCGCGGGCGTCACAGGGCGGGTCGAACAGTTCGGCCTTCAGGTCGGTGACTACGTAAGCCCGTTGTTGCGCCCCGCGGGCATTCTTGTGCCATCGCACACAGGGCATGATCGTTTTCAGGCTGCTTTCAGCCAGCTTTCTGCCCAGGTGATCAAGCCGGGCATGATTGGTGAATTGGGCTGCATGACAAAGCCATTCACCGTGATCCCCACCGTGGTGGTCGAGGTGCAGGATGTCATCCCGTCGGGCCAGATCCGCCCATCGGACGAATTGCGGGACGTGCAGGCCAACAACAATCCGGGCTCGATTCTGGTCTATATGGAGCCGCTGTACAAAGGTATGGCCGATGACATTCCGCCGGGCAGTAATTGTCTGGCCAATGTCTACACAGACAACCACGAGCGGTTGGAGCACGAGGATCTGGGCTTTTGGGAGGCGGCCTTTCTGCACGTGGTCGACACGATCGGCGTGGTGCATGCCGCGGGTCTGCGCCTGCGTTTGATCCTGATGCCGGTGAACACTCTGGTTTTGACCGGGCATTGATCTGATCTTGGCAATCCGAACGCAATTGGCCCGGCAAGTTTCGCCGGGCCCTTTGGTTTCTTAAAGCGCTGCTTTGAACAGCTGCGTCAGGTTGTCTTTCGTCAACTCAATCGGGTTGCCGCCGCATGACGGATCGATGATCGCCCCTTCGACAAGCTCTGGGATTGAAGCTTCGGTCACACCCAGGTCGGACAATGTGCGGGGGATGCCAAGGCTGTCGTTGAAATTCTGCACGAAGGCGCGGAAACCATCGAAGCCGCCGTCGATGCCCAGATATGCCGCAGCTTGCTGGAACCGATCTGCAATGGCCGGGGCGTTGAAGTCCAGCACAGCGGGCATGCAGACCGCGTTCGTGGTGCCGTGATGGGTGTTGAATACCGCGCCAATTGGGTGGCTCATCGCGTGGATCGCGCCAAGGCCCTTCTGGAAAGCCGTTGCGCCCATGGCAGCGGCGCTCATCATCTGGGCGCGGGCCTCGATATCGGTGCCGTCTGCATAGGCACGGGGCAAATACTCCTTCACCAGTCGCATACCCTCCAGCGCGATGCCCTGGCTCATCGGGTGATAATGCGGGCTCGAGAAGGCTTCGACACAATGCGCGAAGGCGTCCAGGCCTGTTCCTGCCGTGATGAACTTGGGCATCCCGACGGTCAGCTCCGGGTCGCAAATCACCACGGTCGGCAGAACCCTGGGATGAAAGATGATCTTCTTGGCATGGGTCTCGGAATTGGTGATGACGCTCGCGCGGCCCACTTCCGATCCTGTCCCTGCGGTGGTCGGAACGGCAATGATTGGCGCGATAACGTCGGCATCGGCTCGAGTCCACCAGTCGCCGATATCCTCGAAATCCCAAACGGGGCGCGTCTGACCGGCCATGAAAGCGACCATCTTGCCCAGATCCAGCCCAGAGCCGCCGCCAAAGGCGATAACCCCGTCATGGCCACCCGCGTTATAGGCCGAAACTCCGGCTTCAAGGTTCTTTTCATTCGGGTTGGGGTCCACATCGCTGAACAGGCCGCGGCCCAGTCCGGCGGCTTCCATGATATCCAGTGTCGCGCTGGTGATGGGCAGATCGGCCAGCCCCTTGTCCGTGACCAGCAGTGGTTTCTTCATTCCGGCGGCGGCGCAGGCTTCGGGCAACTCCCTGATGCGCCCGGCTCCGAATTTGATGGCGGTCGGATAGGACCAGTTTCCAACAAGTGTCATGTCAGGTTTCCTTTGCAAAATAAGGCCTGCTTCGGCGAGGGGGTGGGTCCGAAGCAGGCCGTCGTCCTTAGCCCGTTACCTTTTTGAGGTGGTAGGATTTGGGACGTGTCAGGTTGTGATATCCGATGACGGACAGACCGCCGCCGCGCCCGGTATTCTTGCAGCCCGTCCAGCACAGGCCGGGGTCCAGATAATCGGCGCGGTTCATGAACACGGTCCCCGTTTCGATCCGGTCACCCACCCGCGCCGCACGATCCACATCGCGGGTCCACAGGCTGGCAGTCAGGCCAAACTCACTGTCATTCATCAATGCGATGGCCTCCTCGTCCGAGGACACTTTCATGATGCCCACCACGGGCCCAAAGCTTTCGTCCCGCATCACGCGCATGTCATGAGTGACATTGGTCAGGATTTGCGGTGTCAGGTACGCGCCACCGTCGTCTTCAGCGAAGGTGTCGATATGCGCAACCGCACCGGCTGCAACCGCCTCGGCGATCTGGGCTCGCACCTCATCGGCAAACCGCACATTGGCCATCGGGCCAATCGTCGTCTCGGCATCCAGCGGGTTGCCCAGCTTGTAACCCTTCACGATGTCCACTGCCTTGGCGACAAAGTCATCAAAAAGGCTCTCGTGAACATAGATCCGCTCGATTCCGCAACAACACTGGCCCGAATTGAACATCGCACCGTCAATCAGCGTGTCGACCGCAGCATCCAGGTCGGCGTCATCCATGACATAGCCGGGATCCTTGCCGCCCAGCTCGGTGCCGACGCCGGTAAACGTGCCCGCCGCGGCACGTTCCATCGCCTGACCGCCGCCGACTGATCCGGTGAAGTTCACGAAATCAAATGCATTGCCCGTGATCAGGTCGTTGGTCACGTCATGGCTCAGGAAAACATTCTGAAATACGTCCTCGGGCACACCTGCCGAATGAAACGCCTTTGCCATGCGCTCGCCCACCAGCAACGTCTGTGTCGCGTGTTTCAGGACGACCGTGTTGCCCGCGATAAGCGCCGGTGCGACCGTGTTGATCGCCGTCATGTAGGGATAGTTCCAGGGCGCCACCACAAAGACCACCCCATGAGGAATGCGCTTGATGTAGCGTTTGAACGTTTCGTCTTCGCCGACGGCGATATCTACTAGGGACGTGTCGGCAATCTCCGCCATATGGCTGGCACGTTCGTTGAATCCACCGAACTCGCCGCCATAACGCACTGGGCGACCCATCATATGGGCCAGTTCCGGCACGATCTCATCGTTCATGGCGCCAACGGCGGCCACACCCGCCATCACAAGATCGATCCGCTCCTGCAACGGACGAGCTGCCCATTCCGCCTGAGCAGCCCGAGCACGCGCCGCGGCCCCGAACGCGGCCTCTCGCGACAACACTTCACGTTCGGCATAAACCGATCCATCGATCGGCGAGACACATTTCAACATCTGCCCCATTTTCACTCCATTTCCGAAATAAACAGGATCCCTGCTTCATCTGGCCCAAAATATCCCGGGGGTCTGGGGGCAGAGCCCCCAGCGCGACCCGACCTCACGCCCGCTCGAATCCGCGGGCGATTTCCCAATCCGTGACCACGCGTTCGAACTCCTCGATCTCGACCTCCGCGGCACGGGTATAGTGGTCGACGACGTCATCGCCCATGGCCGCGCGCAACATGACCGATCCGTGCAACGCATCTCGCGCAGCGCGAAGGTTGCCCGGGATCATGGCAGTCTCACCCTGATAAACGTCGCCTTTGGTCGGCGGTTGCAGATCCAGCCCTTCCTCGATGCCCGCGATCCCTGCCGCCAGCATGCCAGCCATCGCCAGATAGGGGTTCATATCTGAGCCCGGAATTCGGCACTCGACGCGTACGGCCTTGGTACCGTCACCGCACAGGCGGAACCCGGCGGTGCGGTTGTCCACGGACCAGATGATCCGCGTTGGCGCGAAGGTGCCTTTCATGAAGCGTTTATAACTGTTGATGTAAGGTGCCATGAAATAGGTGTAATCAGGGGCATATTTCAGCAGCCCAGCCATATAGCGTTTCATCAGCGCCGACATGCCCAGATCGTCCCCGGCGTCATAGAAGGCAGGCTGTCCATCCGCCCATAGTGACTGGTGCACATGGGACGAGCTACCAACTTTCTCGTGGTGCCATTTCGGCAGGAACGTCGCTGCGTGACCATGTTGCCACGCGATCTCTTTCACAGCGTTCTTGGCGATCGAATGATACTCGGCTGTTTCCATCGCGGGTGCGTATTTGATGTTCAGCTCTTCCTGCCCGGTCTCGGCCTCACCTTTGGAGTTCTCAACCGGAATGCCCGCATCCCACAGATGGTTGCGGATCGGACGCATCACATGCTCTTCCTTGGTGGTCTGAAGGATATGATAGTCTTCGTTATAGCCCGAGATCGGCTCCAGATCCCGGAAACCTTCCTTGCGGATCTGGTCAAAGCTTTTCTCGAACAGGAAAAACTCAAGCTCGGTCGCCGTCATGGCGTCATAGCCCATGGCTTTCAAACGGTTGACCTGCTTTTTCAGGATTGAACGCGGCGCGTGCGGCACTTCCTCGTGCGTGTGATGATCCAGCACGTCACACATCACCATCACCGTGCCTTCAAGCCACGGCACCGGGCGCAGGGTGCTGAGGTCCGGTTTCATGACATAATCGCCATAGCCCCGTTCCCAACTGGTCGAGGCATAACCATCCGGTGTCGCCATCTCCAGATCGGTGGCCAGCAGGTAGTTGCAGCAATGGGTCTCTTCCCATGCGCCTGCCACGAAATGGCCCGCGTGAAAACGCTTGCCCATCAACCGGCCCTGCATGTCCACCATGCAGACCAAAACCGTATCAACCGAACCTTCGGATACCTGCGTTTTCAGATGTTCGAACGTGAGCATGTGCCACCTTTGTCTTTGCCGAAATCCATCATCGGCCATTCGTCCTGTTTGACCCGCCCCATGCAAGGGGCGGGTCGCCTGGCCAAGTCTTAGCCGTAGCGGTACGGCCGTCCAGCCTTGAGCATGTCGGCGTTGTACTGTTTGAAGATTTCAACAACCTTCGCCTTGGTCTCAGATTCGGCTGCGATCTCGTCCCAGAAGGCAACGGCCGCGGCTTCGACGGTTGCCCACTCTTCGTCCGGAATCGACGTCAGCTGCATCTTGTCTCCGTTGACGCGCAGGCTGGCCTCGCCGCCCCAGTACCACCATTGCCGATAATAGTGGGACTGATCGGTGCAGACGCGGAACAGGGTCTGCAAATCTTCGGGCAGCTCGTTCCAGCGGTCCATGTTGGCAAAGAACGAACCGGCCCAGGCACCCGAGATGTTGTTGGTCAGGAAGTAGTTGGTCACATCCGCCCAGCCGACTGTGTAGTCTTCGGTGATACCGGACCACGCGATACCGTCCAGTTCTCCGGTTTGAACCGCGACTTCGATGTCTTCCCAGGGCAGGGTGACCGGCACAACGCCGAACTGAGACAGGAAGCGGCCCGCGGTCGGGAAGGTAAACACACGTTTGCCCTGAAGGTCCGCCAGGCTGTTGATCGGGTCCTTCGTTGCAAAGTGGCACGGGTCCCAGGCACCGGCCGAGATGTGCTTGACGCCGACTTTCGAGTATTCCTCGTCCCAGATCTCGTTCAGCCCGTACTGGTTGAACAGAACCGGCACGTCCAGCGAATAGCGTGAGGCAAAGGGGAAATAGCCGCCGAACACGGTGACCTCGGTGGGCGATGCCATCGAGTCATCATCCGACTGAACGGCATCAATCGTGCCGCGCTGCATGGCGCGGAACAGCTCGCCCGTCGGAACCAGCTGGTCGGCATAGAACAGCTCGATCTGCATCCGGTCACCGGCGATCGTGTTGAACATCTTGATGGCCGGGTCGATCACGTGTTCGGCCAGCGCCGGGCCGGCATAGGTCTGCATCCGCCATCTGATGGTCGATTGCGCCAGTGCAGGCGTCGCCAGAGCAGCGGCGGGAGCGGCCGCAGCACCTTTCAGAAATGTACGTCTGTTCGTCATTCTCTCTCTCCGTTGGTCAGTTTCGATTGTGCGGGGATTGCCCGCGAAGCCCCGGTTTGATCCGGGATCATTTGTTGTAGATGTATTCAGGCAGCCACAGTGCGATCTGCGGGAATGTCATGATGATCGCCAGCGCCAGTGTCATCACCATCACGAAGGGCAGGATCGAACCGTAAATGTCGCGCAGCGATATCTCTGGCGGCGCCATCGCGCGCATCAGGAACAGGTTGTAGCCGAAGGGCGGCGTCATATAGGCGATCTGGGTGGTGATCGTGTACAGAACCCCATACCAGATCAGGTCGAACCCCAATGCACCCACGAGCGGCACGTACAAAGGCGCGACGATCACCAGCATGGCCGTATCGTCCAGAAACGTGCCCATCAGAATAAAGCTGAGCTGCATCAAGATCAGGATCACCCAAGGGTTGAGGCCCAGCCGCTCGGTAAACAGGTTCTCGATTGCCCGAACGGCGCCCAAACCGTCGAAAACAGCGCCAAAGGCAAGCGCAGCCAGGATGATCCACATGAACATACAGGTGATGCCCAGCGTTGACCGTACAGATGTCTCGAAAACCTCTCGTGACATGCGTCCTTTGAGGATGGCCGCGGCGAACGCCGTCAACGCACCGATGGCCGAGCTTTCGACCAGCGAGGTCCAGCCGTTGACGAAGGGCACCATCATCGCGGCAAAAATACCCAAGGGCAGAAGGCCTGCGCGCAACAGGCGCAGTTTCTCTGCCATGGGCACGTCGCGCTCCTCGGCTGACAAGGCGGGCCCTAACGCCGGGTTGATGCGGCAGCGGATCACGATGTAAAGGATGAACATTGCGGCCATCATTAGCCCGGGAAGCAGCCCGGCAAGCCAGAGCTGCCCGACTGGCTGGCGCGCGATCATCGCGTAAAGAACCAGCACGACGGAGGGTGGCACAAGAATACCTAATGACGATCCGGCTTGTATCACCCCGGTCACCATTTTCTTGTCATAGCCGCGTTTCAGAAGTTCCGGCAGCGCAATGGTCGCGCCGATGGCCATGCCTGCGACACTCAGCCCGTTCATGGCCGAAATTAGCACCATAAGACCGATCGTGCCAATCGCGAGCCCACCGTTCAGGCCGCCCATCCAAACGTGGAACATCTTGTACAGATCGTCTGCAATTTTGGATTCGGCCAGAACATAGCCCATGAAGATGAACATCGGCAGGGTCAGCAGCGGATACCATTTCATCAGTTTCATGGCGGCCGAAAAACCAATGTCGTAGCCGCCGCGATCTCCCCACAGGAACAGGGCGGCCATCACGGCAACAAAACCAATCGCGCCAAAAACGCGCTGCCCGGTCATCAGCATCAGCATCATGGTCGAAAACATCAGGATGGCGATCAACTCGTAATACATCAGATCACCTCGCGCGGGATGTCATCGCCCCTGAGGCGCAGAATATCTTTGAACAGTTCCGAGATTGCCTGAAGCAACATCAGGAACAGACCCACGACCATGATGACTTTGATTGGCCACAGATAGGGACGCCACGCGGTCGGGCTGCGTTCACCATATTGCAGCGAATAGCTCAGCGAGTCGTATCCGCCGTAGATCATCACGCCCAGGTAGATGATCAGGAACAGGACGGTGATCGCATCCGTCCACGCTCGACGGCGGTCGGACCATTCGCCGTACAGCAGGTCCATGCGGACGTTGGACCCCATCTGGATCGAATAAGGGCCGCCCAGAATGTAGTAGGCGACCATTGCGAACTGGGCCATCTCCAGTGTCCATAGCGATGGCAGAAAGAACGTTTTCGAGATCGAGGACCAGAGCAGGATGCCCATCATGACGAATATTCCGTACATGACAACGCGCCCGATCCAGCGGTTCGTGCGGTCAATGACCGCCACATATCCCCGCATGAAATTCATCTCGATACCTCTGTTTTCATGGTTTCGCCTCTGCGTGCGATATGTCTTTGATGACCGAATGCAGAATTGGCGTCAGCAATCCCGCAATGCGATTCACGCCTTCTGCGGTGTCGATCAGATCGTTTCGAACCTCGATCATGACATTTGGAAGCCCGCGCCGGACCGCGTGTTCGCGCAACGTGTGCGTGACGCCATCTGTGGCCGAGTAGGGCTCATTCAGAGCCACGCGTAGTCCTGAGCCTTCCGCGTGGCTCAGCATCAGCTGCGCGGCGCGGTCGTCTTCGTCATGAAGAATCCCCAGCTCTACCGTTCGGGGGGCTCCCTTGTAGACGGGCGTGAAACTGTGGATCGTGATGACAACCGGAGGTTCAGGCCGTTCGTCCAAAGTGGATGAAACCAGCGTTTTGAAAGGCTCATACACGTCGCGAACCCGCTGGGCGCGCTGAGCATCTGTCAGGTTCATGTTGCCGGGAATGGAAAACACTTCGCTGACTTGCGGCATGGCATCTTCGCGTTCGGGCGGGCGGTTGCAGTCATAAACAAGGCGACTGACGCGCGAGTGGACCAGCGGCGCATCCAAAGCGCCCATCAGTTCCACCGACAGGTCCAGCGCGCCGATGTCCCAGGCCGCGTGAGAGCTGGCCGCCGCCTCATCCAGCCCCAGTCCATCCAGCGCGGCCGGAATAAACCGGCTTGCATGTTCGCATATCAGCACGGCAGGCGCGCGACCGTGCGCATTGAGCACGCGGGCTGCCGGGGCTTCGGTCGGCAAAAGCAATGATGACTCGGTCTCGTGACACATAGGTAGCATTTGTTACAGCAACTTCTCACCTGTCAAGAAAATTTCTGTAGACAAAATTTCAAACGAACATATTCTGTAACAAATTCAAGAAACGAGGGCGCCGATGGCCACCGTTGCCAAACTTGTCAAACAGAGGATTCAGGATGAGCTGGACGATCTGACACGGTCTGAACGTCAATTGGCCTCGGTCCTGTTGCAGGATTATCCGATGGCCGGTTTGCAATCGATCACCAAGCTGGCCGCTGCGGCGCAGGTTTCGACCCCGACCGTTATTCGCATGGCGCGCAAGCTTGGGTTTGACGGGTTCCCCGACTTGCAGGATGCGCTGCGCGAAGAGGTTGCGGCGCAGATCAAAAAGCCGATCTCAAAACGGGACGCCTGGGTTGTGGATGATGAGGCAGAACATCCGACGACGCGTTTTGCCCAGGCCGTATGGACCAACATGCGCCACACGCTGGAACGTCTGGACAAAGAGATGTTCGATGCCGTCGCGCGTCTTTTGGCCGAGACAGAGCGTCATCTTTACGTCGTAGGTGGTCGCATCACGCGGTCAAATGCGGATTACCTGTTCAATCACATGCAGATCATCCGGCCCAACGTGACGATGCTGGGCAATTCGGCGAATGTCTGGCCGCAATACCTTCTGGATATGGATGAATCATCCGTTCTGGTGATCTTCGACATCCGCCGTTACGAGGCGCATCTGGAGAAGCTGGCACAGGTTGCCTCGGGCCGCGGCGTCACCGTTGTTCTGTTTACGGACCAATGGGGTTCGCCAATCGGAAAGACCGCCAATTATTCCTTCCACGCATTGGTCGAGGCGCCCTCCAGTTGGGATTCGACCATTGCCTTGCAGTTGATCTCGGAAACGCTGATTGCCGAAGTGCAGGAGGCACGTTGGGAAGAAAGCAAGGAGCGGATCGAAGAACTGGAGCGGTTCTTTTCCTCGACCCGGATATTTCGCAATCAGGACTGACGGGCCGAGCAGTGTCGGAAAAATTGCGCCACTAATTTTGCCACTTCCGGCTTGACGATCCCGAAAGCATGACTTAACCAGCGCAAACCATTTGCGGGTATAGCTTAATGGTAAAGCCCCTGCCTTCCAAGCAGGCTATGTCGGTTCGATTCCGTCTACCCGCTCCACGCCTTCCTTGAAATTCTGCGTCAAATGGCCCTTTCGACCTGCCGATTGCGGTTGTGATGCTTGACCATACCTGCCGCTACCTCCAAGAAAGCGGTCACTCAGTACGGTTCAGGATACAAGGGCCAGACATGGCAAGACAAGCCGCCAGCAAGCCAACGCATACCGCCGCGCCCGGAGCCTCCGAGGAACGCGCCCGTTCAAAGAAGATTGGGGTTCTGGCCTCGCTTTGGCCGTTCATGAAACCCTACAAATTCCTGATGATCGGCGCGACGCTGGCGTTGATTCTGACGGCCAGCATGACCCTCACGCTGCCATTGGCGGTGCGGCGCGTGGTCGACAATTTCCGAATTCAGGATGGAGAGCTTCTGGATTGGTATTTTCTGGCCGCGCTGGTCATCGCTGCCGTTCTGGCCGTGGGCACCGGTATTCGGTATGCGCTTGTGACCCGTCTGGGCGAACGGGTGGTGGCCGATATCCGCAAGGCGGTGTTTGATCGGGTCATCGGCATGAGCCCGGAATTCTATGAGCGAATCATGACCGGTGAGGTGCTGAGCCGGATCACCACTGACACGACGCTGATCCAATCTGTTCTCGGCTCGTCCGTATCTATTGCCCTGCGAAACATACTGATGTTCGTCGGTGGGCTGGTTCTGATGTTGCTGACATCCGCCAAGCTGACCGGGCTGGTATTGTTGTTGATCCCGGTGGTCATCGTGCCGATCCTTGTACTTGGTCGCCGTCTGCGCGTGATCAGCCGCGAGAATCAGGACTGGATCGCGGCCTCGTCCGGCAACGCGGGTGAGGCATTGGGCGCGGTACAGACCGTTCAGGCATTTTCTCATGAACAGGCCAGCCGCCAGCAGTTCAGTGAGATGACCGAGACATCTTACAGCGTCTCGCTGCGCCGCATACAGACCCGCGCGGTGCTGACGGTGATCGTGATCTTCCTGGTTTTCTCGGGCATCGTGGGCGTTCTGTGGATGGGTGCCAATGACGTACGAAATGGCGTGATGACCGAAGGCGTTCTGATCCAGTTCGTCATCTATTCGATCATCATGGCGGGCTCGGTCGCGGCCCTGTCCGAAATCTGGAGCGAACTTCAGCGTGCCGCAGGGGCCACCGAACGTCTGGTCGAGCTGCTGCATGCAGAAGATACCGTGACCGACCCTGCCAATCCCAAAGCGCTGCCCAAGAACATTCAGGGCGAAATCCGGTTTGAAGATGTCAGCTTCCGCTATCCCGCGCGGCCCGATACGGTTGCACTGGATCATCTGTCACTTCTGGTGAAACCCGGCGAGACGGTCGCATTCGTCGGGCCATCCGGGGCGGGAAAAACAACCGTGATCCAACTGATCCAGCGGTTCTATGATCCGAACTCGGGCCGCGTGACGCTGGACGGTCTTGATCTGCGCGACATCAACCGGTCGGACTTCCGCCGCCACATGGCTCTGGTGCCTCAGGATCCCGTGATCTTTGCTGCATCCGCGCGGGAAAACATCCGCTTTGGTCGTCTGGACGCCTCGGATGCAGAAGTCGAGGCCGCCGCCCGGGCCGCTGCCGCGCATGATTTTATTACGGCCTTGCCCCAAGGATATGACAGCTTTGTCGGCGAACGCGGTGTCATGCTGTCTGGCGGGCAGAAGCAGCGTATTGCCATTGCCCGCGCAATCCTGCGCGACGCGCCGGTTCTGCTGCTGGACGAGGCGACTTCGGCGCTGGATGCGGAAAGCGAACGCGCAGTGCAGGGCGCGGTGGACAAGATGCGTGCCGGCCGCACGACCCTGATCGTCGCGCACAGATTGGCGACTGTTAAGAAAGCCGACCGCATCGTCGTGCTAGAGGAAGGCCGCATCGTGGCACAAGGCAGTCACGAGGATCTGGTGTCTCAGGACGGGCTGTATGCACGCCTTGCCCGGTTGCAGTTCACCGATGGTGTCGCCGCAGAATAAGAGTGACGCTCCGGCACTTGCGAATTCGCCGTAGCGTCATTCTACATTTTACTCCCCCTGAAGGCTAAGGCCTCGCTTGCGCGAGGTTCGTTTTGCTTCCATCTTGGTTGCGAACAACAAGCCCGCGCAAAACGCGGGAGAATAATACGGGAGGAACCACATGGCCTTTGTGGGTTTGGAAGACAAGAAGCGCATGGAACAGGAAATGCCGTGGGAGGATCGGGATTTGCCCGTCACCTTCCATCAGCTTTTGTCGCGCACCGCAGGGAAGTTCCCCAACCACAATGCCATGAGCTTCCAACTGTTCTCGGGCCCGAAGGACAAGGCCGAGACCCTGACCTGGTCGCAACTTCTGGGTCAGGTCAACCAGGCAGCAAACCTGTTCCGCTCGCTGGGTGTGGGTGAAAAAGACGTGGTCGCCTATGTGCTGCCCAACTGCAACGAAACACTGGTCACGATGATGGGCGGCGCGGTTGCGGGGATCGTGAACCCGATCAACCCCTTGCTTGAACCGGAACAGATTGCCGCGATCCTGCGCGAGACCGGCGCCAAGGTCGTGGTGACGCTGAAATCTTTCCCGAAAACAGATGTCGCGCAGAAGGTCGAAGAGGCGGTGCGCCACGCACCCAAGGTCAATACCATTCTGGAAATCGATCTGAACCGGTATCTGACCCCGCCCAAATCATGGCTGGTGCCGTTTCTGCGCCCCAAGATGGGCGACAAGGAAAAGCTTGCCCATGCGGATTACAAGAACTTCCACACGGAACTGGCCAAGCAACCGACGACGCTGACGTTTGAAGACAGCAAGGAAGATCGTGTCGCCTGTTATTTCCATACCGGCGGTACCACGGGTATGCCGAAGGTGGCGCAGCACAAGTATTCCGGCCTGATCTACAACGGCTGGTTGGGGAACACGCTTCTGTTTGACGAAAACGACGTCATCATGTGCCCGCTGCCCATGTTCCACGTTTTTGCGGTGCATGTGATTGTGATGGCGGCCGTATCATCCGGTGCCCATGTGGTTTTCCCGACGCCACAGGGATATCGCGGCGACGGGGTGTTCGACAATTTCTGGAAGCTGATCGAGCGTTGGAAGGTGAGCTTCATCATCACCGTGCCAACCGCGATTTCAGCCAAGATGCAGCGCCCAGTCGATGCCGATATCTCAAGCGTAAAAACGGCCTTCTCGGGCTCGGCCCCGCTGCCGGTGGAACTGTTCCGCCGCTTTGAAGAAGCGACTGGCGTCACCATTGTCGAAGGGTACGGTCTGACAGAGGCCACGTGTCTGGTTTCGTGCAACCCGGTGGATGGTGAGAAAAAGATCGGATCGATCGGTATTCCGTTCCCCTATACAGACGTCAAGATATTGCAGGATGGGCCAGACGGACCGACCGAGTGCGAAACTGATCAAATCGGTGAGATCTGCATCTCGAACCCGGGTGTCTATGCGGGCAATACCTATACCGAGGCCGACAAAAACGTTAACCTGTATCACTTCGACAAGTACCTGCGCACGGGCGATCTGGGGCGCTTCGACGAAGATGGATATCTATGGATCACCGGTCGCGCCAAGGACCTGATCATTCGTGGCGGTCACAACATCGACCCTGCCGAGATCGAAGAGGCTTTGCTGGGTCACGAGGCCGTCGCTTTTGCCGGTGCCATCGGCCAGCCGGATGCGCATTCCGGTGAAGTTCCCTGCGCCTTTGTCGAACTGGTCGAGGGTGCGTCTGTCACCGAAAAAGAGCTGATGGATTACTGCAAGGTTCACGTGCATGAACGCGCGGCGCAACCCAAGCACATGACCATTCTGGATGAACTGCCCAAAACGGCCGTTGGCAAGGTGTTCAAACCTGAACTTCGGAAACAGGCCATCACTCGTATCTACAACGGCGCCCTCGAGGATGCCGGTTTGGCGGCGCGGGTGGTTTCCGTCATTGATGACAAGAAACGCGGCCTCGTTGCGCAGCTTGACGCGAACGGATCTTCGGAAGACGATGTCGCAAAAGTGCTGGGCGTATACACCCGGCCATGGGAGTGGTCTGAATAAGCCGGAGGGACAATGGACTATGAACGCCTGATCGACGAAGAAACCTGGGCGTTCATACGTCGCACGGCCGAAAGCTATCCCGATGACGCGGTCGAGCTGTCGATCGAGGATCAGCGCCGTGTCTATGACACCATGTGTCAGGACTTTCGCCAACCACGCCCGGCTGGCGTGGAAACTCAGGACCGGGCGGCCGATGGTGTTCCGGTTCGAATTTACTCTGCCGGGCAACCAACCCGAACCGTCATCTATTTTCATGGTGGCGGTTTCGTTGTTGGTGGTCTGGAAAGTCACGACGATGTTTGCGCTGAATTATGCGCCCAAACCGGGTACCGGGTCGTCGCCGTCGATTACCGGCTGTGCCCTGAACATGTGCACCCGGCACAGTTTGATGACTGTTGGAGCGCTGCGAACTGGGCGGCAAATGAATTCGGAGACCCTTTGATTTTGGCCGGTGACAGCGCCGGTGGAAATCTGGCTGCTGCCGTATCCCATTACGCGCGCGGGCGTTTGGACGGGATCCTGGGGCAGGTGCTGATCTATCCGGGCCTCGGAGGGGACCGCAGTCAGGGGTCCTACCAGGAACATGCCCAGGCCCCCTTGCTGACGTTGGATGAAATCAGGTTCTATGAAACCGTCCGATGCGCGGGCGATCCGCCCCAGGGCGATCCGACCTATGCGCCATTGCAGGACAGTGACTATTCAAACCTGCCACCGACCGTGGTTGTAACGGCTGATTGCGATCCGCTGCGTGACGACGGGCAAATTTATTGCAGTCGGATCAATGCGGCGGGCGGGCAGGCCCACTGGATCAATGAATTCGGTCTTGTGCACGGATATCTGCGCGCACGAACTGCGGTGAAACGTGCGGCCGACAGTTTTGAGCGTACCTCGGTTGCGATAGAAGCGCTGGGGCAGGGGATCTGGTCCTACGACTGATGCAGTGAATTGAAGGCTCTGGTCCTTTTTGGGGCCTGTATGCCGAAAACCGGCTGGCTGTGGTAAGCTCACTCAAATTTTCCGAGGAGATCTTACCTTATGGCCGACCCCTTCCAGAACGTTGATGCCGCAGGGCCTGAATTCATCAAGCTGTTTGCGGATTCGATGGACCAGCGGCAAGCAGACCCGACGATGGAGCGGATCGTGGCCGCGTATCTGGGTCATCTGAACGTCACGGATGCATCGACGGTTGTCGAGGTCGGCGCCGGTGCAGGCGCCGTCACACGTCGCATCGCATCACACTGCCACCCGGCGAAGGTCATAGGTTTCGAACCTTCGAAAGGATTTGTCTCGGAAGCCAACACGCGGGCCAAGGAGTATTCGAACCTGACTTTCAAGGTTGCCGACGGTGCCGCGCTTCCGCTGGAGGATGATGCCGTCGATGCGGTTATCATGCACACGGTGCTCACGCATGTAGAAGACCCCAAATCGTTGGTTGCCGAGGCCTTCAGAGTGCTGAAACCCGATGGGATCTTGATCGTCTGTGACGCTGATTTCTCAAAAGCGACCTTCAATGCTTTTCCGAATGATCCACTGGATATATGCGCAAAGGAGTTTGTGCGCGAGTTTGTGACCGATCCTTTTATCGTCGCAAAACTCAGGTCAATGATTTCCGATGCCGGACTTTCCGTGCAACATTTTGACGTGCAGAGCAGAGTTGTCTCGACAGCCGAGCAGATGTTGCCTTGGGTCGCCCTGACCACCAAGCAAATGTACGAGCGGGGTGATATCGGAAAAGAACTGGCAGAAGGGCTTGTGGCCGAGCACGAAAGACGTGCTCGAAACGGGTCTCTTTATGGATATCAGGTGTTTGCGACAGTGGTAGCTGCGAAGGCCGCATAAGCGGCCCCGAAGCTGCTTGCGTGTTACCGCAGAAACGGTTCGGCCTTCATTGTCTCAGCAATGGGGGCGCCCATTCGGCTCAGGATGGTCGGGGCCAATTGCAACTGGCTTATGACGGTTTCGGAGTCCGGCCCTTCGGCGTCGCCGAAATAATACAGCGCCGTTTCCTGTTGCAGCGGGCCGCGCCCGCCGTGGTGCCCACGCTCGTCCTGGCCGTGATCCGCGGTGACGATCACTTCATATCCCAACTGGCGCCAGCGGGGGATGAAAGGGGCCAGCATCTCGTCGGCGACAAAGCAAGCGTGATCCATTTCTTCACAATCGTGGAAGAAACGGTGGCCCATACTGTCCAGCGTGCAGGTGTGCAGAATGCCATAGTCCAGCCCGAAACGAAGGCACAGATTGGTCAGAGTGGCATACAGGTCGACATCGGATGGCGTCATCTGATTGGCTTTGCCATAGCCCGTCATGCTGTGAAAACGGCCATGGTTGATCGTCGCGCTTTCGGGTTCGTCATATTCGATGTCGCGGACGTAATCGAAGGGATGACGGTTGAAGAACTGCGACCAATAACTGTGTGTCACCGCCCCGGTCACCCCACCGGCTTCACGCACCTGGCTGAATACGTCCTTGTGGCTCAGCCGGAAGACATTTCCATTTCCGGTACAGCCATGCTCTTGCGGCGTCACGCCCGTGTGGATCGACGCATAGCAACTGGCCGATGTCGAAGGCAGCACCGCGCGCAGTTTCCAAAGCCGTGCTTCTCCGCTGTCGACCCAGCCTTCGAGATTGCCGAACAGGCGACGAAAGTTGCAATAGGGGACACCGTCCAGAATGATGAGAAGTAGCTTGCGGTCCATGTCGAAGCCCTTTGAGAGACATTGCGTTCCGGCGACCCTAAGAGATTCGACGTCTTCGGGCTGCCACTTTGCGCCCCCAATAGCAAAATCCCGACACCTGTCTTCACACAAGGTGCCGGGATTTCAAACCTTCATCGAAATGTCACGAACCGGATCAGTTGCCGGCGCTTTCCATCTTGCGATGGGCGACAACCTCTTCCAGCCAGCCCAGATGCATTTCAGGCACCGAACTGAGCAGCAGGTCGGTATAATCGTCGAAGGGCGGGCTCAGCACCTGGCTCTTCGAGCCATAACGGGCCACGCGACCCTGATACATCACCGCGATGCTGTCGCTGATCGCGCGGACCGTTGCCAGATCATGGGTGATAAACAGATAGGCCACATCTTCGATCTTTTGCAGGTCCAGCAGCAGTTTGAGGATCCCGTCTGCCACCAGCGGATCCAGAGCCGAAGTGACCTCGTCACAGATGATCATCTTGGGCTTGGCTGCCAGTGACCGGGCGATACAGACACGCTGTTTCTGACCTCCGGACAGTTCCGCAGGATAGCGGTCGATGAACTTTTCGCCCAACTCAATCTCATCCAACAGCTCGATGATCCGCTTGCGCTTTTCAGCGCCACGCATGTTGAAATAGAACTCCAACGGGCGGCCGATGATGGTGCCGACGGTCTGGCGTGGGTTCATTGCCACGTCCGCCATCTGATAGATCATCTGCAACTCGCGCAGATCCTCGCGAGAACGCCCCGCAAGGTCCGGCGACAGCGTGCGACCGGCAAAACGGATCTCGCCATCGCGCGGCGGCAACAGGCCGGTGATCACCCGGGCCAGCGTGGATTTGCCCGAACCGGATTCGCCCACGACCGCCAGCGTCTGCCCCGGATGAAGCTCGACATTGACGTTATGCAGCACGTCGAAGTTCAGCCCCTTGTAGCGCGCGGTGATCCCGTCAACGGTAAGCAGCGGTTCCGGTGTGGGCTGCTTTTCTTCGTGCTCAATCGAACGCACCGAGACCAAAGCCTGAGTATATTCTTCCTGCGGGTTGTTGATGATCTGATCGGTGCTGCCGTATTCGACTGTGTCACCCATCCGCAAAACCATGATATCGTCGCTGACCTGCGCAACAACCGCCAGGTCATGCGTGATGTACAAAGCGGCAACGCCGGTATCGCGTATGGCATCCTTGATCGCCATAAGAACATCGATCTGGGTGGTCACATCCAGCGCCGTGGTCGGTTCGTCGAACACCACCAGATCGGGCTCAGGACACAGTGCCAATGCGGTCATGCAACGCTGCAACTGACCGCCAGAAACCTGGTGCGGGTAACGGTTGCCGATGTTGTCAGGGTCAGGCAAACCCAGCTTTGCGAACAGCTCACGCGCGCGGGCCTCGGCCTCTTTGCGCGAAAACTTCTTGTGCTCGACAGCCGCTTCGACAACCTGATCCATGATCTTCTTGGCCGGGTTGAACGACGCGGCGGCAGATTGCGAGACATAGGCAACCTCGCCCCCGCGCAGATTCCGAATATCGCCATGCGATGATTTCAGGATGTCGCGCCCGTTGACCCAGACTTCGCCGCCGGTGATTTCAACGCCACCCCGGCCATAGGCCATCGAGGCAAGACCGATGGTGGATTTCCCAGCGCCGGATTCACCGATCAGACCCAATACCTTGCCGCGCTCGAGGTCAAAGCTGACCCCGTGCACGATTTCGATGTCGTGGGGTTTCTCACCCGGTGGGTAAACGGTCGCACCGATCTTGAGGTCACGGACCTTGAGAAGGGTATCACTCATCCCCGACCTCCTTTCAACGATGTAGTACGGTTGAGGATCCAGTCAGCCACAAGGTTGACCGAGATTGCGAGCGTCGCGATGGCCACCGCGGGGTACAGGGCCGCGCCAATGCCATACACGATGCCGTCCTTGTTTTCCTTCACGATGCCACCCCAGTCGGCCAGCGGCGGTTGAACGCCGAGACCCAGGAAGGACAGGGTCGAGATGAACAGCACCATGAAAATGAACCGCAGGCCGAACTCCGCCACCAGCGGTGACAATGCGTTCGGCAGGATTTCCCGGAAGATGATCCATGTCCGCCCCTCACCACGCAATTTGGCGGCTTCGACATAGTCCATCACGTTGATATCCACGGCGACGGAGCGCGAAAGGCGATAAGGGCGTGTCGCATCCAAAAGCCCCATGACAAGGATCAGGATCGGAACGGTGACCGGAACGATGGCCAGAATGACCAGCGCAAGGATCAGCGTAGGGATGGACATGATCAGATCGACCGTCCGGCTGAGGGCCTGATCCGCCCAACCGCCCAGAACGGCGGCCAGAAGACCAAGCGATGTACCGGTCAAGAAGCTGAGCAATGTCGCTGCGGCGGCAATGAAGATCGTCGTGCGACCGCCATAGATCATGCGGGTCAGCAGGTCGCGGCCGATATTGTCGGTGCCCAGCAGGTGCTCGGCGCTGGCCGGTTCCCATACATCGCCGACCACTTCCGCCATCCCGTAAGGCGCGATCAACGGGGCAGCAATGGCCACGAAGAAATAGGCGCCGGTGAATATGAGGCCAATCAGAGCCGAAATAGGGATGTTTTTCATTTCGGATGCCTCAGTCTTGGGTTGGCGAGGATCGAGACGATATCCGCGACCATGTTCAGGCCGATGTAAACAGCCGCGAACACCACGCCGCAGGCCAGAACAACCGGCACGTCACGCTTGGTCACGGCGTCCACAAGGTACTGCCCCATGCCGGGATAGACGAACACGACTTCGACCACGACGACGCCGACAACGAGGTAGGCGAGGTTCAGCATGACAACGTTCACGATGGGCGAAATTGCGTTGGGAAAGGCATGCCGCGCGATGACCTGAAACGTGCTCAGGCCCTTGAGTTCGGCGGTTTCGATGTAAGCTGATTGCATGAGGTTCAGAATTGCAGCGCGGGTCATCCGCATCATCTGCGCCAGGACCACCAGTGTCAGAACGAAGGCAGGCAGCGCAATCGCGTTCAGCTTTTGCCAGAACGACATCGAGTCGTTGATCATCGCCAGCGAGGAAAACCATCCCAGTTTGACCGAGATGTAGTAGATCACGACGTAGCCGATCAGGAACTCGGGGATAGAAACCGTTGTCAGCGTGACGGCGGAAATCAGTTTGTCGGGCCAGCGATTGCGGTACCGGACGGCCAGTAGCCCCAGGAAAATCGCAAGCGGGACGGATACGATTGCCGCAACACAAGCCAAGAACAACGTGTTCCCGAGGCGTTTTCCGATGCTCTCGGCAATATCAAGCTTGTTGGTCAGCGATTGGCCAAGGTCGCCCTGAACGATGCCGCCCAGCCATTCAAAATAACGGGTCAGGGCCGGGCGGTTCAGGCCCATTTCTTCGCGAAGGTTGGCCAAGGCCTCGGGGGTTGCGGACTGCCCCAGGACGGCTTGCGCGGCGTCTCCGGGAAGAGCTTCGGTCAGGCCAAAAATCAAGGCCGAAGCGCCGAACAGCAATAGAATTCCCAGCGCGAGGCGCTGGGAAACCAGTTTTATGATAGGATGCATTATCCGATGCCTGTATCAGACGAACCACATTTTGCGGGACATGTTGCCGTTCATCATTTCCTGTGTCGGGTCGCTTTCCCAACCATCCAGTTGGTTGCTGACACCTTCGACAAAATCGTTGAACATCGGGCAAATCAGACCGCCTTCATCACGGACCATGCGGCCCATCTGGCTATAGATGCCCTTGCGTTTCTCGACATCCAGTTCTGCACGAGCCGCGAACAGCAGGTCGTCAAATGCCTGAACTTTGAAACGTGTATCGTTCCAGTCAGCCGTCGACAGATACGCGGTCGAATACATCTGGTCCTGCACCGGACGACCGCCCCAGTAAGAGGCACAGAAGGGCTGTACGTTCCAAACCTCGGACCAGTAGCCGTCATTCGGCTCGCGCTTGATTTCCAGCGGAATTCCAGCCTGGGCCGCCGTCTGTTGGAAAAGGGCTGCGGCATCCACGGCACCCGGGAAGGCACCGTCTGCAACACGAAGAACAATCGGCGAGCCGTCATGACCGGACTTCTTGTAGTGCTCGGCGGCTTTTTCCACGCTGAACTCGCGCTGTTCGATTGTCTCGTCAAACAGTGGATAGGCTGCGTTAATCGGCATGTCGTTACCGATCGAGCCATAGCCGCGGAGTACTTTGTCCACCAGATCCGCACGGTTGATGGCATACTTCAGGGCCGTGCGCAGTTCGTTGTTGTCGAACGGTGCGGTATCGCAGTGCATGATAAAGACATAGTGGCCGCGGCCAGCGGTCGAGTGCACGGTCAGATTGGGTGCGCGCCCCAGCAGGTCAGCGACCTTTGGTTCAACACGGTTGATGGCGTGGACCTGACCCGATTGCAATGCAGCGGTACGCGCTGTTGCGTCATTGATAACCACGACTTCAACACTGTCGAAGTTACCAAAATCAGAGTTCCAGTGGTTCTCGTATTTTGTGAACAAGTGGCGCACACCGGGTTCGTCTACTTCCACCTTGTATGGTCCGGTTCCGATACCTGCTCCGGGATTGTCCATGCCGCCATCGGGCTGAATGATCAGGTGGTAGTCGGCCATCAGATACGGAAGGTCAGCGTTTGGCTCGGACAGAGTGACCTGGAAATTGTCGCCATCGGCTTTCATCGACTCGATGCCCTTCATGATACCAAGGGCACCAGACTTGGAGTCTTCGTTCGAGTGGCGCTGCATTGTCTTCAGCACGTCCTCGCTGGTCATGGTTTTGCCGTTGTGGAATTCGACACCCTGACGCAGTTTGAACGTCCAAACCTTGGCATCCGCGCTGCCTTCGACACTTTCCGCCAGACGCGGTTCGATGGACCCATCGGGTGCAACTTCCACAAGCTGGTCGCCAAACTGTTTGCCGTTCTGGAACGGAACCGAGCTGGCATAGGTCGCGGGATCCAGCGAGTTGGTGGATTCGCCACCCTGAAGGCCAAATTTCAGGTCACCGCCTTTTTTCGGGCCTGCCGCGCGTGCTGCGTCTGCGAACATCGTGCTGGCCACCGCCGCCGAAACACCCAGGGCCGCGGCTTTCCCCATGAATTCGCGGCGAGTCATCTTCCCGGCTGTGACCTGACCGGCCATATGCGTTATTTGTTCATTCATTGAGTGTTCTCCCTATTGAGTGGTTCTAGCCCCTTGGGGGGCTTTTTGTTGACGCATGAGTCAACGTTGGCTTATTTCCGCGAACCGGGCAAGGTTATTTCTCCTAAATGCCGAAGGCCGAAGCCTTCGCTTTGTTGTCCGGTGTGCGGCAATTGCTGAGTGGGTGTTCAGGTACATTCTGCATTTTCGGGTAGTTTCTGGTCGATTGCGGGCCAAAGCGGCATGAGAAGCGTCAATTCATCCACGTATCGCGACAACCAGATCCATGACATTGGTGCCGGTTGGCCCGGTTGTCAGCAGGCCTTGGACTTTTTCCAGGAAAGACCCGCTATCGGCGTTTTGAAGGGCGCGTTCGGCGCCCTCACCCCAGGTTGCTCCGGTTATGATTCCACCCGCCGCATTTGTCGGGCCATCCGTGCCGTCGGTGCCGCCCACGATCACCGCAAGATCCGTCTGCCCCGCGATCTCTTTTGCCAATGCAAGCGCAAGGGCCTGATTTCTGCCGCCACGTCCCGGGTGATCAGGCAAGACCACGGTCGGTTCTCCGCCAAAGATCATCACGCCTTTTTCCATTCCACGCAGCATGGGCCCAAGACGCGCCGCGACCTGCAAATAGTCGTCGTGCAGGGCCTCATCATTGGTCCAAATCCTCAGCCCCATTGTTTCCGCTGCTTTGGCGGCGGCATTGCGGGCATGCGCGTTCGAAGCGACGATCCGGTTGCTGGCGGCAAAGGAATGCTTGTCGGGCAATGCTCCGATCCCGGAACCGATGACGTTCAGATCGTCTCCGGGCACATCCGAAATCGCCAGAACCGTGGCGCGGTCTCCGGCGAAATGGGATAGCAGGCCGCCGCCCTTGATACGTGACAGCTTGCGCCGCTCGGCATTCATTGCGCGGATATCCAGCCCTTTGGACAGCAGTTCGCGGTTCAACGCCTCGAGATCCGCCAGCGATGTTCCCGGAAGCAGGTCCTCGGCCAGGGATGACGCGCCACCCGAGACCAGCAGCAGAACATGTGATCCGGGCCCCATCTGTTCCATGGCCAGGCGCAGTGCCCGTCCGCCCGCCAGGCTGCGGTCGTCCGGAACGGGGTGTGACGCTTCGATCACCTCGACCCCGGCCGGCAGGTCGTGGCCATGCCCGTCTTTGGTGACCACAAGCGTGGGGATGGCGCCGAAATGCTCCAGCGCAGCCCTCGCCATGGCTGCGGCGGGTTTGCCCACGGCCAGAATACGGTCTGGTTTCGGGACATCAGGCAAGGCGGCAAGGGTGGCCTTATACCCGCCGACGGCATCAACACCGGCCTGCCACAACCTGACAGCTTGCTTTTCAATATCCATCAATTCTCCACCCAGATCGTGACCGGCCCGTCATTTACAAGCTCAACCGCCATGTCCGCGCCGAACTGCCCGGTTTCCACCGCGATACCCTGCGCGGCAAGGTGCTCTGCGAAGACCTTGTACAATTGCTCTCCCAACTCGGGCGGGGCTGCGTTTGAAAATCCGGGGCGATTGCCGCTGGAGGTGTCCGCCGCCAGTGTGAACTGGCTGACCACCAAAGCAGAGCCTTCAACATCCAGAAGCGAGCGGTTCATCTTGCCGGCGTCATCCTTGAAAATCCGCAGTTTCGCGGTTTTTTCGGCCAGTTTTTCTGCCTGTGCCTTGCTGTCGCCCTGCATGGCGCAGACAAGAATCATGAGCCCGGGACCAGTTTTGCCGATGACGGTGCCTTCGACCGACACTTTGGCCTGTGTCACCCTTTGCAGCAATGCGCGCACTTGGTTCCTCCCCCGAAACGTTGAGCCTGCCTGAGCGATGGTTTAGCCGCGCCAGTCCACAAAGTCACCCAATGCCGCGCGTTTCGTACGGAAGCTGTTTGCAGGATGATCCATATCCGAATAGCCAAAGGAAATTGCGCACAGGATCAACCGGTCATCGGGGATCTGAAAATACTGATGCAAAAAAGGGCTGTACGCCGCCAATGCCGCTTGCGGGATGGTTGCCACGCCCAAAGCCTGAGCGGCGAGCGCAAAAGCCGTGACAAAGCCGCCGCAATCCATTGCACCATAAGGTCCCAGCTCTGCCGGGCTTGAGATGATGGCACAATGTGGTGCGCCAAAGAGGGCAAAGTTCTGCATCATTTGCTGCGCCAATCCTTCGCGGTCCCCCCGTTCTATGCCAACCGCGCTGTAAAGCGCCCAGCCACACGTCCGGCGCCGGTCTTGATACACGCCGGAGTAGGAAACGGGAAAAGGAAGATCGGGGGCCGGCGTGCCGTTCCTGGCTTCGTTTGACATCGCGTCGCGGAACCTGTCGGTTTCGTCTTTGCTGGTGACGACCAATTGCCAAGGTTGCGCATTGCACCAGCTTGGCACCCGCGACGCGCTGGCCACGATCTGTTCGATGTCACCACGTGGCACCGGGTCGGGCCGAAAGGCGCGGCAGGAATGGCGCGCGGTCAGAAGCGTGTTCAGGTCGGCCAGGGTCACGTCATCTTCTCCTCCGGGGCAGCCGGCGGCAGGATGGGTGAGAAGCCGGGGATGTTCAAGGGGTTCCGCCGCAGAGTTTTCGGCGGAGGAACCCCCGAAGGTCATTGCTGCCCGGTCGCCATCAGGTATCCGATGCCCGCGGCAACCAGCAGGCCAAGCACAACGGCGATCGTGATCTTGATTGCCGACCAGGGGCGTTCTCCCTGAACCCGGCCGGTCCGGCCGTTCACCACGAAACGATACGTCTGACCGCGATACTTGTACGCCGCCAACCAGACCGGCAGCAGGATATGCTTGAACGTGACATCGCGCACATCGGTGTCCACTGCATGGATGCGTTGCCTGTCGCCCCCAATATCAAACCGCACGTCCCGCTCGATCACGCGGGCCATATATGCGCGTGCTTCGGCATATCCATCTTTCAGCTCGACCGTATAGGCCTCGGCCCGAAAACCGGCGAGGTACTCTGGCTGGTAGGGTTCCAGAGCTGGGAGATCCCAAGGCTCCAGAGCATCCGTGTAAGCCTTGGGCAGGGACTTTGAGGCCAACACCAACACGTCGTCAAAAAACCGCGCCACCCGGCCGGACTTGGGCGTCCAGCGGACCTTGGGCACCTGTTGTTGTACCCGTTTGCCATCCCGCATGACGGTGCGGGTTTCATAGTAGACTATGCCGCGCTCTCCGCGATAGGCCGACTTCGTATCGGCGTCGAAGGTCCAGTAGGGCACATAGATGCCCTGCATCCTGCGGCCCTTGCGGGCATAATCCTTGAGCCCGTTCGGCGCGAACCACAACCTTCCCAGCCAGTCGCTCATGGCCTTGTGGGCGGCGCGTTCGTCCAGCGCAAAGGGCAGAACGCCCTTCGGTTTGATATGCCGGTTTATCCCGGTGTCCGTAACGACCGGGGTGGCGCAGAACGGGCATTCCGCAGCATGGGTGTTGGGATCGAATTCAACCTGCGCTGCACAGTTCGGGCAGGACAGAACCCGCGTCTCCTCGATTTCGCTGTCGGGCAGGCGGTCGGCGATGGCAGCGTCGAAATCCAGCTCGCGCAGGCTGGCGCCGCCCCAGGAGCCGGCACCGATCGGTTCGGAATGGCCGCAATGGTCACAGGTCAGGGTGCCGGATAGCGGGTCGAATCGATAATCCGCGCCGCAATTGTCACATGGAAAACGATGTTCCGCAGAACCGGATGGCGGGGCAGGAGGCTGGGTCATAGGTGGTCACTTGTCGACGGGAAAGTGAAGATAGGCTGCGCGCTGCTCCTCGGGCAGGACATGCGGCAGCATCGCGGCCTCGCAGGCCCCGATTGCCCTGAAATTCTCGCGCGCCTCGGCCAGTGTCAGGCCGTGGTTGGCGGCAGAGGGCTCGCGGGGGTTCTTGTCGTACAGAATGTCCTCGTCCTCCCAAAAGCAGATCGCGCAGATCAGATAGGCCCCGCGCTCGGCCAGGGCGACATAACCGCAGCAAGGGCAGATGAATTGCGGCTGTGGCGCTTTGCGCCCGCCTGTCTTCGAGCGTTTCCGCGATGCGGTCATGCCGATGCCTCACGCCCCGGGCGGCGGAGGCGGCAGGATCGTGAACAGCTGCGCCAGTTCCTGCACCTCACCCGCCTTCTTCCAGCCGTCCTGACCGGGCGTCCACACGAAAGTGTCCCGCGTAATTTCTCCCTCGCTGGCCATGCGGCCCATCTTGGCCTTCGAGAACGGGCCGCTGGTCTGACCGTCCACCGCGATATGCCAGACATGCTCGACCGGCGGCGGAGGTGGCGGGGCCACATGTGCGGCCGGTTGCGGGGCAGCGGGCGCGGGCGCCCCCCACGGGCCTGACGACTGACCCGCTGCCATGTTTGACATCTGGTTCGCCATCGCCATGCCCATTCCCATACCAAGGCCAGCGCCCATGCCGCCGCCTCCGCTCGGGGAACTGGCTGCCGCCGTCATCGCCTCGGCCGCGGAATACTGGGTGAACTTGCCCAGATCCCCCGCCAGCCCCATCGAGGTGCGCTTGTCCAGCGCCGCCTCAACTGCCGGCGGCAGTGAGATGTTTTCGATGTAGAATTCCGGCATTTCCAGCCCATAACCGCCGAGCACGGGCGAGACCTCGGCCGCGATCAGCTTGCCCAGATCGGCGGTGTTTGCAGCCATGTCCAGAACCGGGATGCCCGAGCCCGCGATCACCCGGCTGAATTCCTGCACGATGATGTTGCGGATTTGAAAGCTGATCTCGTCCATCGTGAATTCACCGTCGGTGCCCACGATCTCGACCAGAAATTTGGCCGGGTCCTTCACCCGGATCGTGTAGGTGCCATAGGCGCGGATCCGGGTGGGGCCGAATTCGGGATCGCGCAGCATGATCGGGTTCTTGGTGCCCCATTTCAGATCGTTGAACCGGGTCGTGTTGACGAAATAGATCTCGGACTTGAACGGCGACTGGAACCCGTGATCCCAATGTTGCAGCGTCGTCATGATCGGCATGTTGTTGGTTTCAAGCATATAGAGGCCCGGCGTGAAAACGTCGGCCAGCTGGCCTTCGTGCACGAATACGGCCGCCTGGCCCTCGCGCACGGTCAGCTTGGCGCCATACTTGATCTCGTGGCCTTCACGCTCGAACCGCCAGACCATCGTGTCACGGGTGTCGTCCACCCAATGAATGACATCAATGAATTCTCCGGTCAGAAAATCGAATATTCCCATTTGGGTTCTCCTGTCCTTGGGGTCAGAGCGACTGCCCCATCAATTCATGTGCGATAATTCGTACAATGGGTCGCGCTTCATCAACGCCTACGCCGGGCTGCAAGCGTGGGTCGTACAACATCGTCAGCAGTTTTTCGTCGTGACTGGTCAGTAAGGCAAATTCGTCATCATCGTTGAAAATCGAAGGTCGCGCTGCCGGGCTGTCATTGGACAAACCAAGACCCTGAGCAATTTCTTCGTGAATGCAGCTTTGGCGACCCAAATCCGTCAATTCCGCCCGAATGAGGGACACGGCACGTACGTATCTGTGCGGTGATGAGGTCGTTGCCGATGCAAACACCAGACAGTCGAAATTTGCACGTGGATTGGCCACCAGATTCAGCGAGTCCTGACTGATATTCGGGATCAGCTGTTTGAGGCGGGATACGACATAGGCGCTGTCATCCTTGCCTGCAAAAAAGACATGGAAATTGGCGTTGCGGGAGACAACGGAAACCGGATGATCGGTCAATCTGGCCAGTCGGGTTGCAAAGGACCGCACCTGATCTGCATCTTTCTGCCGTGCAGAGGGAAGCACGGAGGGCCCGAACTCGGTCTGTATGCGGACAGAGCCGGACCATCGGCTGAGTTGCCCGTCCGTCTGACGCGAGCCAACCGAGACGCTCTGCGTCGGATACTCGCTGTAGAACGCAATCGCTTCGAAATTTCGCGCCAGATCGTCGGCATCATAGGGGGTGTCCGGGCCACCCCCATCGGTGCGCAAAAGCCCCCGCACCAGCAAGTCCCGTTCAACCCGCTGATAAAAACGCGCCAGATCCTGACTTGCGGCCGACGGTGGCACATAGGCATTGGCTGCCACGGGTGCGGGTGTCGGGCGAGGTTGCGGAACAACAGATGACGTCAGCGTCTCGTCGCAATTGGCCAGAGCCAAAAGCGATACCACCCCTAAGGTCCCTTTCAAGTAACCGAAGGCCCGCACGCCGATCCCGCCCTTAGCCGGGAACCGCCGTACCGGCAGTGTCGCCGGTTCCGTCGCGGCGCGCCTTGGCGGCCGCCAAAGTGTCGCGCAGTTCCTTTTCCATCTTCTGCAACTCGGCTTCGGCTGCGGCGCGTTTGGCCTTGCCCTCGTCGGCAATGGCAAGGCTTTCGTTGATGGTGCCAATCAGGTCGGCATTGGCCTGCTTGACCGCTTCGATGTCGAACACGCCGCGCTCCATCTCTTGGCGGATCATCTTGTTCGATTCGCGAAGGTTGGCCGCATTCGAAGTCAAAAGCTCGTTCGTCAGGTCGTTGGCATCCCGCACCGCGGCGGCGGCTTCGGCGCTGCGTTGTATCGTAACCGCTTGGGCCAGCTGCGTTTCCCACAGCGGGACCGTGTTCACCAGTGTCGAGTTGATCTTGGTGACCAGCGATTTGTCGTTTTCCTGAACCAAGCGGATCGACGGCAGCGACTGCATCGTGACCTGTCGTGTCAGTTTCAGGTCATGAACCCGGCGTTCTAGGTCGTCACGCGCCGCACGGATGTCACGCAGTTCCTGTGCCTTCATCACTTGCTGGTCTTCTGGAGCGGCCTGAACTTCGGCTTCCTTTTCAGGGATGTCGTGGCTGTCCAGCTCGGTCAGCTTCTCTTCGCCCGCAGCGATGTACAGCGCCAGTTCGTCATAAAAGCCCAAGGTCTTCTCATAAAGCAGATCCAGAGATTTGATATCCTTGAGCAGCGTATGCTCATGCCCCAGAAGATCGTCGGTAATGCGATCGATCTGGCCCTGAACCTCTTCGTATTGCGCTGTGAATTTTGCAAACGGTGCAGCCCTGCCCAACAGTTTCTCCCACCAGCTGCGCTCGCGCCGCACGTCAAGTTCACTGACCGAGAAACCGCGGATTGTGGTCACGATATTACGCAGGCTGTCTCCGGCCGGGCCGACATCCTTGTTGCGCACATCCGCAAGCATGGCCTGGCTGATTTCCTGCAGCTCGGCCTGAGCGGACGAGCCAAACGCGACAATCGAATTGGTGTTGTCCATGTCGATTTCATTCATCCGCTTGCGAATTTCGGCGCTGACGGGTTCGTCGGCTTCCTCCAACGACACGACTTCGGCTTGCGGTTCGGGTAGGGAAACTGCGGTGACTTCCTGTACCAGAGTCTCGGCCTGAACTGCCTTGTTCTTGATCTCATCGGACATGGGTATGTTCCTCGCTCAAATATGGCCGGTCAGTCCAGCCGGACGCCTTCGCGCTGCAATCTTTCACGCAACACGTCGATTTCGACCGTCAGATCACTGCGGTCATCCAATAGCATTTTCCGCGTACGCGCGGCAAAATTCTGTTCCAGATCGTCCAGAAGGGCGGAATAGTCGGCCAGTGCCTGCGCGTCGCGGGTGCGCGCATAGACATCAGCAAATTTGACAGTCGCATCACGCGCGCCCTGTAGATACACAGTCAGATATTTTCTTGCGCCGGCCAGATCGCGGGGGTCTTCCTCGACCGTGCGGAACAGGTCACGTGCGGTGTCCTGAAATCGCTCGACCCGGGCTTCGACACGTCGATCGCCCGCGCGTTTTATGGCATCCGTCATTTCCGACAAGTGTTTCTCGGCATCATCGACCACGCGCGCCACTCGGTCTTGCTGAAAGGTGTCGACCCCCTCCATGCCCTTGTTCTTCATCGGATCAAGCCCGAATGAGACAGAATGCAGAGCGGTCGCTGCCACGCCAAACAGCGCGGGGGCCAACAGGCTGACCTGCGCTGCTGCTTCAGCGTCCAGAAACTCGGATCTGTAAGACGCAAGGCCTGCGCCAAGGCCTGTGAGAACACTGGCAAATATCTTGCGCGGAAAAGCAGGGCGTCGGGCGGTTTTGCGGGCATTGTACGCGGCCTCAGCTCTCAGACCTTCTCGCAGCAAGAATGCGGCCGCCGTCAGAAAACCAGCGGCGACCAGCCCCAGCGTCATGCCAATCGCGCCGTCGTTCAGGGACAGAAACACCAAAGGAATGGCGGGTAGAAACAGAATATTCGCACGTGCGCCAGCGGGCTCGACCCGTGCGCCGTCAAACTGACCTTTGGGCAGTGGGGTGTTTTCCGATTCATCTCCCTGTGGGCTGTATTTGCCGCCAAACCGCTTTGCCATGGCTTATAGACCTCCGAGCAAACCAGTGCAGACGCCAAACAACAGCACCAACAGCACAGCGTAGGCCAGTTTTTGCACTCCGCTTCCGGACATCACGCCCCCCAAATAGCAGCTTTCACTGAAAATTTAGGGTATGCGCGGGCTTAGCGCTAGGGGGAAGGTTGCCGAACCCACATCACTTACGGGGATTCTTGCCGATCTGAGGTCGTTTTCTTTTGGGTCGTGACGGGCGTTTGGGCGGGTTGCCGGGCTTGTCTTCGGCGTCCAGACCCAGCTGGTCCCGCATCACCCTGCGACGGACTTCTTCGACCTCGCCCTGTTTCAACGTCCCAAGCTGGAAGGGGCCGTAGGACACCCGCAACAGACGATTCACGGTAAAACCGATATCTTCCATCGCGCGGCGGATTTCGCGGTTCTTGCCTTCGCGCAAACCGATCGTCAGCCAGGCATTTGCGCCCTGCTGGCGATCCAATGAGACGGTCATTGGCTGGAACCGTTCTCCCTCGATCACCAGCCCCTTGCGCAGCGGTTCGAAATCTTCGTCCTTCGGGCGACCGTTCACCCGCACGCGGTACTTCCGCAACCAGCCGGTCGAGGGCAGTTCCAGCTTGCGCTTGATGCCGCCATCGTTGGTCAACAGCAGCAATCCTTCGGAATTCAGATCCAACCGACCGACGCTCATTACCCGTGGCATGTCGTCGGGCAGCTTGTCGAATATTGTCTCTCGTCCTTTTTCGTCGCGGGTCGTCGTCACCAACCCGGCGGGTTTGTGATACAGCCACAGACGCGACGGTTCCGGTTCCGAGACCGGCCTGCCGTCGACTGCGATCTTGTCTTTCGCGGTCACGTTCAGGGCGGGGCTGTCGATGGTCTTGCCATTCACTGCCACTCGGCCCGCTTCTATCATGCGTTCAGCCTCGCGCCGGGACGCTACGCCAGCGCGGGCCAGGACTTTGGCGATCCGATCGCCGGGGGGTGGGGTCTTGTTCATGTCAGGGCCATACCGCATCCCGGGCGCTTGCGAAAGGCGGGTTTCTGCGGCAGTCAGGGGGCATGGTATTCAAATCGCATATGCAACAGGCCCTGGCCGAGGCGCGCGCAGCCGCTGACCGCGGCGAGGTGCCCGTGGGGGCCGTTGTCGTCGGACCGGACGGAGCGGTCGTGGCCGTGGCCGGAAACCGGACGCGCGAGTTGAATGACCCCACGGCCCATGCGGAAATCATGGCCTTGCGTGCAGCCTGTGCGCAGGCGGGCTCTGAACGGCTGCCGGATCATGATCTCTACGTCACGTTGGAGCCTTGCGCGATGTGCGCCGCGGCCTTGGCGGCCGCGCGCATCCGGCGGATCTATTACGGTGCGGCAGACCCCAAATCCGGGGGCGTGGCGCATGGCGCGCGCGTGTTTTCGCATGCACAGGCGCATCACGTGCCCGAAGTCTATGACGGGATTGCAGGCGAAGAGGCTGCCGCGCTTTTGAAGGCCTTCTTCGAAGCGCGCCGCCAGGACAAGCCGGGCTGACGCGCTGCTCTGTCGTCAGACGGTGATGGCTTTCATGACTTCAGGTTCGATCACGTCGACCCCGGGCAACCCGTCGATCAATGCCTGTGCGGATTGTTCCAGAATGGGGAACGTCTTGTAGTGACATGGGATGACCGTCTTGAAGTCGAAGTACCGTTTCGCGGCATAGGCGGCGGCTTTCATATCCATGGTGAAATGCCCGCCGGCCGAAAGGATGCCGATATCGGGCTTGTAGTAATCCCCCATCCATTCCATGTCGGCCATGATGTCGGTATCGCCCGAGACGTAGAGCATACGCCCCTCGGCCGCGATCATGAAGCCGACTTCACTGCCGCCGGTGCGCAGACCGTCCGGTGTTGAAAAAGTCGAGCTGTGAGAGGCCGGTACCATTGTCACCATGACGCCGTTCAGGTCGACGGTGCCGCCTTTGTTGAAACCAATGGTCTCAATGCCTTCCGCTTCGCTCCAGTATCCCATCAGGTCATACTGTCCGACAACGGGGATTTTCAGGTGCTTTGCCAGGGGAAGTACATCGGCCACGTGGTCAAAATGCGTGTGGGTCAAAAGAATGTGGGTCGCCCCTTCCAGCACGGCATCATGTCGATCCTCGGGCAAGACCGGGTTGCCGGTCAGCCACGGGTCGATCAACAGAACCTGCCCCTGCGTTTCAATGCGAAAACTGCCATGGCCCAGCCAGATAATGTTCATTCCGGAATTCCTCTCAAGTCTTGTTTTGGCTCCAGCCTAGCATCGGCTATGTAAATTTCCATGGACTGGATTCGAGAAATTGATGGCTATTGTGAACGCGTGTCGCCGGATTATTGGGCCGAGCCGATCAACGCGATCACGAACGCTGCTTTTCTGATTGCCGCATGGATCATGTGGCGGCGCGTGCGCGATCAGGACATGCCGCTGGCCAAGGGTCTGGTCGTGATTTTGGCCATGATCGGGGTCGGAAGCTATCTGTTTCACACCCATGCCCGGGTTTGGGCTGCTTTGGCGGATGTGGCGCCGATCCTGCTGTTCATATTGGTCTATATATTTGCGGTGAACCGCGACATCTGTCGCATGTCGTCCGGAATGGCGATCTGCGGTACGATTCTGTTTCTTCCCTATGCGGCGCTCGTTGCGCCCCTGTTCCAGCTTGTGCCGGGGCTTGGCGGGTCGGCGGTTTACGCGCCGGTCCCTTTGTTGATCCTGATCTATGCGTTCCTGCTGCGGGGCCAAGACATGATCCTGGCCAAAGGGATGACAATCGGGGCCTTGATCCTGATTCTGTCGATCACGTTCCGGGCGCTGGATTTGCTTATTTGCGGGCAATGGCCAATGGGGACGCATTTCATGTGGCATATCCTGAATGCCATAATGCTGGGATGGATGATCGAGGTGTATCGCGCAGCTCTTGTCAGGGGCCGTTTCGGTAAAGGCCCGGCGCCTTGACGCGCGGGAGGATCGCTTGTGTCCTCCGAGCCTCGTGACGAGTAGGTCAACGAAACCGCCCTGGTCCGCTCCTAGTTCTGAAAGGCTGCGGCCAGATGGTCGGGCAGATCAAATTCGTTCAACACCCGAGCGCGGCCTTCGGGCGACATCTTGCGGGCTGTTTTTTCAACGATGCTCTGGATTTTCTCGGCCGAGTGTTTTGCGGCAAAGGGCTGGAAATACCATTTCAGAAACACAAAGCAGATCACGTCTTCCAACGCCTGCACTTCCGCGTCCCGCTTGATGCCCTGTTTGCGCAACATGCGCCCTGCGGCCTCGACCTGTTGTGAATCGTAACCTTCGCGGGTCATCAACCCCATGACCACGTCGGCATGGTGTTCGCCCTGCGCCTTGCGCCATGACAGGTATCCAACCCGGCCTTCGGGATATTCACTGCGGGCAAGTTTCCAACGTTCCACATGCTGCCCGCGCGCGGCGATTTGAAGGGCGTCGGAAGCGTCCGGAAACAGGCGGCCCAGCTCGGCACTCATGCGTTCGCCATACAACAGCGCCGCGGGGCGGCCCTCATCTTGGTTGGGGTCATTTGCATTGGCTGCGTCGATTGCGTCCAGAACCGCTTGTTTTTGCGCGCTCATCATCTGCTCCACTGGCTTGCCTGAACTACGAAACCTCGGCGCAGTTCTGTTCTGTATTCGACGTTATGCTAACGGCTTGCTCTGGGATGTGCATCCTCGAAAATGAAAAACAGCCGGGTCAGAGAGGGGATATCTGACCCGGCCAGGACCTGCGCGTTATTTGGCAGGTTTAACCTGATCCTGCGTGACCGGTTCCGTGATAGGGGACGGGAAGGTCAACGTGCGTGTCAGGTTGCTTGTGTCGATACCCAAAGCCATGGCCGGTGCGGCCAAAATCGTGGCGGACAAGACTGCGGCTGTTATCAGGGGTTTCATGTTTTTTCTCCGGTTTGCGTTATGTCGCATAAATAAAATGAACAGTACAGTTTAGTTTTCAAGATCGATAATGAACTATTCGGTTTACTTTTTTGCATACCAGTCATTCAGTTTTGAATGGCCTCAGAAGAGGGGGGAGTTCCAAACTCGGACCTGCCCAAGGCACCCCGGTCTTGCGACTGCCGCTACAGACGGGTAAACGCCCCCTAACGTAGATGAGGGAAGCCGATGTCGATTGACCAAAGCACCGCCGCCAAAGTGGCCAAACTGGCCCGGATCAAGGTCGAGGATGACGCGCTGCCGGCGCTGGCATCCGAGTTCAACACCATCCTTGGGTTCATCGAACAGCTGAACGAAGTGGATGTGGAAGGTGTCGAGCCGATGGTTTCGGTCACACCCATGCGCCTCAAGCGTCGTCAGGACGAAGTCACCGATGGCAATCAGCAGAACAAGATTCTGGCCAACGCCCCCGACGCCCGCGAAGGGTTCTTCGCAGTCCCCAAAGTGGTGGAGTAAGACATGAGCGATCTGAACAAATTGGGCCTGGCCGAGGCCCGCGACGCGTTGCGAGCCGGCGACGTCACCTCTGTTGAGCTGACAGAAGCCTGCTTGAAAGCCATTGATGAAGCAGATGCGCTGAACGCATTCGTCCACAAGACGCCCGAGATCGCGATGGAGCGCGCCAAGGCCGCGGATGAACGGATCAAGGGTGGGGACGCTCCGTCAATGTGTGGCCTGCCGATCGGCATCAAGGACCTGTTCTGCACCAAGGGCGTGCCGTCACAAGCCGCGTCGGGCATTCTTGAAGGATTCAAGCCGGAATACGAATCCACCGTGTCACAGCAACTGGCTGACGCAGGCGCCGTCATGCTGGGCAAGCTGAACATGGACGAATTCGCCATGGGCTCGTCCAACGAAACATCGGTCTATGGCAATGCCGTCAGCCCTTGGCGTCGTGGCAACGATGATACGCAGCTGACGCCGGGTGGCTCGTCCGGCGGGTCGGCAGCGGCCGTTGCTGCCGATCTGTGCCTTGCGGCAACGGGCACCGATACCGGCGGTTCCATCCGCCAGCCCGCGGCTTTTGTCGGCATCACCGGCATCAAGCCGACTTATGGTCGCTGCTCTCGTTGGGGCATTGTTGCCTTTGCATCCTCGCTGGATCAGGCCGGGCCGATGACCAAGAACGTCCGCGACGCCGCGATCATGCTGGAAACCATGTGCGGTCATGACGCCAAGGATTCGACCAGTGCGGACCTGGCCGTCCCGAATTTCGAAGCGATGCTGACCGGAGACATCAAGGGCAAGAAGATCGGTATCCCCAAGGAATACCGCATGGACGGCATGCCCGCCGAGATCGAAAAGCTCTGGGCCGACGGTGCCGCGATGCTGAAGGATGCGGGGGCCGAGATCGTCGATATCTCGCTGCCGCACACCAAGTATGCGCTGCCTGCCTACTATGTGATCGCCCCGGCCGAGGCGTCTTCGAACCTCGCCCGCTATGACGGTGTCCGCTATGGGCATCGTGCGCAGTTGGCGCAGGGGGATGGCATCACCGAGATGTATGAAAAGACCCGCGCCGAGGGCTTTGGTCACGAAGTGCAGCGCCGGGTCATGGTCGGTACATACGTGTTGTCGGCTGGTTTCTACGACGCCTACTACAACCGTGCCCGCAAGGTGCGCACGCTGATCAAGAAAGACTTCGAAGACGTGTTCGCGGCCGGGGTCGACGCCATCCTGACCCCGGCAACCCCATCGGCAGCCTTCGGTCTGGGCGAAATGACCGAAGCAGATCCAGTTCAAATGTATTTGAACGACGTCTTTACAGTGACCGTGAACCTGGCCGGTTTGCCCGGTATCTCGGTCCCCGCAGGGCTGGACACACAAGGCCTTCCGCTGGGATTGCAACTGATCGGGCGTCCTTGGGAAGAAGGCGACCTGCTCAATACCGCCTATGCGCTGGAAAACGCGGCCGGTTTTGTGGCCAAGCCCGGGAAATGGTGGTAAGCCTCGGGCAACTGAAGCACTAGACACGGAGCCAAACAATGCGCGTTTTGCTTTTGGTCCCCGCTCTTGCACTGGCAGCTGCGTGCACGGATGTCGCGCCGCTGACCAGCACGGGTTTCAACACGCCTGAATACCAGGCCCAGCGCGAGGCTCAATTGGCAGGTCAGGGCGTGGCCGGCAACCCTCTGCTGGCCCCGGTCGAAGTTTCACAACAACCGCTGGGCGCCCCGGGTACGGCGCCTGTTGCCACGGGTGAAAACGCGGATATCGCCAACCAGGCCGCGGCGGCATTGGCCAGCACATCTGGCCAAAACTCAGCCGCGGTTACGGCGGTTCCCGTGGCGAACACTGGCGCGATTTCGGATGAACAGGATTTTGCCGTCGTGTCCGAACGCCGTAGCATCGAATCCGACGCCGCCCGGATCGAGCAGAACCGCCAGACGTATGAACTCGTGGCCCCGACGGCAGTGCCCGAGCGCACGGCGAGCGGCCAGACAAACATTGTGCAATACGCGCTGAGCACGTCCAATCCGGTAGGTGTGCAACTTTACAGCCGGTCCGGTTTCAACCTTCAGGCCAAGGCTCAGAGGAACTGCGCGCAATTCCCATCCCCTGATCAGGCTCAGATCGAGTTTCTGTCCAATGGCGGCCCCCAGCGCGACCGCAAAGGTCTGGACCCGGATGGGGATGGCTATGCGTGTGGCTGGGACCCGAGCCCGTTCCGCAGTGCCGTCAGCAACTGACCCCCTGAACCCGATCTGGCATCCGTCACCCAATTTTGGTGAGCGCCGAGATGGTCTGACACCATCCTTGATCGTGATCCATTACACGGCGATGGACAGCGCGCAGGCGGCTTTGGATCGTCTGTGCGACCCAAAGGCCGAAGTCTCGGCCCATTACCTGATCGGCAATGATGGCACGCTGTGGCAGATGGTGCGCGAAGAAGACCGGGCTTGGCACGCGGGTGCCGGAGAATGGCACGGTCAGACCGACATCAACTCTCGTTCCATAGGCATCGAGCTGGACAACGCCGGCAAGCATCCGTTCCCCGAACCCCAGATGCATCGGCTGGAACAGCTGTTGCGCCAGATAATGCACCGTTGGGCCATCTTGCCAAACGGTGTTATCGGCCATTCGGACATGGCGCCTGGGCGCAAATTTGACCCCGGTCCGCGATTTGACTGGTTGCGGCTCGAGCGCAACTTGCTGGCCACGCCCCGCGGATATGCCGCTGGTCCGCAAACTGCATCAAAGGGCCAGTTCCGAAATCTGGCTCAGGCTGCCGGTTTCAGCGCTGATGTAGACGATGATACGCTGTTGCATGCCGTCCGCCTTCGATACCGCCCATGGGGCAGGGGGCCTTTGCAGCAAGCCGACCTTGCACCGTTGATCCCGCACTCCTGATCCGCCCTTCATCTGGCTGAAAATATCCCGGGGTTGAATTGGCCGCAGGCCAAGAAGGGGCTGGCCCCTTCTCTGAACCATCCACCCTTGACGCCGCCGACCGCAGAGCCTACCCAACCCACGCGCGGAGGGCCGGATGGCCGCTGGGGTCGCAAGGCCCGAGAGGAAAGTCCGGACTCCACAAGACAACGGTGCCGGGTAACGCCCGGGCGGGGTAACCCGACGGAAAGCGCCACAGAAATCAGACCGCCCGGAACTTTGGTTCAGGGTAAGGGTGAAACGGTGGGGTAAGAGCCCACCGCGCCCCTGGCAACAGGGGCGGCACGGCAAGCCCCACCGGGAGCAATGCCAAATAGGGTCCCGGCGCGGGCCGGTCGGCGCAAGCCGATACCGCCGCTAGGCACGTCTTGGCCGAGAGGGACCGGGTTGGCAGCTTGAGCCGCGCAGCAATGCACGGCCTAGAGGAATGGTCATCGAAGGGGGTAACCCCGGAACAAGATCCGGCTTACAGGCCCTCCGCGCGTATTCGCCTATCCTCCGGGCGGCGTGTAGGAATCGGTCAGCGCCGCCGCTTTCTCTGTTATCGACGTGAACTCGTCTGCGGTCCAGGCGCGGACGGTTTCGATGTTCGTCACTGCACCCGACGCGGCGACAGCCATGCCAACGGCCACGGCGTCTGTCCCATCTGGGGCTTCGCTGATCACAACCACGTCGTTGCTGCCGGTTGTCATGTAGAAGGACAGCAGCCTGCCGCCTACTTTTTCCAGCAGAGCCTTCACCGGACCGGTGCGGTTCTCGGGCTTTTGCAACATGCCTTTGACACCGGCTTGCGAGTAAGATGCGTAAGTAATGAAAATGGGCATTGATACCTCCTGTTGCGTCAAATCGTTTTTGGGTCTTCAAGTCAGCCGACCCCGGGGCCGTTCAAAATCAGGTGCCGGAAAACAACGGTGCCGTGATGAACCAGAGGCCAGCGCCGATCAGCGCAAAACCTGTTACCGGCACAAGCCACCGGGCCCCGGGCAAAAGTTTTTCCAGCGCGACATAGGCGGCAATTCCGACAATCCAGTAGAGGTTCATGATCCCTCCGACGAAAAGCAGCAGCATCAGTGCCCAGCAGCATCCCAGACAATACGTGCCGTGCAGGATACCGGTGCGGAAAGCACCGAATGTTCCGGGTCGGTTGTGATCGGCCAGGAAACGTGCGGGGCTCTGACAGTGGCGCAGGCATGCGTTTTTCAAAGCTGAAAACTGATAGGCGCCAGCCGCCAGCAGAACGCTGCCTGCGAAGACACCCGAACTGATCGTCATCATCGGCCCGTCGGACAACCCGATTTGTTCCAACCCCCATTGCAATGCGGTTGCAATCAGGCTGAACGCCCCCCAGGCCACCAGATAGCCGGATAAAAACCACAGGCTGAACGCAACCGTCCGGTGCTTTTCAGGCCCTGTCCGCTTGACCGCGATGAACAGAAGAACGGCAGGCGCAGCGCTTGGGGTCATCATGGCGATCATCATGACCCACCACATCAGAAAAATCAGCAAGGCATAGCTTGCGCTCCACGCTGCTGCCGGGCCCATTTGCATGGGATCTCCGACAGGGCCGGCCATCCGGGTCATCTCGACCGCGGACATGTTCATCCCGACGCCAGCTATCGTGTACCAGGTTGCACCGAGGATGATCAGAAGAACGCTTCCCAGAACAATCGCGCTGTCCTGTCTCAGCAACCACTCAACCGTCCCGCCCCGGGGCGATGCGTTCTGCTTGGTCATGGGTGTTCTCTGCTTATGCGCCCAAGACGCCATGGCCCGAGATGTTCAGATGCGCCAGATGAGCATGGGTTGCGTCAAAGGTCAGCCGGATCTGACCACCCGTCGTTGTCGCACTGCCTGATGCCGCTTCGGCATGGCGGTATTCAAAGCCGTTCGGCAACTGTATCGACGCGCGGTGAGGTGCGCCCGATACGATATGAGGGATCGGATTGACCTCAACATCGAAAACTCCGGCAACCTTGGCGTATCCGCTGCGCTCGTCACGGTTCCAGTCCAGTTCAATCGGAACAAACAGCGTTTCATGTTTCAAAGGCGCCATGGCGCTGAAGACATACCAGAACGTGGCCATTTCATCCGTATCCTGACCGGTCATGATCGCTTGCAACGCGGCACGCTGTTCAGCTGTTGCGCTTTCATCAATGATCAGCTGCATCTGACCGTTACCTTCATGAATTGGTCCCGGCCAATGATAGACACCTGCCGCCCGAAGACCGCCCAGATCAGTGTCACCGTAGTGACCGCTTTGAATGTCAAAGACCACAACCGCCTCGCAATTGCCGTGTGACGGAAGTACGCTGAACTGACACGGGCAACCAAAGTTGCAATTGCAATTGGCCAGTTCTTCGGCCTGAATAGCCCATTCTGTCATGATAGCCCCCCAAGAAAAGTCGCATAAAACAACTCTGCTCGTTGCGGGTTGAACCCATTCACGCTGCCTCGGCCTTCGAGCCTGAATTCGGCTTCTTGGATGGGCGAACCTATCACGAATCCGTGATATGTACAAACAAGACCGCAAATTACATGCCTTCTTTGGGCTTTATCATGTGCCGGGCTATGGGCCGGTCGCGTTCAGGTTGAGCACGGTATTCGGGATTGCATTCGGCTGTTAGACTTTCGGAACCAATTTGAAGATATGGGAGGTTGATTATGAGCTTTATGAAAACACTGGCGTCCGTGGCCATTGGTTTTGCTGCGGCCAAGGGTATGGAAAAATATCAGAAGATGGGCGGCATGGCTGGGCTGCAAGACATGATGCAAGGCGCCGGCGGTGGTTTTGGCGCGGATCAGCTGGGCAAAATGGCAGAACAATTTGGCCTGCCCGGTGGCGCGTCAGGCTTGCAGGACATGATGAGCAAGATGGGGGTTGGCGGCAGCACAGCCGGAGCCGCTGGTTTGGGTGGGTTGTTGAACGCCATGCAAGGGGCCGCCAAAACTGCCAATCAACACACAGGTGACATGATGGAAACCGTGTTCGGCGGCACGCCCGCGGGTGCAGCGATGGAAGTGCAGGCAAAACTCATGCTGCGCGCAATGATTCAGGCTGCCAAGGCAGATGGTGAACTGGACGAACAGGAAAAGGAAATCATCCTGGGTGAATTGGGCGATGATGTCAGCGAGGAAGAGCGCGCATTCGTGCAAGAGCAGCTGAACGCACCGATTGACGTCATGGGATTGGCGGCTGATTCTGGTGCGCCGCTCAAGACGCAGATCTATGCAACTTCCCTGGCTGCGATCCGTCTGGACAACGTGCGCGAGGCATCTTACCTGCGGCAATTGTCCACCGCTCTGGGTCTTTCCGACGCGGAAAGAGACCAGATTCACACGTATATGGGCGCGCCAACCCTGCCTAGTTGAACCTGCACCAGATTCCTGTGCCTGTATGATCCGATTGGCCTTGACATAGGCGGTGCAGCGCGTAAAAGCGCACGCTCATAGGAATTCAACCGAAAGGCCCCTGCCTTTTCGGACGCAGGAGATAACCATGGCGAAGCCGACGACAATCAAGATCCGTCTGAACTCGACCGCGGGCACGGGCCACTTCTATGTGACCAAGAAGAACGCGCGCACCATGACTGAGAAAATGACCATTCGTAAATACGACCCGGTCGTTCGCAAGCATGTCGAGTACAAGGAAGGCAAGATCAAGTAATCTGCCATTCCATATGGAAATTCCGGAAAAGGGCTCTGTTGCACAGAGCCCTTTTTCAGTTCCGGTTTCCTGATTTCAGCGGATGGCAAGCTGCGGCAGTCCGTTGCAGTGGCGCATCAGCGTTTGGGACAATCGCATCCCCTGCGGCTTGCTTTTTGTGGGAACCTGCAAGTACGCTTCAGCAAACCGCCACAAAATGTTGACCGCCATGAAAAAAATCTTGTTATCCACAATTGCCGTTCTGACCCTAGCGGCCTGTGAAGACCCGTTTAACCGCGAAGGTGTCGGGTTTACTGGAATCGATGGCGAACCGCGCACGATTTCGGACGTACCCGGTGCCGTCGCCTTTCTGCCAGACGCGACCAACGTTCCGGCAGAGTTGGCGGAACTGCGGACAGTCACGCTTTTGAGTGATGAGGTTGAGCCGTCCAAGGTGGCTTCGGTTGCAATAGACAATGGCGGGCAGACGCCAAACACGGCTGTTCAACTGCAAGGAAGCGACACAAACTTGTTCCTCAGCACTGTCAGTGTCAACGGCACCTTGTTTGGTGTGCTGCGCACGAGTTCGAACAGTGTGAAGGTCGACAATTCGATCGGTGTAGGCTTTGCGGAAGAAACAGAGCGTTTTACCGGCTGTCTGCCAGCTGGCGGTGTATTCCGCAAAGGAACCTCCGAGAAAAGTTCCGGCTTTGCCATCCCGCTGAACTGTAGCTGAACCCGATTACGTTCCAGTATCTCAAAGCCCCGCCTCGACGGCGGGGTTTTTCATTTCCGGGCAAAAGAAATCCGTCGCGCAAAAGAAAAGGGCCGGTCGTGGACCGGCCCTGAACCAATTCGGTTGTCGGCAAGGCCTATTCTTGCTGACCCATGAACATCAGCAGGAACTGGAACATGTTCAGGAACGAGATATACAGGCTCAGCGCGCCGTCGAAGGCGGCTTTGTCCAGCCATTCCTGATCGCCATGTGCAGCGTGGGCGACGTAAGTGTTCTTGATGTCCTGCGTATAGAACGCGGTCAGACCGGCAAAGATCAGGATGCCGATGGCCGAGATGGCCAGCATCATCACGCCGGATTGCAGGAACAGGTTGATGATCATCGCAACCAGCAGACCGATCACACCCATCATCAGGAAAGTGCCCATTCCGCTGAGGTTCCGCTTTGTGGTGTAGCCATACAGGCTGAGGCCAGCAAAGGCGATCGACGTCACCAGGAAGGTCTGGGTAATCGAGTAGGGCGTGAAGACCAGAAAGATCGAGCTCATCGAGATGCCCATCACGGCGGCAAAGACGAAGAAGCCAAGCTGAACTGTCGCGGCTGAGCCACGGCGCATCAGGGCACCCCATCCAAACAAGATGAAGGCCAGCGGAGCGAACATTACCACCCATTTCAGCGGCGACAGGAACAGCGCGCCGCCCAAGCTCGTCAGATAGCGGTCAGCGCCGATCTGAGCAACCGCGTTGCTTGGATCGCTGGTTACTGCCAGACCGGCAATAGCCCATGCCGCCAGTGCCGTGATCAGCATGCCGACGGACATCGTGCCGTAGACTTTGTTCATGTGGGCGCGCAGGCCCTGATCAATCTCGGCGGCGCGCGCGCCGGATGCCGTCCGGATCGTGTCGAATTGTGCCATCAAAGGGTCTCCCTAGTCGTCAAGTTAGAGCGCCCCGGCAGAGCGGGGCGGTTTTCCATCTAAATATCGGCAACAAGGGGCTGTGTTTCAAGAGATTCCGGGCGAAAACCGACTAAAACACGCAACAAAAATGCCAACAGGCGACTCAAAGTCGCCCATCGCCATAAAAATATGAGAGTCACAGTCACCTTTTCCAGAATTGAGGTGCGTCCCAGAAGAAGCGTTTTGCTTCTGCGGATGCTTCCTCGCGGGTGACTCCGATATCGTCCAGCACGGCAGCATCCAGTTGTGCCAGATTTCGCCGCTGTCTAGACAGTTCGAACGCTTGAGAGATCAGGGACACCAAGGAACGTTTGGCCGGTTTGCAAGGATTATGGATTGCGAGTTGCGTCATAACTTGTCCTTTCTGTATTCTCGATGGTTTTACTGGCTGATATCAATTTCCTTGATTGATATGGGTGAGTGTGACACATTTTAAAAACGAATATTTTTGATGGAACGCATAAGGAATCGTGAAGATGCGAAATCTGGACATTACAACCCTGCGGTCTTTCGTGGCGGTGGCGGATCAGGGCGGTGTAACCCGCGCCGCCGGATTTCTGCACCTGACGCAGTCTGCGGTGTCCATGCAGCTGAAGCGGCTGGAGGAGCTGCTGGGCCTGGAGTTGCTGGACCGAAGCGGCAGGACAATTGCCCTGACCGCATCCGGTGAGCAGCTGCTGGCCTACGCGCGCCGCATGATTGCCCTGAATGACGAGGTAATCTCAAAACTCACCGATCAGGCCTTTGAGGGCGAAGTGGTTCTGGGCGTTCCCCATGACATCGTCTACCCCGCGATTCCCCGGGTCCTGCAACGGTTCAACGCCGATTTTCCCCGCGTCAGGGTGCAGTTGGTGTCGTCCTATTCACTGCAATTGAAAGACATGTACAAGCGGGGCGAATGTGATGTGATCCTGACGACCGAACCGTCTTCGGCCGCTGGCGCAGAGACCATCGCAGAGCTGCCGTTGCGCTGGATCGGCGCGCCGGGCGGGTCCGCATGGCGCAAGCGTCCGTTGCCTCTGGCGCTGGGGCGGCGCTGCTTGTTCAGACCGCAGGTCATATCGGCGCTGGATGCGGCCGGAATACCGTGGGAGCTGTCCGTGGAAACCGAAAACGACCGTACCATAGAAGCCACGGTCAGTGCTGATCTTGCGGTTCACGCAATGCTGGACGGAACCGAGGCCGCACATCTTGAACAGATCGACTCGGGTGGGGCCCTGCCGGATTTACCTGCGCATATGATCAACCTCTACGGTGGCGAGCAGGGCCGGGATGCGGTTGTCGAAGCTCTGGCACAGTTGGTGCGTCAGAACTTCAGATTGCTGGGCGGTACCCAGTTGCGGGCCGTGGTTGGATGATCGCGATCAAGGCGTGATCACGATCTTGCCCGTGGATTTTCGCTCTTTCAGCAACTGCATTGCATGCGCGACATCTTCAAGGGGCAGGACGTGACTGATGTGCGGTTTTATCCTGCCCTCTGAATGCCACTTGAACAGGGTGTCGAAACTGTTGCGCACAGCTTCGGGGCGGAATTTCAGATAGCCGCCGATATACACCCCGATCACGGTCAGGTTTTTGACCAGCAGATGATTGGCCGGAATCTGCGGGATGTCGCCCCCGGCGAAGCCGATGGGCAGCAAACGCCCTTCGGGATTGGTGGCCCTGAATGCCGCCTTGAACACATCCCCGCCGATGACGTCATAGACGACATCCGCGCCACCCAGCGATTTGACCCGCTCGCGCAGGTCTTCGGAAGCATCGATCAGATGATCGGCACCAGCGGCACGGGCAACGGCAAGCTTGTTCTCGCCGCGCGCCTGCGCGATGACCGTGGCGCCCATGAGTTTGCCGATTTCGACGGCAGTCAGGCCGACACCTCCCGCTGCGCCGGTGACCAGAAGGGTTTCACCCGGTTGCAGGCGTGCCCTATGATCCAGGGCCATGTGACTGGTGGCATAAGCGATCTGGATGGCGGCGGCGTCTTCGAATCCGGTGTCGTCCGGCAGCACGATCGCACGATCCGCGTCGAATACACCGTACTCGGCCAACCCACCCTGACCGGAATAGACTGCGATCCGGTCGCCTGGGCTGAGCGTTGAAACGCCGGGCCCGACTGTCTCCACGATACCGGCGATCTCCATGCCCAGGGTGAATGGGGCAGGTGGCGTGTCCTGATACGCCCCCGTCTGCATCAGCAGATCGGCGAAATTCAGGCCGCAAGCTTTTATCGCGACCCGCACCTGGCCTTCGCCCGGCTCGGGTATTTTCACGTCACAAAGCTGGGCAGACGCCCCGTCGGATGGAATGCAATAGGCCCGCATATTGTTCCTCAAGAGTTTCCGACATAGGCGCGTGTGCCGTCAGAAAAGTCAATCCGTTTGCTGCGCGGGTGCAAAAGGCCCCCGATTTTGAAGGAGGATTCAGTTGCAGGAATACGGTTCTGTAAAGGCTTTGGGTAATACAACCACAAATCCCTGTCAGGGGCATTCGACTCAACCAGCTTGAAAAAAATCTCAAAACCGGCATTATAAACAATCAGTGCTGTAAACGGGGGGCGGTACAGTCCGTATTAGGGAGCGGTTAAGGGGAGCTCTCTAAAACTGCGATATCGGACGTCGCAAAATCCCGTGCAGATGTTTGTGTAGTATAGGAGAATACCAATGACTCATCACGTCGATGTCCATGTGGGCAAGCGCGTTCGGCATCGCCGCTGGCTGATTGGGATGACCCAGCAGCAGTTGGCGCAGCAAGTTGGTATCAAGTTTCAGCAAATCCAGAAATATGAGACCGGTGCCAACCGAATCAGCGCATCCCGCCTGTGGGACATCGCCGAGGCGCTGGATGTTCCGGTCAGCTTTTTCTTCGAAGGTCTGGAAGAAGCCCAGAAAGGCGATGCGGATAAGAAATCCGTCCCTGCCGACCTGATGGGTGACAAAGAGGCTTTGGATCTGGTGCGCTCTTACTATGCGATTCCGGAAAACCAGCGTCGCCGCCTGTTCGAGCTGGCGCGGGTTCTCAGCGACGTTGCCTGACTGACTTGACTTTGTCGCGGATTGCTCGCACCTCAGGGTCATGCAACTGACGACACAGAGCGATATCGAAATTGCCGAAGAAATGGCCGAAGCTGCGCGTGAGGCCATACTCCCCTTTTTTCGTCAAACAAATCTGGAAACCACGAACAAGCTGGCCGATGGGTTCGACCCGGTCACCGTGGCTGATCGTGCCGCTGAACAGGCGATGCGGGACGTTCTGGCGCGGCGGCGCCCGGATGACGGTGTGCTGGGCGAGGAGTTCGGCGCGCATACGGGCACCAGTGGCCGCACCTGGGTACTGGACCCCATCGATGGGACCCGCGGGTTTATCAGCGGCACGCCAACCTGGGGTGTTCTGATTGCGCTGAGTGATCAGGACGGGCCTTTTATGGGTGTAATCGATCAGCCGTATATCGGAGAGCGCTTTGTCGGATCGTCTTCCGGTGCTCACATGACCGGTCCGCAGGGCACCAGAAGAATGCAAACGCGCGATACCAGGGCGCTGGATCAGGCGACCTTGTTTACCACGTTCCCCGAGGTTGGAACCCCGAATGACCGCGCAGGGTTTCAGGCGGTGTCCGAGCAGGTGCAGCTGACGCGCTATGGAATGGATTGCTATGCCTATGCGCTTCTGGCTGCCGGTCAGGCGGATTTGGTGATCGAGGCGGGCTTGAACTCCTATGATATTCAAGCGCCGATTGCCGTTATTCAGGCGGCCGGCGGTATCGTGACCGATTGGCAGGGCGGCCCCGCACATCACGGCGGCCGGGCCCTGGCCGCGGCAAACGCTGACCTTCACGCCGCGGCGCTTGAGATACTCCGCCAATACTGAATTCTGTTGCCCGGCGCATCAAAGGCAACTACACCGGTGATGGCCGGTTCTTGCGCCCGTTTTCCACCGGCCGACGCACTTCTTGCATGAGACGGGCAGATGCAGGAGCGCGATATGACGGAAATCCTACTCAAGAATGCTGATCTGATCCTGACGATGGACGAGTCCCGGCAGGAATTGTCCAAGGCCGATATTTTGGTCCGCGACGGGCAGATTGCCCGGATCGGGCAGCGACTGGAAACACAGGGTGAGGTTCATGATGTTTCGGGCTGTCTGGTGACGCCCGGCCTGGTGAATACCCACCACCATCTTTACCAAACCCTGACACGGGCGGTGCCGGGCGGGCAGGATGCGTTGCTGTTTGGGTGGCTGCAAACGCTCTATCCGATCTGGTCGCGTTTCGGGCCGGAGGAAATGTTCACCTCGGCCCAGATCGGTTTGGCGGAACTGGCGCTGTCGGGGTGCACGCTCAGTTCCGATCACCTTTACCTCTATCCCAACGGCGCGCGGCTTGAGGATACGATCGCGGCGGCGTCCGAGCTGGGGATGCGGTTTCATCCGACACGCGGCGCGATGAGCATCGGCGAGAGCGATGGCGGTCTGCCGCCGGACCATCTGGTGGAAAAGGAGGCCGGCATTCTGGACGACATGGTACGTGTCGTGGATGCGTTTCACGACCAGTCGGAGGGGTCGATGTGCCGCGTTGGCCTTGCCCCGTGTTCACCGTTTTCCGTCAGCCGGGACCTGATGCGCGATGCGGCGTTGCTGGCGCGGGACAAGGGCGTGATGCTGCACACCCATCTGGCCGAGAATGATGAGGATATCGCCTATTCGCAGGCGCAATTCGGCTGCCGCCCGGGGCAATATGCCGAGGAATTGGGCTGGACCGGCCCGGATGTCTGGCACGCCCATTGCGTCAAGCTGGACGTGGCCGAGATTGATCTGTTCTCGCGCTCGGAAACAGGCGTGGCCCATTGCCCCTGTTCAAATTGCCGCCTCGGATCGGGTATCGCACCGGTGCGAGCGATGCGCGATGCGGGCGTCAAGGTCGGCCTCGGCGCCGATGGATCGGCCAGCAATGACAATGGCAACCTCATGCTTGAGGCGCGCCAGGCCATGTTGCTGCAACGGGTCGCCAATGGTGCAGATGCCATGTCGGCCCGCGAAGCGCTCGAGATCGCGACGCGCGGCGGAGCGGATGTGTTGGGACGTCCCGATTGTGGACGGCTGATGCCCGGAAAACGTGCCGATATTGCGGTGTGGGATACCCGCGGCATCGAAAGCGCGGGCAGTTGGGATCCGGCGGCGCTGCTTCTGGCGGGGCCGATGTCGGTGAAACACCTGTTCGTCGAAGGCCGCCAGATCGTACGTGACGGGCACATAACGACCATCGACCTGCCCCGCGTGATCGAACGCCAGAACACGCTTGCCCGGGCGTTGCAGGCCTAAGCCGCCTGCTGTCCGCCGATCCAGACCTCTGCCACGGCGCGATCATCGCCCATCATGATGGATGGGAAGATCGCTTCCCAAACGTCTTCTGCATGGGCCTCGCGCTGGGCGATGGCGGGGGTCGAGGCGAGGTCGATCACGACCAGATCCGCCTCCATCCCCCGGGTTATGTTTCCGATGCAGTCGTCCATGCGCAGGCTTCGGGCCGATCCGACCGTGCCCAACCACAGCAATTGCGCCGGATGCAGGGGACGACCGCGCAATTGGCCGATCTCATAGGCGGCGGCCATGGTGCGCAGCATCGAAAAGCTGGACCCGCCGCCGGTATCCGTGGCCAGACCGATCCGGTGGCCATCATGGATCAGCCCGTTCATGTCAAACAATCCCGATCCGATGAAGGTGTTCGACGTGGGGCAATGGATCAAAGAGGCATCGACCTCGCGCAGCCGATCCCGTTCCCGGTCTTCCAGATGGATGACATGGCCATACAGGCCGTTCTGGCCCAACAGGCCGAATTTCTCGTAGGTATCCAGATAATCCCTTGCATCAGGGAACAGGGATCGAACCCATTCGATTTCATCCGTTTGCTCGCTCAGGTGGGTTTGCATGAGACAATGGGGATGCTCGGCCCAAAGCGCGCCCATGGCCTCGAGCTGTTCCGGGGTTGACGTCGGTGAAAAGCGCGGCGTGATCGCATAGGACAAGCGGTCGACGCGATGCCATTTTTCCAGCAGGGCGGCGGATTGGTCGTAAGCCGTCTGCGCAGTGTCGCGCAGCCCTTCGGGCGCGTTCCGGTCCATGCAGGTCTTGCCGGCGACGACACGCTGCCCACGCTGTTGCGCCGCGGTGAAAAAGGCATCCACGCTTTCAGGGTGAATCGTGCAAAAACTGCACATGGTCGTGGTGCCGTGGGCGGTCGTCAGGTCCAGATACCGGTTGGCGATCTCGGTCGCATAGTCGAAATCGCCGAACTTCATCTCTTCCGGGAAGGTGTAGGTGTTCAGCCAGTCGATCAGCCGTTTGCCCCAGCTGGCGATCATCGCCGTCTGTGGATAATGCACATGCGGATCGACGAACCCAGCCATGATCAGGCGCGTTCCGTGATCCTTCGTGACTGCGTCAGGATGGGCTTTTTTCAGCGCATCGGCGGTGCCGACCTCTGCAATTCGCCCGTGTTCGATCACGACCGCTTCGTCCAGCCGGGTTGCCTCGGTCGGCTCTCCGTCGAAGGGTGATCCTGTGAAACTCAGAACACGCCCTTTCAAAAGCGTCTTTTGCGCCATTTTCCCTGTTCTCCACCTGTTTGGAACCGCACACCAGCATAGGCGGACGAAAGAAGTGGGTAAATCGGCGCATTGTCATTGTTTTCCGGTAGCTGCTTCTTCTATTTAGGGGCCAATCGCAAAAAGGGGCAGAGCATGACGACAGGCAGAGACGAAGCCGGACACGATCAGCCCCGGGATGAAGACGCCTATGCGTTGGACCCCAAGGCAGTTGCGGCGATCCTGTACGCGGTGGATATAGACGACCGCGACAAGCTGGTTGAGTTGATGGAGCCGCTGCACTCGGCCGACATTGCAGACCTTCTTGAACAGATCAATCCGTTTGACCGGGCGCGCCTGATCCGCCTGTACGACAAAGAGTTTGACGGCGACATCCTGTCTGAACTGGATGAATCGGTTCGTGAAGAGGTGATCTCGGTTCTGAACCCGGATGTTTTGGCCGAAGCCGTGCGCGAGATGGAAAGCGACGATGTCGTTGACCTGCTGGAAGACCTTGAGGAACCGCAGCAGGAAACCATTCTGGACGCATTGGAGGATTCCGAAAGGATCGCAGCCGAGCAGGCACTGTCCTACCCCGAGAACTCGGCCGGTCGTCTCATGCAGCGGGAAGTCGTTATGGCGCCCGAACATTGGAGCGTTGGGCAAGCCATCGACTTCATGCGCGCCAATGACGATTTGCCCGAGCAGTTCTATCACGTCGTTCTGGTCGATCCGCGCATGAAACCGGTTGCTCAGGTAACGTTGGGCAAGCTTATGGCGGCGCGGCGTGAAGTGCCGCTGATTGATCTGGCAGAAGAGGAGTTTCACATCATCCCCGTCGATCAGGATGAGGAAGACGTGGCTTATGCCTTCAACCAATATCACCTGATCTCGGCCCCGGTGGTGGACGCGGATGGCCGTTTGGTCGGTGTCATCACCATTGACGACGCGATGGTCGTTCTGGATGAAGAGCATGAAGAGGATATCCTGCGTCTAGCCGGTGTTGGCGACGAAAGCTCGCTGTCTGACAGCGTGGCGGCGACCAGCCGGCGAAGGTTGCCCTGGTTGGCGGTGAATCTGTGCACAGCGATCTGTGCCTCTTTGGTGATTTCTCAGTTCGAGGCTGCGATTGATCAACTGGTCGCGCTGGCCATTCTGATGCCGATCGTTGCGTCAATGGGCGGCAATGCGGGAACACAATCGCTCACCGTGGCGGTGCGTGCGCTGGCGACGCGCGACCTGACCAATGCAAACGTTATGCGAGTGATCCGACGGGAATTGCTGGTTGGCATGCTCAACGGGCTGTGCTTTGCCATCGTGTTGGGCACCGTCGGGATGCTGTGGTTCGATTCCCCGCTGCTGGGTGTCGTGATCGGGGCGGCCTTGGTCGTGAATATGATCATCGCCGGGTTCGCAGGTACGGTAGTACCTGTCTTGCTGGACCGCTTGGGCATCGACCCTGCGCTGGCATCGGGAACCTTTGTGACAACCACGACGGATGTCATGGGTTTCTTCATATTTCTTGGGCTTGCCAGCGTGGTGCTACTGTGACCGATCTGACCGACATCAAAGCCGCGGCGCGCAAAGCGGCCTTTGCCCGCCGCAAGGCCGCGTTTGATGCGCGCCTGCCGGGTGCAGCCGGGCGCTTGTCCGAGGTTCTGGCAGGCCATCGCGGCGTGCCCTTGTCAGGTTACATGCCGATCCGGACCGAGATCGACCCGGTGCCCGCGATGGCCGAAGCATCGGCTTATGGCCCGGTGGGTGTGCCTGTCATCCAGGCAGCCGGTCAGCCGCTGAAATTCTCTCGCTGGACGCCGGACGGTGTGCTCAAGGATGGCCCGTTCGGTGCAAAAGTGCCCCAGGTGGATGACTATTTCGACCCCGAAATTCTGATCGTTCCGCTCGTCGCCTTCGACGCAAATGGTGGCCGCCTGGGGTATGGCGGCGGGTTTTATGACCGAACGCTGGAAGGCTTGCGCGCCAAACGCCCGACGCTTGCCATCGGTTTTGCTTTTGATGCGCAAGAGGCTGCGGACCTGCCGCTCGAGCCAACCGACCAACCGCTGGACATGGTTGTCACGGAAAGCCGCGTGCTGACCTTCTAGCTGCTACTGTTCGAAATGGCTGCGCAAAAAGTCCCAGGCATCCACCTCGGTGCCGTCCTTCAGGATGCAGACGCCATAGACACTGCCGTCTTCGTTTTTACGAAGCTGGTAGGTCCCGTCGTTTTCGATGCAAAAGGTCGCGGCGGGATTGGGCATGGATGTCTTGGTGCCTTCGGCAGCGGCAGCAGTTGCCGCCAAAAGGCAGCCGGTCAGAACAATTGACGACTTCACGCAGAATTCCTTCTGTATTCAAGAGACGTATCGAAACATTGCCACGGCAGAATTTGATTTCAACCCCCAGTTCTGCCGTTAATTTCACGCTTCCGCCTTGTTATTGCCCAGTACAGCCCCTACGACCCGGATCATGAGGATTCTGTTTCTTGGTGATGTCATGGGGCGCGCGGGCCGCGCTGCCGTTCAGCAGCATTTGCCGCGCCTGCGCGACGAATGGCGGCTGGATTTTGTCGTGGTCAATGGCGAAAACGCGTCGAACGGCATGGGGCTGAGCGGAGATCACGCCAGGCTGTTGCTCGACGCCGGAGCGGATTGCCTGACGCTGGGCGATCATGCGTTCGACCAGAAAGACATGCTGCAATTCATCGAGAAGGAACAGCGCATCATACGACCCGTGAACTTCGCCAAAGGCGCGCCGGGGCGGGGTCATCGGCTGTTCACGGCCCCGGGGGGACGCAAGGTTCTGGTCGTTCAGGTGCTGGGTCAGGTCTTTATGAAACGCCCGTTCGACGATCCATTCTCGGCTATCGAACCGATCCTGAAATCCCATCCCAGAGGCGGGCAGGCGCAGGCGATCATCGTGGACATGCATTGCGAGGCCACGTCCGAGAAGATGGCGATGGGGCACTACTGCGACAAACGTGCAAGCCTTGTGGTGGGAACGCATACCCATGTCCCGACGGCTGATTCCCAGATTCTGCCGGGTGGCACCGCTTATTTGACCGATGCCGGCATGTGCGGAGATTACGATTCGGTCATCGGCATGGACAAGCAGGAGCCCATGCGACGGTTCATCACCGGTATGCCCAAGGCGCGCTTTACTCCTGCAAACGGCGAGGCCACACTGAGCGGCGTGTTCGTGGAAGCCGATGATCGTGACGGACAGGCCAAAACCGTGCGTATGGTGCGCGTCGGAGGGCGCCTGGAACAAGCCGGGCCCGAATAGTCATCGTCAGGCTTGCTCTGTCGGGCGCAATGCGTGAAACTGCATGTCATCAGGCGCTTGGGCCCGGGTTCGGACAGAATACCACGAATGAATTTCCTTTCACTGACAGACACAGGAAGCGCGGTTCTGGCGCTGGTCATCGTTGCGGGCATGTTCATCATGTTCCTGCGCGAGGTTTATCCGACCGAGGTCGTGGCCATTGGTGGTGTTTCACTGATGCTTGTAACCGGCATTCTGCCCTATCAAAATGCGCTTGCAGTTCTGTCCAACCCGGCACCCTGGACGATTGCCGCGATGTTCATCATCATGGGTGCTTTGGTGCGGACCGGAGCCTTGGACTCGTTCACATCGACCGCGCAAAAGCAAGCTCAGGTGAACCCGCGTATCGCAATCGCATTGCTCATGGGGTTTGTCGTGCTGGCCTCGGCGGTGGTTTCGAATACGCCAGTGGTCGTGGTGATGATACCGGTCTTTGTGCAAATCGCCCGCACCCTGAATGTTCCCGCGTCCAAATTGCTGATTCCGCTGAGTTATGCGGCTATTCTGGGCGGCACGCTGACATTGATCGGCACGTCCACCAACCTGCTGGTCGATGGCGTGGCCCGCGCGCAGGGGATGAAACCCTTTACGATTTTCGAAGTCACGCCGCTGGGGATCGCGCTGGTGATCTACGGCATGATCTATTTGCGGTTCATCGCGCCCAAACTTTTGCCCGAGCGGGACAGCATGGCGTCGCTGCTCAGCGACCGGTCCAAGATGAAGTTCTTTACCGAGGCCGTCATTCCGCCGGACAGCAACCTGATCGGGCGCGAAGTGACAGGAGTTCAACTGTTCAAGCGGCCGGGTGTACGCTTGATCGATGTTCTCCGAGGGGATGAATCCCTGCGGCGAAACCTCAAGGGCGTCGAACTGCGGGTCGGCGACCGTGTCGTGTTGCGAACCGAGATGACCGAGTTGTTGAGCTTGCAAAGCAACAAGGAACTCAAGCGCGTGGACCAGGTGTCTGCCGTTGAAACCAAGACGGTTGAGGTGCTGATCACGCCCGGTTGCCGGATGGTGGGGCGGACCCTTGGAATGATGCGGCTTCGGCGTCGTTATGGCGTTTACGTGCTGGCGGTGCACCGTCGCAACCAGAATATCGGCCGTCAACTGGATGACTTGGTGGTTAGGGTTGGGGATACGCTGCTTTTGGAAGGTGCCCCGGCGGATATCCAGCGGCTGGCGGCGGAAATGGACATGGTGGACGTCACCCAGCCGTCGGCTCGTGCCTTCCGTCGAAGCCATGCACCGATTGCGATTGGGGCTCTTGTAGGGATTGTTGCCCTTGCCGCGCTGGGCATTGCGCCCATCCTGTTGTTGTCGATTGTGGCCTGCGCCGTGGTTCTGCTAACCCGCTGTATCGATGCGGATGAGGCATTTTCTTTTGTGGAAGGTCGCCTGTTGGCATTGATCTTCGCGATGCTGGGCATAGGGGCCGCGCTTGACAGCTCGGGCGCGGTTTCTCTGATCGTCGAGGCCGTTGCGCCGGGGCTCAGTGTCTTGCCGCCATTCCTCATTATCTGGGCGATTTACCTGCTGACCTCGGTGCTGACCGAACTGGTTTCCAACAACGCCGTGGCGGTTGTGGTCACCCCGATCGCCATCGGTCTGGCTCAGGCGGTCGGAATAGATCCGCGCCCACTGGTCGTCGCGGTCATGGTGGCGGCTTCGGCATCTTTTGCTACTCCGATCGGATACCAGACGAACATGATGGTCTATGGCCCCGGGGGCTACAGGTTCACCGACTTCATGAAGGTCGGTGTGCCGCTGAACCTGACGGTCGGATTGTTGGCGTCTCTGCTGATCCCGTTGATCTGGCCGTTATGACATCGGCACAGATTTGCCGCTTTATCGGCGGCGTACTTGTAAATGTCGGATGAACAGCAATCTTTTGTAGAAATATTACTTTAAGGGGTACTGCCATGCTGACATTCGGCCGCTCCACGTTTCCTGCAGTTGTTTTCGCCACCGTTTTGAGCGGCGCATCGCTTGCCGGAACCGTCGAAGGAACTGCAACCTACCGAGAGCGTATTGCGCTTCCGCCTGACACGACCTTGTTCGTCGAGCTTCAGGATATCTCATTGGCGGATGCGCCGGCCGAAACGCTTGCCGCGCAGAGATATGCCTTGACCGGTGTGCCGGCGCAGTTCGAACTGACCTATGATGACGCATTGATTCAGGACGGGCGCAGATACGCCGTGCGTGCTTCGGTCATGCAGGGGCAAAAGCTGTTGTTCACCACGGATACCGTTTATCCGGTACTGACACATGGGGCCGAGAATTCTGCTGACCTGCTGATGATACAGGTGCAACACCAAGGTGCCGCGATGCTGGAAAACACCGAATGGGTCGCTTCGGGCCTCAATGGTGCGGCTGTCGAGACAGAGAAACGTCCTGAACTTGCTTTTGGGCAGGGCGGGGCATTTTCAGGCAGCGGCGGTTGCAACCGGTTCAGTGGCCAGGCCGAGATTTCTGACAATCGGATTGCGTTCCCGGACAATATGGCTGCAACGCTCATGGCTTGCCCACCCCCGCTGGATGAGGTCGAGCGGCAGTTTCTCAAGGCGATGCAAAGTGTCACGACCTTCGCGATGCAAGGCAACGCGCTGGCCTTGCTGGATGCTCAGGGTGAGCCGGTGATCAAAATGATGCGCAAGTAATAGGGCAGGGCTGTCACGCGATGGCCCTCGATCGCCCGGCGTTGCGACCCGAAAAGATGCAGCCGCCCAGGAAGGTTCCCTCAAGCGCGTTGTAACCGTGATAACCACCGCCACCGAATCCGGCGACTTCGCCGGCTGCGAACAGGCCCGGCACAACCTGACCGTCGGCGCCGATCATCTGACTGTCCAAATTGGTCTGCAAACCGCCCAGTGTCTTGCGGGTCAGCACGTGCAGCTTGACTGCGATCAGCGGGCCGTTCTTTGGGTCCAGGAACTTGTGCGGTTTGGCGGTGCGGATCAGCTTGTCGCCGCGATAGTTGCGCGCCGCCAGGATCGCCATCATCTGCGCATCTTTTGAGAAAGGATTGTCCACCTGTGAATCCCGTGCTTCGATCTGGGCGCGCAGATGCGCCTCGTCGATCAGACCCCCGCCCAGATGGTTCATGCCGCTCACCAGTTCGGTCAGCGTGTTGGCCACGACGAAATCCTCGCCGTGTTCCTTGAACGCCTCGACCGGTGCAGTTGCCTTGGAACCGGACAGAATGCGCTGACGGATCACCTCTTTCCAGCTGCCCGAGGTGAAATCGGGGTTCTGTTCGGACCCGGACAGAGCGAATTCCTTCTTGATGACCTTTTGGGTCAGAACAAACCAGCTGTATTCGTATCCAGTTTTCAGGATTTCCTTCAACGTTCCCAGCGTATCGAATCCCGGCAGGCAGGGCGGTTCCAGACGGTTTCCCTTGGCGTCGAACCACATTGAACTGGGGCCGGGCAGAATGCGAATGCCATGGGCGGGCCAGATCGGATCCCAGTTGCACACACCTTCGGTGTAATGCCACATACGGTCGCCGTTGATGACATGGCCACCGGCCTTTTCGCTGATGGCGATCATCCGACCATCCACATGGAAGGGCACACCCGCCACCATGTCCTTGGGCGGTTCGCCCAGGCGGTCGCGGGGCCAGTTCTGGCGCACCATCTCGAAATTGCCACCTATCCCGCCCGAGGTGACGATGACCGAGGGTGCATAGACCTCGAACTCGCCGACCTCGTCGCGGTTGGTCTTGCCGCCGCGCGGGGCCGCGTCATCGGCCAAAACCTCGCCCGAGACGCCCTTGGCCTCGCCGTTCTGCATGATGATATGGCTGACCTGATGGCGGAACTTCAGCTGGATCAGACCGGCGCTGACATGGGCGCGGACCCGGCGGATGAAGTGCTCCAGCACACCGGGTCCGGTGCCCCAGGTGATGTGAAAGCGCGGGACGGAATTGCCATGCCCGTTTGCATAAGACCCGCCACGTTCAGCCCAGCCCACGACCGGAAACCAGCGCAGGCCCATGTCATGCAGCCAGGGGCGCATTTCACCGGCGGCGAACTCGACATAGGCCTCGGCCCATTTGCGGGGCCAGGTGTCTTCTTCGCGGTCAAACTGCGCGCTTCCCATCCAGTCGTGCAGCGCCAGATCGTGGCTGTCGCGGATACCCATGCGGCGTTGTTCCGGCGTGTCGACCATGAACAGGCCACCCAGGCTCCAGAAGGCCTGACCGCCCAGAAAACCTTCTGGTTCCTGATCGAGTATTATTACCTTTTTGCCTCGGTCGCCCAGTTCGGCCGCGGCGGCCAATCCGGCCAGACCAGCACCGATTACGATCGCATCAGCAGTGTTGTTTGTCATAACGGTCCTTTCAGCGCCTGCGGAACCAGACAAGAAACGGCAGAACCACGGCGTACATCGTAATGCCATAAACTGCCGAGGGCAGGGCCAGCGGGCTGAACCCGCTTTCGGTATTCGTGATCAGCGCCGCCAGTGTAATGCCCAGCGTGGAGTTTTGAATTCCGGTTTCGATCGAGATCGTCTTGCACTCATTCCAGGACAGGTTTGATATCCGCGCCAGCCCCAGCCCGATGAACAGCAGGGCGATATTCAAAGAAATCAAGCCTGCGCCCATGATGCCAAGATTGTCGACGAACAATTGCCAGTTCCCGGCCAGTGCCGCGGCAACGATCAGCACGAACAAAACGGTCGCGAGCGTCGACAATCCCGGCTCTACGCGGTTTGCAAACCCTGTTGCAAAGTTGCGAACTCCGACCCCGATGCCCACGGGAAGCGTTGTTATCAGAAACAATGCAACAGCCAGCCCGGTGATCGAAACCTCGGGGGCTTCGTCGCCCATGAAATGCGCGATCGACCACGCGGCCAGTATTGGCACGGTCACCATCGACAAAAGGCTGATCACGGCGGTCAGGCTGACCGAAAGCGCGACATCGGCTTTGGCGAGCTTGGAGAGGATGTTGCTGGTTACGCCGCCCGGGCAAAAACTGAGCAGCATGAAACCAACCGCGATCTCGGGGGGCAATGCAAAGATTGTGACCGTCACGAAGGCCGCGACTGGCAAGAGAACAATCTGGCTTGCCGCCCCGATGGCAAAGGCGCGTCGCCGGCTCAGGACACGACGGAAGTCTGCCACCTCCAGCCCGATGCCAAGAGACAACATGATAATGGCAAGCGACACCGGCAAGCCGACATTCAAAAGCAAATCCAAGGACAACTCCTCCCAAAGTTGCGTCAGATCAGCCTATGCGAGGGGGCAAGGCGCAGGCAACCGCGCCGTTGGGTCATTCGTATCGTCGGACGAACCGGCGCAGGATCTCGCCCGGCTGCGTGACATCGGCCGAATGGCAGTGGTCGATCAGTTTTTGCGCGTCTTCAGGCGGGAAATAGCCGTGGTTCTTGTAGATATTGATGCGCTGTTCAAAATCCCTGGCGTCTGCTTCGGGGTGGAACTGCGTGGCGTATACGTTCTGCGCCCAACGGATCATCTGGAACGGGCAGGGGTCTGACGCGACAAGGTGAACGCATCCTTTCGGCAGAGCCTGAACCGCTTCCTTGTGGCCAACGAAAGCGTCGAAGGTGGGTTCCAACCCGGCGGTCAACGGATCCCGCTGCCCTTCCGGGGTCAAATGGCACGTGGATGGCCCAACGGGTTCGCCATACCGCGCCTTGCTGACGTCGCCGCCCAGATACGCCGCCAGAATGCCAAGGCCATAGCAGCAGCCCATGAACGGGTGATCTTGCGCGATGATCTGCGGCATCAACCCCATGATCGCAGCCTCGATCCGGGCATCCAGCGGGGATTTGGTCGCCGGGTCGTCACTGACGCATCCCGGTCCGCCGCCTACGATGACACCGGCATAGTCCGTGACATCCAACCCTTCTGGCAGGTCGTCGCAATCCAAACGGATGCGATGCGTCTGTTCAGGAGACAACCCGCTCCGGTTCAGGATCGAGGCATATTCGGCATCGGACGCATCTGTTTCGGGGCGCAGTTGCAGGATCAAAAACGGTTTCATACGCAGCCTTTACCCGTCACAGCGGCCAGAATACAAGAATGGCGGGAACAGAAACGGCTATGATCAGCACTTCCAGCGGCAATCCCATGCGCCAGTAATCTCCGAACCGATAGCCGCCGGGCCCTAGAACCAGCGTGTTGTTCTTGTGCCCGATGGGGGTAAGGAACGCAGCCGAAGCCGCAACGGCCACGGTCATCAGGAACGGGTCGGGTGACACCTCGAGCGTGCGTGCCATCTGTATCCCGACAGGCGCGGCGACAATGGCGGTGGCGGTGTTGTTCAACACGTCCGACAAAGTCATCGTGACAACCATCAATACGGTCAGAATGGCCCAGGCGGGCAGACCATCGGTCAGTTGAATCAGGGCGTTTGCGATCAGTTCGGTGCCGCCCGAGGTCTCCAAGGCACTGCCCAGGGGGATCATAGACCCCAGCAGTACGACCACCGGCCATTCGATGTGATTGTAAATGTCGGTGATCGGCATGATCTTGGTCAGCACATAAGCAATCACGACCAGCCCCAAAGCAATGGGAAGGTAGATCAACCCGACACTTGCGGCCAAAACAGCGGCGGCAAACAGACCGATGGCCAGCCATGCCTTGTCGTTTGCAGTAACGTTCAGCCCGCGTCCGGCAAGGGGCAGGCAACCCAGCCATTCCGTGACATCCGCAGCGCGGTCGCGGGGGCAGAGCAGCAGCAGAATATCGCCCGGTTCCACCTCGGTCTTGCGGACCTGTTCGGTAATCCTGCGCCCCTGGCGTGAGATGCCCATCAGAACGGTGCTTTGCCGCCAGGCCAGCCCAAGCCCTTGTGCCGTGCGGCCTGTGATGCGCGCGCTTTCCGGCACGACGACTTCAATCACTTCCAGCCCGTCACCCTCGGCCGTCAGCAACTCCTGCCGGCGCGTGTCCGAGAAGTCGAGATTGAGCGCTGCGCGAAACTCGTCCAGCGCCTCGGGTCGGGCTTCCAGAACCAGCGCGTCACCTTCCTGCAAAACGGCGTGCGCCGACCGGCCATAGCGCCGTTTGCCATCCCGGATCAAACCGATGATGGCCACGTCCGATTTCTCGGCCACCTCATAAAGCTCGCTGACCCGTTTGCCGATATGGGCGGATTCCGGGGGGACGGTCAGCTCGGCGATGTATTCGGCCAAAGTTTCCGATGTCTCGGCCTGCGGTCCGCGATTGGGGATCAGGCGCCAGCCCACCAGTGCGACAAAGGCAAGACCGGTGATTGCGGCCAGCCCACCGACCGGGGCAAAATCGAACATGTGAAACGGCTCGCCCAGTGTTTCGGCCCGGATCGACGCGATGATGATGTTCGGAGGCGTGCCGATCAGTGTGGCCATCCCCCCCAGAATGGTGGCAAAGCTCAGCGGCATCAGCGACAGGCCCACCGATCGTCCGGCCTTGCGTGCGGTCTGGATGTCCACGGGCATCAGCAACGCCAGCGCCGCCACGTTGTTCATAAAGGCCGACAGAACCGCGCCGATCCCACCCATCAGGGCGATATGCGCACCTAAGCCCCGCGAGGCATCAACCAGCGTGCGGGTGATCAGGAACACTGCGCCTGATCGGACTAAACCGGCAGAAACCACCAAAACCAGCGCCACGATGATGGTCGCGGGATGGCCGAACCCGGCAAAGGCACCATCCACGGGCACGACGCCCAGCACAACGCCAATCATCAGCGCGGCAAAGGCCACGAGGTCGTATCGAAACCGGCCCCACAGCAGCATTCCGAAGACGGTGATGAAAAGCGCAAAAAGAATGATCTGGTCTGTCGTCATGTCGTCACCATACTAGCCGGTGAAGCCGTCGCAAGCCGCTCTCTTGATCCTGCCCCCTGCAAACGTCTATATCAGCGCCGAACACGCAATCACGATGACGAGGACGCATTATGGCAGGCCACTCAAAATGGGCCAATATCCAGCACCGCAAGGGGCGTCAGGACGCCGCGCGGTCCAAACTGTTTTCCAAACTGTCGAAAGAGATCACCGTTGCCGCCAAGATGGGTGACCCCGATCCCGACAAGAACCCGCGCTTGCGTCTGGCCGTGAAAGAGGCCAAGTCGAACTCGGTTCCCAAGGATGTGATTGACCGCGCGATCAAAAAGTCCACCGCCGGTGAAGGCGACGATTACGAAGAAATCCGCTATGAGGGCTATGGCCCCAACGGCGTGGCCGTGATTGTTGAAACCATGACGGACAACCGCAACCGCACCGCGTCGACCGTGCGTTCGACCTTTTCCAAGAACGGCGGCAATCTGGGCGAGACGGGCTCGGTCGGGTTCATGTTCGAGCGCAAGGGCGAAGTGATTTACCCGGCAACGGCGGGTGACGCAGACACCATATTCGAAGCCGCCATTGAGGCCGGCGCGGAAGATGTCGAAAGTTCAGAGGATGGCCACATCATCTGGTGTGCGGATACGGATCTGAACGACGTTTCGAACGCGTTGGAAGCTGCGCTGGGTGAATCGGAATCCACCAAATTGGTCTGGAAGCCGACCACCACGACCGAGCTGGGTCTGGAAGACATGCAAAAGCTGATGAAGCTGGTGGATGCGCTGGAAGACGATGACGACGTACAGCGTGTCACGACCAATTTCGAGGCCTCGGATGAGGTGATGGCACAGCTCTGAGCTGTTGCGGATCTTGACGGCGAAACCCGGCTCAACCGTCGGGTTTTTTCGTTTTCGGACAGTTTCGAAGAGTTGTTGGCTGAACCCTTCGAAACGCATAGGCTGGAAAAACCCGGAATTTCCGAGACAACGCCACCGAAAGATCCACGATGGATGCGACTGCTGAAAAGGCCAAGCGAAACGTGCCGGTTCTTGCTGGGCAGAGTATCGTGTCTCAGGTTGCGTGGACTCTGGGCAGCCCATCGGTGGTTTTGCCGTTTCTGGCCGTGTCATTCGAACTGCCGATGTTCGTGGCGGGCGCGCTGGTTTCGGTGCGAATGATTGGCAGCATGATTTCCGATTTCTTTCTGGCGCAATCCGTCGCGGCGAAATCGCAAAAGAAACGCGCAATCGCTCTGACCGAAGCGATCATCGGATCCTGTCTGGTCCTGGCAATGGTGGCCGCCGCGACCGGGGTCGTTCCGTTGATCGCAGTGGTTTTCGTGGCGGTCTTTTTCGTGATCGGTCTTGTGGACGAGGTGCAGAACCTGATGTTCACCGATCTGCTGGGCGATCATGTCCATTCGCGTTCGCGCATGGTCCTGCATTACCTGCAACTTGGGGGCGGAGGCCTGTGTGCCATCGGTCTTGCCATGCTGGTGCATCAGATCACCAAGGAAAACCCACCTTTTTCGCGCCATTCAACCATGATCGGCGTATCGGTTGCGTTTTTCATGCTGTCAGGGCTTTTGATGCTGGCCATGACAGAGAATGCCCGCTCGGCGGAGCCGGCAAACAAGACCGGACCCAAAGCAAAGCTGTCGTTCAAGGCCAATGCCCGGGGTATTCTGGGCATGTTCGAATACTCGTGGTTTCGGCGTTACATGGTCATGCGAATGTTGTTGGTGGCTGTTTCGCTCTCTGTCCCGTTCTTCGCGCTGATCGCGGCCGAGGCGCATCACAGCTCGGCCAAGGGACTGACCGCGATGATTGTTTCATCTGCTTCGGGCTATCTTGTGTCCGGGCCTTTGTGGCAGGTCGTGAACATGAAATCTCATCGTGCCGTCATGGTGGTCGGGACACTCATGGTGGCCGCTACCGGAGGTGTTCTGCTGGCATTCCACTACATGGGTATCGATCACGATGTGCACCTGCATGCGATAGCGCTGTTCGTCGTCACCGTCGCGGTGACCGGGATCAGCAGCGCACGCAAGCTCTATTTCCTGGACGTCGCGCCCAAGGAGCAACGCGTTCAGGGATCCGCAGCTATCAAATCGTTTACTCGATTGTTGGCGGTGCTGCTTTCGGCCGCGCTGGCCGCAGTCGCCCATATGCATGAGGTTGCCTTGGCGGTCGCGTTCATAGTCGCGGCCAGTCTGATGGCTTGCGTGACGTGCTACCTGACGATGTCGCCCGACCGGGAAGATTCCCCCCGGCCTCAGAACTAATGCAGGTCCGCTCAGAAGAACGAGGAAATCTCTTCCAAAGGCTTCTTCAGCTTTGCCACAGAAGGTACGGTCGCGGTTTCCGAGGGGTGTCCAACTGCGATGATCATTGTCGGTTTCTCTGAAGCGGGCCGACCCAGCGCATCGGTCAGAAACCGCATCGGATTCGGGGTATGTGTCAACGTGCTGAGACCGGCGTGATGCAACGCCGCCAGCAAAAAGCCGGTGGCAATGTTCACACTTTCCGGCACGTAGTAATTCTTGTACCGCGTCCCGTCTTCGAATTGCCCCCAGCGTTGGGCAAAGACCACGATCAGCCACGGGGCGACGGTCAGATGTTCCTTGACCGCGTTTGTCCCGATGGGTTCCAGAGCCTTGATCCATTCATCGCCCGCCCCTCCCGCGTAAAAGCGACGCTCTTCTTCTTCGGCTTCCTCGCGGATGCGCAGTTTCAGCTTGGGGTCCGAGACGGCAGCAAAATGCCAGGGCTGGTGGTTTGCACCTGACGGGGCCGTTCCCGCGGTGCGCAGGCAGGTTTCGATCACATCACGAGCCACCGGGCGCGTAGAGAAATCCCGAACGGTATGACGCCGCCGCATCTTTTCAAAGAAAGCCACAGCTGCGTCCTGCATGTCCGCATCACTGATCTCGCATCGGTCGGGCAGGGGAATGGGGTCATAACTGAGGGTGTCGCGCGAGAACATTGGTTCCTCCAATCGAATGAGTCTGACTATTTGCCTTGTGACGGTAGCAAAACCCGTTGCGCGGCATGCTGGACCGCTTGTGTAAGGGGTTTGAGCGCCGGGGCAAGAACCCGCCCGACCTGCCAGCTGAGCGCGATGTCCAGTGGCGCATCGGGCACGATCGGGCTCAGCAGCCCACGTGCCATGGCGTCTTGCACAAGGGCTGCGGGGTTCATGCCCCAGCCAATTCCGGCGACTGCGGCATCAACGAACCCTTGCGAAGATGGCAGGAAGTGGAAAGGCGGTGACAGATGTTTGCCGGTGTGATTTGCGATCCACGCTTTTTGCAGACCGTCCTTCCTGTTGAAGACAAGGCAAGGCGCTATGCTGAGGGTTTCCTCGGTCACGCCGTTCTTGAACCAGGTGTTGACAAATTTCGGGCTGGCGGTGGGCAGATATCTCAACACGCCCAGCTCAATCGCGTCGCAACCGCTCACTGTTTGTCCGCCGACGGTGACGGCGGCGCTGACCTCGCCGCGCCTCAGCCAGTCCGCCGAATGGTCCTGATCGTCGATCACAAGGTCGAACAGCATGTCGGGCACCCGCGCAATCGCGTCAATGAACCAGGTGGCCAGAATGTCGGCGGGTACCGCAACGCGAACCCGCGCGGACCCGGGTTCTTGTGCCAGAGTCAATTCCCGAGCCAGCTGCGCTTCCAGCAAACCGACATCTTCGGCGTAACGTGCGATGCGCTGCCCTGCTGGCGTTCCGGTGCAAGGGGTTCCCCGATGGATGAGCGAGGCGCCCACGCGATCCTCCAGCGCTTTTATCCGCTGGGATATCGCCGAAGGGGTTACAGCCAGTTCCGCCGCCGCCGCATCAAAGCTGCCATGGCGCAGAATGGCTGACAAAGCGGCCAATTGGTGAGGGTCCAGCAGCATTAGCAAAACTTAACTGAGGGCAACATCTTTAATTTGATAGATCGTATCGCGGCCATTAGTCAACGCAATGGCTACGCAGGAGATACCATGCCTACATCCGTGATCGCCGGTTTCGCACTGGGTTTCAGCCTGATTCTCGCCATCGGGGCGCAGAACGCCTTTATTCTGAGGCAGGGCTTGCGGCGCGAGCATGTGTTTTTTCTGTGCCTGACCTGCGCGGTGTCTGATGCCATCCTGATCGGAGCAGGCGTGGCAGGTTTTGGCACTCTGGCACAGGCCGCACCTTGGTTCGAAACCGTGATGCGATACGGTGGGGCGGCATTCCTGACCTGGTATGGCCTGCGCAGTCTCCGGTCTTCCTGGCTGGGTGGTTCGGTGATGGAAATCTGCAATGGCAAGCGAACCAGCCTCAAGGCCGCGCTGCTGACGGTTTTTGCGTTCACCTGGCTGAACCCGCATGTATATCTGGATACGGTCGTGCTGATCGGTTCGATCTCGGCCCAATATGACGACCGGCTTGGTTTCGCCCTCGGCGCGATGACATCCAGCTTTGTATTCTTCTTTTCGCTTGGCTATGGGGCAAGCATCCTGTCGCCTGTTTTTGCGCGCCCCAGGGCGTGGCAGGTGCTGGATGCAGGGATTGGCGTGGTCATGTTGGGTATCGCGCTGAAACTTGTTACCATGTGAAGGGTTGTTCCCGGCCGGGTTTCGGTGTTCAACCTTGAACATGAATTCATCCACCGTATCGTCCCGCCCGCTTGCCGGCATGTTCTGGATGTTCGCCGCCGGCTTGTCCTTTGTTGTGATGACCGCGCTGGTGAAGTCGCTGGGCACATCGATGAATTCCATCCAGGCCGCGTTTCTGCGATATGTGCTGGGGTTGGTGTTTCTGTTGCCGGCCATGCGGTCGATCATGGCGACGCATCTGACCCCCCGCCTGCTGACGCTGTTCGGTATGCGAGGCGTCGTGCATGCGGTTGCGGTCATGCTGTGGTTCTTTGCGATGACACAGATCCCACTGGCCGAAGTTACAGCCATGAATTACATGACACCGGTTTACGTCACACTGGGGGCGGCCCTGTTTTTGGGCGAAAAGCTGGCCTTTCGCCGGATTGCGGCGATTCTGGTCGCGTTGGTTGGCGTCCTGATCATCCTGCGGCCCGGGTTTCGCGAAGTGTCATCAGGCCATCTGGCCATGCTGGGAACGGCCCTGACCCTTGGGGGGTCGTATTTATTGGCCAAAATTCTGGTGCGTGACGTACCGCCCGCCGTCGTTGTGGCACATCTGTCGATCTGGGTGACCATTGCCTTGATACCCTTTGCGATCGCCGTTTGGACGCAGCCAAGCCTGCGGGATATCGGGGTTCTTTTTCTGGTGGCCAGTTTTGCGACCGCCGGGCACTATTTCATGACCCTGGCGCTTCAAGCGGCGCCGGTGGCCGTCACGCAGCCGGTGACGTTTCTTCAGTTGATATGGGCCACGATCCTGGGCGCCGCGGTTTTCCATGAAAGCGTTGACGTTTGGGTTGTCGCAGGCGGCACGCTGATCCTTGCCGCCGTAAGCTTTATTTCATGGCGCGAATTCGTGTTGAACCGCAAGGACTTGACGCCTCCGAGTATTGCGCCGAAGCTGTAACGACATCGCTCCCTGATTTTTCATTAATTGACGAGTCAATAAAAACCCCCTAGCGTGGTCCCGTGACACCTGTTCAAGGGGAGAACGATGCCAAAAGTCGGAATGGAGCCAATCCGCCGGGATGCGATTGTTCGCGCGACAATCGCTGAGCTGGGCGTGAAGAAATCCCTTGATGTAACAGTCAGTCAGATTGCCAAACGTGCCGGCATGTCCAGCGCGCTTGCGCACCACTATTTCGGCGGCAAGGATCAGATCTTTCTGGCCGCCATGCGCCGGATCCTCTCGGACTTTGGCGAAGAAGCAAGGGGCGAGCTGAAAGCGGCTGCGGCGGACGAAAGGGCGCAGGCGATCGTAAGGGCGTGTTTTGCGCCTTCTTGTTTCACACCCGATGTGATCGCGGCCTGGATGACCTTCTATGTGTTGGCTCAGACCAATGATGATGCCCTGCGCCTGTGGCAGATCTATCAGGCCCGCATCAAATCCAATTTGACCCACGCCCTGCGGCACAAGTTGGCTGACCCGCAAGAGGCGGCTGAGAACATGGTTGCCCTGATTGACGGGCTGTACATCCGCGCCGCACTCAGCGCCCCTGAAGAACCGCAACTGGCCGTGAACCACGCGATGCGTGTGCTCAATACTCTGCTCGAGGCTGAAAAATGACAAAACCGAACATTCTGATCCTGATGGTGGATCAGCTAAACGGGACTCTCTTTCCAGACGGTCCCGCTGATTGGCTTCACGCTCCGAACCTGAAGAAACTGGCGGAACGGTCAACCCGATTTGCCAACGCTTACACGGCGTCGCCCTTGTGCGCGCCCGGGCGGGCCAGCTTCATGTCCGGTCAATTGCCGTCGCGCACCGGCGTCTATGACAACGCGGCCGAATTTCGCAGCGATATCCCCACATACGCGCATCACCTGCGCCGCGCGGGCTATTCCACCTGTTTGTCGGGCAAGATGCATTTCGTCGGCCCCGATCAGCTGCACGGGTTCGAAGACCGCCTGACCACCGACATCTACCCGGCCGATTTCGGCTGGACCCCGGATTACCGCAAGCCGGGTGAACGCATCGACTGGTGGTATCACAACATGGGGTCCGTCACCGGCGCGGGTGTTGCCGAGATTTCCAACCAGATGGAATACGACGACGAGGTCGCCTATAACGCCAAGGCCAAACTTTATGATCTGGCACGTGGCAAGGATGACCGCCCGTGGTGCGTGACCGTCAGCTTCACGCACCCCCATGACCCATATGTTGCCCGCCGCAAATACTGGGACCTTTACGAAGATTGCGCACATCTGCTGCCCGAGGTCGCCGATCTGGGTTATGACAATCAGGACCCCCACGCCAAGCGCATCTTCGATGCCAATGACTGGCGCAGTTTCGACATCACCCAAGAAGATACCCGCAAGTCGCGTCGCGCCTATTTCGCCAATATTTCCTATCTGGACGACAAGATCGGCGAAATCCTCGAAGTGCTGGAAACCACCCGGCAAGAGGCGATCATCCTGTTCGTTTCGGATCACGGCGACATGCTGGGCGAACGCGGGTTGTGGTTCAAGATGAACTTCTACGAAGGCTCGGCGCGTGTGCCGCTTATGATCGCTTCGCCTGATCTGCCCGCCGGCCGGATAGATGCTCCGGTATCGACAATAGACGTAACGCCGACCCTGGGGGCGCTGGCTGGCGTAGACATGGCCGAGATCGCCCCCTGGACCGATGGCGAAAACCTCGTGCCGTTGGTACTGGGCGAAGAACGAACCACACCGGTAACCATGGAATACGCGGCCGAGGCATCCTACGCGCCGCTGGTCTCGTTGCGATATGGCAAGTGGAAATACAACCGCTGTGCGCTGGACCCTGATCAGTTGTTTGATCTTGAGGCCGACCCGCACGAACTGAACAATCTGGCAGACAGCCCCGAACACGCAGGCACGTTGCAAACACTGCGTGCCAAATCCGAGGCCCGTTGGGATCTGGATCGCTTCGATGCCGAAGTCCGTGCCAGCCAGGCTCGGCGTTGGGTTGTGTACGAAGCGCTGCGGCAAGGCGGATACTACCCGTGGGATTATCAGCCGCTGCAAAAAGCGTCGGAACGCTACATGCGCAATCACATGGATCTGAACATCGTCGAGGAAAACGCCCGGTTCCCACGAGGCGAATAACCTCTTCATCTTTTCGAAATTACTCCCGCCGGAGGCATCCAACCTTCTCGGCGGGGCAGGAGTTGTGGAAATGGAAGCAGATTTTGTCATCGTCGGCGCAGGGTCCGCAGGCTGCGCAATGGCATATCGTCTGAGCGAGGCCGGGGCCTCGGTTCTGGTGATCGAACACGGCGGCACCGACATGGGGCCGTTCATTCAGATGCCGGCGGCGCTGAGCTATCCGATGAACATGTCGCGCTATGACTGGGGCTATCAGTCCGAGCCCGAGCCGCACCTGAACAACCGTCGCCTGGCCTGTCCGCGCGGCAGGGTGATCGGCGGGTCGTCCTCGATCAATGGCATGGTCTATGTTCGCGGCCACGCGCGCGATTTCGATACCTGGGCCGAGATGGGGGCTGACGGTTGGTCTTACGCGGATGTTTTGCCTTATTACAAACGGATGGAAACCTGGCACGACGGCGGCCATGGGGGAGATCCGGCATGGCGCGGCACTGACGGTCCGTTGCACGTGTCGCGCGGCCCGCGCGAGAACCCGTTGTTTCAGGCCTTTGTGGACGCCGGTCAGCAGGCCGGTTACGAAGTCACGGGCGACTACAACGGTGAAAAGCAGGAAGGCTTTGGCCCGATGGAACAGACCGTCTGGAAAGGGCGGCGCTGGTCTGCGGCGAATGCCTATCTGAAACCCGCGCTCAAGCGCGACAATTGCGATATCGTGCGCGGTCTTGCGTCTCGGGTTGTCATGGAAAACGGCCGCGCCACAGGGGTCGAACTGATCCGTGGCGGCAGGAAAGAGGTCATCAAGGCCCGGCGCGAAGTCGTTCTTGCTGCATCGTCGATCAATTCACCCAAACTGCTGATGTTGTCCGGTATCGGCCCGGCGGCGCATCTGGCCGAGCATGGGATCGACGTCGTGGCGGATCGCCCGGGGGTTGGTGCCAACCTACAGGACCATCTTGAGCTTTACATCCAACAGGCGTCGCTGCAACCGATCACGCTCTACAAGCACTGGAACCTGTTCAGCAAGGGCCTGATCGGGGCGCAATGGCTGTTTACCAAAACGGGATTGGGCGCATCGAACCAGTTCGAAAGCGCGGCGTTCATCCGGTCGAAACCGGGCGTGGAATACCCCGACATTCAATACCACTTCCTGCCGATTGCCGTGCGCTATGATGGGCAGGCCGCTGCCGAGGGGCACGGGTTCCAGGCGCATGTCGGCCCGATGCGGTCGCCGTCACGCGGGGCGGTCACATTGCGCTCTGCCCAAGCCGCAGACGCGCCGGTGATCAAGTTCAACTACATGAGCCATGAAAAGGATTGGGAGGATTTCCGCACCTGTATCCGGCTGACCCGCGAAATCTTTGGGCAAGCCGCCTTCAAGCCCTTTGCGGGCAAGGAAATTCAGCCCGGTTCCGCTGTCCAAACGGATGAAGATCTGAACGCCTTTATCGCGGAGCATGCGGAAAGCGCCTATCACCCCTGCGGTACGTGCCGGATGGGGCGCGCGGATGACAAGAATGCGGTAGTCGACCCCCAAGGCCGTGTCATCGGCGTGGACGGGTTGCGCGTTGCGGACAGTTCAATCTTTCCGCAGATCACCAACGGCAACCTGAATGCGCCGTCTATCATGGTGGGTGAAAAAGTGTCGGATTCGCTCTTGGGCAAAGATCCGTTGCCGAAGGCCAATGATCGTCCGTGGATTCACCCCAACTGGGCAACCGCTCAACGTTAACCTTTCCAAACGGCCCCCGGTTGAATGCGCGTGAAATACCGCGCATATGCGGGGGCATGTTAAGGATTTGTTTAGCCTTTGTTCTTCTGCTTCCAGGTCTGACCCATGCCGCAGAGCACCTTGCGGGTCGGGTTCACGTAATCGATGCGGACACCTGGAATGTCGGTGGTGTTCGGGTGCGGCTGCACGGTATCGATGCGCCCGAACTGGATCAGACCTGTCAGGATTCCGACAGATCAAGCTGGCCATGCGGGGCGTGGGCCACTCATAAGGTTCAGAAGCAGTTTCAGGGACGGATGACCACTTGTGTCCCGTTGGATCGGGATCGCTACGGTCGCATCGTTGCTCGGTGCAGCGTGGAGCGCGAAGACGTCGCCGCCTGGATTGTAGAGCAGGGCTTGGCCTTTGCGTACCGCAAATATTCGGACACGTATGCAGGTGCCGAACAGGTCGCGAGGATTGAAAACAGGGGATTGCACAAGACACAGATACAGGTGCCTTGGGTCCACAGGGCACGCAAGAAACCGAAATCCTCTGAAACATGCCTAATCAAAGGAAATGTTTCGTCAAAGGGCGAAAGGATCTTTCACGAACCGGGGCAGAGGTACTATGCCAAAACCCGGATCAGTGCAGCCAAGGGCGAGCGATGGTTCTGCTCTGCTGCCGAAGCACGTGCAGCGGGTTGGCGTGCTGCGCGACGCTGAATTCTGAATTTTTCCTGTATGAAATTGATCCGCGTCAAAGTGGGCGGCGCGTCACACTTCTACCACTGATATGCAACGACATATGAAGGAGCGAACAGACATGTCCCACACCCCGCATGAACTGGCCGAAGAGTTTCCGGACAAGGTTGAACTGATGAGCCAGCTCAAGCAAACGGACGCGCATTTTGCCCGTCTGGCTGATGAGTATCACGAGGTCAATCGCGTTGTGCATCGGGCTGAAACCAACGTCGAGCCCATGGAAGACCTGGCCGAAGTTGATTTGCGCAAGAAACGGGCAGCGCTGAAAGACGAAATCTGGGCGATTTTGTCCAAGGCCTGAACATTATGGCTGGGGGATACTGTCCCTGTCCTTTCCCGGCCCGGGTCGGGGCTCCCCCGGTTAATTTCTGGCCATACGAAATCAGGTGACTTCGTATGGCAGGGTGCCGCGCGTATGGGTGTCGATGCTGAGACGGCGTTCCAGCGGCGGGACTGAACGCTGATGGCAGTTTTGCCGCTCGCAGATGCGGCAGGAAATGCCGATGGGCTCGTAAGCGCTGGCGTTGTTTATGTCGAGGTTATCGGCATAGACAAGCGCCGGGGCGTGGCGCACCTCGCACCCCAGCGCAATTGCGTACCGCCTGACCGGTGCGCCGAATGAACCACCTGATTTCGACACATCCCGAGCCAGCGAGATGTAACGCACACCATCCGGCGTTTCTGCCAGTTGCCGAAGGAAGTGTCCCGGCGTTTCAAAGGCCCGATGCACGTTCCAAAGGGGGCAGGCGCCACCGAACCGTGCAAATTGCAGACGCGTGGCCGAGTGCCGTTTCGTGATCGTTCCGGCCTGATCCACGCGGACAAAAAAGAACGGGATACCTTTTGCACCCGGGCGTTGCAGCGTCGACAGTCTATGCGCAACCTGCTCGATCGATGCGCCGAACCGGTTGCTGAGCAGCTCCAGATCGTGGCGATCTTCCTGAGCAGCGGTCAGGAATGCGGAATAGGGCATCAAGGAAGCGCCGGCGAAATAATTGGCGAGGCCGATCTTGGCGATGGACCGCGCCTCTTCGCTTTGGAACTTGGCAAAATCCAGTGTCGCTTCCAGCAGTTTGTCCTGACTGATCAATGCGACCTGCAACAGCAGTTGAAACACTTGCGTTTGCGGGGTCGAGCGGGAGGAAAGGCGCAGGATTTTGCTTTCGGCGTCATAGGTGCGCAAAGGGGCGATGTCAGAGAACATCACTTGAATGCCACGCTCAGTCAGGCTGTTCAAAGCCGCCTGCCGGATGCTGCCCGGGTTTTCCGCGCGATTGGCGAACAGCTCTGCCGCCCGGTCCACGGCGTCGATGTAGTTGTCGCAATAATGGAAGAAGTCCCGCACCTCTTCCCAGGGGCTGGCCTGCATTCGGGCGTCCTCTCGCCCCAGGGCTTCGTCCAGTGAGGCGAGGCGTTCATGCGTTTGCCGGTAGGTTTTGTGCAGCTCGATAAATGCGCGGGCCAATGCCGGAGCGTTTGATGCCGTCAGGCGTAAATCGGCAAGTGGCGGCAGAATATCCGCAAAAACCGGGTCGGCCAAAGCTTCGCGCATATCCGACACCAGTCGCTCGCTGTCGCCGGTGCTGAGCTCGGTGACATCCAAGCCGAATTCTTGTGCCAGAGCCAACACAACCGTGGTCGAGATCGGCCGGTTGTTGTTCTCCATCTGGTTCAGGTATGGGAGTGAAACACCCAGTTTCGCCGCGAATTCGCGTTGTGTCAGGGCCAGTCGCGTGCGCATTTCACGCAGCTTCGCGCCGGCATAGAGCTTTTGGGTGGCCATGAGGTGCCTTTGCAAGTTTTCTGTTTTGGAAGATTAACTTTGCAAAGTTTTCGGAGCAAGTCGTTACAGCCCCAATTGATGCTCTCGCCGAATGACGGATCCAATTGCGAAAATCGCCAGAACTGCAGAGGTGAGCATCAGCCAGAGCAAGGGCATGGCGCCGGTTTCCCGGGTCAGCAGGGTGCCTGCCAACGCGCTCAGGCCTGCGCCGCCGCCCAGCATGATTGCGCCGCTCAACCCCGAGGCGGTCGCGGCCAGATGCGGACGAACGGACAATGCGCCGGAGGTGGCATTGGGAATGGCCATGCCGTTTCCGACGCCCACAAAGGTCATCAAGCTGAAAAAGCTGAGTGCGGTGCCCAGACCTGTGAGGAACAAGGATGCCGAAAGCGCAACGCCCAAGGCGTTCAGCAGGCTGCCCCACAGCACCATCCGGTTGATGCCAATCTGTACGGAAAAGCGACCGCTCAGAAAGTTGCCAACAAAATAGCCCACTGCGGGGGCGCCGAAATATATGCCGACCTGTGCCGCGCTTAGTCCGAACAGCTCGGTTCCAATAAAGGGCGCGCCACCGAGATAGGCAAAGAATGTGCCCGAAGACAACGCGCAGGACAGTGAATAGCCCCAGAACCGTGGCGAGGTCAGAAGTTCAGGGTATTCCTTGAACTGCTGAACAAGGGTCTTGCCGCTTTTGGCTGACGTTTCGCCAAAATCCGCGAAGGTCAAGGCAAGCGTCAAGGCGCCCAGGGCGAAAGGCAGCCAGAAATTCGCTTTCCAGCCAAAGCTTTCCTCCAGCAAGCCGCCGATCGCCGGGCCGATCATCGGGACCACGGCCATACCCATTGTCACGTAACCGATCATCGATGCCGCCTGATCCTGATCGTACATATCCCTGACCGCAGCCCGGCTGAGAACCATGCCGACAACCACGACCGCCTGGCACATTCTGAACGCCAGAAAGACTTCAACGTTGGGGGCATAGATGCATCCAAGCGTGGCCAGCAGGAACAAACCGATCCCCCACAGCAGAACTGGCCTGCGACCTGCCTTGTCCGCGAGCGGACCGATCAGGATTTGCAGAACGGCGTTGACCAGAAGATACAGCGCGATCGATAGCTGCATGACCTTGTAATCGGCGCCAAAATACGCGGCCATGTTCGGCAGGCTCGGCAGAAACAGGTTCATGCTCAGCGCAGACAAGCCCGCAAGCAATACAAGTGTCGCCAATGTGGGTGGTGTGCGGCGAACCGCGCGAGAGCTGAACTGCATAGTTCACATGTATAATCATGGAATTTTGGATTGCCAGCCATCCAGCGATCTCAATGTGAGGCTTTGCAAGTTTACAGTTATCCAGATTGTTGTTGCTGGATATTTGCAAATTTGCCGAAAAGAGCTTTGGATGAGGGGCGCGAAAGGGTAGGGTCCCGGCAAATTTTACAGGGGATAATCGTCATGAAAGACATCCTTTCCGAGTTGGAAAACCGCCGCAACGACGCACGGCTGGGCGGCGGGCAGAGGCGGATTGATGCCCAGCATGCGCGCGGAAAGCTGACGGCGCGAGAGCGGATCGAGTTGCTGCTGGATGAGGGCAGCTTTGAAGAATTCGACATGTTCGTCAGTCATCGATGCACCGAATTCGGAATGGAAAAACAAAAACCTGCGGGTGATGGCGTTGTCACCGGCTGGGGCACCATCAACGGCCGCATGGTCTATGTGTTCAGCCAGGACTTTACGGTCTTTGGTGGGTCGCTGTCCGAGACGCATGCCCAGAAAATCTGCAAGATCATGGATATGGCGGTGCAAAACGGAGCGCCGATTGTCGGTATCAACGACTCGGGCGGTGCGCGAATCCAGGAAGGCGTGGCTTCGCTGGCCGGGTATGCCGAAGTGTTTCAGCGCAACATCACGGCCTCGGGCGTGGTTCCGCAGATCAGCGTAATCATGGGCCCATGCGCCGGCGGTGCGGTTTACAGCCCCGCGATGACGGACTTCATTTTTATGGTCAAGGACACGTCTTACATGTTCGTGACAGGCCCCGACGTGGTCAAAACGGTCACCAACGAGGTTGTAACGGCCGAAGAACTGGGTGGCGCCTCGACCCACACCAAGAAATCCTCGGTCGCCGATGCGGCGTTCGAAAACGATGTGGAAGCATTGGCAGAAGTGCGCCGTCTGGTGGATTTCCTGCCGCTCAACAACCGCGAGAAACCTCCGGTGCGTCCGTTCTTTGACGACCCTCACCGGATCGAGGATTCGCTGGATACTCTGGTTCCGGACAATCCGAACACGCCCTACGACATGAAGGAACTCATCACCAAAATAGCCGATGAAGGCGATTTCTACGAAATTCAGGAAGATTTCGCCAAGAACATCATCACCGGCTTTATTCGGCTGGAAGGTCAGACCGTTGGTGTCGTGGCGAACCAACCGATGGTTTTGGCGGGATGTTTGGATATCGACAGTTCACGCAAGGCGGCGCGGTTCGTGCGGTTCTGCGACTGTTTCGAAATTCCGATCCTGACGCTTGTCGATGTTCCGGGCTTTCTGCCGGGCACACAGCAGGAATATAGCGGCGTGATCAAGCACGGCGCAAAGCTGCTTTATGCATATGGCGAGGCGACCGTGCCTAAGGTCACGGTGATCACGCGCAAGGCGTATGGCGGTGCCTATGTGGTTATGGCGTCCAAACATCTGCGCGGCGATTTCAACTATGCCTGGCCGACAGCCGAAATCGCGGTGATGGGTGCCAAGGGTGCAACCGAGATTATTCATCGGGCAGATCTGCATGATGCGGAAAAGACCGCACAGCATGTCGCCGATTACGAAGATCGGTTTGCAAACCCCTTTGTCGCCGCCGAACGCGGTTTCGTCGACGAGGTGATCATGCCGCATTCGACCCGCCGGCGCGTGTCCAGAGCCTTTGCCAGTTTGCGCGGCAAACAGCTGAAGAACCCTTGGAAAAAGCACGACAATATTCCGCTTTGACCCATTCGGGGCGGCGTTGTCCGCCCCGGTTGTTGGCACTGGCAGTCCGATTTTTAGCGAAAATGCTCAAAATTGCGGCGGAATTGACAAAAAGCGACAAATAGTTGAATGATCCGACCCGTCAGACATAGAACCGCGCAGGCCAAAAGCACTGCGCGCGCGATCCCGGAAGGAGGAGCCTGCCTTCGGTGGGTCCGGGATCGTGCCATATGTCTGGTCTTGTGCGCGCTCGGCGCTCCGGTTTTTGCCCAGACAGACAGTTCGTTGCCGGTGCCGTCCGGTCAGCCGGTGCATCTGAGCGATGTCCTGCTGGACAACAACCCCGGTGAGCTTTGGGTGCGCTTTCGATTTGTCGCCCCGAAGATCGGAGCGTCAGTGGGACGGATCGGCTATGACGTGGCGTCCAAGGATATGGAGCATCTGTGCCAGGTTCTAGCCGTTCCTTATGTGGCTCTGCACGAATTGCAGCCATCCAGAGTTGTCATTTCCCTGTCTGATCGCCCGGTGGAATTTGGCGACACCGCTCCGGACGCGACCCAGTATTTTGAAGCCTACCGGCTGGAGCAGTCCCGGTGTATCTGGGAAGGGCTTTGACCATGAACTTACGCTGTCATGACGTCAAAGCTTCTCAGACCAACGGTGCGGCTTTGGAGGTGCGCAACATGATCCCATCCAAGTTCGGGTTCGAACTATTTTTGTCTGCAAAACAAAGCTGTGGAGTGTCGCCATGCTGAAACATCGCGGGTTTCCGGGGCGTCTTTCAGGCACCGATTTTCAGTTCACTATTCGCCGCGCCAATCCCAAAGGCGTCACACCGCTTACGCGGCGGGAACGGTTCCGGGATCGCAAACCGGCGGACAAACGTGCCGATGCCGCCTTCATGGAGGCCCTTTGGGCGCATTTCGGCGATCAGCCGTTCGAGCGGGGCAATCTGGATGCCGGACGTCTCAGCTGGCTTTTCGGGCGCGAAGTCATCCCGGCGGAAGATCCTTTTGATCCGGCCAGCTATGACGCAATGCTAGTAATCGATGTGGACGCCGCCCGTGCGTCCTTTCCCGACGTAATCGACGGGACAGGCTAATCGTGATCCAAGCCGCCGCATATCAGCCCATCAAGACCGGTTCCGGGATGACCCTGCCCGAAACCGGGCAGGATCCGTGTGCGGCATCAGAAGTTCAACTGAGCGGCCAGCTGAACGCGGTTTCCGTCAAAGGTTCTGCCGGTCGGCGCGTCGTTCCGTTCGCCATAGATGTACTCGGCACTAAGTGTCAGATCCTCGGTTGCCTTGTAAAAAGCGTTGACGTGGATCGTTTCCAGTTCGGTAAACGACAGGGTTCCGGTCGAGGTCGGCAGGTCATAGTCTTCTTTGCCGTATGCAATGCCAACATTCCATTTCGGGCTCAGATCCTGCCGGAATTCGAGGGTGTATCCATCCACGTCATTGGCCTGGCCGTTCACGATGGGATCACCAAGGCCGATCAGGTACGGGCCGAGTGCCTCGCCGTTCACATAGTTGACCTGGAACAGGCCGCCCTGCCATGGGCGAACCGAGCTGGATATCGTGAACCCGGTTTGATCAACTTCGACATTGCGGGATTCCGCCTTGCCATAAAGGCCGGACAAACGTGCGACATAAGTCCCGTCATTGTATTCGGCGGATGCGGTCAAAACCGGATCGTCCGAATTCGAACCGCCGACATTCTCTTCGATCGAAACGGCGAAGGACGTGTTCGTTCCGAAAGAGTTGGTATAGCGAACCTGCGGAACCCGTGCGAAAGGGATACCAACGGGGCCGTTGAATTCCACCGAGGTCGGGTAGGTGTCCAGCGGCATGAAGTTGGTCCAGGTCTGTCCGATCAGCCAGTTGTCACCGATGGTGATATTGGCGTGGCGTACACGCAATTCGGCTGTTCCGCCGGAACCGAACAGATCCAGTTCCAGTTGTCCGCCGATATCGCCGATACCGCTTGGGGTGGTGGTGCGCAGACCGATCCGCGATTGGCGGACGGTGGCACCAAATGTGCCATCGGTCGCGGCCGACGGTTCCCCGATGACATTCACGAACGCCGTGTCGCCCTGATCGAACTCGAAATCGTAGAAGAAGTCGGCCTTTACATATCCGTAAACGTCCAGAACGGTGTTGCCGATGCGGAAGTCACCGTTGGCAGGGCTGGCACTGGCGGACTCCAGCGCCTCGACCCGGGCGCGCAAGGCGTCAAGCTCGGCTTGAGTTTTGGCATCCTGGGCAAAGGCAAGCGTGCTGGTCACACAAAGCGCAGAGGCAGCAAGCAGGAGTGCCTTTTTTCTAGTCTTCGTCATGTGGGTGTTCCTTTGAGTGCGAGTGTGCACACAGACCGTTTCACGAGGTTCAAACCTTGGGAAATCACGAGAATGGGAAGTGAAGATGTTGATTTTTCAAGCAAATGTGTGTTTTTCACTGCGCTGAAACACAACGTCTTGAGCCGCTCGGATAACGCATTGGCGCAAGGCGGTTCTGTATGTCCAACGCTGACCGAGAGTCGTGATGCTGCAACCGCGAAACGCGCGGAAAGCGGCTTGATCTGTCACGAAACTGTGACGGCAAAGCGGCCTCAAACGCCCGAGCAGTATCGAACCGGTATCGGCGCGAAGTTGCGCGGCATTTCCGGGTGTGGGCAGATTCCAGCCGAAATCCCGATTGGAAACAATACTGTGTTTGCCGCCAATATTGTGCTGTGCAAACTGGATGAGCCGTGCGGCTCTACTTTGCCTGCGCCGCACATGCACCTACTATTCCGTACCCCTTCCTTGCGCGGGCAGGCTTGTGTTCCCCACATAGTCCTGTCCGCGTTTTTCTTTTTGCCTGTAGCGGACAGAAAGAGGCAAAATCCCGCACAAAAATCGCCGGCGCACCCGTTGATATTGAATAACAGGGCGTGTTTCGCGCATCTGACCCGAAAAGGATCAAGAAACCAAAAAGGGCAGATACTATGCGATTCTCACGCTTCATCCTTGTTGCGACGACCTGTGCGGGTCTGGCCGCCTGCGGAGACACCACGGGCGAACAGGCAATCCTCGGCGGCGGTGCCGGGGCAGTGGGGGCGGCCGTCCTCAACGCGGACCCGTTGTTTGGCGCAGCCGTCGGTGCGGCGGGCAACGTGCTGTACTGCAAGACACAGAACACCTGTAACTAACGCATATTTTGCGGGGCGCATGTCGTCCCGCCCGTCATCGCGCATCACGCCGTCGTGGGGATTGTTCCCTGCGGCGGCGTTTTGCGTTTCCAGAACACCAAGCCAAAGGACGTTCCATGTTCAATAAGATCCTGATCGCCAACCGGGGCGAGATCGCCTGCCGGGTTATCAAGACCGCCCGCAAGATGGGTATCGGCACCGTCGCCATTTTCTCGGACGCGGACAAGAACGCGCTGCATGTGTCGATGGCGGACGAAGCCATCCATATCGGCCCGCCACCTGCAAACCAGTCTTATATCGTGATCGACAGGGTGATGGACGCCATTCGCCAGAGTGGCGCGCAGGCGGTCCATCCCGGTTATGGTTTCCTGTCCGAAAACGCCAAGTTTGCCGAGGCGCTGGAAGCCGAAGGCGTGGTTTTCGTCGGCCCCCCGAAAGGCGCGATCGAGGCGATGGGCGACAAGATCACCTCGAAGAAAATCGCGCAGGACGCGAATGTGTCGACGGTTCCCGGATATATGGGGCTGATCGAAGACGCCGATGAGGCAGTCAAAATCTCGAACGAGATCGGCTATCCTGTCATGATCAAGGCCAGCGCCGGCGGCGGCGGCAAGGGCATGCGGATCGCGTGGAATGACGACGAAGCGCGCGAGGGCTTTCAGTCGTCAAAGAACGAAGCCGCAAGCTCGTTCGGGGATGATCGGATCTTCATCGAGAAATTTGTGACCCAACCGCGTCACATCGAAATTCAGGTTCTGTGTGACAGCCATGGAAACGGCATCTACCTGGGCGAGCGCGAATGCTCGATCCAGCGCCGGAACCAGAAAGTCGTGGAAGAGGCGCCGTCGCCGTTTCTGGACGAAGCAACACGCAAAGCCATGGGGGAACAGGCGGTGGCCCTGGCCAAGGCCGTGGGCTATTCCAGCGCGGGAACGGTAGAGTTCATCGTCGACGGTGAAAAGAACTTCTATTTCCTGGAAATGAACACGCGTTTGCAGGTGGAACACCCTGTCACCGAACTGATCACCGGTGTTGATCTGGTCGAACAGATGATCCGCGTCGCAGCGGGAGAAAAGCTGTCGATCACGCAGGACGACGTGACACTGACCGGATGGGCGATCGAAAACCGCCTGTACGCCGAGGATCCGTATCGCGGCTTCCTGCCCTCGATTGGTCGTCTGACCCGGTATCGCCCGCCTCAGGAGACGGCAGCCGGGCCGATGCTGGCCAACGGCAAATGGCAGGGGGATGCGCCCGAAGGCGATGTTGCTGTTCGAAATGACACCGGCGTCTACGAGGGTGGTGAGATCAGCATGTATTACGACCCGATGATTGCCAAACTGTGTACTTGGGCTCCGACCCGTGATCAGGCGATCGAGGCGATGCGCGTGGCGCTGGACAGTTTCGAGGTTGAAGGCATTGGCCACAACCTGCCGTTCCTGTCCGCCGTGATGGATCATCCGAAATTCATCAGCGGCGATATGACCACGGCCTTCATCGCCGAGGAATACCCCGACGGGTTCGAGGGCGTCGAACTGGCCGAGGCAGACCTGCGCCGGATTGCGGCGTCCTGCGCGGCCATGCATCGCGTCGCAGAAATTCGCCGGACCCGCGTGTCGGGTCGGATGGACAATCACGAACGCAAGGTCGGCACCGATTGGGTTGTCTCCTTCGGGCGCGAAATCCAGTGGCCTGTCAAGGTCAACGCGGATCAGGATGGGGCCACGATCAGGTTTGACGACGGTCAGGAAATGCGGGTGACGGGTGATTGGACACCGGGTGATCAGCTTGCCGTCATGACGGTCGATGACGCGCCGCTGGTCATGAAGGTGGGCAAGATCTCGGGCGGGTTCCGCATCCGTAACCGCGGCGCGGATCTCAAGGTGCAGATACGTACCCCGCGTCAGGCCGAACTGGCGCGGCTGATGCCTGAAAAACTGCCGCCCGACACCTCGAAAATGCTGCTGTGCCCGATGCCCGGCCTGGTCGTGAAGATCGACGTGGAAGTGGGGCAAGAGGTGCAGGAAGGTCAAGCGCTGTGCACCATCGAGGCGATGAAGATGGAAAACATCCTGCGCGCCGAGAAGAAGGGCATCGTTGCCAAGATCAATGCAGGTCCCGGCGACAGTCTCGCCGTGGACGAAGTGATCATCGAGTTCGAGTGATCATGACCGCGCTTTTGCCATACCCGTCAAAGCCTCCGGCATTCTGTGCCGGGGTCTTTCGGGGTGGCGAAAGGGGTCAGCCGCCTTCGCGCCGATCGCGGATTTCGCGTTCGCGCAGGGGGGTCTTGTCGATGGACCGGCCAATCTCGCGCACGCTCCACGGAGAAGGTTTGCGCAGTTTGACCACGCCGTCCTTGTCGACGAATACCATCTGGAACCCGCGCGGGCGCAGCTGTGACCGGATCGGAGACCGCGCCGATGGGTCGGTATCGGTCAGAACCACCACGTCACGCTCACGCATTGCGGCTTCGCCTTCGAGCAGCATGTCGATCTGTTGCTGGAACCGCGGGTCCGCCGGCGTGTCGGCAAAGACTACGATAGGTCGGTTGACCCAAAGAAACTCGCTGAGTTCGCTGTCACCTACCGGGCGGACAAAACTGTCATCCGTCGTCGCCGTGCCATCCGCCGCCCAGACAGACATCGGGATTAGTGCCAAGAAAACAAAGGCAAGCGTGCGTGTCATGTGGCCTCCTGTTCCTTCGAATATAGCCTCTGTGACACCGATTGCGACCGACGATTTGTACCAAACACTCAAAATGTCGCGCTTGCGGCTGAATGAAACGGCCAAGCGCAAGACCTCAATGCGGAAGCTTTCGACTGCCGCCATCCGAATTGACAAGAGGAAACCGAAATGACCGACACCAAGGATTGGAAAGCGCTGGCCGAGAAAGAGCTGCGCGGACGTCCGCTGGACGACCTGACCAAAGAGACGCTGGAGGGCATCGCGGTCAAACCGCTCTATACGCAGGAAGACACCGCCGGTTTGCCGCATATGGGTTCGCTGCCGGGCTTTGGTCCGTTTACACGCGGTGTGAAGGCCACGATGTATGCGGGCCGTCCCTGGACGATCCGTCAGTACGCGGGCTTTTCGACCGCCGAAGAATCCAACGCCTTCTATCGCCGCAACCTGGCGGCGGGCCAGCAGGGTGTTTCGGTCGCCTTCGATCTGGCCACCCACCGCGGCTATGACAGCGACCATCCCCGCGTGGTTGGTGATGTTGGTAAGGCTGGCGTGGCCATCGACAGTGTCGAAGACATGAAGATCCTGTTCGACGGCATCCCGCTCGATAAGGTCTCGGTCTCGATGACCATGAACGGCGCGGTGATCCCGATCCTGGCGAACTTCATCGTGGCAGGAGAGGAACAGGGGCACGACAAATCGGTTCTGTCCGGCACCATTCAGAACGACATTCTGAAGGAATTCATGGTGCGCAACACCTATATCTATCCGCCCGAACCGTCGATGCGGATCATCTCGGACATTATCGAGTTCACGTCGAACGAGATGCCTAAATTCAACTCAATCTCGATCTCGGGCTATCACATGCAAGAGGCCGGCGCGAACCTGGTGCAGGAGCTGGCCTATACCCTGGCCGACGGGCGCGAATATGTCCGTGCAGCGACACAGGCCGGGATGGACGTGGACAAGTTCGCAGGCCGGCTGTCGTTCTTCTTTGCCATCGGCATGAACTTTTTCATGGAGATCGCCAAACTGCGCGCCGCACGCACGCTGTGGCACCGGGTCATGACCGAGTTCGGCGCGAAATCCGAACGGTCCAAAATGCTGCGCACCCACTGCCAGACTTCGGGTGTCAGCTTGCAGGAACAGGACCCCTACAACAACGTGATCCGCACCGCCTATGAGGCGATGAGCGCAGTTCTGGGCGGGACGCAATCCTTGCACACAAACGCTCTGGACGAGGCGATCGCGCTGCCCACCGACTTTTCGGCGCGTATCGCCCGGAACACGCAGCTGGTGTTGCAGGAAGAGACCGGCGTGACCGATGTGGTCGACCCGCTGGCGGGGTCCTACTACGTCGAAAGCCTGACCAATGAGCTGATCGAAAAAGCCTGGGCCCTGATGGAAGAGGTAGAGGAAATGGGCGGCATGACCAAGGCCGTGGCCAGTGGTATGCCCAAGCTGCGCATCGAGGAAAGCGCCGCGCGCCGGCAGGCCATGATCGACCGCGGCGAAGAGGTGATCGTCGGGGTCAACAAATATCGCAAGGAACAGGAAGATCCGATCGATATTCTGGACGTCGACAATGTGGCCGTGCGCGAAGCTCAGGTCGCGCGATTAGAACTTATCCGTGCAACCCGTGACGAGGCTGCTTGCCAACAGGCGCTGGACGCTTTGACCAAGGCTGCCCAAGAGGGCGGAAACCTGCTGGCTGCTGCGGTCGAGGCCGCCCGCGCCCGCGCATCCGTAGGAGAGATCAGCATGGCAATGGAAAAGGAATTCGGCCGCCACCGCGCCGAAGTGAAAACGCTCGCCGGCGTTTATGGCGCGGCCTATGAGGGTGACGAAGGCTTTGCCGCGATCCAGAAATCCATCGAGGAATTCGCCGAGGCCGAAGGCCGTCGCCCCCGTCTGCTGGTGGTCAAGATGGGGCAGGACGGTCATGACCGTGGGGCCAAGGTGATTGCCACCGCGTTCGCCGATATCGGGTTTGACGTAGACGTTGGCCCCTTGTTCCAGACCCCGGCCGAGGCCGCGCAGGACGCGGTGGACAATGACGTGCATGTGGTCGGTATTTCCTCGCAGGCGGCAGGGCACAAGACATTGGCTCCGCAACTGGTGGAAGAGCTGAAAAAGGCCGGGGCCGAGGACATCATCGTGATCTGCGGCGGGGTGATCCCGCAGCAGGATTACCAGTTCCTTTATGATCATGGGGTCAAGGCCATCTTTGGCCCGGGCACCAACATTCCCGAGGCCGCTCAGGACATCCTGCGCCTGATCAGCGAAGCGCGCGGCTGACGAAGGTCGGGTTTTTCGTCGAAACATCTTGTGATCGCGCCTCTTTGGCGGAAACATACGGCCAGATCCGCAAGGGTCTGGCCGTAAACTTGCAGGAGGTGGCACATGTTACTGGATCATCTGGCCGTCGCGGGTGAAACGCTGGAAGACGCATCTGCCCATATCGAACAAGCGCTTGGCGTTGCGCTGCAACCCGGCGGCAAGCACGAGACGTTCGGGACATACAACGAGTTGCTGGGCCTCAGGGACGGGCTCTATCTGGAGGCGATTGCGATCGACCCGCAGGCGCAAAGACCTGGCAGAACGCGGTGGTTCGATCTGGACCGCTTCGAGGGCAGCCCGCGTCTGACCAACTGGATTTGCCGGGTCGAGGATATCGAAGCCTCGCTTGCGGTGTTTCCCGATGGTGTCGGGCAACCGATCGATCTGACCCGGGGCGCGCTGCGGTGGCGCATGGCGGTTCCACCAACCGGGCGCTTGCCGTTCGACAACTTGTTTCCCGCACTTATCGAATGGCAGGGCGACCTTCACCCGGCCGACATGCTGCAAAACAGCGGCTGTCGGCTGCGGCGCTTGGTTGTGTACCACCCGGATGCGTTGACGCTGGCCAGACATCTAGGTGCATTGGATCAAGTGGTGTTCGACACCGGCCCGGCCGCGCTCAGGGCGGAGTTCGAGACGCCTCATGGGGTCCGGGTGTTGGAATGAACATTCGCCCGGCCATGGCGGCGGATGCGCCCGCAATCGCCAGGATCACCAATGCGATCATCCGCGAGTCCTTGATCACCTTCACGACCGATGAGCGCAGCACGACGCAAATCACCGAAGATATTAAGGCGCGGGGCACTGGATTTCTGGTCGCCGAACATGATGGGCAAGTTGTTGGTTTTGCCACCTATGCCCCGTTTCGTGCGGGCCCCGGATACGCGCAGACGCGCGAACACTCGATCCAGCTGTCACCGGACGCGCGCGAAAAAGGCGTTGGGCGTGCTTTGATGCAAGCGCTTGAGGCGGCCGCACGAACCGACGGTGTGCATGTTTTGGTTGCAGGCATTTCCTCGGCCAATCCGGGCGCCGTGGCGTTTCACGCGGCGCTGGGCTTTTCACAGGTTGGTCGCATGCCCGAAGTAGGGTTCAAATGGGGTCAATGGCTGGATCTTGTGCTGATGCAGAAAATTCTTTCACCTGAATGATCTGTCGCACCTGACAGTCCCGAATTGTGACGCTAGTGTACGCCCATGTCGATCTGGACCCGCATATCCGATGCGCTCAGCGCGCTGGCCCAAGGCGAAAGCCTGGCCGCAGTTTTTGAAAAGCTGCGAACACCGCCGGAACGATCGGTGGCGTTCACGATTGCGGTGATTGCCCTGGGCGCCAAAATGGCCAAGGCAGACGGTCAGGTGACACGAGATGAAGTCACTGCCTTCCGCGATGTGTTCCAGATCGCGCGCGAAGACGAAGAAGATGCCGCGCGGGTCTTCAACATGGCGCGCACGGATGTGGCGGGGTATCAGGATTATGCCCGCAAGATCGCCCGGATGTTCGCCGAAGACAGCACCACGCTTTGCGACCTGATGGAGGGGCTGTTTCACATCGCCATGGCCGATGGGTTCTACCATCCCAATGAGAACGCGTTCTTGGAGGAAGTGAGCAAGATCTTCGGGCAGTCCGACGCTCAATTCAAAGCATTGCGGGCGCGATTTGTGCCGGATGCGCCAAAAGATCCTTACACGGTTCTGGGCGTGCCGCAGGACATGCCCTTGCCCGATATCCGCAAAGTCTGGCGAAGGCTGGTCCGCGAAACGCATCCGGACGCCATGATGGCGCGCGGTGTCCCGGAAGAGGCGATCAGACTGGCCGAGAAAAAGATGATCGACATCAACCGCGCCTGGGATGAGATCAACGGCGCGCGGGCCTGACAGGATGCGGCTGGCGACCTACAATATCGAATGGTTTGCCAATCTTTTTGATCAAAACGACAATCTGATCGTCGATGACACCTGGTCCGGTCGGCATGATGTCACCAAGGCGCAGCAGGTCGAGGCGATTGCAAAAGTGCTGACCGCGATTGACGCGGATGCGGTATTGATTGTCGAGGCTCCGAACACCGGCAAACGCCAGAACACGGTGCGGGCCCTGCAAACCTTTGCCGAGGCGTTCGATCTGCGCATCTCTGACGCGGTGATGGGATTTGCCAACGACACCCATCAAGAGCTGGCGCTGCTCTACGACAGGACCATTCTCACCGTGCGCCATGATCCCAAGGGTGACATCGACGACCCCTTGGCCCCCCGGTTCGATGGTGCGTTCAGAATCGATCTGGATATTGATGCGACCGAGGATGTCGTGCGGTTTTCCAAACCACCGATGGAATTGGCGGTGACGACGCAGTCGGGACACGACGTCCGGCTGATCGGAGCTCATTTGAAATCCAAGGCTCCGCATGGGGCCGGGTCGCGGGATGAGGCGATCCGGATCTCGATTGCCAACCGCCGCAAGCAACTGGCGCAGGCGGTCTGGCTGGCCAGGCGGGTCGAGATGCACGTTGCCAGCCAGGAACCCGTCATTCTGCTGGGAGACCTGAACGACGGCCCCGGGCTGGATGAGTTCGAGCATCTGTTCGGCCGCTCTTCGGTCGAGATTTTGCTGGAGGCAGGTTTGTTCGACCCGCACGCGGTGACGGCTCATGGTTTTCGCCCCGGATCGATACCCTCCACGGCGCGCTTTGCCCGCCCGGAAGAAGGCAGGTTTCTCGAGGCTCTTCTGGATTACATAATGATAACCCAGGATCTGCGTGCATACCGCTCGGCCTGGCGCATTTGGCATCCGTTTCGCGACGCGGCCTGTTGGTCCGCACCGGACCTGCGACAGGCGCTGCTGACGGCGTCGGATCATTTCCCGGTCACACTGGACATCGACCTGTGACCTTTCACGCCTGCGGCTGGGGCGCTATATTCTAGGTATGAAACACGTTTTGCTGATCAGCATGATCACGGCCGGCATCGCCGCGCCGGCCCTTTCGCAGGAAGACAACAGCAAATCCCTGATGGAGCAGGGGGCCGAGCTGTTTTTCGAAGGTCTGCGCAAGGAAATGGAACCGGCGCTGGATGATCTGCTGGGCCTTGCGGATGAGTTTGGCCCGGCAATGCAGTCGTTCTTGCGGGAAATGGGCCCCGCACTGGCCGAGCTGGGGGCCGAGATCAAGGATTGGAGCGCTTATGAAGCGCCCGAGATCTTGCCCAATGGCGATATCATCATCCGCAGGAAACAGGCCGAGGATCCGCCGGAGCCTGAAAAAGAAACTGAAGAATTGCCCGAAGGGGCAACTGATATCTGATCGGATCGAGGGTCAGCCCTTGATGATCACGCGCGTATCGGATTTCAGGGCGTTCGCCAGTGAATTCAGGCGCGCTTCGGCAACTTCGCTGAACAGGGGGGCTGCTGCTTCGGGCAGGTACAGCTCCAACTCCCGCTTTTTGGGATAGAATTTCAGGCGCCCCATATTGGCGTCATTGTGCATCCACAGCATCGCGCCAAAGCGCATGGCCTTGCCCAGAATCTCGGCGTCTCTCTGGCCTTTTTCGTCCAGCAGATCATACAGGGGTGCAAAGCGGTTGCCCTCGCGTTTGTTGCGATACCGGTGCTGCAAGGCCAGCCCGATAAAGACACGTTCTGAATGCTTCAAGCCACCCAGATTGGCGCGGGTGACGTTGTCGAAACAGACTTCGGCCCGGTAATCGGGATGAGCACGCCAGCTGACATCGTGCAGCAGGCATGCAGCCTTGATCAGTCGAACGCTGCTGGGGGGGGCTGATTTGAACAGCGGCATCACGAAATCATAGAGGTTTCGGCCAAATCCGGGCAGGCGGGCATCCTTGGATTCGGAAAAAAGGCTGGCTTCGATCAGCGGGTCCCGGTCGCGCAACTCCTGCGACATCTGTTCATACAGCAATCCCTCCCGGATCCCATAGCTGGATATGGCGATGTCCTTCGGTTTGAACGTTCGGATCAACCGGGCCAGAACATCCATCGCGTAGGGGATGAGCGACATCCGCGAGCTGGATACACCGGCCTGGCTGCGCAGCTTTTCATGATCGTTCTTTTCAATGAACTTGATCGTTTCACGAACCTGTTTTGTCGTCATCCGGTATTCATGCAGCACGTTCAGCGGATAGCCCCGCCGCAGCATGTCCAGCCGGGCAAAGGCCCGCCAGCTGCCGCCAACCAGAAACAGACGATCCCGCTGCGGACCCATTTGATCGCGCAGCTGTTCCATCGTGCTTTTGATATGGGCCTTGCGTGCGCGCCGTCCGCCCTTGATATCGCGCAGTTTCAGCGGCCCGAGGGCCGAAGTCAGGCGGCGGCCGACCTGACCGTCTCCGATCTCGGCCAGTTCCATCGACGACCCGCCGATGTCGCAGATCAGGCCATAGGCTCCAGGCCATCCCAGCAGCACTCCCTGAGCTGATAAACGGGCTTCTTCTTCCCCGTCGATGACTTCCACGTGCAGCCCGGTCTCTGCTTTGACCTGATCGCAGAAATCCGGCCCGTCCTTGGCCTCGCGCACAGCTGCCGTGGCCACGACATGCAGGCCCGGCAATTCCAGATCAACCGCCAGATTCTGAAACCGTCGCAGCGCCGCCAGTGCCCGTTCGCGCCCACGCGGGTTCAGTCGCCCGGTCTCGGACAGGCCCGCGCCCAATTCGCACATGACCTTTTCATTGTAGAAATAGGCCGGCGATCGGGCCGCACCGTCAAAGATGACCATCCGGACCGAGTTGGATCCGACATCGACAACTCCGACACGCGACAATGCCCGGGTTCCAGGCTCGTCGAACAGTGGCTTTCCGAAAGGCCCCCAGTCAGGGATGTCGGTTGCAGCGGTCTGATCCATGTGTCTTCCAGATAATGCTGTGTGAGGATGCGAAATTGGCGGGTGCGGGTCAATCACCCGTCTCGATCTCGTACGGGCTCATGTTCAGAACCCGCACGGCCAGGGAACGGGTGATGTCGCGCTTTTCCATAAGGGCCAATTGATCCAGTTGCTCCACTACGTCGGCCGCAGTTTCAAATCGACGATCCATGTGTTTGACCAGATAGGCGATTACCTCGGGGCCGGGGTTCAGCTGCCGATCTACGAACAGTTTGGCCAGAACCGCACCCAGCAACGCATCGTCTGGCGGATCCAGCGCCACGTGATGGGCGCCTTCGACCCGGCTTTGCAGGTCGGCCAGTGGCAATTCCCACAATTTCGGGGCCAGCCGACCAGTCATCAGCAGGGCGTTTCCTTCGGCCAGAACCAGATTATGCAGGTGAAACAGCGTTTTCTGCTGGTCGGCATCGTCGGCGATCATGGGCACGTCTTCGACGGCAATCGGCCTGCGTGCCAGATCCGGCACGTCGTCATACCGCAAATCAGCGGCCTGAATGATGCGCCCGCCGGTTTCCGCGGCCCAGACATGCGCCAGATGGGTTTTGCCCGCACCGGCCGGGCCGGTCAGAACAAGCTTGTTTCCCGGCCAGGATGTGGCCGAGATCATCGCCACTGCCAAGGCATTGGCAGGCGACACAAAAAAGTCCTCTCGCCCGAGCGCAGTTTTGGCGGGCAGATCAAAGCTGAGTTGTCGGGCCATTTACTCGGTTTCCTGATCCTGACGTTCAAGACCGGTATAAAGTCGGCTGTCCAGGTACAGCGATGTGGCAAATCGGGCCAGCACGCCCAATGCTGCGGCCACGGGCACGGCGATCAGCATGCCGACAAAGCCGAACAAGGCCCCAAAGACCGACAGTGCCAGAAGCAGCCAGACCGGGTGCAGTCCGACAGAGCTGCCTACCAGTTTGGGTGTCAGGAAATTCCCCTCGGTGACCTGCCCGATGGCAAAGATCCCCGCGATCAGTCCGACATGTGCCCAATCTCCCCAAAACTGAAACAGCGCCAGCCCGATGGCCAATGAGCCTCCGATCAGGGCGCCCAGATAGGGGATGAACGTGACCAGCCCCGCGATGAACCCCACGATCAGGCCGAATTGCAGACCGGCAAGCATCAGCGCGACGGCATAGTAGGTACCTAGGATCAGGCAGACCGTTCCCATCCCGCGCACGAAAGAGGCCAGCACGGCGTCAATCTCACCGGCCAGCCGCCTGATGGTGGGGGCGTGGTCACGCGGCAGGAGCTCTCCGATGCGAGCGACCATGCGATCCCAGTCCAGCAGCAGGTAAACAGCCACGACGGGCACGATCACCAGAAGGACAACAATGTTTATCGCGGACCCGAGTGAGGCAAGAACCGTTTGCAGAACATCCCCGGTCTTGGACTTCAGCATGTCGCCGAAGGACACCAGCATCTGATGAGTGTTTGATTCCCGGTCCAGCAGCGACGGGAATTGTTTTTCAATGAACCCGCGCAATTGCTTGAAAAGGTCAGGCAGAACGTCGATCAGATCCAGCAATTGAGTAATCAGGGCGGGCACGACCATCAGGATCGCCAAAATAAACCCCAAAATCCCGACGACGGTGATGATGGCTGTAGCTGCGATGCGCGACAGGCCCAACCGCTCCAGCCGATCCGCAACGGGATCAAGGAAATACGCAATTGCTCCGCCTATGACGAAGGGCAGCAGGACATCCCCCAAAGCCCAGAGGATCAAAACAAAAACCGCAGCGGCGACGCCCCAGTATCTCAGCTGATCCTTTACCGGCAAAGCCATCGTGATCCCCTTGTTCAGGCCTTTGCAGGCGTTCTTGGCGCATCAAAGCCCATGATGCAAGCGCTTCATGGGCACGGGCTTTGCCCGTTTCAATCGTGCAACGTCCCCAGTTCAGGGGTGTCTTCTTCTGCGGCTTCATCGGGCCAGTTGGTGCGCCAGATTTCTGCCGACCAGTGCCCACAATGAACCGCCGGGCGGTCGAAACCGGGCAGGGCGGGCAACAACGGTTCAACAATGACGTCATGGCGGGGTACGGCGAAATAAGGGAAAGAATACCGTTCCTTGCCCGACCGGTTGACCACCCGATGTGGCGTGGATTTCAATCGCCCGCCTGACCAAAGTTCCAGCATGTCGCCGATATTCACCACGAAACCACCGAGTGGGCAGTCCGGTGAAATCCACTTGCCGCTGCGGGTCTGCACCTCGAGCCCGCCCACCGGATCGGGCGCGATGATGGTCAGTGCGTCCGTATCCTTGTGCGGATGGATGCCATAGCCCGCTTCTTCCGCGGCCTGCGGGGGATAGTGCAGCAATGTCATATTGGTCATCGGGTTGCGGAACGCGTCGCGCAAAATGCCAGAGGTCAAGTTCAGGCCGGAGTCCAATGCGCCCAACAACACATCAGTGACCTGATCCAATTGACGCCAATAATCCAGGATGACCTCTTTGGCGCGGGGAACTTCGGCGGGCCACAGATTTGGGCCGTACAGGGCACATTCACTGCGCACGGGGTCGGTGGCGGCAACCTCGTGGTGCAGCTTGTAACCCTCGTATTTGTCGGCTTTGCCGGATCCGTCATTCGGTGTGAAAAAACCCATCGGGATATAACCGCGATAATTCTCGCGCGTGATGGCCTGATCCCATTTGCGGGCTTCATTGATGGCAAAGATCTCTCGTGTGGTCTGACGGACCTGATCCACCGTCTGCTGGGACACACCTGTCCCGGTGATGGACAGAAACCCGATTCCTGTGCAGGCCTCAATTATGCCTTGTACCGTTGCGGCAAAGGCTGCGCTGCCGGGATCGGACAGCGGCGAGATGTCTATTGTCGGAATCCTGTCCATCAGTGAATCCTGACCCCCTGACGCTCTAGTTCCGTGTGAACAGGTGCCAGGTTCAATTGGTCCAGGCCCTGATTGCTTTTCAGTGCCATGGCCGCCGCAATGCCCGCACCCTGGCCCATGACGGCGCAGCAGGCCATGTTGCGCGTGGCGGCATGGGCCACCCGGTCCGCACCATGCGACCGCCCAGCGACCAGCAGGCCCTTGACGCCCCTGGGCAGCATCGAGCGGTAGGGGACCTGCATGTACCGCCCCGTGGTCGGCAGGATCAGAATGCCATAGCCGTCGATGAATTCGGGATAGATGCCGATCGTGTCCTCGAACCGGCCCTGATGGCGGGCGTCGTTTTCGGTCATGTTGTAGACCGCATCGATCTTGCGGGTGTCGCGAATACCGATGGTCATCCCGAAATTCCGAAGCCGCGCGTTCTCGCATCCCGGCATGAACCGGCGCAGCGCCTCGATGGCCAGCATGGTCTGACGGCGGCCTTCGATCTCGCCACGTGTCAGGCTGTCGGGGTCGGTCCCATCAATCTCGGCCAGATGGATGAGGTTCATGTAGGTCAGCTCGCCCGTGTCATGCATCGCGCCCCAGGTGCCGGCAATGGTATTCAGATGGGGCGGGATCAGCCCCTGATCGATGGCCTGCTGGAAGGGCTTGTGCACAAAGGGCGAGAACATGTCGTCCTCTTTGCCGCTGGTTTCGATGTTCCACTCACCGCCGCCGCCCCAGTCCTTGTAGGTCTGCGGATCGGCTTTGACGCCTTCCATAAAGGCGCGCTTGTCCACCCCGGCCAGATGGAACATGACAGAGGCCGCCATCATGTCCTCTCGTGGTGTTTTATGCGTCGGGGCCCCCGCGCGATGGGCCACATCGGCGTCGCCGGTGGCATCGATTACCACCTTGGCCAGTATCGCCTCGCGCCCGGCCTTGGATTCGGTGATGATGCCAGTGATCCGGTCCCCTTCCATGATGGGGGCGACGAATTGCCGGTGTAGCATCGGATGAACACCCGCCTCTTCGATCAGCTTGTCCGCCACCAGCTTGAACCCTTCGCTGTCCAGTTCATAGCTGAGCGACTGGCTTTCGGGCACCGCCGCGCCCATCTCTTTGGCGCGGGTTTCGAACTCCGTCCCGATGCCGCCGGCCTCGACGGTTTGCTCGTGCCGGTACCAGGCGAATCCTTCGACGCCGACGGCAGTGATATTGCCGCCCATACAGCCGAACCGGTCAACTAGCGACACGTCTGCGCCTGCGCGGGCCGCTGCCAGCGCTGCTGCCAACCCGGCCGGGCCAGAGCCCACGACCAGAATATCGGTCTGGTGGATGACAGGTATCTGCCGGGCGGGTTCCTGAATTGTCTGCAACAGCGCCTCCTGGTGTTTGTGTTCCCGCCACAATTGAAACTCCCAATTGGCGGGTCAATCAAAAACCCGACTGACCTTGGGTCGCAAACGCGCCATTGCCGGGCGTCGCGTTCACAGTCCGCCAGCGCAGAGAGCCGACGTGCCGGGCCGAAACGTGCTATACTGACGCCCTGCCTTGGGGGACGGAGCAATGCCCGACATCTATCAGAGCCTGGATCAACAGGGGGAAGACACGGTTCGCGTCGTCGCGGACCGTCTGGAGTTTCGCGGCGAAATGCCGGATTTCGTGAAAATGCGCGAACGCTATTTCGACCGGCTCGACTGGGCCTCGTGCCGCCGCATCGTCGATCTGGGCTGTGGCACGGGCGTCGTGACACGGGCGCTGGCCGACCGGGTCGGCCCGGAATGCGAGATTGTCGGGTCGGATCTGGCGGCGGAGCTGATCAAGGTCGCAATGGAAAAGACGGATGCCGCGGGGTTGGCGGGGCGCATTCGGTACGAGGTTGCGGATTCCCGAAACACCGGTGACGGCCAAGGCAGCTTTGATATCGTCATCGCGCATACGGTGATCAGCCATGTGGCGGACCCGGCGGCGATGCTAGAGGAAGCCGCGCGGCTGACGCGGCCCGGCGGCACGATCGCCATTTTCGATGGCGACTATGCGTCGTTGACGATCGGCGCTGGCGACCCTGACGCCAACGCGATGGCGGTGGACGCAATCTTGCAGACGGTTGTCGGCAATCCGTTCGTTCTGCGGCATCTTCCGTTCCTGGCCCGGCAGGCGGGGCTGGAAGTTGCCGGTTTCATCCCGGAATTGCTGGCCGAGGCTGGCCAGACCTCGTTTTTCGGAAATATGATCGACGCCTATGTCGGCCCCTGCATTCAGGCAGGTGCAATCGACGTCGAGACCGCCTTGAAATGGGCCGAAGGTCAGAAAGCAGCCGCGCGGGAAGGCACGTTCTTTGGTTCGTGCAACTATTACACCTATTTGCTGCGCAAGCCTGAATGATGCGCCGCCTTGCCTAGCCTTTGTGGATCGCGTAGAGCATTCGGGCTTTCGCTAGACAAATAGGATCGTTCATGCGCCTCAGCCGTTACTTTCTGCCCGTTCTCAAGGAAAACCCGTCCGAGGCCCAGATCGTTAGCCACCGGCTGATGCTGCGTGCCGGGATGATCAAGCAGGCTTCTGCCGGGATATATTCCTGGCTGCCGCTGGGTTTCAAAGTGCTGCGCAAGCTGGAAAACATTGTCCATGAAGAACAGGCCCGGGCCGGTCACATCGCGATCCAGATGCCCATCATCCAATCGGCGGATTTGTGGCGCGAATCCGGCCGCTATGACGATTACGGGCAGGAAATGCTGCGCATGAAGGACCGGCATGACCGGGACATGTTGTTCACGCCCACGGCCGAAGAACTGGTGACCGATATTTTCCGCGGCCACGTGAACAGCTACAAAGACCTTCCGCTGACCCTCTATCAGATCCAGTGGAAATTCCGCGACGAAATCCGCCCGCGTTTCGGCGTGATGCGGGGCCGCGAGTTCTATATGAAGGACGGCTACAACTTCGACCTCACCAAGGAAGATGCGCTGCACGCCTATAATCGCCATCTTGTCAGCTATCTGCGTACCTACGAGCGTATGGGCCTTCAGGCGATCCCGATGCGCGCGGATTCGGGGCCCATCGGCGGCGATGACACCCATGAGTTCCTCGTGCTGGCTGACACTGGTGAATCCGAAGTCTTCTATGACAGCGCCGTCACCGATCTTACCTTTGGTGATCGTGAGATTGACTATGACAGCCGTGAACAGTGTAAGGCGATCTTGGAAGAGTTCACCTCGAAATACGCACGCACGGATGAAACGCATGACGAGGCGCTGTTCAATCAGATCCCCGAAGAACGCCGCCGCGTGGCGCGTGGTATCGAAGTTGGGCAGATCTTCTATTTTGGCACGAAATATTCCGAGCCGCTGGGCGCCACCGTGCAGGGCCCGGATGGAAAACCGGTTCCGGTGCATATGGGCAGTCACGGGATTGGTGTCAGCCGCCTGGTCGGCGCGATCATCGAGGCCAGCCATGACGACAAAGGCATTATCTGGCCCGAGGGCGTGACCCCGTTCCATTGCGGCATCGTGAACCTGAAGCAGGGCGATGAAGAAGCGGATGCGGCCTGTGACAAAATCTACAATGCTCTGACAGCCTTGGGGCTGGAGCCGCTTTATGATGACCGTAATGAACGGGCAGGGGGCAAGTTTGCGACCATGGATCTGATTGGTCTGCCCTGGCGGATCACGGTCGGGCCGCGTGGCCTGAAGAATGGTGTCGTTGAACTGACTTGCCGCCGGACCGGCGAAAGCGAGGAACTGAGCCCCGAGGCGGCCGTTACCAAAGTTGCTGAAATCTACCAGCAGATTGCCTGAGCATCGTCACCGGTGACTGGTCTTGCTGTCACGCAACACAGATCCATTTCGCGAAGGTGGCCATGCGATTGGCTTGGCCACCAAATGTGATCTGACCAATTCGATCGGTTGAGACGTCAGTCTTGGTCTGCCGTCGGGCGCGTTGCAAGGATATCTCCGTTGGCGCCATCGCCGCGTGCGACCACGATCGGACGGCCCAGCCGGTTGACCAGGTCGCGAAACTCAAGACCTAGAAACCGCAACCCGCAAACCCGCGCGTCCGTAGTGCGATCCGTGATACACAGACGCCCTTGCCGGAAAACCAGACGGTACCCTTTGTCTTTCAGGATATCCGTCAAGTTGCCCCAGCTTGCCGCGCTGGCAAAGATCGGCCGAATGGCCGCACGCAGCAGCGCCGCTGTTTCACAATCCAGTTCTTTTGATGCTTGGCGAGACGGAATAACCCCCGCACCGTTGGTTGAAATTTGAAAATTCATTGAGCGACCCCCGCTCCTTAAATGTGTTCCCCCACATACAGGGTGACAAAGTTTCTGAAAATAATCAAAAAGAGTAATAAAATTTCGCGCCCATTGTTGCTTTTTCGATTCAGGAGCTCACAAAGCGCGATGATTAACTTCATACATGAAACAATACCGGTTTGTCTGTGATGCGCTTCACAACTCATGGTGTAGCAGCAGATTTCCAAGTCATCCGTTTGGCCCAGTCGCCGTGCTGGGCAACCGGATTGATTCGGCTCGTTCAGGCTGAGGAACGGGTTCAAAGCGACAACCGGCTTGACCATCGGGTGAAATGCCGAAACTGTCCCCGCGAACATGAACACCCCGGAGCAGGCATGGCCAACACACCCCCGCCCTTTGCCCCTTTTGAATGGAAAATCGCATGGCGTTATCTGCGGGCCCGCAGGGCCGAGGGCGGCGTCAGTGTGATGACCTGGATTTCTCTGATCGGGATCACATTGGCAGTGTTTGCCCTGATCGCGACACTGGCGGTCCGGTCCGGCTTCCGTTCCGAATTCGTCGGCACCATCCTGGGCGCCAACGCGCATGTAACGGTCTATTCGTCAGGCGAGATTGACGCGCAGGGGCGGGTGGATCGCACAATCGCCGACTACGAAGAGCGCGCGGCCCGGATCGCACAAGTGCCCGGAGTTCAACGCGCGGCTCCTTTGGTGAAGGGGCAGGTGCTGATCACCAACCGCGACCGCAGCAGCGGGGTTGAAGTGTTTGGAATCCGACCCGACGATCTGCGTGATCTGCCCGGAATTGCCCAGGCAGAGCAGGCTGTAGGGGACTTGTCTGGATTCCAGACGGGTGAGGATGTCATCGCAATTGGTTCAGGCGTGGCGCGCAGCATTGGGGCGACGGTCGGGGATGTCGTCAAGTTGACGTCGCCCAATGGCGTCAAAACCGCCTTCGGTACGTCGCCCCGCGTGAATGCCTATCGCGTTGTCTATGTGTTCTCGGCCGGGCGCTATGACATCGACCGCACCCGTGTCTACATGCCGTTTTCGCAGGCGCAGGGCTTTTTCAATCGCGAAGGTGTGGCCGATGAAATCGAAGTGATGGTGGACAACCCCGAAGACCTGGGCCCGATCCTGATTTCGATTCTCGAGGCCTCGGGCGAGCGCAGCCAGATCTGGACCTGGCAGGATGCATCCGGTGGGTTCCTGCGGGCATTGGAAGTTGAAGACAACGTGATGTTCATCATCCTTTCGATCCTCGTTCTGATCGCCGCGATGAATATCGTTTCGGGCCTGATCATGCTGGTCAAGAACAAGGGCCGCGATATCGGCATCCTGCGTACCATTGGCCTGAGCGAAGGATCGGTTCTGCGTGTCTTTTTCATCTGCGGCGCTTTTACCGGACTGATCGGAACGGCAATGGGGGTCATCCTGGGGTGCCTTTTTGCGATCTATATCGATCCGATCTTTTCCTTCGTGAATTACGTGATGGGCGGTGGCGTCTGGGATCCGTCGATCCGGGGCATCTATGCCTTGCCCGCCGAGCTGCACCTGAGCGATGTGCTCAAGGCGATCGGCCTGTCGCTTGGCCTGTCCTTTGTCGTCACCTATTTCCCTGCCCGTCGAGCGGCGCGGCTGAACCCGGTCGAGGCGTTGCGCTATGAATGATGTCACATTGCGTCTGAAAGGTCTGACCAAGACCTATCTGAAAGGCAAACCGGGCGAGGTGCAGGTCTTGCGCGGAGTTGATCTGGATCTGCGCGCGGGTGAGGCCGTAGCGATGGTCGCGCCCTCTGGGGCAGGTAAATCAACGCTTCTGCATATCGCCGGTCTGCTGGACATGCCCGACGAAGGAACCGTCGAAATTGGCGGGCAGAACGTATCGGGCGAGGGCGACCGGACCAGAACCGCACTGCGTCGGCAGGATGTCGGGTTCGTGTATCAATTCCACCACTTGCTGCCGGAATTCACGGCATTGGAAAACATCACCCTGCCGCAACTGGCCAATGGTGTGCCGGACAAGGCCGCACAGGCCCGAGCGCTGGATCTGTTGGACCGTGTCGGTGTGGCCGCACGCGCCAGCCATCGCCCCGCCGCACTCTCTGGTGGGGAACAACAGCGGGTGGCGTTTTGCCGGGCCTTGGCGAATGCGCCCCGTGTTTTGTTGGCGGATGAACCGACGGGCAATCTGGACCCCGAAACCTCGGATCAGGTCTTTGATACACTGATGAAACTGGTGCGGGACGAAGGGTTGTCGGCGTTGATAGCAACGCACAATCTTGACCTGGCGGCGCGCATGGACCGGATGGTCCGGCTTGAGGGCGGGGCGCTCAGGCCAGTTGAGTGATCGCAACGCCAATGGCCATGACGGCGATCCCGCCCATCCGCATGAGCGTAAGCGGTTCGACCTGTGCGCCGAACAGGCCGAAATGGTCGATGGCCGCAGCGCTGATCAATTGCCCGAGCAGCACAAAGAACACGGCATTGCCCACCCCGAAATGTGGTGCGACATGGGTGATCGACAGGACATAGAACGCAATCAGGACACCTGCAAGCAACAGGTGTTTCGGCGCATTGGCAATCTTGGATAAGGCCGCAAATCCGGGAAACAGCGCCATGACCAAGGCGGAGGCGGCGAAGGCGATGGCAAACAGCACAACGGCTGCCGCAGTTGGCGACCCGATGACTTTTCCCAGCGCCGCATTGAGCGCGGCCAGGATCGGAATTCCAAATCCGGCGGCCAGCATGATGGCGGCGTATTGTGTCATTGCCCGAAACCTCTGTACCTTTTTCGTTGATCTGGATCATTGCGCCAAGACGGTCATCGGGCAACCCTGCAAATGCCAATCCAGGCAGGAGGATACGATGTTCAAGGCAACAATCAGTGTAATGGTTCTTGGGGTTTCGGCTGCTGCCTCGCAGGCCGCCTGGGCTCAGGACGCGAAGACCGGAGAGGAACTCTATATGCACCATTGCGCGACCTGCCACGGAATCGATGCAATGGGCCAAGGTCCGATGGCAGCCGTGCTGGTGGTTCAACCGAGCGATCTGACCGCTTTGTCCAACGAAGAGGGCGTGTTCCCGACTGCCCGCGTTGTCTCCCGCATTGATGGTCGGGATCCGCTGGTCAGCCATGGTAGCCCAATGCCGGTTTATGGTCCTTATTTTGACGGGCAGGACACATCCATGAAAACGCCGCAGGGTCAGCCAATTCTGACGAGCCAGCCCATCGTGGATCTGGTAGCCTATCTGGAGACCTTGCAGCAGAATTAGGTTCCGCTGCAAATCCCGTCGATCTCGGCCTCGCTCCAGGGAAGCAGGATTGCGCGCTCTCGCCCTTTTTGCGGAAGCGGGGACAGATCAAAATGCGCGCTCAGCATCCTGTGCAGCCGTTTGGTTCGGGTGGCCTGAGGGTCCAGCGCACGGCAGCAAACGTATTCCTCGACGATGGCGCCCTGCTGTTCAAACCCGTAGGACAGGAAGTCCGGCGAGGTTTCGAGGTCAAAAAGATACGGGTCGCTGCGCCCACCATGTTCCGCCGCTGCTCGCAACGGGTGGTAACCGGTGGTCCGGCGATTCTGCCACTGCCAGACATGCGTCAGTTCATGGGCCAGCAGCATCGCAGCCACCAGGTTCATCTGATCCGGAAAATCGGACATGTAGTCTTCAAGATACCAATCGCGCGCAAAATAGACCTTGTTGAACAGGGCCACGGCGGCTGGCCTGCCTGTCACCGGCCCGGGTTCTACCGGAGGAAGGATGCGCTCGCGACAGGCCAGACGTGGCCGCTCTTCGCGGAAATACGTCACATTGGCAACCGGCGCACCTTGGACCAATCGCACGCTGTCAAGATTCAGGGTTTCGCCCTGAATGGCATCCGCAAAGTCGCGCTCTTGCTTTGTCAATGGACGGCCGCAAGAGGACAGCAATAAAAGAGCACACAGGAATACGCGCAGAACCATGAGATGAATCCTAGTCCTCTGCTTGCGATCCGCAAACCGTTTTCACAGGCTCATGGCCAGAACCCGGCTGATTTCCGTCAAAGACCGCCCGGATTGATCCATCCAGGAATTGAAGGCCCGTTGCACCGCGGCCATGGCTTTTTTTGACGTAGCGGGTTTGTCGATCACGCCCTCGGCGATCAGACGGGCGGTGACGTCCCGCGACAGAATGAAACTGTCGCGGCCCGCAAAACGCATCGCATATTGCGCCGAAGCCCCGCCAAGACGAGACCCGCGTTTGGCCAGCATGGCAAGAAGGCTGACATAGTCATCAGAGGGCCAGCCCCCCAGAACCTGGCCCGCGCCGCCTTCGTCGCGCAGTTCCAAAAGGAACGCCGCGTTGTCCCGCACTGCTGCGATCTTGGTTCCATTGCGGACAATGCGTGTGTCTTGCAGCAGGGAATCGAACTTTTCATCATCCATGAACGCACACCGGCCCACATCGAAACCGTCAAAGGCGGCCTCGAATCCATCCCATTTGTTTTCGATGACCTTCCAGTTGAAACCGGCCTGAAAGACGCATTTCGTGATGATCGATAGCCACCGGTCGTCGGGCATCGCCGCCAGTTCTTCGTGGCTTTCGGGCTTGGTCAACTGTGCTTCAAAGGCTTCGACGCCACCGTGGCGAGAGGCGGCAATATCAAAGATCTCGTCAAATGAACGCATGAACCCAACCTCAAAGCTGTCATATCAACAGTGTTTTGTTTTACCTTCCTTTTGCAATGGGAATTTTCGGTGTTCGAAAGCCACCCGACAGGAATCGAAATTCAGCCCGAACAAGAAAAAACACTGAACTGTCAAAGAAATCCTCGACAAACGGGCTCAAAACGGTTTGTGATTGACTCGTCAGTCAACATTCCGTGCCCCGGGGCGGGGGATATTGACGGGTCGGGCAGGGGCCCTTGCGGCGCCTGCGGGGGAAAATCTACGCATCAGCGGCAAGAAAGCCGCGCTGTTACAAACTGATCACTTTCCTTTTCCGACCAAATTTGTGCATGTTGCGGCATGGTATTGTCATCAGACAAAGATACCGGCGGGAAACCCCTGCCGGGGTGGGCAAAACAAATAAGACAGGGAGAAAATCCATGAAAAAACTGAGTGTAAGCCTTATGGCCCTAACCGTTGCCGGTGCGGCGCATGCGGCGGATATGGGGGCCGTGGACGAGCCGATCAAACTGGCGATCAACGAATGGACCGGTCAGCACGTAACCACGCATGTGGCGGGTGAAATGCTCAAGGCCGCTGGTTATAACGTAGAATATGTGACCGCCGGCATGATGAACCAGTTCCAGGCGCTGGCCGATGGAGACATCGACGCGACGCTTGAAATCTGGTCGTCCAATGTTTCGGATGAATATGCCAAGAAGATCGAGGAAGGCACTGTTGTCGAAATCGGCGATCTTGGCCTGGATGCCAAGGAAGGTATCGCATACCCGGCGCATGTCGCTGATCTATGCCCCGGCTTGCCTGCGTGGGAAGCGCTGAAAGACTGCGCGCAGGTTTTTGCCACGGCGGAAACTCTGCCCGGTGGCCGTCTGGTCGATTATCCGGCCGACTGGGGCACACCTGGCGCGGATCGCATGGCGGGCCTTGAGCTGCCGTTCAAGGCTGTTCCCGCCGGTTCCGAAGGTGCCTTGATCGCCGAACTTCGGGCTTCGACCGAGCGCAAGTCGCCACTGTTGATCACATTCTGGCAGCCGCACTGGGCGATGTCTGCCTATGACGTGCAGTTCGTTGAACTGCCCGCAGGTGAAGAGGCATGCTTTAACGATCCGGCGTGGGGTCCGAACCCGAACGCCGTGAACGATTGCGACTTTTCGCCATCGCGCATCTTCAAAGCCGGCTGGAGCGGCCTGGAAGAAAAGTGGCCCGCCGCCTATGAAATCCTGTCCAACTATCAACTGGCGGTCGAAGACCAGCAGCCGATGATGGGTGCGATCGATGTTGACGGCGGCCAGGTCGAAGAAGTTGTCGTTGCATGGATGGCGGAGAACGAAGACAAATGGCGTCCTGTTGTCGACGCGGCGACCAAGTGAGCCACTTAGGTGACTGACACGACTATGCCAGCCATTGCCTGCCGGAATCTCTGGCAGGTCTTTGGCCCGGGCGCTGACAAAGCCCTGACCGACGCGCTGTCTCGGTCAGGGAATGACGCTGACAAGGCCGCCGCAGACCTGCGGGAAAACGGGTTCATTCCGGCGGTTCAAGATGCCAATTTCGAGGTCAGGGAAGGCGAATTGTTCGTCATCATGGGCCTGTCGGGCTCGGGTAAATCCACGCTGATCCGCTGTATCTCGCAACTGCTGCCCGGCACCGGTGGTGAAATTCGGGTGGATGGTGAGAATGTCATAGGCGCCTCGAAAAAGGCCCTGACCGAGCTGCGCCGAAAAAAACTGGGCATGGTGTTCCAGCATTTCGGCCTGTTCCCCCACATGACCGTAGCTGAAAACGTCGCATATCCTCTGCGCGTTCAGGGCGTTGGCAAAAAGGAACGGCTGGACCGCGCGCAGGAAGTGATTTCGCTGGTTGGTCTGGAAGGGCGCGAAGGCAGCTTCCCGCGACAGCTTTCCGGCGGGCAGCGGCAGCGGGTGGGTATCGCCCGCAGTCTTGCCGTAAACCCTGACATCTGGTTTCTGGACGAACCGTTCTCGGCGCTTGATCCACTGATCCGTCGCCAGTTGCAGGATGAATTCCTGCGCATTCAAGCGACGTTGAAGAAATCCATCGTCTTCATCACGCACGATATTCAGGAAGCGCTGAAGCTGGCAGACCGCATCGCCATCATGCGGGATGGCAAGATCGTGCAGATCGGCACGCCCACGGATATCGTCCTGCGACCCGTCGATGACTATGTGCGCGAATTCTCGAAGGATGTCGCCAAGGGGCAGCATGCCAAAGTCGCCTCGGTCATGCGAAACGAGGCAGAGTGTGGCCCGGATGATCCCGGCCTGACTACGTCGATGACACTGGACGCGGCCCTGGCCCATTGCATGGAACTATATGAACCCGTGCCGGTGCGGGATGCCGATGGCAATGTCGTTGGCACGGTGCACCCGTCCGATCTGGCTGCCGCGCTTCAGGTGGACGAAACATGACCGCCTTAACTGAGGTTCCGACGCAGCACGGCGCGCGGCTGACGGCGGGCGCCAAGGCCGCCCTGATTACGGTTGTCGTCGGTGCGGTTTGCCTTGCACTTGAGGGCATCGCCCCATGGCTGGTCAAATGGCCCGCCGCGTGGGAACTGCCTGCAACCCAATGGGTGGGCGCGTTTCTGGATTGGTTTCTGAACCTGATCAAACCGGCGATGCGGTTGTTCTCGGGTATGATGACCTATCCGATGAACTGGGCGAATTTCGTTCTTGGCAATACGCCATGGCCCCTCCTGATCGGGATCGTGACCGCTCTGGGCTGGTACTTGGGCGGTTTGCCCATGGCGGCGCTGGGCTTTCTGGGCCTTAGCTTTGTCCTGGCGTCGGGTTACTGGGCTGAGAGCATGAACACTCTGGCCTTGGTCGCAGTATCCGTCCCGGTGGCGTTGATTTTGGGTGGTGGCATCGGCATCCTCGCCAACGAGGTGCCGCGGGTGAAATCCTTCGTTCAGGCGGTTCTGGATGTCATGCAGACGGTGCCGACTTTTGCGTATCTGACCCCGCTTTTGTTGCTTTTTGGCTTTGGCCCCGTCGTCGGTCTGATCGCCTCGGCCATCTACGCCGCGCCGCCCATGGCGCGCAACGTGATGCTGGGGCTGGAACGGGTCGAGCCCGAGATCAAAGAGGCCGCGATCATGTCCGGAGGCACGCGGTTTCAGCAACTGTTTCAAGTCGAAATTCCCGCCGCCACCACGCAGATCATGGTCGGTGTGAATCAGTGTCTGATGGCGGCCTTGTCCATGGTCATCATTGCCGCCGTCATCGGCGGGTTCAACGATATCGGCTGGGAGGTTCTGCTGACCATGCGCAAGGCGCAGTTCGGGGAGTCTCTGATGGCGGGTCTGGTCATCGTGGTCTTTGCCGTTGTCATAGATCGCATGAGCGGCACCTTGGCGACCGAGCGCAAACGTTATGACAGCCGGGTTGTCTGGGCGATGTTGGGTTTCGCCGTGGTCTTCACCGCCGCCTTCTGGGCGTGGTTGCCGAACCCATCCGAACTGACCTTGCTGGATCCGATGGCCGAGGCCGTGGACAGCGGCCTGACCGCGTTCACTCAGGCCAATGGCCCGTGGTTGGATGCGCTCAAGAACAACTCACTTTTCTATGTGCTGCTGCCTTTGCGGATCGGTCTAGATCAGGCGGTCCTGCCCTTCACCTGGGGCTTCCAGTGGACGGCGGGCATGAGCTTTGGCCTGTTTGCCGCAGGTGCCGGGATCGCGCTGTTGATGGCATGGCGTGGGCGGCTGACGGGTGGTCTGATCGTCCTGATCCTGATTGGAATGCTGGAAACCGGCATTGCCAACCTGCCGTGGCCCTTTGTCCTGACCGGCGCCGCTGCTCTGGGCTGGGTCGCGGGGGGCTGGCGTCTGGCGGCGCTGTGCGTGGGGCTGCTTTGCACCATCCTCGTTTCGGGCCTGTGGGAGAGAGCGCTCTTGTCGCTTTACCTGAGCGGTGCGGCGGTGTTTTCCTGTGCCGTGGTCGGCGGCCTGATCGGCCTTGCCAGCGCGATTTGGGAGCCGGTGTGGAAAGTGGTCCGTCCGATCTGCGACATGTTGCAGACAATCCCTCTGTTCGTGTTCCTGATCCCGGTCCTCATGGTGTTCCAGATCGGCGAGTTCTCGGCCTTTCTGGCAATCTGTGCCTATGCGATCGTGCCCATGATCCGCTACACGCGGCACGGGCTGGTCAACACGCCGGACGAGATGATGGAGGCCGCGATCTCAAGCGGTGCGACCGAGTGGCAGATCATGCGCGACGTGCGTGCGCCCTATGCCGCGCCCACGATCCTGCTGGGGTTGAACCAGACCATCCTCTATGCCTTTGCGATGCTGGTGATCGCCGCATTGATCGGCACTACGGGTCTGGGACAGTCGATCTATCTGGCGCTGGGTCAGGCGGATGTGGGGCTTGGCATTTCCGCCGGGGCCGCGATGGCGATTCTGGCGCTGATTGCCGACCGCATCGTGCAAGGGTTTGCCGAAGAACGCCGCGCGGCGCTTGGATTGTAAACAGGGCAGGGGCGATGCACCGCCCCTGCGCCGAACTTGATTTTGGACAAGGATACCAGTGCCGTCCTGATCTAGACCGATCCCAATAAAGCGGAGATCACCATGACCGGTTGGGTCCTATTCCTTGCAGCGCTCGTCACATTCCTTCTCAGCCACGCGATTCCGGTGCGACCCGCCATACGCGGACGGCTGATCGATACACTCGGACGCCGGGGGTATTTCACGGTCTATTCGGTTCTGTCGCTGGCCGTCCTGGCGTGGTTGATCATTGCCGCTGCCAACGCTCCTTATGTCGAGGTCATCCCGCCATATGCGGTTTTGCGCTGGGCGCCGGTTCTGATCATGCCGGTGGTCTGCTGGCTGGCTGTTGCGGGGCTGATCATTCAGAACCCGTTTTCGTTCGGGGGGCTGGGCAATCGGCCATTTGACCCAGAACAGCCCGGTATCCTGCGCACCACCCGACACCCGATCCTTGCCGCGCTGATGCTGTGGGCGGTGGCACATCTTCTTGCCAATGGCAGCCTGTCACATGTGATTCTGTTCGGCCTGTTTGCCGGTTTCGCAGCCATGGGCATGGCCCTTATCGACCGGCGCAAGTCGCGGGAAATGGGCTTTGAATGGGTCCGCTTGTCCCGCAACACGGCGCGGTTCTCACTGAGCGCACCGCGCCCCTGGCCGCGTCCCGGGGTGTGGCTGGCCGCGCTTGCCGCCTATGCGGTTCTGCTTCACCTGCACGCCCCTGTGATTGGCCTGTCCCCGCTTCCGTGAACGAGGGAGTGGCCGGGCGGTGCCTTGCGTGCTATTTGAAACGTCACAAACGAATTACAAGAGGTCCAAGATGCATCTGGCCTATGTCACCACCACCGATCGCGGCGCGACGGACCGCCTGCTGAGCGCCGTTGCGGAACGCCTGCTGGCGTCCGGATCAAAACTGGCCGGAGTTGTGCAAACAAACACGGAATGCGCCGACAGCAGCAAATGCGATATGGACTTGCGCGTGCTGCCCGACGGTGAAACCATCCGCATTTCGCAGTCGCTGGGCACCCAGTCGCGCGGCTGCCGTCTGGACCCGGCAGCGCTGGAACAGGCGGTGGGATATGTGACCGCCTCGCTGGAGGGCGCCCCCCAATTGCTGATCATCAACAAATTTGGCAAGCATGAATCCGACGGGCGAGGATTCCGCCCCGTGATCGGCGAAGCGCTGGCGATGGATATCCCGGTTCTGGTCGGCGTGAACGGTTTGAACGAAGAGAAATTCCAGACCTTCGCGGATGGCGCAGCGGAAGCCCTTCCGGCGGATCTGGATGCAATCGAGGCGTGGTTCAACAAGGTCTCGGAACTGCGCCCGGCGGCGGAATAGAAACTTCCAAACTCTTGGTTAAGAGACAAAAAGCGGCGCTGAAAAACAAATCAGCGCCACTTTTTTTAATGTTGGGTGCACTTAGGTTGTCTTAAGCCTGCGGTACCCGAACAGGCCCAGAACGGCACCGAACAAAAGCAGCCCGCTTGCGGGCAGGGGGACCGGTGCAACCTGCAAATTATCCACGTTGAATTCGCCACACCATTGGTCGCACCAAACGGTGTTCGACCCAAGGCCAAAGGGGAATTTGACCGCGTTGGGGACGTTCAGCGTGATCAACAGTTGATCAATGGCCGTGAACCCACTGGAGAAACCAAAAGTGTTCAAAGCCGAAGGTCCGAACGTCTGCGTCGCAACTGTGGCACCGTTCAGAAGCCCCGAAAATGTCAGGGTTGGAACTGTCGCAGCACCCGCCTTGAGCCACTGGTTGTAGGCCTGCGTTCCAAGTGCGGGTGCAGGGCCGGATCCGGTCTTGAACACGCGCGACAATCCTGACAGATCCACGGATTGTGCCGTAAACTTCGTCCCGTTTACGGCCTGCACCACCGTTGACAGCACACCGTTGTCGTCGTGCAAGTTGATCTGATTTCCAAAGTTGTAGACGGGTGCATAGTCAAAAGTGAAACCTTGGCTGGTTCCTTGAAACGTTGTCAGCCCGCTTTGAGGATCATTCGGAAAGTTATTGTCAAAGGTAATAGTCAGCGCATTCGCTGCGCCTGCGACACAAACGGCAAGTGCCGCCAAAAGCAGTCTCATAACATGTCCCTCGCAAATACGTTAACAGACTAGCGGGCGATACCCGGTTTCGCAACTTTTACGAGTCTTTGCGGCCGTTATTGCGCAAAAGCATGCACGTAAGCACGCGCGGGCAATGCGTTTTGACCATCTTTGAATTCTACGGGAAAGATGGTGGGCGACCCTGGAATCGAACCAGGCGTGCGTCTCCGCGAGGGAGTTACAGTCCCCTGCCACACCTTGCGGCCTGTCGCCCACTGTCAGGCGTTGCACCTGACGTGGAGGCGTGATTACTAGCGCACCAAAGGAGCGTCAACAGGAAAATTTCGCTTTGGCGCAGGAAACCGAATTCCCGGCCCGGAGGCCCGCAAAATGAAGAAACCCAAATGGGTCGTTGAGAAGGAACAGGCGCGCAAGGCCGCGGCTGCTGAAACCGTTTGGCTGTTCGGTCTGCATGCAGTTCGCGACGCTTTGATGAACCCCAATCGGCAGAAATTGCGCTTGATCGTAACGCGCAACGCGCGGGACAAACTGGCGGAAGCGATTGAATTCTCTGGTATCGAGCCCGAGATGGCTGATCCGCGCAAGTTTACGGCGCCCATCGATGCAGGCTCGGTGCACCAGGGTGCCGCGCTGGAGGTAAAGCCGCTGGATTGGGGCGGTTTGGCCGAAAATTGCATCGGTCGTGAAAATCCACGCGTCATCCTTCTGGACCGCGTTACGGACCCGCACAATGTCGGGGCGATTCTGCGCTCGGCCGAAGTTCTGGGTGCCAGTGCCGTCATAGGCACCCGCCACCATTCCGCGCCCGAGACTGGGGCCCTGGCAAAAACCGCCAGCGGCGCGCTGGAGCGTCAACCCTATCTGCGGATGCGCAACCTTGCCGACACAATTGTAGAACTACAGAATATGGGATTTCTGGTCCTTGGGCTGGACGGTGAAGCAGAGGTAACGATCGAAGGCGCGCTGAGCGACGGTCGGGACCGCCCCGTCGCACTTGTTCTGGGGGCGGAAGGCCCGGGATTGCGCCAAAAGACGAAGGAAACCGTGGATCAATTGGTGAAAATTGACGCAGCCGGGGGATTCGGATCGCTGAACGTCTCAAATGCCGCGGCAATCGCCTTATATGCATCCCGGCCCTGACAAAAAGGAGAGCGTTATTTCCGGTCCATCCAAAATTGCGACCTGCTGCTACTGCGGGACCCGGGCTGCGCTGGTCCTGAGGGGCAAAGAACGGCACGAGCTGAGCTGTTCCAGTTGTGGCGCACCTTTGCATGATCTGAAGATGCTGCCCAAGCGGCAGGCTGCGCCTGCCAAAACAGTGCGATCTGCGGTTTCTCATGCCCCTCCACGGAAGACCAAGCGAAAAAAGAAGAAAAAGAGCATGTTCTCGCGCGTGTTCGATGAAGCCTGGGATGTGATCGAAGACATTTTCGATTGACCGTTTTTGGGTGAAGATCGTTCACATCCACGTCAACAGGGGTTCCGCATGCAGCAAAAAATTGCATCTTGATACCCCAGTGATTTCAGATTCTGACATGGCAATGCTGACCCGACGTTCCACACTTGGCGCGCTGTGCGCTTTTTTTCTGGCGCCTGCCACGTATGCGCAGGAAAGGCCCGTTTACTACACCACCGAAGGGGTGGCGTTGGCCGGGTATGATGCCGTGTCCTTTTTCGACGGTTCTACGCCGATCATGGGCATGCCCGAGAATTCCGTAGTATGGAAAGGGGCGAGGTGGCATTTCACCTCGCAGGAAAACCGCGAGCTGTTCGAAAGCAATCCCCGTGCTTTCGCGCCGCAGTTCGGCGGGTATTGTTCATATGCGATGGCGATGGGAGTTCTGAAGAGCTCGGACCCCAAGGCCTGGAAGGTCGTGGATGGTCGTCTGTACCTGACGCACTCGATCGAGATCGAGGAAATCTGGCAGCAGGATCAGACAGAATACATTGAGTTGGCTGAAGAAAACTGGCCGGTAATCCTCTATCAGGAATGAGCGGGAATCAGCTAATTGTGAAGAGTCATCACAAAAATGCGCTGCCCCTCTTTTTTTTACCAAATATATGCCTAAATGTCACAATGACCGCGGAATGGAACTGCCGCGGGTCATTTCACTGTCCCTCGTTCCAACAACTGGCGCCCAAGGCTTCTTGGGCGCTTTTTTCTTTTTGGAACCCTGCTAAGGATAGGGCATGCCAGACTATTCCGATCAGCAGCTGAGAGCCATTCTGCAACGCACCAAGTCCGTTGCCGTTGTCGGGGTGTCCATGAACCCGGTACGGCCCAGCTATTACGTTGCCCGCTACCTGTCGTTGAAAGGGTTCAACGTGATCCCGGTCAATCCGGGCCATGCCGGGAAAGACCTGTTTGGCCAGACGGTACGCGGCAGCCTTTCGGAGATATCCGAACCCGTGGACATGGTAGACATCTTCCGACGGTCCGACTCCGTGCCGCCCATTGTGGACGAAGCGTTGGAGGTGTTCCCGTCCCTCGGAACGATCTGGATGCAAATCGGGGTTGAACACCCTGAAGCGGCAGCCAAGGCCAAGGCCCGCGGTGTGGACGTCGTGATGAACCGCTGTCCGAAGATCGAGTATCAGCGCCTGTTTGGCGAGCTGCGCATGGGTGGGTTTTCCACCGGGATCATCTCGTCCAAGCTTTAGGGCGTTGCTGGCTGATAGGGTTTCAGGCGGGCAACCTGTTCCTGTCGTCGTTTTTCCAGCACCACGTCCCGAGGGACCCAGTCATATCGGGTATCCTCGACCAGAGGTGACCAGAACAACACCCCGCCATAGCGCCACGGGTCCAGCACGACGCCCTCATACAGCGATTCACCCTTGCGACTGATAATCGCCGTGCTGTGGTCGATCCTCAGCGGGTTGTCGGCGTTGGCGATGGCGCGGTGCAATTCCAGCGTCTGGAAGTTTTCCTGTTTCAGACGACGCTCGATATCCTCGGCCCAATGCCAGCACAGACCACGCGGGCGCAATCCCTTGTTGACCTTCGCATTGTGGATCAGCGGCGGGTCGGTGATCTGGTATTCGTCCACCAGTTGCGCGGTATAGGAATAGGCGACTTGCGCTGCCCGGCGGGCTTCTTCCGGATCGATATCCGGGCCAAGACGCTGAATCTCGGCTGTCAGGCGTTGTACCTCATCCCCGGTCGAGGGGGGAGGCGCCGCACATGCCGCAACGATGGCAAGCGTTGCCACAAGCATCAAAATTCGGATCATGTCGCGCCCTCGGCCTGCCATTCTGACGCCCGAGTATAGCGGGCGTTGCGGCGGCGCGGAACCCGGCCGTTACCCTTTGGGGCGGGCGGCCTTTTCAGCAATGCCGCTGATGCCCTGACGGCGCGCAAGTTCGGCCAGAACATCCTCCAGCGCCACGTCTCGGGCGGCCAGCATGACCAGCAGGTGATACAGCACGTCTGCTGCTTCGGCGGTCAGCTTGGCCTGATCGCCCTTCGTGGCTTCGATGATGGCTTCGATGGCTTCTTCACCAAATTTCTCGGCGCATTTCTCGGGACCCTTTGCAAGCAGCTTGGCTGTCCAGCTTGAATCGGGGTCAGCCCCTTTACGCGCCTCAATCGTGGCAGCAAGGTCGTGCAGAATGCTCATGTCAGCCTCATCGGAATGCCTGCGGCGGCCATGTGTTCCTTGGCTTCGCGGATCGTGTATTCTCCGAAATGGAAGATCGAGGCTGCAAGCACCGCACTTGCGCCACCTTGGGTGACGCCTTCGACCAGATGATCCAGATTGCCGACACCGCCGCTTGCGATTACGGGCACGTCCACTGCATCGGAAATCGCACGGGTCAGGGGCAGGTTGAAACCAGCCTTGGTGCCGTCGCGGTCCATCGAGGTCAGCAGGATTTCTCCGGCGCCTTTGGCGACAACGGTTTTTGCGAACGCGACCGCATCAATACCTGTTGGCTTGCGGCCGCCATGCGTGAAAATCTCCCACTTTCCGGGGCTGATCGTCTTGGCGTCGATGGCGCAGACGATGCACTGGCTGCCGAATTGATCTGCTGATTCCGCGATCACGTCGGGATTGGCAACGGCTGCCGAGTTGAAGCTGACTTTGTCTGCCCCCGCCAGCAACAGGGCGCGGACATCATCCTTGGTGCGAACCCCGCCGCCGACGGTCAGAGGTACAAAGCACTGCTCGGCCGTGCGCTGTACCACGTCGAACATGGTGCCGCGGTTTTCGTGGGTTGCGTGGATATCCAGAAAACAGATTTCGTCCGCGCCTGCGGCGTCATACGCCTTGGCCGATTCCACGGGATCGCCCGCATCGCGCAGACCGACAAAATTCACGCCTTTGACCACGCGGCCATCGGCAACATCAAGGCAAGGAATAATCCGGGTTTTCAGCATCTGATCGTCCTTCGTTGCGGGACCTTTACCGGCAAAGCGCCGCCGATGCCACAGACGTTTTGCCGCCCACGGCCCTAGTAGCACGGGCCATGGGCGGAGCGGGGGGCTTAGTGATCCCGGTTCTTCAGCAGCTTCAGTGCCGAAAGCAGGTTTGCCTTGTCATCGGTCCATGGCAGCGCGCCGTCGGTTTCGACGATTTGCCAGTTTCCATCCTGCGCAAAACTCTCAATTCGGGATTTGTCGGGGCTCAGGATCACAACGCTGCTGGTGGCGGCTCCGGTTTCAACCTGCTCTTCACCCACGGTCAGCCGCTGATGCGCAGCGGTCAGGTTCAGGCTGTCGGCAATTCGGGCCAAAGGCTGGACCAAATCGTAGAACCGGTTTGTGATGTGGAACACCAAAACCCCATCATCGGCCAGGCGGCTGGTATACATCTCTACCGCCTCGCGTGTGATCAAGTGAAGCGGAATCGCGTCCGAGCTGTACGCATCCAAAACCAGGATATCGAAGGCAAAAGGCTTTTGCTTCAGAACGATCCGGGCGTCACCCAGGTGAGTCTCGGAATCGGGCGTGCATTCCGACAGATAGGTGAACAGCGAAGGGTCGCGTGCGATCTGGTCAACGGTCGCGTCGATCTCGAAGAAGTCCCAGTTTTGCGCAGGCTGCCGATAGCAGGCCAGTGCACCTGTCCCAAGACCGACAATTCCGATGCTGTCGGATTGCTTGCCGAAGTCCGACGTGATGACCTGCGCCATCGGTCCTTCGGGGTGATAATAGGACAGCGGAGTGGGCCGAGCGCCATATTCGGATTCGCGTTGCCAGCCATGCACCGTGGTGCCGTTCTTGTAGACACGGTAGCCCTCGCTTGAATACACCGAATGCACGCCGAAAAAGCTGCGATCTTCGAACACCGGATTGTTCTTTACCGCAAATGCGGGCAGCAGAACGACGGTGAGAACCACAGGGATGCGCATGGCCTGTGCCCGGAACAGGTACAGCACCGCGAATATCAGCGCGAACAGGGCACCTGCACGCGGGATGTCCGCGCTCAGCGCCGCGACGCCGCGTGCCGCACCTGCGATGACGAGGATGAAAACACTTGCCGCGATGCCCATGATGACATGGCGAAGGGCAAATCCCGGCGCGCGGACAAGAAACAATCCTCCGGCCAGGATCATGGTGATTGGTGCCTCCAACTCACGTGTGAAGGCAATCGGCGCAACGATCGAGTTGAACAACCCGCCAATTGCTCCGCCCACGGAAAGGGCGATGTAGAACACGGTCAATTGCTCGGCGGATGGGCGCATGTCGTACAGCAGGCGGTGCGCAAAAAGGGCGATGATGAACAGCACCGGGACATAGAGCAGAATAACCACCGGCGCGTCATGCTCGCTGACCACCTTGGACACCAGTACGACACCCGCCGCCAGCGCCGCCAGCATGGGCAGGTTCAAGGCGTCAAGCGTCAGGTGTTTCCATTTGGCAAACGCGATGATGAAGGACAGGATATAGACCGCCAGCGGAACAACCCAGATCAACGGGAGAGCACCCAGATCCGTGCTGACCCGCGTTGTGAAGGACAGCATCAAGGAAGAGGGGATGAAGGCGACGAACACCCAGACAGCGATCTGCCGCAGGGTCGGGAAACTGGCCTTGAGCGCCGTTTGGGCCGACGGCTTCGTGTGCCGTGATCCCCGCAAGGCGATCATGCCACTGCCAAGCAAAAGCGCGCCGAACAGAACGAAGCCGACTAGCCAGGCACGGCTGATCTCGGCCGCGCCAAAAAATGGATCTGCAACCAGGGGGAAGGCCAACAACGCCAGCAAGGATCCGACATTGCTGGCACTGTAAAGGAAATACGGATCATCCGCCGAAGGCCCGCCCGACCTGGCGTACCAGGCCTGCAACAGGGGCGCATTTGCCGACAATACCGCAAAAGGTACACCCACACCCACGGCGAACAGGCCAAGCGTTTGCAGCGCGGTCGAGGTCGAGGCGTCATAGCTCCAGCTTTCGCTGGTGGACAGCGGCAGGAAAGTCAGCGCCGCCACCCAAAAGGCGAAATGGGTGATGATCTGCCAGCGCAAGGGCAGAAACTTGGTCAACAGGTGCGCGTACACATACCCAAGTATCAGCACCACTTGAAAAAACAGCATTGCGGTCGTCCAGACCGCCGGGGCACCGCCGATTTTTGGAAGAACCAGTTTGGCAAAAAGCGGCTGGACAAAGAACAGCAGACTGGCGCTCGTGAAAATCGCCGCGCAGAAGATCGCAATGGTTGCTGATCCGAATCTGGACGTCTTGGGAACGTCTAGGTTGGAAATACTCACGTTTGCCACCCGGGTTGTTGTGTTTGACGAAGGAGTTAAGCGGGGATTCCGCCCGAATTATGGCTCAACACAGTAAAATGTTTGGCTTCTGGTCGGATTGTTCTCGAAAGCAAGGGTAAAATGGGCGCCTTCAATTCTGGCAAAGCTTTGCTGATGCCAGACTTGTGATTGTCAGATTTCCAAAACCTGTGAGAATTGGAGTGAATATTACAGAAGGAATACCGACATGCGTAGCTTGATACTTGCTTCAATTTTTTCGCTCGGAGGGGCTTTGGCCGCCATGGCTGACGACATCATCAAAGTTCAAACGAACAAATCCGTAGCCGAAGCGCTGGATGCGCTGGAAGCGGCGGTTGGCAACGCAGGGGCCACTGTCTTCGCCCGCATTGACCACGCGGCCGGGGCGGAAAAGGTCGGTACGCCCATCCCGGCCAATCAAGTGCTGATTTTCGGCAATCCTGCGCTGGGCACGCCGGCCATGCAGATCGATCCGCGTGCAGGGTTGTTCCTGCCGCTCAAGGTGCAGGCGTATGAGGATGGGAACGGTCAGGTCTGGTTGGCCTATGAAGACCCCAAGGAAACGATGGACGAGCTGGATGACGTCGAAAAGTCACCAGTCATCGAGAAGATGCGCGGTGCGCTCGCCAAGTTGACCGCTGCGGCCGCGGGTTAAGACCTTTTGGGGCATGTGCTTGCGCTTTTCACACGCGCAAGCGCGTTTCGCGCGATCAGGATGTGAAATGGCAGGATCGCAGCCAGGTACAGGCGCCCGCCAAGGTTATGGCGTCGGACCCACGTGGCCAGCGAGATGCGGCCGTTTTCCGACAGGACGGAAACCCGGAAATCCAGGTGGCGATCGTTGAATCCTGCGATCACCTCGGTCCTGCCATCATGTTCGACCGGGAAGATCCCCAGCTTGTCGCCGGCATCCGGGCCTGTCGTGCTGAGGCCAAAGGGTGTCACCAGCAGGCCGCGCAGCCGAACCAGTGCCATCGCCCATCCGGGGAACGCGGTGATGATTTCCGCGGCCCGGCGCGGTGGAAGATTGGATTCGACACTGAAGCAGTCCAGAAAGTCGCCGGTTTTGTACCGTTCGTGCAGCAGGCTTTGCGCGGACAGATCGGAACGCTTTACCGGCGAATGGAACATTGAACTATTCTCTGAGCGTCGTCAGAGCCTCTTTCAGATCAATCGCCCCATCATAAAGCGCACGTCCGGAAATGGCACCGTTCAAGGCTGCGCCACAATCGCGCAGGGCGATCAGATCGGCGATCGAGGACACGCCGCCAGATGCGATGACCGGAATATCAACCGCTTTGGCAAGCTCTGCGGTGGCCTCGACATTGGGGCCCTGCATCGCGCCGTCCCGGTTGATGTCGGTGTAGATGATCGCGGCCACGCCCGCGTCTTCGAAGCTGCGGGCCAGATCGGTTACCTGAACATTGGTTTCTTCGGCCCAACCCTTGGTGGCAACCAGACCGTTGCGCGCGTCGATGCCCACGGCGACCTTGCCGGGAAAGGCTTTGGCCGCTTCGCGCACCAGATCGGGGTTCTCGACCGCGACCGTGCCCAGAATAACCCGCGCCAGACCCTTTTCGATCCAGGTTTCGATGGTGGCCATGTCACGGATGCCACCGCCCAATTGCGCGGGCACGTCGCAGGTTTTCAGAATCGCTTCGACCGGGGCGGCGTTGACCGGCTCACCTGCAAAGGCGCCGTTCAGATCGACCAGATGCAGCCACTCGCACCCGGCCTCGACAAAAGCGCGCGCCTGCGCGGCGGGGTCTTCGTTGAACACGGTGGCTTTGTCCATTTCACCACGCAGCAGGCGCACGGCATTGCCGTCTTTGAGGTCGATGGCGGGGTAGAGGATCATGTCGGGCGGCCCTATATCTGTGTTGCACGCGCGGGATATCGCACAGGCGGGGCAGGGGATGCAACGCGACGCTGGGTCATTCTTGCCCGCAGCTGGCTGCCGGGTCAGACTGCCATCAAAACAGGGAGACCATCATGAAGAGATTTACTTTTGCAGCGGGTTTGATGCTTCTTGCGACCAGCGCAATGGCTGCGGATCCCGTCGACGGTCTGTGGAAGACCGCACCGGGTGATACCGGCGGCTATCTGCACGTGACGATTTCCGCATGCGGCAGTGCGATCTGCGGAACCATCGACAGCGCGTTTGATGCGGATGGCAACGAGCAGCTGGAATATGAAAACCTTGGCAAGCAGATCATCTGGGACATGGTGCCCGAGGGTGGCGGAAGCTATGACAGCGGCAAGATCTGGGCACCGGACCGGGACAAGACATACAACTCGAAAATGTCGCTGGACGGCCAGAACAAACTGACCGTCAAAGGGTGTGTGGCGGGCGGTCTGATCTGCCGCGGACAAACCTGGACGCGTGTTCAGTAGGGTTCAGGGTTTCCAGGTCAGGAAGTTTCCCAGCATGCGCAGGCCAACGTCCTGACTTTTCTCGGGGTGAAACTGCATTCCAACCATCGTGTCGCGGCCAATGACGGCCGTGACCTCCTGCCCGTAATCCACATAAGCCAATCGCTGTGCCGGGTCGGATACCCGGAAGTGGTAAGAATGCACGAAATAGGTGTGATCGCCGGATTTCACCCCGTTGAACACCGGGTGATCGCTGTCCAGAACAAGATCGTTCCAGCCCATATGCGGCACTTTCAGCGATGTGTCTGACGGCTCGATTCTGACGACATCGCCGGCAATCCAGTCCAGACCATCCGTTTCGCTGTATTCATGGCCCTTGGTTGCCATCAACTGCATGCCCACACAGATGCCCAGAAACGGCCGGCCTTTCTGTTCGACCGCCTCGACCATCGCGTCATAGATACCCTTGTGACCACGCAATTCGGCAGCGCATGCCGGAAACGCCCCGTCGCCGGGCAGAACCAAGCGATCCGCGCGCGCCACAACATCCGCGTCCGAGGTGACGACAACCTCGCCCGCGCCGACCTCCTGCGCCATGCGCTGAAACGCTTTTTCCGCCGAGTGCAGGTTGCCGCTTTCGTAGTCGATAATGGCGGTCAGCATTTACAACGCGCCTTTGGTCGACGGAATCGCGTCTGCCTTGCGTGGATCGGTTTCGACGGCGTCACGCAGCGCGCGCGCGACGGCCTTGAATGCGGCCTCGGCGATGTGGTGGCTGTTGAAACCGTGCAACTGGTCGATATGCAGCGTGATGCCTCCATGGGTGCTGAGCGCCTGAAAGAACTCGCGCACAAGTTCTGTGTCGAATGCACCGATCTTCTGCGTCGGCAGGTCCACATTCCAGATCAGATAGGGGCGGCCCGACAGGTCCAGCGCACAGCGCACCTGAGCGTCATCCATGGGCAGGTGGCATTCTCCGTACCGCTGGATACCTTTCTTGTCGCCCAGGGCCTGCGTCAAAGCCTGCCCCAGCGCGATGCCGGTATCTTCGACCGTGTGGTGATCATCAATGTGGTAATCGCCCTTGGCGCGGATCGTCATGTCGATCAGGGAATGGCGCGCCAGTTGATCCAGCATGTGATCAAAGAAGCCAACTCCGGTCTGGTTGTCATATGTACCGGCGCCATCCAGATTGATCTCTACCGAGATTTTCGTTTCGGCAGTCTGGCGGCTGATCTTTGCGCTGCGCATGGGCGAATTCCTTTTGCTACAGGCGCGCTTATAGACGGGGATGGTCGTGGTTTTCCAGACCATGCGTTGCGATCGCTGCAAACTGTTGCAGGGGATTGCACCCGGCTTGGCCCCGTGTCAGCTTGCCAACAACACGAACCGATAGGGTCAAATCATGTCCACCTGCGTTTTCATCCAGATCCGCTGCAAGCCCGGCACCACCTACAAGGTCGCCGAGGAAATCGCCCTGCGCGAAATCCACTCTGAACTGTATTCCACCAGCGGTGAATATGATCTGCTGCTCAAGCTCTATATCCCCGAGACCGAGGATGTGGGCCATTTCATCAACGAACACCTGCTGGTGATTCCCAATATCGAACGCTCGCTGACCACAATGACGTTCAAGGCGTTTTAGCCCAGTTCGAATGAGGTGACGCCAAAGACACGGCTCAGATCGATATCCGGCGCGCGGCCGGAATACATCCGGGCCGTTTCAAACACCTTTTCCAACCCGAGCTTTGCGGCCAGCGCAAACGCGGCCGTGTTGGGCAAAGGCAAGTCGATGAAAACGGCATCCTGTGAATGGTGGGCTGGCACGGTTTCCAGCAAACTGGCCAGCAGGGCTTCGGCGATGCTCTCGCGATCTGCAAAAAGCGGCCCGATCTTGTACCCTGTCCGGCAGGGGCGCAACGTTGCATACCCCTTGATCTGACCATCCTCGGAATACACGCGGGACATATGGCCAGGCGCGCTGATCCAGCCCTGTAAGAACGCGTCGCGGCGGGCCGGAAAAAGGTGCCGGTCGTAGGCGAACAAAGCCTCGGACGCCGCCGTCAGGGGCTCAACGCCGGTTGATGGGGTCAGAGCCTGCTGCAACTTCTCTACAGTCGCCGTGAAACGATAGTTGTTATAGGCGAAAGAAAATCCCGAACTGCGGTAGTTGTGTTGCTGGTCGACGACCCCATCCAGACCGATGTTGCCCGCATTGCAGTTTTCCAAGGCATGCCGCCAGATTTTCAGCCCGTGGCCCGATCCGCGAAACTCGGGCAGGACGATGTAGAAGCCAAGGAACGCAAATGCGTCATCATACTGAACGACCGAGATGGAAGCGATCATTTCGCCATCCAGGAATCCCCCGAGAAACCCGCGAGTATCCGTGCCGTGGAAGCAACGAGCATCGTGATGCCCCGGGTTCCACCCTTCGCGCCCGGCCCAATCAACGGCCTTTTGGACCTCGTCAACGGTAAGAGGGCGGATGACGTAATCAGACATGGGTGAATCCTGCGTTGGGCAATGCAACCAGAATGACGCAATGTCTTGTGAAGAGCCAGCATGTATGGAGAGTTTGGTATCTGGAGCGGGCGAGGCGATTCGAACGCCCGACCCTAACCTTGGCAAGGTTATGCTCTACCCCTGAGCTACGCCCGCATCAGATACATATGTGGTCCGAAGACCTCTCAATGGAGCGGGCGAGGCGATTCGAACGCCCGACCCTAACCTTGGCAAGGTTATGCTCTACCCCTGAGCTACGCCCGCGCCGTTGAGTGAGGAGGGATTTATAAATTCCCACGCGGGGCTGCAAGCGGAAAAACACAAAAAAGAGGAAAAATATTTCGACGGAACTGGGCATCCGGCCCGTTCAATCTCAAACACGGATCAAAAAAGGACACAGGCAGAGAGGCTTTCATGATTTCTGTTGCAGACATGAAGATAATGGCGCTGGCCGCAATGATCTTGCTGGTCACCGCGATGCCGAAATCGGACGATCACGAACACAACCGGATCACGCCCGTTTTGTTGAAAGCGCCCCTTGTGATGACGACGGATCTGACCGGATAACACCCGCCAACCGAGCTACAGCGCCAGAATCAGGTTAGCGATGGCCGCAACCAGAATGGCCAGGAACGTCAGGCTCATGCCAGCCTGCCGTAGGATGACGATCTGGGGCGTGCGCCCGAATCCGTAAGCGTGCAGCAGACGCCCAGCCAGCAACATCAAACCCAGTATATGCACAAGCAACCCTCCGGCGCCCTGTAATTCCACCATGGCGATCAGCAAAAGGGCGATAGGGGCGTATTCGGCGCAATTGGAATGTGTCCGTATCGCCTTGATCATCAATTTGCTGCCCCCATCCCCGACCGAGATTTTGTCGCTGCGGCGCTGAAGGATCACTTTGACGCTGAGTGCCACGTAAAGAATAGCGATCAGGGCCGCATAGATCGGGGTGATAGCAAGCATGGTGGGTCTCCGTTCCAGCATAGGAAAAGGGCCGCGCGGTTTCCCGCGCGGCCCTTTGAACTGTAACCGGTTCGGCAGGTTATTCCAGCTCGACCAGAAGGTCCTTTGCGTCAATCTGGCCACCGGGCTGCACATGAATGGCCTTGACGGTCGCATCGCGCTCGGCGTGGATGCCGGTTTCCATCTTCATCGCCTCGATGGTCAGCAACATGTCGCCTTCCTTGACCTGCTGGCCCGCTGTTACGGCGACGGTGGCAACAACACCGGGCATCGGCGCACCGACATGATCCGGGTTGCCGACCTCGGCCTTGGGCCGCGCCTGCGTGGTCGAGGTGACCAGCCGGTTCGGAACCCGGATCACGCGCGGTTGGCCGTTGAGTTCAAAGAACACTTTGACCTCGCCCTTTTCATCCGTTTCGCCGATGGCCTGACACCGGATTTCCAGCGTCTTGCCGGGGTCGATTTCCGCGGTGATCTCTTCGCCCGGCTCCATGCCGTAGAAGAAGGTGCGCGTTGGCAGGGTACGAACCGGGCCGTAGATCCGGTGGCGACCCATGTAGTCCAGGAACACCTTGGGATACATCAGGTATCCGTTCAGATCCTCGTCATCGACCTCTTTGCCTTCCAGCTGCTTGGACAGCTCGGCGCGGGTGGCTTCAAGATCGACCGGGGGCACGTCCTTGCCGGGTCGCTGCGTGTTGGGAACCTCGTCTTTCAGCACCTTCTTGATGATGGTCTCGGGGAAACCGCCCGGAGGCTGACCCAGATTGCCGCGCATCATGTCCACGACCGAATCGGGGAAGGCCACGTCGGTATTCGGGTCCTCGACCTGTTCACGTGTCATGTTCTGGCTGACCATCATCAGCGCCATGTCACCAACGACCTTGGAAGACGGCGTGACCTTCACGATATCACCGAACATCTGGTTCACGTCAGCATACATCTGGGCCACTTCGTGCCAGCGTTCTTCCAGACCCAGGCTGCGCGCCTGTGCCTTGAGGTTGGTGAACTGTCCGCCGGGCATCTCGTGCAGGTAAACTTCGGACGCCGGGGCCTGAAGGCTGGATTCGAAGGCCGCATACTGGCCACGCACAGCCTCGAAGTAATCGCTGATTTCACGAATGGCCTTGATGTCCAGCCCGGTGTCGCGGTCGGTATGGCGCAGCGCCTCGACCACGGTGCCCAGCGTCGCCTGGCTGGTATTGCCCGAGAAGCTGTCCATCGCGCAGTCAACTGCGTCCACGCCCGCCTCGGACGCGGCCAGAATGGTGGCGCTGGCAATACCGGCGGTGTCATGGGTGTGGAAGTGTATCGGCAGCCCGACCTCTTCTTTCAGCGCACGGATCAGGATCTTGGCCGCGGCCGGTTTCAGCAGGCCCGCCATGTCCTTAAGGCCCAGAATATGCGCGCCGGCGTCGCGCAGCTCTTTCGCCATGCCGACATAATATTTCAGGTCATACTTTGCGCGATCCGGGTCAAGAATATCGCCAGTGTAACAGACGGTACCTTCGCAAATCTTGCCGCTATCGACGACCGCATCCATCGCCACGCGCATGTTTTCGACCCAGTTCAGCGAGTCGAAGACGCGGAACACGTCAATTCCTGTCGCCGCCTGACGCACGAACTCCTGCACCACGTTGTCAGGATAGTTCGTATAGCCCACGCCGTTTGCGCCGCGCAGCAGCATCTGGGTCATCAGGTTCGGCATCGCCTCGCGCAGGTCCCGCAGGCGCTGCCACGGGCATTCCTGCAAGAACCGATACGCCACGTCGAAAGTCGCGCCGCCCCAGCATTCGACCGAGAACAGCTGCGGCAAGTTCGCCGCATAGGAGGGAGCCACCTTGATCATGTCGATCGAGCGCATCCGGGTCGCCAGCAGAGACTGGTGCCCGTCGCGCATGGTGGTGTCGGTGATCAGCAGTTGGCGCTGTGCCTTCATCCAGTCGGCCACCGCCTGCGGGCCCTTCTGCTCCAGCAGGTTGCGGGTGCCCATCTGCGGTTCGGCCTTCAGCGCCGGAGGCCTGGCCTCTTTCAGGTCGGCGCGCGGGCGCGGGCGGTCCTTGGTTTCGGGATGCCCGTTCACGGTGATGTCCGCGATATAGGTCAGAACCTTGGTGCCGCGGTCGCGCCGCTTCTTGAAGGTGAACAGTTCGGGCGTCGTGTCGATGAACTTGGTGGTGTATTCATTCGACAAAAAGGTCGAATGCTTGAGCAGGTTGATGACGAAGTCGATATTCGTCGAAACCCCGCGGATGCGGAACTCGCGCAGGGCGCGGTCCATCCGAGAGATCGCCTTTTCGGGCGTGGGGGCCCAGGCCGTAACCTTGGTCAGCAGCGAGTCGTAATAGCGCGTAATCACCCCGCCCGCATAGGCCGTGCCGCCATCCAGACGGATGCCCATACCGGTGGCCGAGCGATAGGCGGTGATCCGGCCATAGTCGGGGATGAAGTTGTTCTGCGGGTCCTCGGTGGTGATCCGTGTCTGCAACGCGTGGCCGTTGAGCTGGATATCCTTTTGGCTGGCCATGCCGGTCGCTTCGGCCAGCGTCTTGCCCTCGGCGATCAGGATCTGCGCCTGCACGATGTCGATACCGGTGACTTCTTCGGTCACGGTGTGTTCGACCTGAACGCGCGGATTGACTTCGATGAAGTAGAACTTGCCGGTGTCCATATCCATCAGGAACTCGACCGTGCCGGCACATTCGTAATTGACATGCGCACAGATCCTGCGGCCAAGCTCGCAGATCTCGGCGCGCTGTTCGTCGCTCAGATACGGGGCAGGGGCGCGTTCCACGACCTTCTGGTTCCGGCGCTGGACCGAGCAGTCGCGTTCATACAGGTGATAGATTTCACCGTGCTTGTCGCCCAGGATCTGCACCTCGACATGGCGCGCACGAATGATCATCTTTTCCAGATAACCCTCGCCGTTGCCGAATGCGGCTTCGGCCTCGCGACGGCCTTCCAGCACTTTCTCTTCCAGCTCTTCTTCCGACTGGATCGGGCGCATGCCGCGCCCGCCGCCGCCCCAGGACGCCTTGAGCATCAACGGATAGCCGATTTCGGCGGCCTCCTTGCGGATCGCGTCCATGTCATCGCCCAGAACTTCGGTGGCAGGAATGACCGGAACACCTGCTTCGATGGCTACGCGCCGCGCGCTGGCCTTGTCGCCAAGCGCGCGCATGGTTTCCGCCTTGGGGCCGATGAAGGTGATGCCGTTCTTGACGCAGGCATCGACGAAATCCGGGTTCTCGGACAGCAGGCCATAGCCCGGGTGGATCGCGTCGGCGCCACATTGCTTGGCAACACGGATGATCTCGTCGATCGAAAGATACGCGGCAACAGGCCCCATGCCTTCACCGATCTGATACGCCTCGTCCGCCTTGAACCGGTGTAGGCCCAGTTTGTCTTCTTCAGCGTAGACGGCGACGGTTCGTTTTCCCATCTCGTTTGCTGCGCGCATGACGCGGATGGCAATCTCGCCGCGGTTGGCGATCAGGATCTTGTTGAAGTCTGTCATGATAGGTCCCGGTCTTTTGTGTATGGGCGTCTTATTGGGCGGAGAATACGCGCAGGTATATCCGTTCTTCTGGGTAGAACCGGCATGTTATCGCTCGCAAACGCCCTATGATCGCAGCGCCCTTATACTTTTGCTGCGCCGCAGCATCAAATGTTTAACGTTAACTCTCAATCTGACACAGGCTTGCCAGGCCCATCTGGCCCATATTTGCATGCAGGTCCTGCCTGAGAATCTCGATGACATGTGCAGGCCCCCGCGCGCCAAGTGCCGCAAGACCATACAAAAAAGCCCGCCCGAGCATGACGAAGTCTGCGCCCAGCGACATGGCCCGCAAAATATCCAGACCGCCTTCGACACCACTGTCGAAGATCAGGGGCAGGCGGGTTGCATCCCGGACAGAGGGCAGAACCTCGATGCTGGCCGGGGCCGCATCAAATTGACGGCCGCCATGATTCGACACCCACAAGGCATCGACACCGACCTGTTCCAGCCTGCTCGTATCCTCAGGTCGCAGGACACCCTTCAGGACAAGCGGACCGTCCCAATGGTCGCGCAGCCATTTGACATAGTCCAGATCCGGCGAGGTTCGAAGCAGGTAACCGATATGAGCCGTGGGCGGCAGATTTCCGGGGTTTTCGATATATTTGTCCAGCGTTCGCATGTGCGGCACACCGTTGCGCAGCATGCCAATCGCCCACGCGGGTCTTTGGGCGATCTGCGCCAGAATGCGCGGGGTCAGCTTTGGCGGTTGCCGCAGGCCCGATCGTATCTGCCTTTCCCTGCGCGATGCGACGGGAACATCCGCGGTGAGGACCAGGGTTTTGAACCCGGCTTTGCGGACCCGGTTCAGCAGGTCTTTTCGAATATCCGGATCCCGGGGCGGGTAAAGCTGGAACCAGGCATTGTCCCCAAGATGCGGTGCCATGTCTTCGGGGCTTTGGCTGGCTACGGTCGACAGGGTATAGGGAATACCCGCCTCTGCGGCCGCGCTGGCAAGCAGTTGCTCGGCGCGGGGCCAGACCAGCCCGGACATTCCGATCGGCGCGATTCCGAACGGCAGCGGATACGAAGCGTCGAGAAACGACTTTGACGTATCAAAGTTCAGCTCGCCATGCAGGATCGAGGGGCAGAGGCGCACCTCATCCAGCGCCTGGCGGTTCCGGTGCAGTGTCGTTTCAATCCCGGTTCCACTGTCGATATACTCCCACACGAAATGCGGCAGACGACGGCGCGCACGGTGTTTCAGATCCGGTATGCCGGGATAAGTGCTGTGCAAGTCCATGCAGATTGATCCGACCTGCCATGCGATTCGGCAAGTTTTTTAAGCTGCATCCTTAGGTGGTTGCCGGTGTTCAGGCGGCGCATTTTTGGTCTGGTTCCTGGTGCCGCTTGCAACATGCACCTGGTTGCGCCCCTTGTCCTTGGCGACATAAAGCGCATCGTCAGCCGCGCGCATCAGATCCTGCGGCATGGTGCCGTGGGCCGGGTAATGTGCGACCCCGACCGATATCGTAATGCGCGGCAAGGCCTTCTCACCATATCGTACGGTTACGGCTTCAACCGCCTGGCGCAGTTGTTCGGCGCGGGTCACGGCATCTTCGGGGCTGTTGTCAGGCAGGATCAGCATGAACTCTTCACCACCGATGCGGCAGGCGACTTCGTCCCGGTCGCACCCTTGTTCCAGGGCGGCGCCGACGGCGCGCAACACCATGTCGCCCGCATCATGCCCATGAGTATCGTTGAACTTCTTGAAGTGATCCACGTCCACGGCGATCAGGCTTAGCGCGGCGCCCGTCTGATGACTGCGGCTGATGGACTTGCGCAGCGTCTCGGTCATATGGCGGCGATTGAACAGCCCGGTCAGGGGGTCTCGTACTGATTGGTCGTGAAGCTGATCCCGCATGCGGACATTGGCGATCGCCATACTGATCTGTTCGGCGCACAATTGGGCCAGCTTGCGGCTCTTGTTGAAGCAGTCTTCACGCCCCTCCAGTGCCCGCAGATGCAAAAGACCAACGGTTTCGCCATGGGCCAGAATGGGAAAGCAGAAATAGGGCCGCCCGTCATGCGGTTCGGCGTGTTCGCATACAAAATCAATCTCGGATGCGCCGAACTCGTAAGTCCGGCCGCGCCGCAAGCCCCAGCAACCTTCGGGGTGAATGTGGGATTTATGAGTTCCACCGTTCCAGCTGGCGCAGCCATCCAGCACATCGCGTGAGTTTGAATAGACATACACGCTGCCTTCGGCCTCTGGCAGGATGTGGGTCATGAAGCGAGACACCATGTCGAACAGTTCATCCAGCGACCGGCTTGATTGCAGCCATTCGTTCAATTCACCCAGCAGGCGGACCTCTCGGGCCAGGCGCAGCTGCTCGTCCATCAGCTCCCTCTCTTTCTGGGCCCGTTTGCGAAGGTCGCGAACCTGACGACGGTTGGTGCGATGGACAATCAGGATGACAGTCGTCAGCGCCAGCAGGGCGACCCCGCTCAGCAGCGCCAGAGACAGGCGAACGCGCGTGATGAAAAGGTTCCGCAGGTCGGTTATGTCGGAATAGAACTCGATCGCGCCCATGAACGTCGCATCCTTGATGATCGGCGTATAAACCTCGGCCACATGGCGGCTGCTCAGTTCCGTATCCCGGGAATTGTCGACAACAAAGGAATCAACTTCGGTAACCGGCTTCTCTTCGTGTTTGTAAAAAAGCCCTCCGGCGGCGACGATCGACTGGAAATAGGGTTTCGTATTCACGAACCCGACGTCGCTGGCTCGGGTCGACCAGAACACCTGCCCCGAAGCATCAAACAGCTTGAAGCGGTAAATGTCTGTGGTTTCGGGCAGTAGCTCCAGAAACTCCCGGTCATGATCGGTCAATGCGTGAAAACGGAATGCCTGTTCAAGATCGTTCAGATGGCTTTCGACCTGGCGGCTCATCCGCATCGCGTTCTTTCGCAGGTCTGCTTCCAGCATGCGATCAACCACTGGCGCCGGGGCGGCGTAGATTCCCCAGCCCGCTACTGCCGTCAGCGCGAGCAGCATCAGGGCCACGCCCATCATCTTAAGCCTCGAGGACTGACCCGTCAGTTCCGCCTGTTTCATTTGTCCGCTCCCACTACACTGTGCCAAACATCCCAGTCAGGATTTGACAGAGAGTTAACGGGGGTGCGGGGCGGTGGCGTGTTTGTTGAGAATTGAATGTAAAAAGAAGTGCGAAAAGTCTGTGAACAAGCCGTGAACAAACCCTTTCCCTTCGCGCTTATCCGGCGTAGTTTGGGGCTATGAGCAGTTTTGACGAAATGGACGCCTTCGAGGGCGCATCGCTGTCGGCGCGGGCCATGGCCGTGCGCCCTTCGCCCTATCTGGATGATCTGAACCCGGCACAACGGGACGCGGTCGAGCGTCTGGACGGACCGGTTCTGATGCTGGCAGGTGCCGGGACGGGCAAGACCAAGGCTCTGACCACCCGGATCGCGCATCTTCTCAACACTGCGCGCGCACGTCCGAATGAGATTCTGTCGGTAACCTTCACCAACAAGGCCGCGCGCGAGATGAAGGAACGGGTTGGTCGCCTGCTGGGACAGCCTGCTGAGGGGATGCCGTGGCTGGGCACCTTTCATTCGATCTGTGTCAAACTGCTGCGACGCCATGCGGAACTGGTCGATTTGAAATCGAACTTCACCATACTGGATACCGACGACCAGCTGCGCCTGCTCAAGCAGTTGGTGCAGGCCGCAAATATCGACGACAAACGCTGGCCTGCGCGGATGTTGCTGGGAATCATCGACGATTGGAAGAACCGTGCGCTGACGCCCGACAAGGTGCCAGCCGCCGATGCCGGGGCTTATGACAGCAAGGGCATTGAGTTGTATGCCCAATATCAGACCCGCCTGCGCGAATTGAATGCGGTGGATTTCGGCGATCTGCTTCTGCACATGGTTACGATCTTCCAGGCCCATCAGGATGTTCTGGAGCAATACCAGCGCTGGTTCCGCTATATCTTGGTGGACGAGTATCAGGACACCAACATCGCCCAATATCTGTGGCTGCGGCTGCTGGCGGGTGGGCACAAGAACATCTGCTGCGTCGGCGATGACGACCAGTCGATCTATGGCTGGCGCGGTGCCGAAGTGGGCAACATCCTGCGTTTTGAGAAAGACTTTCCCGGCGCCCATGTGGTGCGGCTGGAACAGAACTACCGCTCGACCCCGCATATACTGGCGGCCGCGTCGAACGTCATTCGCGGCAATGAAAACCGTCTGGGCAAAGAGCTGTGGACCGAAGCCGAGGAAGGCCACAAGGTCAATCTGATCGGCCATTGGGATGGCGAGGAAGAGGCCCGCTGGATCGGCGAGGAAATCGACGCGATGCAGGGCGGTACGCGCGGTATTCGCCCGATGAACCTTGATGAGATCGCTATCCTCGTGCGCGCCAGCCACCAGATGCGCGCCTTCGAAGACAGGTTTCTGACCATCGGTCTGCCCTACAAGGTGATCGGCGGCCCGCGATTCTATGAGCGGATGGAGATTCGCGATGCCATGGCCTATTTCCGGCTGGTGGTCAGCCCCGAGGATGATCTTGCGTTTGAGAGAATCGTAAACACGCCGAAACGCGGCCTGGGTGACAAGGCGCAGCAAACCATCCAGATGACCGCGCGCGAAAATGGGGTGTCACTGGTCGAAGGGGCTCGGATTGCGGTCGACAACGGGCTGATCAAGGGCAAGGGAGGCAAGGCGCTGCGCGAACTGATCGACGGTCTGGCGCGTTGGAATGCGATGACGCGTGGGCCACGGATCGAGGTGGACGACGATTCGGTGATCGATGACGGTTCGCCCATGCGGTTCGGCGCACCCGAGCATACGCATATCGAACTTGCGCAGATCATTCTCGACGAATCCGGCTATACCACCCACTGGCAGAACGACAAGACACCCGAAGCGCCGGGGCGCCTTGAAAACCTCAAGGAACTGGTGAACCAGCTGGACAATTTCGAGAACCTGCAAGGGTTTCTGGAACATGTCAGTCTGGTCATGGACAACGAACAGGACAGCGACGGCGCCAAGGTTTCGATCATGACCCTGCACGCGGCCAAGGGGCTGGAGTTTCCCGCCGTCTTCCTGCCGGGCTGGGAAGACGGGCTGTTCCCCTCGCAGCGGTCAATGGACGAATCCGGGCTCAAGGGGCTCGAGGAAGAACGGCGCCTGGCCTATGTCGGCATCACCCGTGCCGAAGAAGTGTGTACCATTTCTTTTGCCGCCAACCGGCGGGTGTTCGGGCAGTGGCAGAACTCCATGCCGTCCCGGTTCATCGACGAATTGCCGGAAGATCACGTTGAGGTCCTTACGCCTCCGGGTCTCTATGGTGGCGGCCAGCCCGCTGCGGGCATTGAAACCCGTGCGGCCGAAGCGAATGTCTACAACTCGCCGGGCTGGAGGCGGATGCAGGCGCGGCAGGGGCAATACGGCATGTCGCAGCCGCGCGAATCCCGCAACACGGTGATCGACGCGACCGCAGTGGCCAGTTTCACGCTGGGGGAACGGGTGTTCCACCAGAAATTCGGCTATGGCGCGGTTGTCGGGATCGAGGGCGACAAGGTCGAAGTCGAGTTCGACAAGGCAGGCACAAAGAAAGTGGTCTCACGTTTTCTGACCAACAAGGATGACGTCCCGTTCTGAGGCGTCATATCCCTTCGACCAGAACCAGATTGGTCGAGGCGGTGGCTTGCCGGATCTTCGCCAGCTCGATGTAATCAGGGTCGTCTTTCCAGGCTTTCGCCGCGGCAAGGTCCGGAAACTCCATCAGCACAATGCCACCTTCGGGCCAATCGCCTTCGATCCGTTCGACCGGTTTCGATGAGACCGTGAGCAGGCGGCCTTTGTGACGGTCGAAGATCGGCATGAAACCTGCCAGATAATCCTGATACCCATCCGGGTCGTGGATGTCGATCTGCGCGATGAAACAGGCGGCCATTGTTTCCTCCGGATCAGAAATCAGAGGGCCATCTTACACCTATGTCAGAAAAACAAAAAAACGGCGGTTCCCAGGGAGGAGGAAGGGGAACCGCCGTCTTGTCAACATCAGAGCAGGGAGGAGGAGAGCCCCGATGTATTCGAACCCGGGTTTGAGCCCGGTATGGAGAAGACGCGGCGACGTCAGGGAGGAGGAAGGCGTCGCCGCGCGCTTTCAACATCAAGGCAGGGAGGAGGAGAGCCTCGATGTATCAGGATCCGGCGGGTTGAGGCCGGTATTTGGTGCGGCAACGTCAGGGAGGAGGAGAGACGTTGCCGCTGATAACAGACCCTAAGGGAGGAGGAAGGGCCTGATCTCGGTATTCGTGGCGCGCTTATTGCGCAATGTGATCATTGGCGGCCTGCATGGCCACTCGACGGATCATGGACCGATGCAGGCCCAGATCGGCCAGTTCACGGTCCGACAGTCCTGCCAGCTCATTGACGGTCTGGCGATACATACGATAGCGGGCAAAACGCGCCTTTGCGTTTTCGATCAAAGTTGCGATTCCGAACGCCGGTGCGCTCTTCGAGGCTGTATGTGTGCTTGCGACTGCCATGCTCATCATCCGTATTTATCTACTTTGCCGATTACGCTCGGCCCTTGCTTGAGGTTGAAAATAGGCAAATGCTGCGATTGCACAATAGGTCGCGTCGTCAATGCTGCTATGCAGCAAGCGCATAGATTGGTTCAGTTTTTTCCTTCAACTCGAAATGCGCCTTGAAACATTGGGCCTTCCCTTGGGTCACGGGTGACAGCGGAAACATGGCCTTCCCACGGCTTGCCCTCTAATTGAGCGGTGTTGGCTGGAATTTGTGCGCAATAAAACGATTTTGGACGTGCGTGTGACCGAAGCGCCAGGCAAAGCGCGGCGGTTCAACTATTCCCTGTTGCCCAGTTTACCGGTATCGCAGGTCGTAGGGCGTACTGCCTGAACGCCACGGGATTTCATGGGCCGATGTGGTTGTCGGGGGCGAAGTCCCGTCGGAATTGCGCGCGAAAAGCGAATGATTCTGCGAGATCGCTGCCCAAGGATGCTGGGTTTTTCCAATCAAAACGGCAATTCTTTAGATTTTTTGGGAAATCGTGGGAAAAAAATTTCAGCCTCAAATCATCTATATCTAGGGGGTGTTGTGTTGCTTTGGCCTATAGTTGGTGTTATTGCGTTCAAGTTTCATGATAGTATTGTTCCTGAAGCGTGATTCATGGAACACGGTTCGCAAAATTCCTGTTGATTTCCATGAATTCCCATGGCATCCCTAATACATCCGATGAGGACGAGGCAGCAGGGGCACCAAACGACCCCGACCAAAAATAATCAGGTTTCATACAGGCATCTCGCTTTCATCAATCAAGAGATCCGGCGCGCGGGCGAGCAGACATCCCCCCAGGTGGCGCGTGCAGCTGGACATCCCGCAAAGCGGGTCAATGCGGCGGGTTGATCAGTGGCAGCAGATCAACCCGCCGTTTTTCATCCGGGGGGAACGCGAATTTCAAGTGGGGCGCAAGCGAAAGGGACAGTCGTCTTGGCGCGCAGGTTTAGAGGTGAAAGCCACCATAAGGTGGATGCGAAAGGCAGGGTGTCGATCCCGGCCTCGTTTCGCCGCGTGCTTGAATCCTCCGATCCCAACTGGCAGCCCGGCGACAATCCAGAGCTTGTGATCGTCTACGGGGATCATCGCCGCAAATACCTGGAATGCTATACCATGCAGGCCATCGACGAGGTCGATGCCAAGATCGACGCGCTGCCTCGCGGTTCGATGAAGCGCAAGATGTTGCAGCGCCTGTTCCACGGGCAGTCCTTCCCGACCAATGTCGATGAAACCGGGAGGCTGGTGCTGCCGGCCAAGCTGCGCAAGAAGATTGGCCTTGAGGGCGAGGCGTTTTTTATCGCCGCCGGGGATACTTTTCAGATCTGGAAGCCCGAGACCTACGAATCCGAAGAATTGGCGGCGACCGAGGAATGGCTGGACGGCCTTGGCGACGATGTTGATCCTTTGCAATTCCTCGATGAAGTCGAGGGCGGGTGACGGCATGGCGGCCGCGGATCACCCAAAACCGGACGCTCCTCACATCCCTGTCTTGCTGCGCCCGCTCCTGGCGGCGGTGGCGCCGGTCACGGGCGTCTGGCTGGACGGAACCTTCGGCGCAGGCGGGTACACCCGCGGATTGCTGGAGGCCGGGGCCGACAAGGTGATTGGCGTGGATCGCGACCCGCTGGCTTTTGAGATGGCGGCAGACTGGGCGGGTACCTACGGCAACCGGCTGGTGATGCAGCCCGGCGTGTTTTCTCGTATGGATGAATATGCGCAGAACCTGGACGGCGTTGTTCTAGACCTTGGCGTTTCCTCGATGCAACTGGACCAGGCCGACCGCGGGTTTTCCTTCATGAAGGATGGCCCTTTGGACATGCGCATGAGCCAGGATGGCGAAAGCGCCGCCGATCTGGTCAATACCGCGACCGAGGCGCAACTGGCCGACATTCTGTTTCACTATGGTGAAGAGCGCGCCAGCCGCCGGATTGCCAGGGCGATCGTCAAAGCGCGCGCGGAAGAGCCGATCACCACGACCCTGCGTCTGGCCGAGATCATCGAATCCTGCCTGCCGCGTCCTAAACCGGGTCAATCCCACCCGGCCACGCGCAGCTTTCAAGGGCTGCGGATCGCCGTGAATGCAGAATATGAAGAGCTGTTTCAGGGGCTGATGGCCGCTGAACGTGCTTTGAAGCCCGGCGGGCAACTGGCCGTTGTCACTTTCCACTCCATTGAAGACCGAATGGTGAAACGGTTTTTCCAGTCCCGCGCGGGCAAGACGGGGCGCGCGAACCGCTATGCGCCCGAGATTGAACAGGAACAGCCGCAATTCACACTGAAGACCCGCAAGGCGGTGGGGCCTGACGAACAGGAATTGCAGGAAAACCCGCGCGCGCGCTCGGCCAAACTGCGCGTGGCGATCCGAACCGATGCTCCGGCAGGGGAAATTGAAGCGCGGGCCATCGGGATGCCGCAACTGGGGGGAAGGGCAAGATGAAGAGTGTTTTGTATGTGTTGACTGCTCTGTCCGTGTTCGGGTTGGCGTTGTGGGCCTATCAGGAAAACTACCGGACCCAGCAAGTGGTAAAGGAAACCCAGTCTTTGCAGCGCGAGATCGGAATGGCACAGGTGCGATTGGCCGTTCTGAACGCGGAATGGGCCTATCTGAACCGCCCGGACAGGCTGCGCGAACTGGCCGACCTGAACTTTGAACGCCTTGGTCTGCTGCCGTTGCGGGCCGAGCAGTTCGGACGCGCGGATCAGATCGCCTATGCCGAAGACCCGGACCTGCCCGTCGTTGATCCGATTGAATTGCAGGCCATCACTGACATTCAGGCTTTGGGCGAGGTGCAAATTCCATGACCCGCACCCCTCTGCGCCCTCTGGCCCGAATCCTTGATGCCCGCGCCAGGGGCGAAAACCCCAAGGCAATCGAGCGCGAGAACATCCGCAAGCGTCACGAGGATATGAAAGATCGCGCCCGCGCCCGCGCCGAAGGGCGTCTGCTGGTACTGGGCCTGTTCTTCTTCTGCGCTTTTTCCATTGTCGGCTTCCGCATGGGCATGTTGGCGACCTCAGAAGCACAAGAGCCTCTGGCCAGCGCGCCGGGAGCAGCGATTGCCATGCAGCGCGCCAACATCGTCGATCGCGAAGGGCGCATACTGGCCACCAATCTGGACACCTATTCCGTTTACGCGCAGCCCCCTTTGATGATCGATCCCGTTGCCGCTGCAGAGCAGTTGGTTGCGATTTTTCCTGATCTGGAAAAAGAGCGGCTGATCAAGGACTTCACCGGCAACCGCAAATTTTTGTGGATCAAGAAACGCATTTCGCCCGAGCAGAAGCAGGCCGTGCACGACATCGGTGATCCCGGCATCCTGTTCGGTCCGCGTGAAATGCGGCTTTACCCCAACGGGCGGCTGGCCGCTCATATCCTGGGCGGGTCCGGTTTTGGTCGTGAAGGCGTCAGCGCCGCCGAAGTGATCGGCGTGGCTGGTGTGGAAAAGCAGTTCGACGATTATCTGCGCGATCCGGCCAACGGAAACAAGCCGCTGCAACTGTCGCTGGACCTGACGATTCAAGCCGCAGTTGAACAGGTTCTTTACGGCGGTATGAAGATCATGAACGCCAAGGGGGCTTCGGCCGTTCTGATGAACGCGCATACGGGCGAGGTTATTTCCGCTGCTTCGCTGCCTTCTTTTGATCCGAATGACCGTCCGCGCCCACCGACCTCGGGCTTTGACCCCTCGGACAGCCCGCTGTTCAACCGTTATGTACAAGGCGTGTATGAACTGGGATCTGTTTTCAAGATTTTCACCGCGGCCCAGGCCGTTGAACTCGGATTGGTGAATTCGAACACCATCATCGATACGTCCGGGCCGATGAAGATCGGCCGCTTTCCCATCGGCGAATTCAACGGCAAGAATTACGGCAAGATCAGCGTGGCGGATGTGATCGTCCACAGCTCGAACCGAGGCACGGGGCGTCTGGCCTTGCAAATCGGGGCCAAACGGCAGCAGGAGTTTCTGGACGCGCTTGGCATGTTCGATCCGACCCCATTCGAGATTGTCGAGGCCAAGGGCGGTGTGCCGCTGAAGCCGAAAAAATGGGGCGAGCTCAGTACCGTGACAATTTCTTATGGCCATGGCCTGTCGACCAGCCCGATGCATCTGGCCGCGGGATACGCGGCGATTGCCAATGGCGGGCATTACGTCAGCCCGACCATTCTGCGCCAGAACGGCCCGCAATACGGGCCTCGTGTCATGTCGCAGAACACTGCACGGCAGGCGCAAAAGATGCTGCGCAAAGTGGTAACGGACGGCACCGCCAGCTTCGCCGAGGTCAAGGGCTATGACGTGGCGGGCAAGACCGGTACGGCCGACAAGCCCAAACCGCGCGGCGGGTACTATGATGACAAGGTCATTGCCACCTTCGCGACGATCTTCCCGGCCTACGATCCGCAATACGTTCTGATCGTGACGTTGGACGAACCTTCGATCGTGGCCTACGGTGAAAAACGCCGCACGGCCGGTTGGACCGCCGTGCCTGTTGCCGCCGAACTGATCGGACGCGTCGCACCGTTGTTGGGGTTGCGTCCCCGGCTTGAGCCTGAGGCGGGCGCTGCTATAACGCTGACCTCAAACTAGGCTGTCCGGCAAGAGGTGGGTCATGGGCACAAGGACGAAGAAACTCAGCCAGCTGGCCCTGACCGCAAGAGAGGGCGCAAACCCGGATATCACTGGTCTGGCCGTTGACAGCCGCGAGGTGAAGGAGGGCTTCCTGTTTGCCGCGCTGCCCGGGTCCCGCGTTCATGGCGCAGAGTTCATCCAGTTTGCCCTGCGCATGGGGGCCGCTGCGATCCTGACCGATGCCGAAGGGGCAGAGATCGCCGAGGCCGAACTGGCAGCTTCGGACGCAGCGCTGGCCGTGGTGGAAGACCCGCGTCAGGCGCTGGCCGGTGCCGCGGCGCTGTGGTTCGGCGCGCAGCCGCAAACCATCGTGGCCGTAACGGGAACGAACGGCAAAACATCTGTTTCCACCTTCGTCCGGCAGATCTGGTCCGCGCTTGGTCACGCCGCCGTCAACCTCGGCACCACCGGGGTTGAAGGTGCGTGGACAGCGCCACTGGCCCATACCACACCCGAGCCAATCACCTTGCACCGCTGTCTGGCCGAGGCGGCCGAGAACGGCGTGACCCATGCCGCAATGGAGGCTTCGTCCCACGGCCTTGAACAGCGCCGCCTTGATGGCGTTCACCTGACTGCCGCCGGTTTCTCCAACTTCACGCAGGACCATCTGGATTACCACGAAACCTTCGAGGCCTATTTCAACGCAAAGGCCGGTCTGTTCGACCGGGTTTTGCCGCAGGATGGAACGGCCGTCGTCAACCTGAGCGATCCGAAAGGGGCCCAGGTCCGGCGGATCGCCGAGATGCGCGGCCAGTCGGTGCTGACGGTGGGGCTGGGCGATGCCGACCTGTGTCTGATCAACCAGCGGTTCGACGCCACGGGGCAAGACCTGCGCTTTGCGTGGCAGGGCCGAACGTTCCAGACCCGCCTGAACCTGATCGGCGGGTTCCAGGCCGAAAACATCCTGCTGGCCTGTGGGCTGGTGATTGCTGCCGGGGACAGCCCTGAAAGCGTGTTCGAAACTCTGCCCCATCTGACGACGGTTCGCGGGCGGATGCAACTGGCAGCCACGCGTGACAATGGAGCGGCGGTGTTTGTGGATTATGCCCACACGCCTGATGCTGTTGCCACGGCACTCAAGGCGCTGCGCCCGCATGTGATGGGCCGTCTGATTGCCGTTATCGGTGCGGGCGGGGATCGCGACGCCAGCAAACGCCCCTTGATGGGTAGGGCGGCAGCCAACCATGCAGACGTGGTCTTTGTCACCGATGACAACCCGCGCAGCGAAGATCCCGCAGTCATCCGCGCGGCCGTGATGGCAGGCGCGTCAGAGGCAGCAGGCGACGCCAGCGTGACCGAAGTCGGCGACCGCGCCGAGGCCATCCTGCGCGGCATCGATGCGCTGCAACCCGGTGATGCGCTGCTGATCGCCGGAAAGGGGCATGAAACCGGTCAGATCGTGGGGGATCAGGTTCTGCCCTTCGACGATGTGGAACAGGCCAGCATTTCCGTTGCAGCGCTGGACGGGAGGGTCGCATGACGCTCTGGACTGCATCCGAAGCGGCCGCGGCGACGGGCGGTCAGGCGACGACCGACTGGACCGCAAATGGCGTATCCATCGACACCCGCACCCTTCGACCCGGCGATCTGTTCGTGGCGCTGAAAGCGGCGCGGGACGGGCATGATTTCGTGGCACAGGCGCTGGAAAAAGGGGCGGGCGCCGCACTGGTTTCCCGTGTTCCGGACGATGTACCGGACGGGGCTCCTCTGCTGATCGTCAAAGACGTGCAGGCGGGGCTAGAGGCCCTGGGGAAAGCGGCACGGGCCCGAACGGATGCGCGCGTGGTCGGCGTGACAGGCAGTGTGGGTAAAACATCGACCAAGGAAATGCTGGCAACAATTCTGGAAACCCAAGGGAAAACCCACGCCAGCGTTGCCAGTTACAACAACCATTGGGGCGTGCCCCTGACCCTTGCTCGGATGCCTCGCGATACGGAATTTGCGGTGATCGAGATCGGCATGAATCATCCCGGTGAAATTGCCCCGCTCGCCGAACAGGCCCGCCCGCATGTGGCGCTGGTGACGACCGTGGCGACGGTGCATCTGGAGGCCTTCGAGTCGGTGGCTGGTATTGCCCGGGAAAAAGCGGCGATCTTTGAGGGGCTTGAACCTGGCGGGGCTGCGATCGTCAATGCAGATATCGACCACGCGGACATCCTGCGCCAGACAGCGCAGGCGCAGGGGGCGGGGATTGTTGATTTTGGGCGCAGCGCGGCGGATTACCGGCTGACCGATGTTCAACCCGAGGCCAACGCAGTGAAGGCCAGGGCACTGGTCGGTGATCAGGTGATTCAATTCGAGGTGAACTCCGCCGGCACGCATTTCGCGATGAACGCGCTTGGCGCTTTGGCGGCCTGCGTCGAATTGGGGGTCGATCTGGATCAGGCCATCGCGGGCCTGCCAGCGTGGTCACCCGTCAAGGGGCGTGGGGTACGCGAAAGCTTGCCATTGTCAGGGGGTGGGCAGATCGAGCTTTTGGATGACAGCTACAACGCCAACCCGACCTCGATGGAGGCTGCGCTGGATGTCTTGGCCGCCTCCAAAGGCACCCGCCGCATTGCGTTTCTGGGTGACATGAAGGAACTGGGCGCCCAGGAAGAGGCCATGCATGCCGCCATGGCGGATATCGAGGCGATGGCGCGGGTGGATCAGGTTCATTGCATCGGGCCGTTGATGCAGGCGATGCACCACGCGCTGCCCGAGAAGAAACGTGGGCTCTGGTTCGCAACCAGTGCGGAAATGGCGGAACATCTGCCTGCTTTGATCCGGGATGGAGACACGGTGCTCGCCAAGGGCTCACTCAGCATGGCGTTGGCCGCGATTGTTGACGGTCTGCGCAAAATGGGGCAAGGGGGCGCGCTTGATGGGTGAACTTGCCCGCGCGCCTCGTGTGAGAAAGGTATTGTCATGCTGTACTGGTTGACCGCTCTGTCGGACGGAGGGGATTTCTGGAACCTCTTCCGGTATATCACCTTCCGCGCAGGCGGTGCCTTCATGACCGCGCTGATCTTTGGGTTCATCTTCGGAAAACCCCTGATCAACGTGCTGCGCAAGAAACAGGGCAAAGGCCAGCCGATCCGTGACGACGGCCCCGAAGGGCATTTTTCCAAGGCAGGCACGCCGACGATGGGTGGATTGCTGATTGTCGGAGCTCTGGTCACGTCAACCCTTGTCTGGGCGCGGCTGGACAACCCGTATGTCTGGATGGTTCTTTTTGTGACCTTGTCTTATGCGGCCATCGGATTTGCGGACGACTATGCCAAGGTTTCAAAACAGAATACGCAAGGGGTCTCGGGCCGGATGCGCCTGGCGTTGGGCGTGATCATCGCCGTGCTGGCATCGCTTTGGGCGACGTTGCACCATCCCGAAGCCTTGCAGAACCAGCTCGCTGTACCCGTCTTCAAGGACACACTGGTCAATTTGGGCATCTTCTATATCCCCTTTGCGATTGTCGTGATCGTGGGGGCCGCCAATGCGGTGAACCTGACCGACGGTCTGGACGGGCTGGCCATCATGCCTGCGATGATCGCAGCCTCGACCCTGGGCGTGATCGCCTATGCGGTCGGTCGGGTCGACTTTACCGAATATCTCGATGTGCATTACGTCCCGGGCACCGGTGAGATATTCATATTCACCTCCGCGTTGTTCGGAGCCGGCCTCGGGTTTCTCTGGTACAACGCCCCTCCGGCGGCAGTGTTCATGGGTGACACCGGATCGCTGGCCCTGGGCGGCGCGCTGGGTGCCATCGCCGTGGCCACCAAGCACGAGCTGGTTCTGGCCGTGGTCGGCGGCCTGTTCGTGGTCGAGGCGCTGAGCGTGATCATTCAGGTCCTCTACTTCAAGCGCACGGGCAAACGGGTCTTCCTGATGGCCCCGATCCATCATCATTATGAGAAAAAAGGCTGGGCCGAGCCGACCATCGTGATCCGCTTCTGGATCATCTCGCTGATCCTGGCGATGATCGGTCTGGCGACGCTCAAAGTAAGGTAGTATTAAGGAGTAAAATAACAAAATGACAAAAACTGAAGTTAACTCTGCAACTGAGAGTTCTCTTGAGCAACGTTGGAACTCGTTCGGGCATATTTGCTCGGTGCTTGGATTCGTTTTGGGATTGTTTGCAGTTTTTGGCAATCTGCCAGGTTGCTATTGGTCATTGACGCTTCTCGCTTTGTCTTTTGCCGGGCTACTTCCGATTTACGCTCTGCTAGAGCGATACATCCCTGTTATGGCCGCTCGTCTTTTGGTGGTTATTATTTCGCTACTATTTCTCTGCGCCGTTCAGTTCTTTTGGGTGAAGTCGGGGAACACCGCAGTTTGCACACAATCAGAGCTGCAGTCTCTGTTCTTTTGGATCGGATGAGTTTGATAATAAAAAGGCGAACAAAATGATCCCGGTCAAAGGCTTTGCAGGTCAGAAAGTGGCCGTTCTGGGGCTGGGCCGGTCCGGTCTGGCCACTGCGCGTGCGCTGCGTACGGGCGGGGCGGAACCGGTGTGCTGGGATGACAATCCGGCAGCCCGTGAAACCGCCAAAGGCGAGGGTTTCACCTGCGCCGACCTGCGCAAGCATGGGGCATTTTACGACATCGCCTCGCTGATCGTTTCACCGGGCATTCCGCATCTCTATCCTGAACCGAACCCTGTGGTGGCGGCAGCCCTGGATGCAGGCGTGCCGGTGGACAATGACATCGGCCTGTTCTTCCGCTCCTTTGCCGGACCGGAATGGAACAACTACGACACCCCGCCGCGCGTGATCGCGGTCACGGGATCGAACGGGAAATCGACCACCGCCGCTCTGATCCACCACATTCTGACCGAGGCCGGTCGCGAGGCGCAGTTGGCGGGCAATATCGGGCGCGGTGTTCTGGATATCGATCCGGGCGGTGATGGTTCGGTCGTGGTGCTGGAGCTTTCCAGCTATCAGACCGAGCTGGCCCGCGCTCTGACCCCCGATGTGGCGGTGTTCACCAATCTGTCGCCCGATCATCTGGACCGCCACGGCGGCATGGGGGGATATTTCGCGGCCAAGCGGCGCCTCTTTGCCGAAGGCGGCCCGGATCGCGCGATCATTGGTGTCGACGAAACCGAAGGTGCGTTTTTGGCCGGGCAAATGTCCGAAGGGCCATCGGATGACCGGGTGATCCGTATCTCGGTGGCGCGGAAGCTGACCGGGCCGGGCTGGCAGGTGTTCGCGCGCAAGGGGTTCCTGTCGGAATACCGCAAGGGGCGGCAGGCGGGGTCTATCGACCTGCGCGCGATCAAAGGCCTGCCCGGTGCGCATAACCACCAGAATGCCTGCGCGGCCTACGCCGCCTGCCGGTCGCTGGGCCTTGCCCCGCGCGTGATCGAGGATGCGCTGCATTCCTATCCGGGCCTGCCGCATCGCAGCCAGATCATCGCCGAGGCCGATGGGGTTACCTATGTCAACGACTCCAAGGCGACCAATGTCGACAGCGCCCTGAAAGCGCTTATGGCGTTCAAAAAGATCCGATGGATTTGCGGCGGTCTTGAGAAAGAGGGTGGCATATCAGCCCTGAACACGGCGACGGGCGAGGTCATCAAGGCGTATGTGATCGGACGCGAAGCGGCCGGTTTTGCGATGCAGCTCGAGGCTGATACGCAGGTCTGTACGACGATGTCAGAGGCCGTGGCGCAGGCCATGGAAGATGCCGAGGCAGGCGACACTGTGCTGCTGGCCCCGGCTGCTGCCAGTTTCGACCAATATGACAATTTCGAACAGCGCGGCGATGACTTTGCAACGCAAGTCAGGCGCAGGCTGGCAGAATAGCCATTTGCAATAGACCGCCGGCTGGGCCAAGCTTGGATGCTATCAGCTTGACGCGGCATCACTATTGGTTTTGCCTGCCTCCAGATTCAACACGAGGTTATGACTATGCCATTTCGTAGACTTTCTCTGATCCTGCCCGCCATTCTTGTTGCGGGGGCCTGTACGAACACGGGTGCCAACTATCAGCCCATCGTGGACGGCCCGGTCGGTCCGAACTACAACGTGGACCTGCAGCAATGCCAACAACTGGCGGCATCGCAGAGCAGCGTTGATGGCTCTACCGCGGGGAACGCAGCAATTGGCGCAGTTGGTGCCGCGGCCGTTACCGGGATCGTTCAGGACAGCAGCGACAATCTTGGTCGTGCGGCTGTGGCAGGTGCCCTGGTTGGCGCTGGCGCAGACGTCATCAATAAAAACCAGAATAAGGAAGTGATCGTGCGCAACTGCATGCGCGGGCGCGGCTACAACGTCGTAGGCTAACGCCCGGCGGCAATTGCAACACCTGCAGCATGGCCTGACGACCATGCCCACTGGAAGTTGTAGCCGCCCAACCAGCCGGTGACATCCACCGCTTCACCAATTGCATAGAGGCCGGGGACATCCTCGGCCTCCATCGTTTTCGAGGACAAGTCATCCGTGTCGATCCCGCCCAAGGTGACTTCGGCGGTACGATACCCCTCGGTCCCCGACGGCACCAGTTGCCACGCAGACAGGGCCGAGGTCAGCTCGGTCAGTTTCGCGTCCGACTGATCCGCCAGCTTCCCGGACATCGGAATGACCCGGCACAGATAATCGACCAGCCGGGCCGGCAGATGCCGCGCCAGTTCAGTGGTCAGCGCCTTGCGACCCGCGCTTTGCCGCTGTGCGCGCAACAGATCCAGCAGGGGAAGGTCGGGGATCAGGTTCACCCGGATTGCCTCACCTTCGCGCCAGTATGACGACAGCTGCAACACCGACGGCCCGCTGAGACCGCGATGGGTGAACAGCAGCGCCTCGTCGAAGCTGGCGCGATCATTCGACAGTCGCACGGGCAGTGAAACGCCGGACAGGTCCCTGAACCGCCCGTCCGAGAAGGTGAAAGGCACCAGCGCCGCCCGCGTCTCGGTCATCCGCAATCCGAACTGGCGCGCGATGTCATAGGCCAGCCCGGTTGCGCCCATCTTGGGAATCGATTTCCCGCCCGTTGCCAGCACCAGATTGGTGCAGGCCAGATGCTGCCTTTGCCCGTCACGCTCCACCTCCAGTGCAAAGCCGCTTTCGGTCTTGCGCAGATCGCGCAACGAGGTTTGTATCCACAGCTCTGCTCCTGCACCGCTCATTTCATCCAGCAACATCCGGATGATCTGTTTCGAAGAGCCATCGCAGAACAACTGGCCCAGGGTTTTTTCATGCCAGGCGATGTTGTGACGTCCGACCAGATCGATGAAATCCCATTGCGTGTACCGTGCAAGGGCGGATTTGCAGAAATGCGGGTTTCGCGACAGGAAGTTGCCCGGCCCGGCATGGATGTTGGTGAAATTGCAGCGCCCCCCGCCCGAGATGCGGATTTTTTCGCCGGGTGCCTTGGCGTGGTCAATCACCAGCACGCGCCCACTGCAATGGGCCGCACACATCATGCCGGCAGCCCCGGCCCCAAGGATGATCGTGTCGTAGGTCATGCGCGGGGGATGGCGTGGATTAAACAAGATGGCAAGAGCCCATGCCGAAGTCGCGCGGCGCGCGCTCGCCGCGTTCTCGCAAATCTCATGTCGGCTGACAGGGCGATTGCCAGAGTTCCAGCGCACTGACATGCTGCGGCCATACCGCAAAGAGGTTTTGACAAGACAAACTGGCAAAAGGAACTCTGAATGCAATTCCCCGAATTTATTTCGTCATTTCCGAAACTGGATGTGCCTTTTCCTGAAGACGTGGTGCAGACGGCCGTCATTCGATCAGATGCAGGGCTGGTTGCTTTCTTCACTTTTCTCAAAGACATGGAGCTTCCCCTGCATTCGCATGGTGCCCAATGGGGGACGGTGGTTGAGGGTGAAATTGAACTCACGATCGGTGGCCAGACCCGCATCTACCGCCCCGGCGACAGCTACTCGATCCCAAGTGGAGTCGCGCACGGAGGGACCATCAAGGCGGGGTCTCGTGTCATTGACGTGTTTGAGGAACCCGACCGATATCCGATCAAGGAATAATGCATAGCGACCCGCCTTGTGGATCAACGCGCGCCACTCCGCTGAGCGGCGTGTCCAAAGCTGCAATAACCACAGGCCGCCACGTGCAGCCGGGGGTGCTTTGGGCCTGGAAGGTCGATTTCTGCCTTGTGGCTTCATCCTACTAGCCCAAACACAAAAATCCCTGTAGAGTCTTAACCAGACCCCGAAAACGGGGCGTTGACGAGGCAGAGAGTGGCGGTATCTCATGACTGAGATGGTGTATGGCGCGGTCCAGGACCAGCGCGGAGAACCGATTCTACCGAAATGGTGGCGCACAATCGATCGCTGGACGATGTCCTGCGTTCTGATCCTGTTTGCCATCGGTCTTTTGCTGGGGCTGGCGTCTTCGCCACCGCTGGCCGGGCGAAACGGGTTCGATCCGTTCCATTATGTCGAACGTCAGGCCATCTTCGGCGGATTGGCGCTGATTGCGATGCTTCTGACCTCGATGATGTCGCCGACGCTGGTGCGCCGTTTGGCGGTGCTGGGTTTCCTGGGGGCCTTCGTGGCACTGGTTTTCCTGCCCGTGTTCGGGACCGATTTCGGCAAGGGCGCGGTGCGCTGGTATTCGCTGGGGTTCGCCTCGCTTCAGCCGTCCGAGTTTCTGAAGCCCGGCTTCATCGTCGTTGCTGCATGGCTGCTGGCGGCCTCACAAGAGATCAACGGCCCGCCCGGGCGGATCTGGTCATTTGCCCTGTGCATGGCGATTGTCGGCATGCTGGTGATGCAACCTGATTTCGGTCAGGCCTGCCTGATCCTGTTCGGCTGGGGGGTGATGTATTTTGTCGCCGGGGCGCCGATGCTGCTGCTGGTCGGAATGGCCGGGTTTGTTGTTCTGGGCGGTATGTTCGCCTATTCCAATTCTGAACACTTTGCCCGCCGTATCGATGGCTTTCTGAATCAAGAGGTCGATCCGACCACCCAGTTGGGCTATGCCACCAACGCCATCCGCGAAGGGGGGCTGTTCGGCGTCGGCGTGGGTGAGGGGCAGGTCAAGTGGTCGCTGCCGGACGCGCATACCGATTTCATCATCGCGGTCGCGGCCGAGGAATACGGCCTGATCCTGGTGCTGATCATCATCGCGCTTTATTCGTTGGTCGTGGTACGTTCGTTGCTGCGCCTGATGCGGGAACGCGACATGTTCATCCGTCTGGCGGGCACCGGTCTGGCCTGCATGTTCGGCGTGCAGGCGATGATCAACATGGGTGTTGCGGTTCGTCTGTTGCCCGCGAAGGGCATGACGCTGCCTTTTGTCAGCTATGGCGGCTCATCCCTGATTGCAGGGGGTATTGCGATCGGAATGCTGCTGGCCTTCACCCGAACCCGCCCACAGGGCGAGCTTGGCGAAATTCTGCGCGGACGAGGATAATGGGGACTCCATACCTGTTGATTGCTGCTGGCGGGACCGGGGGGCACATGTTCCCGGCTCAGGCGCTGGCCGAGGCGATGCTGAACAAGGGCTGGCGCGTGCGCCTGTCTACCGACCCGCGCGGCGCCCGCTATACCGGTGGTTTCCCGCACTCGACCGAGATCGTCGAGGCATCATCGGCTACATTCGCGCGTGGCGGTCTGGCGGCCAAGGCCATGGCCGGCCCCAAGATAGCCGGTGGCGTGGCTGCCATGGTGTTCCAGATGATGCGGGACAAGCCCGACGTCGTTGTGGGTTTCGGCGGGTATCCCTCGATCCCGGCGCTGAGCGCTGCGACCATGCTCAAAATCCCCCGCATGATCCACGAACAGAACGGGGTGCTGGGGCGTGTGAACCAGTTGTTCGCCACCCGCGTCGCGCAGGTGGCCTGCGGTGTGTGGCCCACGGACCTGCCCGAGGGCGCACATGGCATCCACACCGGCAACCCGGTCCGGTCCGCCGTTCTGGACCGCGCTGCGGCCGGTTACATTCCGCCGGGTGATTATCCGATGTCGGTCCTTGTCATGGGCGGGTCGCAAGGCGCACGCATCCTCAGCGATGTGGTGCCCGGTGCCATCGCCGCACTGCCCGAAGAAATCCGCACTCACATCCGCGTGGCACATCAGGCCCGGGACGAGGATGGCGAGCGCGTCACAGCCTTCTACAACGAACACGGCATCCGCGCCGACGTGCAGCCCTTCTTTGATGATGTCCCCCGTCGCATGTCGGATGCCCAACTGGTGATCTCGCGGTCTGGCGCGTCCAGTGTTGCCGATATCTCGGTCATCGGGCGCCCGTCGATTCTGATCCCCTTTGCCGCCGCCGCCGGAGATCACCAGACAGCCAACGCACGGGGCTTGGTGCAGGCGGGCGGGGCCATCATGATCCCGGAAAAGGCTCTTGACGTTCCCGCGCTGACACAGCAAATCACCACGGTTCTCACGAACCCCGACGCCGCACAGAAAATGGCCCATGCCGCCTTGTCCGTCGGGGCACCTGACGCCACCGAGCGTCTGACCGCTCTTGTCGAACAATTGGCGCAGAAGGAGACCACATGAACCCAGCAACCAAACTGCCGCAGGACGTAGGGCCGATTCACTTTGTGGGGATCGGCGGGATCGGAATGTCAGGTATCGCCGAGGTGCTGCTCAATCTGGGGTACCAGGTGCAGGGCTCGGACCTGAAGGCATCGAAGATCACCGACCGGCTGGCGAGTCTGGGGGCCGAAATCTTTGTCGGTCAGCGCGCGGAAAACCTTGAAAACGCGGCCGTTGTGGTGGTCTCGACCGCGATCAAACCGGGCAACCCCGAGCTTGACGGCGCCCGTGCCCGCGGCCTTCCGGTGGTGCGCCGGGCTGACATGCTGGCCGAACTGATGCGGCTGAAATCCAACATCGCCATCGCCGGGACTCACGGCAAGACCACCACGACCACGATGATGGCCGAGCTGATGGTCGCCGGCGATTTCGACCCGACCGTGATCAACGGCGGCATTATCCACGCCTATGGCTCGAACGCGCGGATGGGGCAGGGCGAATGGATGGTTGTCGAGGCGGACGAGTCCGACGGTTCGTTCAACCGACTGCCTGCAACGATCGCCATCGTCACCAATATCGACCCCGAGCATATGGAGCATTGGGGCGATTTCGACACCCTGCGGGATGGGTTCCACGAATTCGTCTCGAACCTGCCCTTCTACGGGCTGGCCGTCTGCTGCACCGACCATGCCGAAGTGCAGGCCCTCGTGGGCCGTATCACCGACCGCCGCGTGCGCACCTATGGCTTCAACGCGCAGGCCGATGTGCGGGCCGAGAACCTGACCTACAAGGGCGGCGTCGCGCATTTCGACATTCACCTGCAATACGAAGACAAGGTGATCGAAGGCTGCACCCTGCCGATGCCCGGCGACCACAACGTCTCGAACGCTTTGTCCGCCGTGGCCGTTGCCCGCCATCTGGGAATGAAGGCCTCGGAAATTCGCGACGCGCTGGCCAATTTCGGTGGCGTCAATCGCCGCTTTACCAAGGTCGGAGAAGTCGACGGTGTCACCATCATCGACGACTATGGCCACCACCCCGTTGAAATCACCGCAGTCCTGAAGGCCGCGCGACAGGCGACCGAAGGTCGCGTGATCGCCGTGCACCAGCCGCACCGCTATTCGCGCCTGTCCAACCTGTTTGACGATTTCTGCACTTGCTTCAATGACGCCGACGTCGTGGCCATCGCCGATATCTTCGCCGCCGGAGAGGACCCGATCGAAGGCGCATCGCGCGACGATCTGGTGCAGGGCCTGATCCGTCACGGCCACCGCCACGCCCGCGCGCTGTTTGACGAAAACGATCTTGAGCGGCTTGTGCGCGAGCAGGCCCGCCCGGGCGATATCGTCGTCTGCCTCGGGGCCGGTACGATCAGCACCTGGGCCAATGGTCTGCCTGAGAGATTGCAACGAAAACAAGCTGTTTGACTTCTCTTCTGTTTGGTGCACAACCTGAAAGTGTAAAAAGTTGCCCGCAGCCGCCGCATGTCCTCGGAGGGGACAGATGGACTATTCGATGATCCTTGCCGCCCTTTGGGTGATCTGCGCCACGATCGTGGCGTTCTTGCCGATGCGAATGCAGTTTCCGCCGGGCGTGACCCTGCTGATCTGCGCTCCGGTTCTGATCGTCTGGCTGGGTTATGATCACGGTTGGTTCTGGTCGGTTTTCGCCTTCGGCGGATTCGTTTCGATGTTCCGCAACCCCATCCGGTATTGCTGGCGAAAATGGGCGCGCGGGGAGGTCATGGAATGAACTGGTCCATCGCCCTTGCCGGTCTGTGGGGTGTTTCCGCGAATCTGCTGGCAATGATCCCGAGCAAAGACAACCACTGGACACGCGCCTATATCCTGATCGCCGTGGGCATTCCGATTCTGGGGTATGTCACCTATCAGAACGGCCCGTGGATCGGCTTGCTGGTGCTGGCCATGGGTATGTCCGTGCTGCGCTGGCCAGTGATTTATCTGACCCGTTGGACAAAGATGAAAATGCAGGGCATGAAGGCGGCTGACGAATAACCGGCCAGTTTCAGGAGGTCCGCCATGGCGTCCGTCGCCACATTTGCCTATCTGCCAATTCTTTCTTTCCTGCTAGGTGCCGCCGCCGGTTTCACGGCGGGCCGTTGGCTGGGCCTGCGCGGCTTGTTGTGGCTGATCGGTCTGGCCTCGGCCGTCGGGCTGGCGTTGATCGTGGTGCTGGCCGGTATTGGCACCGGCGAAGAAGAACAGGCGTTCGGCCCGCTGGTCTGGCTGACCGCCGGCGTTCTTCCCTTTCTGTTCGCTGCAATCATGGGCGGTGTGGGCGGACGCAGCCTGGCGGTGCGTGCAGACGCATGACAACGTTTCCCGTTCCGAAAGGGCGCCTGTCTCGGGCGCGGCCTCTCTCTGAGCTCACATGGCTTCGCGTCGGCGGCCCGGCCGATTACCTGTTCCAGCCTGCCGATATCGAAGACCTGCAAGCCTTCCTGCGGGAGCTGCCTGCAGAAACCCCGATCTTTCCGATGGGCGTCGGTTCGAACCTGATCGTTCGGGATGGGGGGCTGCGGGCCGTAGTGATCCGGCTGGGGCGCGGGTTCAACGCGATCTCGGTTGACGGCAACACGGTTACGGCAGGGGCTGCGGCGCTGGATGCGCATGTTGCGCGCAAGGCGGCAGATGCCGGTGTCGACCTGACCTTTCTGCGCACCATTCCGGGCTCGATCGGCGGCGCGGTGCGGATGAACGCGGGCTGTTACGGCAGCTATACGGCGGATGTTCTGCGCAAGGCCACGATTGTCACCCGGCAAGGCGCGCTTGTGGACCTGACGCCCGAAGACTTGAACTTTCGCTATCGCCAGACCGACCTGCCGGAAGGCGCAGTGCTGATTTCGGCTGTGTTCGAGGCCCCTTCAGGCAATCCCCAAGATCTCCATGCCCGTATGGCGGCGCAGTTGAAAAAGCGCGACGAAACCCAGCCGACCAAAGATCGCAGCGCGGGGTCGACCTTTCGCAATCCAGCCGGGTATTCTTCGACCGGGCAGGCGGATGACGTGCATGACCTCAAGGCGTGGAAAGTGATCGACGACGCCGGAATGCGCGGCGCGACGCTTGGCGGTGCGCAGATGAGCCCGAAGCACTCGAATTTCCTGATCAATACCGGCTTGGCCACCGCTGCCGACCTCGAAGGTCTTGGCGAAGAGGTGCGAAAAAAGGTTTACGAAACAAGCGGCATCACGCTAGAGTGGGAAATCATGCGGGTCGGTGATCCGCTGACAGAATAAAGCCCCAACCGTCAGACCATAACAGGCAAATTCAGGCGACGGATCAAAGGCATAAACGCAGTACGGACCACCACATAAGGTCCGGGGACATTGAGGCGCACATTGGGTATGTCGAGCAGGACAAACCCCAAAGTGGCGGTATTGATGGGTGGACCCTCGGCGGAACGCGAGGTGTCTCTCAGCTCTGGGCGCGAATGCGCGGCCGCCCTTGTGGGAGAAGGCTTTGAAGTGGTCGAACTGGACGCAGGTCCCGACCTCTGCGCGCGCCTTGTGGACATCAAACCGGATGTGGTTTTCAACGCCCTGCATGGCCGCTGGGGCGAAGATGGGTGTGTGCAGGGCCTGCTGGAGTGGATGCGTATCCCTTACACCCATTCCGGTGTGCTGGCCTCGGCGCTGGCAATGGACAAGCAGCGCAGCAAAGAGATTTACCAGACCGAAGGGCTCCCCGTCGTGCCGAGCGTGATCGTGCCCAAGGTCGAGGTGGTCGAAGTTCACGTGATGGAGCCACCCTATGTGGCCAAGCCGAACAACGAAGGCTCCAGCGTTGGGATTTACATCGTCCACGAAAATGCCAACGGCCCGCCGCAGCTGGACGAGGCGATGCCCGATCTGGTGATGGTCGAGAAATACGTGGCAGGCCGCGAGTTGACCGTGACCGTGATGGGCGACCGCGCCCTGACCGTGACCGAAATCATGACAGATGGCGGCTGGTACGACTATGACGCCAAGTACAAGCCCGGCGGCTCGTGGCATGTCCTGCCCGCCGACATCCCGCAGGACATTTTCGACCGCTGCATGGACTACGCTGTGCGGGCGCATAACGTGCTGGGATGCAAGGGTGTGTCCCGCACGGATTATCGCTGGGATGACAGCAAGGGTGCCGATGGGTTGTTCCTGCTGGAAACCAATACCCAGCCCGGCATGACGCCAACCTCTCTGGTCCCGGAACAGGCCGCTCATCTTGGAATGACATTCGGCCAGCTCTGCGCCTGGATGGTGGAGGACGCCTCATGCGACCGCTGACCGCCAGCCGTTCACTGGAAATCCACCGCAGCAAACCACTTGCGGGGCCGGATGCCGATTTCGCCTCGGCCGACACGGACTCGCACGAGGCCGAACCGCTTTTGCGCCTGCGCGGTGCGCGTGTGTTTTCCCGCTCCGCAAGACGCAGTGACCCTGCGCCGTCCCGTCTCAGCTATCGGCTGCAACGCTGGATGCTGACGCCGGGCATTCGCCTTGGTGTCAAGGTGGGCCTGCCGATCTGCGCCATCGCTGCCGCGCTTGGCATCTTTTTTGCCTCGCAGGACCGTCGCGACGCACTTGCCGCTTATATCGCCGATGTGCGCACTTCGATTCAGGAACGCCCCGAATTCATGGTCAACCTGATGGCCATCGATGGGGCCGGAACCGACCTGTCCGAAGACATCCGCGAAATCGTGCCGCTGGATTTCCCGATCAGTTCCTGGGATCTGGATGTGGAACAGATCCGCGACACGATCACCGGGCTGGACCCGGTGAAATCCGCAACCGTCAGAATCCGCCCCGGAGGCATCCTGCAAGTCGATGTGGTGGAGCGGCAGCCCGTGATCGTCTGGCGAACGCGCGAGGGGCTTGAACTGCTGGATGAGACAGGCGCGCATGTCAAGGAAGCCACTTCTCGCAAGGACCACGCCGATCTGCCGCTGATCGCAGGGACGGGCGCCGACGATCACGTTGGAGAAGCGCTGGAGCTTCTGCGGACTTCGCGCAGCCTGGGCAACCGCGTGCGCGGCTTGGTGCGCGTGGGAGAGCGGCGCTGGGATCTGGTGCTGGACCGTGGTCAGCGCATCATGCTGCCGACCGAACGCCCGGTGCGTGCGCTGGAACGCGTGCTTGCCGTGAACGAGGTGCAGGACCTTCTGGAACGTGACGTGGCCGTGGTCGACATGCGCCTAGGGCAGCGTCCGACCATCCGAATGACCAAAGCCGCCAGCGAAGACTGGTGGAACACAAAAGTGACAGTGAGTAACGGGCAGTAACGACCATGATGACCGATCTTTATCAGTCCCAACGTGCCATGCGTCAGATGCGGCGACAGGCTTTGCAACGCGGTGTGATTGCGATTCTGGATGTGGGCAGCTCGAAAATCGCCTGTCTTGTGCTGCGCTTTGACGGAACCGGTCGGCTGAGCGAGGACAATACCATCGGTTCCATGGCGGGGCAGACGGGTTTTCGCGTCATCGGTGCCGCGACCACCCGGTCGCGGGGTGTCCAGTTCGGCGAAGTCACAGCCATGCAGGAAACCGAACGTGCCATCCGCACCGCGCTTCAGGCCGCACAGAAGATGGCCGACATCCGCGTCGACCATGTGATCGCCTGTTTCTCGGGCGCGAACCCGCGCTCTTACGGGCTGGATGCGCAAGTCGATCTGGACGGTCAGATCGTGACCGAGGCCGAAGTGGGCCGGGTTCTGAACGCTTGCGACGTGCCGGATTATGGTGACGGGCGCGAAGTGCTGCATGCTCAACCGGTGAATTTTGCGCTCGACAACCGGTCTGGCCTGATCGACCCGCGCGGGCAGATGGGCCAGAGCCTTGCGGTCGACATGCATATGCTGACCGTGGATTCGTCAGCGATCCAGAACATCGTGCGCTGTATCAAGCGCTGCGATCTTGAACTCGCGGGTATTGCCAACTCGGCCTATGTCTCGGGCATCTCGGCGCTGGTCGAAGACGAGCAGGAACTGGGCGCGGCCTGTATCGACATGGGCGGCGGCACCACAAGCGTGTCGATCTTCATGAAAAAGCACATGATCTATGCCGATTGCGTGCGCATGGGCGGCGATCACGTGACCGCCGATATCTCGATGGGCCTGGGTGTGCCTGCCGCCGTGGCGGAACGGATCAAGACATTCAATGGTGGCGTTCATGCCACCGGGGCCGACGACAGGGATATGATTGATATCGGTGGTGATACCGGCGACTGGGAACACGACCGCCGCACCGTCAGCCGCGCTGAACTGATCGGCATCATGCGCCCGCGTGTCGAGGAAATTCTTGAAGAGGTCCGCGTCCGGCTGGACGCCGCCGGGTTTGAACATATGCCAAGCCAGCAGATCGTGCTGACCGGCGGCGGCAGCCAGATCATGGGGCTGGACGGGTTGGCCACGCGCATCCTCGGTCAGCGCGTTCGCTTGGGCCGCCCCTTGCGCGTGCATGGCCTGCCGCAATCAGCCACCGGGCCCGGGTTCTCGTCCGCTGTCGGCCTCAGCCTGTTTGCGGCCCATCCTCAGGATGAATGGTGGGATTTTGAAATCCCGGTCGACACCTATGCCGCGCGCCCGTTCAAGCGCGCCGTACGGTGGTTCCGTGACAACTGGTAGAGTCCTGCGCGGGGGTGCTCTGTGCGCGGCGCTGCTGCCTGGCTGGGCCTCGGCCCAGACCATGATCACGCCCGAGGCGTTTCTGGACGCGGCGGTCGGCAAAACTTTGACATTCTACGAAATCCGCAGCGGTGGCCTGGTGGGAACCGAACAATTCCTGAACCGCCGCATGTCGGTCTGGCGCGAAGAGGGGCAGGGCTGTGTCTACGGGCAGATCACGACGCCAAACGGCCAGTTGTGTTTTCTGTATGACAATGACCCGGACGGCATTCCGGTCTGTTGGTGGCCGTTTTTGCATGAAGGTCGTTTGATGGTGCGGCTTGCCTCATTCGTCGATGGGGAAATACAGGAAGTGCGATCCATGACGGACCGCGGCCTGGACTGTCCAAATGCTCCGCTCAGCTAAAGAAACCGGTTGCAGCATGTCGATTTATCCCTCAAGATATCCACAAGGCCCGAAAGAGGCCTCGCGGCAGGACCTGAGCAGTTTTCCGCAGTGTAGATGACAGTTGATCAGAGCGCGATGAACGAATGTGTCCTCGCGTTCATGCCGGTTGTCTAGTGATGGTCGCCGTTGTTTCCGCTATATCTGGCATGACCTGCGAAATGCCGCCGGTTTCTGCCTTATTTCCTCCATATTTTGTGGGAAAACGCGATTTTTGACGTGACCTTTTGGCATCAGGCCGCTAGAATCGACCAAGGATAGGTAAGAAAAACACCGCTTTGGCGGGACATAAATACAGGCGGACAGAGCATGACATTGAATCTTTCGATGCCCGGGCACGACGAACTGAAGCCTCGGATTACAGTATTTGGCGTTGGCGGTGCAGGCGGGAACGCCGTCAACAACATGATTGAAAAACAGTTGGACGGCGTTGATTTCGTGGTCGCCAACACCGACGCGCAGGCGCTGCAACAAAGCCAGTCTTCGGCGCGGGTGCAACTGGGCGTGAAGGTCACCGAAGGTTTAGGGGCAGGGGCCCGCCCGACCGTCGGCGCGGCCGCCGCCGAGGAAAGCATCGAACAGATCGTGGACCACCTTGCCGGTGCGCATATGTGCTTCATCACCGCCGGTATGGGCGGCGGTACCGGAACGGGCGCCGCTCCGATCATCGCGCAGGCCGCGCGTGAGCTGGGTGTTCTGACCGTCGGTGTCGTCACCAAGCCCTTCCAGTTCGAAGGCGCCAAGCGGATGCGCCAGGCCGAAGATGGGGTTGAGGCGCTGCAGCAGGTTGTCGACACGCTGATCATCATCCCCAACCAGAACCTATTCCGTCTGGCCAATGAAAAGACCACCTTTACCGAGGCGTTCTCGATGGCTGACGACGTTCTGTATCAGGGCGTCAAAGGCGTGACCGACCTGATGGTGCGCCCCGGCCTGATCAACCTCGACTTTGCCGACGTTCGCGCCGTGATGGACGAGATGGGCAAGGCGATGATGGGCACCGGCGAGGCAACAGGCGAAGACCGCGCCATCCAGGCGGCGGAGAAGGCCATTGCAAACCCGCTGTTGGACGAAATCAGCCTCAAGGGCGCCAAAGGCGTGCTGATCAACATCACCGGCTCGCACGACCTGACCCTGTTCGAGCTGGACGAAGCCGCCAACCGCATCCGCGAGGAAGTGGACCCCGAGGCCAATATCATCGTCGGCTCGACGCTGGATACCGCTATGGAAGGCGGAATGCGCGTGTCGGTTGTTGCGACCGGCATCGACGCCAGCGAAAAAACGACCGAAGTCCCGGTGGCGCGCCGTTCGATGTCCGAACCGCTGACCCGCACGGTTTCGGCTGAAGAGCATATTCAGGAAGAAGCCCGGGTGGTTGCCGACGCAGCAGAGCCCGTCCCGCAGCCGGAAGAAAACCGCGAACCTTCGCTGTTCGAAGCCGCTGAAGAGCCAGCGCAGCCGCAATTCCAGCCGCGCGACGAGCGTGACGAGGATGGCCTGCCGCCGCCCGCTTATCAGCCGCGTGTGGCCGAATTCGAGCCGCAGCCCGAGCATGTTGAGCCCGCGCCCGAGGCATTTGTGGCACCGCGCGGACATGCTGCTGGCACCCCGTCGCCCGAAGCATTGCAGCGTTTGCAGGCCGCTGTGCAGAAGGTTCCGTCGGCGCCACAGCGACCGGCAGCGCCCCGCCAGCCCGAAGCGGTTTCGCAACAGGAACCCGAGGAGCGGTCGCGTTTTGGCTTCAATCGTCTGATCGATCGGATGACCGGTCATGCCTCGGATACACCGGCCCAACCGCCGCGGCAGCAGCCCGTTTTGCGACAGTCCGAGGCGACCGCGCCGCTTCAGGAAGAGGCCGATCCGGATCAGGACCGCATCGAAATTCCGGCCTTCCTGCGCCGTCAAGCCAACTGATCGCGGTAACAAAATCCACTCAAGGGGCTGCCATTTGGCGGCCCTTAATCGTTTATTAACAGTATCTTGCAGGCATGTAAGCAGGGTTTTGCCGATCTGTTACATACATGTTTCAATCGGTTGCAAAGAGTGAGTTGAGCCTTGACGCGGGCTTCCTTAACTCAGTGTCCAACACGGCCCAAGCAGGCTGGACACTACTCACCGAGGCCCATTTTGCAACATACGCTCAAATCTCCGGTCACGTTTAAAGGCGTCGGGCTGCACAGCGGCAAGCCGGCGACCATGGTCCTGAAACCGGCGGCGGCTGGTCATGGCATCTGGTTCAAGCGGACGGATATTCAACTGGGCGACGCGATGATCCCGGCGATCTACTATGCGGTTGAACGGACCCCGCTTTGTACGCGTCTGGTGAATGATGCCGGTGTTTCGGTTTCCACCGTCGAACATATCATGGCTGCATTGGCCGGATGTGGCGTGCATAACGCACTTGTCGAGATCGACGGTCCCGAAGTTCCGATCATGGACGGCTCCTCGATTGACTTCGTGCGTGGCATTATGGCCCGGGGCGTGCGCCGTCAGGCCAGCCCGGTATTGGCCTATGAGGTTCTGAAAACCGTCACCGCATCCCGCGAAGGCGCGAGCGCCAGCCTTGCGCCCGCTGACGGGCTGATCATCGACTTCCATATCGATTTCGAAGACGGTGCCATTGGCAGCCAGAGCAAAACGCTTGATATGCGCAACGGTTCCTTCGCGCGTGAACTCAGCGATTGTCGCACGTTCTGCCGTCGCACGGATGTCGAGGCGATGCGCGAAAACGGGTTGGCCTTGGGCGGCACGCTTGAAAATGCCGTGGTCGTTCAGGGCGTCGAAGTTCTGACACCGGGCGGTTTCCGCCGGGTCGATGAGGCCGTGCGTCACAAGATGCTGGATGCTCTGGGTGATCTCTATTTGGCTGGTGGGCCGATTTTGGGTCACTTCACCGGAAACAAGTCGGGTCATTCGCTGACCAACACTTTGCTGCGCAACCTGTTCGAAACGCCGGGCGCCGTACGTCCGGTACTGTGCACGCCGGGACAGGCCGCACGCCTGCCGGGGCAGGGGCTTGTTGTCAACGAAATTCCCGAAGTGGCCTGATCAGATCAACTCTGACGACATTTGCGCCAGAAGTCGCATAAGGCGTTTTGCACCGGAATTTTCTGTGCTAGACCATGGCTCAAATCGGGGCAAACCCCATTAAGCAAGACGACAAGGATGGGCGGTATGGTTGGCAGCAAAGCGGCAGTCAGATTCGCGGGTGCGATTCTTCTGGCAGCAGTTTTGACGGCATGCGGCAACGCCGGCGGCCTTTTTGGCAACAAGGGCGCGGACCGTGAACAGAACCTGGAAGGGTTCACGCCGGAACAGATCTATACCCGAGGTGAATACGAACTGTCGCAGAATCGCTCGGACGACGCGGCGTGGTATTTCTCGGAAGTAGAACGTTTGTATCCGTATTCGGACTGGGCCAAGCGCGCGCTGATCATGCAGGCGTTTTCGTTCCATTCGGACCAGAATTACGAAGAAAGCCGCGCGGCGGCGCAGCGTTATATCGATTTCTATCCGACGGATGAAGATGCTGCTTATGCGCAGTATCTGCTGGCGCTCAGCTATTATGATCAGATCGACGAAGTCGGGCGTGACCAAGGCCTGACCTTCCAGGCGCTGCAATCTCTGCGGACCGTGATCGAGGTCTATCCCGACAGCGAATACGCCACATCGGCGGTTCTGAAGTTCGATCTGGCCTTCGACCATCTGGCGGGCAAGGAAATGGAGATCGGGCGCTACTACTTGCGTCAGGATCACTATATTGCCGCTATCAACCGGTTCCGTGTTGTGGTCGAAGACTTTCAGACCACATCCCACACCGCCGAAGCACTGTATCGTCTGGTCGAGGCCTATCTGTCGCTTGGCCTGCTGGACGAAGCGCAGACCGCAGGTGCCATTCTTGGCTACAACTACCAGTCCTCGGAATGGTATGACGATGCGTACAAACTGTTGACCTCTCGCGGGCTTGATCTCAAGAGCCGCGGTAACAACTGGCTCAGCACGATTTATCGTCAGACCATCAAAGGTGAATGGTTGTAATCGCGATGGCCTTTGGTCCGGGACGCTGAAGACCACATGCTGCGCGCCCTTGATATCCGCGATATGCTGATCATCGACCGGCTGGAATTGAGCTTTCAGCCGGGCTTGAACGCACTGACCGGCGAGACCGGCGCGGGCAAATCGATTCTGCTGGATTCGCTTGGCTTCGTGTTGGGCTGGCGAGGGCGCGCGGAACTGGTGCGGCAGGGGGCCGCGCAGGGTGAGGTCGTCGCCGAATTCGAACTCTCTGCCGATCATCCCGCACATGCGATTCTGGCCGAAGCCGGTCTGCCGGGGGGCCAGGAACTGATCCTGCGCCGCGTCAACACGGCCGAGGGGCGCAAGACCGCCTGGGTCAATGACCGCCGCTGCTCGGGCGAAGTTCTGCGGGCGCTGTCCGAGACTCTGATCGAACTGCACGGACAGCATGATGACCGCGGTTTGCTGAATCCACGTGGTCATCGGGCGATGCTGGACGAATTCGCACAGGTTTCGGAGCAGCTGACAAACGTGCGAACCGCCTGGGCCGCGATGTCCCGTACCCGCAAGGCGCTGGCCGAGACCGAGGCCGCTCTGGCTGCCGTCCGCAGCGAGGAAGAATTCCTGCGTCACGCGGTCGCCGAACTTGACCAGCTTGACCCGCAACCCGGTGAGGATGCCGAGCTGGATGCCCGCCGCCGCATGATGCAAGGGGCCGAGCGGATTCGCGACGATGTTGCGCGTGCCTTTGCCCTGTTGTCCGGGGACGGGGCGGAAGGGGCCATGTCCGACGCCATCCGCTGGCTGGAAGGCGTCTCGGACAATGCGGGCGGCCAGTTGGAAGAACCGATAGCAGCGCTCGGGCGCGCGATGATCGAGTTGGGCGAGGCGCAGGATGGCGTGAATGCCTGCCTTCAGGCGCTGGACTTCAACCCGGCAGAATTGGAACAGGCCGAGGAACGCCTGTTTGCCATCCGTGCGCAGGCCCGCAAACATGACGTGGCCCCGGATGATTTGGGTTCGTTTGCCGACACTCTGCGTGACCGGTTGAACCGGTTGGAGGCAGGGGATGCCGACCTGGCAGACAGGCGAGCAGACGTGGACGCGGCGCAACGGGCCTATGACGCCGCCGCAGCCGACCTCAGCGCTGCGCGCAAGGCCGCCGCCGGGCGGCTTGACGCGGCCGTCATGGCGGAACTGGCCCCGCTCAAGATGGAACGCGCCGTATTCCAGACCGAGATCACCCCGGCCGAACCCGGCCCCGAAGGCACCGACGCGGTGGCCTTCACCGTGGCCACCAACCCCGGTGCGCCGGCGGGGCCGCTGAACAAGATCGCCTCGGGGGGTGAGCTCAGCCGCTTTCTGCTGGCCCTCAAGGTCTGCCTGTCTGGCGACGACAGTGCCCGGACGATGATCTTTGACGAAATCGATCGCGGTGTCGGTGGGGCAACCGCCGATGCGGTCGGGCGCAGGCTGGCGTCGCTGGCGCAGGGCGGGCAGGTTCTGGTTGTCACCCATTCCCCTCAAGTCGCCGCACGGGCGGCGCATCACTGGCGGGTGCAGAAACAGGTTACTGACGGACAAACCCTGTCCACCGTCATTCCTTTGGCCGAACCGGATCGGGTGGACGAGATCGCGCGCATGGTGGCCGGCGACACCATCACCGAAGAAGCCCGTGCCGCCGCCCGGGCTCTGTTGCAGGCCTGATGCGGCGATGGCGTGAATTGGTGCTCACACTGTCGCTATCTCACTTTTATATGGACGCTCCGTCGCTTACTAAGGGTTAAGTGATGATCCCCGAGGGCCAATGACCCAATCGACCCGCACCGTTCTGCGCAACCAGTTCAACCAGGCTCTGGCCGCGATCAAGGATGCGTGGCGGGTCATGCTGCGCCGGGGGCCAAGCCAGATCCAGTTCTGGTTCATTGCGCTGGCCATCGGGATCGCGGCCGGTTTCATGGCCCTTGGCTTCCGCAAGGCCATCCGCGCGCTGCAAGCCTATCTTTACGATACCGATGACATCCTGCTGCTGCACAGCCACGCCGAGAAACTGCCATGGTTCATGGTTCTGATCATTCCCATCTTCGGTGGCCTGGTCGTCGGCATCATCCTGAACCGGTTCACCAATGACGGCCGCGTCCGGTCGGTTGCCGACGTGATCGAAGGTTCGGCCATCACCGACGGGCGGGTCGAGGTCAAGGCGGGCATCGCGTCGTTCTTCGCCTCGCTAATCACGCTCAGTTCGGGCGGGTCAACAGGCCGCGAGGGGCCGGTGGTGCATATGGCCGGAGTGATTTCCACATGGGTCAGCAACCGCATACACGCGGACGGGATCACGGGACGTGACCTGTTGGGATGTGCCGTTGCCGCGGCCGTGTCGGCCAGCTTCAACGCCCCCATTGCGGGGGCCTTGTTCGCGCTCGAGGTCGTGCTGCGCCATTTCGCCGTTCACGCATTTGCCCCGATCGTCATCGCCTCGGTCGCGGGAACGGTGATCAACCGGCTGGAATATGGCGACGTTACCGAGTTCACGCTGGAGACGCCGGGATCGCTGCAATTCTATGTCGAGCTTCCGGCCTTCCTGATCCTGGGCCTGATCTGCGGACTTGTCGCGCTGCTGCTGATGCGGTCGATTTTCTTTGCCGAGGATATTGGCAGCCATATCCAGAACCGCCTGTCGATTCCGGCCTGGCTGCGCCCTGCGGTGTCCGGGGCGATGCTGGGGCTGATGGCGATCTGGTTTCCGCATATCATCGGCGTGGGGTACGAGACGACAATTCGCGCCCTGACCGGTGATCTGGTGCTGACCACGGCCATCCTGTTTGCGGTGATCAAAACGGTTGCGGTGGCGATTACCATGGGCGGGCGCATGGGCGGTGGGGTGTTCTCTCCGTCTCTGATGGTCGGGGCGTTGACCGGGCTGGCCTTCGGTCTGATCGCCACCGGGTTGCTGCCGGATGTGTCGGGCACGCATACGCTTTATGCCTTTGCCGGAATGGGCGCCGTGGCTGCGGCGGTGCTGGGCGCGCCCATCTCGACCACTTTGATCGTTTTTGAACTGACCGGCGATTGGCAGATCGGCCTTGCCGTGATGGTAAGCGTATCCATGTCCACGGCCTTGGCCTCGCGCCTGGTGGACCGGTCTTTCTTCCTGACCCAGCTGGAACGGCGTGATGTCCACCTGGCCGCGGGGCCGCAGGCTTATCTGCTGGCAATGCTTCGCGCCGGAGCCGTGATGCGCCCGCTTGGGGATCCGCGGTCGATCACGAAGGAAGAGGCGCAGGGGCTGATCGACCAGGGCCTGTGCATTCAGGCCAGCGCCACGCTGGAAGCCGCCATGCCCTATTTTGATCGTGACGACATCCCCTGCATTCCGGTTGTCATTCTGGAAAACGACGGCTCTGAAACACCGGTTGGGGCGCTCTATCACGTCGATGCGCTCAAGGCATATAACAGGGCGCTTGCGGCCACGGCTGCCGAAGAGCATTCCTGAGTTTCACTCACCATACACGCTGGCTGCGTCGCCCAAATAATTGTCCCACGCAAACCAAAAGGAAACATGACCGGCGACTCGTGGCAAACGCGTTCCATCCGGCCCGATCAAAGCCTCTTCCGTGACGGTCCAACCGTTCCCCGCGCTATCCTGCAACCCGCCTTGCGTCGCCCGGAACGCATGCGTTTTTCGCTCATAGGCCCGCACGCTGCGCTCTTTGGGATCGCCAATCAGAACCAGAGGTGTCCGACCGATTGCATCGTTGATCACCGGTTTGCCCTTGAACGCATCCAGAGGCCAGGCGCGGGCTGCACCAAACTGGCGCACGGCAAAGATGTAATCCTTCTGCCGATGCCGGGACTGATCCACAACCGCCGGGAACATCAGCTCGCTCGAGGCGAAATAGTCGCGATAAACCACCCCTGATCCGTAATTGCGCCGATGCCCGGTGTTCAGCGACAGAACACGGGTTTTGGGATGCGAGGTCCTCCAGCTGTCCCATGTCGTGATCACCACAGGGCGCTGTTTCAACGTGATGCCGCTGTTCGCCAAAGGCCCCACAACAGGCCTGCCGGTATACTGGTTCCACAGCGAATGCGTCTCTCGGTCAAACATCAGCTTGTTCGAACGATAGAGGAAACCTGACGACCCGAAAATAAACGGCTTTCGCCGCCCCGCCACCTGGGTTTCAAACAAGATGCCCGACCCGCAAAGCGTGCAATAGGCCAGCGCCACGGGCACGCCACCGATCACCTCGTTGAACATCTCATGCCAGCCCATGATCCGCAGGGGATAGGCGCGTTCATCCCCGTTGATGGCCACGCCGAATACCAGATCATCGCCCTTCAGATACCCCGCATTCGAAGCAGAGATCAGGGTGGGATTGTCCAGAGACGGAATGCCATCCTTGTACACACCGCCCCAGGCGATCTCTTCCAGGCGGATCTTCATCTTGTCGCGTTGCAGATATTCGGGCCGCAGGAACAGATCGAAGTTCGGGTCGATCCCCAGAAGAACCTCGCGCTTGAACGGGATCAGCGACGGATGAGGGACAATCTGCGGGTTTCGTTCTTGCCACAGCATCCACTCGAACCAGTCATTGCCATGGCGCTGCCCGGTCAGGGCCTCCATCACCTCAACAATCTCATCCCGTCGCCTGTCGGCATAACGCATCGCAGTCAGCAACCCGGCCACGACATCCGGCTGGCCACGGTCCTTAAGATACGCCATCTGCGCCTCAAACGCGGTCCGACGCCCGCTCAGCGTGCTGCGCAACGCGTCCAGAACCGGATCCTGCTGCGCCCACAGCACACCGGGTGCCATTGCACCAGCCCCGATCATCCCAGCAAAACCGCGACGTGAAATCGACATGAAAGCCTCCGGTGTTACCCCGGAGCAAGTGTGCCGCAAATGCCGTTCACGTGCATGCCACAGCTGCGTGAGGTGGGCGCGGGGGGGCTGGCGTTAGATCTGCTCCACCTTCACCGATTCAGCCGGGTAGAATGCCAGATGGTCCTTGATCTCGGCCACTGCCTGAATCGGATCCTCATAGCTCCAGACCGCGTTGTCTGTCACGGATGACTTGTTGACGATGGAAAAATGCGTCGCGTCGCCCTTGCCGGGGCAGTGGGTCACCTTGTCGGTCCGATCTAGAAACGCCATCGCAATATCGTTGCGCGGGAAATAGATCACCGGATCCTTGTCGCCTTCAAGCAGTTCCAGCGCGTTGTTCGTTTCGCCCAGGATCGCACCGCCCGAGCGGACGGTCCATTTGCCCGGCGCTTTCCGGATCGTGATCTCAGCCATTCCTCTTCCTTCCGTCGTCGTATCAGGGCCACCCCTCTGCCTGTTTTATGTAACAGACCAGTGTCAGATTGGGGCAGTTGCGGCATCCAACCACAGTTGTGCGTCATGTCCCAGCCTTGGGCGGATTTTTTCCGCAACGTCGCGGTGATAGGCATTCAGCCAGTCGCGTTCGTCGGTCGTCAACATATCGGCCATGATCAGTCTGCGGTCAATTGGTACATAGGTCAGCGTGCGCCAGTTCAGCATCGCGCGTTCGGCATCGCCACCGGGAAGCAGAGGAGCGTCTTCCACCACCACAAGGTTTTCGATGCGGATGCCAAAGGCGCCTTCCCGGTAATACCCGGGTTCGTTTGACAGGATCATGCCGGGTTGCAGCGGTACATGGCTGACTTTGGACAGCCGTTGCGGCCCTTCATGCACGCTCAGATAGGCGCCGACCCCATGTCCGACCCCATGGTTGAAATCCTGTCCCGCAGACCACAGCGGCACGCGGGCCACACATTCGATATCCCGCCCGGCAAGGCCCGCAGGCCAACGCAGCATCGACATGGCAATCATGCCCTTCAGCACCCGGGTGAAGCAGGTTTTTTCCTCGGTTCCGACGTCACCGATGGCGATGGTTCGGGTGATGTCGGTGGTGCCGTCCAGATACTGCCCGCCACTGTCCAGCACCAGAATATGGCCGTTTTCCAGGCGACTGTCGGTCTCTTCCGTCACGCGGTAATGCATGATCGCGCCGTTCGGACCCGTGCCTGCAATGGTATCGAACGAGATGTCCTGAAGCGCATTGTCCTTGCGCCGGTTTTCTTCCAGCCGGGTGACAACCTGTGTTTCGGTCACGCTGCCCGGGGCTTGCTGGTCCAGCCAGCATAACGTTTCGATGACCGCCACCGCATCGCGCAAATGCGCCTCGGCGCTGCCTGCGATTTCAGCCGCATTCTTGCAGGCTTTGGGCAGGGCGCAGGGATCGCCGCCATCCGTCATCGCGTCGCCCAGCGCATCGGCCACGATCTGAGGTACCGAAGCGGCATCCACCTGCACCGGACCGGCCAGAGCCGCAACCGCATCCAGAAAATCGCCCACAGCGCGCAAGGTCACCTGAGAGCCCAGATGATCCCGTACCCCGGCCAGTTTTTCTGCCGCCATGAACAGATCGACCTGACCTCCTGCATGAAGAATGGCAAAGCCGTGGGCCACCGGGTTATAGGCGATATCCGACCCACGGATATTCAATAGCCACATGATGGAATCCGGCAGGGTGATCACCGCTGCCTTGTGCCCGGCCCGTCGAAGGTCTTCGGCCAGACGGGCGATCTTGCTGTCCGCACCTTCCCCGGCAAATTCGATCGGATGCGCCTTGACCGGGTTCATCGGCGGTGCGGGTTGATCGACCCAGATCCGGTCCACAAGGTTTTCGCATCTCACCAGTTCGATGCCCGATCCATCCAGATCACTCAATGTGCCGGAAATCTGCCCCGCCGCGTGCAGCCACGGGTCAAATCCGATCTTGCCGCCGTTGGGCAATTGCTGTTTCAGCCAGGCGCTCAGGCTTACCTCGGGCCAGGGGACCGGGGTGAAATCTGCGGCAACTTGTGCCTTGACTTGGGTGCGATACCGCCCGTCGATGAAAACTCCGGCCACGTCGCGCAGGGCGGCGCAAAACCCGGCCGAGCCCGTGAACCCGGTCAGCCAAGCCAGACGTTCATCGCGCGCTGCGACATACTCTCCCTGATGCGCATCCGCCCGCGGGATCAGAAACCCGTCCAGCCCTTCTTGCACCATCTGTTCGCGCAAGGCGGCCAGCCGCGGTGGCCCCTGTTCCGGGCGGGCGGTCACTTCGAAGGATTGGAACATGGGCGGCCTCATTCACAGCATTTGAGCGTGACCCTGAGGCGCATTTCAAAAAATGTCCAGACGGGAACACCCCGCCTGAACAGGCCGATGATCAGCAACGAAAAACGCGTCGCCCTCGGGGAAATTGGCCCGCTGGGCAGAAGATCAGCCTCAGCCGGCCTTTCTCATCCCCATGACCCGCGCCCGCGCCCGCGGGTCGCTGTCAAACAGAGCTGCCAGTTGTTCGGTCATCGCGCCGGCCAGTTGCTCTACGTCGGTAATCGTCACCGCCCGGTCGTAATACCGGGTCACGTCATGGCCGATCCCGATGGCCAAAAGTTCGACCATCTTGCGCTTTTCGACCATCGCGATCACGTCACGCAGGTGTTTTTCCAGATAGTTGGCCGGGTTCACGCTCAGTGTCGAATCATCGACCGGCGCACCGTCCGAGATCACCATCAGGATCTTGCGTTGCTCGCGCCGTGCCAGCATCCGGCGATGTGCCCATTCCAGGGCTTCACCATCGATGTTTTCCTTCAGCAGGCCCTCTTTCATCATCAGCCCCAGATTGGGCCGCGCACGACGCCAAGGGGCGTCCGCGCCCTTGTAGATAATGTGGCGCAGGTCGTTCAGACGGCCCGGCTGCTGCGGGCGGCCATCGTTCAGCCATGCCTCACGTGCCTGACCGCCTTTCCACGCCCGCGTGGTAAATCCCAGAATTTCGACCTTTACGTTGCACCGCTCCAGCGTCCGCGCGAGAACATCCGCGCAAATGGCCGCGATTGAAATCGGACGACCCCGCATCGACCCCGAATTATCCAGCAACAGCGTCACCACTGTGTCGCGGAACTCGGTGTCTTTTTCGACTTTGAAGCTCAGTGGTGTGGTCGGGTTTGCCACAACGCGCGCCAATCGGCCCGCGTCCAGAATGCCTTCCTCGCGGTCGAATTCCCAGCTGCGATTCTGCTGCGCCTGCAAGCGGCGTTGCAGCTTGTTGGCCAGACGCGATACCGCCCCTTTCAAGGGCTCCAGCTGCTGATCCAGATAGGCCCGCAGACGTTCCAGCTCGGCCGGTTCCGCCAGATCCTCGGCGGCGATCTCTTCGTCATGGGTGTCCAGATAGACTTTGTAATCCGGATCCGCTTCGGATGCGGGCGGCGGGGCAGGCGGCTCCAGCGGCGCCTCGCCATCCGGCATCTCAGCCTCGTCGCCCATCTCGTCTTCGGCCATTTCGTCCATCGAGACCTGGGCCTGAGACTGATCCTGCTGCTCTTCCTGCGTCTGCTCAGGTGTTGCGTCCGCGTCCTGTTCGTCCTGATCATCCTGACCGGTGCTGTCGGGATCGGGCTGTTCTTCGGCGTCTTCCTCGGCCTGGTCTTCCTGCTCGTCGTCCAGCTCATCGGGGTCATCCCCAAGCTGGTCGCCATATCCCAGATCCTTGATCACCTGACGGGCGAATTTGGCAAACTCCGCCTGATCCGAGAGAATCTCGTCCAGATTCTCCAACGTCCCGCCCGCTTGCTCTTCGATGAATCCACGCCACAGGTTCATTATGTTTTCGGCAGCAGGCGGAAGATCACGCCCGGTGGCCAGATGCCGGATCAGGTAGCCTGCCGCAACCGAAAGAGGTGCATCGGCGGGTTGCTTGCACTGATCATACCCACGCCGGATTGCTTCATGCCCGATCTTGACGTCAATATTGCTGGCGGTGCCCGGCATGTCCCGCGCGCCCATCGCCTCGCAGCGGGCGGTCTCCATCGCCTCGTACAGATCCCGCGCCATATCGCCCGGGGGCGCATAGCGCGCATGGGTCGCGTCGTCATGATACTTGCGATGCAATGCCAAGGCGTCCGCCGTGCCACGCGCCAACAGCACCTCTTCACGCGTCATCCGACGCGAGACCTGAGGCAGCCGCATCGACTCGCCCGTCATGCCCGAAGGGTCCACTGTATAGGTCACCGACAGTTCGGGATCATCAGCCATGACCTTGGTGGCCTCGGCCAAGGCCTTCTTGAACGGATCGGCGGGGTTGTCGTTCTTCTGTGCCATGTCCTTAAGCCCTCATAGTACTGGCCTGCCCGGCGTCGAAAACAGTAACGGATCCGTCTTCATCTGGCCAAAAATATCCCCGCCGGAGGCATTGCGCCCGCTCCGGGCGCAATTCGGGTGCTTACCCCAAGCTCGCACTCGCGGCGCTTTCAGGCAACTCCTCATCGAAGCAGCGCTGATAGAACTCGGCCACGGTCTGGCGCTCCAGCTCATCGCATTTGTTCAGGAAGGACAGGCGGAACGCATAGCCCACGTTGCGGAAAATCTCGGCGTTCTGAGCCCAGTTGATGACGGTCCGCGGGCTCATGACGGTGGACAGATCGCCATTCATGAAGGCGGTCCGTGTCAGGTCGGCGACGGTGACCATCTGGCTGACGGTCTTGCGGCCCTCGGCGGTGTTATAATGCGGCGCTTTCGACAGAACGATCATCGTCTCGGCGTCGTGGCTCAGATAGTTCAGGGTCGACACCAGCGACCAGCGGTCCATCTGCGCCTGGTTGATCTGCTGCGTGCCGTGATACAGGCCCGTGGTATCGCCCAGACCGACCGTGTTGGCGGTGGCAAACAGGCGGAAATTCGGGTTCGGGGTGATGATCTCGTTCTGATCCAGCAGGGTCAGCTTGCCGTCATGCTCCAACACACGTTGGATCACGAACATCACGTCTGCGCGGCCCGCATCATATTCGTCGAATACGATGGCAACCGGGTTGCGCAACGCCCAGGGCAGGATGCCTTCGTGGAACTCGGTCACCTGCTTGCCGTCGCGCAGTTTGATCGCGTCCTTGCCGATCAGGTCGATCCGGCTGATATGGCTGTCGAGGTTCACACGCACGGCGGGCCAGTTCAGACGGGCAGCGACCTGTTCAATGTGGGTCGATTTGCCGGTGCCGTGATAGCCTTGGATCATCACACGACGGTTATGGGAAAAGCCCGCCAGAATCGCCAGCGTGGTCTCCGGATCGAACTTGTAGGTATGATCGATCACCGGCACTCGGTCGCTGCGCTCGGCGAAACCCTTGACCGCCATGTCGCTGTCAATGCCGAACACGTCACGGACCGAGATATCCTCGGTAGGTTTTGCGTTGATATCGATCGATCCGTCAGCCATGCGCCTAGTCCTTATCCTTTGGCCCGTTCACCGGGTATGAACCCGTGTGTGGTGCAACATATTGCGGGCAAGGGCAAGGGAAAGCGAAAGGCGCCCAGAGGTGCGCATGTTTTTCTTGCAAACTGGCCCTATCGTTGCGCGTGGGGTGTCATTCCAGATTGATGACCCACGCTACGATTTGGCACCTCGCGTTAACAAGCTTTGAGGCCGATTGCGCATAACCCAGAAGTCCTCGGTGAAAGGCTGGCAACAACCTTTGCGCCTCGTTCAAATGCAAACATTAACATACTATCATTGAAATGCTTCTTCGGCGCGTTAACATGACTTTTAAATGTGGTTTTTGGCGTTCTTTGTGAGTTTGTGAGGTCTGTGGTGTTCTGTTCAGTCAACACACGGAGGGAACATGTTCGTTGCGAGTTTCCTTTTGGTCCAACCTGCTTAGCGGACACAACGTATGTCGTTTGATGTCTTACTTCATTCGGTCAACACAAGCGGGCAAGGCGACTTGATCGTACAAAACAGGACCGAACCAGCCATTGTCTCGGGTCAAACAATTTCGATCAACGGTGGTCCGTTCCTACCCTATACATACCTTGGTCAAGGTAACTACAAAGGTACCGGGGAATCTGGCGAATTCATTCAGGTCGGTACTGGCACCTATGCCTGGGACACCAACAACCCCACCGGGCCAATGACAACCGGAAACTGGCAAATCACAACCGGAGATCTTGATCCAAACAATCCGCCCTGTTTTGTTGCTGGAACCCTGATCGAGACCGAGGCCGGTCCACGCCCGGTCGAGAACCTGATGATCGGTGACAGAGTTTGCGTGTCAGGTGGGAAAACGCTGCCGATTTTGTGGATCGGGAAAAAAGTGCTGAGTGCACAAACACTGGCTTTGCAACCAAAATTTAGACCCGTTCGCATTCGGCGCGACGCGATTTGCAAGGGTCAACCCAACCAGGATGTTTTTGTGTCCCCGCAACATCGGATCATGCTGGAAGGCTGGCGCGCCGAGTTGTTGTTCGGACAAGATCGGGTCTTTGTTGCGGCAATCCACTTGGTGAATGACGGAACAATTCAGCAGGTGCACACAGGTGAAGACATCACATATTACCACATTGCCTGCTCTCGACACGCGGTACTGCACTCGCAGGGGCTACGTAGCGAAAGTCTTTTTCTGGGCGACACAGCGCTGAAGTCTTTCTGTCGTGAAGACGTCGAAGAACTGCTCGCACTGTTCCCCGAATTGCGTGACGGCACTGCAGAGTCGCAACAAACTCGCTTAAGTTGTTTGAAGCGCCGGGAAGCAATTGCATGGCGAAGCTCATACCCGGACTAAAGCGCGAATAGTTGTAATCCGAACCGCCCCTGGTTTGATCCCTGGCCTCAACAAACCCCTTCAAATGTGTTCTGTCGGATCAGTTGCCTTAGGCAATTTCTCAGTGCAGCACCGTTGTGATGGCCTTACACATCTGTGCCTTGGGTCAACTGTTGCTTGACTATAGCGAAAACCAAAGCTCGTCTTTGCGAAAGCCACCTTTTACCAGACGGTCAGCTTTCAACACATCCGGAAACTCGTCTACCCAATCCCGAAACCGGTCATTTGTGACGATGCGTGCCTTGCTATCCCGCGCCGCCTGCAAGATCAGCGGGTCCGCAGGTGTCCCTTTGGGGGCCACCATGACCTGCTTGGATCGTAGGCCCAGGGCGCGGCTCAGCTTCCGGTCGTCCATATAGTGGCCTTCGACTTTGTACCCGACATTCGCATCGAACATGACGCCCGGTTTGAACCCTGCGCGCTTCAACGTCTCAAGGACCTTCTTCAACGTGTCCAGATCCGGGGAGCCGTCTTTCCAGTGCATGACGTTCGAGCCGTCCACGATGATCCATGTATTGGCCCGGCGCCACCTGAACCAGGCCCGTATGAACAGGATTGTGCTGGCCATCACGCAAATCAGCGCCAAAAGGAACAACCAATCCGCGTCAGTCGGAATGAAACTGGCAGCGATGAGCCCGCTTAGCGAGACGAGCAACAGGCAAATGGATGTGCGCACGAAACTGATCCCTGGAAACTCCTGTCCCAAATCCTCCATCACTTTCGTGTGGAATGAAACAGGGTTCCATACGGAACTTGCGCAGTTTTTTCAGGTTGTGTCGTCTGCGGCACCCAACCATTCAGGCAGAGCGCGCCGCGAACGCAAAGCAGGGAAAGCCGTCCCCTTACTTGAAGTTCCGGCTGTCCTTGATCTGATCCCAGGCCCAGACAACTTCCTGCAACTGCTCTTCCTGCGAGCGGTCTCCGCCGTTCATGTCCGGATGCAGCACTTTGATCAGCTTCTTGTACGCTTTGCGAACCTCGGCCTTGGTCCAGCTGTCATTGGCCTCGAGAATCTCGATCGCACGGCGTTCGGTCGGCGGCAGGCGTCGTCCGCCGCCACCCGTCGTGCGGCCTTTGTTCTGCGTGCTGTTAGCACCAAGAACCTGATGCGGATCCTCGATCCCCAAACGGGCCCAGGCACGTGCTTCGGGGTCGCCCATCGGCTTGGTCTCGCGCTCCCAAACCTTGTCTTTCGAACGCTGTGCGTTCAGCTCGGCTTCGGTGGTGCCGTCAAAGAAATTCCACTTCTGATTATATTCCCGCACGTGTTGCTGGCAGAACCAGAAATAATCATCCAAGACATCCGGTGCTTTTGGCGCGCGGAACTTTCCCGGCTCTTCACATCCCTCGTGGTCACAGATCCGGACCGAGGTTTCAGAGGCTCCCGACATGCCCCGGCGTCCCCGCGGATTCTTCTTTTTGGCGCTGGAAACGGACATATCGAATCCGAAGGGGTCTGATTTCGCCATGCTCTAATCCTCAAGAACGCGTCTTTTCGACTCGGAGGCAGCAGTTTAATCTAAGCAGCCGAAAGTAGAAGAGGGGTGCGGCAATATTTTTGCCGCTAAGCAAAAAAATGAGTGTGACCGACGAAATCCGAACCCGCCTGCAAGCCGCCTTTGATCCGCGCGAGCTGGAAGTGATCGACGACAGCGAAAGCCACCGGGGCCATGCGGGCTATCAGGAAGGCGGTGAAAGTCACTTCAACGTCCGCATCCGCGCCAGCGCTTTCGAAGGCAAATCCCGCGTCGCCCGCCACCGCGCCGTGCACAAGGCGCTGGGCGACATCGTGCCGCGCATCCATGCGCTGGCCCTGGATATCGGCGTCTGAAGATCTTTGCGTGTCAGTCCGCCTTCATCTGTGCGGACGGCGTCGATGCCGAGATGGAATACTCTTCCTCCGTCATGCCCTCTTCGATTCCCTCGAACAGGGGGGTCGACAGGTATCGCTCGCCCGTGTCCGGCAACATGACCAGCATGACAGAGCCTGCCGGTGCGGATTCCGCCAACTTCATGGCCACCGCAAAGGTCGATCCACCCGAAATCCCAGTGAAAATCCCTTCCTCCGAGGCAAGCCTGCGCGACCATTCTATCCCTTCGGGTCCTGAAATGGGGATCAGCTCATCATAATAGGAATTGTCGATGGCTTCCTGAAGGACCCACGGGATGAAATCCGGTGTCCAGCCTTGAATCGGATGAGGTTCGAAACTGGGGTGGCTTTCGGTCGGCTGGTGATCATCGTTTCGGGTGTTGACGTATCCCGATGACACGATGGCTGCATTGGCCGGTTCGGTCAGTATGATTTTTGTTTCGGGCCGCTCTTTCCGCAATACACGCGAAACACCCGAAACGGTGCCGCCGGTCCCGTAGCCCGTCACCCAATAATCCAGCCGTTCGCCTTCGAAATCGGCAAGAATTTCCCGCGCCGTCGTGTTCTCGTGAATATCGGCATTGGCAGAGGTCTCAAACTGGCTGGCAAGGAACCATCCGTTTTCCTCGGCCAGTTCCTTGGCTTTGGTATACATGCCGAACCCTTTTTGCGCCTTCGGGGTCAGAACAACCTTCGCACCCAGAAACCGCATCAGCTTTCGCCGCTCGACCGAGAAGCTCTCGGCCATCGTCACGACCAGTGGATATCCCTTGGCCGCGCACACCATGGCCAGCCCGATCCCGGTGTTGCCGGATGTCGCTTCGACAACGGTTTGTCCGGGTTTCAGCCGCCCGTCACGTTCCGCGGCCTCGATGATGTTCAGCGCCAACCTGTCCTTGACCGAGCCTGCCGGGTTGAAGGCCTCGAATTTCACATAGACGGTCACATGCTCTGGCGAGATCCGATTGACCCGAATGCAGGGCGTGTCACCGACCGTGTCGAGAATGCTGTCATACAGGCGTGTCCGCCCTTGTGTCTGTCGAATAGCCATTTCGATGTCCCTCCAGAATATCCGGCTAACATGCCACAGATTTCCCGAGGGTGTAGCCCTTATTGCCTGCCAATACCGTTATGAAGACACGGGCCGTACCCGGATTGACTCGCGATACGTCAGAGAGAAAACGGACGTTCTGCACAAGACCACAGGTCGATTGCATTCGGTCCGTCGTCCGTACCAGTCCCCAAGTCTATGTTTTTGAAGGGCCACTTTCATCAGCGGCGTCATCAGACCGCTTCAGCGACAAAGGTGGCTCGTCCGGCTCTGCCGCAATTGGTTTCGGCGCCTGCACCTCGTCGGGGCCCGGAATCGGCTGGGCCAGCGGGGTGTCATCCATCTCAGGTACTGCGCCGACCCACGAGGCATCGACTTCCTCTTCCACCACGCGGCGGAACACCAGCACATTGCGCCAGTTTGTGGTCGATCCGGTCAGACCCGAGCGCTCCTCGCTGGGCAGCAGCTCGGCCCGCTGGTATTCCCAGCCATCCTGACCCATCTGATTCAGCAGTTGCTCGACCGAGACGGCAAAGCGGCCCTCGGCCGTTTTCACGCCTTTGGCTTTGACACCTTTTTGCGGGGCGGGAATGACCTTGTATTCGTAGCGCTTCATCTACTGTTCCTAAATGCGTTTCCGCGCTAACTTAACACGCTGCCCCCCGGGTGAAAGGGCCCTTGCTCATCCGGCGGAATTCACCTCTGACCATTCGTTTCGGCCTGTGCCGCCTTGGCCACAACCGACAGGCACAGTTCCGTCGCCAGCGCCATGTCCTGCACTGAAATCCATTCCAACGGGCCGTGAACGCATTGCATCCCGGTGAAGATGTTGGGGCAGGGGGTGCCGAATTCGGTCAGGCGGGATCCGTCCGTGCCGCCCCTGATCGGCACCGACAACGGTTCAACCCCCAGTTCGCGACACGCATCGCGCGCCAGCTCGACCGGAGTCATGTCGTTTTCCAGCCAATACCGCATGTTGCGGTACTGGTGGTTGATGTCGCAGGTGATGGTCGCGCGCGGTTCCGTGGCCTGCACGGCGGCGCAGACCTGCCGCACGATGTTTCGTTGCGCCTCCAGCCCGTCCATCTCGAAATCACGCAGGATCAGCTTGATCTCCATCTCGGATGATCCGCCGTTCATGTCAGTGACATGGATGAAGCCGTCGCGCCCGTCCGTGGTTTCCGGCGTCATGGTGGCCTGAGGCAATGTCTGCACGATCTTTGCCGCCAGATGCGTGGCGTTCACCATCTTTTCCTTGGCCAGGCCGGGATGGATCGAAACACCCTCGATCCGGATCACGGCGCGGTCGGCCGAGAAACTTTCATACTCGATCTCACCCACTTGCTGCCCATCCAGCGTATAGGCAAAATCCACGCCCAGATCCTTGGGAAGTTGTTCCGTGACGCCCCGGCCGATCTCTTCATCCGGAGTGAACGCGATACGAATAGGGCCATGTGGAATATCCTGATTTTCGATCAGGTGCCGTGCCATCGTCATCAGAATCGATACACCGGCCTTGTCGTCCGCGCCCAGCAGGGTTGTGCCCGACGCGGTGATCAGGTCGTGGCCGATCTTTTCGGCCAGATAGGGGTTGTCATCCGGAGAAAGAACCAGATCCGGGTTGTCCGGAAAGGTGATGTCGCCACCGTTATACCCCTTGATCACCCGCGGCTTGACGCCGGTTGCGTTGAACTGAGGGGCCGTATCGACATGGGCCAGAAAGCCCACGGTCGGCCCCGGCGCCGTTCCGGGAATGGTCGCGACGACAACACTGTCGCCCGTCATCTCAACATCCTGCGCGCCGATCTGGATCAGCTCATCACGCAACAGGTTCAGCATGTCGAACTGGATCTGAGTGCTCGGGGTCGTCGGGGATGTCTCGTCACTTTGACTGTCGATGGCGGCATAGCGCACCAGCCGGTCTTCGAGTTCCTGATCAAATCTGCTTTGCATAATACCTCACCTCTCTGTGGCGGAGGAAAGGGCGCGAACAGCAGGAAGTCAAGCCAATGGCTTGACCCCAAGTTTTGAGATTTCGTGAGAAACCGGATTGTACAAACCCGCCAAAGACTGCCGGCAGGCTTGTACAAAACGAAAGGTTTACGAGCCCAGCTTCTTGCCGACCAGTTCGTTGACGGCTTTCGGGTTCGCCTTGCCGCCGGTGGCTTTCATGACCTGACCCACGAACCAGCCGGCCAGCTTCGGGTTCACTTTGGCCTTCTCGACCTGTGCCGGGTTGGCTGCGATGATCTCGTCCAAAGCGGCCTCGATCGCGCCGGTGTCGGTCACCTGTTTCATGCCACGATCTTCAACGATCTGCGCCGGATCACCGCCTTCTGTGTAAACGATTTCGAACAGATCCTTGGCAATCTTGCCCGAGATCGCATCCGACGAGATCAGGTCGATGATCCCGCCCAATTGTGCCGGTGACACGGGTGAATCGGTGATGTCGTGGTCTTCTTTCTTCAGCCGACCGAACAGTTCGTTGATGACCCAGTTCGCGGCCAGTTTTCCGTTGCGGCCCTTGGCCACTTCCTCGAAATAGGCGGCGGATTCAACCTCGGCGGTCAGCACCGAAGCATCGTAATCGGTCAGGCCGAAGTCTTTGATGAAACGCGCCTTTTTGTCGTCGGGAAGTTCCGGCAGCCTGGCGGCGATGTCATCGACCCAGGCCTGCTCGATCTCGAGCGGCAGCAGGTCAGGGTCGGGGAAATAGCGATAATCATGCGCTTCTTCCTTGGACCGCATCGAACGGGTTTCGCCCTTGTCCGGGTCGTACAGGCGCGTTTCCTGCTCGACCTCGCCGCCGGCCTCGACGATGGCGATCTGACGGCGGGCTTCGACCTCGATCGCCTGCTGGATAAAGCGCATCGAGTTCATGTTCTTGATCTCGCAGCGCGTGCCGAGATGCGAAAAATCCTGTGTTTCCTGATACTTCTCATAGGCGCCGGGCAAACAGATCGAGACGTTCACATCGGCCCGCAGGTTGCCGTTCTGCATGTTGCCGTCGCAGGTGCCCAGGTAACGCATGATCTGGCGCAGCTTGGCGATATAGGCCGCGGCCTCTTCCGGCCCGCGGATGTCCGGGCGGCTGACGATCTCCATCAGGCAGACGCCGGTGCGGTTCAGGTCGACGAAGGACATATGCGGATCCATGTCGTGGATCGATTTGCCCGCGTCCTGCTCCATGTGGATGCGCTCGATCCGCACCTTGCGCGCGGTGCCGTCGCCCAGTTCGACCAACACTTCGCCTTCGCCCACGATCGGGTGGTAAAGCTGGGAAATCTGATACCCTTGCGGCAGGTCGGGGTAGAAATAATTCTTGCGGTCAAAGGCCGATTTCAGATTGATATCCGCCTTCAGGCCCAGCCCGGTGCGCACGGCCTGTTCCACGCAATATTCATTGATCACCGGCAGCATTCCCGGCATCGCCGCGTCCACGAAGGCCACGTTCGAATTCGGTTCGGCCCCGAATTGGGTGGATGCACCCGAAAACAGCTTGGCATTGGATGAGACCTGAGCATGCACCTCCATCCCGATGACCAGTTCCCAATCGTGCTTGGCCCCGGCAATGGTTTTGGGTTTGGGCATTTCGTATGTCAGATCGAGCATGGCGCGCCTCATTTCCGCAGAAGTCTAAGCCTGCGTATTAGGCCCGGCAGGGCCTAGGGGCAAGGGGGAATCCTGTCGTGTTCAGTTCTGGGAAAACCGCAGGCCCGAAGGTGTGAACGTCACATCCATACCGCTGCGCAATTCTTCCCGGAACAGATCCGAGATGGCGCGCAAGGCATCGCGCTGACCGCGCGCAGCAAATCGCTCGGGCGAGTTTATGCGGACAGAATTGTTGAAGCCGTTGGCCGCATGCGCCCAGATCAAGGGGTGCAATTCCGTCAGATGATCGCGGATAAGCCAGTTTGCCGTGTCGCGCATCTGAGACCGGACAAGGTCGGCCTGATCGTTCAGGCCAAATCCGTTCTGGACGGTGATCGCGCAGTAGGATGACAGCATGTTGATCATCTGCTGATCGGGCCGCAGGCGTACGATATCACGCAGACCTTCAAGGAAATACTCGATATCGACGCGGGCACAGGCCTCTTCGTCCAATGCGATGGCGTCGAACTGAACCCATGAGTATCCGCCCGCGCCCCAGATATCCTGTGTCCTGGCGGCCGTGCGCAAGGCTTGCAGCTCCAGCTCTTCGTAGCTGCCGAACCAGCGGGGCAGAAGGTGGCTGCCCATCGCGCGCATGTGGCGCTGATTGCGTGGATCCAGCGTGATCAGGCGTTCATATTCGTCAGACACCCGCGCGTTGGATTTGCGTTGACCAGCCAGTAGCGCACACCCGGCCGCAGCAATCAGGGGGCTGTCGGGGGCGTTTTTCCTGCACTTGGGCAGGATCGCTGCGGCACGGTCGAAATGAGCGGCGCAGCGTGACCGGTGCAAGGGTGGCAGCGTCGCGTCCGAGGCCGTGCCGCGCCAAGCCCATGCCAGATCGATATGGGCAAGGGATACGACGGTGGCGATCATTGGATCATCGGGGTTGTCCGCCATCTCGCCTTCAAGTTCCGAGATGCCCCCCAACAAGTCGTAATCCGAGATGGCCTTGCCATCCGAAAGCGCATGTTCAGCGGCCAGAACCACGTCAGATCTGGCGCCGAACGCCAACAGATCGGCAACCGGCATACCATCTGAAACAGCGGCGCGACCCTGATCGGCCACGCGCATTTCCTGCGACAGCTCTGCCCAGCGGTCCTGCCGGGCGAGGTAGCGGCCATGTTCGATCGTGGAATGTCCGATCAGATCATCGCGGTCGGATCTTGCAACGGGAATATTGAGCTGACCCTGCTCGGGCAAGGCTGCCGCAAGCGCGGATTTTGTCGCGCACAGGTCTGCTGAAGCATTTGTAGGACTGGCTGTGGATGGGGCGAACAGTGCCCTTAGCGACCGAAACATGGCGAAACTCAAAACTGAAAAAACTGATAACTGACACCGAAGTCTGGCGGGATATCGGGTTCAAATCAAGTAAATTGCCGAATAATTTTCCTTTTTAGTGTCCAATTCACCCTTCAAAGGCGCAGTGTTTCAGAAAACGGTGAAATGATGCCGTTCTACGCGAATTCCGGCTTGGTTTAGAAGGGTTTCCAAATCCCGATGCAGCGGAAGCGACTCATCCGGCAGACGGATTCGTTTACTGGAATGCAGAACAATCGACACACGAACGGAGAAATCCCAACGGGTGTCAAAGCGGAAATGGTCGATGTCGCGCAGCGCGACCTCTGCCTGCCGATTCCCCGTGAACCAGCTCAGTGCATCCTGATCCAATTGCATGCCCGCGCGAGTGTTCTGAACCACGTCCCAAAGTGCGGGCAGGGTGGCAAGGGACAGCAGCCCAGCGATCCACCAGGCCGCGTCAAACAGGAAAACCAGCGCCAGCAACGCCGCATAAACACCGGCCAGGATGGCCAGCGTTCGCAAACTCCGGTTGCTGCGGGCAAAGCTGTAAGGCGTCATGCGCCGAGGATGCGGGACACCATTTCGGTCGTGTCCCGCGACAGGTTCGGTGTTTCCGCGATGCGGGAAAGCTGCGCACGCATCAGGGCCTGACGATCCGGATCATACCGTTTCCAGGTCTGAAACGCCGAGCACATACGCGCAGTGGTCTGTGGGTTCACCGGGTCCAGACGGATCAGCCAGTCTGCAAGCAGGGCGTATCCGGCGCCATCCGGCTGGTGGAACCCTGCGTGGTTCATCGCCAGGGCCCCCATGACGGCGCGGAACCTGTTCGGGTTTTTCCAGTTGAAATCCGAATGCTCGGTCAGGGTCGTGGCAATCGCGGGTGTCGCCTTGGGTGCTGCCATCGCGACTTGCAGGCCAAACCATTTGTCCATGACCAGCCGGTCATGCTGCCACTGTTCGTAGAATGCGTCCAACTGCGCCTCACCCTTGCGGGCGCGTAAAAGGCAAGACAGCGCAGTCAGTTGCAACGTCATGTTGTCGGCTGTGTCGTACACCTCAGCCGCCATCGCCCCACCATCCAGACGAGAGGTCAATGCCAGCGCAGCGCTGCCAAGTGCCCGTTTGCCGGACTGCTCGGCGTCCGGGCTGTAGGGGCCGTCCACAAAGGCCTCACTGTGCAGGCGGGGCAGCAAATCCTGCACGTTCTGGGCCGTTGCCTGCCGCAGCGTTTCCACCGCGGCCCAGATCGCCATGGGGTCGGGCGTGTGGCCGCGGTCATGCAGGGCCGCTGCCAATTCCGACTGTGTCGGCAATCCCAGCATCAACGCACGATAGGCCGGGTCCAGTTCGTCATTGCGCAGCACGGCCAACACTCCGTCAAGGTAATCGGTATCCGGTGCCGCATCCTGAAGGATCATCCGCATCAGGGTGTCCTGCGCCAGATCCCGTCCTGCCTGCCAACGGTTGAACGGGTCCGTGTCATGCGCCAGAAGAAACGCGCGTTCCGCGTTCGACTGGTCATGTTCCAGAATGACAGGTGCCGAGAAATCGCGCAGGATCGATGCTGTGGGTTTCGCCGCGAGACCAGTGAACGCAAAGCTCTGTTCGGCCTGCGTCAGTTCCAGCACCTCGGTCGCGCGAACCTCATCGCCATTGGGCCCAAGCAGGCCGACTGCAACCGGGATGACCTGAGGCAGTTTCTCCTCCTGTCCCGGCGTGGGATCGGTTCGCTGTTTCAGCGTAAGTGTATAGGTGCCGTCGGCCCAGTCTTCCTGAACCCTGATGCGCGGAGTGCCCGACTGGCTGTACCAACGTTTGAATTGTGTCAGATCGCGCCCGGTGGTGTCTTCGAAAACCTTCAGCCAGTCCTCGATCGTGCAGGCCTGACCGTCATGGCGTTCAAAATACAGATCAAGCGCCTTGGCATAGGCCGCATCCCCGACCAACCGTTTCAGCATGCCGATGACCTCGGCACCTTTTTCGTAAACCGTGGCGGTGTAGAAGTTGTTGATCTCCTGAAAGCTTTCTGGCCGCACTGGATGCGACAACGGACCGTTGTCCTCGGGGAACTGCCGGGCACGCAGGTCTATGGCATCGTGGATGCGCTTCACCGGGGCCGAGCGCATGTCTGAGGTGAATTGCGCATCCCGGAAAACTGTCAGACCTTCCTTGAGGCACAGCTGGAACCAGTCGCGGCATGTGATGCGGTTGCCGGTCCAGTTGTGAAAATACTCATGCGCGATGATCGCCTCGATCCGTTCGAAATTGGCGTCGGTCGAAGTTTCGGGACTGGCGAGAACGGCCGACGAGTTGAAGATGTTCAGCCCCTTGTTTTCCATCGCGCCCATGTTGAAGTCATCGACGGCGACGATGTTGAAGACGTCCAGATCGTATTCACGGCCATAGACATCCTCGTCCCATTTCATCGACTTCTTCAACGCCTCCATGCCGAAAGCGCATTTCCCCTCGTCTCCGGGACGGACCCAGAGATTCAGTTCGACGGTGCGACCTGACCTGGTGGTGAACTGACCGGGATGTGCGATCAGGTCTCCGGCGACCAGAGCGAACAGATAGGCGGGTTTGGGCCATGGATCGACCCATTCGGCCCAGCCATCGCCCTTGCCCGACGGGTTGCCGTTCGACAGCAGAACCGGCAGGTCGCCGTTGATCCGAACGGTGAAGGTGGACATCACGTCGGGACGGTCGGGATAGAAGGTGATCTTGCGGAACCCCTCGGCCTCGCACTGTGTGCAGTACATGCCGTTCGACATGTACAGACCTTCCAGCGCGGTGTTGTTTCCGGGGTCGATTTCGACCTCGGCTTCCCACAGGAACGGCGCGTCCGGGGCATCTGCGGTTAGTCCTTTATCGGTCACATCCGGCGTGATCTCGGCCCCGTCAATGGCGGCGCGGATCAGTTTCAGTTCTTCCCCATGCAGAAAGAATGTGCGGTCAGTGGCGTCAGGATTAGGCCGGAACGCAATGCGCGAGGTGACGCGCGTGGCGTGCGCGTCCAGATCAAAGGTCAGGTGCACGCTGTCCACCAGATAGCCAAACGGTGTGTAGTCTTTCAGGTAGATCGTGGTGGGGGCAGCATCGCGCATCTTGGGCCTCGTATCTGTTCGGGACTGGCGCGACGTTAGGGGCTTCGTTCCGGCGCTGCAACCGGCCCTGCCATTGCCTTGAGGTTTTTGAAACAGCTTCAAGCCGAAGCGAATGCCCCAAATGACGGGATGAAAGTTGCCTATCGGAAACTTTCCGCCTAAGTCACAGTGCATACAATGGCGCACAATTGCAGGAGAGCAGGAATATGACGGACAGACAGACCCTGAGCGGACTGCAGATCGATCCGGTTTTGGCTGAGTTCATCGAGACGCAGGCGCTGCCGGGCACGGGCGTCTCTTCGCAGAAGTTCTGGGCCGGCATGGCGCGGATGGTGAACGAACTGGGGCCGAAAAACCGTGAGCTGCTGGCCAAACGGGCCGAGATCCAAAGCCGCATCGATGGGTGGCACATGTCCCGAAAGGGGCAGAACACCGATGCCGCTGAATATGAGGCTTTCCTGAAAGAGATCGGGTATCTGGTCGAAGAAGGCGACGAGTTCCAGATTGAAACGGCCAATGTCGATCCCGAGATCGCCCTGACCCCGGGCCCGCAACTGGTTGTTCCGATTACCAATGCACGCTTTGCCCTGAACGCGGCCAACGCGCGCTGGGGCAGCCTTTATGATGCGCTGTACGGAACGGATGCAATGGGGGATCTGCCGGCAAGCGGTGGCTATGATGCGGCGCGCGGCGCGCGGGTAATCGCGTGGGCCAAGGCGTTTCTGGATGATGCCGTGCCTCTGGCATCGGGATCATGGGCGGATGTCACCGAATTGGGTATCACCGACGGTGCGTTGACCCCTGCGCTGGGCGATCCCGCCCAATTTGCCGGGTTTGGCGGTTCGGCAGACAAGCCCGACTTTGTGCTGTTGAAAAACAACGGTCTGCACATCCAGATCATGATCGACCCCACAAGCAACATAGGCGCGACCGATCCCGCGGGCATCGCAGATGTCCGGCTGGAATCCGCGCTGTCCACCATCATGGATTGTGAAGACTCGGTTGCCTGCGTCGATGCTGCCGACAAGGTCGTGGCCTATGGCAACTGGTTGGGCCTCATGAAAGGCGACCTGACCGAAGAGGTCACCAAGGGCGGCACCACGTTCACTCGGAAACTGGCCGAGGACCTGAGCTTTATCACTCCGTCGGGTGATCAGGCCAAGCTGAAAGGCCGGTCGCTGATGCTCGTGCGCAACGTGGGTCACCTGATGACCAACCCGGCCGTGCTTGACGCAGAAGAGCGCGAGATCGGCGAAGGCCTTATGGATGCTCTGTGCACCACCCTGATCGCCATGCACGACCTGAAGCAAGACGGGGGCAATTCTGTCGAGGGCTCTGTCTATGTGGTGAAGCCCAAGATGCACGGGCCCGAGGAAGTTGCGTTTTCGGTCGAGATATTCGACATGGTCGAAGACATTCTGGGCCTGCCGCGCAACACGGTGAAACTGGGCATCATGGATGAGGAACGCCGCACCTCGGTCAACCTCAAAGAGTGCATTCGCGCCGCAAAATCACGGGTCGCCTTTATCAATACGGGTTTCCTGGACCGGACAGGCGATGAAATTCATACCTCGATGGAGGCCGGTCCGATGCTGCCCAAGGGCGACATCAAGAATACGCCATGGATTGCGGCCTATGAAGATCGCAATGTCGATATTGGTCTGGCCTGTGGCCTGAAGGGCAAGGCGCAGATCGGCAAGGGCATGTGGGCCATGCCGGATCGCATGGGCGATATGCTTGAGGTCAAGATCGGCCACCCCATGGCCGGAGCGACATGTGCCTGGGTGCCGTCGCCCACGGCCGCAACCCTGCACGCAACGCATTACCACAAGGTCGATGTGCTGGCCCGTCAGGACGAGCTGGCCGCATGCGGCGCACGTGGTACGTTGAAGGATCTGTTGACCATCCCCTTGCTGGCTGGGCGCAATCTGAGTGACGAGGAAATCACGCGTGAACTTGAAAACAATGCGCAGGGTATCCTTGGCTATGTCGTGCGTTGGGTCGATCAGGGCGTTGGCTGTTCCAAGGTGCCCGACATCAACGATGTCGGCCTGATGGAAGACCGCGCGACGTGCCGGATTTCGTCGCAGGCACTGGCCAATTGGCTGCATCACAGCATCGTGGATGAAGCTCAGGTCATGGCCGCACTGCAAAAGATGGCCGCCGTCGTGGATCGCCAGAATGTAGACGATCCGAATTACACACCGATGGCGCCGGGATTTGACGGTATCGCCTTTCAGGCGGCCTGCGATCTGGTGTTCAAGGGCCGGGTTCAGCCGTCGGGCTATACCGAGCCGGTCCTGCATGCGCGCCGTCTGGAATTGAAAGCCAGCCAAAGATAACACCGAAAAAAGCCCACAGACCGATCGTTTGTGGGCTTTGTCGAACTTCAATCTGACGAGAGGACCTTCAGATGTCAGTTTCCCTACGCAAGGCCCGCACCATCATCCGAAAAACCCTGGAAAAGGGCCGAGAGATGGAGTTGAAGCCGCTCTCCGTCGTGGTTCTGGACGCCGGTGGGCATGTCATTGCGTTCGAGCGCGAGGATGGTGCAGCACCGGGCCGGTTCGGGATTGCGCAGGGCAAGGCCTATGGGTCGGTCATGCTGGGAATGGCGGGCACTGCGCAGATGCAACGCGCCGAAACACAAGCCTATTTCATGGCCTCGGTAAATGGCGTCTATGGTGGTCAGGTCGTGCCTGTTCCGGGTGGCGTGCTGTTGCGTGATCGCAAGGGGGCCGTGATCGGCGCCGTTGGGGTTACCGGAGACACATCAGACAATGATGCGCTGGCCGCAATGGCGGGAATTGAGGCAGCCGGCCTGATCGGTGAGATTTAACGAGAGCGTTGTATTAATACGTCTTTCCATCTGAGTGGGGAAATTATTCCCCCGCGTAGCTGTTTGTTGGAAAATTTTTCCAATTAAGCTGGGCAGACCAGAACGTACAGTGCGTCTTCGAACACGTCCCTGCGCTTTCACGCAGGGCGTGTATTCTTGCACGTTAAATCCGCTGCCGCTAGCTTCCTTGACAGGCACAACAACAGCAGGGAAAGCGGAATGTCTCGGCCTGTCGTCGGTATCATCGGCAACTCGTACCTCATGAACGATCAATACCCCACACATGCTGGGGGAACGATGAATTCGGATGCCGTGGCCAACGTGTCAGGATGTCTTCCGTTGTTGATACCCGCAGATCCGCGTTACGTGTCGGTCGATGAGTTGCTGGAGGTCTGTGACGGCTTTCTGCTGACAGGCGGTCGCCCGAACGTGCACCCGGAAGAATACGGGGAACCTGCAACCGATGCACATGGCGAATTCGACCGGGCACGAGATGCCATAACTCTGCCGCTGGTTCGTGCCTGCGTTGAAAGGGGGCAGCCGTTTTTGGGCATCTGCCGGGGGTTTCAGGAAGTTAACGTTGCCATGGGCGGAACGCTTTATCCCGAGATCCGCGATCTGCCGGGGCGGATGAACCACCGGATGCCGCCCGATGGAACCTTGGAGGAAAAGTTTGCTCTGCGTCATGTGGTGGCACTGGAAAACGGCGGCGTTTTCCACAAACTGTTCGGCGCAACCGAGGTCATGACCAACACCTTGCACGGTCAGGGCATCAAAACGATTGGGCAGCGCGTGGTCATTGATGGCCATGCACCGGACGGGACGCCCGAGGCGATCTACATCAAGGATGCGCCCGGCTTTACCTTGTCGGTTCAATGGCACCCGGAATGGGATGCGATCAATGACCCGGTCTCGCGCCCCCTGTTCGAAGCCTTCGGCGATGCGGTTAGAAACTGGAATTGTAGAAATCGTTCTGCAAGGCTAAGGCAATCTGCTTGACCGGCGCCAGTGGGCTGCCCTCGATTCCCCGTCTCTGAATCGCAACATTCGAATAATTGTTTATGAGACGAGCCCAATACCTTTGTTTATCCGCCAGCAGGTCTGAATGCTTGCCCCCGATGCCACGAAACGGTGCGAGATTGAGATATGCAAGGATCAACCCAAAGGCGACTGTGTTCAGTTAGGTTTCTCGCAGTGACATTATTAGCAACTTCCGGTTTCGCAGCTGAAGTGATGCGCAGCAGTGTGGTTCTTTAGGTGAGCTGCTCTACATCGGACGCACGCGTGATTCAGCATCCTCCGTTTGGTTGTCTGCGACTGAGCAAGGCGGTTTTCGTTTGGAAGCCGCGCAAGGCAACACAACGGTGGACACGTGGAACAAGTCTCGCAGAGGCGTTCATCTAAGTTTTTCACCCTTTGTCTCAAACGGAAATGGTGGAATGCACCGATTGTTCGAAATCGGTGGAGCACCAAATGGCAAGGATTGCCTGATCGATACGCAAAACCAACAGAGAAACTGGAGCTTGCCCGGTGGAGGTGGCGGCGGAGGCGGCTCCGGTGGCGGTTCAGGTGGCTCGGGCGGCGGCTTTGGCGGTTGAGGTGGCTCAGGTGGCTCCGGCGGGCTTTGGCAGTGGTGGCAGTTCAGGTGGCTCCGGTGGCGGTTCCGGTGGCTCTGGTGGTGGCTTTGCTGGAGGTGGAACTGCGGCCGCTATACCTCGTACTCGACCACAAAGTGCTGCTGACGGGGTATACGCTGTCGGTGTTGAGTGTGTTGACGTAGCGACGGGTAAACTTGACGCGGCATTATGTGATCCCTCTGTTACTGCTCCTATTGTGGGCCCTCCTTTGACCGAAGGCCGAGATCTCGCGCCGCCGTCCACATGGAATGTATGGACAGATTTCACTTATACCGAAATCGAAGACACGCGCGGGGTCAGAGAAGTCGACATAAATGACAACTATTTTGCGGCGGGGTTCGACAGGCTTGTCAGGCCGGACTTGGTCGTTGGATTTCAGGTTGAATATGAAAACCTTGATGTCGAAGGGTTTCAGGGTCAATTCAGACAAGACACTAAAGGGCTTGCTGCGGGCCCCTATATTGCCTGGCGCATGTCCGAGAGATGGGTGCTGAATGGACTGGCGACCTTCGGCGAGTTTTCGACGGATGTGAACGTGCTGGGGTTAAGTGGCGATTTCGACCGGACCCGGTGGCGAGCCAATCTGGAGGCGATCGGTCAGTACGAGGCCGGGAATTTCCTGTTACGTCCGTCGATTGCCTATGACTATTACAATTACAGCGCAGAAGACTATGATCTGAGCGGCACTGTGGCAGGTGTTCCGGTCAACATAGTTGGCGAAGTTGCTTCAGCGAGTTACAGCGCCTTAACACCTGAGTTGGAAATCAGCAGGCCATTTGTCACTTCGCGATCAATCGTGTCTCCGTTTGCGACGCTGAGCGCGACCTACTGGTTCGACCGTGAAAATGTTGGATTAGGCGCTGGATCGCAGACCGACTTGACTTGGGCCTCGCGCGTGGGGGTGCGCGCGCGAGTGAGGCCGTTTTTGTCGAGGCGACACTGAGATATCTGAGTTTGTTCGACGATGATCTGGATACGACCGAAGCGTCCATTTTTCTTTCTGTCAGCTTCTGATCCTAAAGGGGCGAAAAAGGAAAGCACCGCCTCAAGTCAAAAGGCGGCACCAAGACGATCAGATCAATAGGTTGAACTGATTGATCAGCGGAAGGGAACGTGCGCGCTTGCCCGTCAGGTCGAATAGCGCATTGCCAAGTGCCGGCATCGAAGGCGGTGTTCCGGGCTCGCCCGCACCGCCCATATGCCGATTGGTTTCCAGCACGCGCACCTCGACCTGCGGGGCTGTGTGCATCCGCATCGCGTCATAGTCGGGGAAGTTGAACTGCTCGACTTCGCCTTCCGCAAAGGTGATCTCGCCGAAACATGCGGCAGACAGGCCGTACATCATGCCGCCGAACATCTGTGCCTTGACGTTTTCCGGGTCCAGCGCCAGCCCCATGTCGCAGGCAATCCAGGCCTTGCTGATGCGGATGGTGCCGTCTTCGTCGACCACTTCGATGACCTGGGCCACCGGGGTGCCGAAGCTGTATGTGAAGGCCACGCCCCGGCCGACGCCTTCGGTCGTCTGACCCGTCCAGCCTGACATGTCCTTCACGGCTTCCAAACATCCCGCCGACGGCGCGTGTTCGTTCTTCATCAGGTCCAGCCGGAACTCCAGCGGGTCACGGCTTGCGGCATGAGCCATCTCATCCATGAATGTCTCGTGAAAAAAGCCGTTATGGCTGTTGCCGACCGAGCGCCAAAACCCCACGGGAACAGCCAAATCAGCAATGTGGCCGCTCATGCGGTAATTCGGTACCGCGTAGGGCTGGTTGAAGAAACCTTCGACCAGCACCTTGTCAGGGCCGCCGCCGGGGAACCCGGTGTAGCGCTCGACCACCTGTTGGGTCGGAGATTGGGCCGCGACCTTCCCGTCAATGAGCACGGCCTTGCCGTCCTGAACCGCGCCGCGCATCCGGGCGATGGCGCCGGGGCGGAAATAGTCGTGACGCATGTCCTCTTCGCGGCTCCAGGTTGTCTGAACCGGTGTGCCGGGCATGGCCATGGCAACCTTGGTTGCGATTTCGCCGAAATCCAGTTCTCCCCTGCGACCAAACCCGCCACCCAGATAGGTGGTGTGGATTTGGACGGCTTCGGTATCCAGACCGGCAGTGTTGGCAACGCGGAACTGAATAAGTGTGGGGGCCTGGTTGCCGCACCAGAGTTCCAACGCATTTCCCGTGTAGAGCGCGGTGGCATTCATTGGCTCCATCGTTGCATGGGCCAGATAGGGCACGCGATACTCGGCGGTGATTTCAGTGGCGTTTTCCGGGCTCGCGCTGACATCGCCGTCGTCGCGCATGGTCGAGTTCGGTGCGTCGTCAAACGCCTCGGCGATCCTGGCAAAGATGTCTTCGGTTTCCGGCGGATAGGGCGCGTCGCCCCAATCGACATCAATGGCCTCGACTGCCTGATTGGCCAACCATGTGTTGCTTGCGATCACGGCCACGCCTGTGCCCAGATCGACGACCTTCTCAACCCCGGGCATGGATCTTGCGGCGCTGTCGTCAAAGCCGTTCATCGCGCCGCCCAGTTTGGGATTCATTCGCACGCTGGCGAATTTCATGCCCGGCAGGCGGACATCGACGCCGAATTCAGCGGTGCCCGTCGCCTTGCCCACCATGTCGAGACGCGGTTGGCTTCGGCCCAGATAGCGCCATTCAGACGGGTCTCGCAACGGTACCTCAACGGGTTCCAGCCCGGCGGCATCCTCGGCAAGCATTGAATAGGCGATCTTGTCGCCGTTGGGTGCAATGACATGGCCTGACGCCGTTTTCAGATCCGAGGGGTCGACGCCCAACCGGTCTGCGGCAGCGCGTTTGAGTGTTTCACGGGCCGAAGCACCGGCTTGCCGCATTCGGTCGAACCCATCTTTCATCGAGGTCGAGCCACCCGTGACTTGCAGGCTGAGCGTCTTGCCCAGAATGCCCAGCGCCTCGCCCAGATTGTGCTGGAAATTCGAGATATCGTACCCCTTGTTCGGCAACCCTTCGCCCACAAGGGCCGAGTTGTAATAGGCCGCCGCAGCAGGACCATGCAGAACGGTGATTTGATCCAGATCGACATCCAGTTCCTCGGCGATCAGCGCGGCCCATGTGGTTTGGACGCCCTGACCCATTTCCGCGCGGGGCGCGAACAATGTGACACCATTCTGGTCAATCAGCACAAACGGGTTCAGCGCTGCCTCGCCTTCGCGGGGTTTCAAGGGGTTGGCCGCGGGGCGGGTCACGTAATAGGCGCCAAAGGCCACGCCGCTAACGATCGCGGCAGAGCCGATCAGGAACGTACGGCGGAGGATTTTTCCAACGGAAGCCATTGCTTACGCCTCCTTCAGCTTGGATGCCGCGTCATGGATTGCTGCGCGGATAAGGGGATAGGTGCCGCAGCGGCACAGGTTGCCCTGCATCGCTTCGTCGATGTCTGCGTCAGAGGGGTCCGGGTTTTCCGCCAGCAATGCCGCGGCCTGCATGATCTGGCCGGACTGGCAGTATCCGCACTGCGCGACCTGATGATCGATCCAGGCCTGTTGGATCGTGGCCAGCGCGTCCGGCGAGCCGAGCCCTTCGATCGTGGTCACGTCACCCCAGACATCCGACAGCGCCACCTGGCACGAGCGCACGGCCTCGCCATCGATATGCACGGTGCAGGCCCCGCATGCGGCCACGCCGCAGCCGAACTTGGTGCCGGTCAGCCCGACCTCGTCCCGCAGAACCCAAAGAAGGGGGACGTCATCAGGCAGATCCACCTGATGTTGCTTGCCGTTGATCTTCAGGGTCGTCGCCATGGCGCACCTCGTGTTGCTGTGGCTGGTTTCTGACATAATTGGACGAAAGTGTCAGGATGTCAATTGACAAATTGAACAAAAAATGTCAGGGCTTCGTATATGAAAGACAATGGTGACGGCTCACGGCAACAGGCGATCCTGAACTCGGCGTTTCAGGCGTTTTCCACTTATGGATACCGAAAGACCTCGATGGACGATATCGCGCGCGGCGCGGGGATGTCTCGGCCGGCGGTGTATCTGCATTACAAGAACAAAGAGGCGATCGTCAGCAAGCTGACCGAGCTGTACTATGCCGAAAAGAGCGTTGCGGTGGCCGAAGCGCTGGCGACGCAGGGGTCCGTGCCTGAGGTTCTGACCCGCGCAATTCAGGCGCAGACCGAGGGGATGGCAAAAATTCTGGCCTCGCCCCACGGGCTTGAAATGCTCGACAACACAAAATCCCTGTCTGGGGAAATCATCGCGGCGGGTGAGGCCAAGCTGGCCGCGCTCTATGCGGACTGGCTGACGCAACAGGAAAAGGCGGGCCGGGTTCGCCTGCTGGCTGACGCGGCAGAGACCGGTCGGACGATCACGGCCACGCTCAAGGGGCTGAAGCTGATTGGCGCCGGGGCCGAGGTTTATGAACAGCAGGTCGCACAGGTCGCGGCCCTTTTCGGCGCCGGACTCGAAGTCAGGTAACGCGCTGACGAACCCTGTATTCGGGCGTGTCCCACAGGCGGTTCTGCATGATATCGGCCATAATCCCGACGGCGCGTTCGACATCGCATTCGTCGATATACAAAGGTGTAAAGCCGAACCGCATTATGTCGGGTGCTCGAAAATCTCCGATCACGCCACGGGCGATCAGGGCCTGCATGGCGGCATACCCTTCCTTGAAACGGAACGAGATCTGGCTGCCGCGCTGCTGCGGATCACGGGGGCTGGCCAGTTGCAGATCCGGGCAGGTTGCCTCGACGCGCTCTACGAAAAGCTCGGTCAGTTCAATCGATTTGGCCCGGACGTCGGTCATGTCCGCCAGATCCCAGATGTCCATCGCAGCCGACAAGGCCGTCATCTGGATGATGGGCGGCGTTCCCACCCGCATCCGTTCAATGCCGCTGCCGGGGCGGTAGTCGAGATCGAAGGCAAACGGTGCTTCGTGCCCCAGCCATCCGGACAAGGCGGGGCGTGTGCGTTCCGCCAACCTCGGCGCGACACAGATGAAGGCTGGCGCGCCGGGGCCGCCGTTGAGGTATTTGTACGTACACCCGACCGCGAAATCGGCGTTGCACCCTGAAAGGTCGACGGGGATGGCCCCCGCGGAATGGGCCAGATCCCAGACCGTTACCACGCCGTTGGCATGCGCCAGTTCGGTCAGCGCCTTCATGTCGTGCATCCGACCCGAGCGATAATCCACCTCGGTCAACATAAGAACAGCGACCTCTTCGGTGATTGCGCCGGCCACAGCTTCGGGATCAACGACGCGCAACTCATACGCGTCCCCAAGCGAGCGCAGCAAGCCATCCGCCATGTACAGGTCCGAAGGAAAGTTGCCGTTGTCGGACAGAACCACTTTGCGATCCGGATTCAGGTCAAGGGCCGAGGCCACGGCCTGATAGACCTTGATCGACAAGGTGTCTCCGGTCACCACACTGCCGGGCTCTGCTCCGATCAGGCGGCCAATCCGGTCACCAAGCGCGGTGGGCAGGGCCATCCAACCAGCCTTGTTCCATCCGGTGATCAGCATCTGGCCCCATTCGTCCGTCAGCATCCGTTGCACTCGGGCACCGGCTGATTTCGGCAGGGGGCCCAGAGAGTTGCCATCCAGATAGATGACGCCCTCTGGCAGGTCGAACATGGCTTTGGTTGCCGCAAAATCAGTCATGAAGGCTCGCTAACTCGTGTGAACGTCGGTGATTGCTATTGAGGTAGTCGATCCGCGATAATGAGTCCATGCGATGCGACATACTGGTCTTTTGCCATTTTGGCTCAAAAGCGGTAGGACATCGCGCAGAAGCGACATGTGCTTGATCTTGTCGTCATTCAATGAGGGCTTTGCATGCGCTGGATGGACGTTCCGCCGGTTTGGTTGATTGCTTTTGCAGCTCTTGCCTGGTTGCAGGCCAGGTATCTGAAGCTGGGCCTGTCGCTTGAGGGTGGTTTGACGGATCTTCTGAGCGGGGTGTTGATCGGAGGTGGAATCCTGATGGCTGTTCTGGCGGTGGTCGAATTCCGCCGTCACAAGACAACCGTCATCCCGCATGAAACCCCGTCATCAATGGTGCAATCCGGCATCTACAAGCGCAGTCGCAATCCGATCTATGTGGGCGACGTTCTGATTCTTGCGAGTCTTGTCCTTCGATTTGATGCCGTCCTGTCCCTGGTTCTTGTACCAGTCTTCGTCTGGGTGTTGGAGCGTCGGTTCATCCTACCGGAAGAAGACCGCCTGCGTCGTACCTTTCACGCCGACTTCGCGCGTTACGAACGCAAGACACGGCGCTGGATTTAGGGTGGATTCCGCAATGACATCACGTCAAAAATGCTGCGCTTGCGAAATAATGTTGCGCAGGATACATCTTTGCTTAACAAAGAATACCGATCACCCGCTCAGACCGAGTAAGAATTAGGGGGACTGCCAGTGAAGATAGGCACGCCAAAGGAAATACTGGACGGCGAGAACCGGGTCGCGATGACACCGGACTCGGCCGTGCAACTGCAAAAACTGGGCTATGAGTGCCTGATCGAAAAAGGCGCAGGTGCTGCCGCCGGCTTTTCGGACGCGGCGTATGAGGCTGTGGGCGTTGAGGTTGTCAAAACCGCGGCATCGCTGTGGAAGGCCGCAGATATCATCGCCAAGGTTCGTATCCCGACCGAGACGGAACTGAAGCGTCTGACCAAGGGCAAGACGCTGATTTCCTTCTTCAATCCTGCCGGAAACGAAGAAGGAATGGAACTTGCCAAGTCCAAGGGCGCAAATGTGATCGCCATGGAAATGGTGCCGCGTATCTCACGCGCGCAGAAGATGGACGCGTTGTCGTCGATGGCCAACATCGCCGGCTACCGCGCGGTGATCGAAGCCGGCAACAACTTTGGCCGTTTCTTCACCGGTCAGGTGACGGCGGCAGGCAAGGTTCCACCTGCAAAGGTTTTGATCGTCGGGGCCGGTGTTGCCGGGCTTGCCGCGATTGGCACTTCAACCTCGCTGGGTGCAATCACCTACGCGTTCGATGTGCGCCCCGAGGTGGCCGAGCAGGTCGAATCGATGGGGGCCGAGTTCGTCTATCTGGACTTCGAAGAAGAACAGCAGGATGGTGCGTCCACCGGTGGGTATGCTTCCGTCCAGTCAGAAGAGTTCCGCAATGCGCAGCTGGCCAAGTTTCGAGAGCTGGCCCCGGAAGTGGACATCGTCATCACGACGGCCCTGATCCCCAACCGTCCGGCGCCCAAGCTGTGGCTGGAAGACATGGTCAAGGCAATGAAGCCGGGCTCGGTCATCGTTGACCTTGCGGCCGAGCGCGGCGGGAATGTCGAAGGCACCGTGCCGGACGAAAAGGTCGTGACGCCCAACGGCGTGACCATCATCGGCTATACCGACTTCCCCAGCCGGATGGCGGCGCAGTCTTCGTCTTTGTACGCGACAAACATCCGTCACATGATGACCGATCTGACGCCTGAAAAGGACGGTCAGATCAACCACGACATGGAAGATGACGTGATCCGCGGCGCGACCGTGACCTATGAGGGTGAGATCACCTTCCCGCCGCCGCCACCCAAGGTGCAGGCGATCGCGGCGCAGAAAAAGCCCGAGGTCAAGGAACTGACCCCGGAAGAAAAGAAGGCGCAGGAAATCGCGGCCTTCAAGGCGCAGACCAAGCAGCAGTTCACCCTGTTGGGTGTCGGGGGCGCGCTGATGCTGCTGGTGGGGCTGATCGCTCCGGCCAGTTTCATGCAGCACTTCATCGTCTTCGTGCTGGCCATCTTTGTGGGCTTCCAGGTGATCTGGAACGTCGCGCACAGCCTGCACACTCCGCTGATGGCGATCACCAACGCGATTTCGTCGATCATCATCGTCGGGGCTTTGATGCAGATCGGATCGGGGTCGTTCTTGGTCATTCTGCTGGCGGCACTGTCCGTTTTCATGGCCGGGATCAACATCTTCGGCGGCTTCCTCGTAACCCGGCGCATGCTCGCCATGTTCCAGAAATCTTAAGGAGGCCGGGCACATGGATTATGGCTTCACCACTGCCGCCTATGTTGTTGCGGCTGTCCTTTTCATCCTTTCGCTCGGCGGTCTGTCGAACCAGGAAAGCGCCAAGCGCGCGGTCTGGTATGGCATCGTGGGTATGGCGCTGGCGGTATTCGCCACGCTGGTTGGCCCGGGATCGGGTCTGTGGCTTCTGTCGCTGCTGTTGATCGCGGGCGGTGGTTTCATCGGCCAGTATGTTGCACAGCGCGTGCAGATGACCGAGATGCCGCAGCTTGTTGCGGCGATGCACTCGCTGGTCGGTCTTGCGGCCGTGTTCGTCGGTTTCAACGCGCATTTCGAGATCGGCAACGTGGCGCAGGTCATGGCCATTGCTGACAGCGCCAGCCAGGCGGACCTGTCCGACCTTGGGTCTTTTGCCAAGCTGATTGCCAAGAAAACCCCGGCTGAACTGGCAATCCTGCACGTGGAACTGTTCCTGGGCATCTTCATCGGTGCGATCACCTTTACCGGGTCGGTTGTCGCCTATGGCAAGCTGGCGGGCAAGGTGACCTCGGCAGCGACCAAGCTGCCCGGTGGCCATGCGTTGAACGCGGCGGCAGCGGGTCTCTCGCTGATCTGCCTGATCTGGTACACATCGACAGGTGGTCTGTTCCCGCTGATCCTGATGACGCTGGCGGCGTTATTCATCGGCTATCACCTGATCATGGGCATCGGCGGCGCTGACATGCCGGTGGTGGTGTCGATGCTGAACAGCTATTCGGGTTGGGCGGCTGCGGCGATCGGTTTCTCGCTGGGCAACGACCTGTTGATCGTGGTCGGTGCGCTGGTGGGCTCGTCGGGTGCGATCCTGTCCTACATCATGTGCAAGGCGATGAACCGCCATTTTGTCAGCGTGATCCTTGGCGGTTTTGGTGGCCCGCAGGGCGAACAGATGGCCGTTGAAGGCGAACAGATCGCTATCGAGGCTGATGGCGTTGCTGCGGCTTTGAACGACGCGGACAGCGTGATCATCATTCCGGGCTATGGGATGGCCGTGGCACAGGCGCAGCAATCGGTTTCCGAACTGGTGCGCAAGCTGCGGGCCAAGGGCAAGAACGTTCGTTTCGCAATCCACCCTGTGGCGGGCCGCTTGCCGGGCCACATGAATGTTCTGCTGGCCGAAGCGAAGGTGCCGTATGATATCGTTCTGGAAATGGACGAGATCAACGACGACTTTCCGGACACAGATGTGGCCATCGTCATCGGTTCGAACGACATCGTGAACCCGGCAGCGCAGGAAGATCCCAACAGCCCCATCGCCGGAATGCCGGTTCTGGAATGCTGGAAAGCCAAGCAGGTGTTTGTCTCGAAACGTGGTCAGGGCACCGGGTATTCCGGCATCGAAAACCCGCTGTTCTTCAAAGAGAACACCCGAATGTTCTACGGCGACGCCAAGGAGTCGCTGGACAAGCTGCTGCCGATGATCGATTGATCGTCGCGTTTGATCCGATTGCAAAGGGCGCCTTCGGGCGCCCTTTTCTTTTTGAGTGTGCATGGGGGCGTTGCCCCCAAACCCCCAGGATATTTCCAGCCAGATGAAGCAGGCGGAGTGTGGTAGTCTGGGGTGGCGGCACAGATGGCAGGAGGTCGAGGATGGAGAAAGTGAATGGTATTGGCGGAGTGTTCTTTCGCGCCCGCGACCCTAAAGCGCTGAGCGCCTGGTATGAGAAGCACCTGGGCGTCAATCATTATGACCCCGTGCCCTGGAAGCAGCGAGAAGGCTATACGGTCTTTGCGCCATTTGAGGAGGACACTGAATATTTCGGACGGACCGATCAACAGTGGATGATCAATTTTCGTGTTGATGACCTGGCCGCGCTGACGGCGCAGCTTGAGCAGGCTGGAATCACGGTGGAAACCAATCCTGACTGGGACAGCGAAGTTGGAAAATTTGCCCGCATCCATGATCCCGAAGGCAACCCCATCGAGCTGTGGCAACCAAATCAATGAGATAGCAGGGTTGTATACCGTTGTATCCCTGTAAGTATATGAAATAAAAAGAGAATTGATGTATCAATTATGTACCGTATAGTGCGCGTGACGAGGCGGAGCCATACATGACACCGATAGACGACCATCCCCTTCGCTATGCGCTGGCAAATGAACTGCATGCGCGACCGTTCCCGGTCGCGTCAATGCCCTGTACGGTGGTCTTTCTTGCGATCAAAAAGCCCGAGGCCGCTGTGGCGCGCGATCGACGTGAGGATTTGGCTCATTTGATCGACCTGCTGGATCGCCACGGTGCGCAGCACCCTCGGCCGGACGCCACGCATTACGCGGGTCAGATTGGCCGCCATTGGTTGAAGTGGGAGCAGCATACCGAATTCGTGACCTACACGGCGATCGCGCAGAATGTGAGTGATCGCGCCTTTGATCCGGCTGACTTTGAGGTCTTTCCGCCCGATTGGTTGATGGCCAGTCCTGGCCAAAGGGTTACGTCAGTATTGATGCGCGTCGTTGAACGCGACAGTGACGACTTGGTGAAGTCGAAACTGCTGGATTGGTTCGAGCCGGAAAGCCTGGCCGTGTCCAGGGTGTTGGACGATGCAGCGGTTTGTGCCAGTGATTTTCGGATCGATCCGGCAGGTCACATGCGCTTTGCCTTGTTCGTGGCCGAGGGCACCGGACGGCGCCGGACGGGACGGATTATTCAGCGTCTTTGCGAAATAGAAACGTATAAGGCGATGTCGATGCTGGGTTTTGCGCGCGTCAAGCAGCTGATGCCGCGTATCGGAGAGCTGGACGGGCAACTCACCCGATTGATGGGGCAGATGACCGGCAACTCGGCGCAGCCTGACGCGCTGTTACAGGATTTGCTGGCAACGTCGATCGAGCTCGAGACATTGTCGGCCCGGTGTTCTTTCCGTTTCGGAGCTACGGGGGCGTATGAGGCCATCGTCAACCAGCGGATCGAAGTGTTGCGAGAAGAACGTTTCGAAGGTGGTCAGAATTTCGCTGACTTCATGATGCGCCGATATGACCCTGCAATTCGCACCGTGAAATCCACGGAACGCCGGCTTCAGGCCTTGTCGGATCGGGCGATCCGAGCGGGTGAGTTGCTGCGGACAAGAGTGGATGTGGAACGCAGCGCGCAAAACCAGGCGTTGCTGGAAAGCATGGACCGTCGGGCTGATCTGGCACTGCGCTTGCAACATACGGTCGAGGGGCTTTCCGTGGTTGCCATCAGCTATTACGCGGTTTCGCTGGTCAGCTATCTTTTGTATCCGCTGACGGCCTCTGGCATCAGCAAGGGCATGCTGACGGCAGCGGTTACGATCCCGGTTGTCGCCGGGGTGTGGTACTCGGTGCGACGCATTCGCAAACGGCTCGGTTGAGCAGCAATTGCCAGTGTTCGTCTGACCTGTAGAACAGGGGCATTGGGCAAGCAGAGCGAGGACTTGGGATGATAAGCATAGTTGCAGCATGGCGCGCTGTCGCCGCCATGTTCATTCTGAATGGTGCCCTGTTCGGAATCTGGGCGTCGCGCATTCCCGCCATACGTGACCGCTTGGAATTGTCCCATGAGGCGCTTGGATATGGCCTGTTGTTCATGGCTGCGGGGGCTGTCTGCTCTTTCCCGATAACCGGGCGGCTTACGGATCGATTCGGCGCAGTTGCAATCACCCGGATCATTGCGGTTCTGTACACGGGGTCGCTGATCCTGCTTGCCATGGCTGATGGGCTTTGGGGGCTGGCAGTGTTCCTTTTTGTCTTTGGCGCCTTTCACGGGTCGATGGATGTTGCGATGAATGCATGGGCCGCCGAGGTAGAGCAGGTATATGACAAACCCGTTATGTCCTCGTTCCACGCAATGTGGAGCCTTGGGGCCGGTCTTGGCGCGCTCAGCGGTTATGCCGCGGTTCAGATGGGGCTGACGGTTCTTGTGCACTTCCTGTTGGCGGGTGGCGTGGTTGTTGGCCTTGCGCTTGCGTCATCTTGGGTAAGCTGGACTTCGCGCCAATCCCAAGGGCCTCAGAGTACGGTTTTCGCCTTGCCTTCCGGTGCGTTGATACTGGTTGGCATAGCCGCCTTGTGCGGGGCATTGGGCGAAGGGGCCGTCGCGGACTGGAGCGCGATATATCTGCGTGACATCACAGGGGCGTCCGAAAGCGTCGCTGCCTTGGGCTATGCGGTATTTTCAGTGACCATGGTGGCGTTTCGACTTGCAGGCGCGCTTGTCATCACCCGGTTCGGACCGGTCGTTTCCGCCCGGTTCGGCGGTATTTGCGCGGCTTTGGGCGTTTTCACGGTGGTTTCAACAGTAACGATCTTGCCCGTGCTGGCCGGCTTTGCATTGATGGGAATAGGTTATGCCGTGATCATGCCGCTGGCATTCAGCCGGGCGGCCAGCGATCCGAATGTGCCGCCGGGGCAAGCCATCGCAAGTGTTGCGACATTGGGGTATGGGGGGCTGTTGATCGGTCCGCCGTTGATCGGCTTTTTGGCGGAAGTGTTCGGCCTGCGTCTGGCCTTCGCTGTGCTGTTGCCATTGGCCGTTCTGATCGTGCTGTCGGCCGGCGCGCTGAGGCGCGCCGACTGAACTTGTTTCAGCGTCCGCGAATGCGGGGATCCAGCGCATCGCGCAGACCGTCACCCAGATAGTTGACGCTCAGGACAGTCAGCGAGATTGCTAGACCAGGCCAGAATACACGCTCGGGATATTGCTGTAGGTAATCGACTCCGTCGAACAGCAGGCGGCCCCATGTCGGGAAGTCGGGCGGAAAGCCCAGACCCAGGAAGGAAAGCGCGCTTTCGGTAATGATCGCCGTCGCAATCCCCAGCGTCGCCGATACCATGATCGGAGACAACACGTTCGGCAGGATATGCCGCGTGATGATCTGAGTGTTGCTGGTGCCGATGGACCGGGCCGCCAGAACGAATTCACGTTCTTTTATGGCCAGCACGTCACCCCGTACGATCCGCGCTGTGGGCATCCACGAGGTGATGCCGATGGCGCAGACGATCAGGATGAAGATTCCGCGCTCCAACCCGAACGCGGCCGACAGGGGCTCGCGGAACAGCAGCATCATGACCAGCAGCAAGGGCAGCAGGGGCAGGGCCAGAAACAGGTCTGTCAGACGCATAAGCGGACCATCCAGCCGTTTGAAGAACCCGGCCAGAACGCCGATGAAGGATCCCAGGAACAGTGCCAGCAGCATCGCGGTGATGCCCACCGATACCGAGGTTTGACCGCCCGACATCATGCGCGCCAAGATATCCCGGCCCAACTGGTCGGTGCCGAAGGGATGCGCCCAGCTTGGCCCCTGATTGCGGGCCCGGATATCGATCTGCGTTGGATCGATGCTCCAGAGATAGGGGCCCAGATAGACCCCCGCCACGATCAGGATGAACAGCACCGCACCCACCATGGCGCCCTTGTGCGTCTTGAACTGATCCCAGACGTCGCGCCATTGGCTGCGCGGCGGGGTCGTGAGTTCCTCCATCACATCAGCGGTTGGCAGCGCGGTGGATGCCGGGGCCAGACCTTCGTCGGGGATCAGCGTGTCTGATTTGTCGTGATCAGTCATAGCGAATCCTCGGGTCCAGAATGCCATACAGGACGTCGGCGATCAGGTTGAACAGCACGATCAGCACGGCAAAGATGAAGGTCAGGGTTTGCACCATCGGCAGGTCATTGGCCTGAATGGCGCCAATCAGCAACTGACCGATACCATTCACCTTGAAAACCTGCTCGGTGATGATGGCGCCGCCGAAGATGGCCGGAATGCCCAGTGCAATGACCGTGACCACGGGGATCATCGAGTTCCGCAGAACGTGGACCATGACCACGGTGTATTCGCTGAGCCCCTTGGCGCGCGCGGTGCGGACGTAATCCTGGTTGAGATTGTCCAGCATCGAGGCGCGCATGAAACGGCTGAGCTGCGCAGTGATCTGCAACGCCAGCACCATGACCGGCATGATCATCTGCTTCAGCTGCACGACGAAGCTGTCCCAGCTGTTGACGACATGGGTCGTGTCATAGATCGACGGGAACCAGCCCAACTGGACCGAGAAGATCACGATCACCAGAACGCCCGAGAAAAACGGAGGGACCGAGAAGCCGACCATCGACACGAAGGTGCCCATCTGGTCGAACCAGGAATACTGGCGATAGGCCGAATAGATGCCGATGGGCAGGGCGATCAGAATGGCGACCACATAGGCGGTGCCGACAACCCACAGGGTCTGCGGGATACGCTGAACGACGATGTCCATGACTGGCGAGCGGGTCTGCCAGGATATCACGCGCAGGTCACCTGCGGAAAAACTGGTGCCGAAGATGTGGTCGATCAGAACCTGCGGTTCGATCCAGAAGAATTGCACGATCCATTTCCAGAACCGAATATGCATCGGCTGGCCAAGGCCAAGCGCCTCGCGCATCTTTTCCTTGACTTCGGGGGGAACGGTGAGCGGAACCTGCGCCATCGGATCGCCGGGTGCGAGTTCGAGGAGCAGGAAGATGACGAGGCTGATGAACAGCAGCGTTGGAACGGCCAGCACCAGTCGTCTGATTGTGAAATTAAGCATTAAGAGGCGCCTTTATATGCGTCTTCTTGTTGGGGTGGGATGCAAATGACCGCGCCCCGATAACGATCGGGGCGCGGTTTTGCAAGGTCAGTGCTTAGGAACCGGTCTTGCGGTACCAGTCCGCAATGTTCCACAGCTCGCTGTCCCAAACGTTCAGGACAACGCCACCCAGGGTGTTTGCATGTGCCGACAGGCGACCACGGTGAACCAGCGGGATCATGCCACCATTCTGAACCATGATGTCATTCAGCTGCTTGGCGATTTCCGCACGCGCTTCCAGACCAGCGGTTTCGGCCAATTGAGCGTGCAGCTTGTCGAACTCTTCGTTGCAGAAGCGGCTGATGTTTTCGCCCTGCCACTGCGTCTCGGGACGCGGTGCCTTGTCGCACAGACCGTTGCCCAGATAGGACTGCGGGTCGGTGCCGTTGAAGGTGTTGGCGTACATTTCAACGTCGGCATAGAACTTCTGGAACGTGTCGGGCGAGCCCGGGTCACCACCGAAGAAGACCGATGCGTTGATGTTGCGCAATTCGGTTTCAATGCCGATCTGGCTCCACCATTCCTTGATCAGCGCCTGGAAGTCCTGACGGACAGCGTTGGTCGAGGTCTGATAGACGATCTTCAGCGGAACGCCGTCCTTCTCGCGGACGCCGTCGCCATCGGTGTCGACGATGCCGGCATCATCCAGCAGTTTCTTGGCGCCTTCGATATCCTGCGTGTCGCAGGTCATCGAGGTCGAGTTGAATGCGGCAGGGGCCGGAACCCAGTTGCAGGTCACTTTACCAGCCTGACCATAGCCGATTTCCACCAGCAGCGGACGGTCGATGGCCATCGACATGGCTTTGTAAACGGCCGGATCCTTCAGGAACGGGTGCGGATGCTTGGCCGTCGAACGCTCGCCTTCCGGCAGCTCGGGCGACGGGTTGGTCTGGTTCAGCATGATTCGCTCGACCAGCGGGCCGAAGCCTGCAACCGGCGTACCTTTGCCACCTTCCTGCATCTGTGCGATCACTTCCGGAGCCAGTTGCAGGTTCCAGGCATAGTCAAATTCACCGGTTTCCATGACGGCACGACCTGCAGCCGTCGCGTCACCGCCGCCTTTGAAGGTCACGGTCGCGAAGGCAGGTTTTGCCGGATCACGATAGTTGTCGTTGGCCTTGAAGGTAATCACGTCGTTCGGTTTGAACTCGGTGACGACAAAGGGGCCGGTGCCGATCGGGTTGAAGTTCTGTTCGGTGCATTCCGGGGCTTTGGCGCCCATGCAGTTTTCGAACTGGGCCTTTTGAAGGATCGGGCTTTCACCGCCGACGAACGGGCCATAGGGGAAGGGGGTCGGTGCGTCGAAAGTGACCTTGACGGTCAGGTCATCAACAGCTTCGACCGAGGTGACGCCTTCGAACTTGGTCACCTGCGCGCAGCCACCTTCCGGGTGCATACAGTAATCGGCGGTGAACTTCACGTCAGCAGCGGTGAACGGAGAGCCGTCAGACCATGTGATTCCCGGTGCAATTTTCCATGTGATCGACGTCAGGTCTTCGCTGACACCGCCATTTTCCACGGTCGGGATTTCAGACGCCAGATATGGCACCATGTTGCCGTCCTGGTCGTAGCGGGCAAGCGGCTCGATCACCAGCGAGGCTGATTCCACGTCTTTCGTGCCGCCGGACAGGAACGGGTTCAGGATCGACGGGGCCTGCCAATAGATGATGCTGACATTGCCGTCCGAACCGCGCTCGGCAAAGGCCATCGGGGCCATTGCAGTGCTTGCGATCGCACCTAGCAAAAGGGTTTTGATTTTCATAAGTCACTCCCGAATTGGACACGTTCGTGTCTCGATTATCTCCGCAAGGCCTGCGGGTTTGGCGTTGCCGCTTCGGGGTAAGTTTTTGATCAATAAAGATAATAGCGCTAACGACATAAATCGGCGCTGCCTCCCCAAGGCGGTTACGTTGGGTATCGAAACAGAACTTGAGAAAAATGCAAGTGGTGCCGTCGCGAAAATGTGTAATGGGTTTGACTTTTCCCGGCGGCCCGCCGTAGCGTTCGGCATTCAGAACAAGAATAACCTCGTCAAGGGAGCGCGCACGTGCTGGATCAGCCTATTGCTCAAATCAAAAAACTGCGGGTGGAGTTTCAGACAAAGGACGGTCCCGTTGTTGGTGTTGAGGACGTCTCGTTCGAGGTCAAACCAGGCGAAACCGTTTGTATCGTTGGCGAATCGGGCTCGGGGAAGTCGGTTTCATCGTTGTCCTTGATGCGTCTGGTCGAGTTCGGTGGCGGCGAAATCGCGGGCGGCGAACTGTTGTTTGATCGTCGCGATGGCGAAAAAATGAACCTGGCGAAGGCCGATCAGGATCTGATGAAGCAGATTCGCGGCAACGAGATCGGGATGATTTTTCAAGAGCCGATGACCGCGCTGAACCCCGTTTTCACCGTGGGCCGCCAGTTGACCGAAGGTCTGCGCATCCATAAGGACATGACGAAAGCGCAGGCCGAGGAACGGGCGCTGGAATTGCTGCGTCAGGTCCGTATCCCAGAGCCCGAGCGCCGTCTGAAACAATACCCTCACGAGTTGTCGGGCGGGATGCGCCAACGTGTTGTCATTGCGATGGCGATGGCCTGTGAGCCGCGCCTGTTGATCGCCGACGAACCCACCACGGCGCTGGATGTGACCATTCAGGCCGAGATCCTGGCCTTGATGGACCGCCTCAAGCGGGAAACCGGAACTGCGGTGATGTTCATCACCCACGACATGGCCGTGGTTGCCCAGATGGCTGACCGCGTTGTTGTGATGTTCCGCGGCAACAAGGTCGAAGAAGGCACGGTCAAGGAAATCTTCGAAAACCCACAGCACGACTATACCAAGGCGTTGCTGGCCGCGGTGCCGAAACTGGGCGAGATGCAGGGTAAATCTGCGCCCGAGCCAATGAAGCTGCTGGGGGTCGAAGGGCAGAATATTGCGCCAATTCCGGGTACGGAAGAGGTTCTGCTGACCGTCAAGAACCTGACAACACGGTTCCCGGTCAAAGGCGGGCTTTTGCGGCGCACGATCTCGAACGTTCATGCGGTCGAGGATGTCTCGTTCACTCTGAACAAAGGGCAAACGCTCAGTCTTGTAGGGGAATCCGGATGCGGCAAGTCTTCGGCAGGGCGCTCGATCCTGCGGCTGGTTGAGCCGTTGGCGGGCGAGATTGATCTGGACGGTGTCGATATCATGAAGCTTGATCCGTCTGGTTTGCGCAAGGCGCGGCTGGACATGCAGATGATTTTCCAGGACCCGTTCGCCTCGCTGAACCCGCAGATGCAGCTGGTCGACCAAGTGGCCGAGCCGATGCGCAATTATGATGTGGCGTCGGGATCCGAACTTCAGGATCGCGTGGCACAATTGTTCGACAAGGTGCAATTGCCGCGCAGTTTCATGCGTCGCTTCCCGCATGAAATGTCCGGCGGTCAGCGTCAGCGGATTGCAATTGCCCGCGCTTTGGCCCTGAACCCCAAGCTGATCATTGCGGATGAGGCGGTCTCGGCCCTTGACGTGTCGGTTCAGGCGCAGGTTCTGAACCTGATGATGGAATTGCAGTCCGAGCTGGGCCTGTCATACCTGTTCATCAGCCACGACATGGCCGTTGTCGAACGGGTCAGCCACTATGTCGGGGTCATGTATCTGGGGCGCATTGTCGAACTCGGGCCCCGGGCGCGGGTGTTCGAGAACCCGCAGCATCCCTATACACAGGCGCTGATGAAGGCGGTTCCGATCGCGGACCCGAACAAGCGGAAATCGGAAAAGGATCTGAATTTCAAACCGATCCCTTCTCCTATTCACCCCACCAACTACACGCCGGAACCTTCGCAATATCAAGAGGTTGAGGCAGGGCACTTCATTCTGACCACGGACAGCGGGTATTGACCCCAATGGCGAAACGCCTGACCCCGCTTGAGATCATGACACAGCTGATCTCATTTCCGACCGTAAGCCGTGATACCAATCTGCCGCTGGTGGATTGGGTTCAGGACTACTTGCAGGGCCACGGAATCGAAAGCCACCGCTGGCCAGATCCGGACCAACCGCACAAGGCCGCGATCTTTGCGCATGTTGGTCCATCCGAAGAAGGTGCGGTGGTTCTGTCCGGTCACACGGATGTCGTGCCGGTGGACGGTCAGCCGTGGGACACTGATCCTTTCACGGTGACCGAGAAAGACGGCAAGTACTTCGGTCGCGGCACCTGCGACATGAAGGGGTTTGACGCCCTGGCCATCTGGGCCCTGGTCGAAGCACACCATGCCAATATCAGCCGGCCGCTTCAGCTGGCGCTCAGCTTTGACGAAGAGGTCGGATGCACCGGTGCGCCGCCCATGATTGAAGCAATGCAACAGGTTCTGCCCAAGGGATCGGCAGTGATAGTGGGTGAGCCGTCGATGATGCAGGCGGTGACGGGGCACAAGGGCGGGTTCGGCATTGATACACATATCGTCGGGTTCGAAGTGCACAGCTCGATCATGCATACTGGCGTGAACGCGATCATGGCGGCGGCGCCTTTGATCGATTGGGCAAATCACAGAAATGCCGAAAGCATGGCTGCTGAGCCGAGCGAAATCGCGGCTGTATTTGACCCGCCGTGGACAACCTGTCATGTCGGCATGATTGAAGGCGGGACAGCGCACAACATCACCGCCAAAGACTGCACTTTCATGATGGATTTTCGCACGGTGCCGGACGAAACGCAGGCTGAATGGCGCGATGCCTATATCGAACAGGTCCGCCAGGTCGAAGCTCGGATGCAGGCAGTTCACCCCGATGCGCGCATCGAACTGTCCGAGCATTTCGCGATCCCGGGGCTGGTGCCCGAACAGGACGGAGAAGCCGAAGCTTTGGTGCGCGCCCTGACCGGGGACAACGCAAGCCACGTCGTCAGCTATGGGACCGAGGCGGGGCAGTTTCAGGCGGCCGGGTATTCAGCCGTGATCTGCGGCCCGGGTGATATCGCGCAGGCTCATCAGCCGAACGAGTTCATATCGATCGCGCAGTTCGAAGCTGGGCATAGGTTCATGCAACGATTGGTTGAAGGGCTGAGCGCGGCGTAACATTCAACGTGGCCTCAGTGGTTCAGGGGAGGGTCTTGAGATGCCTGTCAAAAACAGACTTGCAGAGATGCATGGCGATATTACCAAGTGGCGCCGCCACCTGCACGCACATCCTGAACTGATGTATGACGTGCATGAAACGGCTGCTTTCGTAGTCGAGCGTCTCAGGGAATTTGGTGTGGATGAGATCACGCCGGGAATTGGCAGGACGGGTGTCGTGGCCGTGATCCGGGGGCGGCAGGATACGACCGGGCGCGTGATCGGGTTGCGTGCTGACATGGACGCATTGCCGATCGAAGAAGCGACGGGGTTGGATTATGCCTCGACCGTATCGGGAAAGATGCACGCCTGCGGGCATGACGGGCATACCTCGATGCTGCTTGGGGCCGCCCAGTACCTGGCTGAAACCCGAAACTTCGATGGCACCGTAGTTCTGATTTTTCAGCCCGCCGAAGAAGGTGGCGCAGGCGGTCTGGCCATGTGTCAGGACGGCCTGATGGATCGCTGGGGCATTGATGAGGTCTATGGCATGCACAATATGCCGGGGTTGCCGGTGGGCGAATTCGCGATCCGACCCGGCGCCTTGCTGGCCTCATCTGATGAATTCGAAATCACGATCACCGGCAAGGGCGGACACGCCGCTGCACCGCATGACGCGGTAGACACCACGCTGGTGGCCTCGCATATCGTCGTGTCGTTGCAGTCCGTCGTGGCGCGCACCGTCGATCCGATCAAACGCGTGGTGCTGACCGTGGGTACGTTTGAAACGGACAGTGTCGCGTCGAACGTGATCGCGCATACCGTCCGCTTGCAGGGGACCGTCCGGACGCTCGACCCCGAATACCGCGCCATTGCGGAAGAACGCGTGCGCAGGATCGCCGAGGATACGGCCTCGGCCTTTGGCGCAAAGGCGGATGTCGTCTGGACGCCGGGCTATCCTGTGACTGTGAATTCCGAGGCTGAGACGGCATACGCTGCCGAGGCGGCCGAGGCCGTGGCGGGCAAGGTCAATGACAGCACTGATCCGATCATGCCGTCGGAAGATTTCGCCTACATGCTTGAAGAACGGCCCGGAGCTTACATCTTTATCGGGAACGGGGACACGGCGATGTGCCATCACCCGGAATACAATTTTGACGACAATGCGATTCCCGCCGGTTGCAGTTGGTTTGCCGAGATCGTGGAACGACGATTGCCCGTGGCATAATTTGAGGGAGAGTGACATGCCAATCAAAAACCGCCTTGCAGAGATGCACGAAGAAATCACAGGCTGGCGGCGTGACATTCACCAACATCCGGAAATTCTGTACGACACGCACCGCACCAGCGCGCTGGTGGCGAAAAAGCTGAAGGAATTCGGCTGTGATGAGGTCGTTACAGGCATCGGTCGTACCGGCGTGGTCGGGGTCATTCGGGGAAAGAGCGACACGCAGGGCCGGGTGATTGGCCTGCGCGCCGATATGGATGCGCTGCCGATGCAGGAACAGACCGGGCTGGACTATGCCTCGAAGACATCAGGCGCGATGCACGCCTGCGGGCATGACGGGCATACCGCCATGGTTTTGGGGGCGGCAAAGTATCTCTCTGAGACGCGCAATTTCGATGGCACTGCAATCGTGATCTTTCAACCCGCCGAAGAGGGCGGGAATGGCGCCGAGGCCATGTGCAAGGACGGTCTTATGGACCGGTTCGGCATTCAGGAAGTCTATGCGATGCACAACGTACCGGGCCTGCCGACCGGGCAGTTCGCGATCCGTTCGGGCCCTTTGCTGGCCGCAGCGGACGAATTTGATATCCATCTTGAAGGGCGCGGCGGTCACGCTGCAAAACCCCATGAAACGGTCGATACGACGGTGATGCTGTCGCAAATGATCGTAGCATTGCAGACGATCGTGTCGCGCAATGCCGATCCGATCCTGCAAGCCGTGCTGTCGGTGACGTCTGTCGAGACATCATCGAAAGCGTTCAACGTGATCCCGCAATCGGCGCAGATACGCGGCACGGTCCGGACCCATTCCAACCAGATGCGAGATCTGATCGAACAGCGCCTCAAAGAGGTCGCCGAAGGGATTGCAGCAACATTCGGTGGTTCCGTGAACGTCAATTACTCGCGCGGCGTTCCGGTGACGATCAATGCCGAAACTCAGACGGGATATGCGGCAGAGGCCGCAGTCTCGGTCGGGGGCAGCTGCATCGAGGCGCCGATGGTGATGGGGGGCGAGGATTTCTCGTTCATGCTGGAGGAACGGCCCGGAGCTTTCATCGTTCTGGGCAACGGTGACAGCGCCGGGTTGCACCACCCTGAATACGATTTCAACGACGAGATCATCCCGATTGGATGTTCGTGGTTCGCAGATATGGTCGAGCGCCGAATGCCGGCGGCTTGAACTGAATTAGGAGAGAATAGACATGCCAGTCAAAAACCGCTTTGCCGAATTGCAGGATGAGATCACCGCCTGGCGACGGGATCTGCACCAAAACCCTGAAATCCTGTTCGAAACGCACCGCACCAGCGCAATGGTGGCCGAGAAGTTGAAGGAGTTTGGTTGCGACGAGGTCGTCACCGGCATCGGGCGCACAGGGGTTGTTGGCGTGATCAAGGGCAAATCGCACAGCAGCGGCAAGGTGATCGGTTTGCGGGCGGATATGGATGCGCTGCCGATCCATGAGGCGACGGGGTTGGATTATGCCTCGAAAACGCCGGGCGCCATGCATGCCTGCGGCCATGATGGCCACACGGCGATGCTGCTTGGTGCGGCGAAGTACCTGTCTGAAACCCGAAATTTCGATGGCACGGTTGTTGTGATCTTCCAGCCTGCCGAAGAGGGCGGCGGTGGTGGTCGTGAAATGTGCGAAGATGGCATGATGGACCGCTGGAATATTCAGGAAGTCTACGGCATGCACAATTGGCCGGGACAACCTGTGGGCAAGTTCGCCATCCGCCCCGGTTCTTTCTTTGCCGCAACCGATCAGTTCGACATCACTTTCGAAGGGCGCGGCGGTCATGCTGCCAAGCCGCATGAAACAGTAGATACCACGGTACTGGCCGCGCAGGCGGTGTTGGCGCTTCAGACGATTTCCTCGCGCAATGCCGACCCTATCGATCAGGTCGTGGTGTCGGTGACGTCGTTCGAGACCTCGTCGAAAGCGTTCAACGTGATCCCGCAGACTGTTCGGATCAAGGGTACCGTGCGCACCATGAGCAAGGATATGCGGGATCTGGCCGAAAAGCGGATCAATGAGATCTGCAATGGTGTGGCGGCAACGTTCGGAGGCACCGCCGATGTGACCTATATCCGCGGGTATCCGGTGATGGTGAACAGTGAAGAGCAGACAGAGTTTGCCGCAGCCGTTGCCCGGTCGGTATCGGGTGATTGCGACGATGCGCCTTTGGTCATGGGCGGCGAGGATTTTGCCTTTATGCTGGAGGAGCGCCCTGGCGCCTATATCCTAGTGGGTAACGGCGATACGGCCATGGTTCACCACCCGGAATACAACTTCAACGATGAGGCGATTCCCGCCGGGTGCAGCTGGTGGGCAGAGATCGTCGAGCAGCGGATGCCGGCGGCCTGATGGGGCGGGTGGGGGCTCTGCCCCCACACCCCCGGGATATTTTTGGCCAGATGAAGAAGGATCCCGCCTACTTACGTCAGGTCGAGCGAACAGCACAGCGTTTCCACGACGGAATCCAGTGCGTTGCTTTGCGTCTTGACGCAGGATTGGGCCGCGCTGCGGGCCCGGGTCAGGGCTTGGTCGTCTGAAAGCCAATGGTCGACCGCCGCAGAGAGATCTGTTTCGGTCCGAACCTCGATGGCGCCACCGGTTTTGATCAACGGCGCGAAAGTTTCAGCGAAATTGAAGTATCCGGGGCCGGTTATCACGGCGGCTCCGGCCTGGGCGGGTTCGAAAGGGTTGTGGCCGCCGATGTTTTTCAGGGAGCCGCCCAGGAACACGATGGGAGACAGAGCGTACCATGTGCCGGTCTCGCCCAATGTATCGGCGACATATACCTGGGTTTCGGTTTTGATCGGGGAACTTTCTGATCGGAACGCGGCGTTGAGATCGGAGGCGTCCAGTAGTTTTGCGATATCGCCGCGGCGCTCTGGGTGGCGGGGGATCAGCAACAGCAGCAGATCGGGCCAGCGTTCCAGAAGTGATTTATGCGCGGCCAGAACGATTTCCTCTTCACCGGCATGGGTTGAACTGGCGATCCACACAGGTCTGCCAGAAATCTGAGAACCGATGTCTTCGAGCGTGCCGTGGTCTATGGGAAGAGGGTCTGACATGGCCTTGAGATTGGTGCCGGGCCGGACGCGACCGGCAGGGGCACCCATGGCTGCCAGGTTGGCTGCGGTTTTGTCGTTTTGCGTCAGGAACAGGTTGAACTTGTTCAAAACGAACCGCGCTGTTCTGGGGCGTTTTTTCCAACCGGCAACGGACTTGTCCGACAGTCGTGCATTCAGAAGGGCCAGCGGAACGGCGTGTCTGGCGCTTTCGACGATCAAACGCGGCCAAATCTCACTTTCGACGAAAACCCCGCCCTCTGGTTGCCAATGGTTCAGAAAGCGCCGGACCGGGCCTGCCGTGTCAAGCGGCGGGAATTGATGCCGTGTACGGGGCGGCAGGCGTTTTTCGATCAGAGCCGCTGAGGTCGGGGTGCCCGAGGTGATCAGAAACTCTGCCTCGGGCAGGCGGTCTGCCAGCCGTCTGATCAGGCTGAGAACCGAAAGGCTTTCGCCGACGCTGGCGGCGTGGAACCAGACCAAACGCCCATTCGGTCTGGGCAGGCTGGCATGGCCAAGGCGTTCTTGTTGACGCTTGTCGGGTACGTTTGCTTCCCGCAGCTTGTTCCGAACGACCCGCCATATCAGGGGCGCGGCCAGAGACGTGAGGGCGCAGTACACATGGTACAACGCCGTGGGGCGGCCGTCGTGATCCGGCATATCAGCCGCCTGTATGGCTCATGTGACGGCTCATCCGGCCATCGACGGCTTGGCGGGAATAGTCGAAGTCATGCCCTTTGGGCTTGAGATTGATCGCAGATCGGATCGCGTCTTCAAGTGGCTGTTCGGTGTCGGTATGATCGCGCAGGGCACCGCGCAGGTCGGCCATGTCTTCCTGACCCAGGCACATGTAAAGTTCGCCCGTGCAGGTTAGGCGGACCCTGTTGCAGCTTTCACAGAAATTGTGCGACAGTGGCGTTATGAAACCGATTTTCTGGCCGGTTTCCTCGAGCCGCACGTAACGGGCTGGGCCACCGCTGCGTTCGGCCAGATCGGTGACCGAATAGCGGTTTTCGTATTCTTTCCGCACGTCCTTGAGCGACCAGTACTGATCCAGGCGGTCTTCGTTTCCTATATCGCCCATGGGCATGACTTCGATCCAGGTCAGATCCATATCCCGCTGGGCGCACCATTCCGTGATTTTGGGAAGTTCGGGCTCGTTGAACCCTTTCAGGGCAACGGCATTTATCTTGATCCGCAGGCCAGCTTTTTGCGCGGCGTCGATTCCGTTCAAAACCTGTTTCAGGCGACCCCAGCGCGTCACCTTGGCAAACTTGTCATCATCCAGAGTGTCCAGCGAGACATTCACCCGACGCACACCGGCCGCATAAAGGTCTTCGGAAAATCGGTGCAGTTGCGAACCGTTGGTTGTCAGCGTCAACTCCTTCAATGCACCGCTGTCCAGATGACGTGTCATCGAATTGAAGAACGTCATGATGTTGCGACGCACCAAAGGCTCACCACCCGTAATGCGCAGCTTTTCGACCCCCATTCTGACGAAGGTCGAACACATCCGGTCCAGCTCCTCCAATGTCAGCAGGTCTTTCTTGGGCAGAAAGGTCATGTTCTCGGACATGCAATACACGCAGCGGAAGTCGCAGCGATCCGTGACGGAGACGCGGAGATACGTGATGGCGCGGGCAAACGGGTCGATTAGCGGAGCTGTCATGCCATATAGGTAAAGCTGGAACATGGCCGCGACAAGGGCGAACTGCGCTTTGCGCTGGAACAGGTGGGCGCAGGGTTGTAGGTTTCCGGCATGAAGAAAATACTTGTTTTGACATGCGTAATGACGGCCGGATGCGACGCCGTGCAGTCAACGACTGACCGAGTGTTCGGCGGGGGCGACGCGCCCGCCCAGACGGTGTCTGACACGGAAACGGGCACAGCAGTTGCCGAAGAGGTGTTGCAACCCGAACCGGTTTCCGCGCGCCCGAACTGGGTTGGGGCGAAGACCACCATCGCCGGGCTTGGGGATCCGACCACTCCGGGGCGCTGGATGCAGACACCGCTGGTAGACAGCGAAGTTACCGCGCGTGTTGTCGTGCCACGGACCGGGGCGCAGGCCTATATCACGTTGGTCCCGGTTTCCGGTCCTGACAGCGGCGGCAGCCGCTTGTCGCTGGACGCCATGAGGGCCCTGTTGGTGCCCTTCGACGAACTTGTCGAGCTTGAGGTCTATGTGAACTGATTTTTCAGGTATTTGCCTGCTTCGCGGCGGGCAAACGGCTTCATGGCCTCACCGTGCTGTTTCAGAAAGGCGATCACGCGTTCCGGGTCATGTTTGGACAGTTCGCGCAGCCACCAGGCGATGGATTTCTGGATGAACCAGTTGCGGTCCGAAACATATCCCGCAGCCCAGCCAAGGATGCGGTCACGGCGGTGCAGATCGTCAGGCTTGGGGTGGTTCTGTTTGGTCCAGGGCAGGGTTGCAACCAAGGCCGCGCGCCGGGTCCACATGTGATCGGATCGGGTCCACAGTTCGACTTCGTCCAACCGTTCGGGATCTGCTGAAAGCCGTTTTTGCATCGCCATGCACGCATGGTCCGCAACGGCCCAGGCATCGAAATCCGGCAGCCAGCTTTGAAGCAAATTCCAAACCGCCGCATCCGGTCGGATGCGTGCCTGAGTCAAAAGCTTGGATGCAGCAAGTCGCCCTTCGTGGATGTTGCTTTGCCATAGCCCGTCCGCCAATGCGACCCGCGCCGGCACGTCCAGTTCTTTCCGCCACGCCTTGGTCAGGTCGTTGAGAACCGGGTTCGCGACGCCCAGATAGATGCGATCCGCCTTGTGGTAACTGGCCATCTGGGTCGCCCGCTCGGGGTCACCATGCGCTTTGATCTGATCGAGATATCCACTCAGCATCGGGCTCACGTCGGTACGCCGGTTGGCTTTCCATCAATCGTATGGCTGTTCCTTTCCACCCAATACGAGCGGATGTCCTCGTCTGATTTTCCATCCACCCATTTCTGCATTGTATCGCGGTCGGATTGGAATTCCATGAAAGGCACGGCATAGCCGCAAGAGGTCTGTACCATGTCGATCGACTGGTCATAGATCTGCCGTGCGCTTCGGTGATTTGGGAATAGGCCGGCAAGGTCGTCCCAGCCATCATCCCCGACATGCAGGCAACGTGCCGTGCCATAGGTGCGCAGGATCATCGGACGTGTGGTGAAGGAACACCACATCAGCGTCATCCTGTTGATCTGCAAAAGATGCCCCGCCGTTTCATTGCCACTGCCGGTCAGGTTCATCCAGACGATGCGGTTCGGCCCCAATACCCGCAGCGAATCCATTCCCTTGGGGGAAATATTGACACGACCTTCGGCCCCAGCGGTGCCGACGAAGAACATGTGCTGATCTTCGATGAACTTTTGATGCGCTTCATCAAGCTGCGGGAACTGCTTGGCCATAATTCACTCCACCGTGACCGACTTGGCCAGATTGCGCGGCTGATCCACATCCGTGCCCTTGGCAACCGCCGTGTGATAGGCCAGCAATTGCGCGGGAACCGAATACAGGATCGGTGCAAGGCTGGTGTGAACATGCGGCATGCGGATGGTGCTCCAGACGCCGTCGCCGGCCTCGTCAATGCCGTCATCATCAGAAACCAGGATCACCTTGCCCTTACGCGCCATCACTTCCTGCATATTCGACACGGTCTTGTCGAACACGGTGTCACGGGGTGCCATGACAACCACGGGCATATGCTTGTCGATCAGGGCGATGGGGCCGTGTTTCAACTCTCCTGACGCATAACCTTCGGCGTGGATATAGCTGATTTCCTTCAGCTTCAGCGCGCCTTCCATTGCCAGCGGATACATCAGGCCACGGCCCAGAAACAGGACGTCGCGCGCCTCGGACAGGCGTTGGGCGGCTTTGCGGATCGCCCGGTTCTGATCGAGTGCGGCGTTCAATACGGTCGGCAACCCGCGCAGCGCGGCGGCATGATCGGCGATGTCCTCATCCGTCATCGTGCCCCGGTCTGCTGCGGCCTTGAGCGCCAGCATCAGCAGCACGCTCAACTGGCAGGTGAAGGCTTTTGTCGACGCCACTCCGATTTCGACACCGGCATGGATCGGCAAGGCGATATCGCTTTCGCGTGCAATCGAGCTTTCGGGCACGTTGACGACCGAAACGATCTTGTCTGCCTTGCCCTCACAATATCGCAACGCGGCCAGCGTGTCGGCGGTTTCGCCCGACTGGCTGACGAAAAGCGCCAGTGTTCGATCCGTGATCGGAGGCTCGCGATAGCGGAACTCGCTGGCGATATCGACCTCGACCGGCATCTTGGCCAGTTGCTCGAACCAGTATTTCGCGGTCAGGCAGGCGTAAAACGCGGTGCCGCAGGCCACCATGGTCAGACGGTCCAGCTTGCTAAAATCCAGATCGGCATCGGGCAGTGCCACGCGGTCACCACCCGTGGGCAGGTAGGACCGGATCGCCTCTGCCACAACGATGGGCTGTTCAGCGATTTCCTTGGCCATGAAATGCTTGTGCTCGCCCTTGTCCGCACGCGTATGATCCAGCTTGATCTTGCGCTTTTCCCGGTTGGCCAGCTCACCGGCTTCGTTGCGGATTTCAAGCGACGTTCGGGTCAGAACCGCGCGGTCGCCTTCTTCCAGATATGTGATCTGGTTGGTCAGAGGCGCCAGGGCGATGGCGTCAGAGCCCACATACATCTCGCCATCCCCATGTCCGATGGCCAGTGGTGATCCCTTGCGGGCCGCCACGATCAGGTCGTCCTCTCCGTCGAACAGAAAGGCCAGCGCAAAGGCGCCCTCCAACTGGTCGATCGTCTTGAACGCGGCCTCAACCGGGGACAGGCCCGAGTTCAGGTGGTGTTCCGTCATGAGGGCAACCGTTTCCGTGTCGGTTTCGGTTTGGAAATCAACGCCATGTTCGGCCAGTTCGGCCCTCAGGTCGCGATAGTTTTCGACGATGCCGTTGTGAACGACGGCCACAGGGCCCGCCTTGTGCGGATGTGCATTGTTGACCGACGGGGCGCCATGCGTGGCCCAGCGGGTATGGCCTATGCCGGATTTTCCGGGAAGAGGATCATGCACCAGAAGGTCGCTGAGGTTGACCAGCTTGCCAACCGCGCGCCGCCGGCCCAATGCGCCGTCGTTGACGGTTGCAATCCCGGCGCTGTCATAGCCGCGATATTCCAGCCGTTTCAGGGCTTCTACCAGAATAGGGGCGGCCTCGTGCTGCCCCAAAACACCTACTATTCCACACATATCTCAGGCCTTTTTATCGCGGCGAGCCTTTTTCGCCTTCAACATATCAAACAATTTGCGCGCATATCCGGGCTTGTTTTCCTGCTTGGCCCGCGCAACAGCCAGCGCATCAGGGTCCACATCCCTGGTCACGACAGTGCCCGTCGCGGTCATCGCGCCGTCGCCCACTGTGACCGGCGCTACCAGCATGGTGTTCGAGCCGACAAAGACATTCTCACCAATCGTGGTCTTGTGCTTCATCACGCCATCATAGTTGCAGGTGATCGTGCCTGCGCCGATGTTGGTCGCAGCGCCAACCGAAGCGTCCCCGATATAGCTGAGGTGATTGACCTTCGCGCCTTCGGCGATTTCGGCATTCTTGATCTCGACAAAATTGCCGACCCGCGTGTTTTCGGCCAGTTCGGCACCGGGGCGCAGGCGAGCGTAGGGGCCGACGACAGCGCCCCGGCTGACATGGCAGCCCTCAAGATGAGAAAAGGCGCGGATCGTTGCGCCGCTTTCGACCGTGACGCCCGGGCCGAACACCACATTCGGTTCGATCACAGTATCGCGCCCGACCACCGTATCCGCGGCCAGATACACCGTGTCAGGCGCCATCAAGGTGACGCCCAGGTCAAGAAGCTCGGCACGGGCGCGTGCCTGAAATACGGCATCGGCGGCCGCCAGATCGGCGCGAGAGTTCACGCCCAGCGTCTGCGCCTCGTCGCACGCGACTGCGGTCACGTTCAGCCCACGGCGGCGCGCAATTTCAACCACGTCGGTCAGATAGTATTCGCCCGAAGCGTTGTCGTTTCCGACCTCGTCGATCAGCGAAAACAGCAGCTGCGCATTGCAGGCCAAAAGCCCTGAGTTGCAGAATGTTATGGATCGTTCTTCATCCGACGCATCCTTGAATTCGACAATGCGTTCCAGCACGTCGCCAGTCATAACCAGCCGGCCATAACGGGCAGGATCGGCTGCTTCAAAGCCAAGAATGACAAGGTCATTCCCGGACCGTGCCTCGATCATCCTTTCCAGCGTGTCGGGCTGCAAGAACGGGGTGTCGCCATAAAGAACAACCACATCACCTTCGAACCCGCTCAATGCGCTTCGGGCCTGGGCGACCGCATGGGCCGTACCCAACTGGTCTTCCTGGACGGTGATCTGCGCCCCTTCATCCTCGGCCCGTGCAACCTTTGCCACAGCTTCGGACCCGTGGCCGGTGACGATCACGGTATGTTCGGGCGACAGGACAGATCCGGCGCGCATCGCATGGATCAGCATCGGAACCTGAGCGATGGGATGCAGAACTTTGGGAAGGTCCGAATTCATCCTGGTGCCTTTTCCGGCGGCAAGGATGACAAGGGCAGTGGTCATGAATTCGTTTTCTCTTTGTGTTTTGTTGCCTTCCGTTTTATCCGCTGAGGTCAAAGGCGCAAGCCGTTCGGCCATCAAACAAGATTGCCGATTGAAACAGGATACGGCGAAAACCTGCCGAGCAAGGGGGCGAAATGCGCACCGTCATCTTCGATCTGGACGGCACTTTGGCGGACACATCCGGCGATTTGCTGGCTGCCGCGAACCATTGTTTCCGCGAGATGGGGCACGGGGATGTCCTGGTCCACGGTGCAGATTCAGGTATAGCGCTGCGAGGTGGACGCATGATGCTGACCCACGGGTTGAAACGTGTCGGGGCCTATGACGAGGATACGGTGCAGGCCTATTACCCGGTTCTTCTTGAGGCCTACGCGCAGGACATCGACACCCACACCAGTTTCTATCCCGGTGCACTACAGGCGGTCGAGGTGCTGAGTGACGCGGGTTACGGTGTGGGCATTTGCACGAACAAACCGGAACATTTGGCCGAATTGTTGCTGACGCGCATGGGGGTGCGGGACCGTTTTGCATCTTTGGTCGGGGCCGATACGCTGCCGGTACGCAAACCGGACCCGGCGCCGTTGCGTGAAGCCGCGCGCCGTGCCGGGGGAGATCCGGACTTGTGCGTACTGGTCGGAGACTCGGATACCGACCGCAATACCGCCAGGGCGGCGGGCGTTCCTTCGGTGCTGGTTACCTTCGGGCCATCGGGGGATGACATGGCGGCGCTGGAACCCGAAGCCCTTCTGCATCATTTTGACGACTTGCCCGGCCTCGTGCCTGATCTGATCGGTGCGGCAGCCTGAAACCTTGACCGGACCCTTTCGGAGCCTCAGAACAAGACCATGACCGACGTATTCTCTGGCAGCTTTACGCAGCAGGAACCCCTTCCGGAAGATGCAATCGAGGCGGCACTGGCCGTTCTGCGCCATGGGCGTCTGCATCGATACAATGTCGTCCCCGGAGAGTTGGGGGAAACGGCCCTGCTGGAGCAGGAATTTGCGGCGCAGATGGGGGCCAAATACTGTCTGGCGGTTTCGTCTGGCGGCTACGCTCTGGCCACGGCCCTGCGTGCGGTAGGCGTGCAACCGGGCGACCCGGTTCTGACCAATGCGTTCACGCTGGCCCCGGTCCCGGGGGCGATTGCCTCGGTCGGAGGGCGGGCAGTTTTTGTCGGAGTGACGGAAGACCTGACCATCGATCTGGATGATCTTGAGGGCAAGCTGGATCAAGCGCGTGTTCTGATGCTCAGCCATATGCGCGGGCATCTGTGTGATATGGACCGGCTGATGCAGATGTGTGACGCGGCCGGGGTGATCGTGATCGAGGATTGCGCACACACGATGGGTGCAGCCTGGCGCGGTCAGTTGTCAGGACGGCAGGGCGCGATCGGGTGTTATTCCTGTCAGACCTACAAGCATGTCAATTCGGGCGAAGGGGGCTTGCTGGTCACCGATGACGAGGAACTGGCGGCAAAGGCTACGATGTTGTCGGGGTCCTACATGTTGTACGAACGCCATCTTGCGGCGCCGGGGCCGGACGTGTTCGAGCGGATCAAATACACCACGCCCAACGTCTCGGGCCGGATGGACAATTTGCGCGCGGCGATCCTGCGCCCGCAATTGCGGGATCTGGACCGACAGGTGGCCCGGTGGAACGAACGTTATCGCGAGATCGAAACCGGGTTGCGGGGTACGTCGGGCCTGACGATCGTCGAACGGCCCGAAGAGGAAACCTATGTCGGGTCTTCGATTCAGTTCCTGCTGCTGGATTGGGCGCCTGAACGGATAGCCGAAGTGATCAGCCGTTGCGCGGCGCGTGGGGTTGAGCTGAAGTGGTTCGGCGGTGCCGAACCGACAGGATTCACGTCGCGCTATGACAGTTGGCGATATTTCGATAGCGAGCGGATGCCTAAAAGTGACCGCGTTCTGGCCGGCGTTATGGATATGCGCGTGCCTTTGACGTTTTCCCTGGAGGATTGTCGATTGATCGCCCGGATCATCCGGGCCGAAGTGAGCGCGGTTTATCAGTCTTGACCAAGCGGAGTGCGCCTGCGGCGCACGCTCGATCTTTTGAAACGCCGCCCTTTTCGGGGCGGTGTTTTCCGTTTTGGACGCGCTGTCACAAAGATTGACCGGCAAAAGATTCGCTGCTAGAGATTTATTGAACACTTGTTCATTAAAGCGGAGGGAAGACGCAGATGTTCATGGCCACGATGAAGTTTGATCTGGGTGAGGATGTGAATGCCCTGCGCGAGATGGTGCATCGCTGGGCGCAGGAGCGTGTCAAGCCGATGGCGGCCGAGATCGACGCCACGAATGCCTTTCCGAACGAGCTGTGGAAAGAAATGGGAGAGCTTGGTCTGCTGGGTGTTACAGTGCCGGAAGAGTACGGCGGTGCAGGCATGTCTTATCTGGCGCATACGATCGCCGTCGAAGAGGTCGCGCGCGCTTCAGCTTCGGTTTCTTTGTCATACGGGGCGCATTCGAACCTGTGCGTGAACCAGATCAAGCTGAACGGCAATGAAGAACAGAAGCAGAAATACCTGCCGCGGCTGATCTCGGGCGAGCATGTGGGGGCGCTGGCCATGTCGGAACCTTCGGCCGGGTCGGATGTGGTGTCGATGAAGCTGCGCGCGGAAAAGCGGAACGACCATTACCGTCTGAACGGTAACAAATACTGGATCACCAACGGGCCGGATGCGGATACTCTGGTGGTTTATGCCAAGACGGACCCCGATGCCGGATCGAAAGGTATTACCGCATTTCTGATCGAAAAAGAGATGAAGGGTTTTTCAACCTCGCCCCATTTCGACAAGCTGGGTATGCGCGGGTCGAACACGGCTGAGCTGATCTTTGAAGACGTCGAGGTGCCGTTCGAGAACGTGTTGGGCGAAGAGGGCAAGGGTGTTGCCGTGCTCATGTCGGGGCTGGATTATGAACGGGTCGTGCTGGCAGGCATCGGGACCGGCATCATGGCCGCCTGTCTTGACGAAGTGATGCCTTATCTGGCTGAACGCAAGCAGTTCGGCAAACCTATCGGCAGCTTTCAGTTGATGCAGGGCAAGATTGCCGACATGTACACCGCGATGAACTCGGCGCGGGCATATGTCTATGAGGTCGCCAAGGCGTGTGACCGCGGTGACGTGACCCGGCAGGATGCCGCAGCGTGCTGCCTTTACGCGTCGGAACAGGCGATGGTTCAGGCCCATCAGGCGGTTCAGGCGCTGGGCGGGGCGGGCTTCCTGTCGGATGCGCCGGTCAGCCGGATTTTCCGGGATGCCAAGCTGATGGAAATCGGCGCAGGCACCAGCGAGATTCGCCGGATGCTGATCGGCCGCGAAATGATGAATGAAATGCTCTGAAAGAAAGAACGCCCTGCGGACGAGGTAACCGCAGGGCGCTTTGGAAACAGGATCAGAACCGATGGACGTAGGAAACACTCACCAGCCAGGGATCGATTTCCGCGGTGCCGATGGGGGCGCCGTTGAGCGAGACGTCCGAGTCAATATCGAACCAGCGCACGTTCAGGCGGATCGCCCCGTTGTCGGTGACCATGTAATCCAGACCGGCCTGCAACGAGACGCCGAAGGAGTCATCGACCTTGATGTTGCCCAGAGGCGATTGCTCGTCGAAGAAGATCGTATAGTTGAGACCGGCGCCGACATAGGGTTTCCAGACGCTGTTGGTCGGGAAGTGATAGTTCAGCGACAAGGTGGGCGGCAGGTGCTTGACCGTGGCCGCGTCCGTACCGCCAAGGGCTACGGTGTGTTTGAACGGGGTCGCAGCCAGAAGCTCGATGCCCAGGTTGTCGCGAATAAAGTACTCGGCGGTGAAAATCGGGCGGGTGTCCGCGTCGATCGTCGCTGCCGCACCGGCCAGCGTGCCGTTGTCGGATTTCGGGTCCAGATAGCCAACACCGATACCCAGCGTCCAGTCCCCTTGCGACTGGGCCAAAGCCGGAGCCGCCAGGGCGACCAACGCGGTAGACAGTGTCAAAGCGGCGAGTTTCTTTGTCATATTCTTGCCTTTGGTTATGTTGATGCTCTTGGTTTCGCAAAGGCGGTGTCCGGCCACTCTGATCTGCATCAAGTTTGCGTGATGTGTCTGCCCAAGGTCAGGTCGCGAAGCATCAGGAAAACAAGGCGAATTCGCGTTGCTGCACGCTGAGCGCATACCGGGTTTGCGCTCAGGAGGAGGCTGGGACATACCGGACCGGCTGAACATGGCGCAGCAATGTCTGAACCATCCAGGTGATCAGGTGGCGCTTATCGATCTGACCGGATCAGGGCAGCGGCTGGTAACCTTTGGGCAACTGGCGCAAATGGCTGATGGGATCGCCCGCGCCCTGCTGGCCCGCGTCCGGCCCGGTGATCGGGTCGGAGTGCTGCTGAGCCAGTCACCCTGGTGTGCGGCAGCTCATCTGGCGATCTGGAAGATCGGCGCGATTTCGGTGCCCTTGTTCAAGTTGTTCAAGCAAGATGCGCTGCGGTCGCGGGCGGGCGATGCAGGCGTTCAGATCGTGCTGACCGATGCTGAAGGAGCGGATCTGCTGGGCAATCTGGCTGAACCTCTTATCGCATCCGAAATTGGCGTGACCGGTCCAGCGCTGCCCTATGCCGCGACAGGGCCCGAGGATCCTGCCGTATTGATCTACACCTCTGGTACAACCGGCAGCCCGAAAGGCGCGCTGCACGGGTATCGGGTTCTGACCGGGCATTTACCGGGTGTCTCGATCAGCCATAATCATCTGCGCGAAGGTGACTGCTTGTGGACCCCGGCGGATTGGGCTTGGATCGGCGGGTTGTTCGATGTGCTGATGCCGGGCCTTGCGCTGGGAATCCCGGTTGTCGCGGCGCGGCTTGAGAAGTTCACCCCAGAAGCCTGCGCCGAGATCATTGCGCGGGGCGGGGTGCGGAATGTGTTCTTTCCGCCGACCGCCCTGCGGATGCTCAAGGCGGCGGATCAGGCGATCCCCGGTTTGCGCTCGGTCGCGTCCGGGGGTGAGCCGCTGGGGGCCGAGATGCTGGCCTGGGGCCAAGGTGCGTTTGGTCTGACGATCAACGAATTCTACGGCCAGACCGAATGCAACATGGTCGTATCCTCCTGCGCCGAGGATTTCCCTGTTCAACCCGGCTGTATCGGCAAGCCGGTGCCCGGGCATGAAGTCGCGGTGATCGACGATGACGGCATCCCGACCAGCGAGGAAGGCGATGTCGCCATCCGGCGGGGTTCGGCCTCGATGCTGCTGGAATACTGGAACAATCCGCAAGCGACGGCCGAGAAGTTCCGGGGTGATTGGCTGATCACCGGAGATCGTGGCGTGTGGGAAGGCGACTATCTGCGCTTTATCGGTCGGGATGATGACGTGATCACCTCGGCGGGTTACCGCATTGGCCCGGCCGAGATCGAGGATTGCCTGCTGACCCATCCGGCGGTGGCCACCGTGGGCGTGGTCGGCAAGCCCGACCCGCTGCGGACCGAGATCGTGAAGGCGTATGTGGTGTTGAAACCGGGGGCCGAGGCCACGGGTGCCGAGTTGCAGGATTGGGTCAAGGACCGTCTGGCGCATTATTCCTATCCGCGTGAGGTGACGTTTCTGGAGGAACTGCCGATGACCGTGACCGGGAAGGTGATCCGGAAAGAACTGAAGGCCCGGGCGGCGGGGGAGGTACAAGCATGACTTGGGTCACCTTTGGCGAGGGCACGCGACGCTTGAAATCGCAAGAAGCGCTGGATGATGCATCTAGCGCAATTTACAAATGGGCTTACGGCCCAATTCAGCCGGGTGGCGAGTCCAGAGTGATGTACATTTCAGCGGTAACTCTGCTGCGAGTTTTTGGTCACGTATTACATAAAGTAGATTGCAATAAATTTCCCGAAATTGGGGCCGAAGTCGAAAGACGATTTCAAAGGTGGAAGAAGGGCGAAGGTCGAGATCTCATTTTTGCCGAGTTCATCGAGAAAGAGAGAAACCTAATTCTGAAAGAGTACGCGCCTAATTGGTCTCCAGATAACGAAGTGGAACTCAAGTGGAGAACTTTGCCAGCCGGGCCGTACGCATCAGAAGAATCAAAGCAGTTTTCGGCTGCGCTATTCAAAGGTTTGGAAGGTAGAACAATGAAAGCGATACTAATGCCGACGGGACCGTTTGCGGGTTGGTCTTTTGATGAACTTTTGTCCGAAGCTGCAAGTTGGTGGATGCAGCAACTTTTTGAAATTGAATTACTTTTGGAGGATGCATGAAACTCACATCCAAAGCCATGCCCGCATCTGAGGGCTTCAAGACAAACCGCGCCGCTCATCTTGAAGCGCTGGCGCAGATCTCTGCCGCCGCCGAAGCGGCCCGCATGGGCGGTGGTGAGAAATCCCGCGCGCGGCATGAATCCCGCGGCAAGATGCTCCCCCGCCGAAGGGTGGCGAACCTGCTTGATCCGGGGTCTCCGTTCCTCGAAATCGGGGCGACGGCGGCGCATGGGATGTATGGCGATGTCGCGCCCTGTGCTGGCGTCATCGCGGGCATTGGACTTGTGCAGGGGCAGCAGGTCATGGTGGTCTGCAACGACGCCACCGTGAAGGGCGGCACCTATTACCCGATGACGGTCAAAAAACACCTGCGGGCGCAGGAGATTGCCGAGGAAAACCATCTGCCCTGCATCTATCTGGTCGACAGCGGTGGCGCGAACCTGCCCAATCAGGATGAGGTCTTTCCCGACCGCGATCACTTTGGCCGCATCTTCTACAACCAAGCGCGGATGAGCGCGAAGGGGATCGCTCAGATCGCCGTGGTCATGGGGTCATGCACGGCCGGTGGCGCCTATGTGCCGGCGATGTCGGATGTGACGATCATCGTCAAAGAACAGGGCACGATCTTTCTGGCCGGCCCGCCTCTGGTCAAGGCGGCGACGGGCGAGGTCGTCAGCGCCGAAGATCTGGGCGGCGGCGATGTGCACACGCGCCTGTCCGGCGTGGCCGATTATCTGGCCGAGGATGATGCGCACGCGCTGGCCTTGGCCCGTCGGGCGGTTGGGTCACTCAATCGCCGCAAGCCGCAGACGGTGGACTGGGCCAGCCCCGAAGATCCGGCCTATGACCCCGAGGAAATCCTGGGCGTTGTCCCTGCTGATCTGCGCACGCCCTATGACATCCGTGAAGTGATTGCGCGTCTGGTCGATGGGTCTCGGTTCGACGAATTCAAACCGCGCTTCGGCGAAACGCTGGTCACGGGGTTTGCCCATGTCAAAGGCTGCCCGGTGGGGATCATCGCCAACAACGGCGTGCTGTTTTCCGAGGCGGCGCAGAAGGGTGCCCATTTCGTCGAGCTGTGTTCGCAACGCAAAATCCCGCTTGTGTTCCTGCAAAACATCACCGGGTTCATGGTCGGTCGCAAATACGAAAACGAAGGCATCGCGCGGCATGGGGCCAAGATGGTTACGGCGGTGGCCACGACGTCGGTGCCCAAGATCACGATGCTGGTCGGCGGCTCGTTCGGGGCCGGGAACTATGGCATGGCCGGTCGTGCCTATCAGCCCCGGTTCCTGTGGACCTGGCCGAATTCGCGCATTTCGGTGATGGGCGGCGAGCAGGCCGCTGGCGTTCTAGCCACCGTCAAACGCGACGGGATAGAACGGCAGGGTGGCACGTGGTCCGCCGAAGAAGAGGCCGAGTTCAAACGCCCGACGCTGGATATGTTCGAGGAACAGTCGCATCCGCTCTATGCCTCGGCGCGGCTGTGGGATGACGGCATCATTGACCCGCGCAAAAGCCGCGATGTGCTGGCCCTGTCGCTCAGCGCCGCGCTGAATGCCCCGATCGAGGAGACACGTTTCGGCGTGTTCAGGATGTGAGATGAGCGAGAGTTTGAAAGACATAATAGCCCGCTATCCGGGTGCACAAACCTTCAAATTCGGCGACAACCCCGTGCTGAGTTCAGAGCTTCTGGCCTTGGTCCGTTCTGGCCGTAAAACAGCGACCTGCGACGCGCTCAGAAACTATCCTGATGACAGCCTTGAGATGCCCAAGTCCGGTCGCCGCGATATTGCGCTGAACTGGGATGACACTCCGGCGTTGGTCATTGAAACCGTTGATGTTTCGATCCAGCGTTACTGCGATGTGACCGAGGAATTCGCCTTGGCGGAAGGTGAAAATGAAACGCTTGAAGGATGGCGGGAAGATCATCGTCGATATTTCCAGCGAAACGGCGGCTTTGATCCTGAGATGAAACTCGTGTGCGAACGGTTCCGTCTAGTCGAAGATCTGGCAGTGGAAGGGTGAAAGACATGTTCAACAAAATCCTGATTGCCAACCGGGGCGAGATCGCCTGCCGGGTGATGGAGACGGCTCAGAAGATGGGCGTGTCCTGCGTTGCTGTCTATTCCGATGCGGACGCGGCGGCAAAGCATGTGCAAATGGCGGACGAGGCGGTTCATATTGGCGGCCCCGCCCCGGCGGACAGCTATTTGAAGGGCGACGTCATCATTCAGGCCGCGCTGGATACCGGTGCACAGGCGATCCATCCGGGGTATGGCTTTCTGTCCGAGAACCCCGATTTCGTGGATGCCGTGCAGGCGGCGGGGCTGACGTTCATCGGCCCTTCGGCGGATGCGATCCGCAAGATGGGCCTCAAGGACGCGGCCAAGGTTCTGATGGAGAAGGCCGGCGTTCCGGTCGTACCCGGCTATCACGGCGACAATCAGGACCCCGAGCATCTGGCCGGTGCGGCGGATGCGATCGGCTATCCGGTTCTGATCAAGGCCGTCGCGGGCGGCGGCGGCAAGGGGATGCGCCTTGTTGAACGCCTTGAGGATTTCGCGACCGCGCTCGACAGCGCGCGGGGCGAGGCCCGGACCGCCTTCGGCAATGATGCCGTGCTGGTCGAAAAATTCGTGGCCAAACCCCGCCATATCGAAGTGCAGGTGTTCGGCGATGGTACCCATGCCGTTCATCTGTTTGAAAGGGACTGCTCGTTGCAGCGCCGCCATCAGAAGGTGATCGAAGAAGCCCCCGCCCCGGGCATGACGTCTGAAATGCGCGAGGCTATGGGGCAGGCCGGCGTGCGCGCCGCCGAGGCGATCGGCTATAAAGGCGCGGGCACGGTCGAATTCATCGTCGATGCCTCGGACGGGCTGCGCCCCGACAGATTCTGGTTCATGGAAATGAACACGCGCCTTCAGGTGGAGCACCCGGTGACAGAGGCCATCACGGGGATCGATCTGGTCGAGTGGCAGCTTCGCGTGGCCGCAGGCGAGAACCTTCCCAAGAAACAGGATGATCTTGCGATCTCTGGCCATGCCTTCGAGGCCCGTCTTTATGCCGAGGATGTGCCGAAAGGGTTCCTGCCCGCGACGGGAACGCTGACTCATCTGGTTTTCCCCGACAATTGTCGCGCCGATAGCGGCGTTCGCGCCGGGGACACGATCAGCCCGTGGTATGACCCGATGATCGCCAAGGTGGTGGTGCATGGATCGACGCGTGCCGTTGCGCTTGAGACGTTGAACCGGGTGCTGCAACAGACCGAAGTTGCGGGTACTGTTACCAATCTGGCCTTTCTGGGCGCGTTGACGCGTCACGAAGGATTTGCCTCGGGCGATGTCGATACGGGTCTGATCGGGCGGGACCTTGAAACGTTGGTGCAGGAACCCGAGCCGTCGGATGTTACTGCGGTCGCGGCTGCGATGACGGCATTGGATCTGGTGGATGTCGATCCGGAAACCGGGTTTTCGCTATGGGCGCCGCTGCATCGTGCCGTGCAATTGTCCCGTCGCGACGACGTGCTGGATCTGGACGTGCAGGTCGATGGGCCGGATCGCCAGATTTGGCAGGTTGGCGAAAACCGCGTCGTTGCGGAACGCACCGCCGGGCGCTGGATGTTGAACGGCACGCCGATGCCTCGCGTTGCCGCACATAACGGGACCCTGACGGTTTTCACCGATTACGGTCAGAGCTTCGACGTCATCGATCCGCTGGACCGGGATACCAGCGCGACCGGCGACACCAATGTGATCGAGGCGCCTATGCCCGGTCTGGTCAAAGCCGTCTTTGCCACAGCGGGACAAACCGTACAGAAAGGCGATCGTCTGGCCATTTTGGAAGCGATGAAGATGGAGCATTCGCTGCTTGCGGCGCGGGACGGGATCGTTGCCGAAGTGCTGGTCGAGGATGGTTCGCAGGTCGAAGCCGGGGCTGCTCTGGTGAGGTTGGAGGACGAAGCTTGATCTGTACCCGCGCAACGCGGCGTGCCAAGGTCAGACGATATTTGCTTGAAACGACGACAATCCAGAAGGGGGGCGGACATGGGTGAGCTGGTCGAAATCTATGAGGTCGGGCCGCGCGACGGGCTGCAAAACGAAAAGCGCGAAATACCGGTCGCGGACAAGATCGCCCTGATCGACTGTCTCAGCCGTGCGGGGTTTCGCCGGATCGAAGTTGCAAGCTTCGTGTCCCCGAAATGGGTGCCGCAGATGGCGGGTTCCGCTCAGGTGCTGGGGGGGATCACGCGTGCGAATGGGGTGCGCTATGCCGCGCTGACGCCGAACATGCATGGCTATGGCGACGCGCTGGCGGCCAAGGCGGACGAGATCGCCGTGTTCGCCTCGGCCTCCGAAGGGTTCTCGAAGGCCAATATCAATGCCTCCATCGCCGAGTCGATCGAGCGGTTCACGCCGATTCTGGAGGCGGCGCGCCATATCGACCTGCCGGTTCGTGGCTATGTCTCATGCGTGACGGATTGCCCATACGACGGTCCGACGCCGCCGGAAAAAGTGGCTGAGGTTGCTGATCGGCTTTTTGCGCTGGGCTGTTACGAGGTTTCGCTGGGCGACACGATTGGGCAGGGAACTCCGGACAAGGTCGCGCATATGCTTCTGGCGGTGCGCGAAAGGGTTCCGGTGACGCGGCTGGCGGGGCATTTCCATGACACCAACGGGCGCGCGATCGACAACATCGATGCGGCATTGGCGCTGGGCGTGCGGGTGTTCGACGCGGCCGTGGGCGGGTTGGGCGGTTGCCCCTACGCACCGGGTGCGGCCGGAAACGTGGCCACCGAGGACGTTGCGGCACATTTGCAGCGGCTGGGATACGAAACCGGGCTGGATATCGACGTCATTGAAGAGGCCGCGCGGATGGCCAGGGCTTTGAGGGGCTGACATGTTTGAAACGATCACGATCTCGACGGATATGCGTGGTGTCGCGACGCTCACCCTGAACCGGCCGGAAAAACACAATGCCATGTCGGGGCAGATGATCACGGAATTGACCGAGGCCGCATCGCAACTTGGTCAGGATGACGCGGTCCGGGCGGTCGTTCTGGCCGCAGCGGGCAAGACGTTCTGTGCCGGCGGCGATCTGGGGTGGATGCAGGACCAGATGGCGGCCGACAAAAAAACGCGTTTTGTCGAGGCGCGCAAGCTGGCCGAGATGTTGCAGGCTCTGAACACGATGCCAAAGCCCCTGATCGGGGCGTTGCAGGGCAATGCCTTTGGGGGCGGGGTAGGCATGGCGGCCGTGTGCGATGTGGCGATCGGGGTCGACAGTCTGAAGATGGGGCTGACCGAAACGCGCCTGGGGCTGATCCCTGCAACAATTGGCCCCTATGTCATCGCCCGCATGGGCGAAGCCCGCGCGCGCCGGGTGTTCATGTCTGCCCGTTTGTTCGATGCGTCCGAGGCCGTTGATCTGGGCCTGCTGGCGAAAACCGTTTCGGCAGATCGGCTTTTGGACGCGGTTGAGGACGAAATTCGCCCCTATTTGTCTTGCGCGCCCGGGGCGGTTGCCTCTGCCAAGGCGCTGGTACGCGCTCTGGGTCCGCGCATCGACGATGCCGCGATCGATCAGACCATAGGCGAACTGGTCGAACGCTGGGAAACGCAAGAGGCACGCGAAGGGATCGCGGCGTTTTTTGAAAAACGAAAACCTGCATGGAATAAGTAGGTTTTACCAGGTTCCGCCAAGCCAAAGTCAAACGCAGGTGCTGCGATTCTATGCCGCGCTGTCAAACGCAGGTTTGATCGCGAAGGGGGCTGTGTTCGGTTGACCCTCTGACCCCGCAGAGATAGAGAATGTCCAGTCAACACGCCAATTGACGGCGCACCCGACAAGACATGTGCGCAGGAAAGGAGCTATTCGTGGAAGACCTGCTGCGGGAGTACCTCCCGATTCTGGTGTTTCTGGCCGTTGCCGTGGGCCTTGGGATCGTCTTGATTCTGGCCGCCGTCGTACTGGCCGTCCGCAATCCCGACCCCGAAAAGGTCAGCGCATATGAATGTGGTTTCAATGCCTTCGACGATGCGCGGATGAAATTCGACGTCCGATTCTATCTGGTTTCGATTCTGTTCATCATCTTCGATCTAGAGATCGCTTTCCTGTTTCCCTGGGCCGTGGGCTTCAGAGACATCAGCGATGTCGGGTTCTGGTCCATGATGGTGTTCCTGGGTGTTCTGACCATCGGCTTTGCCTATGAATGGAAGAAAGGGGCGCTGGAATGGGAGTGATGACAGGTGCCAACACTGCCGGTGTCGACAAGGAAGTCGCCACTCAGGCCCTGAACGCCGAGTTGCAGGACAAGGGTTTCCTGCTGACCTCGACCGAAGACATCATCAATTGGGCTCGGACCGGTTCGTTGCACTGGATGACCTTTGGCCTGGCCTGCTGCGCGGTTGAGATGATGCATACCTCGATGCCACGTTATGATGCGGAACGGTTCGGCATCGCGCCCCGGGCGTCTCCGCGCCAGTCGGACGTGATGATCGTGGCGGGAACGCTGACCAACAAGATGGCCCCCGCGCTGCGTAAAGTTTACGACCAGATGCCCGAGCCGCGCTATGTGATCTCGATGGGCTCCTGCGCGAATGGCGGGGGGTATTACCACTATTCCTATTCCGTCGTGCGTGGCTGTGACCGGGTTGTTCCGGTGGACATCTACGTGCCCGGCTGCCCTCCGACTGCTGAGGCACTGCTTTACGGTCTGATGCAGCTGCAGCGCAAAATCCGCCGCACGGGAACGATTGTGCGATGAGTGATCCGGTTGTCAGGCGCTGGGAGGCTGTGGTTGCCCGAGAAGATGTTGCCGAGTGGGTCGGTACTTTTCGGACACGTGCGCTCCCCGGCATGCGCGCCGTGGATGGGTTTGAAAGCGTGTCCTTCCTCGTCCGGCGCGATCAGGATCCCTGCCAAGTCATGGTACTGACCAAATGGCGTGACATGGCCGCTGTTGCGAATTATGCGGGCGAGAACGTCGCAAAGACGGTTATGCCCGACTTTATGGCGAAGTTTTTCAAATCTTACGACGCAGAAGCTACGTTCTATGACGAAGTTTTGCAGGAGGGCCGCAATGAGTGAAGCACTCAAAGAACTCGGCGCACAGCTGGAGCTGAAACGGTCTGATTGTGTTCTGTCGTGGGATGTGACCCATGGCGAACTGAACGTGGACGTGGCACCGTCGAATCTCGTGGAATTCATTGAGTTCCTGAAATCTGATCGCAGCTGCCAGTTTTCGACCCTTGTGGACATCACTGGCGTGGATTACCCCGAGCGCGCCAAACGGTTCGACGTGGTGTACCATTTCCTGTCGATGTACCAGAACCAGCGTATCCGGCTGCGGGTCTCGATCCGTGAAGACGACATGGTGCCGTCAATCGTTGACGTGCACCCCTCGGCCAATTGGTTCGAGCGTGAGGTGTTCGACATGTTCGGCATCCTGTTCTCGGGCCATCCGGACCTGCGGCGCATCCTGACCGACTATGGGTTCCGTGGTTACCCACTGCGCAAGGATTTCCCGACCACCGGCTATACCGAAGTGCGCTATGACGAGGCGCAAAAGCGCGTGGTCTACGAGCCGGTCAGCCTGGTGCAGGAATACCGTCAGTTTGATTTCATGTCCCCGTGGGAGGGTGCGAACTACATTCTGCCGGGGGATGAAAAACAGGAGACTGAATAATGGGTGGCATCTGGTGGCTGATCCTGTCTGCGCTGACCATCATTCCGATGGTGAAGATATTGCCGTTCTTCGGGATCAACAAATACTGGTGCCTGCTGTGTCTGGTTCCCTTTGGCACGATCGCCTTGCTGTGGTGGGTCGGGCTGAAACTGCAAGAGTTGGAGCGCCGCTGAGATGATGGGTGAGTTGATCATTCTGGGCGCGTTGGGGGTTCTTCTGGCCGGGGCCGCAGCCAAAGCGGCCGAGGCGGAAAAGGTTCGGGTTCGGGCCGATGCGAAAAAGAAACGAGGGCGTTGATGGACGGCTCAAGATACGATGACGGCAGCACGGACGCGCTGAGCGGAGAACAGAAGATCCGCAATTTCAACATTAACTTCGGCCCGCAACACCCTGCGGCGCACGGGGTTCTGCGCCTTGTGCTGGAACTCGACGGTGAGATCGTCGAACGGTGCGACCCGCATATCGGCCTGCTGCACCGCGGCACCGAAAAGCTGATGGAAAGCCGGACCTATCTGCAAAACCTGCCGTATTTCGATCGTCTGGATTACGTGGCGCCGATGAACCAGGAACATGCCTGGTGTCTGGCCATCGAAAAGCTGACCGGGGTTGAAGTGCCGCGTCGGGGTTCGCTGATCCGGGTTCTGTATTCCGAGATCGGCCGCATCCTGAACCACCTGCTGAACGTGACCACGCAGGCTATGGATGTGGGCGCGCTGACCCCGCCGCTCTGGGGTTTTGAAGAGCGTGAAAAGCTGATGGTGTTCTACGAGCGTGCCTGCGGCGCCCGTCTGCACGCGGCCTATTTCCGCCCCGGTGGTGTGCATCAGGACCTGCCGCCGGAACTGCTGGACGATATCGAGGCCTGGAGCCACGAATTCCCCGCCGTTTTGGACGACATTGACGGTCTACTGACCGAAAACCGCATCTTCAAACAGCGCAACGCCGATATTGGTGTCGTGACCGAAGATGACATTCAGAAATACGGTTTCTCGGGCGTGATGGTGCGCGGATCCGGGCTGGCATGGGATTTGCGCCGCGCGCAGCCCTATGAATGCTATGACGAGTTCGAATTCCAGATCCCCGTCGGCAAAAACGGCGACTGCTATGACCGTTATCTTGTCCGCATGGAAGAGATGCGCCAGTCGCTGTCGATCATCCAGCAGGCCATCGTCAAAATCCGCGACTGCCCCGGCGACGTTCTGGCGCGCGGCAAGATCACCCCGCCGAAAAGATCAGACATGAAGACCTCAATGGAAAGCCTGATCCATCACTTCAAGCTGTATACCGAAGGCTTTCACGTCCCCGCAGGTGAGGTCTATGCCGCGGTCGAAGCCCCCAAGGGCGAGTTCGGCGTCTATCTGGTCGCCGACGGCACCAACAAGCCCTACCGCGCCAAGCTGCGCGCGCCCGGTTTCCTGCACCTGCAAGCCATGGACCACGTCGCCAAAGGCCACCAGCTGGCCGACGTCGCCGCCATCATCGGCACCATGGATGTCGTATTTGGAGAGATTGACCGCTAATGCTCCGCCGTCTTCATCCCGAACAACCCGAAAGCTTTGCCTTCACCGCTGCCAACCAGCAATGGGCCGAAGCGCAGATCACCAAATACCCCGAAGGCCGCCAGGCCAGCGCGGTCATTCCGCTGCTGTGGCGCGCGCAAGAGCAGGAGGGCTGGCTGAGCCGCCCGGCGATTGAGTCCATCGCCGACATGCTGGGCATGGCCTATATCCGCGTGCTCGAGGTTGCGTCCTTCTACTTCATGTTCCAGCTGCAACCAGTTGGATCTGTGGCGCATATTCAGGTCTGCGGCACGACGTCCTGCATGATCTGCGGGGCCGAAGATCTGATCGCGGTCTGCAAGGAAAAGATCGCCGCGAAACCGCATGAACTTTCTGCCGATGGCAAGCTGAGCTGGGAAGAGGTCGAATGCCTCGGTTCCTGCACCAACGCGCCGATGGCGCAGATCGGCAAGGATTACTACGAGGATCTGACCGCCGAGAGCTTTGGCAAGATCCTCGACGATCTGGTGGCGGGCAAGGTGCCGACGCCCGGCCCTCAGAACGGGCGTTACGCGGCCGAGCCGTTGAAAGGGCTTTCCAGCCTGTCCGAATATGAAGCCGGCAAGCCGAAATACAACGCAAGTGTTGAACTGGCGACAGAGCTTGGAGACACGGTCAAGCGTATCGACGGAACCGAAGTTCCGATCCTGACACCTTGGCTTGGCAAGAATGGCAAAGCCGAAGCTTCCGGTTCCGCTCCTCAACCGCCGAAAAAGCTGGAGCCCGGCAAGACGGCGGCACAACAGAGTGGAACCAAAAAATCGACCCATACCGAACCGGCATCTCCAGAGGGCGCTGCGGCAAAGACGGATGGCCAGGACGTTCAGGAGACCCAGCCTAACACTCTAACCGCGGCACGCGACGGCAAGGCCGATGACCTGAAACTGTTGAAAGGCGTCGGCCCCAAGCTGGAAGAAACGCTGAACGAGCTTGGTTTCTATCACTACGACCAGATCGCGGCCTGGACGCCCGAACATGTGGCCTGGGTCGATTCGCGATTGAAATTCAAAGGCCGGATCGAACGCGATGGCTGGATCGAGCAGGCGGCCAAGCTTGCTGCCGGTGAGGAAACCGAATTCGCCAAACGTGCCAAATCCGAGGGCACATACGAAGACTAGACGGATGCCCGTTCCGGGCTTCGGGGGAAGATGGACAAGGACAAGGAACAAGCCATAGCCCGCAAGGGCCGACATATCGGGGTGGTCATCGCCGTGACCATGCTGATCTGGCTTGCGATGAACCTGTTCATTGGTCCCGCGCTGGGTTTGACAACCCGGCATGCGCTGCTGTTTGATTTCGCCGCTCTGGCGGGTTTCATCTATGCGGGCGTCAACATTTTTCAACTCTGGCGCATGCGTCAGGACAGCTGAAGGTAACACGCGATGCTGAAGGATCAGGACCGGATCTTTACCAACATCTACGGGATGCATGAACGCACGCTGAAAGGTGCGCAGGCCCGCGGGCATTGGGACGGCACTGCTGGCCTGATTGAAAAAGGGCGCGACTGGATCATCCAGACGATGAAGGATTCCGGGCTGCGCGGACGCGGCGGCGCGGGTTTCCCGACTGGTCTCAAATGGTCGTTCATGCCCAAGGAAAGCGACGGACGCCCTTCCTATCTGGTGGTCAACGCGGACGAATCCGAACCCGGCACCTGCAAAGACCGCGAGATCATGCGCCATGATCCGCATACGCTGATCGAGGGCTGCCTGATCGCGTCTTTCGCCATGAACGCCCACACCTGCTACATCTATCTGCGCGGTGAGTACATCCGCGAACGCGAGGCGTTGCAGGCCGCGATTGACGAGGCCTATGACGCGGGTCTTCTGGGCAAGAACGCCGCCGGCTCGGGCTGGGATTTCGACCTGTTTCTGCACCACGGGGCAGGCGCCTATATCTGTGGCGAGGAAACCGCGCTGATTGAAAGCCTCGAAGGTAAAAAGGGCATGCCGCGGATGAAGCCGCCGTTCCCCGCAGGTGCGGGCTTGTATGGCTGCCCGACGACCGTGAACAACGTCGAATCCATCGCTGTCGTGCCTACGATCCTGCGCCGTGGGGCGGATTGGTTCGCAGGTTTCGGCCGCCAGAACAACGCGGGCACCAAACTGTTTGCGATCTCGGGTCACGTCAACAACCCCTGCGTGGTCGAAGAGGCGATGTCGATTTCCTTCGAGGAGCTGATCGAGACCCATTGCGGCGGCATTCGCGGCGGCTGGGACAATCTGCTGGCCGTGATCCCCGGTGGATCCTCGGTTCCGTGTGTGCGCGGTGAGAACATGCGCGACGCGATCATGGATTTCGATTATCTGCGCAACGATCTGGGCTCGGGGCTTGGAACGGCGGCGGTGATCGTGATGGACAAGTCCACCGACATCATTAAGGCGATCTGGCGCTTGTCGAAATTCTACAAACACGAAAGCTGCGGCCAGTGCACGCCCTGCCGCGAAGGCACCGGCTGGATGATGCGGGTCATGGACCGCTTGGTGCGCGGCGAGGCCGAGCTGGAAGAGATCGACATGCTGTTTGATGTGACCAAACAGGTGGAAGGTCACACGATCTGCGCCCTTGGCGATGCGGCCGCCTGGCCGATCCAGGGCCTGATCCGGAATTTCCGCGAAGAAATCGAAGATCGCATCAAGGCTCAGAAATCGGGCCGTATGGGTGCGATGGCGGCGGAGTGATCGGGATGGACATGTTCGCAGAATACAGCCGCGCGATTTCATCTGTTGTGCTTTTCACGCTGGTGGTTCTGTTTCTGGCCCCGTTTTCAGCGCTGGCCAAGCAGGGCAAGGGCCTCGCGCCTGGGGCAACCCCTGAGCAGGACTATTCTGATCAGGCCTATCGACTGAACCGGGCCTATCTGAACGGAACGGAAACGCTTCCGGCGTTTGTGGCTGTTGTGACTGCGGCGGTATTGCTGGGCGCCAGCCCGTTCTGGGTCAATCTGCTGGCGTCTGTCGCTTTGGTCGCGCGGTTGGTGATGCTGGTGGTGCACATCAAAGGCATAGGCAAACCGAACAGTGGCCTTCGGTCCGTGCTGTATGTATTGGGCTGGGCCTGCATGTTTGTGATTGGGCTTATGGCATTGGTGGCGGCGTTGTGATGACGTCCCGGCAGATGAGAACACGAAGAGGGATAGTATGAAGGCCCGAAAAACCCTTGTAGTCCTGCTGGCACTGGCAAGCGTGTCCGCCTGCGGCATCATCAAGCCGTCGGAAGATCGTATTCTGTTCGATGGAAAGGCGTTCAAGGCAAAGGCGAAGGCGGTCGACAAGAAAGCATCGCCAACGGACTTTACCGTTGTGGTAAAGGGTGCGTCCGCATCGCTGGACGGCGCGCGTGAGGCCGGCCGACACGAAGGAACCAAGTTTTGCGTGCAGAATTTCGGGTCTTCGCGGATCGACTGGAAAGTGGGGCCGGACACTGAACCGCAGAACCTGCGCATCAGTGATGATCAATTGACCTTTGCGGGAAAATGCCAACGGCCATGACGCGCGGTTTTGCATATCACGACACGGATTGCCGGCCGCTATTGCCTAGCAAGACCGGACCGGTTCGTTTTGGTGCGTCCAAAACGAAGGGAAGATCCATGTCTTTTGCCAAAACACTCACCCTGGCTGTCTTGATCACATTGCCTGCCGTCGCAAATGCGAAGCCGCCCTTGAGGGATGTCAAAGAGATCGACGACGAACTCTATTACATCGCCATCGCAAATGAAATTTCGGAATATTGCCCCTCGATCAGCGGGCGTCGATTGAAAGCGATCAGTGTGATGTGGGGGCTGCGGTCCAAGGCGAACAAGCTGGGGTATTCGGATACCGAAATCCGCTCTTACGTCGAATCGGATGCTGAAAAGGACCGGATGCGCGCCAAGGGCGAGGCGTATCTGGCTTCGAATGGCGTGACCTATGACAACCCCAACACATTCTGCACTCTGGGGCAGAAGGAAATCCAAAGAAACAGCGCCATTGGCGTTTATTTGAGGGCGAATTGAAAGCCATGTCTGACCTCCGCAAGATCAATATCGACGGACAGGAAATCGAAGTCGATGGCGCGATGACCCTGATCCAGGCTTGTGAACAAGCCGGGGTCGAAGTGCCGCGCTTTTGTTATCACGAGCGTCTGTCGATTGCTGGCAATTGCCGGATGTGCCTGGTCGAGGTCGTCGGCGGGCCGCCGAAACCTGCGGCCTCCTGCGCGATGCAGGTGCGTGACCTGCGCCCGGGGCCTGAAGGCCAGCCCCCGGTGGTCAAGACGAACTCGCCCATGGTCAAAAAGGCCCGCGAAGGCGTGATGGAGTTCCTGCTGATCAACCATCCGCTGGATTGCCCGATCTGCGATCAGGGTGGCGAATGCGACCTTCAGGATCAGGCGATGGCCTATGGCATGTCCGGATCCCGCTTCAAGGAAGCAAAGCGGGCGGTCGATGACCTGGATCTTGGCCCGCTGGTTGGCACCGCAATGACCCGCTGCATCAGCTGCACACGCTGCGTGCGCTTCACCACCGAAGTTGCCGGGATAACTCAGATGGGTCAGACTGGGCGCGGTGAGGATGCCGAGATCACCTCGTATCTGAACCAGACGCTGGATTCGAATTTGCAGGGCAACATCATCGATCTGTGCCCTGTCGGGGCGCTGACCTCCAAGCCCTACGCCTTTACTGCGCGTCCGTGGGAATTGACCAAAACCGAAAGCATCGATGTGATGGATGCGTTGGGATCGAACATACGCGTCGATACCAAAGGTCGTGAAGTCATGCGTTTCCTGCCGCGCAATCATGACGGCGTGAACGAGGAATGGATCAGCGACAAGACACGTTTCGTCTGGGATGGCCTGCGCCGTCAGCGTTTGGACAAGCCCTATGTCCGTGAAAACGGAAAGCTGCGCCCGGCCTCTTGGTCCGAGGCGCTGACCAAGGCAGCAGAGGCGCTGAAGGGCGCCGAGAAACCTGCCGGTATCGTGGGCGATCTGGCTCCGGTCGAGGCGGCGTTTGCGCTGAAACAGATGATCGAAGGGCAGCGTGGTGTTGTCGAATGCCGTACCGATGGCGCAAAGCTTCCGGCGGGCAATCGCGGCGCTTACGCTGGTACCTCCGCGATTGAAGACATCGACACCACGGAACGCATCCTGCTGATCGGTACCAACCCACGTGACGAAGCGCCTGTCCTGAACGCGCGTATCCGCAAGGCGTGGGCGCATGGGGCCGAAGTCGCTTTGGTCGGTCCTGCGGTCGATCTGACATATGAGTATCACCATGTTGGCGATGATCGAACAGCGCTGCAAAAAGTTGTCGACATGGGCGGAGATGATGAGATCAAGGGCAAACGTTCGTTGGTCATAATCGGGCAGGGCGCTTTGCAGGAAGCGGACGGCGCCGCCGTGCTGGCTGCTGCGCAAGCCATCGCGGCCAATACGGAAAGTGGTCTGATCGTTTTGCACACTGCGGCGTCGCGCGTCGGTGCGATGGATGTAGGCGCCACGAACGAAGGCGGAATGGACGCGATCAGCGCCGCCGATGTGATCTACAACCTTGGTGCGGATGAGGTCGAGATCGGCGAAGGCGCCTTTGTGATCTATCAGGGCAGCCATGGTGACCGGGGCGCACACCGCGCCGATGTGATCCTGCCAGGCGCGGCCTATACCGAGGAAAACGGCGTGTTCGTAAACACCGAAGGTCGCCCTCAACTGGCGATGCGGGCCGGTTTTGCGCCGGGTGAGGCGAAGGAGAACTGGGCCATCCTGCGCGCCTTGTCGGCCGAACTGGGCGCAACACTGCCCTACGACTCTCTGGCGCAGTTGCGCACGGCCTTGATCGAAGCGGTTCCGCATCTGGCCCGCATCGACGAAGTGATCGAGAACGAAGTGAAAGCTCTCGACACCGGTACTCTGGGCAACGCAACTTTCCGCTATGCGATCAAGGACTTCTACCTGACCAACCCGATTGCACGGGCTTCACAGCTGATGGCCGAGCTGTCGGCACAGGCGCAGGCCCGCAAATCCGAGAAGATCGCGGCGGAATGACCCAGACCTGTTTCATATCGCAGGCAAAAGCGGCTGCCGGGTGGCAGTTCGCCGCGCCAGATTTGCGTGTGAAACCGAATATTAAGGGTGGCGCAATGGCGGCAGATGCTGTTTACACCAACGCGCCGACCCAGCCGCAATTTGCGCAGGCTTCTGGCCTTTGCATCGCGCGCGGAAAACGGAATACCCACGGTGTGAGGACCAATGGCTGAATTCTTTAACACCCCAGGCGGAATAGCCATCATCATTTTGGCGCAAGTGCTTGCCGTTGTTGCCTTTGTGATGATTTCACTGTTGTTCCTTGTTTACGGCGACCGCAAGATCTGGGCCGCTGTCCAGATGCGCCGCGGCCCCAACGTGGTGGGCGTCTATGGCCTGCTGCAATCGGTGGCGGATGCCCTGAAATATGTGGTGAAAGAGGTCGTCATTCCTGCGGGCGCCGACCGGACGGTCTTTATCCTCGCACCGCTGACATCCTTCGTTCTGGCCATGATCGCCTGGGCGGTGATCCCGTTCAACGATGGATGGGTTCTGTCGGATATCAACGTGGCCATCCTCTATGTATTCGCCGTGTCCTCGCTCGAGGTTTATGGCGTGATCATGGGCGGTTGGGCGTCGAACTCAAAGTACCCGTTCCTGGGCTCGCTGCGCTCGGCCGCGCAGATGATTTCCTACGAGGTTTCGATCGGCCTGATCATCATCGGTGTGATCATCTCGACCGGCTCGATGAATTTTGGTGACATCGTGCGTGCTCAGGACGGCTCGTTCGGGTTCTTCAGCTGGTACTGGCTGCCGCATTTCCCGATGGTGTTCCTGTTCTTCATCTCGGCCCTGGCCGAAACCAACCGCCCGCCCTTCGACCTGCCCGAGGCGGAATCGGAACTGGTCGCCGGTTATCAGGTCGAATACTCGGCCACGCCTTTCCTGCTGTTCATGGCAGGCGAATACATCGCGATCTTCCTGATGTGCGCGCTGACCTCTCTGCTGTTCTTCGGCGGCTGGCTGTCGCCGATCCCGGGCCTGCCCGATGGCGTGCTTTGGATGGTTGCCAAGATGGCGTTCTTCTTCTTCATCTTCGCGATGGTCAAGGCGATCACGCCCCGCTACCGCTATGACCAGCTGATGCGGCTGGGTTGGAAAGTGTTCCTGCCATTCTCGCTGGCTTGGGTGGTTTTCGTGGCCTTCGCGGCGAAATTCGACTGGTTCTGGGGCGCATTTGCCCGTTGGAGCGTAGGAGGCTGATATGACTCAAATTGACTATACCCGCGCTGCCAAATACTTCCTTCTGCAAGACTTCTGGGTCGGCATGAAGCTGGGGCTGAAGTATTTCTTCGCGCCCAAGGCCACGGTGAACTATCCGCACGAAAAGGGGCCTCTGTCCCCACGTTTCCGCGGCGAACACGCTCTGCGCCGCTATCCGAATGGTGAAGAACGCTGCATCGCCTGCAAACTCTGCGAGGCGATCTGCCCTGCGCAAGCCATCACCATCGACGCCGAGCCGCGCGAAGACGGCAGCCGCCGCACCACGCGGTACGACATCGACATGACCAAATGCATCTATTGCGGTTTCTGCCAAGAGGCCTGCCCGGTCGATGCCATCGTCGAAGGCCCGAATTTCGAATTCGCGACGGAAACCCGAGAAGAGCTGTTCTATGACAAGCAGAAACTGCTGGACAACGGCGAACGCTGGGAAGCCGAGATCGCCCGCAATCTGGAACTGGACGCGCCTTACCGATGACTGACAGCCCGACAAATCCGTTCGAGCTGATGATGAAGCAGGCTCAGGACATGGCCAAGGCGATGAACCCGGCGATGGAAAGCTTCTCGCCCAAGGGGTTCGAGGCGCTGTGGCCGACCATGCCGAAAGAGGTCATGGAGATGATGTTCGGCAACACCGTCAACAAGGACGGGCTGGATGCCAAGACTCGCCTGTTGCTGACGCTGGCCGGGCTGACCTGTCAGGGCGCTCAGGCGGACTCGGCCGTACGCCAGACTGTGCGCCATGCACTGGAGGCAGGCGCAAAGAAACAAGAGATCGTGGAAACGATCGGTCAGATGTCGGTCTTTGCCGGCATCCCGGCCATGACCCGCGCGCTGGATCTGGCGCAAGAGGTCATGGGCGACAACGAGGATGAGGATCAATGACCGTCTTTGCCTTCTATCTGTTTGCCATCAGCGCCATCACCGGCGGGCTGTTCACGGTGATCAGCCGCCAGCCGGTGCACTCGGTGCTGTGGCTGATCCTGGCGTTTCTATCCTCGGCGGGGCTGTTCGTGCTGCTGGGGGCCGAGTTCGTGGCGATGCTGCTGATCATCGTTTACGTGGGCGCGGTCGCGGTTCTGTTCCTGTTTGTGGTGATGATGCTGGACGTGGACTTTGCCGAGCTTAAAGCCGAAATGGCACGCTATATGCCGCTGGCCTTGCTGATCGGTCTGGTCATCTTGATGCAGTTCGTCATGGCCTTCGGGGCCTGGGACAGCGCGCAAGGTGCGGCGGCCAATCTGGCGCAGCCGGTCCCGGCGGACCGCCACAACACCGAGGCGCTGGGTGTCATCCTTTACGATCAATACTTCCTTCTGTTCCAGCTGGCGGGCCTGATCCTGCTGGTGGCTATGATCGGTGCCATCGTGCTGACGCTGCGCCACCGTCAGGACATTAAGCGTCAGGACATCGTCGGCCAGATGATGCGCGACCCGGCCAAGGCAATGGAATTGAAGGACGTGAAACCGGGGCAGGGACTTTGAGACCATGATCGGACTTGAACACTATCTTACGGTCGCGGCGACGCTGTTCGTCATCGGCATCTTCGGTCTCTTCCTGAACCGCAAGAACGTCATCATCCTGCTGATGAGCATCGAACTGATGCTGCTGGCGGTGAATATCAACCTCGTGGCGTTTTCCAGTTTCCTCGGCGATCTGGTCGGGCAGGTCTTCACGCTGTTCGTGCTGACCGTTGCGGCGGCCGAGGCGGCGATCGGGTTGGCCATTCTGGTCTGCTTCTTCCGCAACCGCGGCACCATCGCGGTTGAAGACGTCAATATGATGAAGGGGTAAGGGATCATGGAAACCACAATCCTCTTTGCCCCGCTGGTGGGTGCGCTGATCTGCGGCTTTGGCTGGAAGTTCATAGGTGAGAAAGCGGCCATGTGGACGGCCACGGGCCTGCTGTTTCTGGCCTGTCTGCTGTCATGGCTCGTGTTCTTCTCGTTCGATGGGCACACACAACAGATCGAGATCATGCGCTGGATCGAAAGCGGATCGCTCTCGACCTCGTGGGCCATTCGTCTGGACCGGCTGACCGCCATCATGCTGATCGTGGTCACCACGGTTTCGGCGCTCGTGCATCTCTACAGCTTTGGCTACATGGATCACGACCCGCAATGGCGCGAAGGCGAAAGCTATAAGCCACGTTTCTTCGCCTATCTGTCCTTCTTTACCTTCGCCATGCTGATGCTGGTGACGGCGGACAACCTTGTGCAGATGTTCTTTGGCTGGGAAGGCGTGGGTGTCGCATCCTACCTCCTGATCGGCTTCTACTATCGCAAGCCTTCGGCCAATGCGGCGGCGATGAAAGCGTTCATCGTCAACCGTGTGGGAGACTTCGGCTTTGCTCTGGGCATCTTTGCGCTGTTCTTCCTGACCGACAGCATCAACTTCTCGGACATTTTCGCATTGGCACCCGCGCTTGCAGAAGAAAAGCTGCATTTCCTGTGGGGCGAATGGACCGCGGTCGAGGTGATCTGTGTTCTGCTGTTCATCGGTGCGATGGGTAAATCTGCGCAGCTGATCCTGCACACCTGGTTGCCGGACGCGATGGAAGGCCCGACGCCGGTGTCGGCCCTGATCCACGCGGCCACCATGGTGACAGCGGGCGTGTTCCTGGTCTGCCGCATGTCGCCGCTGATGGAGTTCGCGCCGGGCGCGACCGGGTTCATCACCTTCCTTGGGGCCTCGACAGCGTTCTTCGCGGCGACCGTGGGTCTGGTACAGACCGACATCAAGCGCGTCATTGCGTATTCGACCTGTTCCCAGCTGGGATACATGTTCGTGGCCGCGGGCGTCGGCATGTACTCGGCGGCCATGTTCCACCTGTTCACGCACGCTTTCTTCAAGGCGCTGCTGTTCCTCGGTGCGGGGTCCGTGATCCACGCCATGCATCACGAGCAGGAGATGACGGAATACGGTGGTCTGCGCAAAAAGATCCCTTACACCTTCTGGGCAATGATGATTGGAACGTTGGCCATCACGGGTGTCGGCATTCCGCTTACCACAATCGGTTTTGCCGGGTTCCTGTCCAAGGACGCCATCATCGAAAGCGCCTATGCGGGCGGAACCGGCTATGCCTTCTGGATGCTGGTGATCGCAGCGATGTTCACCTCGTTCTATAGCTGGCGTCTGATTTTCCTGACCTTCTACGGCACACCACGCGGGGACAAGCATACGCATGACCACGCACATGAAAGCCCGATGACCATGCTGGTGCCGCTGGGCGTTCTGTCGCTGGGTGCGGTGTTTGCCGGGATGATCTGGTATGGCAATTTCTTTGGCCATGCGGACAAGGTCGGCAAGTTCTACGGTATTCCGGTTGCCGAAGCGTCAGAACATGCCGAGGCCGGTGATCATGCGGCGGCGGATGCTTCGCACGGTGAAGACAGCCATGCGGATGAAAGCCACGCAGCTGACGGCCATGCCGATGAAGGTCATGGTGAGAAGGATGCCAAGGGTGGCGATCATCACTATGTCTTTGCGGGCCAGCCCGGCGAGGGCGCGCTTTACATGGCGCCTGACAACCATGTTTTGGACGATGCGCACGCGGCTCCGAAATGGGTCAAGGTTTCACCCTTCGTCGCCATGTTGCTTGGCTTTGTCGTGGCCTATTGGTTCTACATCGTAAACACGTCGCTGCCGGCACGTCTGGCTGCAAATCAGCGTCCGCTGTACCTGTTCCTTCTGAACAAGTGGTATTTCGACGAAATCTACGATGCGGTCTTCGTAAAACCCACTGTGGCGCTTGGCCGCTTCCTGTGGAAACGCGGTGACGGCAATACAATCGATGGCTTCCTGAACGGAGTAGCTATGGGCGTTGTTCCCTTCTTCACCCGCCTCGCCGGCAAGGCGCAGACCGGGTACATCTTTACCTATGCCTTCTGGATGGTGCTGGGCATCGCGGCCCTTGTGACCTGGATGTCGATCGGCGGAGGGGCCCAGTAATGGACTATATCCTTTCGATCGTCACGTTTATCCCCGCCATCGCCGCAGGCATTCTGGCCTTGTTCCTGCAGGGTGACGATGCGGCGGCACAGCGGAACGCCAAGTGGATTGCTCTGCTGGCCACCACTGTGACCTTCCTGGTTTCCATCGGCATCTATACAGGCTTTGACCCGTCGAACCCCGGCTTCCAGATGGTGGAAGAGGGTGAGTGGCTGATGGGCCTAAAATACAAGATGGGTGTTGATGGCATCAGTGTCCTGTTCGTTCTGCTGACGACCTTCATCATGCCGCTGACCATTCTGGCCAGCTGGAATGTCACGGACCGCGTCAAGGAATACATGGTTGCCTTCCTGCTGCTGGAAACGCTGATGCTGGGCGTCTTCATGGCGCTTGATCTTGTACTGTTCTACCTGTTCTTCGAGGCAGGTCTTATTCCGATGTTCCTGATCATCGGGATATGGGGCGGCAAGGATCGGATCTACGCCAGCTTCAAGTTCTTCCTCTATACCTTCCTCGGCTCGGTCTTGATGCTGGTCGCCATGGTTGCGATGTATGCGGATGCGGGCACCACGGATATTGCCGCGCTGATGACGCACCAGTTCTCGTCCGAGGGCTTCAGCGTGCTGGGCATTTATGTTGTCGGTGGCATGCAGACCCTGATGTTCCTGGCCTTCTTTGCTTCGTTCGCGGTGAAAATGCCGATGTGGCCGGTGCACACCTGGTTGCCGGACGCCCACGTTCAGGCGCCCACGGCGGGATCGGTCGTACTGGCGGCGATCCTGCTGAAGATGGGCGGCTATGGCTTCCTGCGGTTCAGCCTGCCGATGTTCCCGGTTGGTTCGGCCGTGATGACCGATCTGGTGCTGTGGATGTCTGCCATCGCGGTTGTCTATACCTCGTTGGTGGCGCTGGTGCAGGAGGATATGAAGAAGCTAATCGCCTATTCCTCGGTCGCGCATATGGGCTTTGTGACCATGGGTATTTTCGCGGCAAACCAGCAGGGCATCGATGGCGCGATCTTCCAGATGCTCAGCCACGGGTTCATCTCGGCGGCGCTCTTCCTCTGTGTCGGCGTGATCTATGACCGGATGCACACCCGCGATATCGAGGCCTATGGCGGTCTGGTGATCCGGATGCCCGCATACGCGCTGGTCTTCATGCTGTTTACCATGGCCAATGTCGGCCTGCCGGGCACATCGGGCTTCATCGGCGAATTCCTGACCCTGATGGGCGCGTTCCAAGTCAACACCTGGGTAACGGCGGTGGCTGCGACCGGTGTGATCTTCTCGGCGGCTTATGCGCTGTGGCTCTACCGTCGGGTCGTGTTTGGCGATCTGATCAAGGAAAGCCTCAAGGCGATGACCGACATGAGCTCGCGCGAGCGGTTGATCTTCGCCCCTCTGATCGTGATGACCATCCTGCTGGGTGTCTACCCGTCGCTGGTAACCGATGTGATCGGGCAATCCACAGCGGCTCTGATTTCGAACTATGACACGGCTCTGGCCGCGGCTGAGGCTGCGACCCAGACAGCCGCTTCGCATTAAGGGAGCTTTGGGGACATGATCCAGGCTGATCTGACAATCATCCTGCCGGAAATCGTTCTGGCGCTTTATGCGATGGCGGCGCTGCTGGGGGCTGTCTACACGACAAAGGACGGGCTGGCGCCTCTGCTGGTCTGGACCACGGCAGGTCTTATGGCCCTTCTGGCAATCTGGATTGCAACTCAGGGCGGGGGTACAAACGTGGCCTTCAACGGCATGTTCGTCGATGACGGCTTTGCTCGCTTTGCCAAGGTTGCCATCCTGCTGTCGGCGGGTGCCGTACTGGTCATGAGCCAGGAATACATGGCGCGCCGTGATCTGCTGCGATTTGAATATCCTTTGCTGGTGGCACTGGCCGCCGTGGGGATGATGATGATGGTCAGCGCAGGCGATCTGATGTCGCTTTACATGGGGCTCGAGCTGCAATCGCTGTCGCTCTATGTCGTGGCTGCTCTGCGTCGTGACAGCGCGAAATCGACCGAGGCAGGTCTGAAGTATTTCGTGCTGGGTGCGCTGAGCTCGGGTCTGCTGCTTTATGGTGCGTCGCTGGTCTATGGCTTCACCGGTACCACGTTGTTCTCGGGCATCATCCAGACAGTTCACCACGGCGATGTTTCGCTGGGTCTGCTGTTTGGCCTGATCTTCTTGATCTCAGGTCTGGCCTTCAAGGTCTCGGCTGTTCCGTTTCATATGTGGACACCGGACGTTTACGAAGGTTCGCCTACGCCGATCACGGCCTTCTTTGCCACGGCGCCCAAGGTTGCGGCGATGGCGTTGTTCGCGCGCCTGTTGCATGACGCGTTCGGCGGCATTGTCAAAGACTGGCAGCAAGTGATTGTCCTGCTATCTGTCCTGTCGATGCTGCTGGGGGCCGTGGCGGCTATTGGACAGCGCGATATCAAGCGTCTGATGGCGTTTTCGTCCATCGCCCATATGGGCTATGCGCTGATCGGTCTGGCCGCCGGCACCGAGCTGGGTATCAAGGCGATGCTGATGTATCTTGCCATCTACGTGACCATGAATATCGGCACCTTCGCCTTCATTCTGATGATGGAGCGTGACGGCAAACCCATCACCGACATTGACGCTCTGCGCCAGTATTCAAAGCGTGATCCGGGCAAGGCGCTGGCTGTTCTGATCCTGATGTTCAGCCTCGCAGGCGTGCCTCCGATGCTTGGCTTCTTCGCGAAGTTCGGTGTCTGGCAGGCCGGTGTCAGTGCTGGTTTGACCGGGCTTGTGATCGTCTCGGCCATCGCTTCGGTCATCGGGGCCTTCTATTACCTGCGGATCGTGTTCTACATGTATTTTGGGGCCGAGAACGAAGAGCCGATCGAAACCCGGTCGACCCCTGTTCTGTGGGTGGCATTGATGGGGTCTGCGGCCCTGATGCTGATCGGTATCTTCTATCAATTCGGCGTCGAGGGCGCGGCAGCAGCCGCGGCGGCCACGCTTGTCAACTGATCGTATTGCACAACCGGAAAGAGGGGCTCGGTCGCGCGACCGGGCCTTTTTGATATGACAAAATGGCCCCAAGGTTATGGCCTGCACGAGGTGCAGGAAGTCGACAGTACGCTGAACGAAGCGGCGCGGATTGCTCCGAATGCGCGTGGTCCCGTCTGGATCATGGCGCATCACCAGACGGCGGCGCGCGGGCGGCGCGGACGAAGCTGGGCCAACCCGATGGGCAACCTGGCGGCGACCCTGCTGATGCGTCCTCAGGGCGCGCCGGAACAGGCGGCTTTGCGCAGTTTCGTGGCGGCGCTGGCACTTTTTGACGCGTGTGTCGCCGTTACCGGGCGGGCTGCCGGACTGTCGCTGAAATGGCCCAATGACGTGCTGCTGAACGGTGGCAAGCTTGCCGGTATCCTTTTGGAAAGCACGGGGCAGGGGCGTGGTGTGGCGCATCTGTCCATCGGCATCGGAGTAAATCTGGCCAATGCCCCGGATGCCGACGCGGTAGAGCCCGGTGCGCTCCGCCCCGTTTCACTTTTGTCGGAAACCGGTGCACATGTCTCGCCCGAGGACTTTTTGACTGAACTGGCCGCGGCCTACGCCAACTACGAAACCCAATTCGTTACCTATGGGTTCGAACCGATCCGTACCGCCTGGCTGTCACGCGCGGCCCGGTTGGGCGAGGTCATCACCGCGCGGACCGGAACGTCAGAAACGGTTGGGACCTTCGAAACGGTGGACGCAAGCGGTAACCTTGTCTTAAACACCGCCAAGGGCCGCGTGAGCATTCCTGCGGCGGATGTCTTTTTCTGAGAGGGGCGCAGATGCTTCTGGCCATCGATTGCGGCAATACCAATACCGTTTTCTCGATCTGGGACGGTGAGGAATTCCTGTGCACCCTGCGCACCTCGACCCACCATGCACGCACGGCAGACGCGTATTTCACCTGGTATTCGACGCTGGTGAAGCATTACGGGATCGAAGCGGACATCACCGACGTGATCATCGCCTCGACCGTGCCGCGTGTGGTGTTCAACCTGCGCATCTTCGCCGATCGCTTTTTTGGCTGCCGACCATTGGTCGTGGGTAAACCCGATTGCCTGTTGCCTGTCCCGCCGCGTGTGGATGAAGGCACGGTGCCCGGTCCGGATCGACTGGCCAATGCGGTTGGCGCTTTTGATCGTCATGGCGGCAATGTGGTTGTCGTGGATTTCGGTACTGCAACGAATTTCGACGTCGTCGCTGCCGATGGTGCCTATGTGGGTGGCATAATCGCCCCGGGCGTAAACCTGAGTCTAGAGGCCCTGCACCAGGGCGCGGCAGCACTGCCGCATATCGATATCACCCGACCGGACAAGGTGATCGGAACGAATACGGTTGGTTGTATCCAGTCGGGCGTGTATTGGGGATATTCCGGTCTGATCGAGGGGCTGATCGCCCGGATCAAGGACGAATACGGAATGCCGATGAAAGTCGTTGGCACCGGAGGGCTGGCCCCCTTGTTCGATCAGGCCGACGTGGGGTTCGACGCAATCGAAGATGATCTGACGATGCACGGGCTGACCGTGATCCATCGCTACAACAAGGATAATGGCTCCATATGAGCAGTGAAAGATTGATCTACCTGCCGCTGGGTGGCGCGGGCGAAATTGGCATGAACGCCTATGTCTATGGCTATGGTGAACCGGGGAAGGAACGCCTGATCCTTGTGGATCTGGGGGTGACGTTTCCCGATATGGATACAACGCCGGGCGTTGACCTTATCTATGCCGATATCTCATGGTTGAAAGAACGTGCCGACCGGCTGGATGGTGTTTTCATCACGCACGCCCATGAAGACCATGTCGGCGCCGTGGCCCATTGTTATGAAGCCTTGGGTGCGCCGGTCTATGCACGTGCCTTCACGGCCAATATCGCGCGTCGCAAGATGGAAGAACACGCACACCCGGCCGAGGCGGTCACGACCGTTTCCGCCTGGCCTGAACAGGTGTCCGTCGGGCCGTTCACGGTTGGCTTCCTTCCGGTTTCGCACTCGATTCCCGAAAGTGCGGCATTGGTCATCGACACACCCGCAGGGCGTGTCGTGCATTCGGGCGACTTCAAGCTGGATGCTGCTCCGGTCGTTGGAGAGGCCTTTGACCCTGACCTGTGGGCCGAGGTCGCCAAGCCCGGCATCAAGGCGCTGGTCTGTGACAGTACGAATGTGTTTTCGACCCATCCGGGGCGTTCAGAATCCGAAGTTGGCCCCGAGATCGTCAAGCTGGTCGAAGGCGCGGAAGGTATGGTTGTGGCGACCACCTTTGCGTCGAACGTTGCGCGGGTCAAAACGCTGGCCGAGGCGGGTGCGCGGGCCGGGCGTTCCGTCGTCCTGCTTGGGCGCGCGATGCGTCGGATGATCGAAGCCGCGACCGAAACCGGTATTCTTGCGGATTTTCCCAAGGTGATCAGCGCCGAAGAGGCTCTGGACCTTCCGCGCCAGAACCTGATGCTGATCGTGACCGGCAGCCAGGGGGAACGTCGGGCCGCAAGCGCCCAACTGGCCCGTGGCAAGTACCGTGGTCTGGAACTGGCCGACGGCGATCTGTTCCTGTTTTCCTCAAAAACCATTCCCGGGAACGAGCGGGGCGTGATCTTCATCATGAACCAGCTCAGCGAAAAGGGCGTGGATGTCGTTGATGACAGTTCGGGCCTTTATCATGTCTCGGGCCATGCGAACCGGCCGGACCTCGAGAAAGTGCACTCACTGACCGATCCGCAATTCGTGATCCCGATGCATGGCGAACACCGGCACCTGCGCGAGCATGTCAAACTGGCAGAGCAGGGTGGCAGAACCGGAGTGCTGGCGGTGAACGGCACCATGCTGGATCTCAGCGGCAATGCGCCTGTGGTCGTCGATTATGTTGAAACCGGTCGCACATATCTGGACGGTACCGTGAAGATCGGTGCCCTTGACGGCGTGGTGCGGGATCGTATCCGCATGGCTTTGAACGGCCATGTTACGGTGACTGTGGTTCTGGACGAAGAAGACGAACCGCTGGGCGAGCCGTGGTGCGACACCATGGGGCTGCCCGAAACCGGCACGTCCCGTGCCGCGTTGGTCGAAGTTCTGGAAGAGGACCTGAACCAGTTCCTGATGCGGGCCGCCGCCAAGACCCTGCGCGATGACGACAAGCTGGAAGAAGAAATGCGCCGCATCGTGCGGCAGACAGCCAAAGCCGAAATTGGCAAAAAGCCCGAAGTGACGGTGGTGGTCAGCCGGATGCGGTGAAACCGATCCGTCAGTCGTGGGTTGGCATCGGATAGCCCCTGAGACGCAGGAACAGGTTGGCTTCTTCGTTGTTTTTGTAGAATGGAACCGACGATGGCGGCTCGGGGGACGTAACCCGGGCCGCTATTTCCGCCAGAACGACCTCGGTGATAAACGGCAGATCCAGATCCCGTGCCCGATCCAGTGGCACCCATTGCAGGTGCGACAGCTCATCCGAGGCGTGACTGAAATCATCCACATCACCTTGCAGAGCGTCGGCGTCGACCAGAAAGAACCGCGCATCAAACCGGCGGGGCCGGCCAGGCGGAGTTACCGCGCGAAAGACGAACTGAAGCGCAGCGGCAGTTGGCAGGTAACCCAACGCGGCAAAGCTCTGCCAATCGTCAGATACATGACCGGGCCATGTGCCCGGCTGGCCAAGAACAAGACCGGTTTCTTCCCAAAGCTCGCGTATGGCGGCCGCGGCGAGGGCGCGTTGAGTCCCCGGCTCGGCCTGTTCGCCCAAACGTTCAAAGCACAGATCCGGCAAATCCGTTGCCAATGGAACATCCGCGTCAGCCGGATCAACCGCGCCACCGGGAAAGACGAACTTGTTCGGCATGAAGGCCGCTTTGGACCCGCGCTGCCCCATAAGGATCGAGGGGTTTGTCCATCTGTCCCGCAGCACGATAACCGTCGCTGCGTCCCGGATGGCTGTTTTGTCGGGTGTCATGTCCAAACTGGTCAACTGGGTCGGGTCACGCGGTTTTTCCAAAGCCATGCATGCGGCGTGCCCACTGATACGCCACCACCGCACCTTTCAGGCGTGGCAACAGGTACAGGGACAGGGCAACGCAGGCGACGGAAAAGCCGATGGCCATGGTCCACGGATCGGGCCGCCAATGCACATAGGACACGTGCAGAGCTGGCGCCAGCAGGTGGCCGACCAGTAGGATTGTCAGGTAGGCGGGCCCATCATCTGCGCGATGGTGAAACAACTCCTGCCCGCAGTTCGAGCAGGAGTCATTGACCTTGAGATAGCTGTGCAACAGCTTGCCTTCCCCGCAGTTGGGGCATTTGCAGCGAAACCCCTTGACCAGGGCGGGCCATGTCTCACGCTCATCTTCAGAGGTCGTTTCGATCGTCTGATCCGTCATAATGTAACTCGCGCAGTAATCTTTTGCGGATAATGGGCCTGATCGTGAAAATTTAAAAGGGGGGTGCGTCGCTTTGCAACGTCTGCCCGACACGTCGGCATGGGGCGACCCCGAACCTTTCAAAAATAAATTCGATTTCAGCGACGGATATCCTGGCGCCGCCCGTTTGAATGGGTATGAGCGGCGGCACTCGGGCCGCGTCAACAAAAGGAAACGGAAATGAAAAACGTTACATTCATCTCGGCCATTGTTATGTCGGCTGTTGCGATTACCGGTACTTCTGTTCTGGCCGCTGGCCCGGGTGGCCGCGAGCCGGTGTCCTTTCAGGAACTGGACGCCGATGGCGATGGTCAGGTGACGCAACAAGAGATGGAGGCGCATCGCACCGCTCGTTTCACCGAGGCGGACACCAATGGGGATGGAATGCTGAGCCAGGAAGAAATGCAGGCTGCCGCCCAGAAGAAAGCCAGCGATCGGGTTGCCAGGATGTTCGAAAACAACGACGCGAACAAAGATGGCTTCCTCAGCCAGGATGAGTTGCCGAAACCGCGCCGGGCTGACAAGATGTTTGATCGGATGGATGCGGACAACAGTGGCGGAATCTCGGAACAGGAATTTGCCGATGCCAAAGATCGGATGGGACGGCACCATAAGAAAAAGCATCAAAAATCGAATGCAAGCGATAACTGATGCAGGATGGAGGATCTGACCTCCCACCCACAAGATGTTCGCGGTGCGGATTGCGCCGCGAACACACTCAGCGACGATGCGTTGCTGAGGCAATTCGCCGACGGCGAGGCGGGGGCAGCACGGATCCTGACCGATCGTTTGGGGCCACGCTGTTACTCGGTTGCTTTGCGCATGTTGGGCAATCGGGCCGAGGCGGAAGACGTGACGCAGGATGCGATGATGCGGTTGTGGCAGATGGCGCCGAATTGGGTTTCGGGTCAGGCCAAGGTATCGACCTGGCTGTATCGGGTGACGCTGAACCTGTGCGTGGACATCAGGCGCAAGAAGACACCCGACAGGTTGTCGGACGTTCCCGAGCCCGAAGATGGCAAGGCCAGCGTTGTTGACCGCATGCAGGACGAGGCGCGCAAGGAGGCCTTGCAGTCGGCTTTGGCAGAGCTGCCCGAGCGGCAGCGACAAGCGGTCGTGCTGCGCCATATTGAAGAGCTGCCCAACCCCGAGATTGCCGGGATAATGGGCATTTCGGTAGAAGCAGTTGAAAGCCTGACCGCAAGAGGCAAGCGCAGCCTGACCGCGATCTTGGCCGGACGACGCGAAGAACTGGGGTATGACAATGGCGGATGAAGACCTGGAACTGGATCACTTGTTTGCACAAGCACAGCGGCAGCGACCAGCACTGCCGGACGATCTTGCCGTGCGCATCCAGACGGATGCTGAAACTGTTCGCCTCGGTCGCCTTGCGCCCGCACCGCAGCCGATGCCTTCGATATGGAACAGGTTGATAAGCAATGTAGGAGGATGGCAGGGCCTTGGCGGGCTTGTCGCCGCAAGCGCTGCCGGGGTCTGGATCGGGTTTTCCGCACCGGCCTTTCTGCCGGACCCGGCCAACCTGTTGACGTCAGAGGAGACACCCTTCCTGGTGGCGGACCTTGGATTTGACTCGAGTTTTCTGGAGAGCACGGAATGAACGCTGATCCCAAGCCCAAACGCAGGTGGGTGCCTGTCGTCCTGGCCCTGTCACTGGCGCTGAACCTGCTGGTTGTCGGTGTCGCTGTGGGCACCGTATTGCGCCTCAAAGGTGGGGATCATGCCAAATCACCGCCCGGCTTCGGCCCCACGTTGTACCGGGCCCTGCCCAAGGATGATCGAAAGGCGATGCGAGGCGAGCTGACGGGCCTGCACAAAAAGGGATCCAAGGGTCGTGCTCAGGATTTTGAAGCGCTCAGTCAGGCGTTGCGTGCAACGCCCTTTGACCCGGTGGCCGTTCAGGTTCTGTTGCAACAACAAGCACAGGCCACCGCCGATTTGCAGCAGGCCTTGCAAACGCAATGGCTGGCACGTGTGACCGCCATGAGTGATGAGGAACGGCAGGCCTATGCAGACCGATTGCAGGAGGTCGTCAAACGCGGGCCGCATGGGCACAAGAAAAGAGACTGAACAGATCAGGCGGCACTTTGCCTGATACTCACCTGATTGCGCCCTGCCTTCTTCGCAGCATAAAGCGCTTTGTCCGCGGATTTGATAAGGTTTTCCACGCTTTCAGCCGCACAGTCTTGCCGGGCGAAACCGACCTGAGACAACTTCAACCCGATACTGACCGTCACATCAACTTGTGCCCCATGGTCCGGCAACAGGAACGGGGACTGACAGATGCTGTCACAAACGGTTTCGGCCAGGTTCAGCGCCTGTTTGGGCGATACATCGGGCACGCCGATCATGAACTCTTCTCCCCCGATGCGGGCGACAAAGCCACGGGATCCCAAGGCATTTTGCATACGTTCCGCCGCTTGCGTCAAAACGTAATCGCCGCTTGCATGGCCATGGCCATCATTTATTGCCTTGAAGTGATCCAGATCGGCCAGCATGATCGCAAAACTGCGCCCCGTTCTGGCCGATTGGCGCGCGATCTGATCCAGCGCGCGCATGGCGTAGCGGCGATTGTGCAGCCCGGTCAACGGGTCGATCCAGGATTCCGCGATGCCTCTTTTGAGAGAGACCCGCATCTGATCCAGTCGCGCTTTGCGGGCAATCTGGTTTTCAAGCCGCAGCAGGATCTCTTGCGCGCAGAACCCGCCCAGACAGACAGCATCGGCCCCTCGGTCCAGAGCTTCCGAAGCCTGTCCGGAGTCTTCGTCTTTCAGCACCCCGATCAAAACCGTGTGCCGAGTCACGCCGCGTGATCTCAGGTCGGCAAGGATATTCAGACCTGCCGGGTTCGAGCCCAGTTCAACCACGATCGCATCAGGAACAGAGCCGGACAAAACACCTCGCAGGTTTGACTGAAGATGCCAGTTCAAATCAAATTGACGTTGATCTTCCAGGGCCTTTTGCCAAAGCGTGCCGTTTCGGGCCGTGTGGGTCAGAATATCAACCCGCGCCGCTTTGAACGGTCTGATTACCGGTTGGGCCGGCTCTGCGAAGCCAATCGGTTGCGATCCGTTGCTGACCTGCAAATCCTGAGTGGCCGCACGGGCACGCAGAAGGCTGCGAATCCGCGCCAACAACAAAGTGTCTTTGAACGGGTGCGTCAGAACATCATCCAGCCCGTCCTTCAACGCCCGCAGCCGGGCGTCCCGGTCATTTTGCGCGGTAATCACCACGACCGGAACGTCGTCAAGGCCGGGTTCCTTCGCGATCGCCTTCTTCACATCCGCAGCCGTTCCGTCCGGCAACGTCTGGGCCGTCAGAACCAGATCCGGTTGCGTACGCCGCACGAGTCCGGGCAACCCTTCAAGCTTTTCGCCCTGCACCACGTGATACCAGGCCGCCGTCAGCTGTACCTTCAGCATGATGCGATTGGTCGATACCCCGTCGAGGACAAGGATGGTTCCCTGCACAGACATAGTTGTTCACCGTTGATTGCATGCGTGAACAAAGTGTTTATGACTCTGGTTAACAAACCCTTTCCAAGACCGGATCTGACCCAAGTTTATGCCGATATCCTCTGATTCCGCCGAAACTCTTGCGCTGACGGCCCTGGCCTGGCTGGTCAGAAATGACGAGCTTTTGCCTGTTTTTCTGGGCTCTACGGGCGCATCGATCGAGGATGTGCGCGATCGGGCAAGCGATACCGAGTTTCTGGCATCGGTTCTTGATTTTCTGGTGCTTGACGATTCGTGGGTCATGGCGTTTTGTGACGCCAATTCACTCGCCTATGATCTTCCCGCCCAGGCAAGGGCGGTATTGTCCGGCGGCGCTGAGATACACTGGACATAACCATATTTTCCGCAGGAGCACCGGATGCCGATAGATGCGATCATCTTTGACAAAGATGGCACGCTGTTTGACTTTGCCAATACGTGGGGAGGGTTCGGACGCTCGATGCTGTTGCGCCTGTCCAACGGGGACGAAGATCGCGCGACCAAGCTTGGCCGTGTCATCGGATATGATTTCGAGCAAGGGAAATATACCGAAGACAGCATTGTAATCGCCGCCACGGTCGAGGAAATCGCAGAAGTTCTGATTGCCCATGTCGATGGCGTGACCTTGCAGGAGATCATTGATTTGATGAACTCCGAGGCCGCCTCGGCCCCGCAGGTGCCCGCCGTGCCATTGGTTCCTTTCCTGGAAGGTCTGCAAAATTCCGGAATCAAGCTGGGCGTTGCGACGAATGACAGTGAACATCCCGCTTTGCAGCATCTCGAATCTGTCGGGATAAGGGGGCATTTCGATTTCGTCGCCGGGTATGACAGCGGTCACGGGTTCAAGCCGGGACCGGGCCAGTTGCTGGCCTTTGCCGCCCATATTGGGGTCGAGCCATCTCGTATCGCGATGGTGGGTGACAGTCTTCATGACTTGCAGGCCGGGCGTGCGGCGGGGATGACCACGATCGGTGTTTTGACCGGTTTGGCCGAGGCGGATGCATTGGCTCCGATGGCGGATGTGATTTTGCCGGATATCGGACATATTACCGAATGGTTGGCCAAAATCTGATTTTCAAATCCGAGATTCGACAAAACGGGATGAAAAACCGACATATTCTGTCGCAGACGGAGCGGCCATAGGCGTCTCTTCGGGGCTTGCTTTACGAAAGCAAGAACAGGAGGCACCGATGGCCGAGACCAAGACACGCAAGCGCCGCGGAGGAGGGCGCGCAGGGGCGGCTGCGCGCAGGGGCAGTGCAGCGATTGACCAGATGCCCTGGGATCCGCCGGTCAATATCGATCGCCCCACAGAACCTTTGGATCAGGCCGGTATCGAAGCGATCCATGAAGGGGCGATGCGCATCCTCGAAGAGATCGGGATCGAGTTTTACAACGAAGAGGCAATAGGCATCCTGCGCGAGGCGGGTTGCACCATCGACGGCGACAATGTCCGCATGGGGCGGGACTTTGTCATGGAGATGATCGCCAAGGCTCCCAGCCGTTTTTCGATCACCCCTCGCAATCCGGATCGCAAGATCGAAATCGGCGGGAAGAACATCCTGTTCGGCAACGTCTCTTCCCCGCCGAATTACTGGGACATGGAGATCGGGAAAAAAGTACCGGGCAATCGCGAGATGTGCCGGAACCTTCTGAAGCTGACGCAATACTTCAACTGCATCCATTTCGCCGGCGGATACCCGGTCGAGCCGGTCGATATCCACGCCAGCGTGCGCCATCTGGACGTGCTGTACGACAAGCTGACCCTGACCGACAAGGCGATGCACGCCTATTCGCTGGGCAAGGAACGCGTCGAAGATGTCATGGAGATGGTGCGCATCGCAGGCGGTTTGAGTCACGAGGAGTTCGAAGCCGCGCCGCGGATGTATACCAATATCAACTCGACCTCGCCGCTGAAACACGATCACCCGATGATCGACGGGTGTCTGCGCCTGGCGCGGCGTGGTCAGGCGATTGTTGTCACGCCCTTTACGCTGGCGGGTGCGATGGCCCCCGTTACCATGGCGGGTGCCGTGGCGCAGTCCTTGGCCGAGGCGCTGTGTGCCATTGCGCTGTTCCAATACGTGCGCCCCGGTATTCCCTGTGTGATCGGTACATTCACGTCGAATGTGGATATGAAATCCGGCGCGCCGGCCTTTGGAACACCGGAATACATGCGTTCGACCCAGATGACCGGCCAGATGGCGCGGTTCTATGGTTTGCCCATGCGGTCTTCGGGTGTTTGTGCGGCAAATGTGCCGGACGGGCAGTCGGTGTGGGAAACTTCGAACTCGCTTTGGGCCGCCGTGCAATCGGGCACCAATATGGTCTACCACGCAGCCGGTTGGCTTGAGGGCGGTCTGATCGCCAGCCCGGAAAAGTTTATCATGGATTGCGAAATCCTACAGCAAATTCAACGCTATATGAACCCCGAGTTGACCGCCACAGGGCCGGACGAGATTGCACTGGATGCGATCAGGGCAGTCGGCAATGACGGTCATTTCTTTGGCATTCAGCATACGCAGGATCGCTATACCACGGCATTCTATCAACCCTTCCTGAGTGATTGGAAAAACTATGAAGGGTGGGAGGTCGCCGGCGGTATCTGGACGGCAGAACGCGCGCATCACATGTTCAAGGAGATCATCTCGAGCTTTGAAGCCCCCCCGATCGATGATAGCATTCGCGAGGAGCTGGCCGCTTTTGTCGAACGCCGCAAAGCGGAAGGCGGCGCGCCCACGGATTTCTGACCGGACAGGTGGTATCGCGCTGATACTCGGTTGAATTAGCTACAACTCAGGGTGGATTTTGGCTATTTGTTAAGGTTTTTCCGGCCACAGTGCACAGGACACCAAACTGGGGCAACTGATGCATGGTCTGATCAATCGGGCGATACAGTCCTTTGTCTGTGCGACCTACGGGCGATCCTGCTGGTTGCGCGTGACCGAAGCCGCGCGGCTGGGGTTTGTCGAGTTCGAGGCCATGCTCGTCTATGACGATGACATGACGTCCAAGGTAATGGAGGCGCTGAGCGCAGACCTCGATCGGCCGCAAGCCGAAGTGTTTGAGGACCTGGGAACGTATCTCGTGTCTCATCCGAATATGGAAGGGCTGCGCCGACTTCTCAGGTTCGGCGGCGTCAGTTACGTGGAATTTCTTCATTCGCTCGACGATCTGGCGGACCGCGTGCGGCTGGCCGTGTCTGATTTGACCCTGCCGGCCTTGGAACTGAGAGAGCTGTCAGCCACGGAATTTCAGCTGAGTTGCTCTCCGGGCCTGCCAGGGTATTCCAATGTCATGGTTGGGGTCCTGCGCGCAATGGCGGATGACTATGGTGCGCTGGTGATGCTGTCACACGAGGGGCAGCAGCAAGGCAGTGACGTCATTTCCATCATGTTGGTTGAAAGCGCTTTTGCCGAGGGGCGGCATTTTGATCTGGGGGCTCGGAACGGATGACAGATACCCAAGAACTGGCAGGTCTGCTGGAAACGCTTTGCCCGATGTTCCTGTTGGTGGACCAAAACGGGCATATTCAGCAAGCAGGTCCGACCCTGCAAAAGTTGCGACCTGAACTGCCGCTGGTGGGGCAGGGATTTCTGGATGTGTTTGAACTGATCCGCCCCAGAACGATCACCACCATTCCCGCCCTGATGTCAATGGCGGGGGCGAAGCTGCATCTGAGGTTTCATGATGAACCGCGCACAACCCTCAAAGGCTTGGTCGCTCCTTTGCCGCATTCCGGTGGCGCGGTCATCAATCTGTCATTTGGTATCTCGATTTTGGATGCGGTACGGGACTATGCGCTGACAAGTGCTGATTTCTCGGGCACGGATCTGGCGATTGAGCTGTTGTATCTGGTCGAAGCCAAATCCGCCGCGATGGAGGCATCCCGCTCTCTCAACCTTCGGCTACAGGGTGCGATGCTTGCAGCCGAAGAGCAGGCCTTTACCGACACATTGACCGGACTTAAGAACCGCAGGGCGATGGATCACTTGCTCGAGCATTTGATTTCGGGGAATTCCACCTTCGCGCTCATGCATCTGGATCTGGACTTTTTCAAATCTGTAAATGACAAGCTGGGCCATGCGGCGGGTGATTTCGTCTTGCAGCAGGCCGCCCGCATCATGCAGCAGGAAACACGAAGCAACGACACCGTGGCCCGGGTCGGCGGGGATGAATTCGTCATTGTTTTCAAAGATCTGACTCGGGAAGATACTCTGGCCTGCATTGCTGGTCGTCTGATATCAAGGTTGAAGGAACCGATGACCTTTCAGAATCAGAGTTGTTCGATCTCGGCCAGTATTGGCACTGCCTTGTCCACGCAGTTCGACTGCCCCAATGCCGCCGACATTCTTCACGCAGCAGATTTGGCCCTTTATCAGGCCAAGCGCGACGGCCGGTCTTGCCATCGCATGTATTCAGCGTTGAGAAAGGCGCAAACCTGAATGCGTTCAGAAAACACGATGGGCACGTATCGGGGCTTCAGGCTGAATCGAATGCCGCATTTATCTTTTTGGCTATCTGTTGCCGGATCGGAGGCAACTCTCCCACCACCGGCAGGACCACGCCTGAAAACCCTGCGCGATCCAGCTCTTGCGGGACGTCTTCCTGCACATGCCCTCCGGCACAGGCAAAGAACGGAAGGCACAGCGCCTGACCTTCGGTACCGTTTGCAGCGTCAGATATGGAAGGTGGCTCTTCGACGAAACCGACGCGAACGGATTTGAACGCAATCAGTTCTGCAAGCTGTTTCGCAAACTGCAACGCCACGGTCGACGGGTTCCGGCTGCGCCCGGAACCATGCGCGGCAATGACCAGATCGGTGGACCGAGCGGCCCAGTGTTTGTCGGACAATTCCGATCGCAGGGCCTCTGCGGTCAGGGCCGGCAGGTCCGGGTCAATTCCAAGCGGGTCCAAAATCCGTGCCGGATGGTGCCCAAGCCGTTTGGGTAGCGCGCTGGTGACAAACCACCCTTTTGCCATGAAAAGTGGATAGATGACCGTGTTTTCGGGCGCGCGGTTCAGCTTCGCCTCCAACGCACCCGGCGCCGCCAGAGTGGCTGAATGTACCGCTACATGCTCGGTAAGCGCGTTGACCTTGGCGGCGAATGCCGCAAGTGCAGCTTCGGCCGGTTCCGGGTCTGACGGTTGGCCATGAGCGACAATTATGGCATGTGACATTCGGATCTCCTGCTGCGTTGCGCGATAGGTGTTTCACATCAACCTGAAGTCAACACCTCAGTTAGCCCAGAAGTGTCAGCCATAGCCAGACGGTCAGAATGGACGAGGCCGTTCCGATAAGTACGGCCGAAGCTGCGACTCGTTTTGCGCGACCATACATGTTGGCGAAGATATAGGCGTTGAAACCCGGAGCCATGGCCGCATTCAAAACCCCAGACCGAAACAGATCCTGCGGCAGGCCCGTGGATTTGCCGAACACCCACACCAGGCTGGGATGCAGCATCAAAGAGATACAGCAGACATAAGCAATGGTGCGCAGGTCGCCCTCGGGCTTGTATTTGACCAGCACACCGCCCAGGGCAAACAACGCCCCGGGCAGGGCAGCACGGGTGATCAACCCCAGTGCTTCGTCGACCACGGCAGGGATCGCCAGGCCGGACAGGTTGACCAGAAACCCAAGGGCGATACCAAGGATCAGCGCGTTCTTGAACATTGCGGACAAAACAGACCTTGCCATGCGCACGCCACCATGACCGCGATTTCGCACGACCTCCATCACCGTGATCCCGACGCCGTAACAAAACGGAGAATGGAAGGCGATGATCGCGTAGTTGCCGGTCAGGTTCTCGGGCCCATATGCGCGTTCGGTTATCGGCAAACCCAACAGGACAGAGTTTGAGAACAGGCAACAAAACCCGATGGCAACGCAATCTTCCCAATCGCGCCCGAAAATGATGCGCGCGCCGAACAGGCCTGCTGTGAAACACAGGGCGGCAGCGGAATAGAAACTGGCCAAAAGCCGGGGGTCGAAACTGGCGCTGAGGTCCAGATGCGCGATGGCCAGAAACAAAAGGCAGGGAATCGCAAAGCCTTGGGTGAACTTCATCAGCCCATCGACATGCGCTTCTTTGAAGTACCCCGTGCGGGTTGCCGTATACCCGGCCCCGATCACAAGGAAAACGGGAAGAATGACGTCGATCAGGCTTTGCAGCATGTGGCCCCCGTGCGACGGGCCTGCTGCGATATCATGCGGGCGACGGGCAGCGGCCTACTGCGACTGATGGATCACCATCCCGTCGAAGGCGGGGGTGATGTGGTCGGGGGTTTCCGCATCGACGGTGGCATAGTCGAGATCGATATGCATGTTGGTCAGAACCGCGCGCTTCGGTTGGAGTTCTTCGATCCACCCAAGCGTCTTTTCCAGATGCGCATGCGTTGGATGAGGTGAGCGGCGCAGGGCGTCGATGACAAGGCAGTCCAGCCCTTTCATTTCGGGCCAGGCATCGTCGTAGATCTCGGCGACATCCGGAAGATAGGCGAGTTGCCCTATGCGGAATCCAAGGGAATCGATCGAACCGTGATTCACTTTGAAAGGACGAAACGGAATCGGGCCGCCGGGGCCGTCGATTTCAAATGGACCGTTGATGGACTTGAGCTCGAGTATCGGAGGATAAGGAGAGCCTTCCGGCTGAATGAACGCGTATCCAAACCGCCCCAACAAGGCGTTCTGGGTGTCTCCATCCGCCCAAACGGGAACGCGGGTTTTCATGTTGAACACGATCATGCGCAAATCATCGATTCCATGCACATGGTCTGCGTGGGAGTGCGTATAGACGACCCCGTCCAACCGCCCTGTACCCGTGTCCAGCAACTGGCTGCGCATATCCGGCGTGGTGTCGATCAGAACCGAGGTTGTCCCATCTGGCCCGTCGCGTTCGACCAGCATCGAACAGCGGCGCCGGATGTTCTTGGGGTTCGCAGGGTCACAATCGCCCCACTGACCGCCCAGCCGCGGCACGCCGCCAGAGGACCCGCAGCCCAGAATTGTAAATCGGAAGCCGGTCATGCGGCGGCCTTGTATGATGCCGCTTTGGTGAACAGCCGGTCGAAGTTTGCCTGTGTCTGGTCAGCAAAAGCGGCATAGTCCATGCCAAAGATTTCGGCCCCCTTTTGGGCCGTGTGCACAGTATAGGCCGGCTCGTTTCGTTTGCCGCGATAGGGCGGCGGGGCCAGATAGGGCGCGTCGGTTTCCACCAAAATGCGATCCACCGGGGCGCTTGCGAAAATGTCCCGCAATTCCTGGCTCTTGGGGAAGGCGGCTATGCCGGACATCGACAGGTAAAAACCTAAATCCAAGGCGGCCTTGGCCAGTTCAGCAGAGGAGGAGAAGCAGTGCATGACGCAGGAATAGGGCGCGTTGCGATATTCTTCGGCCAGAATGCCGGCCATATCTTCATCAGCTGCGCGGGCGTGAATGATCAGGGGCAACCCGGTGCGCTGGGTTGCTTCGATATGGATGCGCAGGGACTGTTTCTGAGCTTCCGCGCTATCTGCGGTATAGTGATAGTCCAGGCCGGTTTCACCGATGCCGACGAGTTTCGGATGCTGTGCCAAGGCGACCAGATCATCGACCGAGGCCAATGGCTCGTCCGCGGCGCTCATCGGGTGTGTGCCAGCGGCATAGAAGACCGGCGCGTGGGCTTCGGCAATCGCACGGACAGCGGGTTCGTTGCGCAGTTTGGTGCAGATCGTCACCATCCGGGTCACGCCAGCCTGGGCTGCACGCGCGATGATGTCGTCCAACTGGCCTTCGAAATCCGGGAAGTCCAGATGGCAGTGGCTGTCGGTAATCTGGGGGGTGTCGCTCATCTGTTCTGACCGGCGGTTTCCTGTATCTTGAACACCGTATCTAGGACCAGAGCGGCAGGGTCAAGGTTGACAGCCTGACCATGTCGCGCCCGGGCTGTGATCGTTGCGGCGACCTCGGCCCAGCGACGGGCTTGATCCGGCGATGCTGACAGACGCGCCAGTGTTTCACCCTCGTTGGGGGCGGCTTCCGGAAGCGGGGGCGTGCCCGTTGCCCCGGTCAGGGCCAGCCGTGACAGAGCGATGTCGATCAGGGTAAGCAAAAGTTCGAACCGGTCCGCCGCGCCGCGCTGTGCTGCCGCTTCGGCCAGGGCCAGCGCGCGCTGGCGATCCATGCGGGGCAAGGTGCCCAGAATGGCGATCAGTTCGGCATAGATGTCCAGACCACCCAGATTGATCAAACGCACGGCGTCTCCGACTGAACCTGCGGCAAGCGCGGCAAGGTGTTCTGTCTGCGCGGGAATTTCGGTTTCCGTTTGTGACAGGGCGGCTTGCATGTCTTGCGCGTTCAGCGGGCCTAAGCGCAGCGTGCGACAGCGTGAACGGATGGTTGGCAACAGGCGTGAGGGTTGATGCGATACCAGCAAAAGGGTGGTACGGGCAGGCGGCTCTTCCAGCATTTTCAGCAACGCGTTGGCAGCACTGACGTTCATTTCGTCTGCTGAATCCACGATCACGACGCGGCGGCCGCCGTCCGCAGAAGACAGGCCAAAAAACTTTCCAAGCTTGCGGATGTCATCCACGACGATCTCACCGCGCAGCCGTCCCTGATCGTTCAGCGACCGGGTTATCGCCGCCAAACCCGGTTCTGCCCCGGCCTGAATACGATGGGCCACCGGGTGATCGGGATCGATATCGAGCGTCTCGGGCGGAGGCGGCGCGCCGAACAAGCCGCCATCCTCGGCCGGCGGCGTGGCTAGCAGAAACCTTGCAATTCGCCAGGCAAGGGTCGCCTTGCCGACACCGCGTGGCCCTGTCAGCAGCCAACCGTGATGCAAACGGTCCGACGTGTAGGCGGTCAGGAATGCCTGTTCAGCCGCATCCTGGCCAAAAAGCCGAACGGTTTCGCGCGGATGTGGTGCGCCCGGCACCTGATCCGGAGAAGGGATATCGTCGCTCATCGTCTACCGCAGTGCTGCCTGGACGATTTCTGTCACATCCTGCGCAACGCTGTCCATGTCCCTGTTGCCATCCACGATGTGAAACCTGTCGGGGAACTCATCGGCCAGCGCCAGAAAGCCGGCGCGCATCTTCTTCTGCAATTTCGGGCCAAAATCCTCGAACCGTTCTTCGGTGCCTTGTCGCCCCTTGGCGCGTGCCAGGCCCGTTTCAGGGTCCATATCGATCAGCAGCGTCATGTCCGGTTCGCGCCCGATCATCAGGCTGTGCAACTGATCCACCAGATTTCGCAGGTCACCCCGGGACAAGCCCTGATACATACGTGTGCTGTCAGCAAAGCGGTCGCAGATCACCACCTTCCCTGCCGCCAGCGCGGGCTCGATTGTACGCTCCAGATGGTCGCGGCGGGCTGCTGTGAACAGCAGGATCTCGGTCTCGGCCGACCAGCGATCCGGGTCGCCCTCCAAAACCAGGCTGCGAATTTCCTCGGCCCCCGCAGAACCGCCGGGTTCGCGCGTCAGTACCACCTCGTGACCCTGCGCGCGCAGATGTTCCGCCAGCATCCGCGCCTGTGTTGACTTGCCTGAACCGTCAATGCCTTCGAAGGTCAGAAATAACCCCGCTTTCGTCACATCGACTCCAGCGGGTTGTTGATCACGTCTTTCAACACGATACCGCCGACGGTCAGCATGCGCACCACAAACCCGCCAATCGCAACATCTTCGGCTGCCACCAGCGGGCGCCGGATTTCCGGCAACCCTTCGGGCTTGATCACCAGTTCGGCCAGTTGCTGACCTTTCTTGACGGGCGCGTTGATCGGGCCGTCATAGACCACTTCGGCCTCGACATTCTGAGTGCCCAGAACCGGGAACAGCACATTCAGATCACCTTCGGGAACAAGCCCCACGGTCTTTTTCTCGCCCATCCACAGTTTGGCTTCGGCTATCGGCGTTTCCGCGGTGGCAACTGTCCTCTCGACAAAATTTCGAAACGACCAGTTAACCACGGCCTCAGCCTCCTCTGCCCGTTGGCCGGTGCTGTCGAGACCCGTCAGCACAAAGATCACACGCCTGTCGCCTTGTTTGGCGGACCCGACAAGGCCATAGCCCGCTTCTTGTGTATGGCCGGTTTTCAGGCCATCTGCGCCGATATCCAGCCGCAGCAGCGGGTTGCGGTTGCGGGCGTTTGACGGCGCGCGGCCATCGAATTCGAAAACTTCTTCGGCGAAAAGGGGATAGTATTCCGGAAAGTCGGTAATCAGCCGGTCTGCAAGAACGGCCAGATCATGAGCCGACATCATATGCCCGGCGGCGGGCCAGCCGTTCGAATTTGCGAAGTTCGAATTGTTCATGCCCATCTGCTTGGCCCGCTGGGTCATGTATCGCGCAAATCCCGCTTCGGTTCCATCCGGGCTGAGCGCCTCGGCAATGACGACGCAGGCGTCATTGCCCGACAAAACGATAATGCCGCGCAGCAGATCTTCGACACGAACGCGATCCTGCGTATTCAGGAACATCGTCGAGCCGCCATAGCTCATCGCGTGTTCCGAAACAGGCAGAGTTTCGTCCAGCGTCAAGCGTCCGTCCCGCAATGCTTCGAACGCAACATAAAGCGTCATGAGCTTGGACATCGACGCAGGCGGCAACGGTTGGTCGGCTTCTTTCGACAGCAGAACGGTACCGGTGGTTTGGTCGATCACGTAAGCCGCGCGGGCGGATGTATCAAAAGCCTGGGCTGGTATCGCCAGAACGGCAAGCCCAAGAGCCAGAACAGATGTTCGTATTGAGGACAGCATGTTACGCCTCCCTGAATTAGTCGGTTACCGTGAACGCATCTTTGAAGCCAAGGTCTTTCACGTCCTTTTGAAAGGCTTTGCGCTCGGCCCGGGTTGTGGCGGGGCCGACCAGCACGCGCCAGACTGTACTATTCGCTGTTTTCAGTTCCCGAACAACTGTGGGCAATCCGTTGCGACGCACCTTTTGGGCTGCTGACTTGGCGTTTGCCTCAACGCTGAAAGTTCCAATCTGAACATACGGTTTGCTCAAAGATGTCGCCGACGTTGTGGCTGCTGCAACAGGCGTGGCGTCTGACGCATCAATTGCTGCTGCGGCCCCCTCTACCGGGTCCAGCGGTGTTTCGGTGATCTCGGCGGGGTCTTTCTTTTGCCACCATTTCCGCTTGGCAGGTTTTTCGGCAGGGGGCGTGACCGTTGCATCCGACAAAGAGGGCGATGCCACGGCCGCAGCGGCTTCGGCGGCTACCTCTGCGCTTTCGGTTGCTGTGTCTGCCGCGGCCACGGCCGTTCCCGCAGCCGCAGCGGCGGGGGCTTTCTTCTGCCACCATTTCCGCTTTGCAGGTTTTTCGGCAGGTGCATCGGCCTGATCGACGGTTGATGTGGTCGTCTCGGCATCTTCGCTTGCGGGCTCGACGTCATCAGCCGTTTCATCGGATGAACTGGCCGCACCGGCTGCAACCGCAGCCGTACCAGCCGCGGCGGCGGCTGGTTCCTTTTTCTGCCACCACTTCCGTTTGACCGGTTTTTCCGGCTCTGCGGACGCTTGCGTGTCGGAAGCTCCATCAGCAACCGCGGCCGTGGTTTCAGCGGCCGATTCTTCTGCCTCTGGAGTATCCTCCGACGATGGTTCTTCGATCTTTTCACGGCGCAGTGCGACGACGCTGACTTTTGTCGGCGCGCCCGCAAGCATTCCCAGTTCTTTCGCGGCAGCGGACGAGACCTGAAGCGCAGGCCCGGGCAGGTTGCGCTCGCGCCGGAAAAGGGCGCCGGTCACCGATTTGTTGTTGGACGTGTTTTTGATCACGACACGTTCAGGTTGGGACGCATCCGGGTGCGCAACCCATATCCCGCCAAGAGAAGGCCGGCCATCCCAAAGCCCCGCTTCGGTTGTCTGAAAAACCTCAGGGGCCTCGACATCACGCTGAGAGCCGGAAGTCACCTCGGGCAGGAGTTCTGTTTTTCCCGAATTGTCTTCCGGTTTTTCACTCGATTCAGAAGTTGACAAAACTTCTTCGCATCCGGCCAGTATCGTCAAAGTCAACGCCAGATACGCCAGCCGTTTAGGCCCCGGGCGTGTCTCGATCGCTCGCTTCATCTGCTTTTCCCTTGCCTGAAGGGGTTTCGTTTTCCGAACCCCACTGCCGATCGGCTGGTTCTGTGTGCCAGCCTGTTGCGGTCTTTCGTACGGATCATAACGTGGCTGAAGTGTCATGGAAAGACCGCTGCATGGGCTTCGGCAAGATTTCCCGATTTCGACTTGCCTCTGCGCGAACTTCGCCTTAGACCCTGCTTTCGACGGGGAGGTGGCAGAGTGGTCGAATGCGGCGGTCTTGAAAACCGTTGGGCGTGAGAGCGTCCCCAGGGTTCGAATCCCTGTCTCCCCGCCACTCATACCCGTTTCACTTCAGTTGTGTTTTCTGATCCGGAATTGAGACGCAATTCCAGCGATTTGACGCATGCGCTATCCATCAGAGGCGAAGCAGACCGTACCCTCGGCGCACGAGACAGGCCCCGGGCTCATTGTCGCGTTTTGGCAGGGTCGCTTTGGGTGGGACTTGTTGACAGCCTGATCATTCCGTCCGGTGCAAGCCATGGGTGTGTTTGCCTTACTGCCGGAGAGTTGATCGATTGTTTCACGCCCAGGTGGGACAACTTTCTGTAGGGCGTATGCCACACGCTCCTGCACCTTTGGCGGGGAACGTCCTGACGGCTTGTGGCAGGAGGGTATTCTGTTTTCGGTGCAACGGGCAGGGCGGGGGCCATTTCATTGCGCCAGAAGTTGGATCAACCAATGGTGACGTCGCAGCTCAGGTCAGGAATTGCGTATCTCGCGGGCCGAACCGATGCCAAGGATCAGGTCGGCGCATCGTTCACCCAGCATCATGGCAGGTGCGTTTGTGTTGCCGGCGTTGATGTCCGGCACGGCGGACATGTCGCACACCCGCAAGCTCTCGATCCCGCGCACGCGCATTCTGGCGTCCAGCACGGCCATTCCGTCGCCGTCCCGGCCCATTTTCGCGGTGCCCGCCGGGTGATAGTTGGTTTTCACGAACCGCTTGCAATGTGCTCGCAGCGTCTGATCGTCATCCGCTGTTGGAATGACGATTTCGCGGATCCTTCGCGCAAGCGGGCCGGACGTGAATGCCCGGCGAAAGAACCGCTGCCCCCGGATCATCTCCTGCATGTCGTCTTCATGCTTCAGAAGGTTGGGCGAGACCACCGGCAGGGCGTGAGGATCGGCCGAGCGAAGCCGAACCTCTCCGCGTGATTTCGGTTTGACCACCACGGTCGTAACGGTCAGGCCAAAGTCATCCTGCACCTCGTCCAGCGCGTCGCGATCTAGATAGACGATGGGCACGCAAAAGGCCTGAATGGTCGGTTCTCCGTCGGGGTTCGACGGATTGACAAAAGCGCCGGCTTCGACCCCGGCGGAAGTCACCGGGCCGCTGCCGAACAGTTTGAACTGGATGCCGTTGCGCAGCATCCGCCAGCCCTCACCTTGTTTGAAATATCCGTAAGGACCATTGGCAAAGGCGGTGATGGGAACTTCGGGGTGGTCGATTAGGTTCTGTCCGACCCCGGGCAATGGGCAGATGACGGGAATACCGTGTTCTGCAAGTTGTGCATCCGGTCCGATACCTGACAGCATTAGGATTTTCGGCGTGACCAGAGCGCCCGCAGCAAGGACAACCTCACCATCGCACCGGACGGTGTTTGCTCCGCGTTTGTCCCGGTACTGCACCCCGACCGCCCTGTCGTTCTCAATGATGACTTTGCTGACCGTTGCGCCAAGCCGGATGGTCAAGTTCGGGTTCATCTCTAGAGGGGCGAGGAAAGCATAGGCCGACGAGCTGCGCTTTCCAGCGCGATTGGTGAACTGATAGAACCCGACACCACGCTGCGTTGCGCCGTTGAAGTCCGTGTTGAATGGTTCGCCAAGGGCCTGAACCGACTGGACGAACCAACGGGACATGTCATCGATATGCCCTGGATCCGAAACCTGCACCGGACCATCGCTGCCATGCAGGTCATTGTGAAGCCTGTTATTGTCTTCCATCCTGCGGAAATAGGGCAGTACATCGTCCCATCCCCAGCCGACCCCGTCATTGGTCTGTCGTAGCAGGTCGTCCCACGCGTCATAATCAGAAGGGCGACCACGCATATAGACCTGCGCATTAACGGAAGACCCGCCGCCCAACACATTGGCCTGCGGAATGTCATGCACACGACCGTCCAGATGGTCTTGCGGTTCAGTTTTGTGATAGGTCATGAACTTTGACCCGTTGATCATCTTGAAGATGCCCGGCGGCATGTCCAGCAACGGATGGCGATGCGAATGACCGGCCTCTAACACCAGAACCCTGCACTTGCCCTGGTTGACCAGTCGCGCTGCGGCTGCGGCGCCGGCAGAGCCGCCGCCGATGACGATGTGATCGAAGGTTTCCGTCATGATTTCGCCTTCAGGTCCGGCGTTTGGGTTCGCTGATCGAGTCGCGCTCGACCAGTTCGCATTCAAGCTTCACGAGAGGGTGCCGCTGACCATCGGTTGGTCCGTGGAACAGTTGTTCGACGACCCAGCGTCCCATCGCCCGAGTAGGAAGGATCATCGAGGTCAGGGGCGGCGACAGGTGTCGCGCGGTTTCGTCATCGTCAAATCCGATGACCGAGATGTCCTCGGGGATGGACAGGCCAAGTTCCTTGAGCGCTTCATAGCAGCCGATCGCCATGCGGTCATTTTGGCAGAAAATGGCGCTTGGCGGAGAGTGCAGGTCCATCAATTCCCGCGTGGCAGCATAGCCTGCGCTGGGCAGCCAGTTGCCTTCGATGACCAAGTCTTCGTCAAATGGAATGTCGGCGGAAGCCAAGGCGTTTCTATACCCGGTCGTTCGTCCTGCGGCGCATTCCATGAACGGCTCGCCGGTGATGGTGGCGATTCGCTTGTGCCCAGCCTTGATCAGGGCGTTGGTCGCCGTATGTCCAGCAGCGACTTCGCCGGGGATCACCGCAGGAAAAGAGAGGTCGTCACAAAAACAGTTCAGCAGCAGAACCGGGGTAGCGGTCTGCCTGAGGATTTCCGGAACAACCACCCGCCGGGTGAAAACAGTTGCGTAAATGATGCCCGCAACCTGTTGGTCGAGGAAATATCTAAGCGTTCTGGGCTCGACCTCGGGGTCGTTTTGGGTTTCTGCCAGCAATACAAGATTTCCGGTGTCCCGAACGGCCTGTTTCACGCCGTTGAACGCGTTTACCATTTCGGGGCTCGACGCCAGATCATCCACGACAAAAGCGATGGTTCCGTCCAACGCCGCTGGCCGGCGCGCGCTGTCCTGGGGTTTCCTGAATTGAGAGGGCATGGCGTATCCAAGCGTGTTGGCGGCATCCAGGACTCGTTGCTTGGTGTCCTCGGAGATTTTGACGGAATCGTTTTTGTTGAGGACCAGCGATACTGTCGTCTGCGAGCATCCGGCGACGCGTGCAATGTCGTGCATCGTTACGCGCTGCCGGCCCGCGACTCGTCCCACACCCCTGTGCTGCCCGGCTTTGTTCGCTTGATTGTTCATCGCTCAACCTTTTTGTTCGCATCCTTTTTATCGACTATGCCGAAGGTGCGCAACTAATATTAGTAACCAATAATTAATATTAGTGTTGACGAAGTAATATTATTATTGTTTTGATCGACGGTGCGGTCGCCACTGTGGTTTGGCCGAGTAAGCGCGGGAGGCGAAATTGCGATCTGTAGTGGGGGAGTTGGGTCAAGTCATTCGCCATTCGATGTTTGTCGATGGTCGCTTTGCCGACTTTGACGCGGGCACGGTTGATGTCGAGAACCCTGCAAATGAAGAGATCGTTGCGCAAGTTCCAGATGGCACTGCCGCTCATGCGGATGCAGCGGTCGAGGCGGCTCGCCGCGCTTTTGGCGCGTGGTGTTCGCGCCCGGCGATCGAGCGGGCGCGATTGGTTCTGAAGCTCGCCGAGGCTATCCGGGCCGACGCCGGTCGTCTGGCAGCTCTGATCACGGCCGAGCAGGGCAAGCCGATCTCGCAAGCCCGAGGTGAAGTAGATGCCGCCGTCACTTTTCTTTGCCATGCAGCTGAAGAGGCCCGGAGGATTTCGGGTGACATAGTGGCATCGGACAACAAGTCCGAGGAAATCCAGATCCGGCGTCATCCTTATGGGGTTGTCGTTGCGTTGACAGCCTGGAACTATCCCTTGGCATTGGCCGCCAGGAAAGTCGGACCCGCGCTGGTCGCGGGCAACACCGTTGTTCTGTTGGGGCATGAAATCACGCCGTTGTCCGGTCTTGCGGTCGCCGAGCTTGCCGACAAGGTCGGGTTTCCGCCCGGTGTTCTGAATGTTCTGACGGGGAAGGGGCTGGTGGTGGGGCAGCGGCTGGTCGAACACCCCGATACGTCACTGATCACGATGACCGGCAGCACACGCGCCGGGAAAGAGATATTTCGCGCGGCGGCCGACCGGATCAAGGTTGTCCGGCTCGAGCTTGGCGGTAAGGCTCCGTTCATAGTGATGGAGGATGCGGATATTGATGCCGCAGTCTCGGCCGCCATTGGCGCCCGGTTTGCCAATTGCGGCCAGATTTGCACCTGCAACGAGCGGATGTATCTGCATCACGACATTGCGGATCAGTTCCTTGAAAAATTCGTGTCCGCAGCCCGCGCTTTGTCGATCGGGGATCCCATGGAAGACTGCGATCTGGGTCCCAAAGTCAGTAAAGTCGAGGTGACCAAGGTCGCCAATATCATCCAACGCAGCATCGCCGAAGGTGCCACGCTCCATCTCGAAGGTGGGCCCTTGACGGACGGTGCGCATCGCAAGGGGCACTGGATGTCCCCGACCGTTCTTGAAGTCTCCGACAACGGCAATGCCGCGATGCAAGAGGAGGTCTTTGGTCCCGTCGCGACAGCCATGCGAATCGAGGATTTTGATCAGGCGATAAGTTTTGCGAATGACACGTCATTCGGGCTGTCCGCCTATCTCTTTACGGCATCGCACCGCCGATTGATGGAGGCCCCGAGCAGTTTGAAGTTCGGCGAATTGTACCTGAACCGATCGAATGGCGAAGCCGTACAGGGATTTCACACCGGTTGGGGGCTGTCCGGTGTTGGGGGCGAAGACGGCGCTTATGGCTTCGATGGCTATCTGAGGAAACAGACGACTTACATGAATTGGGCATGACCTGAAAACTCGCGGTCAAAACGGAGGCGACCGCACCAATGGAGGAGGAATAACCATGAAACGCAGAACTCTTTTGATCTCGACTGTTGTCGCGGGTGCGCTCTTGGGCACTACGGCGATGGCACAGGATCTACCACCGCTTGAGCAGAAGGATCGCTACAAGGTCGGCTTTGCGCAGATGGAGTCGAACAATCCGTGGCGCATTGCCGAGACGAAATCGTTCCATGACACGGCCGAGGCCTGCGGCTGGGATCTGATCGCGACGGATGCGGCTGGATCTGCTGCCAAGCAGGTTGCGGATGTGGACAGCATGATCGCGCAAGGTATCGACGTTCTGTTCCTGCCCCCGCGGGAAGAAAAGCCGCTGATCCCTGCCGTAATGAAGGCCCGTGCTGCGGGAATCCCGACCTTTCTGGTGGACCGCTCGGTTGATCCGGCCGTTGCCAAGCCGGGCGAGCATTTCGTGGCATTCCTTGGGTCCGACTTCATTGATCAGGGCAACCGTGCCGCGCAATGGCTGATGGAGAATTTCGACGGCGACAAAGGCATCATTGTACAGTTGGAAGGCACGACAGGGTCTTCACCTGCAAATGACCGCAAAAAGGGTTTCGACGACGCGATTGCAGCGGATGACCGTTTTGAGATCGTGGCCTCTCAGACCGGTGATTTTGCACGCGACCTGGGTCGACAAGTGATGGAAACCCTGCTTCAGGCGCATCCCGACGTGAACGTGGTTTACGCCCATAATGACGAGATGGCGATCGGCGCGATTCAGGCCTTGGAACTGGCTGGGCGCAAGCCCGGCGAGGACGTGACCATCGTTTCGATCGACGGGACACGCGACGCGCTTCAGGCCATTATCGATGGCAAGATGGGGGTAACGGTGGAAAGCTCGCCCTTCTTTGGCCCATTGGCCTGTGAAGTCATGAAGAAATACGCGGCTGGCGAGACGATCCCGGAATGGGTGAAGGTCGAAGATCGCATCTTTACCAAGGACAATGCGGCCGATCACATCGACGAAGCCTATTGATTCTCCCTGGTGGGTGGTGCTGGCCTGTGGTCGGCGCCGCCTGCAAGCAATCGGAGGAAGACATCTCATGAATGCGCTCGTCTCGATGTCGGGAATTGAAAAGTCCTTTGCCGGTGTACCGGCACTCAGCCAGGCCAGCCTTGAGATCGCACCTGGCGAGGTTCATGCGCTGATCGGCCAGAACGGTGCGGGTAAATCGACGATGATCAAGGTTCTGACCGGAGTGTACGACCGGGATGTCGGTGACGTCCATCTGGCCGGTTTGCCAAGCCGCATTTCCACCCCGCGCGAAGCGCAGGAATCCGGAATTGCTACGATCTATCAAGAGCTCAACCTTGTGCCTCTGCGGTCAGTGACCGAGAACATCATCATGGGGTACGAGCCCAAACGTCTCGGCTTTCTGGTCGACTGGCGCGAGGGCAACAGGCGCGCACGCGAGGTTCTTGCGCGCTTTGGCATAAATATCGACGTGACCGAGCCGCTGGAAAATTTCTCGACAGCGATCCAGCAGTTGGTTGCGATTGCGCGGGCCGTTTCGCTGGACGCGAAACTGGTCATCATGGACGAACCTACGTCGTCACTGGATGCCAGCGAAGTCGAAGTTCTGTTCGGTGTGGTACGCGAGTTAAAGAAACAGGGCGTTTCCGTCCTGTATGTCTCGCATTTCCTCGATGAGCTGTTCCAGATCTGCGATCGGGTCACAACGATGCGAGACGGGCGTACCGTCAGCACGCGCAACGTCCGGGACACGACCAAACTGGAAATGATCGCGGACATGCTGGGCCGCAACAAGGACGAGATTGCGGCAGACGGTCTGACGGATTTCGCCGGCGCAAAGGCCAAGAAAGGCGATATCGTCTTGCGGGCCGACTCTGTTTCGACAGGCCCGCGGCTGACGCATTTTGACCTCACGCTCCACCGTGGGGAGATCGTTGGGCTGGGCGGGCTTCTGGGCTCGGGTCGGACCGAGGCCGCGCGCGCTTTGTTCGGTGTGGACGGGGCACGCAGCGGCGTAGTCGAGCTGCACGGTGCGGTAGGGCAACCGTCCGGTCCGGGTGACGCAATCGCAAACGGGGTTGGCTTTCTGACCGAAGATCGCAAGGCCGAAGGGATCATTCCAGACATGTCCGTGCGCGAGAACATGACGCTGGCCCTGCTGCCGAAACTGGCCAGCCGTGGTCAGATCGACTTTGCCCGCGAGCGCGAGATCGTTCAGGCGTTCATCGACGATCTGGGCATCAAGGCAGCGCATATGGACCAGCCCATTCGCGAGTTGTCCGGCGGCAACCAGCAAAAGGTGTTGCTTGCCCGCTGGCTGGCGACGCAGCCCGACATCTTGATACTGGACGAGCCGACCCGAGGCGTGGATGTCGGCGCCAAGCGAGAGATCCAGTCGTTCATTCGGTCTTATGTCGAAAAGGGGTTCGGCGTTGTCCTCATCAGTTCGGAGTTCGAAGAACTGGTGGAAGGCGCCGACCGCATCGTTGTCATGCACGAGGGGCGTTCGGTCAAGGAACTGACAAACCCCGGGATTACCGAGAACATACTGGTGCGCGCGCTTGCGCATCATGAAGAAGGAACTGGTTCATGGACCGCGCAATGAAGTTGCCGCAACGGGTTGCATCGATGCCCTTCCGCTTTCACGGCGGCATCGCCGCGTTGGTCGCCCTGCTGGTGTTCAACGCGTTTTTCACCCCCAATTTCCTGCAACTGCAAACTTTGTTCGTAAATATCAGCCAGGTTGCCACGATCGCCATCGTGGCCATGGGTATGACGCTGGTCATCGCCACGGGTGGGATTGATCTGTCGGTTGGCGCGGTCATGGCTCTGGCGGGGGCGCTGGCCCCGCTGATATTTCTGTCGGATCTGGGAGCCGCTAATCCAATGCTCGGCGTCACTTTGGCCATTATCCTGCCGCTGTTCATCGCAGGGTTATGCGGGGTGTTCAACGGAGTGATGGTTGCCATATTGAACGTTCAGCCCATTGTGGCAACGCTCATTCTCTTCATCTCTGGTCGCGGTATTGCCCAGGTTTTGACGAACGGGAACCTACAGACATTTTCAAACCCTTCATTCAGTTATCTTGGAACCGGAAAAGTGCTTGGCTTGCCGTTTCAAGGCTGGCTGGCGCTGGCCATTGCCTGTGTGCTGTTCTGGGTGATCACCAGAACCACATGGGGCCGTTACCTGCTGGCAATAGGCGGCAATGAACGCGCGGCTTATCTGTCGGGTGGTCCCGTCCGGCGGGTCAAGATCGGGGCCTATGTCATCTGCGCGGTGCTTGCGGGCCTGGCGGGTCTTATCGTGGTTGCGATCAACTCGGCCTCGGACGCTGCGCGCAACGGCAATCTGATGGAGCTTGATGCTATCGCGGCCGCGGTTGTGGGCGGGGCGCTGTTACAAGGCGGGCGGGCGCCGATCTTTGGCGCCATTCTGGGAGCCGTGATCATCCAGTTGGTCAAATATACGTTGCTGGCCAACGGGGTAGAGGACGAAGTTGCGCTAATAGCCAAGGCCGTCATCATTATCCTGGCCGTTTGGGTCCAGCAGTTTCGGAGGGCTTAATCGATGTTGGATGAAACGGCTTTTGACCTGCGAAAGTACCTTCGGCGTAATTCGGCCTCGGTGACAGTGTGGATCGCACTTCTGGCTTTGATCCTGTTCGGGCTGATGCGCTATGACAACTTTGGCAGCGCCTACAATTTCTCGTCTTTCCTGAATTACAACGCGATGTTCATCGCGATTGCGCTTGGCATGTGTTTTGTGATCATGACCGGCGGGATTGATCTGTCGGTCGGATCCGTGGCGGCCTTTACCTCGGTTGTTGCGGCCTATCTCAGCCCATACGGGATTCAGGTTGCGCTGCCGGGGGCCGTACTTGCCGGGGTGGGCTTCGGAGCGATCAACGCCTTTTGCATTATCATCCTTCGGATTCCGCCCTTCATCGCCACTCTGGCGACGATGCTTGCCGCAAAAGGCGGCGCATTGGTGATTTCGGGCGCCCAGACAATTTCAGTCGATTGGGGGTCGAACTTTACTAAGCTTGGCATGGGGCAGGCGTTCGGTCTGTTTCCATGGGCAATCGTCATCGTGGCCGGACTGACGCTGGCACTTTGGCTGGTGCTGGAAAGAACAACCATCGGGCGGACCGTGTTGGCGATCGGGGGCAGCGAGGATGCCTCGAACCTCATGGGCCTGAAAGTCAACCGGGCCAAGGCTTTCGTTTACCTTCTATCGGGTGGCTGTGCTGGGCTGGCTGGCGTCTTTCTGGCCTCGGGCTTTGGAGCCGGACAACCCCTTGAGGGCGTCGGATGGGAATTGTCGGCCATCGCATCCGTCGTTGTGGGCGGCACTCTCTTGACGGGTGGAATGGGGTCGATCCCCGCGACGGTGGCCGGCGCGCTGCTGCTGGGTCTGGTCCTCAACGTTCTGAACTTTGAAAACGGTCAGGGGACCATCAGTTTCAGTGCCTATTGGCAGATGGTCATACGTGGAGGCTTTCTTTTTGCGGTCATCCTTTTACAGTCTCGGGTTATTGCCAGGCAGCAGAAGGTCTTGGGTTCGTGAATCGCATAGAAAGTGTTTCAGCGCGGCTGTTCAACGTCCCGCTCGCCGAAGTCCTGGTTGACGCCAAACATGGGGATCACACGTTCTTTCAATTGATCACCGTTACCATTCAAACGTCGGATGGGGTTGATGGGGTTGGGTACACCTATACGGGCGGCAAAGGCGGTCATGCCATTCTGGCGATGATCCAGCATGACCTTGCGCCATTCCTGGTTGGACAAGACGCCGAACAGATCGAAAGCCTGTACGATGCCATGCAATGGCATGTGCACTACGTTGCACGGGGCGGGATCGCCTCGTTCGCTATTTCGGCCGTGGATATTGCACTTTGGGACATTCGCGGCAGAACGCAGAATGCACCGCTGTGGCAAATGGCCGGCGGAGCGTCCAAACAGTGCAAGGCCTATGCTGGCGGGATCGACCTGAATTTCTCGTTAGAGAAACTGCTGCGCCAGACCGAAGGCTACCTTGCGCGTGGGTTCAACGCGGTCAAGATCAAGGTCGGCCAACCGGATCTAGCCGATGATCTGGCGCGCGCCCGGGCGGTGCGCGAGATGCTGGGACCGGACCGGTTCTTCATGGTCGATGCGAATTACTCCATGAGCGTCGAACAGGCCATCGGGGCCGCCCGAGGGTTCGCCGACTGCGATATCCTGTGGTTCGAGGAACCGACTATTCCAGACGACTACAAAGGCTATGGCCGAATTGCCGAAGCCACGGGCGTTCCCCTTGCCATGGGTGAAAACCTGCACACCATTCACGAATTCGAGTACGCCTTTGATGACGCGAAGCTGAGTTTCATCCAGCCCGATGCCTCAAATTGCGGCGGGATCACCGGCTGGTTGCGCGTGGCCGCGCTGAGCGCTCAGCATGGCATTCCGGTTTGCAGCCATGGCATGCAGGAATTGCACGTCAGCCTCGTTTCGGCGCAACCCAACGCGGGGTGGCTGGAAGTACACTCATTCCCGATAGACCAGTACACGACCCGTCCGCTGGTTGTGGAAAACTGCCTGGCCGTGGCCCCGGATACGCCGGGAACCGGAGTGGAGTTCGACTGGGACAAACTGAATGAGGAACACAAGGAGATGCATACATGACGACCCAGACGATCTCTGCGGCGTATTACCGGGGCAATAAGAGCTTTGCCGTAGAACAGGCCGCGGCGACAGCTCCGGGCCCCGGCGAGGTCGCCATTCGCGTTGCCTATTGCGGGATTTGCGGGACGGATATGCACGTCTACCACGGTAACATGGATGCCCGTGTCGGTCTGAACCGGGTAATCGGGCACGAGATGTCCGGTGTCGTCGAAGCGGTGGGCAAGGGCGTCGATACGATAACGCCCGGCCAGAAGGTCGTTGTCCGACCGCTTGATCACTGCGGAGAATGCCCAGCCTGCAAACGGGGGCATCAGCATATTTGTCAGAATCTCAAGTTCCTGGGCCTCGACACTGACGGCGCCATGCAAGAGATCTGGACCGTTCCGGCCCATACGTTGCACGTTCTGCCGGATGAATTGCGCATGGATCACGCGGCGCTGATCGAGCCGGTCGCCGTTGCCTGCCACGATGTGCGGCTATCCGGCCTGCAACCTGGCGAGGACGTTGTCGTCATCGGCGGCGGCCCGATCGGCATACTGGTTGCCATGGTCGCGCGGGACGCGGGTGGCAATGTCGTGATCTCCGAAGTGAATCCGAACCGTCTGGCGATTGCCGAAAAGCTTGGTTTTGACACGATCAACCCAATCGAAACCGATCTGGTGACGACGATCAACGCGCGCACGGGCGACAAAGGGGCGGATGTGGTTTTCGAGGTATCGGGAACGCAGCCCGGTGTTGATGCGATGACCGCCGTTGCCGCGACGCGGGCCCGGATCGTGATGGTCGCGATCCATGCCCAAAAGCCCCAGATCGACCTGTTCCAATTCTTCTGGCGAGAGCTGCAACTGATCGGTGCTCGGGTCTATGAGCCGGAGGATTACGAGAAAGCCATCGCAGTTGTTGCCTCGGGCGGAGTGGACGCGGATGTTGTGATTACCGACGTAAGCCCTCTGGCAGACATTCAGGCAGCGTTCGAAGCACTGGATCGCAGCCCAACCGCAATGAAAAGCCTGATCGAAGTAGGACCGCGTTCATGAGTGTTTTGCAAAGTTTCGACCTGACGGGAAAAACGGCCCTTGTGACCGGGTGCAAGCGCGGCATCGGGCGCGGCATGGCCGAGGCATTGGCATCGGCCGGAGGTGATATCATCGGAGTGTCGGCCTCGCTCGAGCTGTCCGGGTCACAGGTCGAAAAAGCCGTGACGGCGATGGGACGCAGTTTCCGGGCTTACCAGTGCGACTTCTCGGATCGCGCTGCGCTGCATGCGTTTATTGATCAGTTGAGGGCAGACGGGCAAGCTATTGATATCCTTGTCAACAATGCCGGCACGATCAAACGCAAACCCGCCGCCGAACACCCGGACGGCTGGTGGGACGAAGTGATCGAGGTGAACCTGTCCTCGCAGTTCGTTCTGTCCCGAGAGATCGGCAAAGACATGCTGGCGCGCGGCTCGGGAAAGATCATCTTCACTGCATCGCTGCTGACATTTCAGGGTGGCATCACTGTGCCGGGCTACGCGGCCTCGAAAGGCGGGATTGGACAGCTTACCAAAGCTTTGGCCAACGAATGGGCTGGGCAGGGCGTGAACGTGAATGCGATCGCCCCCGGCTACATCGCGACCGACAATACTCAAGCCCTGCAGGACGATCCGGTCCGATCAAAGTCGATTCTGGAACGAACACCCCAAGGCCGTTGGGGTACGCCTGGTGATTTCGCCGGACCTGTAGTCTTTTTGGCTTCTGCAGCGTCGGACTACGTCAACGGTGAAATCCTTGTTGTCGACGGGGGCTGGATGGGGCGGTAGCACCGTCAACCCTCCATGGGACCCAAGGCATCAATCCCCGATGTAGTGCACCTTCAATCGGCGGGTTTTAGGTGCCTCGCGATGTTCGAACAGGTACAGGCTTTGTACGCGGCCCAGCGGGAGCTGCCCCTGTTCGACCGGGATGGACACCTGAGTTTGTGTCAACAGCGCCCGCAGATGCGACGGGGCGTTGTCGTCTTCGGTCGGGCGGTGGTGATACTTGCCTGGTGACTTGGGTACGAGTTTCTCGAAGAACGTCTCGATATCCTTGACCACCTCGGGATCGGCATTGGCTTGCACCAACAGCGCGGCACCTGTGTGGACGCACCAAAGGGTCAGCAGGCCCGAGACAAACTCATGTTCGGACACCGCACGCTGAACAATTCCGCTGATGTCGGTGAGGGATTTGCCGGGCGTTTCAATGGACAGGTCAAAAAACTCTTGTTTCATCCGGCAAGCCCTTCCTTTGATCCCGCGCGAACGCGCCCAGTCTCACACACCCCATTTCGCGTTCAGCTGCGGGGTTCAAAATCCTGATTTGCAACGCATATTGACTGTGAGTCATGCAAACAGGCTTTTGAACCTGCCCACACACAGGCGAAAACCATCTTCGAAATTTCCGTTGCCGGGGTGATAAACACTCTCGAAGGAAATGACGCCATCATAGCCGTCGGACCTGAGCGCGCCCGCGATGGGTTGGAACAGAGGCGCAAGCTGACCTTCCCCCATGCGGCGCACTTCCAGCGTTGCCCGTGGTGTGTCGACCTTTACGTCCTTGATGTGAATGTGACCCAGATAACCACCGCGCAACTCTTCATAACCGTCCGGATATGCCAGTTCATGGCACCAGCAGTTGTTTCCGGGGTCCCACAGCACCTTCAAAGCATCTTTTGCGTCCAACTCGTCAATCAGCTTGCGGGCTGTATAGTTGGAGTTGACCAGGGTGCCGTTTCCGGTTTCTACGACTAGCGTCACGCCCTCGGCCCTTGCCAGCTCAACCGCTGGCGCGATTAACGGAGGCATCGAGTCCCATACCCCATGCGCGACGTTCCACTTCTCGGCGCCGTTTTTTCCCCAGAGTATCTGCTCTTTTCGTTGGGTCATGATCCGAACCAGCGGAGACCCAACAACATGCGCCATGTCGATTACGCGCTTCAAGGCGTCCATGTGCCGAGTGTGCAGGCTGTCACCGGGCCTGTTTGCTGCTGTCATCCCGGCAAAGATATGGCGCGACAGACAGGACACAGGCTTGCCCCGGTCGCGCAAGAGCGCGTCGATCTCGGCAATTTGCTGCGGGGAATGGTCCCCGACCTCCGTATCGCCAACGAACTGAAGCTCTGCATAGTCCAGACCGAATTCGTCCATCACGTCAACGGCATGCCGCAAATCGCGGGAAATGCCGTCGCAAATCACACCTAGTTTCATGTTCAGCCCCCTCAGCGATGCAATTCTGCGCCAACGATCTCTTCGATGACGCGGGTACACACCCAATTGTCGCCGTTCGGGTATTTGGTTTTTCCGGCGTGAAAGATCTGCATTGCGGACGAGGCTGTATGCATCGGAACGCCCAACGTACCGGCCAGTGCCAGAGAGATCGTCAGGTCCTTGTGCATGGTTGCGATGTGGCTGCCGGTAGCTTCGAACTTGCGATCAATGATGTTTTCAAGGGCGGTATTCACCACACCGCACCCCGCGCTGGAGGATGAGAACACGTCAAGCAATGCTTGACCGCTGACACCGGCTTTGGCCGCCAGGGCCGCAGCCTCGAACGTCGCGGAAAAGATCGATCCGATAAGGGATTGCAGGCAGGCTTTCACGGTTTGGCCGTCGCCGGCGTTTTCTCCGACCCGATGAATGGTTGCTGACACTGCCTGCATGACTTCGGCGTTTCGGTCCAGCACATCCGCTGCGGCGGCAGCCATCATCGTCAATGTGCCGTTTTGCGCGCCGGGAAACCCACCCGAGACCGGCGTGTCGATCAGATGAATGCCCGAGCCCTCCATGTCTTGCCCGATAGCGCGGGCTTCGGCCGGGGTAATGGTCGCCGACAGGATGACCGTTCCGCCTTTGGCCATATTCGCAACCAGCCCGTCTTCACCCAGAATGACATCGCGTGCCTGATCTCCGTTCATCACCATGACAAATACGCTGTCGGCGTGACGACCAACCTGTCCAACGCTGTTCTTGGGCAGGCCGCCCATGTCAGCAAATGCCGTCATGCGTGTCTCGCTCAGGTCGAAACCGGAGGTTTCAAAGCCATTCTTGATCAGGTTCTTGGCAAGGCCGCTGCCCATGTCGCCAAGACCGATTACGCCTGCAGTTTTCATTTGGAGTCCTCCCGTTTTTTTTCCGCCATTTCCGTACGGCAGACGTTTCGAAAAATGATGCCCAATCGCATCGGTTTTCGCGGGAGTTTCACGCGTCTTGAACAGACGTCGGGCGAGTCCGGAAGACACCCCGCTGCCCGTTTACGTGCCGTAAGTAAACGAAGAATGCGGCGTTCAGGCAAGCAAAGAAGTGTTCCGGGCGGGAAGAAACCGCCTGACCGGATGCGTTATGAGAACGCGGCCATAATGCCGCGCAGTTCCGCCAGCCCGCGCATACGCCCGATCAGCGGATAGCCCGGAGTGCTGTGTCCGCCCAGATCGCTCAGCAGTTCTTGTCCGTGGTCAGGCCGCATCGGAATTTGCCAGTCGCTGCGTCCTTGGGATTTGCGGCGGCGTTGTTCGTTCATCAGCTCGCGAATGGTGCCGACCATGTCGGTGTCGCCCTCCAGATGCGGAGCCTCATAGAAATCCGGCTTCTGTCTGTCCGACCCCGCGATGCGTCGGGTATTTCTCAAGTGAACAAAGTGAATCCGGCCGCCATGCCGGCGCACGAAATCCGGCCCATCGAATTCCGGGGAAACACCCAGAGACCCGGTACACAACGTTGCGCCATTCGACGGTATATCAACGGCACCCAAAACGGCGCTGTAGTCATCGGAGCTGGACATGATCCGCGGCAGGCCAAGCAACGAGAATGGCGGGTCATCAGGATGGCAGCACAAGCGCAGCCCCAGTTCTTGGGCGAATGGGGCGACCTCGGACAGGAAGTCGACAAGGTTTGCGCGCAACCGGTCACGGTCGATATGCGCATATGTCTGCAACAAAGCGCGCACGTCCTGCACGCTCCACTGATCGTTGGCGCCGGGCAATCCCGCAGTGACATTGTGCTGCAAATGGGCTTTGGATTCATCCGACATGTGCAAGAAGCGATCCTTGGCCGTTTGCTGGACGGCGCTGGAATAGTCTTCGGACGCGCCCGGACGTTCGAGAATATGTATGTCAAATACAGCAAAGTCGGTCAGGTCGAACAGCATGGCCGTTCCGCCATGCGGCTGCGGGGCGCGAAGGGCGGTGCGCGTCCAATCCAGGATCGGCATGAAGTTGTAGCAAACGGCTTTGACGCCACGGGCGGACAGGGCCCGGAGGCTGGATTTGTACGCCTTCAGATGCTCGGCCATGTCCGCCGACTGCGTCTTGATCGCCTCTGAGACGGGCAGGCTTTCGACAACGTCCCAACTGTACCCGGCCGCGGCCAGAACGGCCTGCCGGTCGGCGATGCTCTGTTCATCCCAGGGCTGTGCCGGAGGGATGTGATGCAGCGCGGTGACGATGCCCTGAACCCCGACCTGATGGAGATCGGCCAGGGCGATCGGATCATTGGGTCCGAACCAACGCCAACATTGTTTCATGGCAGCCATCCTTCATACAGCGGGTGATCGGGCCTGATAGGAAGAGCAACGCGCTGCCCGGTACGCGCCGCGTGATAAATCGCCGTCACAAGGCCGATGGACGCAGCGCCATCCTTCAACGTAACGGCCGAATTTGTCTCGGACTGCAGCGCCTTGCCGATTTCAGTAAAGAACCCTTCGAACCCCGTTGGTTCGGCAGCGGCGGCTGCAAGGGCCTCGTCGATAGCGGATTGATCCACAGGGTCCCGCGCGACGAATGTCCAGGGCGTTTGACCCGGAGCGTAAGGTTCGGTGCCTGAGGTGGCAGTCACCTTTTCAAAGACGAACCGCAGGCGGCTTTCGTTCGTGGCGGCGCCCAAGGTGATATTGCTGGTGCACAAGGCTCCGGAAGTCATGCCAAAGCAGATTGCGGCGCAGTCTTCCGTCTCGATCGGGTTGACCCGCGTTGTGGTCATCGCAGACACCCAGGCGATATCACCCGCAATATGAGTCAGCAGATCATGGTTGTGGATTGCATGGCCCAGAACCGCGCCGCCGCGTTCACCGGCCCATGTTCCCCGCCACGGCACCGCGTAATAGTCCGCCCCTCGGGACCAATGGGTTTCAAGCGCGGCAGTTTGGACCGCTCCGGTCAGGCCTGTGCGTTGTAAGTGGCGCAATTGAGACAGCGACGGACCCCACCGGTATTGAAAGACTGGAAACACATGCTTGCCCGCGTTGCGTGCGGCTGCTGTGATCCGATCCACATCCTGCATCGAGGTCGCAAGAGGCTTTTCGCAGACAACGTGTTTTCGTGCGGCCAGTGCTGCAAGGGTAGTCGGTACATGCAGGTGGGGCGGCAGGCAAATGTCGATGACATCAATCGCCGGATCATCCAGCGCGTCCTGAATATTGGTCAGTGCTCGAAAATCCGAGTTCTGCCGGATCTGTTCGATCCGGTCCTTATTCTGGTCGACCACGGCGGTTACCCGGAAAGTACGGTCAAGCCGTTCCAGTGCGTTCAGATGTTGCGCACCGATACCTGCGCCAAGGATCGCAACGTTGATCATCTGCGTTCCGCCATTTCCTGCGCGTACAGTGCCAGTTCCATGACCGTAAAGCAGTGGGTCTGCGACATCGCAGTTTCGGTCCGGTTGCGAATGTCATCGGCCAGGCGCGCAAAGTACGGAAGGCCGGCGTCAGATGCGTCGATCTTTTGGCAGGTTTCACCATTGACTAGGATCAGATGGTCTGTTCCCGAGGCTCCACCCACATCAACGTATTTCCGCAACTCGATATAGCCTTCGGTGCCCAGGATCGTCAGGCGACCATCTCCCCAGTTTGGCAGGGCATCCGGCGTAAACCAGTCAACCCGGATGTACCCGGTACCATTCTCGCTGCGCAGATTGACCTCGCCGAAATCCTGCAGTCCGGGATCTTGAGGGTTTGTATAGTTCGCCACATAGGCGTTCGTGATTTCTGCGGTTTTCGAACCTGTATAATGCATGAACTGATCAATCTGATGGGAGGCGATGTCGGTCAGAATGCCGCCATAGCGGTCACGCTGAAAAAACCATTCTGGCCGGGTCGCTCGGTTCAATCGGTGTGGGCCAAGCCCGACCGTCTGGATCACGCGCCCGATGGCACCGGCCTCGACCAGCTCGGTCGCCCGGGTGCTGACGGGCGTTTCGAACCGTTCGGAGAAGTTCACCGACCAGATGCGACCGGTGTCCGCGACCGTTTGCTTGATTTGCTCGAGTTGTTCGAACGTCGTGCAGCCAGGCTTGTCGCTCATGACATCCATGCCGTTTTGCATGGCGCGGATCGTCAACGCGGCCCTATCTGCCGGTATTGCCGAAATCAGCGCGAGATCCGCCCCGCAGGTCAGGGCGTCTTCCAGTCGGGCCAGCCGCGGAATATCGGGAAACCTTTTGACGTAGCCCACCAGCGTTTCCGGATCGCCTTGTGTCCAATAGCCAACGCAGTCCACGCCGATTTTGCGCATGTTTTCCGTCATGCCATAGATATGGCGGTGGTCCAGGCCAAGGGCGACGCAGGTCAGGCTCATGAGATGACTCGTGTTTTCTGGCCGGTTCGATTGGCGATCTGCATCGCGTCTATGACGGCGTGTGTCAAAAGGGCACTGTGTCCGGTGGCCATGGGCAGCGTTCCACTGGAAACGGCCTTGGCAAAATCCTCGATGACCGTCTGATGCCACGCATGCGTGAACGCCATGGGATCGGCCCCTCCGCCTGTGGCGGCGGTTTCGCCAATGGTGGATTTCTGACCGTCGAAAGTGGTCAGGGTCAGGACACCTGACTCCAGATGCGCCTTGGCGCGCGTGCCCTGGATGGTGATTGATTCAGCGGCCCCGGGGAATTCGGCGGTGGTTGCCATCAACGTGCCCACCGCGCCGCTGTCCATTTCAAAGACGGCACCTGCCCAATCCTCGGCCTCGAGATCGTGTAGTGGAGTTTTTCTCATCACGGCCTGAATGTCCGAGATCGGCCCAAGCATCCACATCGCTAAGTCAAGCGTGTGGATTGCCTGCGAGATCATGACGCCGCCACCGTCGCGTGCATAAGTGCCGCGACCAGGCTCGTCATAGTAGCTTTGATCGCGCCACCAGGGGACACGGATCTCGACCGTGGCGATCGCGCCCAACTCGTCCTGTTCGATGGCTGATTTCAGCGCCTGCGAGGCGGCGCGGGCGCGGTGCTGAAAGACGATGCCCAGCGGCACGCCAGACATCTCGCACTGCTCGACAATGGCTGTCGCGGCGTCCAGCGTTCTTTCGATGGGTTTTTCCATCAGGATCGGTTTCGAAGCGGTCGAAAGAACCCGCACCAACTCTGTGCGCTGATCGGGTGGGGTTGCGATGATCGCAAAGTCGAGGTTTGGATCGTCTGCGATTTCCTCGACCGAGCCGAATGCGCGGGTATCGTTTCGCCGCGCGTACTCAGCTGTTTTTTCAGGGTTGCGCCCGAGGACGCCGGCAAGACTGAGGCCTTGTTCCGACGCCCGAATGGCGGCGACATGCGTGCCAGAAACCATCCCCAAACCAATCAGCGCAATATTCATTCAATCCCCCGGATCACTCGGTCAGTCTGCGGGTTCGAACGGGAAAGATGCAACCATTAAAAACTGTGTTAACAATTGCGGGCGGCAGTATCGGAGGCAGAATTGACTGGTAATTTGAATGGGATGGCAGAAGACCTGTATCTGGGCATCAAAGACCTGCCGATCGTGTCTCCGCATGGCCACTGCGATCCGGGTTGGTTTGCAACCGATGCGCCGTTTCCCAACCCGGCAGAGCTGTTGGTGGTTCCCGACCATTACGTGTTCCGTATGCTCTATTCGCAGGGCGTTCCCTTGTCAGAACTCGGTGTTGGGGAAGAGGGGCGAAAGAAGGATCCTCGCGCCGTGTTCCGCGCCTTTGCCGAGCACTGGCATCTGTTTCTGGGAACGCCATCCCGGATCTGGATGAACTACGTGCTGCATGAAACGCTGGGCGTGTCTGACGAGTTGTCTTCGCGCACGGCAGACCTGATCTATGACAAGATCTCAGAAAAGCTCGCGCAACCCGAATTTCGCCCGAGGGCTTTGTTCGACAGGTTCGGGATCGAGGTTCTGGCCACCACGGATTCCGCTCTCGACGGCCTCGTGGAGCATCAGGAGATCCGTGCAAGCGGTTGGGGCGGGCGGGTTGTTCCGACGTTCCGCCCAGACGGGGTTTTGGATGGGGCGGATCCGGAGTTCGTACAGAACCTGAACAAGTTGGGTGAACTGACAGGTTGCGATCTGGGCAGCTATGATGGCTATCTCGATGCGCTTCGGATGCGGCGGGCTTATTTCATCCAGCTGGGCTGTACAGCCACCGACCACGGTATCGAACGCGTGCAGACCGAGTGGCTGGAAGATCCGGATGCGATGTACCAGCGGCTGAGACGGAGGGAAGGTACCGAACAGGATGCTCGCCAGTTCTATGGGCATATGCTGATCGAAATGGCACAGATGTCTGTCGATGATGGTCTTACCATGCAGATACATGCTGGGAGCAAGCGCAACACGAACCCCGCTGTAATGCGGGACTTCGGACGGGATAAGGGGGCCGACATTCCAATAGCGATGGACTGGGTCACGGGCCTTGAGGCACTGTTGAACCGGGTCGGAAACACGGCGGAACTGCGCATCATTCTGTTTACACTGGACGAAAGCACCTATGCCCGTGAACTGGCCCCGATGGCGGGACATTGGCCGTGCCTTCGGATCGGGCCGCCTTGGTGGTTCCATGACAGCCCAGCCGGGATTGCGCGGTATTTCGATCAGGTTGTTGAAACGGCCGGATATTTCAACCTGGCCGGATTCAATGACGACACGCGAGCCTTTCTGTCCATTCCTGCACGACACGACCTTTGGCGGCGGGGCGTAGCGATTCATCTGGCCGGGCAGGTTGTGCGCGGCTATTTCGATCGGGACAGTGCCGAGCATCTGGCGCGGTTGCTGGCGGTTGATCTGGCGAAACAGGTTTATGGATTGCAGAGTTAGATGGGTACAATTCTTCATTTCGGCCTCGGAAATTTTGCCCGGGCGCATTTGCTGGACTACACCGATCAAGCGGGCGGATGGGACGTTGTCGGCGTCAGCCTGCGTTCATCCTCGGTTCGGGATGGATTGACCCGTCAGGGTTTCGAGTACGACCTGTGCGTACAGGGGCAGGGCGTCCGGCGCATCAAGGCCCTGCGGGATGTTCTGGTCGCGCCCAAGGATCGTGCAGCGGTTTTTGACGCGATGGCGGATGCCGAGATTATCTCGGCGACCGTGACCGAGAAAGGTTATCATTTGGATGCCGCGGGCAAGCTGAACCTTCAAGATTCGGCGATTGCCGCCGATCTGGCGGGGCAAGGGCCTGCGACGCTGATCGGGTTTCTGGCTTTTGGCCTTGCGGAACGGCGCAAGCCAGTGACGGTGCTGAGTTGCGACAACCGCATGGAAAACGGAAAAACGCTCGAGATGGCCGTTTCCGATTTTGCGAATGCAGCCGGTCTGGACGTCAATTGGGATGCCGTTCGTTTTCCCAACGCGATGGTCGACCGGATCACCCCAGCCACTACGGACGCCGTTCGCGCAATCAGCGGCGATCCGATGGCCGTTCCGACCGAAGCGTTCTCGGAGTGGGTGATCGAAGACAATTTCGCCGGTCCGCACCCGGATTGGCCGGGCGTGCAACTGGTCGATGATGTGGCACCGCACGAGATGCGAAAGCTGCGCATGTTGAACGGTGCCCATTCACTGTTGGCTTATGCAGGTTTGGAGCGGGGCCTGACCTACGTTCACGAAGCGGTTCGAGACCCGGTTTTGCGCCCGCTGGTTTCCGGGTTGATGAAGGATGCGGGCGCAACGCTGCCCGCTGCGCTGCAAGCGCAGGTCATGGACTATGCCGAGGCTCTGTTGCGCCGGTTTGAAAACCCCGAGCTGGCGCACCGTTTGGACCAAATAGCGATGGATGGCAGCCAAAAGCTGCCCTATCGGTTTATTCCCACACTCCGTGAAACCGGGTCTCAGGCGGTGATCACGGGGGTGCGGGCCTGGATTTCCTATTGCACGTCCGAGACCGCCAAGGGCAGGGCGCTGAACGATCCTTGCGCGTCGGAAATCGCTTTGGCTGCCAAGCAGCCAGATCCGCTAGTGCCGCTTTTGCGTCTTGTCGGCGCCGAAGACCTCGCGCCACTTATCCGGGAATGATCGCGCCGCGGAACTGAACAACGGTGGATGCCAGATTGTGTCCAGCCATCAGGGCCACGGCCTGTGATTTCCCGGTCAGCAAGGCCGCGAGGTACCCACCGTTGAAACTGTCGCCCGCTGCTGTGGTATCCAGTACGCTCTTGGCAGGTTCATAGGTTTGTTCAATGTGCTGACCGATGGACAGAGGTCCGTTCTCACCGCGTTTCAACGCACCGATGCCGTGATGGACGGCAAAGCGTGCTGCCACCTGATCCGCGCTTTCCCCGAACAGTGCCATCTCGTCGTCGATGGATGGCAGGGCAATGTCAGCACGCCGCCAAAGCCGCTGGTTGATCTGCCGGGCGTGTTCAACGCTATCCCAAAGACGCGGACGAAAGTTGCTGTCATAGACCAACCGGACGGAAGAGCCTTCGAGCCAGTCCAGAAGCGCAAGCCGAACCGTTTGCGGAAGAATGGCCACAGAAATACCCGACAAGTACAGCACGTCATAACCGTTCAACGAGCTGAAATCGTGATCGGCAAAAAGCTGGCGGGCGGCCGCCTCACTGCGCCAATAGGTAAAGCTGCGTTCACCGTCCGCGGATGTCGTGATTGCATATAATCCAGGAGAGGCGTTCGGAATGATGCGGATGCCGGATGTCCCGATGCGATGGCTGGCGATGAAGTCCGCGATGCGCCCCGAAAACGGGTCGTCACCCAGACATGTCACATACCCCACCTGCAGGTCAGGCGCTGCGCGGCGCATGTAGATGGCTGTGTTCAGCGTATCCCCCGCGACGCCTACCTGTGCGCCGGTTTCCAGCATGGACAATTCGATCATTGCTTCGCCGATGCAGGCAATTCGCGTCATTTCTTTTCTCTTTTCCAGATGATTAGCCCGGCGACCATGATCAGCGCAGCTCCTGCCAACGTGAATGCATCCGGTACCGTGTTAAAGAACAGATAGCCCCAAATCGCAACATAGACTAGGAACGAATAGGTGAATGGCATCAACTGGTTGGCCGTTCCGAACCGATGCGCGTTCGTCAGCAGTTGATGCCCGCCCCAGCCAAAGACGCCAAGGCCGATCAGGACAATCAGGCTCCAGGTGTTTTCCGGCTGGACCCAGAACCAGAGGGCGAAGGGCAACAGAACCACGGTCCCGGTAAGCCCGAGGTAGAATTGCATGGTGTCCACCGCAACAACCCCGGACAGCCTGCGCGTCATGATCGAGTACAAGGCCAACGCGGTGGCGTTGTAGACGATCAGCAGCATAGTTGGATGAAAGGCCGAACCAAACGGCCGCACGACAACCAACACCCCCAAAAAGCCCAGGATGATGGCCGCCCAACGCCATGGGCCCACGCTTTCTTTCAATACAAAGACGGACAGAAAACACACGATGACAGGGCTGGAAAACATGATTGCCGATACGACGGTCAGAGGCAAAAACCGCAGGGCATAGAAATTAAAAACGGTCGCCGAGATCAGCAACAAGGCCCGGCTTATGACTTGCCATGGATGGTCCGTTTTGAACCGGCCGGCCTCAATCCCACCTTTGGCGATCACAACCACCGAGATCACGAAGTGCCCCGCATAGCGCATGAACGCCAACTGAAATGCCGGCACGCCGGCCAACGCCAACCACTTGGCCCCAAGGTCCACCAGCGAAAAGATCAGCCACGCCATCAGCATCAGCACGATGCCAAGGCGCGGCAGGTCCGCAGTGGGGTTGGCGGTTACGCCCATCGATTAGGTGTTGAAACGCTTGACGTAGTAGTCAACCATCTGGCTGACCATGTCATCCGCCTGACCGTGGTCGCGCGCGTCCTTCAGCGCCGAAAGCGCACCCTGCGACATCACGCTTGAAACGCCTGCCTCGCGCGCCATTCGATCATAGTACCCAAGGTCTTTTGCAGCGTTCTTGATGGCAAAGGCCAGCTGGTTTGGATCATTCTCGACACCGTAGGCCTTGACGAAATCCATCATTCCGGAATGCAGCGGCCCTGCGGCCATTACGTCATACAGCTGCTTGCGGTCAACGCCGGTGATATCAGCCATGGCAAAGGCTTCGGCCATCGCGTTCGCAACGGTCATTCCGAAGAAGTTGTTGATCAGTTTGATGGTATGTCCCGATCCGACCGGGCCAAGGTAAAAGACGTTCTCGCCCAGGTCCTTTAGTGTCGGCTCGGCCTTGTCAAAGGCCGCCTTGTCGCCGGAAGTCATGATGTTGAGCTTGCCTTCCAGCGCGTGCGAGGGCGTCCGGCCAAGCGGAGCATCAAGATAGCTTCCGCCGGCTGCGGCAACCTCCTTGGCCAGCGCGCGCGTGCTGCCCGGAAGTGAGGTGCCAAAGTCGATGACGATCGCCCCGGGTTTCAATCCCGCGATCACTCCATCAGCGCCGCGCATACGGCCCTCGACCTGTTCAGAGGTTCCCATGCACAGCATCACGATGTCGCAGACCTGAGCCAGTTCCCGGGCGTTTTGCGCCTCGCGGGCGCCCCGGTCAATGGCGGCGTCCAGATGTGTGCGGTCTCGGTTTCCCAACACGGTGACCGAGTATCCCTGGTCCAACAGCCGGCTCACCATGGCTCCGCCCATGAGACCCAGGCCGATAAACCCGATTGATGGTTTGCTCATTGGTTTCCCTTTCCGTGAATGTGTCTGGTTTTCATTCTTGTGTCTGGTGTGTGCGGTTTCGCGGTTTGGATGCTAATTCGCCCGGAGGACAATCGCTGGTTCTTGAGTGGCAGGTATATTGCCGGACCGCATGTACATCAGGCCGGCGCCCGCGCTCGGGCCGTTCGCGCCTTCAGCTCCTGTTCGATGCGTGATGTGACTTCGAGCGTTCGGGCTGCATCCTCGACGTCGATCAAAGGTGGGGCGCCATCGATCACGTCAAGAAAGTGATCCAGTTGCGCCTCCAGCGGTGCGCGTTGCTGTTCCCGTCGTGTAAGTTGGTTTTTTTGGGCCGCAGTGCTCCAATCATTTCCGCGCCACAGGGTCATAGAGGGAAAACTGACAGCGCCGCTGGTTCCCGTGATCCACATCATGTCCTGGTGGGTCGTGCCGATGTTCGGATTTTCGCCGGTTCCGGCTTCAAACCCCCAAGGACTGGGCGCGGTGTCAGCAAAGCTGATGGCGCCCGTCGCGCCGTTTTCGAACGCAATCGCGACCGCGCCGCTTTCTATCCGATCCGATCCGCGGATCGACGCACCGGGCAGGGCGACGACATCCGAGATTTCTCCGATCACAAAGCGCAGAACATCGATATCATGCACCAGGTTTATCATGACCGGGCTGCCATCCGAAGTCCGCCAGTTCTGTTCAAAATAGCTTTCGGGCTTGCGCATGGCCCACAACAACGCGACGTTGATGACTTGTCCGATCGCACCTTTCTCGATCACTTTTTTCAGGTGCTGCAAGGTGCTGTGATACCGCCGGTGGTGCCCCACCAGGCTGCGGACTTCGGCTTGACGAACGGCCGTCTTCAGGCGCAGGGCATCATCGACCGACGCGGCAACCGGCTTTTCGATCAGCATGTGCCAACCGCGGGATGCGGCCAGAATGCCATGTTCGGCATGCAGGCGGGTCGGCGTTGCAATGATGACGCCATCCACTGGGTCCCGCACCTCGTCCATACTGGCAAAACGCGGCGCGTCGATCTGGATCGAGCCGTCTGGATCGGCCAACCCGACCAACGTGCAGCCGGGATGCTCGATCACGGCGCGCACGTGGCGGATACCTATCAACCCGCCGCCGGCTACAAGGATCCGTTTCACATCACCGCTCCGATCTGCCAGGGAACGAACTCGTAATCACCCAAACCCTGCGCCTCGGACTTGGTTCGCGCGCCCGAGGCGACTTGGAGCAGTCGTCGGTATATTTCCTGTCCTTTTTCTTCGACGCTGACGCCTTTGGTCAGGATGTCGCCCGCATCAACGTCCATGTCTTCAGGCATGCGCGCTGCCAATTCCGAATTGGTGGCGATTTTGAGCGTGGGCGCCGGTTTCGATCCAAATGCAGAGCCGCGCCCCGTGGTGAAGCACACAAGGTTGCACCCGGCCGCGATCTGCCCTGTCACCGAGGCTGGGTCATATCCGGGGCTGTCCATAAAGGTGAAGCCCTTGGCGGTGATGGGTTCGGCGTACTTGAACACACCGGTCAAAGGGCTGGTTCCGCCCTTCGCCGCCGCCCCCAGCGATTTCTCAAGGATGGTCGTCAGCCCCCCTTGTTTGTTGCCGGGGCTTGGGTTGTTGTCCATCGAACCGTGATTGCGGGCGGTGTAGTCCTGCCACCAATCGATCAGTCCGATCAGCCTTTCCCCGGTTGCGCGATCAAGGGCACGGCGGGTCAAAAGGTGTTCGGCTCCGTAAATCTCCGGCGTCTCCGCCAAGACACCCGTGCCGCCTTGGGCGACCAACAGATCGCAGGCGCGTCCGAGCGCTGGGTTCGCGGTTACTCCGGACCAGGCGTCCGATCCACCGCATTGTAGCGCAACCATCAATTCGGACGCAGGGGCTTCGCTGCGCCGCGCCTCATTGGCAATGGGAAGCATCTGATTAATCTTGGTAATGCCCATTTCCACGGTCCGGCGCAGTCCGGCGATGTTCTGGATGTTCATCGTCTGGAAAGTGGGGCTCTGCTTCAACCCATATGTATCCAACAGCCAGTCGATCTGGTTCATCTCGCAGCCCAGACCGACCATCAGAACGGCAGCGTGATTGGGATGTTTGGCAAACCCCCACATGACCCGTTGAAGAGCTTCGAAACCGTCGCCTGAATCGACCATTCCGCAGCCTGTTCCGTGGACAAAAGCCACCACGCCGTCGACATTTGGATACTCGGCCAGCTTGTCCGGCGTGAAGTGATTGGCGATCATGCGAGCCGCCGTCGCCGAACAGTTCACGGTGGTCAGAACCGCGATGTAATTGCGCGTACCGACCCGACCGTTGTCCCGGTGGTAGCCCATGAACGTATCGACCGAAGCGGCGGGTCTCATAGGCCTGTGATCCGTCGCATACTCGTAGTCCACGCTGGTGTTGCGGAACTCGACATTGTGGGTGTGCACATGATCGCCGGGGTGGATCATTTGGGTCGCGTAACCGATGATCTGGGCGTATTTTCTGACCGGATCGCCGGGTGCAAGGGTCCCCGTGGCGACCTTGTGGCCCGATGGGATGCGCGCATTGGTCGTGATATCCTCGACCAAACTGCCGACCTCCAGGGGCCGAGTTGCAACCACCACGCTATCCGTTCGATCTAAACGTACAAAAGTCATAATCAGCTTTCCTGGCAGCCGAATCTAAGCGCAAAAGGGCGAGTCCGATGTCCACCGGTGAATATCTATGTGCGGTTGCCCGGACAGCCTTGCCCGCGCCGCCTCCCAATTTGACTTGCAGACACGCCAATCCCGCAGCTCGGTTTCGGGGCGCGATCTGGACCTCGCGATGAAGCTGGGGAAATGGTCTCGACCGGTGGGTTGGCCTGCCGCACTGAAGCGGATGTCGAACGACCAGCGGAACCGGTCCGTTTCGTTGACCAACGACGCATGTGGCGTCAGAGGATGAAACAGGATAACCCCGCCCGCCTTGACGGGCAAGGGCACGGCTCGGTCTTCGTCAATGAACCCGTTGGCAATGCCCGTCTGCGTCCGCGCGCAATGCGGCAGGATGGATTGGTCCTTTGCCTTAGGCAGCACTTGCAGGCAGCCGTTTTCGACCGTTGCATCGTTGACGGCAATCCAGACCGTGACCATGTCGGTCTGGTCCGCATCCTCCAACGCAACTGCCCGGTCCTGATGCCAGTCCGTTGCGGTGATATGCGCCCGCACCTCGTCCTTGGACAGCTTGAGGGCAGGGGGCTTCAGCCGAACATGCTGGATCGGATTGCTGACCAACTCTGGCCCGATCAACTGCTCGACGATGTCCAGCATGGGTTGGGCCGTCAGCAAGTCGAACACGGCGGGCCCAATATGGAAAGGTGTGTCCGCAATGATCCGGTCGCCGGGCAATGAGATGTCCAGCGGCTGGAAATAGTCGCAACCGGCCTGATAGGCGGACAGGAGTTTGTCCCAGAAGGACATTCCGGACGGCTCGTCCTTGACCAGCCCTTTATCGTACCAACCGTCATATAGCCGGTTCAGGACATTCGAGTATTCGGACTGCACCCGATCCAGGACATCGCCGGGAATTACATCCTCGACCACGAGGTATCCATCGGTCTGGAACTTGCCAATCTGATCTTGTGTCAGCATGTGTACAACCTCACAAAAGCAGCGCGATGATGCCCGGCCAGATCAGAAGAACGGAAAGCGCCAGCAACTGGATCCCGATGAATGGCAGGAAGCCGCGGAAGATATCCGTCAGGCTGATATGCGGCGGAGCCACAGATTTCAGATAGAACGCAGCCGGGCCGAACGGGGGGGACAGGAAGCTGACCTGCATGTTCATACAAAACACGACACCAAACCAGATCGCGACATGACTCGGTTGCAACTCGCCAATGAGACCGATTTCCTCGATAGGAAGGCGCAGGACGATCGGCAGAAAGACCGGAATGATTAGCAGCACGATGCCGACCCAATCCATGAACGCGCCCATGAACAGCAGGATCAGCATCATTACCAGAATGACCAGCATGGTCGGCAGGTCTTGCCCGACGATCAGATCGGCAACGTATTGGGGCCCGCCGGCAATGGTGTAGGCACCCGCCAGCGCGGCGGCCCCGATGGTGACCCATATGATGGTGCCTGTGGATTTGAGCGTCCGCATCAAGCTGTCCCAAACCAGCTCGAACGATCCTTCGCCCCGCAGGATGGCGATGATCAGAACGGCGAAGGCGCCCATGCCTGCAGCCTCGGTGATGCCGGTGATCCCGCCATAGATCGAGCCGAGTACGACGCCGATGACGACCAGCGGCGCGACGAGGCCTTTGCCCATTTCCCAGCCGATTTTTGCGCGCTGTCTCCCAAAGACAAAGAAGATCAGCAGTAGGGCGACGATGGTGATGCCGGCAAACCAAGGCAGGTAGTCAGCCGTACCCAGCCGTGCGGGCTCGCCCTGGCTGGCAGCGTTCGAGCCGGAAAGCTCAAAAAACGCAGCCCGGATAAAAAGAACAGTAGAGAACCCAGCGACGACGATGCTCATGAAGGCCGCAAACAGTTTGCGCTTTTCAGCCGGTTCGGGGTCGCTCGGGTCCGGTTCCGGCAGCGGCGCGTGGTGAGGATTCAGCCGCGTGCGAATGATGATGTACAGGATGATCATCGAGGCCAGCATGAAGCCGGGAATGAAAGATGCGGTGAACAGCGACTTGATCGAGGTTTCGGTGATCAGCCCATAGATGATCAGAACGATCGAGGGTGGGATCATGGTCCCCAGCGACCCCGAGGCGCAGATGACGCCGATCGCGAGGTTCTGATCATAGCCGAGGCGCAGCATCTGGGGCAGGGCGATCAGGCCCAGCAGGACAACCTCACCGCCGATGATGCCGGACATGGCCGCCATGATCACTGCCATAATCGAGGTCACGATCGCGATACCGCCACGCGTTCTGGACAGCCAGACATTCAGCGACGAATACATGTCGCGCGCGATCCCGGACCGCTCTAGCAGCGACGCCATGAAGATGAACAAAGGCACGGAAATAAGCACGTAGTCCGTTAAGAGCCCGTATATCTTTTGCGCCAGGATATAGAGCGGCCCAGTGCCTGGCCGCCCGGTGAGAATCCCGTCGCCGAATGAAAACGGGTTCAAAAGAAGTGTCGGTTCGAACTTCAGGACAAGAACCAGAACCGCAAGCGAAGCCGAGGCCAGACCCAGGGGCATCCCGATCGCCAGGAGAATGATCAGGGCGACCATCAGGATGAGTGAGATTGTTCCAATATCCATCAGTCTTGTCCCACCGCCCGTTTGATCATTTCAATTTCGTCTTCGTCCGGTTCATCTGTGTGGATTTCCGGTTCTTTGTTCCAATCCGCGACCAAGTTCAAAATTGCCTGCATTGCGACGAGCGTAATCACGATCAGTACCATCGGCTGCAACGTCGCCGGGATCGGAGGATTGAAGGCGGAGCCGTAAAGCTCCCATTTATAGAGCTTGTTGACGAACACCTGTTTGTAACTGCCGTAGACCAGAAAGAAGGCAAACAGGACGATCAGTATTGTTGAAACCGTGTCAAAAACGCGCTGAAGCCAACGTGGAACTGCGTCGTAAAGCAGGAATATTCGTATGTGACTGCGTTGCTGCATGGCGTAGTAGCCAGACATCAAAAACACAAAGCTGGCGAACCAGAGCGTCATTTCGTTGGCCCACTCGGTCGGCTTTTCAAGGATATAGCGCATGAAGACTTCGTAGAGCATGACGACAGTCATGATTGCTATCATCATCATCGTAACTCGGCCGATGAACAGGGCGAAACGATCCATAACCGTCGAGCCTTCGAACTCCATCGTCGCCGGGCGCACGGTCTTTGTACCAATCACTGCAAGAAATGGCAGAAGGACGAGCGCAGCCACGTCGATGATGTCGACAAACCCCCCGAACACACCCGGCAATTCTGGCGTGACGTCGCTGCGTAGATATATTTCCGTTACCTGACTTTTGAGGGATTCAGAGGTGTAAGGCAGCCAATCCAACAGGAATGCTGGAAGATGCCAAACAAGCCAACTGGCAGTCGCGACGAAGGCCAACGGTATGAGCCATTCAATTGGTCCGCCTGAATTCTTGTGCATCGCGTAACCCTCGTCCCTATCCTTCGATCCTGTAGTGATCGATAAAGTCTCGATCCGGCTCGACACCCAGTCCGGGGCCAGTCGGGATCATGACACGACCATTATTGGCCTTGACCTGATTTTGAATTTCCAGCGGTACGGTCAGCAGATCGTCCCGAAACTTGTTGTCCGTTGTGTCGAACTCCAGCATCGGCTCCCATGGATGCAAACCGCCCGGAATTGATGGCATGGCCGCCAGTAGGTGCAGATTGGTTGCGACGGCGATGGCGCTGCCCCAGACGTGATTTACGACCGGAGTGAAATGTGCGTGGCATAGAGCCAGTACCCTGAGATACTCTGAAACACCGCCCAAAGCGCATACTTCTGGCTGCGCTATATCAATGCCGCGATTTTCAAGAAGACTGCGCCAGGCCCAGCGATTGAATACCGCCTCTCCGCCCGAGATGTTGACTTTAAGCGAACTGCGCAGTTCGCGGTACCCGTCAATGTCTTCTGGCGCGACCGGTTCTTCGAACCAATATGCGTCCAGCTCTTCCAGCGCCCGACCGACAAAAAACGCGTCCGAAGTCGTATAGGCATGGTTCGCATCGACCATAAAAGGAAAGTCGTCACCAACTCCGCGTCGAACTGCTTCGCACAGCTTCACATCAGGCTTCGGGCCAAAGCCCGTTTTCATTTTGGTGGCGGTAAATCCCATTGCCTTGATCTTTGCGGCTTCATCCTCAAAACGGCTGGCCAGATGAGAAATCGGTTCATCCCGGAGCATCATGCCGTAGCCGTAGCAAGGAACGCTTTTGCGATGCGCGCCCCCGACAAGTTTATGGAGGGGGAGGCCAGAGATTTTTCCGGTAATGTCCCAAAGTGCGATGTCCACCCCGGACAAAGCCTGTATTGGCATTCCGCCTTGGCCATGGTCTCGCAAAAGGTTGTACACCTTGTGCCAGATCACGTCTTTGTCCAAAGGGTCCAAGCCGAGGACCATTGGTTGGATGACCTTTTCGACGATGGACTTGTTGGCTATGGCTACGTTTCCGGGACCAAAGCACTCGCCCCAACCGGTTACCCCTTCATCTGTCTGAATCTCGACCAGATGGGTTGTGCGCCTGTCATAATACTGTTGCGAATAGCCCAGAACTTCCGGCATGTCGTACTGCAGTACATGACTTATAATTCTGTTAATTTTCATGAAGTTCTGAATCCTGGCGCAGATGCGGAGAGGCCGCTGATGCGGCCTTTCCGAGTGTCCTAATTCGGTCGAAGCCTGATTACTGCATTGCGCCCAGGTCACGCAGGAAGTTGATGTGGCTTTCCAAAAGCGCCTGTGCCTCAGGAGTCGTTGCGAATTCAGTCCAACCAACCTGAACGGCCGCGCGATACGCTGCCAGGTCTTCAGGCGACCATTCGTACAACTGAACACCTTTTGCCTTCAGGTCTTTTGCAGTCTGAGCGTTCTGCACTTCATTGATTGTCGCATTGTGCAATGCCAGGCTATCCATTGCGACTTCCATGATCTTCTTGTGGTGCGCAGGCATCGCTTCCCAGACGTCTTTGCGACAGGCCAGATGATCTGCGGGCATCGAGTGGAAACCGGGATAGTTTGTATGACCGGCGATCTCGTACAGACCGAGGCCCACGTTGTTAGTCAGGTTCGCAGCATCCGCACCATCAATGATGCCGGTTTCCAAGGCCGTAAAGATTTCGTTGAAGTCCATCACGATCGGAGAAGCACCAAGTTCCGCAAACACTTTGGTTGCAAGGCCTGGAGGCGAGCGGAATTTCCAATCCTTGAAGTCTTCAACTTTTGCAATCGGCTTAGTCGAAGAAAGCGACTCCGGCCCGGGAATCCACCATCCGATGAACTCCATGTCGTAGCCGTTGTATAGATCGTTTACAGCTTCTCTTCCGCCGCCATGAAGAAGCCAAGCCATTTGCTGGTATGGGTTCTGATATCCGCCGAGCAGGTCACCCGCAAACTGGAAGGCCGGGTTTTTCCCGGTCTGATAGCCGCCGCCCGTCATGTCGCAATCCAGAATTCCCGTAGCTGCGGCATCGAAGGTTTCAACCGATTTGACCACCGAAGAGGAATAGAACATTTCAACTTCGATTTCGCCGTTCGACATTTCCTGAATGTCTTCAACGAATTTTGCAGCCATCTGGCCAGACAGAGTTTCGGGCGAAAAATGGGTTTGAATTCTAAGCTTCGTTGTTTCGGCCATCGCGAAACCGGCTGCCATTGTCGTGGCTACGGCCGCCACGGCCGCTGTCTTGACTACTTTCATATTGTCCTCCCAGACGTTGTGCGTTGCGCGGTGTGGAAGATCTTGCCGCCTCCTTTGCTGTCACGCAGGTAAACGTTAAGCCGACGAATCGAATGCAACAAGAAAAAATTGAAATTTCTAAAAATTTCGAGATTCTTGCGATAATTCGAAAATAAGGTTAGGACGCTACTTGGACAAAACTTTAAGGTGCATGCCGGGATGAACGAAGAAATAGATATTTATCAAGACCTTAAGATGCGCCTGATCTCTAATGGATTCGAACATGGAGCCAAGGTGCGGGCCGAAGAACTACGTAAAGTGTATGGCTGTTCCGCAAGTGCGGTTCGTGAAGTCCTTTTTCGTTTGGCCGCTGTTGGTCTGGTGGACTTTCAGGAACAAAAAGGTTTTCGCGTACCAATGCGTTCACCGCAGAAGCTTATCGAATTGACACATGTCCGTGTTCTGTTGGAGGCCGAAGGTACCGCAATGTCGATCCGAAATGGCGGGGTGGATTGGGAAGCAAGATTGACGGCTGCACATCACAAACTCAGCCATATCGAAAAACGCATTCACGCCACGGACGACCCAAGCGACCTTGTCGAGATCTGGTTTGCCTCGGAAAAGGAGTTTCACCAGACGCTTATTTCTGCCTGTGGCTCGGAAACCTTAAAACAATTGCATAGCCGGATTTACGCGCAATTCAGACAACAGTTGATGGTGGCAGACCGGAACTTTGAGTTCATTTCTCAGAACATAAGGCATCATGCAGATATACTTGAAGCGGCATTATCAGGGGATGAGCAGTTAACACGGGAGAAAATCCACAATCATCTGAAACGCCATCTAACCGGAAAGACGATGGGCGACTAAGGCCGAAAATTGTCTTCCAAATAGACCTGAATGATTTCATCAAAACTTGATTCCGCCTCAAACCCCAGCTTCAGAGCGCGATCTGTTTGAAAGTCGCGCGGCCAATTCTTGACAATTCCTTCAATTGCCTTGTCTGGTTTTCGCCTGATTAGGCCAACTGCGTCTTGACCGGCGACATTGCGCAGAGCTTCGATTTGTTCGGCGACGGTGCAACTGACACCTGGCATGTTCAAGGCGCGTCGGTCATTCAAAAGCTGCGTGTCCAATGTTGCGGCGTGGGTCAAAAAAGTCGCAGCGGCGCGGGGGCTAGCGTGCCAGTGTCGAACAGTTTCGGCAACTGGCAAGACAGCCTCATCCCCATTCAATGGCTCGCGGATTATACCTGAAAAGAAGGACGAAGCGGCAGCGTTGGCCTTGCACGGGCGCACACACAATGTGGGTAAGCGCAAGGAAATACCGTCGATGTATCCTTTCCTGCTGAAATCCGTGATCATCAATTCAGCCGCCGCTTTCTGCGCTCCGTAACTTGTCAAAGGTGCCGAGAGGAATTCATCGCTTATCTTTTCAGGGAATGGTGACCCGAAAACTGCTATGGACGAGGCAAAAACCAGGCGAGGTGTGTACTCCCTTCCTGATGCCTCGTGTTCATCCTTAAGTGCGTTCAGCAGTGCCCACGTTGCCATAAGGTTTACATCCCAACCCAACGCAAAGTCTGTTTCAGCTTGGCCTGAAACGATAGCTGCAAGATGAAAAATGACGTCTGGCCGCTGCGTAGCAAAAGACTTAGCTATGCCTGACGCAGTCAAGTTCCCCACAATTTGATTACCTGCCGCACTGTCGGGCGGGAACGAGAGATCGAACAGTGAAACTTGGGCATCGGCTCCAAAGGTTTCTTGGGTCGACACGCGATGGGCCAGTTTCTGGCCCAGCATTCCTCCGCCGCCTATAATCAGGATCCGCGTCACAGCATTCCGTTCCGTTTTTTGAGTTCTAGATACAAAGCCGAATGATCCAGTTCGGCCCCATCCATTTCGTCAATCAGATATTCGAAACGGTCGCGCACAGATTGGGTGCTAGGTAGCTCAACGCCAAGGCTTCGCGCTTCCTCCAGCGTGTTGTCCAAATCCTTTAACTGAAACTTGGACAAACCTCCGGGTACAAAATTTCCGTCAGACATGCGTTCGCCATGTTGTTGCAAGATAATGCTATCAGCAAATCCCCCCTTCAGTGCGGCCCTCAACGCGGCAGGGTGAGCCCCGCCTCGCTGAGCCAGTAAAGTCGCTTCGGCGACAGCCGATATAGTCACAGCGACAATCGTCTGATTGGCCAATTTGCACAATTGGCCAGAACCACTTGGGCCTACATGCACAGGGCGGCCCATTGCTGACAGAACTGGTCGGACGCTCTCCATAACGTCCTGATCACCACCGACCATGATCGCAAGCGTGGCAGCTTCGGCACCTTTGGTGCCGCCGGAAACCGGGGCATCGAGATGCTGCAACCCCATCGAAGACAATTGCGCGGATTGTTCACGGGCGTGTTCGGGTTTGGCGCTGGACATATCAATCCAGATCATTCCGGGTTTGAGTTGTTTGCGGAAAGCCTCGTCAGAAAGTAGCGCGCCGGTCGCGTATCCGTCCGACAGCATCGTTACAATTACGTCTGCACCCGAAACCGCCAGCGGGGCAGTTTCCGCCAATGTCGCGCCTTCCGCCGTCAACGGTTTTGCCTTATCCAAGCTGCGGTTCCATACAGTTAGCGGAAATTCGGCGCGCAAAATATTCCTCGCCATAGGAGCGCCCATCAGGCCGGTTCCCAATAGAGCTACTTTGAACTGCTTGCTCATAATCCTCTGTCCTTCCGAAGGTGCACCACGCATGGTTATGGCCAAACCAAAATCTCTGTCATACGCTAACGGCTCTGGGCCCACATGCCAGAAGTCGTTGCAAATCCACCAAGGTTTCTTTGCTTCTCGGTTGATCTGTGGGACGAAGCAACACTTGTCCAGTCGCCACTTTTAGGGTCGGAAAATATATATGTCAGAGAGACTTAAGGGAAAAAACGTTCTGGTTACAGCCGCTGCACAAGGGATCGGACTTGCAAGCGCAATTGCGATGGCAAGAGAGGGTGCGAAAGTATATGCGACGGATGTTAACCCTGAAAAACTAAATTTGATTCGCGATCGGAATCTCGAAAATCTCGAAATTTTCGAGATGGATGTGACAAATAATGACAGTATTCATCATGGGGTCGCGCGAGCGAAGCCGGATGTTTTGTTCAACTGCGCCGGGTTCGTGCATCACGGAACTATTCTGGATGCAACCGACGAAGAATGGGACTTCGCCATGGACCTGAATGTGCGCTCAATGGTGCGCACGACAAAGGCTGTATTGCCGGGGATGCTAGAGCGCGGAGGAGGCTCGATTATCAACATGTCTTCTGCACTGGGTTCGATAATCGGTGCGCCAAATCGTTTTGTATATGGAACGACTAAGGCTGCTGTTGTTGGGCTGACGAAATCGGTAGCCGTGGACTTCATAACACAAGGAATTCGGTGCAATTGCATTTGTCCGGGAACAGTCGACAGTCCCAGTTGGCGTGACCGCGTAGATGCGTTGGGCGAGCAACTGGGCAGCAGAGAAGAAGCCCTTGCACAATTTGTGGCGCGTCAGCCCATGGGGCGTGTAGCGAAGGCAGAAGAGATTGCTGCATTGGTCGTCTATTTAGCGAGCGATGAAAGTGCATTCACCACGGGACACACGCACATAATTGATGGGGGATGGTCAGGCCAATGACTAAAATATCAAAAAATGATCTGCGATCTCGCAAGTGGTTCATGAATTCTGAGAACCTTGAGATGACGGCATTGTATCTTGAGAGATACCTGAATTACGGATTGACCCGCGCTGAACTGCAATCCGGCAAGCCGATCATTGGGATTGCTCAGACCGGGAGTGATTTGAGCCCCTGCAACCGGCATCATATCGAGTTGTCCAAACGCGTTCGCGACGGAATCATCGCCGCCGGGGGAACGTGCATCGAAATACCGGTCCACCCGATACAAGAGACCGGTAAACGGCCAACGGCCTCTCTCGACCGCAATCTGGCTTATCTGTCCCTGGTTGAGAGTCTATTCGGGTATCCGATTGATGGCGTTGTTCTTAACATTGGTTGCGACAAGACCACGCCCGCACTTCTTATGGCCGCTGCGACCGTCAACATCCCTGCGATTGCCCTGTCGGTCGGCCCAATGCTCAACGGCTGGTGGAAAGGTGAGCGCGCAGGATCAGGAACGGTTATTTGGAAAGCGCGCGAAGACCTTGCGGCTGATGAAATCGACACCGATGAGTTCATGGAGATCGCAGCCGCCGCGGCACCTTCGGTGGGGTATTGCAATACGATGGGAACAGCAACGACCATGAATTCGCTTGCTGAAGCCTTGGGTATGCAATTGCCAGGATCAGCAGCCATACCAGCCCCGTACAGAGAGCGCGGTCAAATCAGTTATGAAACGGGTAAACGCATTGTGGACATGGTCTGGGAGGATTTACGCCCCAGTGATGTGATGACACGTCAGGCTTTTGAGAATGCGATTGTCATAAACTCGGCGATCGGCGGATCGACAAATGCGCCGATCCACCTGAATGCAATCGCCCGGCATCTTGGTGTTCCATTGAACAACGATGATTGGCAGAAGCTTGGCCACGACGTTCCTCTGTTGGTTAACATGCAGCCTGCGGGTAAATATCTGGGCGAAGATTACCAACAGGCTGGGGGTGTTCCCGCCGTTGTCGGAGAGCTTCTTGATGCTGGATTGCTGCCGCATCCCGATGCGATAACGGTGAACGGTAAGACGATAGGCAAAAATTGCTCGACGCGCCGGTCTCAGAATGGCGACGTGATCAAGCCTGTCAGTAGCCCGGTTAAGCCACAAGCGGGGTTCATCAATCTCTCGGGCAACTTGTTCGAGAGTGCGATAATGAAGACATCTGTGATCTCGCAGGCATTTCGAGAGACCTACTTGTCGAACCCGGATGATCCTAATGCATTTGAGGGCAGGGCGGTTGTGTTTGACGGGCCCGAGGATTTTCACCATCGGATCGATGATCCCGCCGAAAAAATCGATGCAAGCTGTATTCTGATTATGCGCGGAGCAGGACCAAAAGGGTACCCGGGTGCCGCAGAAGTCGTGAACATGCGTCCGCCTGCATATTTGTTGAAACAAGGCATCGAAGCCCTTCCTTGCATCGGTGATGGCCGGCAATCCGGCACCTCAGGAAGCCCGTCTATCCTGAATGCTTCACCAGAAGCTGCAGAGGGCGGTGGGTTGGCCTTGGTGCGAACTGGCGATCGACTGCGCATCGATCTAAGCAAAGGCACTGCAGATATGCTGGTTTCGCTTGAAGAGCTGCATGAACGCGCCCGCGATCTGGAGGCAAAGGGTGGGTATACAATGCCGCCCAATCAATCCCCATGGCAGGAAATATTCCGCGAAAAAGTAGATCGGTTGGATCGCGGTATGACGCTCAAGGGTGCCGAAAACTACCGCGATATCGCGCGAGGCTTCATGCCACGCGACAATCACTAAAAGGAACAGAAATGAAACTTGTTCGTTACGGAGCCGAGGGCTCGGAAAAGCCTGCTTTGGTCGAGTCCCAGGGTCAATTGCGGGATTTGTCCGCCCACATCAATGATGTTACGGGCGATGTTCTGGATGACGGAACGCTTGATAATCTGCGCTCATTGGATCCAAATAACCTGCCAATTGTCGAGGGGGATCCTCGTATCGCACCGTGTGTCGGTGGCATCGGAAAATTTCTTTGCATCGGTTTGAATTACTCGGACCATGCCGCAGAAACCGGCGCAGATATCCCAGAGCATCCGATTCTTTTTTTCAAGGCAAACTCAGCCGTCATTGGTGCCTATGATGATGTTGTCATGCCGCGCGGATCTACTCACACCGACTGGGAATGCGAACTGGGCGTCGTCATCGGCAAAACGGCCAAATACGTGTCCAAGGCCGACGCGCTCGAACACGTTGCGGGCTATTGCATCGTGAACGATGTGTCTGAAAGGCACTTTCAAACTCAATTGACCGGTCAATGGACCAAAGGCAAGTCTTGCGACACATTTGGCCCCACAGGTCCTTGGCTAGTGACCCGGGATGAGGTGCCGGATCCTCAAAGCCTTGGTATGTCACTGGATGTAAACGGTCAGCGCATGCAAACCGGGAATACTTCTACGATGATCTTTTCTGTTGCCGAGATCATTGAACATCTAAGCCAACTTTTCACACTGCACCCCGGTGACGTCATTTCAACTGGAACACCGCCCGGCGTCGGAATGGGGATCAAACCGGAACCAGTTTACCTGAAAAAAGGCGACGTAATGGAGCTTCGCATCGATGGGCTTGGTGTTCAGCGGCAAACGGTCGGCCAAGATGACTGACTTATTGCAAATCGGCGGGATCACTGAACGGATGCGAGAACGCCTGTCCGCGGCGTTCGACATTCATCAATTGGACGATTTCAACGCGGATAGTATTACGCATATCGTAACGAACGGGCACGACGGTGTTCCGCATGACCTGATGACATCACTCAGCAATCTGAAGATGATCAGCGTCTATGGAGTCGGTTACGACGCCGTAGATGCAAATGCCGCGGCTGAGCGCGGGATTTGTGTGACGCACACACCCGATGTTTTGAACAAAGAAGTCGCAACCACCGCCGTTCTGCTATTGCTGTCATGTTACCGAGAGCTTGTACGTGACGACAATTACGTTCGGTCCGGACGGTGGGAGGTTGAAGGCAATGCCCCTTTGACCCGATCAGCAGACAATCAAAAGATAGGCATTCTTGGTCTTGGTCGCATTGGTCAGGCGATCGTTGATAAGTTAGAGCCGTGGGCCCCCGAAATCTCTTATCATACCCGCAATCAAAAGGATGTCCCGTACCGCTATTTCGACAATTTGGTTGAAATGGCAGAACATGTTGACGTCCTCATATGCATCACGCCCGGCGGTCCGTCGACCAATAGGCTGGTCAACGCTGAGGTGCTTCGCGCGTTGGGGGCGGGCGGCACTCTGATAAACGTTAGTCGAGGTTCGGTCGTCGACGAAACTGCCCTTATCAACGCATTGCAAAACGGCGAGCTTGGGTGGGCGGGGCTTGATGTTTTCGAGGACGAACCGCGTGTTCCAAAAGCGTTGCGCGAGATGTCCAATGTCGTTCTGCTCCCTCACGCTGGTAGCGCGACTATTGAGACGCGTGCAGCTATGGGTGACCTAACCGTCGACAATCTTCTGCAACACCTTAAGGACGGATCGGTGATCACAGCTGTGCCAGAATGCAGAGATCTGTAAAAGGCCAATCTGAAGAGTGTTTGAGTTTGCTGTCGCGGTTTTCTTTCTGCTGATTACGCCGGGCCCAGGTGTTCTAACAACTGCGGGTATTGGATCAGCATTTGGTTTTCGAACTGGTCTCGCCTTCGTGGCTGGTTTGATGCTGGGCGGGTTCATCAACATGATGTTGGTTGTCTCTGGAGTCGCTGCGGTAGCTTTGGCTATACCGGCGCTCAGAACTTTGCTGCTATTCGCCTCAGTCGGGTATTTGGTATTTCTGGCCTGGCGAATTGCCAGCGCTGGCTCAAAGGTCGGGTTTTCTCCAGCGGTTTCGCCACTTGGTTTTGCGAATGGGCTGACACTTCAGTTCATTAATCCCAAGGCTTACGTGGTCAGCACAGCATTGTTTTCAGGGTTTGCCTTTTTGCCCGATGCGCCCGTTTGGGAGGTCGTCATAAAAATCCTTGTATTCAATATGATCTGGGTGCCAGTGCACATGATCTGGCTGGGTGCTGGCGCAAAACTGGGCAGCCTTGATATAAGCCAAAGATCGCATCGAAGGATCAACTTTGCGATGGCGGCTTCCTTGATTGTTGTTGTGGTGATTGCTTTGGCGTCGGCGCTGTAAACGATATCTTCGGTCAGTCGCATTCAGCAGAGGATTGAAAGCCACAAATCAAAGTGACGCCGTTATTCCACCATCGACATAGAGAGTATGTCCATTGACGAAACTGGATGCAGGGGACGCAAGGAATATGGCGGCACCGACAAGTTCTTCTACATTGCCCCAGCGACCGGCCGGGGTACGTTTCTCGAGCCATGCACTAAACGCTGGGTCAGCAACCAATGCGGCGTTCAAAGGTGTATCGAAATATCCAGGCGCAATGGCATTGCAGTTTAGACCATACTTAGCCCAATCAGTTGCCATTCCTTTTGTAAGGTTGGTCACGGCACCTTTTGTCGCCGTGTAAGGCGCAATACCCGGTCTTGCCAATGCGGATTGAACCGACGCAATGTTAATGATCTTACCTGATTTTCTTTCAATCATGTGTCGTGCCACTGCCTGACCGACATGAAAGACGGACGCTACATTTGTTTGTAGCAAGCGTTCGAAGGCATCAGCGGGGAAATCCTGTAACTCCGCCCTATGTTGCATTCCGGCGTTGTTTATCAGGATGTCTATCGGGCCAACCTTTTCTTCAAAGTCGTCCACAGCAGATCGGACGCCTTCATGATCGGTCGCATCGAACGCAAGTTCCCGTACCGAGGCGCCTGTTTCACTTAGTTCGGAGGCTGCTGCCGCCAGTTTTGTGGTGTCGCGCCCGTTCAAAACGACCTGCGCACCGGCAGCAGCCAAACCTCGTGCCAGTGCAAATCCAATTCCCTGACTGGAGCCTGTTATCAGCGCCCGAGTTCCACTTAGGCTGAACATTTCAAGCGTCATGCAAAAATCCCTTGGTTGTCGGCACCGACTATCCGTATCTTTTGGCGATGTGTATAGGGAGTCTGCGCAATGTCTTCGGCCAGTGTTGCTGTTGTTATCCATGCTGCGAAAGATCTGAGGTTGGAAAACCGGGATGTACGCGACCTGGGACAAGACGAAGTTTTAATTGCATTGCGCGTGGGGGGGATTTGCGGCTCTGACCTGCATTATTACAACCACGGTGGCTTCGGCGCGATCAAGTTGCTTCAACCGATGGTGCTTGGACACGAAGTCGCCGGCGAAATCGTAGAATTCGGGTCAAGTGTGCAGGGGCTGAACCTAGGTCAATTGGTTGCAGTTTCTCCATCCCGCCCCTGCCAAGCCTGCTACTATTGTCTGAACGGGCAGCAAAACCACTGTCTTGATATGAAGTTCTATGGCAGCGCAATGCCGTTCCCGCATATCCAAGGCGCTTTTCGGAGCAAACTCGTGGCGAAAGCCAGTCAATGTGTTCCGGCAGACGGGTTGAGCCCTGCACAGGCCGCTATGGCAGAACCGCTGGCGGTTTGTTTGCACGCGGTTAAACAAGCTGGAAGCCTGGTGGGTAAAACGGTGCTTATCACCGGATGCGGCCCGATCGGCTGCCTTACGATCTTGGTGGCACGTCGTTCTGGGGTGGCCAGAATAGTCGCGACAGATATCTCGGACCAGACCCTAGCCATAGCGCGTGAATGCGGGGCAGACGATGTCATCAACACCTACACTGATCCGCAAATGTTGGAACGGTTTGAAAAGGACAAGGGCCAGATTGACGTCCAACTGGAATGTTCCGGGGCTCAATCGGCCCTGGCTTCTGGCGTCGCATGCTTGCGCCCGCGTGGAACTTTGGTTCAGCTTGGCCTGGGCGGAGACATGACAGTGCCGATGCAGGCGTTAACTGCAAAAGAGATTGCACTTCGCGGATCTTTCCGTTTCCATTCCGAGTTCGCGGTCGCTGTCGAAATGATGCGAAGCGGACTACTAAACGTCGACCAGCTGGTGACGCATTCCTTCGAAGTTGGGGAGGCTGTCACTGCTTTCGAGGTTGCGTCTGATCGAAGCCGATCAATGAAGGTGCAGTTAACATTTCCGGATAATGACAATGGTTAAACGAATGCCTGATATAGCGAAGACTTATGAAAGAGATGGATTCGTGGCTCCGCTGGATATCCTGACAGTTTCCGAGGTTCAAACGCTGCGCGATGATTTTGAGAAGGCAGAGCGCATCCTCAGAGATGACCCAGAGAAACTCAAGCTTCTATACTCGTATCCGGACAGGCTGATACCATCATTCGATGCACTTCTCCGCCATTCGAAGCTGATTGAGGCTGCTTCAACGGTGTTGGGGCCGGACCTCATGGTTTGGAGCGGTGCACTTTTCGTAAAAGAGGCGCGATCATCGAAAATCGTCTCGTGGCACCAGGACTTGACCTATTGGGGATTGGATGATGCAGAAGAGGTTACTTGTTGGGTTGCGATTTCAGAAGCGTCTGAGCAAAGCGGGTGTATGAAGTTTGTTCCAGGCAGCCATAAAAACCGTATCGTGCCTCACGTAGACACCTTCAGCAAAAACAATCTGTTATCACGCGGGCAGGAAATCGCAGTCGATGTGAACGAACAAGATGCAGTGGCTGCGGAATTGCGTGCGGGGCAGGCATCCATGCATCACGGGCATCTCTTTCACGCATCGGGACCCAATTACACTGACGACAGACGCATTGGCGCGGCGTTGCGTTTCATAAAACCCTCAATGAAACAGAAAAACGGCGTGAAAACTTTGGTTGCGCTAGTCGCAGGGCGAGATGATTTTGGGCATTTCTTAGTTGCGCCTTCCCCTCGGGGCTTTTTGCATGAGTGCGATTTCGATTTGTGTCAAAGGGATGCAGACCGCAAGAAACAAATACTTTTCGCCGGAGTGCAGTGATTTCCTTCGCAAGCTCTGAACCATTATTACACCAACCCCAAAGCAGACCTGAATTGCGAGAACAGGTGGACATCTAAAAGGGTCTTGTCAGAAGAACTCGGGTTGAAACGGGTAGGGGCTTTCGAAGCCTCCACCTATGACCAACTCAAGCCCATTCAAGGAATTCAAGACCAATCCCAGGATCATTCGTCGGGCCGTGATATTGTACCTTCGGTTTCCTGTGCCTTTTACAATGTCGAAGACCTGATGAATGAGCGTAGGATAGATGTGAGCCAGGAGGCAGTTCGATACTGGTGGACCCGGTTCGGCCCAATGTTCGCCTCGGAAATCCTTAGAAAACGGGTCCAGCAGCAGCGGGCGTACTCAAAATGGAAGTGGCATGTGGATGAGGTTTTTTTTAAGATCAACGGCCAGCCTGATAATCTGTGGCGGCAATCAGAGATTTGGGTGCTACAGAAAACCAGCAAGCTGGCAGATGCCTAAAAACCGTGTCGAGAATTCGCACCTGCCGTTTCAACGACGCGAACGCGCCATGCTACGTTTCAGGCGCATGCGAAGTTTGCAGAAGTTCGCTGTAGTCCACTCCTCCGTCCACAACCACTTCAACCATAAAAGATCGTTAGCCAGCAGAGATACCTTCAAGCGAACACGCACCTTCGCTCTTGCCGGGCCGCGCGAACTTGGTGCGGCAAAAAGGGCAGCTGTACTGGCTTAGCAGAGACTGCTTCCAATTTGTCGTACAGCACCGCCATTTGTATCCGTTTCGCATCATTTCAATTCGACGATCTGGATTCATGCTGCAATTTTCGCGAGTTGCATTGCGTGATTCCGAGCACAGGTTGGTCTGATCACGTCCGATGAATGCCAAAAGAATTCCGGAGACGTTTAAGTGTCTGATCAATTGGGCCACTTATTCCTGCGGGCATTTTCCTTTTTGGCCAGCAAAGAGGGTGCCGCCATCCAGCACTTCTACGTAAACCCCCATATCCATATGGCCCAGATGGGTTCGAAGTAAGAACGGTATGTTCAAGTCTCGAAGGGCCGTCTCAGGATTCACCTCGGTAGCGGCGCATCTTTTCGTCCGCGAGAGTATCCGCAGCCTGACATCGCCAAACACAAAGGTGGAACCGACAGAGCTCAGCTCGGAAAACGGTGGCAATACGTCAATTTCGATATTCGCCCGAAATCTGTCCGGGTGAATGTCTGTGCGCAACTTTCTGCTTAACGCATCAACAGAGCTTAAGTTGAGAACCGATATCGCATTCATCATCTTCGGTGAAACGACTGAAACATCCGTGAAACGATGCGGGTGCGAAGACACGAATCTAGGCGGTTCAGGATCCTGTAGTTCCAGCGTATCGTAGAGGAGTCTGGCGGCATCGGTTTTTCCTTGGGGCTCGCTCATGCGGAAGCAGTGGGTGCGGCCGTCCACATCAATTTCCAACTGCTGAGTTGTTGCGTCGAAACGTGTCCTGAGACCCGCAAGCCCAGCTTCTTTCAGCAAAACAACAAAGCGGTCTTTAGGAAGTGGCTTTGGGTCAGTCGGGTCAAAGCCGGAATTGTAGCGAGCAAAGCCGAAAAGGCGGTCACCAGGTACACCCTCACCCGCGCTCAGGTTGACTGTTTTCAGCGGCTCCGGACTCAGACCCTTGATAGGGTAACGCTTCATTCTGACAATGGTGAGTTCGCTCATGCGTTGGTTTCCGATCCGTTGTGAACAGCCGAATTTGGCTCGTCTTGCGTCTTCTGGTCCATCGATATCCGCGCGTTCGGGCGGGGGGCGGAAAGCCGAAAATCCAGCAATGCAAGGCCTTTGAGAACTGGCTATCCAAAGCTGCCAGCAGGTCAGTTTCAAAGAACTGTTTTGAGACTATCGGTTTTTCCTGTGGATTGTTGGAAAGTATGCGGAAGGAAATGGTGCAGCGTAAATTGTTCAAAAACAATGAATTAGTAGCGTAAATTTAAGTTACATGGGGCATTTTGAGGTACGAACCTCAAAATTATCTAGACTTGAGGTGCGTACCTCAAATAGCCTTGGAAGTATGCCGCGATTCGCACATCCTCGATTGACGGCGTTAAAAAGGGAGGAATGGATGACTTACACAAAACTGGCCTCGGCCAGCGCAATAGTCCTTGCCGCTACTACTCTTTCTACCAAGGCAAATGCTGAAGACCTGACACTGTGTTGGGCGGCATGGGACCCGGCCAACGCGCTGGTTGAGCTATCCAAAGAATTCGAGGCCGAGTCTGGCCACACAATGAACTTCGAGTTTGTGCCCTGGCCGAACTTTGCGGACCGCATGCTGAACGAGCTGAATTCCGGAGGGAAGCTTTGTGACCTGCTGATCGGGGACAGCCAATGGATTGGCGGCGGAGCTGAGAACGGTCACTATGTAAAGCTGAATGACTTCTTTGATGCTGAGGGCATCAGTATGGATGATTTCGCGCCGGCAACTGTGTACGCTTATTCGACTTGGCCAAAGGGCACGCCAAATTACTATGCGCTGCCTGCAATGGGTGATGCGAACGGTTGGTTCTATCGCAAGGACTGGTTCGAAGATCCCGATATCCAAGCCGCCTACAAAGAAGCAACCGGTCAAGATTTGCGTGAACCGGAATCCCAGAAAGAGCTGTTGCAGATTGCGCAATTTTTCCAAGGTCGCGAGATCGACGGAAAAACCGTGTACGGCGCTGCGATCTTTACCGAGCGCGGTTCGGAAGGGATAACAATGGGTGTGACGAGTGCGCTTTACCCTTGGGGGTTCAAGTATGAAAATACGCCGGGCTCGTATGACATGGAAGGCGCCGTGAATTCACCCGAAGCCGTCGAAGCGCTGGAATTCTACAAAGAGTTCTACAAAACAGCGACACCTCCGGGGTACACAAACTCTTACATGGGTGAAAGCTTGGACGCCTTTAAGTCAGGTCAGGTCGCCATGGCCATGAATTGGTTTGCATTCTTCCCGGGCCTCTATGCCGATCCCAATACCGGTGGCGACAAGATCGACTTCTTCGTGAACCCGCCGCAAAATCAGGCAGGTTCAACGTTGGGCGGGCAAGGGATTTCTGTCGTCAGCTATTCTGACAAACAGGATGCCGCGCTTGAGTACATCAAGTGGTTCGCGCAACCCGAAGTTCAGGCCAAATGGTGGGAACTGGGCGGTTATTCAGCACATAATTCCGTGCTGGAAGACCCCGGCTTCGTGGACAGCCAACCCTTTGCCGGTGACTTTCTGGAAGCCATGGCAGGTGTGCAGGACTTCTGGCAGGAGCCTGCTTATGCGGAATTGTTGTTGGCCATGCAGAAACGTATCCATGACTACGTTGTCGCCGATCAAGGCACCGCCCAGGAAGCGCTTGATCTTTTGATCGAGGATTGGACCGAAGTCTTCGAAGACGAAGGCAAGCTTTAATCCGGAAGCAGGGCAGGAGCGGGTTCAAGCCCGCTCCACCATGACCCGTGTGTCCCAAACCGACAAGAACTGGCAAAGAAATGTCTGACCGGACCATAGATCGCGTTGCGCAGGCAACGCCCACGCGAGTTGCGCGCAAAATCAGAGGGTTATCCGATCGAGCAATTGCTTGGATATTCATTTCCCCGACGATCTTCCTGCTGCTTGCAATCAACATTTTTCCGTTGATTTGGACAATCCAGCTTAGCTTTACCAACTACAAAGCCAATCGGATAGGGCGCGAGGTCAAGGATGTCGGATTTAGGAATTACGAGCGTATCCTGACGGATTCCGACACCTGGTTGAATATGCAGGCGACGGCGCATTTTTTGTTCTGGACGATCTTTTTTCAGGTTCTGATCGGGTTCACCTTGGCGTGGCTAATCAACAAGAAGTTTAAGGGAAACGACCTGTGGACCACGATTATTGTCTTGCCAATGATGCTGTCCCCTGCTGTCGTCGGGAACTTTTGGAAGTTTCTCTATCAGCCTCAGATCGGACTGTTCAACTATATCGTTTCGTGGTTCACCGGCAAAGACCCGTCAAGTTTTGAGATGCTGGGTTCGGTGACGTTGGCGCCCTGGGCCATCGTCATCGTCGACACATGGATGTGGACGCCGTTTGTGATGCTGATCTGCCTGGCCGGGCTGCGCAGTATTCCCGATTACATCTACGAGGCGGCCGAGATCGACAGGGCCAGCAAGCTGCGGCAGTTCTTTACGATTACGATCCCGATGGTGCTGCCATTCCTGATGCTGGCGGTGCTGTTTCGAGGGATCGAGAACTTCAAAATGTTTGATCTGGTGGTGCAGTTGACCGGCGGTGGGCCGGGGTCCGTTACGGAACTCACTTCGATCAATCTCAAGCGAGAGGCGTTTGAGAAGTGGCGTACAGGGTATGCATCGGCTTATGCAATCATCCTGTTCGTCACCGTGTTCGGCCTTGCGTCGATTTACGTCAAAGCCCTGAACAAGGTGAAGCAGAGATGAGCGGCTTTTCCGTCACTGAACCTTCGAACCGGTCCAAATGGATCGCAGGAATCCTGGTCATCACTTATGCGCTGATCACGATGATCCCGCTGGTGTGGATTTTGCTGACCGGGTTCAAATCCCCTGCCGACGCGATCAGCTACCCGCCCAAAGTGGTCTTTGACCCAACGCTCGAAGGTTACGTCAATCTTTTCACCACGCGCACGAGGCAGACGCAGGAGTTTCTGGAAGCCAACCCGCCACAGAACTGGGCCGATGAGATCGTCCGCCAATACGACATGGTGATCGTTGGGCCCTCCAAATTCGGCGAGCGTTTCATGAATTCGGTCATCATCGGATTTGGATCCACGTTCTTGAGTATTTTCCTCGGCACGCTGGCCGCCTATGCGTTCAGCAGGTTCAAGGTACCGCTCAAAGACGACCTTCTGTTCTTCATTCTTAGTACAAGGATGATGCCTCCGGTCGCTGTCGCCATCCCGATCTTCCTGATGTTCAGAAACCTTGGGCTGAGCGACACGCATCTGGGAATGATCCTCCTGTATACGGGCGTGAATATCTCCCTAGCGGTTTGGTTGCTGAAGGGTTTCATCGACGAAATTCCAAGAGAGTACGAGGAAGCCGCCCTTATAGATGGCTACACGAGGTTTCAGGCCTTTTACAAAGTGGTGCTGCCGCAAGCCGCCACAGGCATTGCGTCAACTGCGATCTTCTGCCTGATCTTCGCATGGAATGAATATGCTTTCGCCGTGCTGCTGACTTCGGCCAACGCGCAGACAGCGCCCCCGTTTATCCCCACCATCATCGGTATCGGCGGTCTGGATTGGCCAGCGGTTGCGGCTGGTGCGACGATCTTCCTGATCCCCGTTATGATTTTCACCATCCTGATGCGCAAACACCTGCTGCGCGGGATCACATTCGGAGCCGTACGCAAATGAGCGAGTTTCTTACCGGATTGATGCGGCTCCGCCGCGGCCCGTGGGAGATGGTCGCCACCATCCTGATCGCACTGGGTGTCTTCATGCTGATGCAGCCCTTTGTCCTTTGGGCGTTCACCTATTCCTTCATCGTCACGCTGATCGGAACCGTCATGTTCATCATCGTCAGCCATTTTCCGGAGTAGAAATGGCCCAAATCATAGTCAAAAACGTAAAGAAGATGTTCGGCGATTTCACTGCTGTGCGCGAGAGCTCTTTTACAATTGAGGACGGTGAGTTTTTCATGCTGCTTGGGCCGTCGGGATGTGGAAAGACGACAACGCTCAGGATGATTGCGGGGCTGGAACTTCCGACTTCCGGCGAAATCTATTTGGATGGTGAGGAAATCAGCCAAAAGCCGCCTTCAGAACGTGACATAGCGTTCGTTTTCCAGATGTTCGCGCTGTATCCGCACATGAATGTTCGCAAGAACATCAGCTATCCACTGATTTCACAAGGCATGTCACGTGCAGCCGTCAAAGCCAAAGTCGAAGAAGTTGCCGGAATTCTGGGGATAACTGACATTCTGGAAAGCCCGGTGGGAGGGCTTTCGGGTGGCGACAGGCAGCGCGTTGCACTTGGGCGGGCGATCGTTCGCGAGCCCAAGGCGTTCATGATGGACGAACCTCTTGGCGCTTTGGATGCCGAATTTCGCGAGCATATGGCCGAAGAGTTGCGCGCGCTTCACGATCGAATGGGAGCGACAACGGTTTACGTCACACACGATCAGCTAGAAGCCATGCAGATGGGCGACAAGATTGTTGTCATGAATAACGCAGTGATCGAACAATTCGGAACGCCGCAAGAAATCTACGACAAACCTGCGACCATGTTTGTGGCGGATTTCATAGGATCTCCGTCAATGAACTTCTTGCCGTTTCAGGGAAAAGTGGCACCCGGCTCTGAAAGGGTCAGGCTGAACGGCCATGACGAAGCGGTCCCGAAGCTGATGGAGGGGGCGGAAGGGGAACTGGTCTTCGGTGTCCGGCCGGAACATGTTTTTTTGTCCGACGACAGTGACTATCGGGCCAAAGTTCTGGCAGCTGAATACTTGGGGACAACCCAGATCGTGACATTGCAAAGCCCGAACGGTGAGTTGAAGGCCCGCATCGGCGCAGGTGAAAAGGTTGCGCCGGGTGAAACCGTGGGATTGGATTTCCGTTCGACAACGGTGACTCTTTTTGAGCGCTCCACGGGCCGGGCGCTGAAATCCGCCCTGAACGAAGAGGTGCTGAGCAATGGCTGAAGTCATTTTGCAGAACATCTCGAAGTCATTCGGAACTGTTCAAGCCGTCGATGGTATCTCGATGACAATTCCCGATGGTGCCTTCGTCGTGCTTTTGGGTCCGACAGGTGCGGGAAAAACGACAACGCTTCGATTGATTTCCGGACTCGAGAAGATGGATTCGGGATCGGTACGCATCGCCGGCCGAGATGTTGGCCTGGAAACGCCTGCCCAACGCGATGTGGCGATGGTTTTTCAGCAATATTCGCTGTACCCGCATATGACGGTACGCGAGAATCTGTCGTTTCCACTGCGTTCGCCGATCCTGAAAACTCCTGAGGATCAGATCACGCAGAAGGTGAACGAAGTCGCGGAAATCCTGCAAATCCCGCACAAGCTGGACAACAAGGCCACGGAATTGTCCGGCGGAGAGATGCAACGTGTTTCGATTGGTCGCGCATTGGTGCGGGATCCCCAAATTTTCTTGATGGACGAGCCGCTCAGTTCACTGGATGCCAAGCTGAGAGCGGATCTGCGCGTTGAGCTCAAGAGAATTCAGGCCGACCTTGGGTCCACGCTTTTGTATGTGACCCATGATCAGGTTGAGGCCATGACAATGGCAACGCATATCGGAGTTCTGGAAGAGGGCAGGCTGGTTCAGTACGGCACGCCAAGGGACATCTATGAAAACCCGTGCAGTGTTTATGTTGCCAGTCGATTGGGTCTGCCGCGGATAAATATCCTTCCGTCGGAGTTGTTCGGAGGAGATCACAAGGGCCCGCAGATTGGTCTTCGCCCGGAAAACATCATTGAAGGCGAAGGCAGTGACGCGCGCGTGATACGTGCCGAACACCTGGGTGACCAAACCCGACTTCATCTGGACTTGAATGGCCATCCGGTCGTGACGCTGATCGATGTCCATCAAGATTACCCCGCAGGTAAGACTATCAAAATTAGCCCACAAAACCCGTTGTATTTTGACGCGTCCGGCGCGCGCGTGAATTAAGGAGCAAAAGCATGGCCCAGTTCCTCAACACAAAAGAAACCCTCGTGACCGAGGCGATAGATGGTCTTCTTGCATCCTCAGGTGGGGCACTGACCAGATTGGATGGGTACCCTCATATCAAGGTTGTCTACAGATCGGATTGGGACAAATCGAAAGTCGCCCTGGTTTCGGGCGGAGGTTCCGGCCACGAACCTGCCCATGCCGGGTTTGTGGGCGCGGGAATGTTAACTGCGGCCGTATGCGGAGAGGTTTTCGCTTCCCCATCGGTAGAAGCTGTCCTGGCGGGCATTCTGGCCGTGACCGGTGAGGCGGGGTGTTTGCTGATCGTCAAGAATTATACTGGCGACCGGCTGAATTTTGGACTGGCGGCCGAGCGCGCCCGTGCATTGGGGCGCAAGGTGGAAATGGTGGTGGTCGATGATGACATCGCGCTTCCTGACCTGCCGCAACCGCGTGGCGTGGCAGGGACCCTGTTCGTGCACAAGATTGCCGGAGCATTGGCAGAACGCGGGGCTGATCTGGAAACTGTAACCAAGGCCGCTAAGAACGTAGTCGAGAAAGTAGTCAGTATCGGGATGAGTTTGGACACCTGCACCGTTCCGGGTTCCCCGAAAGAAGACAGGATTGCCCCCGGCAAAGCAGAGCTCGGGCTGGGTATTCACGGCGAGCCGGGTGTTGAGCAGGTGGAGTTCGCAAATGCCGTGACCGCAATGTCCACCGTCGTGGAAAAGTTGCAGCAGCGAGTGGGGGCGGGTGACTGCGTGGCGCTGGTAAACAACTTGGGGTCTACAACACCGCTTGAGATGTCTGTTTTGACGCACGCCTTGTCCGAAACCGGTATCGCGGGACATATTATCGGTCCGGCACCGCTGATGACTTCGCTGGACATGCATGGATTTTCTGTTTCGATTCTGCCGGTTGATCCGAGTGACTTGTTGGCGCTGGAAGAACCGGTCGAGTTGGTGGCATGGCCAGGGGTCAAAACGATAAAGCCGGTTCGAATTGCCCCTTTGCCTGATGGTTTGACCCCGATTGACCCCATCCCGTCGAACAATCCGGCGACCAAGGAAACAATAAATCGCTTGGCAGAACTGCTGATCCAAGCCGAGAAAGACCTGAACGAATTGGACGCGAAATCCGGAGATGGAGATACAGGCAGTACCTTGGCGACAGCAGCCAGATCTTTGCAGGGAAGCCTGGATCGAATGCCTCTTGCGGATCTGACGCAATTGTTTCCCGCGCTGGGCAATGAGCTGAGCCAGACCATGGGGGGATCTTCCGGTGTGATCCTGGCGATCTTTTTCAATGCCGCCGGAGATGCCTGTGCCAGTGGCGCTTCCATATCAAAGTCTTTGGTCGAAGGTCTGAACCGGGTCAGCCAGGTAGGTGGGGCCAAAGTTGGCGACAGGACAATGATTGATGCTCTGGCACCTGCGCTTGAGGCGCTGCCTTCAGGGCTGGTGCAAGCCGCGAAAGCCGCGCGCGAAGGTGCTGACAAAACCGCAAATATTCATCGTGCCAAAGCAGGCCGTGCAGCCTATGTTCCCGAAGAAAACCTGATCGGACATAACGACCCGGGTGCAGAAGCTGTTGCATTGTTGTTCGAAGGCTTGGCACGGGAGATTGAGGGCTGAAAGACACGTGGAAGACCAAAAGCAAAAACTAGAATTGGTGAAAAAGCCAACCGTAAACGACATCGCGCGCGTTGCGGGTGTCAGTCTGGCGACTGTTGACCGGGTCTTGAACAGGCGTCCCGGTGTGCGGGCGGTGACCGTGCAGAAAGTACAAAAGGCGATTGATGAGCTTGGGTATGTGCGCGACACCGCTGCCGCCAACCTCGCGCGGAACCGTGTCTATAATTTCGTCTTTATTCTGCCGGATGCCGGCAATGAATTTGTCGAGGCGATATGCGATCAGATAGCTGAACAATCGCGCGATCAGTTCATAGAAAGAACGCGGGTCACGATAAAAAAGGTCGCTCCGTTCGAGCCTCAGGACATAGTCAACATTCTGGATGGGGTCGACCACCTGAGCGTCGACGGGGTGGCCGTATTCGGGCCGGAAACGCCTTCGGTCCGCGACGCTGTGAAGAGGGTCAGGGATAAAGGCATTCCAGTGGTTGCATTGGTGTCGGACTTGCCAAGCTCGGACAGAGATCATTTTGTCGGGATCGATAACGTTTCGGCCGGGCGAACCGCAGCTCAGCTGATGGGGCGCTTTGTGCATCGTCCGGGTAAGGTTTTGGTTCTGACGGGCTCACGTTTGGCACGTGATCATCTGGAGCGGCGCCAGGGATTCGATCTTGTTGTCGCTGAAGAATTCCCTCATCTCGAAGTCGTGGCGTCTGTCGAGGGCAGGGATGACCCGGATCTGATCTACAAGATGATGCCTGGGATATTTGAGACCTACCCTGACCTGGTCGGAATATACTCTTCCGCCGCGGGCAACGCGGGTTTGGTTCAATTTCTGTCAGAGAGCAGGATCAGCAAGGATCTGGTCATTATCGCGCATGAACTCACGCCGCTTAGTCGTGATGCGCTTCGCCGTGGCACCTTTGACGCGCTGATCTCGCAGGACTCCGGGCATCTGGTGCGGTCCGCCGTGCGTCTGTTGCGTGCAACATCGGACAAAGTGCCTTTCAACAAATCACAGGAACGCATCCGCATCGACATCTATCTGAAGGAAAATTTACCGCCATAGAGGCATTGGTTTCGGGGAGGAAACTGAATGAAGACGATCAAAGGGCCTGCATTATTTCTTGCACAATTTGCCGGTGACGAAGCGCCGTTCAATTCATGGGACGCCATAACCAAATGGGCGGCGGATTGCGGATACAGGGGCGTTCAAGTGCCCAGTTGGGACGGGCGGTTGTTCGACCTTGAAACGGCCGCGACAAGCAAAGACTATTGCGATGACTTCAAGGGCAAAGCCCAAGAGAACGGCGTTGAAGTCACAGAATTATCGACGCACCTGCAAGGCCAACTTGTCGCTGTTCACCCGGCCTATGATACGGCGTTTGATGGTTTTGCGGCCGAAAGCGTCAGGGGAGATCCCAAAGCCCGGCAGGAATGGGCCGTTGATCAGGTCAAGAAAGCGCTTTCAGCCTCTCGGAATTTGGGAATCTCGGCTCATGCAACATTCTCTGGCGCGCTGGCCTGGCCTTACGTGTATCCCTGGCCTCAACGTCCTGCTGGTCTGATTGAAACCGCATTTGATGAGCTCGCCCGTCGTTGGGTGCCGATTTTGGACCACGCCGAAGACTGTGGCGTTGATGTTTGCTATGAAATCCACCCCGGCGAGGATCTTCATGACGGGGTGACATACGAAATGTTCCTTGAACGAACAGGCAACCATGCGCGGGCGTGCATGCTGTACGACCCGTCGCATTATGTCCTGCAATGCCTCGATTACCTTGACAATATCGACATCTACAAAGACCGCATCCGGATGTTTCACGTAAAGGATGCCGAGTTCAATCCGACCGGAAGGCAAGGTGTCTATTCCGGCTATCAAAGCTGGGTCGATCGCGCAGGGCGGTTCAGGTCACTCGGTGATGGACAGGTGGATTTCGGGGCTGTCTTTTCCAAGATGGCGGCAAACGACTTTGATGGCTGGGCCGTGGTCGAATGGGAATGCTGCCTGAAACATCCCGAGGATGGCGCGCGTGAAGGTGCTCAGTTCGTTTCCGATCACATTATTCGCGTGACCGAGAAGGCCTTTGACGATTTTGCCGACGGCGGCACCGACGAAGCGGCCAATCGGAAAATGCTGGGGATAGGCTGATGGTAACAGGACGCAACGAAGAAAGAACGGGGCGCATTCGCCTTGGTATGGTCGGCGGTGGAAACGATGCTTTCATCGGTGGTGTCCACCGCATAGCCGCGCGACTGGATGACAAGTTCGAGCTGGTAGCAGGCGCGTTGTCCTCGACGCCCGAAAAATCCCGGGAAAGCGGCGAGGCGCTGGGCCTCGAGCGGGTTTACGATGACTTCAAGCAGATGGCGATGCGAGAAGCGCGTTTGAAATCCGGGATCGAAGCGGTTTCGATCGTCACGCCAAATCACGTTCACTATGCTGCCGCGCGTGAGTTTCTGAAACGCGGCATTCACGTGATTTGCGATAAGCCGCTTACGTCGACCCTTGGTGATGCGAAGAAACTGGTCAAAACCGCTGAAAACTCAAACGCGCTGTTCATCCTTACCCACAACTACACGGGCTATCCAATGGTTCGGCAAGCGCGTGAGATGGTTGCCAACGGGGATATCGGCAAAATCCGCGTGGTTCAGGTTGAGTATCCGCAAGACTGGCTGACCGAGCCGCAGGATTTCAAGCAGGCCGAATGGAGGACTGATCCGGAACGCTCCGGTGCCGGAGGATCAACCGGTGATATTGGAACTCATGCGTATAATATTGCCTGCTTTGTAACTGGAATGAGGGCAGAAAGCCTTGCGGCGGATTTGCAGGCTTTTGTGCCGGGTCGTCAGGTCGACGATAACGCGCATGTGTTGCTGAGGTTCCAAGGCGGAGCCCGTGGCATGCTGTGGTCTTCGCAGGTTGCGCCCGGTAACGAAAACGCTCTGCGATTGCGTGTGTACGGCGAAAAGGGCGGCATCGAGTGGGCTCAGGAAGACCCGAACTATCTTTGGTTTACTCCTTACGGAGAGCCAAAGCGTCTGATCACCCGAAATGGGGCTGCGGCAGGGGATGCGGCCAATCGGCTCAGCAGAGTGCCTCCGGGACACCCCGAAGGTTACCTGGAAGGGTTCGCCAATATCTATGGCGAAGCAGCCGAAGCCATTCTGGCGTTCAGAAACGGAAGTTTACCTGACGCATCCGTCGTCTATCCAACGGTCCAGGATGGGCTTGAAGGCGTCAGGTTTGTGGCCGCATGCGTGCAAAGCTCTGCCAGAAATTCGGCCTGGGTCAAGCTGGAGTGAGGCTTTCTGCTTTGCGGGTTGAATTGCCGGCCTCGTATGAAAAACCGGGTTGAGGCGGGCAGGCGCCTCAACAATCGACGCGGCCATTTTGTATAAGCTAACTTAGGCCGTGTCACAAACAACGTGCTGCTAGCACTTCCACGGCGTCATCAAAGGTTTGGGCGCTATTCTCGGCCCGCGCCGTCAGATGAGCGCCTTCCAGCAAGGCCAATGCCGCGCGTGCTTCTGCTTTCGGATCTTCAACGCCAGTGATCGAATGATCGGTTTTGCCAAGCGCAAAGACATTCTCGATCCACCGGGTCATCATGCGCCGGAACTCGCGGATTTTGTCGGTGACCTCATTCGACAAGCTCTCCCGGCTGATGATCAGCGACACACATAAACACAGGGTTTTTCCGTCGTTCAAAGCCGCGCGATACAGCGCGATCAGTGCACGCATGCGCGCGCCCGCCGTTTCGCAAGTTTCCTCGATCTCGTCGCAGCGTCCCATAAACTCGGTATGGTAGCGCGTCATCAAAGCGGCAGAAAGCGCGGCTTTGGTCGGGAAGTGATAGTGGATCGATGCCTTGCGGATGCCCACATCATTGGCAAGGTCGGCATAGCTGAAGCCGTCGAAGCCTTTGCTACGTACGGCAAATTCGGCAGAATTCAGCAAAGCGGTTTTTGTATCTATTTCCATGCCACGTTCATCCTATTTGCGCTCAACAAAGCTATTTGCGCTCAACAATGCCGCGGTGTTTTCTGCTGCTTCCAATGCACCTTCCAGATATCCCCCAAATTGCGCGGCTGTTTCGGTGCCACTGAAAATGATCCGGTCTTCCCAGATCCGTGTCATGGCCTTCGGCATGCCGTACTGCGGATGGGCATATACGGGCTGAAGGTCCAGGTTGGTCGCTGTGAAGCGATCAAACGCCCAGTCTTTTAGCAAAAGCGCGCCGGGGCTGGTCGCCTTGCGCCCGAACAATCGCCCCAGCTGAGCCAGAACCTGCTGCCGCAAATCCCCTTCATCCCGGCGAGCTTGCGCGGGGATGCCGATGAAACCGAACAGCGCGAAGGGACCACCGCTGGCAGGCGACGCGTCGTGGATTTCCACCATGGGACCGTGCCGGCTCATAGCATCCCCTGACAGTCCGTCTTCGCGCCAGAACGGAGTGTCATAGACCGCAACCGCTTTGGCCTGCCCGGCCATCCAGGTCGCGATGTGCCGCATGGCTGACAACGTGCCATCGGGCAGGGCGGGCTCATATATCAACTCGGCCGCGATACGTGGGGGCATGGCAAGTACCACACGGCTTGCCCAAATATGCTGCCCAGATTGCGTAGTGACCCGAACCCCGCCTTCGGTGCGGGCCAAGGCGGTGATCTGCGTGGACAGGTGAATTGCCCCATCCGGCAACCGTGCCGACAGCGCATCTGTCAAAGCAGAGAGCCCCCCGACCAGACGATAAGACCCTTCCATGGATGAAAGCCCGCGGCCCCGCTCAACACGGCCCTGTTCATCTTCGAAACTCAGCGCGCCGGAACTGAATTGATCAAACTGGTGCAGGCCCAGCCGGTCTGTCAGCGCTGCGATACGTGGCTGGCCGGGCCAGAACCAAGCCGGACCCATGTCCAGATGGGCGTTCCCCTGAACCTCGGTCAGAATGCGTCCGCCCAGACGGCTGCGCGCCTCAACAACCAGAACTTCCTGACCCTGATCCACAAGCTGTGTCGCCAGGCTGAGCCCTGAAAGCCCACCGCCGATGATGAGCGTATCGGTGCGCATGGATCAGAACCCCTCAGTTGAAGGACGCAGGTCCAGCTCTTGGGTCCAAGTCGACCTGGGTTGTTGCGCCAGTTGCCAATATACCTCGGCAATATCTTCGGGCTTCATCATTTTGGCTGGGTCCAGACTGTGCCGGTCGCGTGACCGGGCCGTGTCGATTATGCCGTCCAGAGTGACATGCGTGATATGCACGCCTACCGGTTGAAACTCTCGTGCAAGCGATTGTGTCAGCCCGCGCAGGGCGAACTTGGCCGAAGCAAATGCTGAAAACTGTGCACCACCGCGCAGAGAGGCGGTTGCACCCGACACGATCAAGGTTCCGCCACCGCCACGGACCATCGGCTGCATCACCGATTGCGCCAGCACGATCAGCGTTTGCACCATCGACGTCCAGCTGCGCTGGTAATCGTTCAGCGTTGTTTTCAGGAAGGGTGAGATCACCAGTTCTGCGGTGTTGTGCACCACGATCTTGGGCGGCCCGTAAGTGGCAATCAAATCGGCTATGACCGGTGCCGTTTCGCCGGGGTCGGACAGATCGACCTGATGAAAGGAACCGATTGGGTTGTCGGGTTGGGTTCGGCCCAGACCCACGGTCACCATGCCTTCGGTTTGGAAACGTGACACCAATGCCTGGCCAAGCCCAGCCCCCGCTCCGGCGACAAGCGCCAAGGGTTTTGGTTCAGCCATCGGTTACACCCCCGGCGGTTGGGCGTAAGGCAGGTGGCCTGTCTTCATCCAGATCTTGGCCCCGTTCGCCCCCGCAACGGCCGTCAGGCTGTGGCCTTCAGGCAGGCGCAGCCAATCGTTTTTGACCAGTTGTTCCCCGCCTTCGGTGACCGACCCGTCGATGATCAGAACCTCGATCCCGCCAGGGGCGTCCGAGCGCAGCGTCGCGCCCGCGTCCAGATGGGAGTAGGTCACTATCTCGCGCGCATCCTCATGCAGGACTGCGGTGGCGATGCCGTTCGCGGGCGCGCGCAGCTCATCCACCATGTTTTTGCGAAACTGGGTTCGGTCGTTCATGTCGAACTGCCAGAGCTTGACGAAGATCGTGCATCCCGGTTCCGACCCCGGTGTGTGTTGCGAGGTTGGCGGATTGCGCACATAGGTCCCCACCGGATAGTCGCCGTGTTCATCCTGAAATACACCGTCAAGGACAATGAATTCCTCGCCGCCGGTATGGGTGTGGGCAGAGAAATGACTGCCCGGCGCATAACGCACGATAGTGGTGGCCCGTGCGACCTCGCCTCCGATCCGGTCCAACATCCTGCGATCCACACCCTTCATAGGAGAGGCCTGCCATTCCAGCTGGTCTGAGTGAACGACAACGCGGTCAGAGAAGTCCGAATTGATTTCCATGGGGTCAGGTCTCTTCCTTGGTTACGACGCATGATATTATCTACTAGTAGGTAGGTAAGCGCCAGCTGCAAAACTAGAATACTCGACACGTTTCACAGAGTGTTGAACGGTTTCTTGTCATGGGGGCTTGGTCGTACGATTAGGTAGTGGAACCGCCACGGAGAGGTTTCACGCCTCGTTTTGAGGGTGGGGCGTGCGCGACACGCATTATCAGTTGCAGCAATATCTGCTTGATATCAATTGCTTCCTGCAAAAAGAAAGCATCAAAAGCCGTTTTGAAACTGGCTGTGGTTTTCGCACGAGGCAATTCAGTGCTCATGAAAACAGCGGGTATCTTCGGTTTCGGGGGTTTCGGAAGTACCGCATTGAATTGCAAGAAGCCGAAACAAACTTATGATAATATCGCATTCATGAGGTAGAAAGACGTAACCCTTGATGGGCAACGCATCCGCATGCTTCACTTTCGGGGCTATGTCAGCATTTGATTTTGCTGGCCCCAAAAAACCGAAAGGCACTACCTTTCCACACTAAAAACCTGAGCGCACCGCTGCCCGAGAGGGTGAGAAAAACAAGCGCGGAAGCTACCCAACACGGAGATATCAGATGAAAAAAATTGCAACGCTACTTGGAAGCGCGTCTTTCGCGATTGCCGGGCCGGCCATGGCCGCGGATATCGTGATCGGTGTGCCCAACTGGGCCTCGGTGAACGCCACGGCACATATTCTTGAGGTCGTGATCGAAGAAAACCTCGGCCTGGACGTGGAATTGCAAAATGGCACCAACCCGATTGTCTTCGAGGCGATGGACAGCGGTTCGATGCATGTCCATCCGGAAGTGTGGATGCCCAATCAGCAGAACCTGCACGATACCTATGTCAAGGAAAACGGCACCGTCGTCATGAACCAAAACCCGGTTCAGGCCGAACAGGGCATGTGCGTGCCGACCTATATCGCGGAACAATATGACATCAAATCGATCGATGACCTGAGCGACCCCGACAAGGTTGCGATCTTTGATACTGATGGCAACGGAACACCCGAGGTATGGATCGGTGCGCCGGGTTGGGCGTCGACCGTTGTCGAGAAGATCCGGGCCAAGTCCTATGGCTATGACCAGATCTTCGAGCTGACGGAATACGAAGAAACCATTGCCTATGCCAATCTGGCAAATGCGACCAAAGCGGGCGACCCGTGGATAGGGTTCTGCTACAGCCCCCACTATATCTTCGTGACACAGGATCTGACGGTTCTGGAAGAACCGCCTCATGATCCGGCCACCTGGACAATCGTTCAGCCCACGGATGATCCGGATTGGTTGTCCAAGTCCGAGGCGTCCTCGGCCTGGAACGGAGCAACGCTTCACTTGCACTACGCCAAGGAACTGGAAGAGAGCTATCCCGAAGTGGCCGCCCTGTTCAGCAACTACCAGATGACAGGCGACGATCTTAGCGCGATGGGCAAGGCACTGGCCGTCGACAACATCGAAGCTGCGGATTTCGCCAAGGAATGGGTGGCTGCGAATGAAGACACCGTCATCGGCTGGCTGACCAACTAAATCACCACTCTTCGGGCCGTCGCGCAAAACCGCGGCGGCCTTTTTCTGTCGGGCAGGGCATCGCCCTGTGGGGGATAAATGGACGAACCTGTCGTAAAATTAGAAAACGTTTGGAAGATCTTCGGCTCGCGTGCGGAAGAGGCAATGGAAGCGGTCAGAAACGAAGGCATAGGCAAGCCGGAGGTTCTGGAGCGGTTCAACTGTGTTGTAGGCGTTCAGGGCGCCACGTTCGAAGTGCCGAGGGGTGAGATTTTCTGTATCATGGGGCTGTCCGGCTCGGGCAAGTCCACATTGGTGCGACATGTGAATCGATTGATCGAACCCACGGCGGGTCGGATCGAGATTCTGGGTCACGACGTTTCGAAACTGTCGGAATCCGAGTTGCGCCGCATTCGCGCCCAGCAAATCGGGATGGTCTTTCAGCACATGGCGCTGATGCCGCATCGTTCCGTGCGCGATAATGTGGCCTATCCGTTGGAGATCCGAAAGGTGTCCAAGTCAAAGCGCTGGGCCGTCTCGGATCACGCGCTGAGCCTGGTGAACCTGACAGGTTACGAGGACCGCCTGCCCAAAGAGCTTTCGGGCGGGATGCAGCAACGCGTGGGGATCGCGCGGGCGCTGGCCTCGGACCCGGAAATCCTGTTGATGGATGAACCGTTCTCTGCCCTTGATCCGCTGATCCGCCTGCAATTGCAGGACCAGTTCAAAGCACTTGTGGCGCAGCTCAAAAAGACCACGCTGTTCATCACCCACGATCTGGACGAAGCCATTCGGATCGGCCACCGGATTGCGATCATGAAAGATGGCGTCATCGTACAGATCGGAACCCCCGAAGACATCGTCATGAACCCGTCCGACGATTACGTGCGCGAATTCGTTCAGGGCATCTCAAAGCTCAAACTGGTCAAGGCGCATTCCATCATGGAGCCGGTGGGCAGTTACTCAGGGCCACTTGACGGTGCGCCCCGAGCCGACGAGGGCGCGGATCTGGATCAATTGATCGACCTGGCCGTGAATTCTGATCTGCCGGTCGTCATCACGGATGCGGGTATCGATGTGGGTGTCGTGACCAAGCCGCGCCTGTTGCGCGGTATCCAGGGGGGCAAAAATGACTGATGCTGCAACAGAGATGAAAGTAACGGCCGCCTCTGATATCGAGGTCGATCGCGAGGCCCTGGACCTTTCCATCAAAGAGTTCGCGGGTCCGAACGGTGACTACTATGTCAATGCGTTCCACAAGATTCATGATGCGACCAGCGCGATTCCCAACACGTTCAACAAGTGGGCCGCGGTGCTGGGGCCATTCTGGTCTGCGTCACGCGCCATTTGGGGCATGTTCTGGACCTTTCTGATCCTTGAGATCATCGCGTGGGTCCAGATCGGCAGGGGCGCGTGGGGCAATCCCGGCGCGGATTTCGCCGAGCGCGCTGCGCGTCAGCAGGAACGTGCGGCCGAACTGTTGGCGCGCGCAGCGGATGCCACGGAACAGGCCGATATCGACCGTTTCACCAAACTGGCCGAGAACATACAAAAAGCAGCGGCCACAAGTCTGGAAAGGGCTGCCGCCGCCCAGTCCGAGGCGGCAGGAATCCTGATTACCGGGTTGTTGATGTTGCTGGTGTTCAAGTTGGTTCAAGGGTTCTACGCCGACCGCGTCTACGAGAAACAGTATTCGAACTGGCGTATCGATCCGGAAAGCACTGAAAGTGGGCGTTCGACCCGTAACATCGTCATGGGCGCGATCCTTGTTGCGGCAATCGGACCATTGATTGTGTACAAGTTCACAGTGAACGCATCCCTTCCATTGCTTGACGCGTTCCCGGAACAGCAAGTGTCTGCGATGTTTCTTGGCGAAGGCAACGGCACGCTGTTCTCGAGCCTGGCAAACTGGATGGAGGCCAGGATTGATGCGGCTGCAGCGGCGGGCGGCGACATCTTTGACGGGATCGTGGCGGGCGTGCGATCGGTGCTTGATGCGCTGACGATTGCACTGATTGGGTCGCCCTGGCCGGTGGTCATGCTGGTCATCTGTGTGACGGCCTGGCGTGCGGCGGGACCAAGGGTTGCCATCTTCACCGCGTCTTCCCTGGCCTATATCGCGTTGCTGGGGTATTGGGACGTGGCGATGGAAACGGTTGCTCTGGTCGGTGCGGCGGTGTTGCTGTGCGTGGTTTTCGGCATTCCGCTGGGTATCTGGTTCGGCAAATCGCAGCGCGCCTATCGCGCGGCGGAACCGGTTCTGGACCTGATGCAGACGCTTCCTGCCTTCGTCTACCTTATCCCGATCATCGCCTTTTTCGGCACCGGCAACCCGCCGGGAATTCTGGCCACCATCATCTTTGGCATGCCGCCGGTGATCCGCCTGACGGCGCTGGGCATGCAAGGGGTTCCGGAAAGCATCAAGGAGGCTGCGGTCGCCTTTGGTGCGTCGAAATGGCAATTGTTGAAGGATGTGGAAATCCCTCTGGCGCTGCCATCGATCATGACGGGTGTAAACCAGACAATCCTGATGTGCCTGTCCATGGTCGTGATCATCTCGCTGATCGGCGGGGGCGGCCTGGGCAAGGAAATCCTTGAGGCGCTGCAATACGCCGCCAAGGGGCCGGGTCTGCTGGGTGGCTTTGCGATCCTGTTCCTTGCCATGGTCATGGACCGGATCGTGCAGGGCGCGTTCCGGCGAGAAGACGAAAAACTCTGAACGCAAACGCCCCCGGTTCCGATCGGGGGCGCTTTTCTTTGATCCGGGGAAGCCATGACAGATCCGTATGAACAATCGATGATGGACAACCTGTATTGGTGGGGCGTGCCTACATTGTTCCGGTGTCCCAATGTCGGGCCCGAAGGGCAGGATATCGCGCTGGCGGGCGTGCCGCATTCGACGGGCAACGGCACGACCGAACGGGACCAGCACTTGGGGCCTCGCGCGTTGCGGCATGTCTCGGCCGTACAACGCAGGGTGCATTCGGTTTTTGAAATTGATCCCTGGCAGAGCGCGCGGATCGCCGATGTTGGTGATGTGCCTTTTCCAAAGGCCAACGACAATGAAGATTGCATCGAACGCATCACTGAATTCTACAAGACCATAGACACGGCCGGAGCGCGCCCCGTTTCCATCGGAGGCGACCATTCCATCACCGGTGGCATTGTGCAGGCCCTGGGTGGCGGCAAACTTGCTGGCGGGCAGCCGGTCAGCTTTCTGCATCTGGACGCGCATACGGATGTCTTCACCAAGGTTGATCACTTTCTTGGTGCCAAGAAATCAGCGGCTCACTGGGGGGCCTATCTGGCCGATCAGGGGCAGGTGGATCCAACCCGGTCGATGCAGATCGGTCTGCGGGGCCATCCACGCAGCCTGGACTGGCTGCAACCGTCTTATGACTACGGGTACAATATCGTCACAGTGCGAGAGTTCCGACAGCGCGGGTTGGCCGATGTGGTCGCGCAGACCAAAGAGGTTTTGGGTGACCGCCCGGTTTACATCACCTTCGATCTGGACTGTCTGGACCCAACCGTCGCGCCGGCCGTGTCCAATCTGGAACCGGGTGAGAAGGGGTTTGACATAGATGAGGCGGTCGGCATCCTGCGCGCGGCGCGCGGATTGAACATCATCGGCGGCGATGTGGTCTGCATGATGCCCACCAAGGACAGCCCCAACAACATCACCGCGCTGACGGCGGCGGCCGTGATGTTCGAGATGATTTCGATGATCGCCGAGAACGTCGCGCGGGCCTAGCGCCGCGCGTCGATCGCCTGTGCCAGAACACACAGCAACTCGAACATCAGCGAGATGCCAAGCCACGCCGTTCCACCTTGGGGGTCGAATGGCGGTGACACTTCGACAAGATCGGCGCCAACAAGGTTCAGACCGGACATCCTGCGAATGACCTGCTGGGCCTGAAAGCTGTTGGGCCCGCCGATTTCAGGTGTTCCTGTGCCGGGGGCGTAAGTTGGATCGACAAAGTCGATGTCATAGGTGCAATAGGTCGGCTGCATGCCAACGATATCGCGTACCTCGTTCATAACGTCGACCATGCCCCTGTCGAACAGTTCTTCGATACGGATGATGCGGATGCCCTGCGCCTCGCCCCATTCGATATCTTCAGTGTTGTAGGCCGTGCCGCGAATCCCGACTTGTACAAAACGCTTCGGGTCCACCAACCCTTCCTCGACCGCTCGGCGGAACGGGGTGCCGTGGGTGAATTTGTGACCTCCGAAATAAGTGTCGAACAAGTCCGTGTGACTGTCGAACTGGATCAGGCCAACCGGACCCGAAGCGGCCAGGGCTCGCAGGACGGGCAGGGTGGTCAGGTGATCCCCTCCGGCGGTCAATGGTGTGATGTTGCGGGCTTGAAGATCCGTGTAGAAACGCGTGACCCGATCCAGCGTGTCTTCTATGTCGACGGGATTGGGGGCGACGTCTCCTAGATCTGCGCAGTTCACCATTGAAAACGGTGCCACACCCGTAACCGGGTTCATCGCCCTGATCATGGTGGAATAATCTCTTAATTGCCGCGGACCATGCCGGGCGCCGGGGCGATTGGTGGTTCCGCCGTCCCAAGGGATACCGACGATACCCAGTTCGACTTCCGAAATCCGTTCGTGCGCCAGATCCAGCATGGGCAGGCGCATGAATGCGGGAATGCCGGCAAATCGGGCCAGTTCCATGGCGGACACCGGTTGAAAAAATGAATCGGCCATGATGCCCCATCCTCTGCAAGTTTCCTCAGTGACCCTAACGGTTCAGGACCGGGCTGGAAATGCCCGCCGCTCTTCAAGACAGGATATGAAAACGCCGGCGGATTTCGGCGTCTTGTTCCGGGGTGAGATATTCGGGGTAATGCGTGCGCAACACCTCTTGAGCGGCGCGCCGTGCGGATGACCACGCATCCATCGCGCCATCGGTTTGCCAGGTGCGGGGTTCCTGACGATCGGCGAGTTTCGGATAGAAATAGTCTCGTTCCATGGCTTCATAGGTTTGCTCGCTGCCCAGAAAATGCCCATCTCCCAGAACCGAATGGCATATGGCGTCAAAGCCAAGATTCGCTTCGGTGACCTCGATCCCGCGCAAGACACGATACGTGTGCGAGTGCATTTCGTTGTCGAGAACGAAGGCCTCGAAGCTGACCCCGAGCAGAGATGCCGTCATGCCCGAGCTTTCATAGATCAGATTGCCTCCTGCCAGCGCTGCCGCCAGCGACGTGATGCCTTTTTCTGCCCCATGCTGGGCGTCGATGGCCTTGGCATCGGCCATCGAGGCGGCCACACCCGACGGCAAACCCAGCCAGTTCGTGATTTGCGCCGACGCTGCATTCAGGATTGCGGTCTCGCCGCTGCCCCCTGCGAAAGAGCCGGTCCTGAGATCCACGATGAAGGGCCAGTTGGAAAAGACCATCGGAAAGCCGGGTTTGATCGCATTGACCATCACGAGACTGGCCAGCGTTTCGGCCAGTGATTGCGCCAGAAATCCGGCCAGAGTTGCCGGGGCGGTTGCGCCCGCCTGCGCGGCCGTGATGCAGGACATCGGAATGTTATTGGCGATGCATTCATAAACCACGTCCACGGCATCCTCGCCGTATCGCATTGGCGAAATGATCGGACTTATATGCGCTTTCAGGAAGGGGCGTTTGGCGAATTCCCCGACCCCTCCGGCGACGATGTCCAGCATCTCGACGATCGGGCCGACATGTTCCGCCAACGTGAAAGACGTTGCCATTGGCTTGGTTGTGTTGCGTATCAAAGCGTAAACGGTGTTGACGTCCAGATCGAACACATCCGGGACATCGGTTGCCACGCAGCATCGGGTGAACCAACTGACATTGGCCAGCGTGTCCTGTAGCCGGGTGAAATCATGTAGATCGGCCAGGGTGGAGGGGCGATAAAGCCCACTGTTGATATCAAGGGTCTGAACCGCAGCACCGCCGGTGCCAAAATACACGCGGTCGCCACCCACCTCGATGGATCGTTTTTCATCCCGGCCATGAAAGGTAAAGCTCTTCGCGGCCGAGGCGATGGCCTGTTTAACCATTGAACGGGGAAAAACCAGGCGGTTCTGTTCCCGATCCTGGGCACCCGCCGCCCTGAGGTCGAAGGCCAGCCTGTCCGGCACGTCTCCCATCCCCAGCTCTTCCAGCAAACGCAGCGCCGTGTCATAGATTTTCTCGATTTCCGATAGGCTCAAGGACTTGAATGCCCCGCCTTTCTGACCGGGCGGGCAAGGATCAATGACGGGCTTGGCTGCACGCTGTGCATGCCGTGCTTTGCGTCCGCTTCGTTTGATGATGTCGGATGGCATGTGTTTTCGTCACCTTGCGTTTTCCTGCACCGTAGGACCCAAGTTGTCCCGGTATCAAAGAAGAAGTGCCGTTTTCAGAATCCGAAATCGCGGTTTCGATTTTCCGGCACCCGCATCTGCCCTGTTGTCTGCCCATCCCGTTATTCAGCAAGACTGGTGCCGAAGTTGAAGGAGCAATGCCATGAAGTCGCGTACCAGAGCCGTTGTGATAGGGGGCGGGATCGCCGGATGTTCGACGCTCTACCACCTGACCCGGGAAGGGTGGACCGATGTGGTTTTGGTCGAACGGAATGAACTGACCTCGGGCACGACATGGCATTCGGCGGCGCAGGTCACCAATTTCGGCATGAACCAGACGATGGTCGGCCTGAAATCTCATTCGATCCGTCTGTACAAGGAACTGGCCGACGATCCGGATTACCCTATCAACTATCACCACGCAGACGGTGGGATCCGTCTGGCCAACACCGAAGGGCAGATGCAGGGCTATCGTCACTTTGCGTCCATGGCGCGGGGGATGGACGTGCATTTCGAGGTGATAGACGCGGATGAATGTGCTCGGAGACACCCGTTGATTTCGACCGATAATCTCATCGGTGGGCTTTGGGATCCGCTGGACGGCGACATCGATCCGGCGCAATTGTGCCAGGCCCTTGCGCGCCGGGCACGCAAGGCGGGCGCCGAGGTGTATCGAAATACGCCGGTGACCGCGCTGACACAGCACAACGATGACACCTGGACCGTGCATACCGAGCACGGGGATATCGACTGTGATGTCGTCGTCAACGCCTGTGGTTACAGGGTCAACGAAGTCGGCGCCATGATGGGTGTTCATCATCCCGTGTCGTCCATGGAACATCAGTATTTCCTGACCGAAGAAATCGAGGCTATCCGGGATGCCGGGCATCGGATGCCGCTGCTGCGCTGCCCGATCAGCGACTATTATTGCCGACAGGAAAAGAACGGGCTGCTACTCGGGTTCTACGAGCAGGGATGTAAGACCTGGGGTATGGACGGGATCGATCCGAACTTCGTGAACGCTTTGTGCCCGGATGATCTGGACCGTGTGACCGATGTGCTGGAAGGGGCCTTCGCGCGCATGCCTGCCTTGATGGAGGTTGGTATTCACACCGTGGTCAACGGGCCAATCACCTACACAATTGACGGGGCGCCTCTGGTCGGTCCGATCCCGGGAAAACGCAACGCGTTTTGTATCATTGGCCTGCGGGCCGGGCTGGGTGAAGGTGGCGGTCACGGATGGTTGCTGGCACAGCAGATCGTGCATGGCGAGGCATGCTATGACACGTGGTGCCTCGATCCCCGAAGGTTCGCCGGACATGCAAATGTGGAACTCACGGCACTAAAGGCGATTGAAGATTACCAGAACGAATTCAGGTTCCACTTTCCGCATGAACATCGCCCTGCGGGCCGACCCGCCAAGACGACCCCTCTGACGCCTGTTCTGGCATCCGAAGGGGCCGAGTTCACTGTGGTCAACGGGTGGGAGAGGGTGGACTATATCAAACCCGATCCCGGATTTTCGCCGACGCTTGGTTTCGATTTTGACGAAACCTTCGACTTGGTAGCTGCCGAAGTCGAAAGCATTCGAACCGGCGTCGGGCTTGCAGAGGTCAACGGGTTCAACCGCATCGAGATCACAGGATCCGACAGGCACGCATTTCTGGACCGGTTGTTTTGTGGATTGGTCTCTCGGCGTGACGGGCGTGTCGGGTTGGGATACCTGTTGAACGACCACGGTATGATCAAGGCAGAAGCGACGATTGCCAATCTGCCCGCCTGCGACAGGGGGCCGGCCCGCGTTTGGTATGGTTCCGCCGCGGCGAGCGAGTTTCACGACATGGATTGGTTGCGCTTGCATCTGCGCATCGATGAGGACGTTCAGTTGCGCAGCCTGACAAATGATCAGACCATTCTGGTTCTGGCTGGCCCGAAGTCGCGTTCTGTCTTGTCAGCCTGCGCCAGAGGAGATTGGTCGGCAGATGCGTTCCCGTGGCTCAGCGTGCGCGAGTGCTTTGTCGGTATTGCTCCGGCGACGGTTATGAACCTCAGTTTCTCGGGCGAGTTGGCCTATGAAATCCATGTTCCCAACGCCTCGCTCTATGCGGCCTATCTTGCCTTGCGCGAGGCCGGCGAAACGCATGGGCTGAAACTGTTCGGTGCCAGGGCCGTTGAATCCATGCGCATGGAGAAGAGCTTTTTGCACTGGAAAGCCGATCTGATCACCGAATTTGATCCTTTTGAAACCGGCTTGGATCGGTTCGTCCGACTGGACAAGGGCGCCTTCGTGGGGCGTGATGCCTTGTTGAAACGGAAATCGGATGGACCACGACGCAAGCTGGTCCCCTTGCGCATCGATTCATCCCTTGGCCCCGCGCATCCCGGCGCATCACTGATGCAGGATGATACTGTCGTTGGCACCATCACGTCGGGCGAATGGGGGTATCGCACGGAGCTAAATCTGGCGCACGCTTTCATTCATCCGTCCCTGGCGCAGCTTGGCCGCGAAATGGAACTGGACAGCTGCGGGAAACGGATTGGTGCGACGGTTATCAGCCCAAGCCCGTACGACCCGGATTTTGTGCGGATGAAAGCCTAGAATCGACCGTTTCGATCAACTTCTTCATTGCCGCATGGGCAAAACTTTGCTTCGCTAGTTTCGAACAAATCGAAACAATGGTCGGTTGCCGTGTCCAAATCTCTGAGTCTTCGATGGCTGGAAGTGTTTCAGTTGATCGCCAAATCCGGATCGATTCAGCAAGTCGCATCAGAAACAGACTTGTCGATCAGCACGGTTTCGAACCACCTGCGCAGCCTCGAACGCGCGTTGGGTATTGAATTGGTCGACCATGGGCGCCGCCCGATGGGCCTGACGCCGGCGGGCGAGGTGTTTGCCCGCTATGTGCGTGAGGGTCTGACTGTGCTGAAACGCGGTGAGGCCGAGATACGAACGGGAAACTGGCAGCATGCGACGGATCTGCGGCTGGCTTTGATCGATGATTTCGACAACCAGATCGCGCCCGACCTTGTTCGTTTTCTGGCGCAGGCTCTGCCGCGGTGCAATTTCCGCCATTTCACGCGCCCGAGCCACGAAATTCTTGCCAAACTTCAGGAACACAAGCTTGACGTGGGCGTCGCCACACGACCGCTGGGCCGTACCGAGGGGCTGATCGAATACCCGTTGATGAGAGATCCCTTCATCGTCGTGGTTCCCAACAAGTTCGAAGGGTCCCCGGACGAGCTGTTCAACCCGGATGCCGACCTGCCATTGTTGAGGTATTCGCGTGACTATGTGATCGGCAAGCAGATTGAAACGCAGTTGGCCCGGAGCAAATACAGCCTGCCCAACCGGTTTGAGCTGGAGTGTAATCAATCCATCATCGGCTTGGTTGCGCAGGGCAGCGGGTGGGCAATCACGACCGCCGCGTGTTTCCACCGAACGCAGAGGTTTCACAACAGCGTAAAGGCTATGCCATTTCCCGGTAGCAACTTCGTTCGCACAGTGTCGCTGTTTACAACTGAAGTATACCCAGCAACGACGTCGGTGCTGATCCAGAAGGCCATGAGCAAATTGATACGTCAGCATTTCACAAGACCGATGTGTGCCCGGCACAATTGGCTGAAGAATGAGTTCCGCACCATGGAGATAGAGGGCGTCTAGCCCAATCTGACCGGGGTGCCGAACGGCTGATGGTTTAGGGCGGATGCTCGCAGGGCTTAAATTGGACATGCCGTGTTGGTGCTTGGGGAAACCGGGCCGACGTTCGAATTGCGGTTTGTGCTGGTCCGGGTTCTTTCTAACGGGGTGTCGAATTCGTCTCGCCTCGGGCTCAAAGCGCTTCTAGTCTCTGAAGGACAGGCAATCACGTCAACAGGAAGCCAAATGAGCTGGATCAGAACCATCCCATTCGAGCAGGCCACAGGCAGGCTGAAGAAACTCTATGACCGCGTCACGGGCCCGGGCAACAATGTGGACAATATCATGATGGCGCATTCGTTGCGTCCGCATTCGATGGAAGGGCACATGGCGATCTACAAGGCGGTGCTGCATCACTCGGGCAACAAGATACCGAAATGGTTTCTCGAGGTGCTGGGCGTGTGGGTCAGCTCTCTGAACCGATGCGGATATTGCGTCGAACACCATTTCGCAGGGTTGCAGCGGTTGCTGGCCAACGAAGAACGGGGAAACGCGATCCGGGCCGCGATCGAAGCCCGCGATCCGGCCGCCGCGCCATTGGATGCAGCGCAGGTGGCGGCCATGGCCTATGCGCGCAAGCTGACCGAGGATCCGGGCGATCTGGTCGAAGCGGATGTGATCGCGCTGCGCACGGCAGGGTGGGATGATGGAGAAATCCTCGAGATCAATCAGGTCTGTTCCTACTTCTCTTATGCGAACCGCATGGTTCTGGGGCTGGGATGTTCGACGGAAGGCGACGAATTGGGTCTGTCGCCCAACAACTCTGACAACCCTGACGATTGGGGGCATCGATAAAGCCTGAAGCAAGGGGTATCGGCAGATCCGGTGCGCCAAACGGGCGCCAGCCTCGGCCATGTTGGCCGAGGTCGATTAGAAGATCCTCTTGAGGATTCAGGCAAGGGCCGCTCGGGCACAGCTTGAAAAACGGCGTTTGTATCGGAACCTTGTATCCAGTGCGGAATATATGGGTTTTTGAGGCATCAATTTGACCCCAATCAAAGCGCATCCGTGGCCTTTCTGCTAGCTCCTTTCCGGGACAACAGAAAAGGAAAGATTTCATGGAAGCCATTGCTCGGGTCGAAACAAATTCAACTCAGGTCAAGACCAGGCCGACGCCGGTTGCAGACGTCGCAGAGCCCAGCCCTGAAAAGATCCGGCAGGCGTTTGAAAGCGGCAAGTACCCCTATGGCCGCAAGATGGCGCGGTCGGTGTACGAAGAACAGAAGGCCAAGCTTCAGGCAGAGTTGCTGAAGGTTCAGTTGTGGGCGCAGGAAACCGGGCAGCGTTTCGTTCTGCTGTTCGAAGGGCGCGATGCTGCCGGCAAGGGCGGTACGATAAAGCGGTTTATGGAGCACCTCAATCCACGTCAGGCCCGAGTCGTGGCCTTGAATAAACCCACTTGGGAAGAAAAGGGGCAGTGGTATTACCAGCGCTATATTCAGGAACTGCCAACAGTTGGCGAAATGGTGTTCTACGACCGGTCCTGGTACAACCGCGCCGGTGTCGAGCGGGTGATGGGCTTCTGCTCTCCCAATGAATATCTGGAGTTCATGCGGCAGACGCCGGAGTTGGAGCGGATGCTGGTGCGTTCGGGCATCCAGCTTTACAAATACTGGTTCTCGGTCACGCAGGAAGAACAGCAGCGTCGTTTCAAAAGTCGCGAGACGGACCCTCTGAAACAGTGGAAATTGTCACCGATTGACAAAGCCAGCCTCAGCAAGTGGGACGATTATACCGAAGCTAAAGAGGCCATGTTCTTTTACACCGATACCGCGGACGCGCCGTGGACGATCATCAAGTCGAATGACAAGAAACGCGCGCGGCTGAATTGTATGCGCCATTTCCTGTCGACTCTGGACTACCCGGGCAAGGATCACGGCATTGTGGGTGAACCCGATCCGTTGATCGTGGGGCAGGCGCATCACGTAATTCACCGCTCCGAGCATATTCTGGGTACAGCACTGCATCCGGACGCTCGTTAATCACGCCGGTGCCCGCCTGGACTGCGCAAGCGGGCACCGAAGTATCATGTTGACATTTTAGCGATCATCTCTTGTCTCGCGCCAAGCCCGCGCATATGGCTGGTGCGATGACAAAAGTGATGACATATCCGGCCCACTTTCGGGCAATTGCCGTGCTTGGCCTGCCGTTGATCGGTGGCCATCTGGCGCAGTTTGCCATCGGCCTGACCGACACCGTCATGCTGGGCTGGTACGGGGTCGAGGCGCTGGCAGCGGTTACCCTGGCCAGCAGCTATTATTTCGTTCTGTTTTTGTTTGGTGCAGGCTTTGGCTGGGCCGTCATGCCGATGGTTGCCACCGCCGCGGCAGAAGGGGACGAAACCAGCATTCGCCGCTCGACGCGCATGGGGCTGTGGTTGTCACTTCTGTACGCTGCGGTGGTCATGCCGTTGTTGTGGTGGTCCAATCCGATCCTGATCGCCATGAAACAAGAGCCGCATATCGCTGAAACCGCGTCGGAATATTTGCGTGTTGCCGGTTGGGGGTTGTTTCCGGCGCTCATCGTGATGGTGTTGAAATCCTACCTGGCGGCTCTGGAGCGAACTCAGATCGTGCTGTGGATCACGGTTACGGCGGCGGTCGTGAACGGGTTTACCAACTATGCGCTGATCTTTGGCAACTGGGGGGCGCCGGAACTGGGCGTGATGGGCGCTGCGATCGCTTCGATCGCGACGCAGGTCGTTTCACTGGTCGCGGTTGTCGTCTATGTGGTCCGGACCTTGCCGGAACACAGCCTGTTCCAGCGCTTCTGGCGTCCGGATTGGGAAATGTTCATCAGCGTGTGGAAACTGGGCGTGCCCATTGGCCTGACCACCCTGGCCGAGGTGTCGCTGTTTGCAACATCCGCCGTGATGATGGGCTGGCTGGGTCAGGTCCCGCTGGCCGCGCACGGGATCGCCCTGAATCTGGCGTCGGCCACATTCATGGTACATCTAGGGCTGTCAAATGCGGCCACCATCCGGGCCGGCAACGCGTTGGGCCGCCGGGACAAGGCGCATCTGGAGAAAGGTGCGATTGCCGTGACGGGCATGTCACTGGTCATGTCCGTCGTGACCGTCATCCTGTTCCTGACATATGCCGAGCCGCTGATTTCCCTGTTCATGGAGGCCGATGATCCGCAGCGCGGACAAATTCTGGCAATCGGGACAGGATTGCTGGCCATGGCTGCCCTGTTCCAACTGGTCGACGGGGCGCAGGTGATTGCGCTGGGACTGCTGCGTGGTTTGCAGGATGCCAAGATACCGATGGTTATGGCGGCGCTCAGCTATTGGGTGGTGGGAATTCCGGCGTCCTACTATTTCGGCTTCGTCCGTCAGATGGACGGCATCGGTGTCTGGCTGGGACTGGTGCTTGGCCTGGCCTTCGCGGCGGTGCTGCTGATGGCCCGGTTCTGGATGCATTCGGTGCGGCAGATGCAGGCGCCGGCGGAACCTGCCTAGTCTTTGCTCAACCGGTCGGCCTTTTTCCGAACCAGAACCGTGCGCAGATCGTGCATCGCCATCAGCAACCTGTCGGTTACATCCTCAAGCTGTTCGTCGCTTGCCTTGGACTGCGCCCATTGCGTTGTCAGATTCAGATAGTCGACAGCGCGGTGAATGTCGTCGATGTCGCGCTGGGCCAGTACGGCCCGGCGCTCGTCCATCCATTGGGCGATCTCTGCCTGATCCCGTTCGGACAAAACCCGTTGGCCGTGCGGCTTGACCTCACCGTTGCGGATGTTGATGACGGCGATCTGGTCCATCTCGATCCGGCGCTGGCGGTTTTCCGTATCGATCCGAAACACCGCGGCCCCGTTTTCACGGATGCGAAAATAATATTCGGGCAGGTCGGCAGACATGTTTACCTCAGAGATGCACAAAAGCGCTGTATACGAGCGCAAGCTTCGGTCAGGGCTGCATCGGACGTCGCATAGCTGACCCGGAAGTTGGGTGACAGGCCGAAGGCCGCGCCAAACACGACGGCGACATCCGCCTCTTCCAGCAGGGCCGTGGCAAAGGCTTCATCGTTTTCGATGACGGTTCCCGCGGGTGTCGTTTTGCCAATCAGCCCGGCGATCGAGGGGTAGACATAAAACGCGCCCTCGGGTGTCGGGCAGGTTATGCCGTCAATCTCGTCCAACATGCGCACCACCAGATCACGGCGGCGTTTGAACGTTTCATTGTTCGGGGCCAGAAAATCCTGTGTTCCGTTCAGCGCTTCCACCGCCGCCCACTGGCTGATCGAGCAGGGGTTCGAGGTGGATTGCGACTGGATCTTGCGCATCGCCGAGATGAGTTCGACCGGACCGGCCGCATAACCGATGCGCCAGCCGGTCATGGCGTAGGCTTTCGAAACACCGTTGCAGGTGAGCGTCCTGTCATACAGGCCGGGCTCCACCTCGGCAGGCGTGCAGAATTCAAACCCGTCATAGGCCAGGTGTTCATACATGTCGTCCGACATGATCCAGACATGCGGATGGCGCATCAGAACATCGGTTAGGGCCTTGAGCTCATCCCGGCTGTACCCTGCGCCTGTCGGGTTCGAGGGCGAGTTGAAGATGAACCACTTTGTCCTTGGGGTGATGGCGGCTTCCAGTTGTTCTGCCGTCAGCTTGAAGCTGTTGGCCAGCGTCGTTTCAACAACAACCGGCGTTCCACCTGCCAGCAAAACCATGTCGGGGTAGCTTACCCAATATGGCGCGGGGATGATCACCTCGTCACCGTCATTCATTGTTGCCATCAAGGCGTTGTACAGCGTCTGCTTTCCGCCCGTTCCAACCGAGATCTGCGCGGGCGTGTAGTCAAGCCCGTGATCGCGCTTCATCTTGGCGCAAACCGCCTGCTTCAGTTCCGGAATGCCGTCCGGTGCGGTGTACTTGGTTTTTCCGGCTGCAATCGCTGCAACGGCGGCGTCCTTGATGTTTTGCGGGGTGTCGAAATCCGGCTCACCCGCGCTCAGGCCGATCACGTCGCGCCCGGCGGCTTTCAACTCGGCGGCCTTGGCTGTCATGGCGATCGTGGGCGATGGTTTAACGCGTGACAGTGTCGCAGACAGGAAACTCATGGATGGCCTCGGTTTGTATGTTCAACCCGACTGTCATAGGGTGCGCCGGAATGACGATCAAGCCGAATGGACAATGTGAATTGGAGACCCCGATGAATGATGAAAAAGACTGGTATGGACCTGAGTCTGCGACATTCGGGGACCGTTTGGCGGGCGCGCGCGAAGCGGCCGGAATGACCCAGGCAGAGCTGGCGCGCCGCCTTGGGGTCAAGAAGACGACGATTGTCGATTGGGAAAACGATCTGTCCGAGCCGCGTGCGAACCGGTTGTCGATGATGGCGGGGCTGGTCAATGTCTCGATCATGTGGCTGCTGACCGGTGAGGGCGATGGCATGGATGCCCCGGTGGAAGAGGGCGAAGGTGGAATGGAACTGTCGACCGCGGTGGCCGAACTGCGCGCCATCCGAGGAGAGATGCGGGTTTGCGCTGAACGTGCGGCGCGTCTGGAAAAGAAAATGCGTCTGATGCTGGAGCAGAAGAATTGAGTGAACCCCGGGACGTACGCATCAAGCGAATGAAAATGCGATCCATGCGGCGCGGGATCAAAGAGATGGACATTATCCTGTCCGCTTATGCCGATCGCAACCTGGCAGATATGGATGCCGCCGGGCTGGATGTCTTTGACGCGCTGCTGCACGAAAACGATCAGGACCTTTATCAATGGGTCACAGGTCAGGTGCAGCCGCCGGCGCAGTTTGCCAGTCTGATTTCAAACATCGCGCAGACCTTTCAGAAATAAGAAAATACCGGCTTAACCGATTTTTCGGACTTTCAGGTCATCGTGTCTCAAACAGCACGACTGAATCGGAGGGTCGGATGAGTATGGAAATGCAGGTCTCCGGGCTTGAAGCCAAGGGGTTCATGACCAGCTATCTTGAGGCACTGGCCCTGGTGGAGCGGCTGCATCGGTTGCTGCTGGATGTCATCAAGGATGAATTCGAGCGCGTCGGCGTGCTGGAAATCAACGCGGTTCAGGCGCTGCTGCTGTTCAATATCGGCGATCACGAAGTGACGGCGGGCGAGCTGAAAAGCCGCGGCTACTATCAGGGCAGCAATGTCAGCTACAACCTCAAGAAGCTGGTTGAGATGGGGTATATGCACCACCAGAGATGCGAGATTGACCGCCGCTCTGTCCGCGTACGTCTGACACCACGAGGCAGGGAAATCCGCAATTTCGTGTCCGACCTGTTTGCGCGTCACGCCGAAGGATTGCAAAGCAGGGGCGTGTTGGAGTTGGAAGGCATCGAAGACATCACCACGTCACTGCGCCGGGTGGAGCGATATTGGACCGACCAGATCCGATACATCTACTGACCGGGGTTGTGTGTCGCGCAGAACCAAAACCGTCCTGCACTGATGCACAGGCCTGGCGGCCTTGTTCAAATGCCGGTTCAGAGAACAGGCCCGCAAAATCAGCGCTCAGGCGCGGATTTACTGCGGGTTTTCATCAAGCGCACCAATCTGCAAACCGCTCAATTCCCGTTTCAGCTTTTTCCGCATGGCCCGTTCGAAATCTTCGAACCCCTGAGCGACTTCCAAAAAGGCACCGGGACCATGCAGGACGTTGTTTTCAAAAAACGGGATCAGAAATAGTTCGCCTTCAAAATCCGCCGCGTTGATCACGAGGCCATTGACCACCACGTTCTGGAAAGCGAAGTGACGATAGGCTATTTGCGGCCCATAGCCATCGTTGTTTGAACCATCTCCGGACAGGTCAATCGTTTGAAACAAGCAGTCGGGTGCTTTGTTCATCAAGGTTGACCCGAAAGCCAGGGCATAGCCCATGGCGGTCGCTGATCCGGTATCTGATCGCACGGAACCACTTATCTGACCGGAGGCGAACAGCAGGTCAGCAACATCTTCTATCAGCAACCAATTCAAAATGACGTGCTGGGTGGAACGACCGCTCCATTCGTAAACAGCCAAAGCAACCGGCATGGGAGAGGAGAAAAAGGCCTCCTGCACTTCGGGTGCGATCAGCGCAGCCGCCAAACCCTGCCGTTGCAGCAAGTCCTCGGCCTCATCGACCGACACTGAAATGTCCATGGCCAATGCAAGGGCCAGACGACACGTCTCGGCCTTGATCGGGCTGGCCAGCGCGGCCAACCCAAGCGTTATGACCCACCGGATCACCAGTGGCCAACGCTTTCCATGCTGGCCCAGGGTTCCTTCGGCTCCAACGCATCGCCGTTCTGCAAAAGCTCGATCGAGATATTGTCGGGTGAGCGTACAAAGGCCATGCGACCGTCACGCGGAGGGCGATTGATCGTGACGCCATTGTCCTGAAGGTGCTGGCAAACCTCGTAGATATTGTCGACGCCGTATGCGAGGTGACCGAAATGGCGGCTGTCGCTGGGAAGGCGGTCATCTCCGTCCCAGTTGTAGGTCAGCTCGATCGGCGCATCCTCCTGCCCCGGAGGCGCCATGAAAATCAGTGAAAACCGCCCGGCTTCGCTGTCATAGCGGCGTGTTTCCTTCAGGCCCAGAAGCTTGTAAAACGCCATGGATTTTTCCAGATCCTTCACGCGGACCATGGTGTGAAGATATGTCAGCGCCATTTTGGTCATCCTTTTCGACTCAGTTTTCAAAGAGCTTAGCGCGCCGACCTAGCGTGTCGAGACCGCTGGGTCTGGCGAACTGAATTTTGCGTGGGTTGCGGCATATATCGCGGTTTCGATGTTGCGGTTGGCGAGATATAGTAGGGGGCGACTCATTGCCAGAAAGGAAAACTTGATGCCGCTGTCCGCTGACCAACAGGCCGAGATCGAAGCGCAACGTGCCCAATCGCATCCCACTCGTCGCGTCGTTTCAGCGGGAATGGAAGATCACCTGTACACCGCGCATCAGGTTCTGGATCACGGCTTTGTCCGCGTGATTGATTATATGGGCGATGATGCGGCCATCTGTCAGGCCGCGCGTGTGTCTTACGGCAAAGGAACCAAATCGGTTCAGAATGACGAAGGTCTGATCCGGTACCTTATGCGGCACTGGCATTCGACCCCTTTCGAAATGTGCGAGGTCAAACTGCATGTGAAGCTGCCGGTCTTCGTGGCGCGGCAGTGGATTCGGCACCGTACGGCCAATGTAAATGAGTATTCGGCGCGATATTCAATTCTGGATCGTGAATTCTATATTCCCGCACCCGAACATGTGGCCGCCCAATCAGAGGTGAACAATCAGGGCCGTGGCTCTGCTCTGGAAGGTGAAGAGGCCGCGCGTGTTCTGGACATCCTCAAGGCCGACAGCGCCCGGTGCTATGACAATTACGAGTCGATGATCAGCCAGGACGGGCAGCAGGGGCTGGCACGAGAATTGGCGCGGATGAACCTGCCCGCAAACATCTATACGCAGTGGTATTGGAAGGTCGACCTGCACAACCTGTTCCATTTTCTGCGACTGCGCGCTGACCCTCATGCTCAATATGAGATCCGCGTCTACGCTGATACGATGTGCAAGATCGTCGCCGACTGGGTGCCCTTTGCCTATAAAGCATTCGAGGACTACCGTCTTGGGGCCGTCAACCTGTCGGCTCAGATGGTTGAAAGCCTGCGCCGCATGCTGGCGGGTGAGGACGTCACGCAGGAAAGCTCGGGCATGACGGCTCGGGAGTGGCGCGAATTCGAAGAGATCATTCGCAAATAGTATTCGAATTGCCGGGCGCTAATTTCTTTGGATTGTCATGCCAAGTGGCCCATCGCCTAAGCAGTGTGTGGGCTTTTGCGACGCATGCACGATGACCTGAAACCGGAACGAAGGGCGTCGCAACGTGCCAGCGTCGCCCCGAGCACACAATGAAGCCTGGGAAATCCGGTTTGCGGGCGGGGCTGGGATCTGTTCGCAGGAACCCGGGGTATCCGACACCACTGCAACGGATATACACCATCGACGCCGCACAAATGAACAATCCGCGCGCGGGTAATGGAACAGGCCCGGTAGGGGGTGGTTGACGGCCGGAAATTGGCCGCCATCCTTAATGGATCCATCCCGCGATCAGCGGGGATGTCGTTACAACGGCTTCAATTCCGCAGCCATTTGTCGGCCGTCGCGTCCGTCCTGCAACTCGTACGAGACTTTTTGATTGTCTGCGAGTCCGGTGAGGCCGGACCGTTCTACGGCCGAGATATGTACAAACACATCTTTGCCCCCTTCATCAGGGGCAATAAAACCATAACCTTTAGTGGTATTGAACCATTTCACGGTGCCGGTTGGCATGTCCCGTGTCTCCTTCTACTTGCGCATTGTCCCACAAATTGGTGGGGGCTGTGGTCAGCGTCACCACAAAAAAGACTGTTTGGCACTTTCTGAACAGTCCGTTTCGTGTGTTTCGCCTTTTTCAACATTGCACGGTGAAGTAAAAAATCAAGAATAACCGCCGGAAACTGGCAAGTTTGCCTAAAATGCAATCAAATGCAGGAGCAGTAAAAACATGCGCCTTTATGGATTGAAAACCTGTGACACCTGTCGCAAAGCATTGAAAACATTGCCAGACGCAGAGTTCGTGGATGTCCGCAGCGACGGCGTGCCGGATGCTGTGCTGTCGCAGGCTCTTGCTGACTTCGGCGACGCTTTGCTCAACACCAGGTCAGCGACATGGCGCGGATTGGATGACAACCAGCGCGCGAAAGCACCTTTGGAGCTTTTGAAACAGCATCCCACCCTGATGAAGCGCCCGTTGATCGAGCAAGGCGGAGAGCTGTTTCTTGGCTGGACTGCGGAAACACGCACGCAGCTTGGTATTTCTTAAGGAATGCTTATGTGCCTGCAAGCAACAGTGAGGACGTTAAATGCGTAATGCCGCCATGATCTTGGGCGTTATTGCCGGGCTGATCGGGATGATCGTCGGGTTTTTCGGGTATGCGAAGGTGGTCGTCATCGATCACGTCGGCGAGATAGACGGCGTTCTGAGGCAGGTGGACAACCCTGACCTGATTCAGGCTGTGTCGATCGTTGCGCCTTTGTTGGCCATTGCCGGGGGGGCGATGGCGCCCGCGCGCGCCCTTGTTGCAGGGATCCTGCTGCTGATTTCAGCGGCGGCGATGTACTACGCCTTCGGATTTGGTGTGTTCACCATGTTCCCGATCGCGTTTGCCGGGGTTGCCGGGGTGCTAGGGCTGGCAGCAGGTAAGCCAGACCAGCCCAAAGCGCATTTCTAGGTCATTTCAGACGCAGGATCCGATCAAGTGAGATGGGGCCTGCACCGTTGATCACGATCACCAGCATCATGAATGTCCACATCGTGCGCTGATCCATAATGGATGGCGCCGCGTCGAACAGGCTGCCCAGTTTCACGCCATGGCCGGTGACGTCGACCAGAGTCTGCACCCAGATGAAACCGATCATACCCAAGGCCGCCAGACGGGTGAACAGACCGACCAGCAGCAGCGCGGGAAGGACGAATTCTGCAACCGTGCCAAAGAAAATGACGACCCGTTGAAAGAACGTCATTTGGGATACGTCGTAAAGGACGGCTTCGGCGGCTTTGGGGAAAATCTGACCGAAGGCACCGGCCGAAGGTGAAAAGATCGAGCCGTCGATCTTCAGCATCGCCGAGTTCCAGTAATAGACCAGAAGAACCGCGACAAAGACCAGTCGCGCCAGAGTGGGTGTAAGCCAGTTGGACGCCAGGTCCACCTTTCCCAGAACGTTGTTGTGAAGTGAGATCAGGGCAGTCATGTCTCCAGCCTTTCGATAGTCACAGAAGTTATTGCACCGCCCTGCAAAAGCAGTGCCAGAGTGGTTCCAAGGTCAAATTCCGGCTGCGCCGCAGCGGTTTTTTCAAATGCTTCGCCGATCATGTCGCCGCCTTGCATATGGGCGATCCAATCGGCGCCGCCGGCGGGCAGCAACTGGGCAACCGGGTCGAATTCCGGGCGCGTGATCAAAACATCCTCGGCGCGCGCATCGGGTTTCGGCGCGTCGGTTTCGGTGTTGAAACGCCAGATCGCGTGCATGGGCCAGTCCGAGCGTACCACCCGCATGGCCGGGGCAAAACGCAGCCGGGCTCGCATGACCTGTTCGGGGTCTACGGCCAGCGCGTCTGCCGGGGCGGGTTGGCTGTCGGCGGCGTGGTACGACTTGCGCAACGCAAGTTCCAGCCGCGCCACATCCGGCAGGTAACCAAGATGGGAAAGCTGCTGCATTTCGGCCAGAAATTCGGGAAAGGCTTCACCGTAGAACATCATCAGCGGTGATGATGGCGGGTGCTGGCGCAGAAATATCCCGGCCAGCCCGTCCATGTTCTGTGGCCCCAGCAACTTGGTGATGACTGGAAACGCCTGATGCATCGCCTCGGTCAAGGACACGGCGACATTGTTGCGATAGACGCTGAAACGACGACCGGCTGGCTGCGCCTGGGCGTCCAGCAAACCTTCGGGGACAGGGGCTGACGCATCCATCATGGCCGCGCGAAATTCGGATTGCGAAACGCTCATGCCGGGGTCCGTTCAAGGGCGGTCTTCGCGCGAACGGCCTCTTCTCGCAAAATGGACCAGTCCGGTACGTCGGTGTCCCACTCGATCAGGACGGGTTTCGGCCCCGTACGTTCCAGCACGTAATCCAACAGCGCCCAGACCGGATCGACGACTTCACGCCCGTGGCTGTCGATCAGCAGCGGGTGGCCGTGATCGTCTTCATCCTCGTCATGACCGCCAAGGTGAATTTCCCCCACTTTTTCAAGTGGATAGGCATCGATGTAACCCTGAGGAGAAAAGTCCAGATTGGTGGCAGAGACAAAGACGTTGTTGACATCCAGCAACAAGCCACATCCGGTACGACGTGCAATTTCGCGCAGAAAGTCGGGCTCGGACCAGGTGCTTTCTTCAAAAGCCAAATAGCTTGAGGGGTTTTCCAACAGCATCTGCCGTCCGACGGTGTCCTGAACCTGATCGATATGATCGCAAACGCGTGTCAGTGTTGCGTCGGTATAGGGCAGGGGCAGCAGGTCGTTGTAGAAATGGGTGTCATGGGTGGACCAGGCCAGGTGTTCGGAAAAGCTGGCGGGATTCAGCCAGCCTACCAGATGTTTCAGCCGGGCCAGGTGATCAGAGTCCAGCGCGCCTTCGCCGCCGATGGACAGGCCAACGCCATGGACCGAGATCGGGAATTGTTCGGAAAGATGGCGCAGCTGCGCCAGAGGCCGCCCGCCATCGCCCATGTAGTTCTCCGCATGAATTTCCAGCCATGCAACGGGTTGCGCGTGTTCAAGTATCTGAGCGAAGTGTTGCGGCTTGTAACCTACGCCCGGAGCTGCGGGCAGGCGGTTCGACCTGTGGGCATCATCCAACATGGGCCAGTTCCTTGATCACGAAAGGGAAGGGGCGGGCGATGGTGCCCGCCCCCTGAATTCGTCAGGCCGTTCTTATGCCGGCAGGTCGCGATCCTGAGCTTCCAGTGAGCCTTTGCGCGGGGTGCCGTCTGCCTGTGCGGGCAGTTCGATATCCGCGCAGGTGCCTGCATCAACCAGGGTCCATGCGTTGCCCTGATAATCAACGGTCGAGGTGCCCGCGCAGGTGGTGCCGGGGCCCGCGGCGCAGTCGTTCTGACCGGCCAGCGATACGCCATAGCATTTTTCCTTTGCCTGAGCGGATGCAGTGGTTGCGGCGCCCGATACGGCGGCTGCGACTGCGGTTGCGATAACCAGGGACTTGGCTGTGTTCGACATCTCGGTAATCCTCTTGATGACTGGGTATGTCTGCTTGTGACAATGACAAAGGTAGTAGCTTGGTAGACAGAGTTGAATTCACGAGCCCGTGTCTCACAAGCACGTCAAAGGGCGGCGTGCCCTCTTGCAGCGTAATGCATTGTTTTTGAAGAAGAAAGAGTGAATTGTTTCAATCTGGCCCCAATTCGGGGGCCAGATTCCCAGCAATATGCTGCCGATTGTTACAGCAAATCCGGCGGGGTGGCTGCCTGCGACAGCTCGTTTGTTACAACGTCAAGCGGTTGGACCTGCGTCTGTTTTTCGCCCAGACGCCGGACACTGACGGTGCGGTCTTCAACTTCGCGATGGCCGACGGCCAGAATGACCGGAACTTTGCCGACCGAGTGTTCACGAACCTTGTAGTTGATCTTTTCGTTGCGAATGTCGGCTTCGGCCCGCACACCGGCGCCGCGCAGCGTTTCGACCACTTCGGCGACATAGCCATCCGCATCGGAGGTGATGGACGCAACCACGACCTGACGCGGCGCAAGCCAGAAGGGCAGCTTGCCGGCGTGTTCTTCGATCAGGATACCGATGAAACGCTCGAACGAGCCCAGCGTCGCGCGATGCAGCATGACGGGGCGGTGCTTGCCGCCGTCAGCGCCGATATAGGTGGCATCAAGGCGTTCGGGCAGCACGAAGTCAACCTGATGCGTGCCGCATTGCCAATCGCGACCGATCGCATCCGTAAGAACAAATTCCAGCTTGGGACCATAAAAGGCGCCTTCACCGGGGTTGAGCTCCGGCTCGATCCCGGCAGCACGTGTCGCGCTGAGCAACGCGGCTTCGGCCTTGTCCCAGACTTCATCCGACCCCGACCGTTTCTCGGGGCGATCCGAGAATTTGACCGAGAAGTTCTCGAATCCGAGATCCTTGTAGATCCGGGACAGGAACCGGATGAACTCTGCGGTTTCAGACTCGATCTGGTCTTCAGTGCAGAAGATGTGCCCATCATCCTGGGTAAAGCCACGCACACGCATGATACCGTGCAGCGCACCTGACGGCTCATAGCGGTTGCAAGACCCGAACTCGGCCATGCGCAGCGGCAGGTCGCGATAGGATTTCAGGCCCTGATTGAAAATCTGCACATGGCAGGGACAGTTCATCGGCTTGAGCGCGTTGATCGCCTTTTCGCGGGCATGTTCCTCGTCCACTTCGACGATGAACATGTTTTCCTGATACTTGTCCCAATGGCCCGATGCTTCCCACAGTTTGCGGTCTACAACCTGCGGCGTGTTGACCTCGACATAGCCGCCGTTGCGCTGCTGACGGCGCATGTAGTCCTGCAACTGGGTGTAGATCGTCCAGCCGTTGGGGTGCCAGAAAATCTGGCCGGGGGCCTCTTCCTGCATGTGGAACAGGTCCATTTCGCGGCCCAGCTTGCGGTGGTCGCGCTTGGCGGCCTCTTCCAGCATATGCAGGTGCGCTTTCAGCTTTTCCTTTCCGGTGAAGGCCACACCATAGATACGCTGCAACATCGCACGGTCGCTGTCGCCTCGCCAATAGGCGCCGGCGATGGACATCAGCTTGAACGCATCCCCCGGAACCTGCCCGGTATGTTGCAGGTGCGGACCTCGGCACAGATCCTGCCAGTGCCCATGCCAGTACATGCGCAGCGGCTCGTCGCCGGGAATAGCCTCGATCAGCTCGACCTTGTAGGGCTCGTTGTTGGCCTTGTAGAACTCGATCGCGCGCTCGCGGTCCCAGACCTCGGTGGTGACGGGATCACGCTTGTTGATGATCTCTTTCATCTTTTTCTCGATGAGGCCGAGATCTTCCGGCGTGAACGGCTCTTCGCGGTCGAAGTCATAATACCAGCCGTTTTCGATGACGGGGCCGATGGTGACCTTGGTGGCGGGCCAGATCTCCTGAACCGCGCGCGCCATGATATGGGCCAGATCGTGGCGGATCAGCTCATTGGCCTGGGCCTCATCCTTCATGGTGTGGATGGCGATCTGCGCGTCGGATTCGATGGGCCATTGCAGGTCCCAGTGCTGGCCGTCAACGGTGGCCGAGATGGCCTTTTTGGCCAGCGAGGTTGAGATGTCGGCAGCCACCTGCGCGGGCGTGACGCCTGCGGCGTAGGTGCGTGCATTGCCATCGGGAAAGGTGAGAGAGACGGATTGAGAATCCAGGGCCATATCGGCTCTCCTCGTCGGTTTGGCGCCCACTGAACGCCCGGTTGCGGGTTATGTGTGTTCGGCCCATGTGGCAGGTGCAACAATTACTGTCAAGTGTCGCAAGGTGCGTAGCTGACGCAACGGGAAATCGAATTCCGGAATTGCGACCATCGTGCTGCCGTGCATGATGTTGCCTAAAGAGAAAGAGGATTTCATGGCAGCGACGGATTTTCTGGAGACGCCGCAGGGGCGGCGACTGGCTTATCACAAGACCGAAGGGGCAGGACCGACCATCGTTTTTCTGGGCGGGCTCAAATCGGACATGGAAGGCACCAAGGCCGTGCATCTGGAAGCCTGGGCACAGGCGCGGGGGCAATCGTTCTTGCGGTTCGATTATTCCGGCCACGGCGAAAGCTCGGGCGCGTTCACCGAGGGCTGTATCGGTGACTGGCATCAGGACACATTGGCTGCGGTAAAGGCATTGACGGACGGACCTTTGATCGTGGTTGGCTCATCAATGGGGGGATGGCAGGCATTGCTGCTGGCCAAAGTCATGCCCGAGCGAATTGCAGGCATGGTGACAATCGCCGCCGCGCCGGATTTCACCGAGGACGGGTATTGGGCTTCGTTCAGCGACGAACAAAAAGCTGCGATGGACACTGTCGGCCATGTCGAGCTGCCGTCCGACTATATGGAACCCTATGTCATCACCAAGCGCATGATCGAAGACGGACGCCAGAATTTGGTTTTGCGGGGCGCTCTGGATCTGCCGTTCCCGGTTCGTTTCCTGCAAGGCACCGCAGACACGGCCGTTTCGACCGAAACAGCCGTGCGGCTGCTGGAACATGCTGCGGGCCCTGACATGCGGCTGCTGTTGGTCAAGGGGGCCGATCATCGCTTCTCGGACGAGAAGTGCCTGGGTTTGATCGAGACCGCGGTTCTTGACGTGTTGGGAGAAGCCTGATGCGGCGCTTTGGTTGGTTTCTGGGGCGCGCTCTTCTGGCGCTGGTTGTTCTTAGCGGCCTGGTCTTCTGGTTCGGCCCGCGCGAGGAAGTGAACCTGCACCCGACCTTTGACCCTCGGAAATTTGGTGAAGGTGTTCAGGTTTATTTTGAAAGCACCGAGTCTGCCTATGATGACATCGTTCCGGGTGTCGAAAAGCGCGTGATCTGGCAGGACGGGTTCAAGGAACAGCGCACGCCGTATTCTGTTCTTTACATCCACGGTTTTTCAGCAAGTTCCGAGGAAATCCGCCCTGTTCCTGATCTGGTGGCTGACGCTTTGGGCGCCAATCTGGTCTACACGCGGTTGCAAGGTCACGGTCGGGATGGGCCGGCGATGGCCGAGGGTACGGCCTCGGGCTGGATGCAGGATACCGCAGAAGGGCTGGCAGCGGCGCGCGCGGTCGGGGAAAAGGTGATCGTCATTTCCACCTCGACCGGAGGAACGCTGGCGGCGGCCGCTGCGTTGGATGCCGACCTCAGCCAGGATGTGGTCGGCATGGTTTTTGTCTCGCCGAACTTTGGTGTGAATACCGTCGCGGCGTGGGTGCCTTCATTGCCATGGGCAAGAAGCTGGTTGCCTGTTTTGATGGGGCAAGAACGCGATGTGTCAGGGCCGGACCCAGAGAAGAACAGGTACTGGACGTCGGTCTACCCGTGGGAAGCCGTCGTGCCGATGTCCGTGCTGGTGGATACGGTCTATGCGCTGGATTTCTCTGAGGCCCTGATACCCGCCTTGTTCTGGTTTTCGGATGATGATCAGGTTGTGCGGCCGGACCGGACGCACAACGTTGCCGAGGCCTGGGGCACTCCGGCAACGGTCGAGCTGGTGACGATGGGGCCGGGTGACGATCCGTCTTCACATGTTATCGCGGGGCGGTTGATGTCGCCGGGTCAAACCGATGCCGCCGTTGCTGGCATTCTGGAGTGGTTGAAGGGCTTGGGGGTGGAATAAACCCTGATTGATGGGATAAAAAGGATGCAAGATGCGTAAGCCGGGCAGCATGTGGAGCCTTGAGACCCTGGGTCGTGTCCGCTTGTCCCGGCATTTCTTCATGCGCGATTTTCTGTATTCGGAAATCGGCAACTTCCACCAAAAGCAGAATATTCCGGATAACCCGGATCTGGCGATCGAAACAGGCCGCGCGTTTTGCGAAACCCTTCTTGACCCATTGGAAGAGACATTTGGCCGGGTCGCGGTCAGGTCGGGTTATCGTTCATCGTCCTTGAACCGGTTTGGCAATGAAAACAAGCTGAACTGCGCCCGAAACGATCACCCGCTGGAATGCCATATCTGGGATCGCGGGGAAGGGGATGCGCGGATTGCCGGGGCATCTATCGTTATCCCGTGGTTCGCGGATCAATATGCGCAGGGCAGGGACTGGCGAGATCTGGCGTGGTGGATGCACGATCATCTGGAGTATTCCGAAATCTGGTTCTTCCCCAAGCTCTGTGCGTTCAATCTTGTGTGGCGGCCCAGGCCGCATCGCCGGATCGACAGCTATATTGCTCCGCGTGGGTGTCTGTTGAGGCCCGGCGCTGAACCCGGTGAAGACCTTGCGACGCGGCAAGCCCGTTACGCCGATTTTCCGGCATTTCGCGCCATCGCCTACCCGTGAAGTTTTCCTTGCCCGGCTGCGGCAAAACTCTCATCCTGACAACAACTGGAAGGACTCGGAAAACCGAGCAGATGGAGCCCCCGCGTGAACGAACCGCTGGTGTTGTTGCCTGGGTTGATGTGTGATGCCCGGCTGTTTCGACCTCAGATCGAGGTGTTGTCACGGTCACGGCCCGTCACTGTTGCACCTGTTTCCGGAGGCGAGCGAATTGAAGAGATCGCCTCGGGGCTGTTGGATCAGCTTCCACATCGGTTTGCATTGGCCGGGCAGAGCATGGGTGGTGTGGTGGGGCTGGAACTGATCCGGCGGGCACCGGAACGGGTGACGCGCTTGTGCCTGATGTCGACGGACGCACAGGCGGACACACCTCAGATCGCGGCCAGCCGCGAGGATCTGATCATCGGGGCCCTGGGTGGGCGGCTGGAAGAAGTCATGCGCCAACTGGTCGGCACCGATACTTTGGCGCCGGGGCCCAGGCGAATCCCCATTCTGAATGATCTTTTGACAATGGCGAATGATCTGGGCGCCGAAACTTTTGTGCGCCAAATGCGTGCCTTGCAGCGCCGACCCGACCAACAGGGATCGTTGCGCCGGATCAAAGTCCCCACTTTGATCATGTGCGGTGCCCATGACACGCTTACCCCGGTCAAACGGCACTCTTTCATGTCTGACCTGATACCAGAGGCCGCGTTTGAGATCGTCGAAAATGCCGGGCATCTGCTGCCGCTGGAAGCGCCCGATGCCGTGAACAAAGCCTTGGAAACCTGGCTGAATACTCCGCAAAAGTTTGTCTAGGGGTAAAGCGCCGCCCGCTCGTCTTTCGAAATGACATTCGGTACGACCGCAGGTTCGCCGGTCTCGGGGTCGGAGAACGGCGTTTTCTTCCACCGTCCTGACAGGCGCGATTGCAGGGCGCGGCGCAAAAGGCCAAACGCCGCAAACCTGACCTTTTCGTGTTTTTGTTTTCCATCGGGTCTAGGGACAAACCCACGGGTTGTGACCGGCCCCAATGCGGAAACATCACCAGTAATCCTGCCGACGATAAACCCTGCAAAGGGCAAACGTGCAGTCTGTGGCGTCGTCGCCAGCGGGGCGTTGCAGCAGCTGGCATACCATCGCAGCATACCATTTGGGCTGAGCTTCATGGCGGAAAGGAATTGGCCTCCGGCGGTGATTTCGATTTCATCCGGTGCCATCTGGAAGATGTCGACCGGGCCGGGCGCCGGGTCGGGCTGCCCGAAATACAGCTGCGCCGCGCGGCAGTCATGACAGAAACACTCGACATGGGTTCCAAGCCGAACACCCTGGTCCGAGATTTGACCCTTCAACTGGCCGCAGGTGCAGGAAAAGGCGAGGCCACTATGTGCCGGCCCGCCCATGTTCATCAGGCGACCTTGTTGGTGTTCGCTGCGCGGCGACGTTTCTTGCGGCTGTTTTCGTTCATGAAATCAATCACAAGCGGGCGAATGTTGTCGCGCCAGCTGCGGCCCGCGAAAATGCCGTAATGGCCCGCGCCGGGTTCTACGTGGCTGGCCTTTTTGCTGTCTGGCAAGCCGGTGCACAGGTCCAGGGCAGCAATACATTGACCGGGCGCCGAGATATCGTCATTCGCACCTTCGACCGATTTCACGGCAACATCGGTGATTTTGCCGATATCCACCTTGTGGCCGGCGACAACAAATTCGTTGCGTGCGATCTCGCGGTTTTTGAACACGCGTTCGACCGTCGACAGATAGAACTCGGCCGTCATGTCCATCACCGCAAGATATTCGTCATAGAAACGGTTATGGGCATCCAAGTCCGAGGCTTCGTTGCGGATAACACGCTGAATCTGATCGGAAAACGCTTTGGAGTGGCGATCGGCGTTCATCGACATGAACGAGGCCAGTTGCAGCAGGCCGGGATAGACCATACGCCCGACACCTTTGTACTTGAATCCGACCCGTTGAATCATGGTTTCTTCCAGCTGACCCATCGTCACACGGCGTCCAAAGTCGGTGACGTCGGTCGGGGTCGCGTCCGGGTCCACCGGCCCGCCAATCAGTGTCAGAGTGCTGGGTTGAGCCTTGGGTTCGACCTCGGCCAGATAGGCGGTGGCCGCCAGTGTCAGCGGGGCGGGCTGACAAACCGCGACGACATGCGTGTCCGGCCCCAGTTCCTTCATGAAATCTACAAGGTAGAGCGTGTAGTCTTCGACATCGAACTTGCCGGCAGACACAGGAATATCGCGCGCATTATGCCAATCGGTGATGTAAACTTCGCAATTGACCAGCAGGCTTTTGACGGTCGAGCGCAGCAGCGTGGCGTAGTGGCCGGACATGGGCGCAACCAGCAGGACCTTGCGCGGTTGTTCTTCCCGGCCGTTGACACGGAAGTGAACCAGATCGCCAAAGGGGCGTTCCAGAACTGTCGTGATCTCGACCAGATGGTCCTTTCCATCCTCGCAGGTGAAAGTACGAATGCCCCAGTCAGGTTTGACGATCATTCGCTGGAAGGTTCGTTCGGTAACTTCGCCCCAGGCAGCCATCCAGCTGAACGCCGGGTTGGGTGTCATGGAAAACAGCGGGTAGGACGCCATCGCGCTTGCGGTTGCACCAAGCCACTGGTTGGTGTTACGCATGGACTCCATAAGGTCGTAGGTCATCATATAGCGCATAAATGGGGCCTCCTGAGTGTCATCCTGAGAGTTCGGACCATTCGTCGCTTTGCCCCCCAGCACCCACGACGTTATTCTGCATGGCAGCGAGGTTAGGGTGGAATTGTTAAAATGACAACAAGTGAAGACCAAATGCCGGACGTGTCCGAAGAACATATTGAACGAATTAAAGAAAATATGGAAAAGGTCGAGCAGCTCTCGAAGCGCCTGATTGAAATTATGGCGTCAAAAAAGTCGCACACCCCAGCGCTGGACGGCCCGAATCAAGAGCTTTTCGCACGAGCAGCAACGGCGTATTGGGCCGATGCATGGCAAAATCCCGCCAAACTGTTGGAGCAACAGATAGAATTCTGGGGCAAGTCGGTTCTCAACTTTGCCGAAGCGCAGAAAGCGCTGACTACGGGTGAGGTGGAAACCGAGGAAACCAAGCCCGGTGACAAACGGTTCTCCAATCCCCTTTGGGAGACAAACCCTTATTTCCGACTGATCCGGCAGCAATACCTGACGAACGCGGAAGCGATTGCGCAGGCTGTCTCGTCGGTCGATGATCTGGATGCCAAGGACAAACGACGCCTACAGTATTTCTCGCAGCAGATCATCGACATGATGGCGCCCACGAATTTTCTGGCGACTAACCCGGATGCTCTACAAAAGGCGGTCGAGACCGAAGGTCAGTCGCTGATAAAAGGGTTGGAGAACCTTGTTTCAGACCTCGAAGCCAATGATGGCGAGTTGGTCGTCAAACTGGCGGATGAAAGCGCGTTCGAGGTTGGTGGAAACCTGGCGACAACGCCGGGCGAGGTCATATATCGCAACCGGATGATGGAGCTGATCCAATACAAGCCGGTGACTGAAACGGTTTATGAGACGCCCATCGTTCTTTTCCCGCCCTGGATCAACAAGTTCTATATTCTGGATCTAAAAGCCCAGAACAGCATGATCAAATGGATCACCGAACAGGGCTATACCCTGTTTGTCGTAAGCTGGGTGAACCCGGATGAAAGCTATGCCGAAACCGGCATGGAAGACTATATTCAGGACGGTTTCCTGACCGCAATCGAAACGGCCAAGAAGATCTGCAAGGTCAAACAGGTCAACGCTGTGGGCTATTGCATCGCAGGCACGACGCTGAGCCTGACCTTGTCTTTGCTGAAACAGCGTGGCGACAAGTCGGTCAAATCCGCAACGCTGTTCACGGCACTGACGGATTTCTCCGATCAGGGTGAGTTTACGCCATTCCTGCAAAACGACTTCATCGACGGGATCGAAGAAGAAGTAAAAAAGGAGGGCGTTCTGCGGTCGTGGATCATGGCGCGCACCATGTCGTTCCTGCGATCACGCGACCTGATTTATGGTCCGGCCATTCGCAGCTATATGATGGGGGAAGTACCTCCGGCCTTTGATCTGCTCTACTGGAACGGCGATGGTGCAAACCTGCCAGCAAAAATGGCCGTGGAATATCTGCGAGGTCTCTGCCAGCGCAACGAGTTCGCCACCGACGGTATTGAGTTGATGGGGCACAAGCTGAAACTCGAAGACGTGGATGTGCCGCTGATGGCCATAACCTGTGAAACCGATCACATCGCGGCATGGAAAGACTGTTACCGCGGCGTGCAGAAAATGGGCTCGCGGTCCAAAACCTTCGTGGTTTCAGAATCGGGTCATATTGCGGGTATCGTGAACCCGCCCAGCAAGAAGAAATATGGCCACTACACCAACCCGGATATGAAGTCGGACGCCAGCACCTGGCTGAAAGAAGCTGATTTTCACGAGGGGTCCTGGTGGCCAATGTGGGACGCGTGGTTGAAGAAGCGGTCCGGCAAGCAGGTTCCGGCCCGTGAGCCGGGTGATTCGAAGCACCCGAGCCTTGCATCCGCACCCGGGACTTATGTTGTGGCGAAACCAAACGCCTGATTTCATTTTGAAACTTAAAAATTCTGCGTCGCAGCAAGAAAAAACTTGCAATGCTGCGGTGCAGCAATCATATTGTCCTCAAGCTGATGAAACCCGGGGTGGGCCCGGACCGGCTAAAAGGATTAGGACAATGGCAAAGACCCAAGACTTTACCGCGATCATGAAAGACATGATGGGTGCATTTCCGGTGGATACCACCGCAATGGAAGGCGCATTCAAATCGACCGCTTCGCTGAACGAGAAGCTGTCGGGCGTTGCCCTGGACGCTGCTGAGAAATCGGCCGAGATCTCGAACAAATGGACCAAGGACACCCTGGCCAAGCTGAGCGAGATGTCGAAAGCCAAGGCAGAGCCTGCTGACTACGCAAAAGCCGCAACCGACTTCGCAAGCGCGTCGGCTGAAGTTGCAGCTGAAAACCTGGCCGCTTTCGCTGAAATCGCGAAAAAAGTTCAGACCGAAACCGTCGAGCTGCTGATGGCTGCCGGCAAAGACGCCGCGGAAGAAGCAACCGCTGCCGTCAAAAAGGCGACCAACGAGGTCACTACCGCAGCCAAGAAAGCTGCAGCTGCAAAGTAAGAAACGTCCGCGAAGCGCACCCAACCCTCCCATTAGGTGCAATCGCGTTGGGCAGGTCCATTGACCTGCCCTTTCTTTTTGTGCTGCACTCGCATAACCTGTGCTGCAACGCATCATCCTTGGGGAGGGAACCCGGTGTCGGACCAAGAAAAACCGCTGCTTATTAAGCGCTATGCCAGCCGTCGGCTGTATAATACCGAGACCAGCGATTACGTGACGCTCGAAGATATCGCGGGGTTCATCCGCGACGGGCGCGAAGTGCAGATCATTGATCTGAAAACAGGTGATGACCTGACACGCCAGTATCTTCTGCAAATCATTGCCGAACATGAAAGCCGGGGTGAAAACGTGCTGCCGGTGAATGTGCTGAATGATCTGGTGCGTAGTTACATGCTGCCGGGCGGGGGAATGATGCCCCAGTTTCTGCAAAGCTCGTTCGAGATGCTGCGCGAAAGCCAAAACAAGATGATGGAGAACATGAGCGCGATGAATCCGATGTCTCAGATGCCGGGTTTTGACGCATTGCAGGCGCAGCAACAGGCTTTCCTGAAGGCGATGACCAGTGGGCTGTCCAGCGGATGGTCCAGCCCGGAAAAGGAAGAGGAAAAGTCCGAACCAAAAGAGGATCTGGACGACATCAAGAAACAGCTGGCCGAGTTGCAGCAAAAACTGTCCAAGCTGAACTGATCCGTTCCGAACCAAGAAACAGGTCCGCATTGTGCGGGCCTTTCTTGTTCAAAATGCCTTCGTCCTACGTGCCATAAACCGGCATCGGGCCGGTCACTTCGCCAACCGATGCCAGCAGGATGTCTGCAATCACGTCCAGCTCTTCGCGGGTCAGGCGGACGGGCAGGCGCACGTCACAGGCCTTCATCAGCATGTCGCGCGTCTTGGGCAGGTCGAAAGTATCTGGCAGGAATTGCCAGTTCCAGAAGGCGCGGGCGTTGTCTTCGCTCAGACCAAAAACCTGAACCTTGACGCCGCGTGCCTCGGACGCTGCAGCAAAGGCGCGGATCTCATGTTCCTGCATTCCGACAAGATTGAACTGGATCGAATCCGGCGCACGCTGCTCGGGGGGCAGGGGGGCGGGAACCTCGATATGAGACGAGGTGTTCAGGCGACCGGCCACGTAATCGTGGTTCGCCAGGCCATCGCGGACGCGGCGCGCCAGTTCCGGAAGTTGCGGACGGATCACCGCCGCGCTGAGGTTGCTCAGACGAAGATTGTACAGCGGCAGCTTGTTTTGCCAGCGGGCGAAGGCCTCTTGCAGTTCGGGTGAGTTGTCACCCTGAGGACCTTTGTGCTTCTTCCAATTGTGCTCATACGCGCCTGACATGATGACGGCCCGCGCGACAAGATCTGCATCATTCGTGATCAGGATGCCACCTTCGCCGGCATTGATCATCTTGTAGGACTGGAACGAGAAACATCCGACCTTTCCGATCGTACCGATATTGCGGCCATGCCATGTGGTGCCCAGCGAATGCGCGGCATCCTCGATCACCGGAATGTTTCGTGCGTCGCACAAGGCCATGATCGCATCCATGTCGGATGTATGCCCGCGCATGTGGCTGATGATGACTGCCTGAACGTTGTCCAGCTTGGCCTCGAAATCGGCCATGTCGATGCGATAGTTTTCACCCACTTCGCACAGAACCGGAATGCAGTCGGCATGGACGACCGACGACGGCACGGCCGCGAAGGTGAAGCCGGGGATCAGAACACGCGCATCGCGGGGCAGGCCCAGTGCTTTGAGCGACAGAAACAACGCGGCCGAACAGGACGACACCGCCAAAGCGTATTTCGTGCCCAACAGTTCCGCGAACTCGGCTTCCAGCAGGGCCACCGGGGCATCCTGCGGTGCAGTATAGCGGAACAGGTCACCTGACTGCATCAGGGCCTCGATCGCGTCCTTGGCGGCGGCAGGGATGGGTTCGGCGTCGTGAACGTTGGGGGGCAGCGTCATATTTGGAATTCCCGAATTCTATCTTTGGGAAAGATAAAGATAATCGGAAGGCAATCCAAGCCCTCAATCGCCGGGCAGGCGAAAATTCACCAATCTGTCGCAATTTACGTGGATCAGACCCCAAGCCGGTCGCGCAGTGCGAACCATGTCATGGCCAGCACCAAAAGCGGGCTGCGCAGGGCAGGGCCGCCTGGAAAAGACAGCGCGGGCACGCGTGCCATCGTGTCAAACCCTTCGGCCTGACCCTGAATCGCCATCGCCATGAGTTGTCCGGCATAGGTCGCGGTGCCGACACCGTGACCGGAATATCCCGAAGCCGAAAGAATATTGGGTGCGACACGGGCTAAATACGGCATCCGCCGCATGGTGATGGCCAGCGTTCCACCCCACGCATAGTCGATCTTCACATCCCGCAAATGCGGGAAAATCTCGATCATGGGTTTGCGGACCTTGGCGGCGACATCCGATGGAAAGCGGTAGCCATAGCTTTCACCGCCTCCGAACAAGAGGCGACCATCAGCACTGAGGCGAAAATAGTTCACCACGAATTTCGTATCCGCAACCGCCACATCCCGGGCCAAAACCCGGGCGGTGTCCTCTCCAAGGGGTTCGGTGGCCGCAATGAAATTGTTGATGGGCATGACCCTGGCGGCGACGGAACGATTGAGGTCGCCCAGATACCCGTTGCAGGCCAGAATGACGTGCTCGGCCCGAACGTTGCTGTGTGCAGTTCGGATCACCGCCGTCTGGCCCTCGTCGATCCCGGTCACTTCGGTGCTTTCATGGATGCGAACGCCCGCTTTGGCCGCGGCTTGCGCCAGTCCCAACGCCAAGTTCAGAGGGTGCAGATGCGCCGCGCCCATATCCAGATACCCCCCGTGATAGGCGGGCGACGGGCACAGCGAATGACCCGCGTTTTCATCCAACAGCTCGATCTGGTCGTATCCGTACCGCTCGGAAAGATGGCCGGCATGGTCATGCAGTTCTTTCTGCTCGGATTTGCTCAGGCCCAGAACGGCGACACCGGGTTTCAGGTCACAGGCGATCTTGTGTTTTGCAATCAGGGATTTGACCAGATCCTTGGCGTCTTCAGCCAGTTCCCACAGCTTGGCGGCGTCGGCATCGCCTACAAGACGCTCGAGGTCTTCCTGATCCATCCGCTGTGCGCTGCCCAACTGGCCGCCGTTTCGGCCCGACGCGCCAAAGCCGACGCGGTGCGCTTCAAGCAGCACGACGTTGAACCCGGCTTCGGCCAGATGAAGGGCCGCGGACAGCCCCGTATAACCGCCACCGACAACGCATACATCCGCCTTGGTGTCTTCTGACAACGCGGGAAAGCGATCCATCGGATGTGCCGTCGCGGCATACCAGCTGTCTGGGTACTCACCTTTGCGGTCATTGGAATAGAGCAGGTTCACGGAAGGTCTCAGACGTTGATCAGCAGGTGTTCACGTTCCCAAGGAGAGATGACCTGTAGGAACTCTTCGTACTCGGCCCGTTTGACGATGCCGTAAACGCGGGCGAATTCAGGGCCCAGAACCTCGTGCAGGGCAGTGGCCTCGTCGAACAGGTCCAGCGCTTCGCCCATGACCTGCGGGATATCGCCCTCGCCTTCATAAGCGTCGCCATAGAACTGACGACGTGGGCGTTCCTGCTCGACCAGGCCAAGATAGCCGCAGGCCAGCGACAGCGCGATGCCCAGATACGGGTTGCAGTCCATCCCGGCGATGCGGTTCTCGACGCGTCGCGATTCCGGGCCGGACAGGGGCACGCGAATACCGGTGGTGCGGTTGTCACGGGCCCATTCCAGGTTGATCGGTGCCGCGTGATCTTTCACATAGCGCCGGTAGGAATTCACATAGGGCGCCATGACTGCCAGACCGGCGGGCAGGTGGTTCTGCAAACCGGCGATGAAGTGATAAAACGCGTCCGTCTCACCCCCTTGAGGACCAGAGAAGATGTTCTGACCGGTTTCCATATCGATGATCGAGTGATGGATATGCATGGCCGAACCCGGCTCTTCCTCGATCGGTTTGGCCATGAAGGTGGCAAAACAATTGTGGCGCAGCGCGGCCTCGCGGATCAGGCGTTTGAAATAGAAGACTTCATCGGCGAGTTTTACCGGATTGCCATGGCGCAGGTTGATTTCCAACTGCCCGGCGCCGCCTTCCTGCGTGATGCCGTCGATCTCAAACCCCTGATGCTCGGCGAAATCATAGATGTCGTCGATCACCGGGCCAAACTCGTCCACGGCCGTCATGGAATAGGCCTGCCGCGCCGCGGCCGGGCGGCCGGAACGCCCCATCATGGGTTTGATGCCCTGCGCCGGGTCCACGTTGGGGGCAACCAGAAAGAACTCCATCTCTGGTGCAACAACCGGCTTCCATCCCTTATCATGATAAAGCTGCACAACACGCTTGAGCACGTTACGCGGGCTGTAGGGGATCGGATTGTCATCCCGGTCGTAGGCGTCGTGGATCACCTGCAATGTCCAATCCCCCGTCCACGGCGCAGCGGAAGTGGTCGAGAAATCGGGCTTCAGGATCATATCCTTTTCGATGAACCCGTCATCGCCGGCCGCTTCGCCCCAGCCCCCTGTGATGGTCTGGTAAAAGATGCTGTCGGGCAGGTGGAAATAGGATTGCTTTGCGAATTTTGATGCAGGCACCGCCTTGCCGCGCGCAATCCCCGGCAGGTCCGAAATGATGCATTCAACTTCGTCCAGTCGTTGCCCATGGAAATATGCCTTTGCGGCTTCCGGAAGTTTGTCGGTCCAATCAGCCATCAGGCTCTCTCTTTCTTTAGAAACTCGGCCATGTGGCGCGCGATTTTGGCGTTGTCGTCCGGGGCCGTCTCGCGATTTGCGGCTTCGCGCATCAGGTCTTCGGGCACCACGCCCTTGCCCCGTGTCCGCATCAGGCCTGCCACGAATCCGTTGGTGAATTCCGGGTGGGCCTGAACTGTCCAGATTGTGTCCCCATAAGCCAGCATCGCGTTTTCGCAGAAGGTATTCCGGCCCAGAACCCGCGCTTCCTTCGGCAATTCGACAACCTGATCCTGATGCCAGGCATTCAGCCATAATCTGCTGCCGTCATATTCGTATTCCGTACGACCTACGGCCCATCCTTTCGAGAATTTCTCGACCTTGCCACCCAGTGCCTGAGCAATGATCTGGTGGCCAAAGCAAACGCCGATCAGGGGTTTTCCACTTTCCCGGATCTCGCGCACCAACGCTTCCAGCGGGGCGATCCAGGGAAGGTCCTCGTAAACCCCGTGGCGCGATCCGGTAATGATCCATCCATCCGCATCATCCGCACCATCGGGGAAAGTGCCGTCCACGACGGCGAAGGTCACGAACTCGAACCCGTTGTCACGCAGCAACGCGGGGAAAAGTTCGTCATAATCCCCGAATTCTTCCTGTAGCACTTCGGGGGTGTGGCCGGTTTGTAGAATACCGATTTTCATATGTCACCAAATTTGATCAAATTAACCCTAACCGAGACTGGTTGACGCGGCAAGGGGTTCAAACCGTCTCGAGATAGCACAGCCAGTGATCCTCGGGCGGGATGTTCGCAAATCGGGTGATCTCTTGTCGCTTGGTCATGGTCAGATAGCGGATCAGGTCAGCGGGGAACAGCCGGGCCACCAGGGGATCCGTGGCGAACCTGTCAATCGCGCTCGACCAATCCGGCATCAGTTGACGCAGGTCCGCGATGTCATAGGCGTTCCCCATGATCGGGGCAGGTGGGGTCAAGCCGTCCTCGATGCCGACAAGTGCCGCGCCCAGAACTGCGGTCAGCATCAGATACGGGTTTATGTCCCCGCCGGCGACGCGGTGTTCGATGCGCCGTGCGGCGGGCGCCCCGCCCGGGATACGAATGGCAGCGGTTCGGTTTTCATAGGCCCAGCAGGCGCCCGTGGGCGCATGTGCACCCGGTACGAGCCGTGTGTAGGAGTTGCCGTGGGGTGCAAATATCAGCGTACTGCCCGGCATGGCCGCGACACAGCCCGCTACGGCAGACCGCAATATCTCGGTGCCTTCCGGCCCGTTGTTGTCGAACACATTGTGCCCATTCTGGTCCAACACCGAGAAATGCACATGCATTCCGTTGCCCGCGTCATCGGCATAAGGCTTGGACATGAAGGTGGCCGCAAATCCGTGCCTGCGCGCCAATCCACGCGTCAATGCCTTGAAAAGCCACGTATCATCAGCGCAGCGCATGGCGTCCTGATGGTTCAGGTTGATTTCGAACTGACCGATGCCGCTTTCGGAAATGGCCGTCTGCGCGGGGATGCCCATTGCGGCGCAGCCATCGTACAGGTCGGTAAAGAACGCCTCGAACGCGTCCATTTCGGCAACCGACAGAACGGCCTCATCCGCAAGGCGCCGCCCTGTGATCGGATTCACCGGCGGTTGCGGCTGCGCGCCAGAAGCGTCAACGAGTGTGAACTCCAACTCCGTCGCGGCAACAACGGACCAGCCGCGTTGCGCATAGCGGTCGAGTGTGGCGGACAGGGCATGCCGCGGGTCGCCCGGGAAGGGTACGCCGTCATCATCATACAGACACATCGGCACCAGCGCTGTTTCCGTATCCAGCCAGGGCACGGGGACCGGGCCGCGTTCGGTCGGGCGCAGCACCCCATCAGCGTCGCCGGTTTCAAAGACCAGCGGGCTTCCTTCGATATCAGCGCCCCACAGGTCTACGTTCAGTGCCGAAAACGGCATTCGCACGGCGCCTTTTCCCAGTTTGTCGGCATAGCCGGGGGGCACGCGTTTGCCCCGCATCTGACCGTTCAGGTCACATGCGGCAACGCGAAAATTGTGCAGGGCTCTCAGATCCATTGGGGGCTCCGTCGGTGAAACTCCCCAGTGATTTACTTCAATGGATGTGCTTTGTCACCAAATTTGATCAAATTCTGACTTGGGTATTCAAGGAACGCCCGCGCCGGTATTGACCGGCGCGGAGAGCTGTTTTCAGGCAAAGCTTACGCCATGTTCTTCCATGGGCAATTGCGCCACATGCAAACCTGACAGGGCCTTGATCGCATTGGCCAAAGCCGGTGCCGACGGTGGCGTGCCGGGTTCTCCGACGCCGGTCGGCGCTTCGGCCGATGGCACGATGTGCACGTCGATTGCAGCAATATCCCCGATGCGCAGCGGTTCGTAATCCGGGAAGTTGTATTGATCAACGGCCCCGCTTGTCAGGGTGATCTGGTCACGCATCACATGGCCAATGCCATAGCCGATGCCGCCTTCCATCTGGGCCCGCACGATATCGGGGTTCACGGCGATACCGCAATCCACGGCACAGGTGACCTTTTCAATCCTGATGCCACTTTCCGGATCGCCCGAGATTTCGACCACTTCAGCCGCGTAAGACCCAAAGGACTTGTGAACGGCAATCCCCTGCGACCGGCCTTCTGGCGCATTGCCCCAGTTCGCCTTTTCGGCCGCCAGCTTCAAAACAGCTGCCTTGCGCTGCTGGTCCGGGTTGCTGCTGTCGGACAGATGGGCCAGTCGGAACTCCACCGGATCACGACCGGCGACCTCGGCCACCAGATCCATCATGGTTTCCATCGTATAGGCGGTGTGGGTGTGCCCGACCGAGCGCCACCACAGAACCGTCGTCGCCTTTGGCGTGTCGGTCAGACCCACCGCCATGCCGGGGATGTTGTAGGGGCTGTCCGAAACGCCTTCGACCGAGCTGTGGTCGATGCCGTCATGAACCAGAACAGCCTCGAACGGGGTGCCCTTGATCACGGATTGGCCGGCAATCTGGTGCTGCCACCCGACGATGTTGCCTTCGGCGTCCAGACCCACACGAACCTTGTGGCCAAAGGCGGGTCGGTAATACCCGCTGCGAATGTCGTCTTCGCGCGTCCAGACCAGTTTCACCGGGCGCGAGCGGTCAGTGATGACAAAGGCCAGGGCGGCCTCGACCTGATAATCCGCATCCGGGGTGGCGCGGCGCCCGAACGACCCGCCTGCTAGCATGGTTTTGATGTGGATCTTCTCGGCGGGCAGGCCAAAGATCTGCTGGTAGGCCATATGAGGTCCCGTCGGCATTTGTGCCCCGTCATGCAGAACGATGTCTCCGTCTGCGGTCTGCTCGATGGTGCAGTTCAACGGTTCCATCGGGGCATGGGCCAGCAGTGGGAAGTAGAACGTATTTTCGACGACCTTGTCCGCGCCGTCGATGGCGGCTGCCACAGCGGCAAAATCCGCCTTGTTGACGTTATACGTGGGCTCAGCCTCCAGCGCGGCCATGATCTCGGCCTTGATCTGGTCCGAGTTGCGGGTTTCCGCGCCGGACATGTCCCACTCGACCTCAAGCGCATCGCGTGCCTGAATCGCGGCCCAGGTGTTCTCGGCATACACCGCGACGCCCGCCTGATTGGGCAGAACCGCGGCGCTGATATAGCCTTTGACCTCTTTCGATGCGCTGTCATCAAAGCCCAGCGCGATGCCGCCCTTCGCTTCGGGGCGTTTGATCATGGCGATCATCTGGTTGGGTAGGTGAACGTCCATGGCAAACATCGCCTGGCCGTTGCTTTTGATTGCCGTATCCTTGCGGCGCACCGTTTCATTTCCGATCAGACGGAATTCGGACGGGTCCTTCAGGCGTGGCTCTGCCGGAGCGTCCAGTTGCGACGCAGCGGACACGAATTCAGCGATCGGAGCCGACTTGTCGCCTGCCTTGACGATGCCGTCTTCGATGGTGATGCCGGATGCATCCACGCCCCAGCTTTGCGCGGCGGCGTTGATCAGCATTTCGCGCGCTGCAGCACCGGCCTGACGGTATTGCAGCCACGAATTCGCCATCGCGGTCGAACCGCCGGTGCCCTGGAATGGGCCGAACAGCAGGTTGTTGTAGACATTCGGATCCGAGGGGGCGAACTCGTATTCGATCTGGTCCATGGTCAGGCCGATTTCTTCGGCAATCAGCGTCGGCAGCCCGGTTGCAGGCCCCTGACCTTTTTCAAAGTGTTTGACGATGGCGGTCACGGTGCCATCCGCATCGATTTTCACGAACGGGTTGAACTGGGCGGTCTCGGACGACGCCGCGGCCAGTGCTCCGTCCGGACGGGTACCGACCAGCAGGATGGCACCGGCAGCGGCGGCGCTTTTCAGAAACCCACGGCGAGAGGTGTTGATGGTCATGGATCAGGCCTCCAGAATTTCAGACGCGCGCTGGATGCCGGCGCGGATGCGTTGATAGGTGGCGCAGCGGCAGGCATTGCCGGACATGTATTCGTCAATCTCCTGAGCCGACGGTTTCGGGTTCTCGGACAGCAGCCCGACAGCCGACATCACCTGACCCGACTGGCAATAGCCGCACTGGACGACATCCAGTTCAACCCAGGCCTGTTGTACGGCAGCACCGATCTTGTCGTCACCGACAGCTTCGATGGTCGTGACTTCGGCGTCTTCGACGTCTTCAATGAATGTCTGACAGGAACGGACGGGCTCACCATTCACGTGCACTGTGCAGGCCCCGCAGGATGCCACGCCGCAGCCAAATTTTGTGCCGGTCAGTTTCAGTTCGTCTCGGATCACCCAGAGAAGAGGCGTTCCGGGTTCGGCATCAACCTCGTGGGTCGTGCCGTTCAGGTTCAATTTAAGAGCCATGATGAGGGGGTCTCCTGTTGGTGCTGGTTTCCGCAACTGGTAAACTCTCGGGTTTACTCATGGCATATTATTTCGCCCTTGTAAACTCCTGCGTTTACCTAGTGTTTGACCGGGGCACGTCAATAGGTCTATAGCTCTGACATGAACGAATGCAGCGCACAGAATGCGTCCAAGCGCGCACAGATCATCGAAGCTGCCGTGGCCGAGTTCCAGGAAAAGGGCTTTGCCGCGGCCAGTATGGATCGCATTTCAGCAAAGGCCGAAGTGTCCAAGCGTACGTTGTACAAGTACTTTGAAAGTAAAGAAAACCTGTTCCGCTCCATCGTGGTCGAATTGTCCAGCCGCTTTGCTGAAGTGCTGGAGATTCGATATGAAAAAGGTCGCGATATTCGTACGCAACTGACTGAACTGGCCTGGGCCGAAGGGCGCATTCTGATGCGGCCCGATGTTATCGCAATGGCCCGGATGGTGATCAGCGAAACCTTGCGCAACCCGACGCTTGCGGCGGAAGCGCAGGGCAAGCTGGACAAGACGGCGACGTTCATTGCCATGCTCAAAGATGCGGCCGAGGATGGGCAGCTTCGGATCGATGATCCGGAACGGGCCGGGCGCGAATTCATTGGCCTGATCAAGGCGCGCGCCTTCTGGCCGCTGCTGTTTACGGGTGGGGTGCTCAGCGAAGCCGAGATGACGGAAACGATCGAAAGCAGTGTCCAGATGGTGATGAGTCGATATGGCGTCTGATCGGAAGCAACTCACTGATAATGGTCGCCGTCGGGACGTCGTCAGAGGAATGTGTTAGGGCTTTTCGACTTGATTCGGATGGGCAAGGCCGCTGACAGGCCATCGGACTTCGAAGCATAGCAGGACGGAGGCGTTGCTGTGACAGGCAAGGCAACACAAGCTGCGCGTTTAAGCGTGGCACCCATGATGGATTTGTGCGACTGAGCGTAGCGTATTGTTTTATATGTGTTTATTGGGGGTGACTTTGGCGCGTAGCACATATGTAGCGACAGGCCCTACCTGATGTTGAAGCCGTGCTTCACTCGATTGATGATGCAGCATTCTCGGTTTTTCGGCAAGCGAACGTAGAGGAGAACGCCGGGCCTCTTCTTTGGTGGGAACTCTGAGAATGAAGTACCTTGTTGAAACGCTCTGGCTGCACAGCCGAGGGCCGGCGTCTTTCGCCTCACTGCGGGGGCGAGTGTTTCTTCGGGGTTCATGAAGAAGTCCAGGAGAAAAAACCTGATACCGCAAGTCGCGCCTGATTTTACTTCTTCAACGTTCAATCGGAATTCGAGAAGAGAACAAGGGTTTTCCAGCGTCCTCGTGACTACATCTGACTTCGGTCTCTCATGGCACGGGGATACGTCAGGGGAATTCCGGCCCAGAGCCGACATCCAACCCGCTATCTTGATCTTGATGCTGCAGTTGCACCCGCTTTGCGGACATTCAAACCGCACATGATAAACCTACCCAAAACCGCGCTTTCGCCGCATGGTTCATGGACGCGCAAGACGCGGGCAAACCCAACCTTGGGCAAATATTTGCTCTCAAATGAGTTGTTGCTTTCTTAACCTTTGCCCTGTAGGGGAAGCGCAACGCCGCGTGTGGATGACCAAATCAGCGGCAAAGTATTCTCGCCCGTGATCCCCAGATCGTTGTCTTGAATAGCTCCTTGAGAGCAACGAAACGACGGCGGCTATTTCATACGAGCTTCCCAGTAGATTAGAGAGACCAAGTGCCGATAGCGGTGAACCGCGTTTATGGCACGAGACCAAACGCTTTTGACGACATTTGACACCCTCGGCCTTGCCGAGCCCATCCTGAAGGCCATCAAGGCTCAAGGATATTCGACCCCTACGCCCATTCAGGCCAAGGTCATTCCGCTGCTGCAATCTAAGCGCGACGTGATCGGCATTGCCCAGACCGGCACAGGAAAAACCGCCTCATTTGTATTGCCCCTGTTGCATCGGATTGAATGTGAAATATCGAAACCCGCTCCAAAACACTGCAACGCATTGATCCTGACGCCCACGCGCGAGCTTGCGGCGCAGATCGTGGACAACATCCGCGCTTACAGCCAGTTCAGCCGCATTTCCACGACCTTGGTCGTCGGAGGCGTGCGTCCAGGAGGGCAGATCAAGGCCCTCAGTGCCGGCATAGACATCGTGGTGGCAACACCAGGACGCTTGCTCGACCACCTTGACACAGGCGTCATCGATCTGTCCGCGACCAAAGCCATTGTGGTGGATGAGGCTGATCAGATGCTGGATCTGGGCTTTCTGCCCAGCATTCGCAAGATCATGGCAAAACTGCCCGAGAAACGCCTGACGGCACTGCTTTCGGCAACAATGCCGGGGCAGATCAGAAAGCTTGCCGATGACTTCCTGAACGATCCGGCAGAGGTTCAGGTGGCGGCTGTTTCAACGCCGATTGAACGGATCGCGCAGAGCGTCCGGCATGTGGCCAAGCAGGACAAACGCCGTGTTCTGGCAGATATTCTGTCGGACAAGGACGTGCATCGTGCGGTCGTGTTTACACGCACCAAACGCGGTGCCGACAACGTCTGCAAGTATTTGTTTGCCGCCGGGATCAACTCCGCATCCATTCACGGGAACAAAAGCCAGCCTCAGCGCGAACGTGCCATGGCAGGTTTCCGATCAGGCGCAACTACCGTCCTTGTGGCCACCGATATTGCGGCACGGGGCATCGACATCGACGATGTGTCTCATGTGGTGAATTATGAGCTTCCGAATGTGCCGGAATCCTACGTGCATCGCATCGGCAGGACCGCTCGCGCAGGCAGAACCGGCACCGCAATTTCACTGTGTGATCGCGAAGAGATGTCCCTCCTGCGGGATATCGAAAAGCTGATCGGCAACAGGCTGCCAAGCGGCTCAGAAGCGCAAGACGTGCCTGCAGAGCAAGGCCGCGATGAGAAGCTGCAGCCCCGTACTACCAAAGCGGAATTTTCAGCCAAACTGCGAGCGGTAGACCACGTAGCACGCAAGCAGAACGGATACAAACAACACAAGATCGATCCGGCTCAGGCGCAAGACGGTCTTATGCGAATGCTCTCCAATATTGGTGAGTTCACCCAACCTGCTGCATGAGCGCAGCAAGCAGCCTGGCCAATCCTGGTAGGCGCAAATGTCATTGAAAGGATAATCTCATGACTACCGGAACAGTAAAATGGTTCAACGAAACCAAAGGCTACGGCTTCATCGAGTTGGATAACGGCAGCGGCGACGCGTTCGTACACATCAGTGCCGTTCAGCGCTCTGGCCTCGATAGCCTGAAAGAAGGCGCAAAGGTCGGCTTCGATCTGAAAGAAGACCGGATGCGCGGCAAGACCTCCGCCGAAAACCTGCAATTGCAGTAGGCAATTCACAAACGATGCCAGATAGCGGTTGCTATTGCCGCTGTCTGGAAGCACAGCCAAAGACTGGTTGATCGGTTCGGATTGGGATTGAGACACAATATGTAAGCGGTCACCTATTGGTGGCGTATTAATAGCTTCGAGCTTCTGCCAGCCCTTAGCAGAGCTCGGTCCCTGTTAGTTCGTCAACGGCCACGTTTCAAAGGTGATGTCACGCTGAATTTTGTCTCTCAATTATTCTCTAAGCCTCCTGGTCAAACACCAGTCTCTAGAATGAGATATCTCCGCAGCAAAGGCTTCGTGACGACGGTGCGGCCTTGACTCTATGCTGGCTAAGAACCACAAGAGTGTATTGGTAAAAATTACTCGATGCCGCGATGCTGCCGGCTTCGCAAATCCAATGGCCTTCAGACTAACTGTAGCATGTGCCCCAGCATAGGAACGGGTTTCGCTGGGGTTTTCGCTATGAGCTCGTTCCTCGCAAGCATTCGCAACCGTCACATGACATGCTCCAGTCATCGCGTGACCCATGAAAGAAGGCGCCGAATGAACAGCACATGGCTCATAAACAGCGTGCTTGATGCTCGATAGATCAGGTCTTACGCTCCGTTTCGATCAGTCTTTCATCGTGTTTACGCGCTGCATTCTTTGTGTGATCCCGACACTTTTGGTGTTTCTCTCAGGAACGCAGCTTCCTGCCCAGGTCGCGGGCAATGCCGATGGGTCTGTTTGTGACGAAGGTTTCGAAAACGAGAACGGATCCTGCCAAAGAACAGACTTACCAGAAAACGCATTTTTGACGGGTAGCGCCTATGGCAGCGGCTGGGAATGCAATCACGGTTTTCAGATTGTCGGAGAACTCTGTGAGGAAATAAGAGTTCCTGAAAATGCCTATCTTGCATCAACCGGAGATCAGTGGGCGTGCAATCGGTTGTTCCAGCGTGCCGGAGAAGAGTGTGAAGAAGTGATTTCGCCCCAAAATGGGTACGTCGAAACTCGGTTTGGCGTGCAGGAAATACACTGCAACTGGGGATTTCGAAAGGAGAACCAGGATTGTGTTGCAATAGAGGTCCCAGAAAACGGTCGTCTGAGCGACAGAGGAAGCTCGGATGGTTGGGTATGCCTCAGAGGTTACAGGGCAGCGGAGAGCGGCTGTGAGCCTGTGGCTGTTCCACAGCATGCATATCTTGCACCTGAAACTTATTCCGGATGGAAATGCGAGCGTGGTTTTCGCGCAAACCGGGACAGGTGCGTTGCGATCCTTGTCCCTTCAAACGCGCATTTGAATCGAAGAGGTGATGGTTGGGAGTGTAATCGGCCGTTCACGAGACAGAACGACAAGTGCACCGAAAATGTGGCGCGACAATAAGTTGGTGGAAACCAAAGCCGCCTGACAAATCCGGAAGGACTACGCCGTGAACCATAACTCGATTGACGAAAACCTGGGTAAAAGTCTCAAAGCCGAAAAGGCGCGTCGCCGGTCCTATGGGATTAAGATATCTATTGCGTCAGCAGTGTGCGTTGCAGCGATAATTGTAGTGGTGTTTCTCTGATGCGTAAAAATGCCCCTCAAGTAACCCTTCCCGGTTCAAAGATGTCAGCTCATGGTTTGGAACAAAGAGCGTTTCAGGACCGCAGTGTTCGTAAGTCGCGGAACGCTGACGTATCAGGAGTGATTGAGGAAGAATTTGGAAAGTACTTGATTAAGGCTGGCGTTCTGAGCGGCAATAGTGTTGCACGGGCATTTCCCAAGCCGCCGGCTAAAACGCAGGCAATGATTGCCGATGCAGTTGGAGAAACACCAGTATTGGCCATTGAAGCCTTAAAAGAAATTCTCGAAGAACGAGACAGGAAGCGTAGCGGTCAACGCCGTTTGGAAGGAAACTCCGGCACCCTAGTTCCCAGTGAAAGAGAATATGCCGAGGCATTGCGCCAGATCAGGCTCACCCCCGCGCAGGTCACATTGCTCAAAGCACTCACAATCGCAGGCAAGGAAGGTCTGACTATTGGTCACTTGTCTCAGGCAGCTGGTTACAAATCGCGCGAGGCCTCCATCAAGGTTTTCAAGAAAATCGGACTATTGATCGCAGAATATCTGGAACTGGACCTACCCGAAGCCGGATCGGTGCAGAATGATGGCGCCGCTCAGGTCCTGGCATTTTCTCACATCGAAAGTGACGATGAGCCAGCAACTTGGATTATGCATCAGGAACTGCGCGACGCTGTTCGTTCGGTTCTATGACGTACGTTCCAGCCCCCGCTTTTGAAGCGAGCTCTGAACCGGAACAAATGCACGAAAGGTTGCTCACGTAGCTAATGTTGGAGAAAAGACCATATCCGCTCGACCTGATCTATGTTCCTGTGAAACGGGCGAAAACGCTTGATCAACAAAAAGTTCTGACGCTGGCCGAAGATATCCTGAAGAACGGCCAGAAGACCCCGATCCAGATACGCTCGGACAATAAGAGGTTCGTGCTGATTGAAGGCCTTCACCGATTAGAGGCCATTCGCGCCTTGGGCGGCGAAACGGTCGAAGCCTATCTGGTACGCGCCAGGCTACACTAGATACCTTTTGGAATTGGCGTTCGACAAAGCCTCGGAAAATGTCAGCAGACGTTGACTTTTTTCATCCCAAAGATGCAATCGTGCACAATGAAAGCTCTCATATAGAGTAATACGCTGGCAGTTTTCTAACGCAGAATGGTCGCGCAAAACCTCGTTTAGCCGATAGAACGGTATGCGACTGGCAAGGTGGTGAACATGGTGCACACCAATATTGGCAGAGAACCAGCGCAGGATGCCGGGCAGGGCATAGTGAGAACTTCCATAGAATGCGGCGTTCTGAAGATTCCACCCTTCTTCCCGCTCCCAGGATGTATGTTCAAACTGGTGCTGAATGTAGAAAAGCCAAATACCAATCGAGGCGGCGACGATCATGGTTGGCAGGAAAACATAAACCAATACATCCAGGCCCCCGGTCCAAAATATCAGAGCCAGGACCACCGCAATCGCGGCGTTTGTTCCCATAGCACTTGCCCAATACAGCCAGCCTGACCGCATGAACCCAAAAGGCAAACGATTTTGAAGAAAGAACGTGTAGACCGGTACGATACAGAACAGGAAGAAGGGGTTCCGGATTAACCTGTAAGCGGCACGCCCGACCCACTTTCGCTTCAGATATTCCTCTACAGTTAACGTAGGGATATCGCCCATCCCGCGCCGATCAAGGTTGCCGGTTGAGGCGTGGTGAGTCGCGTGGCTTTGCCGCCAGATGTCAAAAGGTGTGAGGGCGAGAACACCCAAGACCCGGCCTGTCCAATTGCAAACGGTACGGTTTTTAAAAAATGATCCGTGACCACAATCATGCATGATGATGAAGAGACGCACCAGAAATGCAGCGTTAAGGGTTGCCAGTGGAATAGCGACCCAGACACCAAGGGAAAGCGCAAACCACGCTGCGCCCCATAGCGCGAAAAAAGGGATAACAGTAATTGTCAGTTCAAAAACACTACGCTTCGTATCGGGTGCGCGGTATTGAACGAGCGCCCGGGTCAATTCCTGCTGTTGCAACTGACTTGTTCTCCAACGGCTCTTGGGAACCCTCTGAGCAACCGGGCACCCCAAAAGGATGCCCGTAGCAGGCTATGCGAGTGCCAGGTTGGAAGCGCTGTCGCGTCCGTCACGACCAGCTTCGACGTCAAAAGTAACCTTTTGGCCGTCCTTCAATTCGCTGATGCCGGAACGTTCAAGAGCGGATACATGCACGAACACATCGCGCTTGCCGTCTTCAGGCTCGATAAAGCCAAAACCTTTGGTCGAGTTGAACCATTTTACTGTGCCATTTGCCATGGTGGAAGTCTCCAATTGCGTGTCGCCCGCATCAATGCGGCGACCCGGCGTGGTCGGTCTAAATCGAAAGACTGAACGCCGAATTGAGGAGACAGCAGGTCGAAAAAGAAAAACGTAAGCTTTATGTATATGGACTTCGAGTACCCACAATACAAGCATTGATGCGGTGGAGGACAACAGAGAGATCCTGCCTGCCTAGCAAAACTTAGGTAAGGTGTCGCTGTTCGCTGTCTTTCGAATACGTGACTGGAGCGGGACGAAGCGCCAATACGCTGCACTTGTGCCTAAGTCCGTTTTCGAAGAATGGACGCGGCGCAAAACGGTGGTAATTGTCTGTGACAGGAAAGTATGAGTTTTGTCGTCAGGCACCACCTGACTCTACGCAGAGGCTTGCTGCTTTATCATCTCTAAGAAAACCAAGTAGGAGTCCTTAGCCGCGTCTGGGCCAGCTTTCTGCAAGGTGTGACCCTGAGTACGCCCACCATAGTCAAAGGTGACGCCGCCGCCTTCGACGATGCGGTTCATCATGTTAAAAAGCCCGGTTACCTCAATTGCTTCGAACAGCGCTTCCTCAACCCACCCCTGTTCAAGAACGGCATCGACATCGGCCTGAACGAGTTTGTTTGGCAAGGTGTTGAGCTTCTCGACATAACGCAGCATCGGTTTCATCTTCTCTGAAACATCCGAAGCCTCGATGTCTTCCAAAAGCTGTTTAATAAGACCGGGATCAATGCCTAACGTTTCAGCATGGATCACGTGCGAACCACAACAAAATCGGCAGGAATTGAGCCCTGAAGTGCCTTGCATTTCTCCAGGATCAGCTGATGCCAGTCCCAGTTGGCGAATTTGTCACCTTCTTCTTCGACGTGTTCGTAGCGGTAAAGGCATCCACCATTCTTGTGACCTGAGATCTTTCTGACGAACGAGGCAGACTTACCCATCTCGAAAAGCCGACTGATTGCTTCGTGCCGAAGGTCATGGAAGCGCAGGTCGACGACTCCGACCTTGTCCCGGTGGCGACGGTACGCTGTCCCAACCGAGCGCGGATTGTAAGGGAAGATGAACTCTGACGTCCTGGGCATCGCCAAAATGATCTCCAACGCTTGGCACGGTAGCGTACACCAAACGTTGTTTCCCTTCTTTTGCCTGGGGTGTTTCATATCGCGCACGAGGATTCTGCCACTATTTTCGCGCAGATCATCCCACCTCAGATTGCAGATTTCACTCAGACGACGCGCGGAATAAATCGCAAAGACGACCAGGATTGCGACCGGGATCTTCTGCCGGGTTTTTTCCGAGATTGCAGTCAGAATTTTGTTTAGCTCACAGAGTTCCGGTCGGCGATCTCGCTCTTCCGATCGAGCCAGGACTTCATCCTCCCAAAGAGTTCGCATGGCGAGGTTGACCACTTCGATGGGGATCAAAGCACCCCGGTCCTTGGACCAGGAGAGCGTTCTCGCCAGGTGAGTCATGTAGTTCGCGACTGTCTGTGGCATTCTTTCACCAGCCGACAACAGGTCTGCATAGTCATATAACTGTTGCTGCGTCAGCGTTGAGACCTTTGTCTTTCCGAACTCGTCGGCTTTGATAAAGGTCAGAACTTGAAGAGCCGATCGGCCGAGGGTTTTCCCTCGCTTCAAACGGTCCTCGATGACATCTGAGATTGTTGTCTCCGTTACGATTTGAATTGGAAACCCGTTTGCTTCGATTTCTCGGAGTTGGTTGTTTTGCCACTTTTTTGCGTTTGGCAGGTGCTTGAAGGTTTTCGTGAGGCTGTGCTGTTTGCCATCCACACGCTTTCGGATTTGTACCCGGTAAGAGCACTTTCCATTCTTGCCTTCAAACCGAGTGATGTTCTGTTCCTCGAATTTTTTCCCTAGGATCTCCTTGCGAGGTTTCTTTTCTTTCTGCTCGGCCGAAGAAACCGGCATGGTGCTTTCTGCAACCCCGGCAGCAGTCACAGCGGTTGCTTGAGAAGGGGAGCGGTGGAAGAGGTTCTGGGCAGTAATCGCTGCGAGCACATCCGTCGTGCTTTTGTTGATAGTGGTCATGGAATTCGTCCCATCTTGCTTTCGATGATAGGGAATTCGGTTCGGTCACACGAAAAAGATTCCGGGGTTTGATAGCCGAATTCCGAGGGAAACACAGAAGATGGAACCGGCGGCGCCCGGGCCAGAAATCAGCTGCATTTGGGCCGCTGTTTGTATGCTTTGGATGTGCTACACCGTAGCACGCTCGAATCGAGAACCTCCGAAAACCCCCGGAAATACGGTGAAATCAGGGGAAATCGTGCTTCGCGAAGTTTAGAGATGAATGGAGTTAACGCTTTGAAAAATAACGCACAAAAAGCAGCGCGTTTAAGCGTGGCGCCCATGATGGACTGGACAGACCGACACTGCCGCTATTTCCATCGGCTGCTCAGCGCGGAAACATTGCTGTATACCGAAATGGTGACGGCGCCGGCGCTCGTGCGGGGCGGGGCGTTGCATCTGTTGGACTACTCTCCCGAGGAACACCCGGTTGCTTTGCAACTCGGCGGCTCTGACCCGGAAGAATTGGCGCAGGCCGCGAGACTGGGGGCTGAGGCCGGGTATGATGAGATCAATCTGAACTGCGGCTGCCCGTCGGATCGGGTGCAATCCGGCACTTTCGGCGCGGTCTTGATGAAAGACCCGGCCCGCGTTGCCGACTGCGTGACTGCCATGCGCGAGGCGGTGAATGTGGATGTCACCGTGAAATGCCGCATAGGAGTCGATGACCAGGAGCCCGAAGATGTATTGCCCGCGTTTCTTGAGCACATCAGCGCGGCAGGTTGTCAAAGGGTGACAATCCATGCCCGCAAGGCATGGCTGCAAGGGCTGAGCCCCAAGGAAAACCGGGATATCCCGCCTTTGGACTATGACCTTGTGCATCGGATGAAGGTTGAGTTTTCGGATCTTCACATATCGATCAATGGCGGCATCAACACGCTGGACGAGGCAGCCGCACAACTGGAAGCAGGTCTGGATGGGGTGATGATCGGCCGGGCTGCGTACCATCAGCCGGGCGATGTCCTGTCGGATGCTGACCGACGCATCTTTGGTACCGGAACGACGCGTGATCCGTTCGCGATCGTTCAACATATGGTGCCTTATGTGGAACGGCACCTTGCCAATGGCGGGCGTTTGCACCAGATCACGCGTCATATGTTGGGCCTTTTCGCAGGTCGTCCCGGAGCCCGCGCATGGCGGCGCGCCTTGTCTGAAGGGGCTGTGCGGGATGGGGCCGGACCCGAAGTGATGCTGCGGGCGCTGGATCATGTGGCGCCCATGGCAGAAGTTTAAGCAGCAGGGGGAACGATGCCCGAGACGATGTTGCTGGCCCAGATGCTGGGCCTTTTGCTTGCGATCGGAGCGCTGGCCGGCGTGCTTGCCGGATTGCTGGGGGTCGGCGGTGGAATCGTCTTGGTGCCCGCCTTTTTCTATGCGTTTCAAACTCTTGGCTATGGCGGCCCGCAGTTGATGCAACTGTGTCTGGCCACGTCGCTGGCCACGATCATCGTGACATCGGTCCGATCCGTTCTTGCGCACAACAAAAAGGGTGCGGTGGATTGGGATATCCTGCGAAGTTGGGGGCCGGGGATCGTCGTCGGTGCGATCATCGGAGTTCTTGTTGCCTCGGCCCTGCGGACCGAAGCTTTGCAGGCGCTGTTCGGCATATTGGGAATGGTGATCGGGGCCTATCTGGGGCTGGGTCGTTCGGAATGGCGGCTGGGTGATGTTATGCCCGGTGGGGTAAAGCGGGCCATCCTATCCCCCGCGGTCGGGTTTCTTTCTGTTCTGATGGGAATCGGCGGCGGCAGTTTTGGTGTGCCGCTGATGAGCCTCTACAACACGCCGATCCACCGCGCCGTCGCAACCGCCGCCGGGTTTGGTGTGATCATCGCCGTGCCCTCGGTCATCGGGTTTTTGTTTCTGGATATCGCACCGGAACACCGGCCTCTGCTGACCATTGGGGCGGTCAATCTGGTGGCCTTCGGAATCGTCGTGGCAATGACGATGATCACCGCGCCCTGGGGGGTGAAGCTTGCCCATGCGATGGATCCGAAACCTTTGAAGCGCGTTTTCGCTGTGTTCCTTACGCTGGTGGCGCTAAATATGCTGCGCAAAGCGGTGGGTTTGTGAAGGATTTTGGCGCCAGGGGCTGGGTGAAATTCCCGTATGATCCAGTGCTTGCGGCCTGGGTAGGCCATGCGCTGCCTGCCGCACGGGCCGCGGTAACGGACCCGGCCCATGCTGACTGGCTGGATTGTGACGGAACGTGGTTCATCGGTGTTGACGCGTTGCCCAATGACGCGCAGGGCAGGGTTGGCCAATCGGGTCCTTTGGCCGGAACCGCCATGTCATTCATTGCAGGGCGTTACGGGCAGTTGCCGCTTCACAAAGGCCAAGTCTCGGTCATGCATTCTGGGTATCCACGCCCACGTCGGGGGGAAAACGAGGCCGCCGCGCGGTATCGCAGAAATCGGGACGCGGCCCATGTGGACGGTTTGCGCCCGATGGGGCCGGATCGTCGCCGCCGGGTAGATGAACCGCACGCCTGGATTTTGGGCATACCGCTGACCGAGGCCAGCCCGAATGCGTCGCCCATGGTGTTGTGGGAAGGCAGCCATCATATCCTGGGCGCGGCGTTCAGGCGCGCCCTTGCGGGGACGCCACAAGAGCGTCTGCATGAAGTCGATGTTACGGATATCTACCGATCCGCCCGTCGCGAGGTTTTCGAAACCTGCCCGCGAATCGAACTGCCGGCCAAGCCAGGCGAGGCTTACGTGCTGCACCGCCACTGCCTGCACGGGGTTGCCCCTTGGGCGGAAACGGCAAGCGCTGGGCCGGATGGACGGATGATCGCCTATTTCCGCCCGGAATGCTCCGGGGGTGTGGCGGAATGGATCGAATCCACTTAACCTCCTGTCATTGTTTGGCTTTGGAGGTTTTGACCGATGATTACGGTCCATACGAATTCTGATGGTGCGTTGATAGAAGTGGAGTTGTCGGGGCAAGTCACCAGCGCCGACTATGCCGATGTCCTGGTTCCTGCAATCGAAGCAGCGCTGACCGAACACGATTCCGTTCGGCTTTTGGCCATCGTGCAGCCAGAGTTCAAGGGGTATGATTTGGGCGCGGCTTGGTCCGACACCAAGCTGGGGCTCAGCCACTGGCGGGGGTTTGACCGGATCGCGGTTGTTGCCGATCAGGGCTGGGTGCAAACCAGCATCCGATTGGCCGCCCCGATCCTGCCATGCCCCGTTCAGGTCTTTGAACTGGCCGAGCTTGAAGCCGCCCGGCGCTGGATGCGCGAGTCGCTGGGATCCGTTCACGTGACAGATCTTGAGGGCCCATGTGTGCAGATCAGCCTTTTGGGAGTACTGGACCCAGAGGAGTACAAGCAGGCCGAACGCGACCTGGACGCTTTGTTGCATGACCGGTCCGGGTTTCGGTTGCTGATCGACCTGCGGGAATTTGACGGCTGGCAGGGGTTGTCCGCTCTTGCAGCGCATTTTCGTCTGGCCAGTCGCCACATCGGACAACTGGATCGCGCGGCGATCGTCGGGGATAAAAGCTGGCAGCACATGGCACAACGTGTCGCCAGTCATGTATTGGGCACACGGACTCAGTTCTTTCCGTCCGAGGAAATCGAAAACGCCAAAGCCTGGCTGGCTGCCGGGTAAGGCCCTGCTCTGCGCGCCAACCTGCATCTTGTGATCTTGCTGCCAACAGGCGGCTTGCGTGCTTTGTTCTCTGGTCAGAACAAAGCACCTTTGATCGCGAATTGACCAAATCTGATTGGCTTTTTTCGCGGAACGACACGCGCCACATGTCTTGAAACCGGTCTTGATCCCGTGCCGGTCAAGAATTGTGACGTAAGGGAACTGGTGGGTTTTTCCGTGGAATTTCTGACCTTAAGGTCAACACGGACCAAAAACCCTGTGTTTTCCCCCTAAATTTGACCGGAAATGTCCTTACCTACGCCGTGTCGCTGCGGGCCTCCACTCACGTTGAACAGATGCGTTCATGAGCTGGCCCCTTTAAGGAGCTCGAACTCGGCCCGCGGCGGCACAGTTATTGGAAGCCGGAAGTTTGCGATGACACTCAGGTTATTGATGGAAAGATTTGCGGTACGCAAAACGCCAGCATTCAAGGCGGACAAGACCAGCACGAAGCATGTCCGACGTGCAGCGAAAAAATACGGGACTGCAAAAACAAGCAGATCCGAAATCGCAGCTCTGTTCGAGTCAGAGCTGCGCGGGCAAGACACAAACAGGTCGGCCCGCGATGAATCCAATGACCACAGGGATACGTCCCCAAAGCAGACTGGCTGACTTCAGGAACCGTTTATGCGCGCTGCACGCCCGCCACGACGTTTGCTGAGGCGCGGCTTTCTGGTTGGCAGTTCTTCCATGATTTCGGCGCGTTCGCTGCTGTCCATCTTGGACCAGCGGGTGATTTCGTCAATCGTGCGATAGCAGCCGGTACAGATACGTTCAGTCGGGTGAACGACACAGATCTGGACACAAGGGCTTTCGACCTCATTCCTTTTCCAAACCATATTCGTCATCACTGGTCTCCGACCCGTTACAAAAAGCGCAGCCTGTCCAGCGCCCCTTGCAAGATATAGCTGGCCGCAACGTGATCAATAACCTGTCCGCGACGTTTTCGTGTCGTATCCGCCTCAAGTAGTGCTTTTTCTGCCGCAACCGTGCTGAGCCGCTCGTCCCAAAATCCGATGGGCAATTCGGTCAGGCGGGACAAATTGCGCGCAAATGCCCGCGTTGACTGGCATCTTGGCCCTTCGCTGCCATCCATGTTCTTGGGCAGGCCCAGCAAGATGCCCCCGATCTCGCGATCGGTCACAATTTCGATCAGGCGCGCGGAATCGAGCGTGAATTTCTTGCGCCGTACCGTTTCCAGCGGGCTGGCGACACCGCGCATGCGGTCGGACACGGCGACGCCGATTGTCTTTTCTCCAAGATCCAGCCCCATCAGGGCACTCATCGGTTGCAGCGCGGCTGCAAATTCTTCGAAAGCGTCATGGATCATTGAGCGATCCCGGCTTGAAGGGCCGCCGCATCGATGATCTGCAACGCCTCTGAATTGCCGGCAAAGACTTCCATGGCCTCATCGCGGATATCGATGGCGCGCTGGCCCTGGCCAAGAACGCCCAAGGCCGCGATCAGGCGGGCCCATTCCTCGGGGGATCCGCCTTCTGTCGCCAGCCGATCAGACAGCTGGTCCACCATACCCTGAATCATCTGCTGCCGTTCTTCGGGGCTCAGCTCTGCGGCGGCGGCCATGTCTTCCTGGCTGGGGCCGGGTGCTGTGCTCAGATCCGGTGCATTGAAAACGCCGGCCCGAAAGGCGAGTTCGTCGATCTGAGCCCGAATTGCTTCGGCCCAGGGCGCACCCGCGGGGGAATCCTGCAACGTTTCGACCCACATGCGATAGGCAAGGTCCGGCCGCCCGATCTGTGCCAGCATCTGCCCCCAATAATAGCGCGCCGGGCCGTGACGGGGGTCACGGTTCAGCGCTTCGATCAGCGCCTGTTCCGCTTCGGGTGAGACATACCCCCCTGCTGCCAGAATCATCATTTCAGCCAGGTCTGCATAGGTATCAGCCGTGGCGCTGTCGCCGGACAGCTCGATCACCTTTTGCTGCGCGGTGTACCCATCCTTGAAGTTGCCCGCATTCGTCTCGTGCTGCGCCAGCAACATCTGACCCTGCAAATCATCCGGCCGGCTTGCAACGGTTTCGCGCAACTGCTTCAGCAGGTTGGCATAGCTTTCTTCCAGCTGCGCAGGTCGAGGCGGGGTCGCCAGTTCTTCCGCGGCGCTTTGGGATGGCCGGTTGGCGCGCACTTCCTTGGCCAGTTCAAGCCGTGCGGTCAGCGGCATGTCAGGCAAACCCACGGCCCCGGTGCGATGATACATCGCCAATGCTCCGCCGATCAGAAGCAACGAAATTGCCAGGATCGACAACACCGAGACCGCACGAGATGGCCCGGCGCCGGCACCCTCTTTCTTCATTTGATCATCTGCGGCCAGAATGCGACGGGAAATTTCCGTACGCACCCGTTCAGCGTCGGCCTCGCCAATGACCCCGCGCGCCAGATCCCGGTCCACACCGGCCAACTGTTCGCGATAAACCCGCAGGTCGTATGCCGCCGCGGGTTCATCCCCACGGCGTTTGCGCAGCAGGGTAAAGCAGAGAAAAGCTGCGATCAGCAGCGCGACAAGAAAAATCAGAACCCAGAACGTCATGGTCCCTCCGAGGATGCTGCCCTGACTTAGACCTGTGAGGCGTCCGACAAAAGGGACAAATGGCCGCGAATGAGCGACATGTCGCAATAGTGCGATATTGCGGCGTTGCACGGCAGGGTTAGAATGCCGTCACACGGCATATCTGCGCCCAATCACCGAACCGGATGGATTCGCACATGAAACACTATTCAGCCTTTGCTGTGGCGCGGGAAGCTCTGCGCTATCACACCGGATGGGAGCGCGCCTGGCGCTCACCCGAACCCAAGAAGCGCTATGACGTCATCATCGTTGGTGCTGGCGGTCATGGTCTGGCGACCGCGTATTACCTTGGCAAGAACTATGGCATCCAGAATGTCGCGGTTATCGAAAAAGGCTGGCTGGGCGGCGGCAATACTGGTCGCAACACGACGATTATCCGTTCGAACTATCTGCAAGACCCATCTGCTGCGATCTACGAGAAAGCGCGCAGCCTTTACGAGGACCTGAGCCAGGAACTGAACTACAACATCATGTTCAGCCCGCGCGGTGTCATCATGCTGGCGCAGACCCAGCACGAGATCCGCGGCTACCAGCGCACGGCCCATGCCAACGCGCTGCAAGGGGTTAAGACGGAATGGATCGGCCCCGAGCGCGTCAAGCAACTGGTGCCAATCATCAATCTGGACGGCCCCCGGTATCCGGTTCTGGGCGGCCTTTGGCAGGAACGCGGGGGCACTGCGCGCCATGATGCGGTGGCGTGGGGCTATGCGCGTGCCTGTTCGGCGATGGGGATGGATATCATCCAGCAATGCGAAGTCACCGGTGTGCGCTCGGAAAACGGTCGCGTTGTCGGGGTCGATACCACCAAGGGTGCCATCGATTGTGACAAGCTGGGCATCGTCGTCGCGGGCCATTCGGGTCAGTTGGCCGAGATGGCGGGCTTCCGCCTGCCGCTGGAAGCCGTTGCTTTGCAGGCGCTGGTGTCCGAGCCCATCAAACCCTGCATGGATGTTGTCGTGATGGCCAACACCGTGCACGGCTACATGTCGCAATCCGACAAGGGCGAAATGGTGATCGGCGGGGGCACCGACGGGTTCAACAACTTCACTCAGCGCGGGTCTTTCCATCATATCGAGGAAACAGTGCGGGCGCTGGTCGAAACCTTCCCGATGATTTCGCGCCTGAAGATGCTGCGCCAGTGGGGCGGGATCGTGGACATGACAGGTGACCGCTCGCCCATCCTGTCGAAAACACCGTTGCAGGGCTGCTTTATTAATGGAGGCTGGGGCACAGGTGGTTTCAAGGCGATTCCGGGTTCCGGCTGGGGGATGGCGCAGCTGATGGCGACAGGCCATTCACCGCTGACCGAAGCCTTCTCGATGGACCGCTTCAAGGAAGGCCGCTTCATCGACGAAAGCGTCGCCGCCGGGGTGGCGCACTAGGGGGATTCCCGAAGGTGCCAGAAAACAGAATTCAGGTCGGCCCCCGCGCCGACTGACCGCCAAAAGGATGACAACATGCTAATCCTGAATTGCCCTTATTGCGGCGTAGACGCCGAAGAAACCGAACTGGCCGCCGGCGGCGAAGCGCATCTGAAGCGTTTCGGTCCGGGCTCGTCCGATGATGAATTCCACGACTATCTGTTCATGCGTGAAAACCCGAAAGGTGTTCATTTCGAGCGCTGGCGGCACGCCAATGGCTGCGGCAAGTGGTTCCACGCCGCGCGCTGCACGCAGACACTCGAAGTGTTCGGCACCTATTCTGCGCAGGTCACCGAGCCGCCGCAAGACATCAAGGATGCCATCACTGCCAAACGACCCGGCTGGACGTGGAGAGAGTTCTCTTGATGCTTCATCTTTTCAAAAATACTCCCGCCGGAGGCTTTGACGCCTCCACATGCGAAAGGCCCGCACAATGAGCACCCGTCTCGCAAAACAAGGCCGGCTGATTGACCGGTCGAAAAAGGTCACATTCACATTCAACGGAACCTCGATGCAGGCATATGAGGGGGATACGCTTGCCTCGGCTCTGCTGGCCAATGACCAGATGATGGTTGGCCGGTCGTTCAAATACCACCGTCCCCGCGGCGTTGTCGCCAGCGGCGCGGAAGAGCCAAACGCGCTTGTCGGCCTGGGGCAGGGCAACCGGTTCGAGCCGAACCAGCGTGCCACGACGACCGAGGTGTTCAACGGCTTGACCGCGATTTCACAGAACCATTGGCCAAGTCTTGAATATGACATCGGTGCGGTGAACACGGCCTTTGCCCGGTTTCTGCCGGCCGGCTTCTACTACAAGACGTTCATCCACCCCAAACCTTTCTGGAAACACGTCTACGAACCGTTCATCCGGCAGTCGGCGGGGTTGGGCAAGGCGCCTGACAAAGACAACCGGGATGCCGACACTTATGAGCACTTCTACGCCTTTACCGATGTTCTGGTGATCGGCGGCGGTGTGGCTGGTTTGCAGGCGGCCAAGGCGGCGGCACAATCCGGTGCCAAGGTCCTGCTGATCGAGCAGACCGCGCATTGGGGCGGTCGCGCTCCGGTTGACGGCGGCACCGTGGATGGAGAGCCTGTGGATAAGTTCGTGGAACAATTGGTTTCCGAACTCGAAACAATGGACAACGTCATCATGCGCACGCGCTGCATGGGAGCGGGTGTTTACGACCATGGTTATGTGTTGGGATACGAGCGCCTGACGGACCACACGCCGGGCGTGCAGGGCCCGCGCCACCGTTTGTGGCGTATTCGCGCCAAGCAAATTGTAACTGCAACGGGTGCAATTGAAAGACCATTGTCCTTTGCTGGCAACGATGTTCCAGGTGTGATGCTGGCATCGGCCATGCGCGACTATGTTGTGAACTGGGGGGTTACTCCGGGCGATCGGGTCATCGTCGCCACCAACAATGATGACGCTTACCGCACCGCGATTATCCTGAAACAGGCAGGTGTGGATGTTTTGCGCATTGTTGACGCACGCGCAACGGCCGGACCTTTGGCAGAGGAAGCTCGCCAGTTGGGTATCCGCGTTGATCCGGGCAAGGCCATTGCCAAGGTCAAGGGCGGCAAGCGCGTCAAGAAAGTCGCCATCTGCAACCAGGAAGGCGTTGGTGGCGCGCGTGAAGAGGTTGAGGCGGATGCAGTCGCCATGTCCGGCGGCTGGTCTCCGGTCGTGCACATGTGGTCCCATTGCGGGGGCAAGCTGATCTGGGATGAGGCGAACGCGCATTTCCGGCCGGATCCTCAGCGTCCGCCGCTTGGGGCCGACGGCAAAGGGTTCGTTGTTGCTGCTGGCGCGTCCAACGGTCCTCTGGCGTTGCAAGATGTTCTGACAGACGCCCATGCGGCCGGTAAGGCGGCCGCCAAGGCGGCTGGCTTCAAGCCCAAGAACACCAAGGCGCCCGCAGGGGAAACAACCGCCGAAGCGCCGATGGAAGCAGTCTGGCTGATGCCGGCAAATGCAGAAGTCCAATTGCGCATGAAATCCTGGCTGGACTTCCAGAACGACGTCAAGGTTTCTGACGTCCAACTGGCTGCGCGCGAAGGGTATGAAAGCGTCGAACACACCAAGCGCTATACAACGCTGGGCATGGCGACAGATCAGGGTAAATTGAGCAACATCAACGGATTGGCGATCCTTGCTGATGCGCTGGAATCCGAGATTCCCAAGGTTGGCACAACCACCTTCCGCCCGCCCTATACACCTATCTCGATGGGTGCGATCGGCGGTGAGGCCCGGGGTGAGGTCTTTCAGCCGATCCGTAGGACACCGATGCACAACTGGCACGACAAGAACGGCGCCGACTGGGAGCCGGTCGGTCACTGGCGCCGGGCCTATGCCTATGTCCGCCCCGGTGAATCCGTGCATGACGCGGTCAATCGAGAGGTCAAGAACACCCGCGAGAACCTTGGCCTGCTGGATGCCTCGACGCTGGGCAAACTGATCGTCAAAGGCCCGGATGCCGGCAAGTTCCTGGACATGATGTACACCAACATGATGTCCACGCTGAAGGTCGGAAAATGCCGCTATGGCCTGATGTGTTCGGAAAACGGCTTCCTGATCGACGACGGCGTTGTCGCCCGCATCGACGAGGACACATGGCTGTGCCACACCACCACCGGCGGGGCCGAGCGTATCCATGGTCACATGGAAGAATGGCTTCAGACCGAATGGTGGGACTGGAAAGTCTATGTCGCCAACGTGACCGAGCAATACGCGCAGGTCGCCGTAGTCGGCCCAAACGCCCGCAAGGTGCTTGAAAAGCTGGGCGGCATGGATGTCAGCAAAGAGGCGCTGCCCTTCATGGAATGGCGCGATGGCAAGATCGGAGGCTTCGATTGCCGGGCCTACCGCATTTCGTTCTCGGGCGAGCTGTCTTATGAAATCGCTGTTCCCGCCAGCCAGGGTCAGGCGTTCTGGGATGCCTTGATGGAGGCAGGCAAAGAGTTCGGCGTGATGCCGTATGGAACCGAATGTCTGCACATCCTGCGGGCCGAGAAGGGCTTTATCATGATCGGGGACGAGACCGACGGCACCGTGATCCCGCAGGATCTGGGGCTGCACTGGGCGCTGTCCAAGAAGAAAGAGGATTATCTGGGCAAACGCGCTCATTCCCGCAGCCACATGGCGGATCCCGAGCGCTGGAAGCTGGTCGGTCTCGAGACTGTGGACGGATCGGTTCTGCCGGATGGTGCTTACGCGGTGGGCGAGGGCGTCAATGCCAACGGTCAGCGCAACATGATCGGCCGTGTGACGTCGACATATTACTCGGCCAATCTGGGCAAAGGCATCGCCATGGGGCTGATCAAGCACGGCCCCGACCGCATGGGCGAGATCGTCGAGTTCCCGGGCACGGACGGCAAAACCTACAAAGCCAAGATCGTGGACCCGATCTTTTATGACAAGGACGGGGAGAAGCAGAATGTCTGAACCCATCAGCGCATTGAACCACGCCAGCTATGACGGCATCGCCAAGGTCCAGGAATGCGGCCTGCAAGGCATGATAACCCTGCGCGGCGACCTGTCCGACAAGGTGCTGGCCAAGGCCGTCAAGGATGCAACCGGTCAGAAAGTGCCGGGTCAGCGCCAGGTGCTTGTGACTGGCGATACCGGCGTGGCTTGGATGTCGACAGACGAGTTGCTGGTTCTGGTGCCTTATGCCGAGGTCGAAGCCAAACTGGCCGACATGGTCGGTGCCCTGAGTGGGACCCATGCTTTGGCGGTCAATGTCTCGGATGCCCGCGCCGTCTTCAGCGTCTCTGGTGCCAGCGCAAGAGAGGTACTGGGCAAGGTCGCACCTGTCGATCTGTCGGCGGATGCATTCCTGCCCGGCCAGATCCGCCGCACGCGTCTGGCGCAGGTGGCCGGTGCTTTCTGGATGGATGATGAACAGACCTTCCGCGTGGTCTGCTTCCGTTCCGCTGCGGATTACGTGTTCAAACTGCTCAAGGTGGCAGCACAGCCCGGCAGTGAAGTCGGGGTCTACTGAACAAAAAAGCCCCGGTTCATCCGGGGCTTTTTCTTACTTGACTGTCGAACAGGTCCCGACTCCGAAAGGTTTGTTCGCGAAATTTCCCTGAACGAATGCCATGCGGACGGCGACCGTATTGTCGGTTGTTTTCAGGTTCGCCTGATATCGAACGCGGACATTGCCGCCGGCAACCATTTTTTGATCGAGGTTCCAGATAATACGATATCCCTTGGCGCCGCGGTCTTTGAATTTTGCCTTGGCCCAATCCTGATACGACGTTGCGGCCATCGCCGAAGATGCGGCGGGGTCGATCCGGAACGCATACTCTGGCGCAATCCAGCCATGGGCGTCCTGTTTGGTCATCTTGCAATGATAGGTAACCGTTTCTGCCGCAGCGGTTTGTGCAAGAAATGCGGCGACTGCGATCGGTAAAAGTCTTTTCATTTTATCCACTTGGGTATGATTCTTTGTAAGTGCACTCAAACTGATACACCTCAATGCCGCAAGCGGGACCTCACGTGAACGAAGAAAAAAACGCCAGACGTTCTACCCATGCAAGAGAACGGTGTGAAAACGGCTCAGGCCGTCTTCGGTCAGCAAGTCCGAAACCTTTAGAGGCTGCGCCTTGTCATCCGACAGCTTTGCGTAATAACCCAGTTCATCCATCAGCGCACTGACACGTTCGTGCCTCTGGTCTTCCGGAAGCAGAGGTGCGTGAAGGGACAGAAGAAGGGCGGGGCAGCGTTCCTTCAGCCACGCGGACAAAGTGGGGGCAACAATGAATTCCGCGCCCTCGATGTCCATTTTGACCAGCGAAACCCGAGACAGGTCGTTTGTTTTTTCGAATTGGTCCCAGGCGATCGTCAGCGCGTCAGACCCATGCGCCCCGTCGTGCAGAAGCGAACTGGTAGAATCCCCGGGTTCACCGCGCACAGAGGCCATGCGTGCCACACCAAATCGATCTGACAGGGCGACCCCGAATGCCGAAACGTTCTGAACGTCGTTCAGATCAAGATTCCATGCCAGATGCCGAAACGCGGTCGGGTCAGGCTCAAAACACCAGACATGCCGTGCCCTTCGCGCACCGTACAGCACCGTCGGGCCAATCCACGCGCCGATGTCCAGATAGTCGCTTTGAGGGGACAGGAACCGGTCAAGAACTGCAAATGTTTCAGGTTCCCAAGCGCCCGCAGTGGCTTTGCGCCAGAATTTCGAATGGTACGGGTCCAGACGAAACGGCTCGCCGTTCAGATTGCCCGCATAATATCCGCGGGCGCGATAGAACATCTTGCGCGCCTGTGTCAGCATCGCCTGCCTCCGGGTTTTCTTGCCACGCCCCTTGACCTGCGGCGGTTGCCAAAGCATTTAACCTTGGGAACCGCAACTTACATTTAAACAGGGGGCCGACATGGCTTTTGAACTTCCTGATCTTCCTTATGCACATGACGCGCTGGCAGCCAAGGGTATGTCCGCGGAAACGTTGGAATATCACCACGATCTGCACCACAAGGCCTATGTCGACAACGGCAACAAGCTGATCGCCGGCACCGAATGGGACGGCAAGTCGCTGGAAGAGATCATCGTTGGTACTTACGACGCAAACGCCGTGGCACAAAACGGTATCTTCAACAATATCAGCCAGTTGTGGAACCACAACCAGTTCTGGGAAATGATGGGGCCGGGCGACAGCGCCATGCCGGGCGAGCTGGAAAAGGCTCTGGTCGAGAACTTCGGTTCAGTAGATGAATTCAAGTCGCAGTTCAGTGCCGCCGGTGCGGGTCAGTTCGGTTCGGGTTGGGCCTGGCTGGTCAAGAACGCCGATGGCTCGCTGGCCGTCACCAAGACCGAGAATGGCGTGAACCCACTGTGCTTTGGTCAAACCGCGCTGCTGGGTTGCGATGTTTGGGAGCACTCCTACTACATCGATTTCCGCAACAAGCGCCCGGCCTACCTGTCGAACTTCCTCGACAATCTGGTGAACTGGGAAAACGTCGCATCGCGGATGTAACGTATTGAACCGACGTCGGTTTATAAAGGGCCTGCTGGCGGTGACGCTGGCAGGCCTTGTCACGGCCGCCTACGGGTTCATCATTGAACCCGCGGTTCGGTTGCGCGTGCGCAAATGGCGCATTCAGCGGGACGACTGGACAGCGCCGCCGCTCAGAATCGCCGTACTGTCCGATATGCATGTGGGCGAGCCCTATGTCGGCCTGAACCGCGTAAAGCAGGTGGTCCGCAGAACCAATGCGCTGGCTCCGGACGTGATCCTGCTGTTGGGTGATTTCTTTGCAAGCCACAAAGGTGTCTCGGACACGGTCAAGATGCAGGACCTGGCCCCTGTGCTTGCTGGGCTTGAGGCGAAGAATGGTGTCTTTGCCGTTCTGGGCAATCACGACTGGTGGGATGACAGGTCGGCACAGCGGCGCGGGTCCGGGCCCAATCGCTATGCCGAAATTCTGGAACAGAACGGCATTTCGGTGTTGTCCAATGCCGCGATCAAACTCGAAACTCAGGGCATCTGGCTGGCCGGGCTCGAGGATCAGCTGGCGATCTGGCGCAACGGCAAGCCGCAAGGATTGGACGATCTGGAAGGTACTCTGGCGCAGATCACCGATGACGCTCCGGTTGTGATGATGGCGCATGAGCCCGATGTGTTTCCCACTGTGCCCGGGCGGGTGGCCTTGACGCTTTCAGGGCACACACATGGTGGCCAGGTGCGCCTGTTCGGCTGGTCGCCTGTGGTGCCATCGAAATTCGGCAATCGCTATGCCTATGGCCATGTACGCGAAAATGGGCGCGATCTGGTCGTTTCGGGCGGTATCGGCTGTTCGATCCTGCCGGTTCGTCTGGGCGTGACGCCCGAAATCACGGTTGTCGAGATGTCCGCCTAAAGGGTTGATGACCAGCCGGTGAAAACCCGCCGATACGCGCCCTTTCCGCATGACGGTATCTTGTTTGCTGTTTTCCAGAACACATCTCTGTAGGGTAGAGGGAGAAAACTGCATATCACGTCAAACAATGATCGGGCTGCGCACTGTTCGTGCGTGAACAACCCCGCATGTCCGGCAGGTCGAGGGATACCCAGAACACAACCTAATCAGGAGATCGCAATGGTCGCACTTACACAGGGAACTTGGGTTATTGTTGCAGATGGAGAGAAAGCGCTGGTGATGGAGAATATCACCGACGCCGACGATCCCAACCTTGTCGTCGTCGCTGTCGAAGAACAAGACGGCCCGACCGGAAAACCGACGGACCGCGCAGGTCGTCGCAACGACGGCGGACCAAAACAGAAATCGGCAATTGAAGAACCCACGTGGAAGGCGCACGCAAAATCTCTTTTCGTGCAGGATCTGGCGAACCTGTTGAATCGCAAGGGGCTGAAAGGCGCCTATGACAGGCTGGTTCTGGTGGCCAGCCCTCATGTTCTGGGCCTGTTGCGGCGTCGGTTGCACAGCGAGGTGCTGGGAAAGGTCGTGGCCGAGGTCAACAAGACCCTGACCAATCATCCTTTGCACAAGGTCGAACAGGTGGTGCGCCACAGTCTGCAACCCAAAGCCAGACTGGCCTGATCAATACGGCGGGCGGTTCAACCGCCCGCACGGTTTCCCATCCTCAGGTCAGCTTGTCCCGCAGGGCGATCATGGCAGTATCGGCGTCTTCGACCCAGGTGATGAAATCCGCCAAAGACGTGTCGGCAAAGCCTTGCCCGATCACCTGATCCAACAATGTGTGCAACGCGTCCCAATAGCCGTTCACATTGACCACGACGATTGGCTTGTCATGCAGGCCAAGCTGGCGCCATGTCAGCGCTTCGAACAGCTCGTCCAGCGACCCCGGACCGCCTGGCAAAACCACGACGGCGTCGGCGTTCATGATCATGACCTTCTTGCGCTCGTGCATTGTCTCGGTGATCACGAAATGGGTCAGATCCGTTTTTCCGACCTCGCGCTTGACCAGATGCACCGGAATGACGCCGAAAGTTTCACCACCGGCATTCTGCGCGGCGCGGGCCACTTCACCCATCAAACCGACATCTCCGGCTCCGTAGACCAGCCGCCAGCCTTCCTGCGCCAGCAGGCTGCCGAACTGCCGTGCAGTTTCAGAATAAGCCTTCTCGGCTCCATTGCGTGACCCGCAGTACACACAGACTGATTTCTGAGACATCAAAGAGGGGCTCCGGGGTTGTGTCAGGGGTTTTGACCCGTGATAGCGGGATTGATAGATTGGCTCAACTGTCCGTCGGAAAGCTTTTCAACGCAAAGCTTTTGCCCGTCGGAGTGAAAGGAAAATAATGGACGCCAAATCGGGAAACGGAAGCTCGGGCAATTTCATCTGGGGGGTGATTGCGGGTCTTGTTGCGATATTGGGCGCGGGTGGATTGTATCTGTCCGGCGTCTTCACCAAAACGCCCGAGCCGAGCACTCCGCAGGAAACCGCCTCTGCCGTAGCCCCGGAACCTGTAGGGCAGGATGCGCAGGTTTCGAAACCGGAAGTGGCTGAACAGGCGGCTCCTGCGGATGAAGGGCCCACGACCGAGCCGGCCGAGGACACAAGTGAAACGGCCGACGCCTCTGACGCAGATACTGCCGTTGCCAAGACGGATGATACCGCGCCCCAGCCAGCGGCCCCTCCGGCGCTGGATCAGATATTTGTTGAGCCAGATGGCACGGCGCTGTTGTCCGGCGATGCCGAACCCGGCAGCCGGATCGAGGTGCTGCTGAACGGCGAACCCCTGCACAGCTTTACCGTGGACGGCAGCGGCCAGTTTGCCGAATTCGTTTCGATCCCGTTCAGCGACGCGGCTCAGGGGTTGGTCCTGCAAAGCAAGGATGGCGAACGGATCACACAGTCCGACGACTATCTGATTGCGGCTTTGCCAAAGCCGGTCGAAGAAGCGCCTGTAACTGAAGAATCGCCGGCATCCGATCCGGACGGGCCGGCCGATGCCGAAGACGCCACGATCGCGACAGCCGATGAAGATGTTGAGCCCGAAACGGCGACCGAAGTTCAAGCGCCAGAAACTGACGTGACCGGAACCGAAACCACGGTGCCGGAGGCCGAGGAAACGCAAACCGCCGACTTGCCGACACAGACACCCGAACCGGATCAGCAGATTGCGGTGCTGCGGTCCGGCGAAGAAGGGGTTGAACTGGTGCAGCCGCCTGTGGTGCGTGATACGCCCCCCGATCAGATCGCACTGGATACAATCGGATATTCTGATACCGGCAATGTTCAGTTGACAGGACGTGTGCAGGACGGTGCAGCCGTTCGACTGTACCTGAACAATCGTCTGATCGCCGATCTCGACCCGAAAGAGGATGGATCCTGGCGCAGCGATCTGGAGGGGATTGATCCGGGTGTCTACACGCTGCGCGTGGACGCGGTGAATACGGACGGGACAGTGCTGAGCCGGGTCGAAACGCCGTTCAAGCGAGAGCCGGTTGAAGTACTGGATGCCGCCGTCGCGGCCAGCCAGGCCAACGCGCAGGGCGAAGCACCTGCCATCCGTTCGGTTACTGTTCAACGGGGCGACACGCTGTGGGCCATCTCGCGCGACCGGTTTGGCGACGGGGTCCTGTATGTACGGTTGTTCGAGGCCAATCGCGACCTGATCCGCGATCCGGATCTGATCTATCCGGGGCAGGTCTTCACCATACCTGAATAAGCATCGCCTTTGGCCCAAGCGGGCCGGGGTCAATCTCTGACCGCAGTTAAGGTACGTGATGAGACGAACACCTACTATGACCCCGGACGATACGGTGCCGCGCGACGAACGAAGCTCGGGCTGGCGCACGATCCGCAAAGTGGCACCCTATCTTTGGCCACAGGATGAGCCATGGGTAAAGCGCCGCGTGGTGATTGCCATGGTCATGCTGGTTCTGGCCAAGCTGATCGCGGTCTATACGCCAATCCTTTACAAAGGTGCCGTTGACGCCCTGGCAGGTGAGGGCGTGCCGCCGGTGGCGCTGGGCGCGGTCGGGCTGACGGTTGCCTATGGCGTGGCCCGGATGCTGACCGTGGGTTTCCAACAACTGCGGGACGCGGCCTTTGCGCCCGTGGGGCAAAGGGCTTTGCGGGCGTTGGCGCTCGAGACCTTTCAGCATATTCACAACCTCTCGATGCGTTACCACGTGTCCCGCCGTACCGGAGGGCTGAGCCGCATCATCGAACGGGGTGTCAAGGGCGTCGAGTTCCTGTTGCGCTTTCTGCTGTTCTCGATCGGGCCGCTGATCCTGGAACTGCTGCTGGTGGCGATCATCCTGATGTGGCTGTTCGATGTCTGGTATCTGGTGGTCGTCGCCGTCACAATCGGTCTGTATATCTGGTTTACATTTGCCGTGACCGAATGGCGGGTGAAGCTTCGGCGCGAGATGAACGATCAGGACACCGAAGCCAATCAGCGCGCCATCGACAGTCTGCTGAATTTCGAAACCGTCAAGTATTTCAATGCCGAAGCCCGCGAAGCTGAACGATATGATGTGTCGATGAAAGCCTACGCTGGGGCGGCGCTGAAAACGGCTTATTCGCTGGCATTTCTGAATTTTGGCCAGTCATTCCTGATCACCTGTGGTTTGATCGGTGTGATGGTTTTGGCTGCCTTCGGGGTTCAGAGCGGGAACCTGACAGTGGGCGATTTCGTCATGGTCAACGCTTACATGATCCAGATCACCGTACCGCTGAACTTTCTGGGGACGGTCTATCGGGAAATCCGGCAGTCGTTGGTCGATATGGGTCAGATGTTCGATCTGCTTGAACAGCCCGCCGAAGTCACCGACAAACCCTGTGCGCCCAACCTCAAGGTGAATGGCGGCGAAGTCACGCTGGACGACGTGCATTTCGGCTATGACCCTGAGAGGGAGATCCTCAAAGGTGTTTCGTTGACCGTTCCTGCCGGGCAGACCGTGGCCATCGTGGGGGCAACCGGGTCTGGCAAATCAACCATCGGGCGGCTGCTGTTCCGGTTCTACGATGTGACCAAAGGAGCCTTGAAGATCGACGGGCAGGATGTGCGGGATGTGACGCAGTCCAGCCTGCACGCGGCCATCGGCGTTGTGCCGCAGGACACAGTACTGTTCAACGACAGCATCCGGTACAACATTGCCTATGGCCGTGACGACGCCACCCCGGAGGAGGTCGAGGCCGCCGCCCGAGCTGCGCAAATTCACGATTTCATCACCTCGCTGCCCGAAGGCTACGACACTATGGTCGGTGAACGGGGGCTCAAACTGTCAGGTGGTGAAAAACAAAGAGTCGGCATCGCGCGGACTTTGCTCAAGAACCCGCCGATCCTGTTGCTGGACGAGGCGACCTCGGCCCTGGACACCGATACCGAGCAGGACATCAAGGATGCGCTGGCGCGCGCAGGAGAGGGTCGTACGGTTATCACCATTGCCCATCGCCTCAGCACCATTGCCGAAGCGGACCGGATCGTGGTTCTGGAAGCGGGCGAGGTTATCGAACAGGGCACGCATGACGAGTTGCTGGCGCGGTCGGGGCGGTATGCCCAATTGTGGAACCGGCAGCAATCGGACGGGGAGGCGGCCTGAAGTTCCAAACTTGGAGCGAAACAGGGTAGAATACACCAAACCAGGAGGGTGCCTGTCATGATGAAGCGACTGAAATCACGACTATCGTCTATTGTGATCGCGATTTGTCTGCCCGTCATTGTGGCGGCCGATCCCATCGTGGGTGTCTGGAAGACTGAACCTGATCGCAAGAACCTGATTTCGCACATCAAAATCACGGCGTGTGGAGATAAGTTCTGCGGTCGGATCCTTTCGGCCTATGACGCTTCAGGCAAGGAAGTCCAAACACCGAATATCGGCAAAAAACTGTTCTGGGACGTGGTCGGTGAAGGCGGTGGAAAATACGGCGGCGGCGAATTCTGGGTCCCGCTGATCAACGTGGATGCGGTGCCACAGATGACGTTGCAGGGGGACAAGCTGCTGGTCAAAGGATGCGAACATGCGATTTGCGCGCATCAGACGTGGTCCCGGTTGTGATGATGGCCAAATGAAAAAGGACCGGGAAAACCGGTCCTCTTCCTTTATTCAGCAGCTTTCAGCGGCGGGCCAGAGGGGCGACCAGACTGATCTGATCGACTGTCCTGTTCTGATCCTTCAAAACGCGAGTCGTCCTCCCACACAATTTCAGTGGCCTGCATCTGCCGGGCAGAGCGCCCTATCGCCATGTCCTGCGCGATCTGGCTGGACCGGCCTGCCGTTACACGGGCCAGAACTCGGCTGAGCCAAATCGCATAGGTTGTCACCCAGACCCGCAAGGCCAGAAGCGATGGCGTCACGATCAGCGTCAGGACAGTTGCAATGCCCAGGCCAAACACCACCGCCGTGGCCAGCTGTTTCCACCACAGTGCGGTGGGGCTGTCGATGGAATAGCCGCCATTGATGAAGTCCAGCGATAGGCCGAACATCATCGGCGTCAGACCGGCCATCGTTGTCAGCGTGGTCAGCAGCACAGGGCGGATACGGGACTCCGCAGTGCGGATGATCGCCTCGATCCTCGGCATATAGCTGCTGTATTCCTGATAGGTGTCGATCAGAACGATATTGTTGTTCACCACGATACCGGCCAGGGCCACGATGCCGGTCCCGGTCATGATGATCGAGAAGGGCTGTTCCATCACGATCATGCCGATCAGAACCCCGGTGGTGGACAGAACCACTGCCAGCAGCACGAGCACCGAATTGTAGAACGAGTTGAACTGCGCCAGCAGGATCACGAACATCAGCCCCAGGGCGCCCATGAACGCGTTCACCAGGAAGGCGCCGGATTCTTCCTGTTCTTCCTGATCACCGGTCCATTCCCAGCTGATCGCGTTGGCAAACGGGCCGGTTTCCAGCCACTCCGTCAGCACCGCAATACGCTCGTTCGGGTTGATCAGCGCAAACTGAGCGTCCCCGTCTTCGATTGCGCTGCGCAGCTGGTCGACACTTTCTGCGCCGGTCAGTTGCACCAGTTCATATGACTTTCCACCCGTACCATTCAGAACGGTGCCGTTCGGTGTGTAGCCTTCCGTCACTTCACGCATGACGGCCAGCCGCACCTGTTTTCCATCGGGGCCTTCGGTCACGACCTTGCTCAGCCCCGGTTCGACATCCGCTTTGACGTCGTAGTATCGCTGCTGGTCGACGCGGTTGATTTCGGCCAGCTTGGCCACGGGTTTGCGCGTTACGAAGTTCGACAACGGCACCAAACCGTCCGGGGTACGAACCTTGAGTGTATCCAGTGTCGACAAAACGCGGTCTTCTTCGGGCAGGCGAACGCGAATTTCGATCTCTTCGTCATTGCTGTCCGGGCGCATCTCGCCCAGCAATATGCCGCGCGTGACCAACTGGACCATGGCGCCGACGGTTGCCACGTCGGCTCCGAACCGACCGGCCTTGGCGACATCCACGTCAATCTGCCAGTCGATGCCGGGCAGGGGCAGGGTGTCTTCGGTCTTGATCAGGCCCGGCGTGGTGTCGAAAACCTCGCGGGCGGTGATCGCTGCCGAGGTCAGGTCTTCCCACCCGTCACCCTTGATGCGCAGATGCACAGGTTTGGCTGAAGCAGGGCCTTGCTCCAAGGGCAGAATCTCGACGATGATACCGGGGATCGTTGCAAGTTGGGCATTCAGTTCATCAATCACGAAGTCGCCGTCATATTCGGGCGCCACGAAGTGCCGCTCGAACAGGCCCCACAGAGCGGATTCCGAGATGTTGGGACGATCTTCCCACGGGATGATTTCGAACTGAACCCGGCCCACTGTATCGGCCGGCGCCTGAGCGCCACCGTTATTCTGGTTCAGGCCACCTTCGCCGGCAAAGGCAAAGACATTTATGACCGCGGGATGAGATCCGATGATCTCTTCGGCCTGAAGAACCATCGCGTCTTTTTCCGCCAAGGACAGGTTCCCGCGGGCACGCACATATGCGGTGGCCTGTTCAGGTTCGCTTTCCACGAAGAATTCAACGCCACGGGATTCCTGGGGGAACCAGACGAATGTCACGAAATACACCGCAGAGAAAACGACCAACAGAGAGACAATAGGCATGATCGGGTTGCCGACCAGGAACCGGATCACATGGCCAAACGGAGTGTGTTCGTCTGCAGTGTGAACATGGTCCTCTTCGCCGCGTTCAATTTTCGCCGCGCTCAGGGTTACGGACCCGGCAAACGCCCCGAACAGGAACAACAGTGCGCCAGCGATCGAGCCACCGGGCAGCAGGTAGTTTGGGTTCAGAACCTGCATCGCGCCCAGAAAGATCATGTACAGCGACGGCGGCACCATCAACACCCGTACCCACCATGGCGTGCGGGCCCGCAACCAGGTCGAGGACCGGTCGAAGAGGCGGCTCAGCCTACCGGACACACCGCCCATGACCGGCAGATAGATCAGCGCCACGATCAGCGACGCCGACAGAACGAAGATCAGCGTGACCGGCAGCATTCCCATGAATTCACCGGGAATACCGGGCCAGAACAACATGGGCAGGAACGCACACAGCGTCGTCGCGGTCGAGGACACGATGGGCCAGAACATGCGCTGGGCGGCCTCGACATAGGCGTGCATCGGGCCCACGCCTTCCTTGATGCGTTTGTCGGCGTATTCCACCACGACGATGGCGCCATCCACCAGCATCCCCACCGCCAGGATGAGGCCGAACATCACGATGTTCGAGATGCTGACCCCCATGACCGCCAGAAACGCGAAACACAGCAGGAACGAGGTCGGGATCGCAAAACCGACCAGCAGGGCGGCCCGCGTACCCAGCGAGGCAAGAACCACGATCATCACCAGCGCAATCGCGGTCAGAACCGAGCCTTCAAGCTGGCTGACCATCGAGCCGACGATGCGGCTCTGGTCGTTCGATGTGCCCAGGTCAACCGCCGCCTGAAGCTCGGGCGGCCACTTGGTCTTTGCATGCGCAATGGTTTCCTTCACCTGCGCGACAGTGTCGATCAGGTTATATCCCTTGCGTTTGACCACCTGCAGCGCAACGGTCGATTCACCGTTGAAACGGGCCGTGCCTTCACGGTCTTCAAAAGTGTAATTGATCTGCGCCAACTCACCCAATGTAACGACCCGGTCACCATTGACCTTGATCGGCAGGCCATAAACATCCTGTGCTGTTTTGAAAGACGACGGAATCTTGACCGAGAATGTGCCCTGTGCGGTTTCAACCTCACCGGCCGCGATCAACTGGTTGTTGTTTCGCACCACGTTGATCAGCTCGTCCGCCGTCACGTTGTACGCCTCGAGCCGAAGCGGGTCGATCACGACCTCGAGCATCTCGTCGCGATTGCCTGCGATGCCGGCTTCGAGAACGGAATCCAGAGCCTCAAGATCGTCCTGCAGATCCTTGGCGACACGGGCCATCGTACGTTCGGGAACGGAACCGGTCAGGTTCACGATGACGATTGGGAATTCGGAAAAGTTGATCTCGGTCAGGGAATACTGTTCTGCGCCTTCGGGGAAGTCCGCCTGAGCTGTGTTCATCGCGTCACGCACATCCGCCATGATCGCGGTTTTATCCCAACCGAAGTCAAATTCGAGCGCGACCCCTGCATAGTTTTCGGCAGCGGTCGAGGTCATTTCCTTGAGCCCGTCGAGATCCGCCAGTTCGGTCTCCATCGGCTTGATCAGCAGGTTTTCAGAATCCTCCGCGGAAATCCCGGGAAACTGCACTGATACAAACAGGGCGGGGATTTCGATATCTGGCTCGCCTTCTTTTGGAAGCGAGACATAGGCAAACCCGCCTATAACGAGCGAGATGGCGATAAATGCCAATACCATTCGGGCCCGATCAGCAGCCCATGCGACAACGCCGGTCATTGGGATGCTTCCCGATAGGTCGGCGCAACAGTTACACCGCGTGTCACGAATTCCTGACCGACAACAATAATATCCGTCGTTTCGGGAAGGCCGTCGATCCACACGCCCTCTGTCGTGTCACGCAGAATGCGGACGGGCATGAAATCGACGACATTGCCGGTACCGACCGTACGGACACCCAATTGACCTTCGTTGCTCAGGGTCAGTGCGGATTGAGGCAGCAGGTGCGCCTTGGTGCCCTCTGCCGCGATGCGAATGGTCGCGGTCTGACCGTCGCGAATGGTCAGATCCGGGTTCGGAACCGTGATTTCAACTTCGAAGGTGCGTGTTGTCTCATCCGCCGAGCGGCTAAGAAAGGTGACACGGCCGCCAAGCTGCCGACCGGTGACCAGTGTTGCCGACGCCTCGGACCCCACCTGAACACGGTTGACCTCGGTTTCCGGAACATACCCGACCAGTTTGATCGGATCGAGCTGAATTACAGTCGCACACAGGGACCCGGGCTGCATCAGGCTGCCCAATTCGGCGGTGTCGCTTTCCAGCAGACCCTTGAATGGGGCTTTGATGGTCAGGCGGCCAACCTCTCGCTGCGCGGCTTCGACAGCCGCTGCGGCGGCTTCGATTCCGGCCCGGGTCGCCTCCAGCTCGGCTTCGGCGGATTTTACACCTGCTTTGGCGGCGCTCATCGCAGCCTCGCTGGAAATCCGGCGGGTTTCCGAAGCAAACCCGGTTTCCGCCAGTTTGCGCGAAGCCGTCAGATTGATTTCGGCCTCGGCCACACGGGCATGCGCCTCTTGCAAGCGGGCTTCAGCCTCGGGAATGCGGCTTTCGGCTTCGAGTTTTCCGGCCAGCGCCTCGGCCAGTTGCGCTGGGCGCGTGCCGGGGTCGAGTTCACACAGAACATCCCCGGCCTCGACAAAGGCACCTTTGCGCTTGGGTTCCGAGATGACCGTGGATGTGGTTTCAGACAGAACCTCGACCTGCCGGTTCGCCTTGGTTTGTCCGCGCAGCAGAACCGCACTGTCAATTTCGCGCGCCTGCGAACGCAGGGCGACTACGCCAACGGCATCAATATCGGTCTCGTCGGATTCGGCGGCTTCGGTCTGCGCCGCTTCTTCCGCTTCGCCACGCCCGGCGAAAGCAAACAAAGAGTCGCGCTCAAAAACAAGAAAATACAACGCAATAATAACCAGAAGGGCGTTGATGAAAGAAATCAAACGCATTCAGTGTTTCTCCTAGAATTCGGTGCCAACGAAAGCGGGCCGTCTTGGTATGAAATGGGGCGTCGGCTGTGTAATTTCTACACTAAACTGAATAGTTCGGTTTAGTTTTTTTCGCAAGAGAGAAGCCAAGCGGTGAAAATGCGCAAAATCGGACCCTTGGCTTGGCGTTGGTGCCGGGGTATGACATGGCGCACTTATACAAGACACACAGCCCAGGGGGCAGGAATGAGCGACACCGACAGTTTCATTGATGAGGTCACGGAAGAGGTACGCCGTGACCGGATGTATCTGCTGCTGCGCCGTTGGGGCTGGGTTGGTGTGGCGGCGGTCGCGCTGATTGTTGGCGGGGCGGCATTCAATGAATACCGCAAATCCCGCGATACGGCCCAGGCGCAGGATCTGGGTGACTCGATTCTTGCGGCCCTGTCGGAAAACGATTCTGATGCACGGGCAGCCGGTTTGCGGGAAATCGAGGCGCAGTCGCCGGGCGGGAATGCTGTTCTGAACATGCTGCTGTCTGCGTCTCAGCTTGAAGCGGGATCGCGCGAAGAGGCGGTCAACAGTCTGAACGCGGTTGCCGTGCAGGGGGATTTGCCAGAGATCTATCGTGCGATCGCAAGCTTCAAGGCGCTTTTGTTGCAAAACGACACCTTGCCCGCCGCCGACCGTCGACAGCAGTTCGAAGCGCTGGCAGCGCCGGGTGCGCCCCTTCGACTGCTGGCCGAAGAGCAACTGGCCCTGATCGACGTGTCCGAGGGCAATGTCGATGCGGCACTGGACCGCTTGCAGGCGCTGCGTCAGGACGCCGAGGTCGGTATTGATCTGCAACAGCGTGCGGCCCAGCTGATAGTTGCGTTGGGCGGCGAACCCGAGCCATTGGTGGCGCAACAGGGCTGACCAAGCGGGACAAAAGACTTAATGACAGGCGAGTTCGGAACACCATGGTAACAAGACTAATTTCCCGCGCGGGATTGCCGGTTGCGGCACTGGCTTTGACCGCATTGACCGCCTGTGAACCTCCCGAAGCGATTTTGCCCGGAGAACGTGAAGACATCCGTCCGGCGTCTGATCTGGAAACAGTGGAAAAAAGCGGCTCTCAGCCCATCAGCCTGCCAGCTCAAAAAGCGAATGCCAGCTGGCCGCAAAGCCCTGGTACGGCTGCTTACCGAACCTCGAACGCAGCACTGCGTGGCACGCCACAGCGGGTCTGGTCTGTGTCGATCGGGCAGGGCGACTCGCGCAAGCAACGTATCACCGCCGAACCGGTGGTTGCGGGCGGGTTGATCTATACGCTGGATGCGGGGGCGACGGTGTCAGCGGTCACGCCGCAGGGCCAGTTGGCCTGGGATACCGATCTGGTTCCGCCAAGCGACGGTGATGCAGACGCCACCGGTGGCGGCATGGCGTATTCGAACGGCGTCCTCTATGTGTCCTCCGGGTTCGGGCGACTGACCGCATTGGATGCAAAAACGGGCGCCGTGCGGTGGCAGAAGCGATTGGACGCAACCGGAAGCGGCTCTCCGATGGTCAATGACGGGTTGTTGTACCTAGTTGCGGGGGACGAAACCGGGTGGACCATCAACACCAAGGATGGGCGTATCGCCTGGCAAATCGAAGGCACGCCCAGCGTCGGCAACGTTCTGGGCGCACCGGCACCGGTGATTGCCTCGGACCTGGCTGTGTTTGCATTCGGGTCCGGCGATGTTGCGGCCACCTTCCGCCGTGGGGGCATCCGTCGCTGGAATGCGTCCGTCGCAGGCGGGCGGCGGGGACGGGCCGCTGCGCAGATCGTTGACGTGACCGGCAGTCCGATGGTTGTCGGAAACACAATCTATATCGGCAACCATTCTGGCCGGACCGTTGCCTTTGACGCTGCCACCGGTGAACGCCGCTGGACCGCCGATGAAGGAGCGGTTGATACTGTCTGGCCCGCAGGCAACAGCATCTTCCTGATCAGTGACCGCAGTCAGCTGGTGCGCTTGAATGCGGCCGATGGCTCGGTCATCTGGGCGCAGGATCTGCCAAGCTTTGTCAAGGACAAGCGAGGCCGCCGTGGACCGATCTTTGCACATTACGGTCCGATCCTGGCCGGAGGCCGTATTGTGATTGCATCCAATGATGGTTATCTGCGCTTCTTCAATCCGGTTAACGGGGCACTGGTTCACCAGGTCGAAGTTCCCGGAGGTGCAACTACGGCTCCGGTTGTCGCCGGGCAAACGCTGTATGTCGTTTCCTCCAAGGGGGATCTACACGCTTTCCGTTGACGGCAAGATGCGCTAAAGGGCGCTTCTTGAGTCTTGAAAGTTGAGTATCATGTCGCTGACCCTCGCCATCGTGGGGCGCCCGAATGTGGGCAAATCCACCCTGTTCAACCGCCTTGTGGGCAAACGTCTGGCCCTTGTCGACGACCAGCCCGGCGTGACGCGTGACCTGCGCGAAGGCGAAGGGCGTCTGGGCGATCTGCGCTTTACAGTGATTGATACGGCGGGTCTTGAGGACGCGACGGATGACAGCCTTCAGGGGCGGATGCGCCGTCTGACGGAACGTGCCGTGGACATGGCTGATGTTTGCCTGTTCATGATCGACGCGCGCGTGGGTGTGACACCTACGGATGAAATGTTCGCAGAGATCCTGCGCAAACGGTCCAAGCACGTGATCCTTGCGGCCAACAAGGCCGAAGGCAATGCTGCGGATGCGGGTGTTCTGGAAGCTTACAACCTTGGTCTGGGTGAACCGGTCCGCTTGTCGGGCGAACACGGTGAAGGGATGACGGACCTCTATGCGCAGCTGATGCCTCTGGCGGATGCGGCAGAGGAAAAACAGGTCGAGGAAGCCCCGCAAACCGACATTGAACTGGACGAAGACGGTGAGGGTGAGACGCCGCTGATCACTGCAGCCAAACCCTTGCAGGTTGCGGTGGTGGGGCGTCCGAACGCTGGCAAATCCACCTTGATCAACAAGATCATCGGCGAAGACCGTCTGTTGACCGGGCCAGAAGCCGGGATCACGCGTGACGCAATCAGTTTGCGAATCGACTGGGCTGACCCGGACGGCCAAAGCACGCCGATGCGGATCTTTGACACCGCAGGGATGCGCAAGAAAGCAAAAGTACAGGAAAAGCTGGAAAAGCTTTCCGTGTCCGACGGCCTGCGCGCGGTAAAATTTGCCGAGGTCGTCGTTGTGTTGCTGGACGCCGCGATCCCGTTTGAACAGCAGGATCTGCGGATTGCCGATTTGGCCGAGCGCGAAGGCCGGGCCGTTGTCGTCGCCGTCAACAAGTGGGACATAGAAGACAACAAGCAGGAAAAGCTGCGCGAGTTGAAGGAGTCGTTTGACCGTCTGCTGCCGCAACTTCGCGGCGCGCCGCTGATCACGGTTTCCGCCAAGACGGGCCGGGGACTGGAGCGTTTGCGCGCCGCGATCCTGCGCGCCCATGACGTCTGGAACCGCCGGGTGCCGACTGCCGCCTTGAATCGCTGGCTGACCGCGATGCTGGAACAACACCCGCCGCCAGCCCCACAGGGACGCCGGATCAAACTGCGCTACATGACGCAGGCCAAGACCCGACCTCCGGGGTTTGTGGTGATGTGTTCGCATCCCGACAAAATGCCTGAAAGCTATACCCGTTATTTGGTGAACGGTTTACGGCAGGATTTCGACATGCCCGGAACACCGATCCGCCTGACGCTGCGCGGTCAGGGGGACAAGAACCCCTACAAGGGTCGACGCAAGAAAAACGCGGGCGCATTGGCCAAGCATCTGAAGGGGCGCGGGTAAGCTGCGCACCGGACTCAGGGCTTTGATGACACAGGCAGACTGACTCAATCGTTCCCAAGGACGAATGCGCGGTTCGCTTCTGCGGCATTGGCGATACCCTCCGACGTCCCATTGCCCTGTTCAATGGCCGTCGCCAGTTCGGTCGCGGCTGAACCTGGCGCGAAGATCGTTGCAATTCGCGTTCGACCTCCGAAAAGACCTTTGGAAGCGTCGGCATTGTCATAGTTCAGATCAAATCTCGAAACCAAACTGACCGCCTCATCATTGGGTCGTTTGTTTTGATTGCGCGATATGGGCGGAACCAGCGTTGTTATGCGGCGCTGTAAACCTGAGTTGACCTCGACAGGCAGTGCCTTGGCAGGATCAGAGCGCAAGGCGATGTTCACGCCGCTGCGTTCCCCATAGACCAAACTGCGATCCTGAATTGAGGTGCAGCCCGCGACCGCGCAACTCGTGCAGGACTGCATTGCCAGTCAAGATGGCGGCAGAAGATGAGGTGCTGAAACCGTTATAAGAGCACCCCGCAAGCGAGACGCAGATGAATGGTGCAAATGGCAAAAAATTTCTCGATAAAGTCCATCAACAGGCCTGAAAAAACTGTTTGTTTTTCTGATCGGTAGCCTCCACGCGTCAACTCAGAGGGGCACGCGAATGCGGTTGAAGCTTTTCGAGACACTTCAGGGCAGTATTTCTCGGGCGCTTCCTTCTTTTGAGAGGCTCGCGTTTTTCAGTGCCGGTGATCCTGACGCCAGCGCGTAACTGCGCCAATTTTCAGCGTTTTCGCTCTGAGGGCGTGACAGCCCCTGTTCTGCGCGCTAGCATTCGCGTGTGTGCATCTGTCAGCACATGCATTGCTTGCACGCGGTCAAGCCGCGCCTGGGTTTTTAACAGATTAAAACAGGGCCATCGTGGGGAGCGGACTGGATGGATCTGAGGGAATACACAAGACACTACGCAGTTCAGGACAACAGATTGGCTGCACTGAGCTATTTCGGCACGTTTGCGGTGTATTTCGCATCGCTGTCTCTGGCGATCGTATTCGTGGATCGCTGGTACATCATGATCCCGGCCGGGATCGTCTTCGCCTTTTCGGCGGTACGCCTTTATGTGCTGCAACATGATTGCGGGCACCATTCGCTGTTTGAAACGCGAATGCAGAACGAATGGGCAGGGCATGGTCTTTCGCCATTCACCTTTGCACCGTTCGAGGTGATGAAGCAGAACCACAATCTGCACCACGCGGGGATCGGAAACCTTGAGCATCGTGAGACCGGCGAAATTCACACGATGACATTGCGGGAATGGAAAAACGCGGACTGGAAAACACGTTTGTTTTACAGGCTGTATCGAAACCCTTTCATTCTGGTGCCGGTCGGTGCGCTGTTCACATATTTCATTCGCTATCGCTGGCCCAAGAACACTGTTCGTTTCGGTGTCAAAGGCGTCTTGCTGCACAATGCCTCGATCATCGTATTTTTGGGCCTGTTGTACCTGGTGGCGGGCATGACCGGTATTCTGGTCTGGCTGGTGTTTTCTTTTCTGGGCGGAATGCTGGGTGTGTTTCTCGTGTATCTGCAACACAATTTTGAAGATACCTATTGGGATCGCCGTCCTGATCTGAACCCGCAGACTGCAGCGTTGCATGGATCTTCTGCACTGGATTTCGGATGGTGGTTCGATACTGCCGTCGCCTGCATCACGCTACATGACATCCATCATTACAACGCACGTATCCCATCGTACCGGTTGCGGGCCTGCCACTATAACCTGCCGCCTGAATTCACGCCTCGTCGGATCAAGTTCCCCGAGGCAGTGGCGGCTTTGAACCTCAAGCTTTGGGATGAGGATGCGAAACGCCTCGTGCCATTCCCGAAAAATGACCGAACCGCTGGGTTGGCGCATAGCTGATCCATTGGCTCTGAGAAGGCAAGTGTTGAACTGGCGTACATGCATTTCCAATGTATACGCGATGAGGCAGGGCGATAGAGAAAGGACCCTTAGATGACTGCAGTGACCGACGTAAAAGGTGTGGGAGAGGCGCTGGAAAAAGCCCTTGCAGCCAATGGCTTTAAGACCGCAGAAGCGATAGCGAAGGCGTCACCCGCAGATCTTGTCAAGGTTCCTCGGGTCGGTGAGAGCCGAGCCGCCGTATTGATCGAAGCCGCAAAAGCCGCAATAGCCGCAACACCCACTGCCGGGAAGCCTGGCGCGCGCAAGGCGCCGGCACGAAAGCCAGCGGCACGGAAGCCAGCAGCCGCAAAACCAGCCGCCCGAAAGCCGGCGACACGAAAAGCCGCCCCGCGCAAGACCGTGGCCGCTGTAGCGGCAGAAAAACGGGCGGAAGAAGCTGCACGCAAAGCGGCAGAAGAACAAGCGGCGGCCGAAAAAGCCGAAGCCGCAGCCAAGAAAAAGGCCAAGGCCAAGGCGAAAGCTGAAAAAGCCGCCAAGAAACGCAAAGAAATGGAAGCAGCGTTTTCCAAGGCCAAGGATAAGGTGAAAGCAAAGTCCAAGAAGGACAAAAAATCGAAAAAGGACGAAAAGAAAAAAGACGCCAAGAAGGGCAAAAAAGACGCCAAGAAGGGCAAAAAGGACGCCGAGAAGGGCAAGAAAAAAAGTGACAAGAAGAAAGATAGCAAGAAGGACAAGAAAAAGGCGAAGAAATAAATTTCTTCGCCCCGTCTTGCATTGTGAACCGGCGCCCGGTGGCGCCGGTTTCGTTTTTCAGGCCAGTGTGCCGTTCAGTTGCAGGGTCAGTTTGCCGCCCAGATAGGGACTCAGGACTTCGGGCAGGGTCACGGTGCCGTCCGCGTTCTGGCCATTTTCCAGCACGGCAATCAGGCAACGCCCAACGGCCAAACCCGAACCGTTCAGCGTATGGACGTATTCTGGCTTGCCGCCACCTTCGGGGCGAAACCTTGCGTTCATGCGGCGGGCCTGAAAATCACCGCATGTCGAAACCGAGCTGATCTCGCGATAGGTGTCCTGACCGGGTAACCAGGCCTCGATATCATAGGTACGGCGGGCGCCAAAGCCCATGTCACCGGTACACAGGATGACAGTGCGGTAAGGAATGCCCAGCTTTTCCAGAATGCCCTCGGCGCAGCGCAGCATGCGCTTTTGTTCTTCATCCGATTTGTCCGGATGCGTGATCGACACCATCTCGACCTTTTCGAACTGGTGCTGCCGCAACATCCCGCGGGTGTCTTTGCCCGCGGATCCGGCCTCGGACCGGAAGCACAGGGAATGCGTGGTGTAGCGTCGGGGCAGATAGCTTTCCTCGATCAAACTATCGTTTACGATATTGGTCAGCGACACTTCGGAGGTCGGGATAAGCCACCAGCCTTCGCGGGTCTGATAGCTGTCTTCGCCAAATTTCGGCAATTGGCCGGTGCCCTGCATCATTTCGGACAGAACCAGAACCGGGCCATTCACCTCGGTCAGCCCGTTTTCGGTGATATGCGTATCCAGCATGAACTGCGCCAAAGCGCGATGAATGCGGGCGACGCCACCGGACAGCAGCACAAATCGCGAACCCGAGAGTTTGGCCGCGGTTTCGAAATCCATGCCTTGCTGAACGGCTTCGATCTCGAAGTGTTCCTTGGGCGCAAAATCCAGTTCACGCGGTGTGCCCCAGCGGCTGATCTCGACATTGTCGTTTTCATCCACGCCATCCGGCACATCCTCGGCGGGCAGATTAGCGATCCGGATCAACTGATCCGTCAGCAGGGCATCCAGATCCTTGGCCTCGGTCTGCATTTGCGCGATTTCGGCCTTTTTCTCGGCGACCAGCGCGCGCAGGCGTTCGAATTCGGCTTCGTCGCCTCGAGCTTTGGCAGCCCCAACTTCCTTGGACGCTTTGTTCTGTTCGGCTTGCGCTGTTTCGGCCGCCAGAATCTTGGCGCGGCGGCTTTCGTCCAGCCTGAGCAAATCTGACGACACCGGCGCGTCCCCACGGCGCGCTAAAGCGGCGTCGAAAGCGGCAGGGTTTTCGCGAATGGCGCGGATGTCGTGCATGTCTCAGATCCTTGAATGCGTGAATCACTGAAACCGCTTATGCACCATCTGTGGGGCAGGGTGTAGCGCCGGTTACGACTTATCGGCCTCGTCGTGGGTTTCATGTGCCAGATGTCCGTCCCAGTCTTCGGCCGGGATTTTTGGTTCTGGCGGATCAGCCATGTAAGATGGCGTCATGATCTGCACTTTGTTCTCATTGAAAACGGCGACAATATTGCGATGCAGGTCCGAGCGGATTTTGGGAATGATGCTGCCGCGGGTGGTGTAACCGTTGATCTGATAATTGATGGCGTAGTCGGCCAGCGCCGTCCACAACACGAAAGGTTCAGGTTTGGCCTTGATCCCCTTGGTGCGGTTGGCCGCCTCGATCAGCATCGCTTCGACCTTTTCGGGCGGTTCTTCATATCCGATGCCAACCGTCGTGTGCAGCAGCAACCCACTGCCATCGGTTTTCTTCGAGAAATTCACGACGTCCGAATTCATCAACTGTGCGTTCGGGATCGAAATCAGCTCGTTCTTGATGGATTTCAGATGCGTCTCCATCAGTTTGATCTGAACCACGTCGCCGATATGCTCTCCGATCTGAATACGGTCGCCAATTGACGTGGAACGGCGATAGATCACGAAAAGCCCCGCCAGCATGTTGGACACGACCGAGTTGGCACCCAGCGACAGCATGGCGCCGACCAGAATGGTCAGACCCTGGAAGGCGGCCGAATCCGAACCGGGAATGTAGGGAACGGCAAAGACGAGCGCGATCAGAATCACGACAACCCGAGCGATGTTGAACGTCGGATTGACCCAGTGTTTTTCAAAGTCGCCCATTTCGAACGAACCGGCTTCGACCGCGTCGAAGAACACGCGCATGCCCTTGATTATGTACAACGTGACCCATGCGATCAGGCTGAGCATAATCAGGTTTGGGATATAGCTGAGTATTCCCTTGAATATCAGCAGTACCGGTTCTGTCAGATAGGTAAGCAGCAGTTGCGCGAAATAGCGTGTTTCCGCAAAGGCCAGTAGAACGAAGGACAGGTAGTAGTAGAAGCCGAGAAAGAAGATGACCAACAGGGCAAAATTCAGCCCGTATCGGATCAGGGCGGCGATTGCTTCGGCCTGAACGCTTTTGGCCGTCGCCGTTTCGACATCCTTCAAATAACGCTTTACCAGTTTCAGAGTGCGCCGCCTGATCCGCCGGTGAAGCCAAAGGATAACCAGCACGAAGACGACAAAACCTAAGGTCCATCCCGCGGCTTCAATCGCTCCGGATACCCGGGCTTGATCTGTACGGTTGGAGCGGTAGGCAAGGATGGCCTCTTCGATGGCCTGACCATGCAAGAAGCCGAGGACGTCCAGCTCCATCTGGTCCAGTTCGGCGTCTGCAACTGTAACGATCGATACGATTTCACCGTCGGCGCGAATGCGTATACCCAGGTCGGTTTCTTCAAAGGTGATGTCGACCGTGGGGCTTTCCGAGGCCTCGGCCACCTCAATGATCTTGTTCTGCACGCTTTCGGCACGTTCCGGCGCGGGCAGGGCGCTGGAGCCGCGCAGGAAGAACAACATGTCGCCGTCCACGATGACGGGTGCCTTGAAACTTTCGGTTTCTTCCGCCTCGGGTTCGGTGGCTTCGGCAGGCAATTCCTGGGCCTTCACCGATGCGGCCAGACACAAGATCAAGCTCAGCAGAGACAGCAAAAGCGTCAACGATTGGAATGGTTTGTATCTAGCTCTCATTGCCCCCCCTGATGTTCGACTATAGCCAAATTGAGATATCTGCATAGGACATATCTGCAACGATTGACCGGTTCATGTGGCACCTTTGTCAGGTTGCGGCCGATCACATGACCACCTTTGCTTGCAAACGCGCATTTCAAAGCATAGGTTCCGGCAAAATTTGCGGAACGGTGCCGCAAGATCTGAACAAAGGAATATCCCATGGAAGGTGGCGCAATCGCCCAGTTTCTCCCGCTTATCCTGATCTTTGCGATCATGTATTTCCTGCTGATCCGTCCGCAGCAGAAGAAAATGAAGGAACATCAGGCCATGGTCGATGCCGTGCGTCGGGGGGATCAGGTTGTCACCCAAGGCGGGCTGATCGGCAAAGTGTCGAAGGTCAAGGAAGGCGAAAACGAGATCGAAGTCGAGATCGCCGAAGGTGTTAAAGTGCGTGTGGTTAAATCGACCATCGCTCAGGTTCTGAACAAAACCGAACCTGCGAAATAACATCACCTTACAAATCCTTGAAAAGGCAGGGTAATGCTGCACATTGATACCTGGAAGCGGGTTCTGATCTGGCTGGTCTGCGTGACTGGCCTGATCATGGCCCTGCCAAATGCGTTTTATACACGGGTCGAGCAATCAAACGACGCCAAAGCTGCGATCGAGCTGGGCGTGGACACGCCCGAGTTGCAGGCCGAGGCGGGGCAATGGCCGAACTGGCTGCCCTCGTCACTGGTCAATCTGGGCCTTGACCTGCGCGGCGGTGCACATCTGTTGGCCGAAGTTCAGGTGCAGGACGTCTACGAATCCCGGATGGAGGCGATGTGGCCAGATATCCGTGACGCCCTGCGCGATGAGCGTTCGACCGTTGGGACGGTCCGCCGTCAGGAATCGGCCCCAGATGAGATTCGCGTGCGCATCAGCCAGCCTGAGGGCATGGCGCGGGCACTGGAGGTCGTGCGCGGTCTTGCCCGTCAAGTGCAGACCCTGACCGGTGTCGGGGCAACGGATATCGAGGCACGTGCCGAAGGCGACACGATTGTCGTTCAGTTGTCCGAGGCAGAAAAACTGGCCTCAGACGACCGCACAGTGCGTCAATCGTTGGAAATCATCCGCCGCCGGATCGACGAAGTGGGCACCCGAGAGCCGACCATTCAACGTCAGGGTGCCGATCGTATCCTGATTCAGGTGCCTGGCATCGGCAGCGCGGGTGAGTTGAAAGAGATCATCGGCACGACGGCGCAACTGACCTTTAACCCGGTTGCCGGACGCGGCACCGATCCGGATGCCGTTGCAGGCATCGGCGAAGAAATCGTGCCGTCGATTGACGAAAGCGGTGTTTACTACACAATTGAGTCCGCTCCAGTCGTTACCGGAGAGGAACTGGTCGATGCGCAGCCCGCATTCGACCAAAACGGCCGCCCTGCGGTCAACTTCCGGTTCAACACGTCTGGTGCGCGCAAATTTGGGGATTACACCCGCGACAATATCGGAGCCCCCTTTGCCATCGTTCTGGACGATGAAGTGATTTCAGCCCCCGTGATCCAAAGTCATATTCCGGGCGGCTCGGGCATCATCACCGGGAACTTTACGGTTGAGGAAAGCACCAACCTGGCCGTCCTGCTGCGAGCGGGCGCACTGCCTGCCGGTTTGGAATTCCTCGAAGAACGTACCATCGGACCCGAGTTAGGGCAGGACAGTATCGACGCGGGCAAAGTCGCCACCATCGTGGCCTTTGTCGCGGTGTTGGTTTTCATGGCGCTCAGCTATGGTCTGTTCGGGATCTTCGCCAACATCGCGCTGATCATCAATGTGGGCCTGTTGTTCGGTCTGCTGTCCATGATCGGAGCAACCTTGACCCTGCCGGGTATCGCGGGGATCGTATTGACTGTCGGTATGGCGGTGGACGCCAACGTGCTGATCTTTGAACGTATCCGCGAGGAATTGAAATCCGCCAAAGGTCCGGCGCGCGCAATCGAACTGGGCTATGAAAAGGCGCTGTCTGCCATTCTGGATGCGAACGTGACCACATTCATCACCGCCGTGATCCTGTTTGCCATGGGCAGTGGCCCGGTGCGCGGCTTTGCAATCACTCTGGGCCTCGGCATTCTGACTTCGGTCTTCACCGCGATCTTCGTGACGCGCCTGATGGTCGTGATGTGGTTCGAACGCCGCCGTCCGAAAACGATCGAGGTTTGACATGAGACTGAAACTCGTACCCCAGAACACCTCGTTCGATTTCTTCAACCGCTGGAAGGTCTGGTTGGGCATTTCCGGCCTGATGATGGTGATTGCCTTCACCTCGTTCATGCTGCAAGGGCTGAATTTCGGTATTGATTTCCGGGGTGGCACGACGATCCGGACGCAAAGCGCGGTCGAGATCGATGTGGGCACATACCGAGATGCCATCGCCCCGCTGGAACTGGGCGATGTGACCATCACCGAGATTTTCGATCCAACCTTTGCGGATGACGAAAACGTTGCGATGATCCGCATCCAGGCGCAGGAAGATGCCGAGGCTGTCGAAGCAGCGACCATCACCGCCGTAGAGGACGCGTTGCAGCAGGTAATACCTGATATTCAGTTCGTCTCCGTAGAATCCGTGGGCCCCAAGGTCTCGGGCGAGTTGATCCAGACCGCCGTCATCGCGGTGGCTTTGGCGATTGGCGCGGTGCTTGTCTATATCTGGCTACGGTTCGAATGGCAGTTCGCGCTGGGGGCCGTGGCGGCACTGGTTCACGATGTGATCCTGACCATCGGCATCTTCTCGGAACTGCAAATCCGGTTTGACCTGGCCATTATCGCGGCCCTTCTGACCATCGTCGGTTATTCGCTGAACGATACCGTGGTCGTTTTCGACCGGGTGCGAGAGAATCTGCGGAAGTACAAAAAGAAAGACCTCAAAGAGGTGCTGAACATTTCGATCAACGAGACGCTCAGCCGGACGGTGATGACCTCGGTCACCACGTTGCTGGCGTTGATCTCACTTTATGTTCTGGGTGGCGATGTGATCCGCGGCTTTGTATTCGCGATGATCTGGGGCGTGATCGTGGGCACCTATTCATCGGTCTTCGTCGCCTCGACCATCCTGTTGTGGCTGGGGGTCAAGCGCGACTGGTCCAAGCCGTCGAACACGGCGGGCAACCAGTTTGCCAATATTGATGCCTGAGGAGTTGCAACAGGCCTTGTCCCTGCCGGGGCTGGGTTGGTTGGTTCTTACCATCGGAGCCGCGGGACTTGTCCGCGGCTTCACTGGTTTTGGCACCGCGATGATCTTTGTTCCGGTGGCCACTCAATTTCTGCCGATTGCCGATGTCGTCTTTCTGATGGCAGCCACCGGGATCGTATCGACCTTTGCGCTGGCGCCGCAGGCATGGCGTGAATGCGACAAGACCGAAATCAGCACTTTGGGCGTTGCAGCGGCATTAACCGTGCCGCTTGGCCTTTGGGTCATGGCACAGGCCGACACGGTCGTTCTGCGCTGGATCGCCTGCGGTATCACCGGCGTGACCCTGTTGGCGATCGTCACTGGCTGGCGCTGGCAAGGGCGGCTGGGTGTACCCGGACGGCTGGCCATCGGAGGCAGCGCAGGCGTGATCGGCGGCATGACCGGACTGACCGGCCCGGTCGTTATCGTATTCTATCTGGCCAGCTCTTCAGACGTACGCAAGATTCGTGCCAACACGATCATCTTTCTGGCTTTGCTGGACGTGGCCATCGTCTTCAGCATCCTGATCGGAGGCGCTGCGGATCTGTCGATCCTTTGGATTGTCCTGCTGCTGGGCTTGCCCTATCTGAGCACGACACTGATCGGCAAGGCTCTGTTCGATCCAAAGCTCGAACGGATCTATCGCGCTGCGGCTTATTCGGTCATTCTGATAGCAGTCGTTTCCGGCTTGCCGATCCTGGATTGAAGGAGGGAAGAAATGCGCCTGAACCAAGTTACGTTTTCAGATGCCAAACCGGTTGATGGCTATGGCCCCGGTTTTTTTCGCATTGGCGGTGATGTGTTCGAAGGCGCCGTTCTGACGGGCCCCGCAGGACCTGCCACCTGGGGCGGTTATGAAGATGCGCAGCCACTTCTGGAGCTGGCCGATGGAATTGACGTTCTGCTTGTCGGTACGGGCAAAGACATGGCCCACATTCCCCAGTCTTTGCGCACCCAGCTGGAGAGTGCCGGTGTCGGCGTCGAAATCATGAATTCTCCGGCTGCGTGCCGCACCTACAATGTCTTGCTCTCTGAAGGTCGCCGAATAGCGCTTGCTCTGATCCCGGTCTGACGGGATCACTTCATCTGGCTGAAAATATCCCGGGGTGTGTGAGGGGCTGGCCCCTCACTCGGACCTCTCTGCTCAGAGCTCCCACAACCGAACTGCGGCAAATCCCACCTTTTGCCTCTGATGACATTCCGATAAGCGGGTCTCATGACTCTGATTGTAACCGACCTGTCGATCACCCGTGGTGGCATTCCCGTCCTGGAGCATCTCAGCTTTCAGCTGCCTCCTGGCAAAGCGCTGATTCTGCGTGGGCCGAACGGGATCGGTAAAACGACCCTTCTTCGCACATTGGCCGGGTTGCAGCCGCCGCTGAAAGGTCAGATCCAGGGCGCGGAAGACCAGATTGCATATGCGTCCCATTCGGACGGGCTGAAACCGACGCTGACTGTATCCGAGAACCTTACGTTCTGGGCTTCTGTCTTTGGCACCAACGGCATCCAGACGGCGCTGGACGCGTTCCAGTTGAACGAGCTGGCGGATCGCCATGCAGGGAACCTGTCGGCAGGTCAGAAACGGCGGCTGGGGCTGGCACGCATGCTGGTCACCGGGCGGCCGATCTGGATGCTGGACGAGCCGACCGTTTCTCTGGACAGAAATGCGGTGCAGATGTTCGCCGATGCAGTCCGCGCGCATCTGGGGCAGGGTGGGTCAGCCCTGATCGCGACCCATATCGACCTTGGCCTCGATGGTGAGGTTCTGGACGTCGGCCCGAACAAGGCCAAACCCAAACCCATTGACGATTTCGACGGAGGCTTCCTGTGATCGCCCTTCTGCTGCGCGACTTGAAACTGGCCTTCCGTGCGGGCGGCGGGTTCGGTTTGGGATTGGCCTTTTTCCTGATCGTGACCGTGATGGTGCCGTTTGCAGTGGGGCCACAATCGTCACTGCTGTCCACCATTTCACCCGGTGTGCTCTGGCTGGGGGCGTTGCTGGCTTGCCTGCTGTCTCTTGACCGTCTTCTGGCGCTGGACTGGGAGGACGGATCGCTGGACCTGCTGGCCACGGCGCCGCTGCCACTGGAATCAGTCGTGACCATCAAGGCGATGGCCCACTGGCTGACCACAGGCCTGCCTTTGGTTCTGGCCGCACCTTTTCTGGGGGTCCTGCTGAACCTGCCTGCGCAGGGGTTTTTCTGGCTTGTCATCTCGCTGCTGATCGGCACCCCGGCCATGAGCGTGATCGGAACATTCGGCGCTGCCTTGACCGTCGGTCTCAAGCGCGGCGGGTTGCTGTTATCGCTCTTGGTGCTGCCGCTTTACGTCCCCACCCTGATTTTCGGGGCCGAGGTCGCCCGGCGTGGGGCAACGGGGATGGACGTGCAGACGCCGTTGTTGATGCTGGCGGGGATCACGGCGGCCACCATCGCGTTGTTGCCCTTCGCCAGCGCGGCTGTGTTGCGTATCAATCTGCGGTGAACCGTCCCAACTTTGACTGATGTCAATTGAGAAAACCCCCAACTCGGACTAGATAGGGCCCATGTCGATAGCAGCCAAAGCCAATGCCCTCTGGGAATACGCCAACCCGCGCAAGTTTCTTGCGACCAGTGAACGTGTCCTGCCGTTTTTCTGGATCGTCTCGATCTTCTGCATCGTCGTCGGGCTGGTCTGGGGGTTCTTCTTCACGCCGGACGACTACAAACAAGGGTCGACGGTCAAGATCATCTATCTGCACGTCCCGGCGGCCCTGATGGCGATCAATTGCTGGCTGATGATGCTGGCAACTTCTCTGGTCTGGCTGGTGCGGCGTCATCATGTCAGCGCGCTGGCGGCACGGGCGGCTGCGCCGATCGGGATCGTGATGACCCTGATTGCGTTGCTGACCGGGGCGATCTGGGGACAGCCCATGTGGGGCACCTGGTGGGCGTGGGATCCGCGCCTGACGTCGTTCCTGATCCTGTTCCTGTTCTATCTTGGCTATGTCGCATTGTGGGAAGCCATCGAGGATCCGGACACTGCGGCGGACCTGACCTCGGTTCTGTGTCTGGTCGGATCCGTGTTTGCGCTGCTCAGCCGATATGCGGTCAACTTCTGGAACCAGGGCCTGCATCAAGGTGCATCGGTCATGCGCGCGGCAGCCGTGACCGGGGCCGATACGGAAGAAAAAGTCAGCAATATCTACTTCTATCCGCTGTTGCTGTGCATCATCGGATTTGTGCTACTGTTCATCGCTTTGGTGCTGTACCGCACCGGAACTGAAATCCGCGCGCGGCGCATCAAGGCGTTGCAGGCGCGGGAAAGGGTAGGCGGATGATCCCCGATCTTGGAAAATATGCTGACGCGGTTTTGTCGTCTTATGCCGTGTCCATCGTGCTGCTGGTGGCATTGATCGTGTTCAGCGTGATGCGAGGGCGTAAGGTACGCACTGAAATGGAAAAGATCGAACAAAGGATTTCGCGAAATGGCTAAGATATCGCCCCTGATGATCGCGCCGCCTTTGATTTTTGGCGCGTTCGCCGTGTTGGCCGGGATCGGTATGTTCCGTGAAGACCCCAACGCGTTGCCCTCTGCCCGCGAAGGCCAACCGGCTCCGCCCGTGGTTCTGAGCGAGTTCCCGGAAAAGAAGCTGTTTGATGACGCCTCGCTGCGGGATGGAGAGGTCAAGCTGGTCAACTACTGGGCCAGCTGGTGCGCACCATGCCGCGCCGAGCATCCCAATCTGGAGGCCCTGGCCGCCGAAGGCTTCCCGGTCTATGGCATCAACTACAAAGACCAGCTGGACAACGCCCAAGCCTTTTTGACCGAGCTTGGCGATCCCTACGCCGCGATTGGACGTGATGAGAAGGGTCGCATGGCATTGGATTGGGGCCTTTACGGCGTTCCCGAAACCTATGTGGTTGATGGCGACGGCACGATCATTCTGCGCTTTGCCGGCCCGATTACGCAGCGTGTGATTGAAAACACTCTGCGTCCGGCGTTGGAAAAGGCTGCGGGCGGTTGAGCAATTTGAAAAACGAGGTTTAAGCTATCTTACAAGCGATAGCCTCCGGTCACGCCCAGAACCTCTCCGGTTACGAATCCCGCCGCGTCCGAGGCCAGAAACCGAACGACCCTGGCAATGTCTTCCGGAGTTCCGATCCGGCCCAGCGCCGTTTCCTTGACGAATAGCGATGTCAGATCGTCAGGACGGGGGTCTTCGGGGATGTTGATGGCACCCGGCGCAACCGCGTTGACGCGGATTCCGTCCGGGCCAAGCTCTTTCGCCATGGCGCGCGTCCAGAGGTTCAGCGCGGCCTTGCTTGCCCCATAGGTCGCGGCGTCGCGCGGTGGCAATGTTGCGTTCATCGATGAGATGCTGACGATCGAAGCGCCGCGTTTCAGATGCGGCAACGCCGCAGCAAGCAACGCGGCGGGGGCCAGCACGTTGAGGTCAAGAATGGCGCGATGGTCCGCGGCCTGAAACTCTTGTTTCGGAGTGGAGCGAACAAGACCAGCGTTGTTCACGATCACGTCCAGTCGCCCGAAGTGATCAATGACCTTTTCGACCACCCAGTTGGGTTGGTTGTCTTTTGTAAGGTCAGACTGAACCGCCAGAACGTCACCTTTCAGCAATTCTGAATCGGGGTGGCTGGCCAACCAGGTGAAGGCGACATGGTGATCACCGCGCAGGTCTTCGACTATTGCCCGCCCAATTCCACGGGCGCCACCGGTTATCAGTGCAACTTTTTCCATGAACTCAGATGACCGGCAAAGCGCCCAGGATTCAACGTTGTTTTTTGCGCTGCCGGATTGCTGTCACTTGCGCAGCAATATCCAGAGCATTGCCGCGATGAAAGCGAAGGTGACAAGGTTCATCAATGTGTCCGTGAGATCACCGATCAGCATTGCGTTGGCCCTCCTCTCTGAGCCCGCGGAACAAGCAAACCATCAGCAGGACCGAAATGAAGACAAAGGGCAATGCGCCAAGCGAGATGAGGATCTTCACCGAGTCCACGGATCCCGAAAGGATCATTGCAACGCTCAGCAGTCCCAGCAATCCCCCCCAGATCAGACGCACACGCGGCGGGGGATTCTCGTCCCCGCCCGTCGAGAAGGTGCCCAGAACAAAGGCTGCGCTTACGACGCTGGTCACGATGAACAGAAAGGCGGCCAGTACCGTTGCAAGCGTGGTGATCACGGAATGTGGAAGTCGGTCGAGCAGGGCGAAGGTCACGCGTTCGATATTTGTCTGCGTATAGGCCAGCAGTTCGCCCGCACCATTGAGTGCCTCGAACAGGCCAATGCCACCAAAGGCACCGAACCAGAGGATTGAAAACAGCGTGGGGGCGAACAGGACGCCGATCACGAATTCCCGTATCGTGCGACCGCGAGAGATGCGGGCGACAAAGACGCCCACGAACGGGCCCCAGGCAATCCACCAGACCATGTAGGTAAGGGTCCAGTCGCTGAACCATCTGGTGACGTCATCGCCGAAGAACGTAAAGGTCTGAAATCCCCTGGGAATGACATTGGTGACATAGTCGCCGAACCCCTGAACGATGGTATTCAGAAGGTATTCGGTGGGGCCAAGGACCACCGTGTAGGCAACAAGGCCGATTGCGATCAGCATGGCGGCATTGGACAGGCGCGCCATGCCCTGGCCCAGATCGATCATGAGTGCCGGGATATACGCAGCAACCATTGCCAGAAACACGACACCAATCAAAAGGGCGCCGACCGTTTCCCGACCGCCCAGCACTGCGATGCCGTCTGCCACCTGAAACACGCCCATGGCCATGGAGCCACCGACACCAATGGCAATGGCGATGATCGCCATGAAGTCCGAAAGCCACCCGACGCGTTCAGCCCAGCGTTCACCGGGAAACAGGTTTTTGATCGGCGCACTAACCATCATCCCGGTACCGCGCCGGAAGCTGAAATAGGCAATTGTCAGCGCGGTGGAGCCATAAATCGCCCAGGCATGCAGCCCCCAATGGAAATTTGTCGCCAGCATCGCCTGCTGCGCCGCGATGAAATCCGGTGCCATGCCGGAGATGAAGTTGAAATGGGTCAGCGGTTCCGCCACAGCCCAAAACAGCAGGCCGACGCCCATACCGGCGGAGAACAACATTGAAATCCATGTGGCGGTGGAAAACTCTGGCTCCTCGTCATCCCGGCCGAGGCGAATGTTTCCATAGGGTGAAAATGCCAGAAACAGGCATCCGATCAACATGCCCGAAGCGGCGAGCATCACGAACCAGCCGCGGCTGTGGAAGGTCTGCTGGACGATGCCGCTTGCCCAGGTCACCAGGCTTTGAATGTCCACGACACCCCATATCCCGACCACGGCAATTACGCTGAGCGAACATACCAGCAGGGCGTTGGGTTTCTTCATGGCGAATGGTTTTCCGTTGATGACCTTGCCCAACAGTTTCAGGTTTTCGAATAAATGACCAGAATACAAAAAACCCCCGGCGGGTGGCCGGGGGTTTGAATTGCACGCTTTGGTATCGGTTATGATGCCTTCGCAAGATTGCGCAGGACGTAATGCAACACGCCTCCGTTTTCGATGTATTCAATCTCGGGCGCGGTATCGATGCGGCATTTCAGGGTGATGGTCTTTTCGGTTCCATCGCCATAAACGATCGTGCAGGGGACTTCCTGTAGCGGCTCGATCGTATCCAGCCCGTGAATCGAAACGGTTTCATCCCCTTTCAGCCCCAGGGTTTTACGGGTGTCGCCACCTGTGAACTCGAATGGAATGACTCCCATGCCAACAAGGTTCGAACGGTGGATACGCTCAAAGCTCTCGGCGATTACGGCCTTGACGCCCAGCAGCGCCGTGCCCTTGGCCGCCCAGTCGCGGCTTGAGCCTGCGCCATATTGCTCGCCACCGAATACCACAAGCGGGGTGCCGTTCGCCTGATAGGCCATCGAGGCGTCATAAATTGACGTCTGTTCACCGTCCGGGCCTTTGGTGTAACCGCCTTCTACGCCGTCCAGCATTTCGTTCTTGATGCGGATGTTGGCGAAAGTGCCGCGCATCATCACCTCGTGGTTGCCGCGACGTGAACCATATGAATTGAATTCACGCGGCTGAACCTGACGTTCGATCAGGTACTGGCCTGCGGGCGAGGTCGTCGCGAATGACCCCGCGGGCGAGATGTGGTCGGTCGTGACCATGTCACCCAGAATGGCCAGAACCTTGGCGCCTTCGATGTTGGAAATCGTGCCCGGTTCGGGGCCCATGCCCTGGAAATAGGGCGGGTTCTGGATATAGGTCGATGTCGGCGGCCAGTCATAGGTTTCCGCATCGGTGGTTTCGACCGACTGCCATTTCTCGTCCCCTTTGAAGACGTCGGCGTATTTCGATTGGAACGCTTCGCGCGTGACGGTCTGTTCGACCAGTTCCGCGACCTCCTGCTGCGTCGGCCAGAGGTCTTTCATATAGACGTCGTTGCCGTCCTTGTCCTGACCGATCGGTTCGGATGTCAGGTCAATGTCCATGGTGCCTGCCAGGGCGTACACGACGACCAGAGGCGGCGAAGCCAGATAGTTTGCGCGCACGTCAGGCGAGATGCGGCCTTCGAAGTTGCGGTTGCCGGACAAGACCGATGTGGCGACCAGATCGCCTTCCGCAATGGCCTCCGAGATTTCTTTCTGAATCGGCCCCGAGTTGCCGATACATGTGGTGCAGCCGTATCCGACGAGGTTGAAGCCGATCTTGTCCAGATCCTCTTGAAGGCCTGCGGCCTCGAGGTAAGCGGACACAACCTGCGACCCCGGTGCCAGTGAGGTTTTGACCCAAGGTTTGCGATCCAGCCCCAGCGCGGCTGCCTTGCGCGCCACGAGGCCCGCTCCGATCATCACGTAAGGGTTCGACGTGTTGGTGCAGGACGTGATCGAGGCGATCACGACCTTGCCCGATTCCATGCCATAGTTTTCGCCTTTGACCTCGACCTGTTTGCCCATCGGGCGCTTGAAGGTCTCGGCCATTTCCTTGGCGAATGCGGCCTTGGCGTCAGTCAGCGCAACATAATCCTGTGGGCGTTTGGGCCCCGAGATTGCCGGAACAATCGTGCCCATATCCAGGGTCAGGGTGTCGGTGTAGATCGGCGCATAGTTTTCATCGCGCCAGAAACCATTTTCCTTGGCGTAGGCTTCAACCAGCGCGATGCGATCCTCGTCGCGGCCGGTGTTGCGCATGTAGCGCAGCGTTTCGCCGTCAATCGGGAAAAAGCCGCATGTCGCGCCGTATTCCGGGGCCATGTTGGCGATAGTCGCACGGTCGGCCAGCGGCAGACGATCCAGGCCTTCGCCGTAGAATTCGACGAACTTGCCAACAACGCCTTTTTCGCGCAGCATTTCCACGACCTTCAGAACCAGGTCGGTGCCGGTGGTGCCTTCGACCAGATCACCGGTCAGCTCAAAGCCCACGACCTCGGGGATCAGCATCGAGATCGGTTGACCCAGCATCGCGGCCTCGGCCTCGATCCCGCCGACACCCCAGCCCAGCACGGCCATGCCGTTGACCATGGTGGTGTGACTGTCGGTGCCGACCAGCGTGTCGGGATAGCCGACTTCTTCACCGTTCTGGTCGGTGTCGGTCCAGACGGTCTGGGCCAGATATTCAAGGTTCACCTGGTGGCAGATACCGGTGCCGGGGGGGACGACGCGGAAGTTGTTGAATGCACCCTGACCCCATTTCAGGAACTGGTACCGTTCCATGTTGCGTTCATATTCACGGTCCACATTCATCTGGAACGCACGCGGGTTGCCGAACTCGTCGATCATGACCGAATGGTCGATGACCAGATCGACCGGGTTCAGCGGGTTGATTTTTTGCGCGTCGCCGCCCAGCGCCTTGATGCCATCACGCATCGCGGCCAGATCCACAACGGCAGGAACGCCGGTGAAATCCTGCATCAGTACCCGGGCAGGGCGATAGGCGATTTCACGGGGGTTTTTGCCACCGTTGGCCCCCCATTCGGCAAAAGCTTTGATGTCATCGACCGAGACCGAGAACCCGTCATCCTCGAACCGCAACATGTTTTCCAGCACCACCTTGAGTGCGGCTGGCAGTTTCGAGAAATCGCCCAGACCGGCCTCTTGTGCGGCAGGGATCGAATAATAGGAAATGGATTTACCATTCACGCTCAGACTGCGGCGCGTTTTGGCGGTATCCTGTCCGACTTTGATGGGCATCTGTGGCCTCCCTCTCAAATGACTTGGATATTAGGATTTGCTGAGTGTTATCTGCATCACCATGCCCCCGTGTTCAAGGCTGAACACGCAATGAGAGGCAATTTTGTATACTATTGTACACTTTTTCGCGGAGGGAATGTATCAAAGCCTCAAGAAACCTTGATTGGCTGTTGAGTGTCAAAGCAGCTATCCCTGAGATCCAACCGCTCAACCCGAGAGTTCACATGTTCAGATCCATTGCCTTGACCACCGTGTTTTCCTGCCTTGTGGCGGTACAGGTCGCGGCCGAGGAAGACCCGGTTGTGGTCGAGCTGTTCACGTCTCAGGGGTGTTCATCCTGCCCGCCGGCGGATCGGATCATGCATGATTTGGCCAAGCGCGACGACGTCATAGGGCTCGCTTTGCATGTCGACTACTGGGACTATATCGGGTGGAAGGACGAATATGCGAACCCCGATCATACGCTTCGGCAGCGGGCTTATGCCCGCGAGGGGGGGCGTTCCATGATCTATACCCCGCAGATGGTGATCAACGGGCAGCACGACATCGTCGGGGCGCAATCCCGTGAACTTGATCGATTGATCGAAGCGCATCTGAAAGCAGCGCCCGAAGCGCTTGTGACGGCCGTGCGCTCAGCCGATGAAGTGACAGTGGATGTGACGCCCGTCGAGTTGCCGAAAGGCGATACCTATGACTTGCATGTGGTTCAGTATTCTCCCCTGCGTCACGCTTCGATCCGTCGTGGAGAGCTGGCCGGGCACGAGCTGGACTATGCCAATGTCGTTGAGGCCTGGCAGATTGCGGGGCAATGGGATGGAACTGCACCGCAATCATTCACGGTTCAGCTTGGTTTGGACCTGCCGGCAGTCGTTCTGGTTCAAAGGGCCGGGGAAGGGCCGATTGTTGCCGCCACCCGGGTCAAGTGATCAGGGCATTTCTTCCGGTTTGATGCCCAACCCGTTCCAATGTTTCCAGCGACGGTGAATCCAGAACCATTGCCCCATATGCTGCCGCACCATCTTTTCCAGATCGTCATTGGTGAACTGGGTCATGGTTTTAGGGTCCGTGTGCGGAACCGGTTCGTGCAGAACGATCTCAAAATCGATACCGTTGGGCTGACGCACCGCGTAACACGGAATCAGCTCGGCATTGTATTTGATGGCCAACTCGGCGTTCAGCACGGATGTCACGGCGGGTTTGCCGAAGAACATCAGTTCCTCACCGCCCATTGCATGAAGATCGGAAACGATGGCAATAATCCCGCCTTTTTTCAACGAGCGTACCATCTCGACCATTCCGCGCCGCCCCTGTTCGAACATCGGGGCGCCTGTCTTGTAGAAGGCTTCGACATAAGCGTCGTTGAAATACGGGTTGGCCATCCGCCGATACAGGCAGCCGATGGGCTGACCGCTGTATGTCTGCAAGGCGATGCGCGCTGCTAGGTAGTGACCGAAATGCGCCGTAATCATCATGACCGGACGCCCCTCGGCAACAGCCGCGTCTAATGCAGCGATACCTGGCCCAGAAATCTTGGCCTTGCTCTGCCGTTCGATAAAGTCTTCCGGAGAAAAATGTTCCATGATCGCACGACCGGCATTGTCCGGCACATCGCGGCAGATCTGCCTGACTTCGGCTTCAGGCAAGTCCGGGCAAGTAAGCTTCAGATTCCGACGAACACGTTTGCGAAACCCGACAACAGGTGCCAGCCACCGCACGATGGCCCCCATCGTTGCAATACGCCGCTCATACGGAAGCATGCGCATAACGCGGATGACCCCCTGCAGAAACAGGTTGGCGACATAGTATTTCCCAAGCTCAAACCGGCTGAGCTCCGACTTTTCAACGGGCATGGAGGTGTCTCACCGCGTGTTGCGAATTGCTGAGAAAGACATACAGCCCGATGCCTGCAAGCTCAAGCGCCCAGACGGGCGGAAAACCGGAACCCGCAGCAGGTGGCCGGATCGCGCAATACCCGTGGGTTCGCGGGGTCAGGCTGCATCTTCCTCGTCATCTTTTTCGATCAGAACAATGGAACCGGCATCGACCAGAACGCGAATGGCGGCCACGACCTGTGTCATGGCATCTTCGGCTTCCGATTGTTTGACGCGCCCACGTTCGGCCATTTCCTCGCGCAGATTATCGGCCATGCGGGACGAAATGTTTGACAGAATGAATTCAACGGATGCCTTGTCATCATCCGCGGCGGCACCTGCCAATGCGGTGACAAGAACCGGCTGTTCCACTTCACGCAGGATGGCGGGAACATCGCGGGCCGCGATACGGCTTGGGATATGGGCAAAGGTAAAGATCGACTGGCGTACCAGATCCGCAAATTCGGCGTCGTCCTCGTCCAATGCGTTCAACAAGTCGTCGCGTGTTGCGGCCGCCGACTGGTTCAGGATCGCGCCCACGCGTGCGTCGGGACCATTGTCGAAAGCCTGAGCAGGCCGCTGATCCAGTTGCGCGGCCAGCGACCAGCCAATACGTTCAACCGCTTCGGGGGTGACATTTGTTGTTTTCGAGATGGCATAGGTAATGCGCCGCGCAACCGGGCCCGGCATATGGGCCAGCATCTGCGCGGCCTGTGCGGTATCCATCTTTGAAAGCATGACGGCCGCCACCTCGGTGCTTTCCGACTGGGCCATTTTGGCAAGATCCTCAACGGGTACGTCACGCAAGCGTTGCCATGGATCGCCGATTTGGCGCACCCCGGCAAGCTTGCGCAGGCGCGCGGCCGTCGATGGTGCGATCTTTCCGTTCATCGCATCCAGTGCACCTGCAAGCCCATGTGGAAAAGCAAGCCCGACATTGTCCAGAGCGTCGCTGAATTCCTGGGCCACCACGCCTAGAGTGACGCGATCCACAAGGCCCATTTGACCAAGTTGATGGGTCAATGTCTCTTGCAGGTCGTCAGGCAGTTCCTCAAGTGGAATATCGGCGCCCTCGTTCAACAGAAGGCGGACGACAACGGCCGCTTTTTGCCGACCGGTCAATGTGCGCGGAACAACTTGCGGCGCGTGTTCATCCCCCGCGGCAAGTGGGGCAGACCCCCCATTTGCCATTTGTATCAAAGCGTTTGTGTCCTGCATCTGCCCGTAGTGCCAAATTTTCCGAACCACGGGCAGATTAACGGGAGTTGGGTTAAATAACCCTGAAGCTCAGTAGCTGTAGGTCAACCCTGTCCGGATGGCCTCGCGCAGAGACGTCTCGGCCCAGGTCCCTTCGCCGCCGCGGGCCTTGATCTCGCGCCATTGCTCGATTGCCAGATCGGTTTTGCCTTCGGTTACAAAGCCTTGCGCCATATAGCTGCGCGCCAGAAGATTGTCGGGATTGGCATTGATGGCATTCTGGTAAAAGACGTTCGCCAGCTCCAGCTCGCCCATCTTGCGGTAGGTAAAGCCCCAATAGGTCAGCACACGGTCGTCGTCCTGATCCATGATCCGCAGGATATCCTGCGCGTGCCCGTATTGCCCGTCATAGGCCAGTTCGCGGACGGCGTCGTAAAGCTGATCTTCCGACAGGTTGGTTTTGTTGGGTTTGACGCACCGGCCTCTGGCTTCGTCATAGACCCGACCGAACAAACATTTCTTGGTCGTGTTCGTCGGTTTCGGCGGGCTGCTGCTGTCGCCGCCTGCGGCGTGGACCACCGGGGCAAAGGCGAAGGCCTGCAAAGCGAGGGCTGAAGCTAACAAAAGGCGCATATTCTTACTCCGTTCTCGGGGCTGCTCACAAAATCATAGTGCGATCTACAAAAAAGCTAACAGTGGAACGGTTGCTTTTATTCACAAGTCGGACAGAAATTCGTCAGCTGTTGACGGATTTCGCGCAGCTTTGCGTTTCAGTGTCCCAGGTTGTGCCGGGTGCGCAGGATTGCGTCTGTTTGGAATGCCCGCTGCATGCAAGGCTGGCAGATGCCACACAAACAAGTGCAAGCGAGCAAAGAACGGTACGGATCATGGTGCCTCTCCCCAAAAAATCATCCACAGAATAACCGATTTCGGGCGGTCTGGCAAAAAACAAGGCCCGGCCTGTGAAATGCAGACCGGGCCGTGGGAAGGCGGCGTCGAGACCTACGTTATTCGCCGAATACCCGGGCGAAGATCGTATCCACGTGTTTGGTGTGATAGCCGAGGTCGAATTTCTCTTCGATTTCTTCGGGGCTGAGCGCGGCAGTTACATCGGCGTCCGCCAGCAGTTCCTGTTTGAAATCGGTGCGGTGTTCCCAAACCTTCAGCGCGTTGCGCTGGACCATGGCATAGGCGTCCTCACGGCTGACCCCTGCCTGGGTCAGAGCCAGAAGAACACGCTGGCTCATGACAAGACCGGGAAATTTGTTCATGTTTTCCAGCATGTTTTCGGGGAAGATCAGCATCTTGTCGATCACGCCTGTCAGACGGGCCAGCGCAAAATCCAGTGTAATCGTGGCATCCGGACCGATCATGCGCTCGACCGAGGAATGCGAGATGTCGCGTTCATGCCAGAGCGCGACATTCTCCATTGCCGGGATCACTGCCGCGCGTACCATGCGGGCCAGCCCGGTCAGGTTCTCGGTCAGTACCGGGTTTTTCTTGTGCGGCATGGCGGACGAGCCTTTCTGGCCCATCGAGAAGAATTCTGCGCCCTCCAAAACCTCGGTCCGCTGCATGTGGCGGATTTCGATGGCGATGTTTTCGATGCTGCTGGCGATGACGCCAAGCGTCGCAAAGAAGGCCGCATGGCGATCACGCGGGATCACTTGGGTGCTGATCGGTTCGGGCACAAGGCCCAGTTTGTCACAGACATGTTCCTCGACGGCGGGATCGATATTGGCAAATGTTCCGACGGCGCCGCTGATGGCCCCGGTTGCGATTTCCGCACGGGCGTCGCGCATACGGGACAGGTTGCGGTCCATCTCGGCATAGAACCGGGCAAAGGTCAGGCCCATTGTCGTGGGCTCTGCGTGGATGCCGTGGCTGCGGCCGATGCGAACGGTGTCCTTGTGTTCAAACGCACGGCGCTTGAGCGCTGCCAAAAGCCCTTCGAGATCGGCGATCAAAAGGTCGGCCGCGCGCGTCAGCTGGACGTTGAAGCAGGTGTCCAACACGTCTGAACTGGTCATGCCCTGGTGCACGAACCGGGCCTCTTCACTACCGACGTGTTCGGCGAGATGGGTCAGGAATGCGATGACGTCATGCTTGGTGACGGCTTCGATCTCGTCGATGCGGGCGACGTCGAATTCCACGTCCTTGGCTTTCCAGACGGCTTCTGCATTCTCGCGCGGGATCACGCCCAGATCGGCCATGGCATCGCAGGCATGCGCCTCGATTTCGAACCAGATGCGAAACTTGGTTTCGGGCGACCAGATGGCAACCATGTCAGGACGGGAATAACGGGGAATCATTGGCGGCAGCACCTTTATGTGATTGGGATGAGGCGTTGGCGCGGGGTTTAGCCGCCTGTGCGCAAGGGAACAAGATGTGAGAGCAGGTATGAGACGGTTTGCCCTGATTTTCGCCCTTTGGCCGGGTGTTTTGACGGCCGGAGACTTCCAGAAACTGCCCGGAGAGGAAATCCTGTCAGCCTTGGCGGGCAAGAAGCTGGAATACGGCTCGGGTGTTTGGCAGGTTTTCGAAGCCAGCATGACCACGCAGTATTTTTCGGGCGGGCCCAGTGTCGGGCGCTGGGCGGTGAGAGGGGATCAATACTGCTCGATATGGCCACCTTCCGATTTGTGGGCCTGCTATGACGTCTGGCAAAACGGGGACGCGATCCGTTTCGTTGATAATGCGGGCGGCCAGACCGTCGGGGTCTATGCGAAATAGAATTCATGTATTTGTCTGAAAGATTGGAGCGTGATGTTTGCAAGACTCAGGCGACATTTGTGGGGAAGCAAATACCTGAACGTGGTTTTCCTGGGTCTTCGCAACGCAGTGCTGGACAAGTCGCGCCTTGAGCGGTCAAGCTGAGGGCGAAGAAATCATCAGGTTGTTGAGATATGCGTTTTTTATCATCTCCAATTCTTGCCGCTTGCGCCGCTGTCTGGCTGGGTGGGGCAGGAACAGCACTGGCCGACACTCCGGTGACATATACCGAGGATGGTCGCGCCCTGTTTCGGTTCGACGTGCCCGATTTTTGGGTGCTGCGCACTGGCGGCCCGCGTGAGATCGAAGACACCGGGTTGGATGATCCGCGTGCGGTGGCTCGGGTCATGGGGCTGCGCCCCGTAACGGACGACAACGTCTGGATGGGGTTTGTTTCACCTTCAGGGGTTGCAACCATTCAGGATGGGGTCCGCTACTTGCAGGACATCGACAAGTTTCTGGTCAAAGCCCCGATCCTTACCAGCACCAGCGACACCCGCATCGGCGGGTTGCCCGCCCGTGTCTTTCGGGGGACGGGGCGCCGCGATGGCAAGGGGGTGAACTTCACGGCCACTGTCATTGATTTGCCGCGCAACCGTGTCGCCATAGCTGTTGCCATCCTGCGGGACGGGGCAGACCCGGATTTCGCCGAAGATTTGAACGCCGTTTTCGCGTCGTTCCGGTCGCTTCTGTGAGGGGGGCAAGATGCGCATTGGACTGATCAAACGGATTTCCCTCGCATTGGGGCTGGGGGCCGCGACTTTGACGTTGTCGGCCTGTGACGGCGTAACGGTCGGCGTCGGATACGGGTATGACCCGTTCTATGACTCGATGCTGTGGAACGATTACTATCGCGATGTCGATGTGAATGTTGATATCGACCGCCCGGACCGCCCAGATCGACCTGATCGGCCCGTGCGTCCCGAGCGTCCGAATCCACCGGTTGCCAAACCTCCTGCGCGGCCGCGGCCCCCGGTGGCCCGGCCACCTGCCGCGCGGCCACCGATCCATCGCCCGGCACCACGCCGCAGATAATCAAAAGGCCGCCTGTCCGGCGGCCTTTTCTCAGGTAAGAAGTTCGGTTGTGATATGCGCCGAGCCTTCAAGTGTCCGGTGAACCGGGCATTTGTCTGCGATTTCCAGCAGGCGCTGTTTTTGTTCCTGATCAAGCGGGCCGTTCAGGCGGATTTTGCGGCGGAACTGATCCACTTTACCCTCATTTGCCAAACCGGCATCCTGAGCATGAACTTTGTCATGGCAGACATCGACGCTGACACTGGTCAGCGGCCATTTTTTGCGGCGCGCGTACATCCTTATCGTCATGGACGTGCAGGCGCCGAGGCCGGATGAGACAAAGCCATAAGGCGACATGCCCTTATCCGTGCCGCCGTAAGAGGCAGGCTCATCTGCAACCGCATGATGGTGCGGGCCTGCCTGAATATCCTGCATGAAGCCATTCGGATCCGCCTCTGTCACGCGAACGACACCTTCCGGCGCACCCGGGGGTGGCGCGGGGGGGCAAAGTTTCAGATAGCGCGAGACCCAAGCCGAGATGACATCCGCGGCATATTCAGCATCAGAGGTCCGTGTGATCAAGTGATCGGCATCGTCGAGGGTGACGAAGCTTTTTGGATGCTTTGCAGCCAGAAAGATGGTGCTTGCGTTGTCGATACTGACCGTTTCGTCCCGAGGGGCGTGCAGGATCAGCAAAGCGGCCTTGAGATCAGCGATCGAGGCAGACAGGGCCGATCCCGCAATGTCATCCACAAACGCTTTGCCAATTCGAAACGGGCGCCCGCCCAAGGTGACCTCGGCGCTGCCCTCCTGTTCGATCTGGGGCAGGGCTTCCTCGAAATGATGGGACACGTGGCCGGGATCCGCCGGTGCGCCCAAGGTGACCACGGCCTTGACCGTCGGAATTCCGGCACGCGCCCGCAAAACCGCTGCGCCGCCAAGCGAGTGACCGATCAGAAGCGCAGGGGCCATGTTTCGTCCGGCCAGATATTGCGCGGCCGAGATCAGGTCCTCGACATTCGACGTGAAAGTCGTGTTGGCGAATTCTCCTTCGGAATGACCCAGGCCGGTAAAGTCGAACCGAAGCACTGCAATTCCCATGGCCGCCAGGCGGGCCGAAATGCGCCGGGCCGCAGGTATGTCCTTGGAACAGGTGAAGCAATGGGCAAACAGGGCCGTCGCAAGGACCGGACCATCCGGCAAATCCAGCCGCGCGGCCAATTGGCTGCCGTCATGTCCGGCAAAAGTGATGCGTTCCGTGGGCATGTCGGCTCCTTGAACGGTTCGGGGAAACATCCCCAATACTGTGGTCAAGCCCGCCGGGTCACAACCCTTATGTCAAACGCGTCACGGGAAGGTGAGAACCAAGCGAGCGTCTTGCAATCCGAAAGATGCCACGGGCGGTGACAGGCGTGGCCGCTAATTGGGGGTGTTTGGCGCTCCATCAATGTATGTGATGCAAAACCGAACAAACATTCGTTTCACTTATGTCGCAATCAGGCCCATCTACGGCCTACAGCAATTGATAAAGGAGACGCAGATGGCACATGCAGACGCTGCCGCACACCTTCCAAAGATACTTCCCAGTACAGTCATGGCGATTGTTCTGGCTGGCCTCGTGGGTTTTGCCGTCGGGCAATCCCGGCCCGCAGTTTTCAGCGGGCCGCACGCTCAGGTAAGTCCAACTGTCGAAGACTGGCACGGCAACGTGCGCCGGTCACATTGGTCAGAATGAGGCGCCGGCCTCACTCGAGCCCCATCAACCGGGCATCGAAGGGGTATTTCGTCAGGTTCTCATATCCGTCTTCGGTTATGAGAACCTGATCCTCCAGCTTGATGCTGAAATCGCCACCCACTTCGCCCACGCAGGCTTCGACACACAAGACCATTCCGGGTTCCAGCGGATAATCGTAGGCCCCTTCAACCGCCTTGTCCGGATAAGCAACCAGCGGCCATTCATCGCAAAGCCCGACGCCGTGCATCAGACAGCCATATTTCTGCGCCTGGAACTTCTCGTCCAGCCTGTGGGAATTTGCGGTCAGTTCCGGGATCATCACGCCGGGCTTGAGCATCTCCATATTGGTCATGATGTGTTCATGGGCGTGTCGCATGGCATAGATCGTGTCCTCGCGTGGCTTCTGATCGCCGATCCACCAACTGCGGGAAATATCGATGCAAATCCCGTAAGAACCAATCAGGTCGGTGTCGAACGAGATGATCTCGTTCTGCTGGGTGATCCGCGGGCCGCATTCCTGAAACCACGGGTTGGTCCGCTGGCCCGAAGCCAGCAGACGGGTTTCGATCCATTCACCGCCACGCCTGATGTTTTCGGCGTGAAGGACAGCCCAGATATCATCTTCCGAGGTCTTGCCGTCGCCGACATTGGCACGGGCAAACCGTTCCATTTCGGCAACCGCAGTTTCGCAGGCATGGCTGGCGCAGCGCATGGCCAGGATTTCGTCAGGCCCTTTGATGGCGCGGGTCTTCTCGGTCAGTTCTTCGCCTTCCATGATGTCGAACCCCTGCGCCTCGAGCGCGCGCAATCCGTGCAGCATGATCTTGTCGACCGCCAGGCGCATATTGCCGCTGCCGTGTTCTTCGATCAGTACGCGTACTTCGTTCGAGAACACATCCGCGGCAACGTCAACCTTGTCGCCCCGGTCGAAGTAAAACAGGTCAGCGCCCGAGCGCTGCTCGCGCACAAGTGGGTTGAAGGTGCTGAGGAAGGGGGAGTTCTTGTAATCCCAGATCACCATATAGCCATCCGCACACAGCAAAACCGCCCGAAACGGATTGTGGGTGTTCCACAGCTGCATATTCGTGCTGTCGGTGGCATAGCGGATATTCAGCGGGTCAAAAATCAGCAAGCCGCCATAGCCGCGATCCACGATGGCCTGTGTCAGCCTCTTCCAGCGGTGTTCCCGCATCCGTGCCAGATTGGGAAGTTCCAGCCCCGCAGCGGCCCACTCGTCAAACGCAAGCTGCGTCGGACCAATCTCGATCCGGTCATTTTCGTTTGGCGTACCATCGCCCAATGTCGTGCCACGGCTGGGGTCAATCTTGCGCGCGTCTCGGTAGTGCTGGTTCATGGCTGGCCTCGTTGCTTGTTCCAATTACAATTCATCCGCCACAACCAATCGTCTGAGAAAAATGCGACGGCGAGGTTGTCGTTTTCGACCGACAAGAAAAGCTGCGCATGCTAAGCCCCCGGCATGACTCGTATTATGCAAAACAAGATCCCGTATGATGTCGAAAACCCACGCGCTTTGCCGGGTATTCAACCGGCAACCATGGAAAACTGGCTGCATCAGGATGAGGCTTTTGCCGACCAGATGCGGCGCCGCGAAGAAATTCTGTCTGAGCGGCGCGACGATGTTCTTGCGCTTGATCCTGGGGCCAAACCTGCCGCGGTGGAGTTGCTGGATCTGGTGCTGATGCAGACATATCCCACGGCCGGGGCAGAGGCCGCAAGGCCGGATGGCATATCCGTCGCGATCGACCACGACCGACCGCTTGATACGCTGTGCAGGCTGGTGCAGGAGGACTTCTGCATTCTTCAGAAACGGGGAAATGAGCATGTTCTGACGGGTGCCATTCTGTGTTTTCCTGCCAGTTGGCGCTTGTCCGAGAAATTCATGCGGCCGCTGATTGATATCCACGTGCCCGTGGAAAGCTATGACGCCAATGTCGCGAAACGGGTACAGAGGCTGTTTGACGGTATTCAACCCGGTCGCCCGCTGTGGCGCTTCAACGCCCTGTGGTACGAAGACCCGGAGTTGTTCCAACCTCGCAGTGCCAGTGAGCCGCGCGAAATACGGGACCGGCGTCAGGCGTCTTATCTGCGAAGCGAGCGGCAGACGTTGTTGCGTTTGCCGAAAACCAACGCGGTCGTGTTTTCCATCCACACATACGTTCTGGCCGCAAACGCGATCCCAAAAACGGAAAACCCCGCCTGATGGCGGGGCCTCCTAGGAGGGTCTTCGATAATTCTTTTACATGCCCAAGGCACCCGCAACATCAGCCAACGCGTTGCTGGCGTTCAGCGCGACAATGGCGAATGTGAGCACAAGCACCTGTGTGTTCAGGCGGAAATCCTCGCCCCGGATCAGGTTGACTGCGGCCATCGATACGGCAATTGGCGCTGAAATGCTGGCCAAAACTCCGGTCATGCACCAACTGCTGAGGCGCAGGATGTCGCTTGGCTTGTCATCATCATCCGCGATGGCCCCGCGCGCGTCCATCTGGGCGGGCAGGTCTGCCTCGTCGCTTCGGAACGCGATGCTGAGCAATTGTTCGTCGGTCAGTTGAATCGGACGCGCGGCAGGAGAGTGTAGGGCAGTGATCGTGTCATCCTGTTCAGACTGCTGCATCCCGGCGAACTGTCCGGTCAGTGATTGAAAGATCTGCTTTCGATCCCGCGTTGTTCGGCTTGGTGTCAGGGTGTCAAAGGCGCTCATGAAGTGCTCGACTGTAAGAACCGTGTGCGGCGACAACCATTCAACCCGTCGGGTCGAACAGATATCGACCATGCGATACAGAGTGACCACCAGCATCAGTTCCGAAATCTCGGCGTCGTCCAAAAGTGGCGAGACTGGCGTAATTGTCAGCACCAACCTGTTTTGGGGATGCGACACGCGGGGCTTTGTAATGGTTTTCAACCCTGCGGCGCGATCCATGCGCTCGTAGCGGTCCTGCTGCCCGGAGGCGCCTGTATCCAGAGTCATCCGCACAAGATACTGGCTCGAGACGATGCTGGCCTCGGTCGCGCTGAGCAGGGCCTTGCGCTCGACCAGATGACCGTAGTCTTCCAGCGTCGTGGCAACGATGGATCCAAAGCGCTCTATTGCGCCGGTTGCGTCGCCATCAAATTGCAGGCCGCCATGGTAGCTGTGCTTCCGAGCCACTGCCCCGTCCTTTTCTGCGTTCTGTTATTCAAATACTAGCACCCCATCTTGGAGAGAATTTGGCGAAAAATGCAAAAAAGTGAAATTTCCTAGCGATTGGTTACGCTTTGGAAACCAAGCAACTAAAGGCTTTTGTTTGTCACTGTGGCGGAAATGTGGCGAAATCAGGTGCGGCGCGTGGTGCCGGTGCGGCGGGGCTAATTGTCGATTCGGGCAGCCATTATTGCGATGGATTGCTGATAGACCGAGGCAGCATTCCACTGCTGCAAGACGCGAAAATTTGGTTCTCCGGGTTGATAACCGCGCCCCGGTTTCCACCCCTTCTTGCGAAGAAAATTGGCGGTTGAGGCCAGTGCATCCGTCATGTTGTAGAAGTCCACGCGCCGGTCGCCCGTAGCATCGACACCATAGGTCAGGGCGTTGCCGGGCAGGAATTGCGTGTGGCCCAGTTCGCCATGTTTTGCCCCTTTTGTCGCCATTGTGATACTGCCCATGTCGACCAGTTTCAGTGCCCCAATTGCGTGGGGAATAAAGAACTCTGACCGGCGACAATCATAGGCCAGTGTTGTGATTGCGGAAACAACCTGACTGTCGCCCATGAAAATGCCAAAGCCGGTTTCCATGCCGTGAATGGCGATCAGAACGCCCGCAGGAACACCATATTGCCGCTCAAAGGCGGCATAATAGTTCGGGTTGGCGGCTTTGCGTTTGCGCCCCTGTGCGACAATAGTATCGGCCCCTCGGACACGCATGAATTTGTCCAGCGAGTATTTGAAGCTTTTTTGATTGCGGTCCGCAGCGATGGTGCGCGTGGCATATTGTGTCTGGGACAGCGCTTGCAGACCTTTCTTTTTCACTCCCGCCTTGCGTGCCTGTTTGGCAAAATCGGCCTTCCACGCCTCAAATCCAGCGCTGGTGTTGCCACAGGGTGCGGCCAGAACCGGGGACGTCAGGGAAAGGGCAAGAATGGTGGCAAGGCGAAACATGGGCGTAATCCGATGGAATTGAAATCTGCGGTTAGCCTAGCGTGAGCTGCGCCTTGGGCAAAGCGGTTAATAAAGGTCCAACTCGCCCTTTTTCCTGAGCGTTTCGAACCATTCCTCAGGCGTGGCATTGATGCGGGCGTGTTTCACCATCATCGCATTCATATTTGGCAGATGGGTCGAATCCGGCCAGTCTTCGGGTTGCCACAGATGTGCGCGGATTACACATTTGGGACAGTGTGCAAATGCTGTCTCGACATGGATGAGCAGCGCCAGTTTGGGTGGGTGCCCGTCAATGGCCATGGTTTCAAGCAAACGGGGGTCAGCACAGATGCGGGCCGTGCCACGAATGCGGAGCGTTTCCATCTTACCCGGAACAAAGAACAGGACGCTGACGCGCGGATCCTTGAGAACATTGTGAAACGTATCCACGCGTTTGTTTCCCGGCCGATCCGGGATCGTGATCAGGGTATCGGACAGCACCTGAACAAAGCCGGGCGGGTCACCACGGGGTGAAACATCAAGATGCCCATCCGTGTTGGCCGAAGCTATAAGGCAAAAGGGCGAGGTCGCTATGAAATCGCGACACATCTGATCGAGGGAGGACACCTCCTTGGCAGTGATCTGTGGCAGCGGATGGCCAGAGATCCTCCTCAGCTCCTGTTCGGATGTCACAAGGTTTGTGAATTTCGAGAAAGGTGAGGTATCGCAAGGCATGCTGTCGTCTCCGGCCGGGAGTGTTCTCACCAGTTTGTTGGATCAAAGGCGGCGCGTCAAACCGTGTGGGCAGAAATGACAAGGGCGCCCGAAGGGGCGCCCTGCCAAATCGTTTCCGTACTCAGCTTAGCAGCTGTAGTACATGCCGTACTCCACCGGGTGCGGCGTGTGCTCGTAGGTTTCCACCTCTTCCATCTTAAGTGCGATGTAACCGTCGATCTGGTCTTTGGTGAACACATCGCCCTGAAGTAGGAAGTCGTGATCGGATGCCAGAGCTTCCAGAGCCTCACGCAGGCTGCCGCAGACGGTCGGGATGTCGGCCAGTTCCTCGGCGGGCAAGTCGTACAGGTTCTTGTCCATCGCCTCGCCGGGGTTGATCTTGTTCTTGATACCGTCCAGGCCAGCCATAAGCAGGGCGGCAAACGCCAGATAGGGGTTGGATGACGGATCGGGGAACCGCGCCTCGACACGTTTGGCTTTGGGGCTTTCAGTCCATGGGATACGCACACAACCCGAACGGTTACGTGCCGAATAGGCTCGCAGAACGGGGGCTTCAAACCCGGGGATCAAGCGCTTGTAGCTGTTGGTCGACGGGTTGGTGAAAGCGTTCAGGGTCTTGGCGTGTTTCAGGATGCCGCCGATGAAGTACAGCGCTTCGTCCGACAGGTCGGCATATTTGTCGCCAGCGAACAGCGGCTTGCCATCTTTCCAGATCGACATGTTCACGTGCATGCCGGTGCCGTTGTCACCTGCGACAGGCTTGGGCATGAAAGTAGCCGATTTGCCGTAGGCGTGTGCCACGTTGTGGATGACGTATTTGTATTTTTGCAGCTCATCGGCCTGCTTGGTCAGGCTGTCAAAGACAAGACCCAGCTCGTGCTGGCACGAGGCCACTTCGTGGTGGTGCTTGTCGACCTTCATGCCCAGACGTTTCATGGTCGACAGCATTTCCGAACGCAGGTCCTGCGCTTCGTCGATGGGGTTGACCGGGAAGTAGCCGCCCTTGACGCCCGGACGGTGGCCCATGTTGCCCATCTCGTATTCGGTGTCGGTGTTCCACGACGCATCCGTTGCATCAACTTCGAAAGATACTTTATTGATGCTGTTGGAAAAACGAACGTCATCGAACAGGAAGAATTCAGCTTCGGGACCCATATAGGCAACGTCACCGATACCGCTGGACTTCAGGTAGGCTTCGGCTTTCTGCGCGGTTCCACGCGGGTCGCGGCCATAGGCTTCACCGGTGTCGGGCTCAACGATCGAGCAGTGCAGACACAGTGTCTTCTCCGCATAGAACGGGTCGATGTAAGCCGAAGTCGTGTCGGCGATCAGTTTCATGTCCGAGTTTTCGATCGATTTCCAGCCTGCAATGGACGAGCCGTCAAACATGAAGCCTTCTTCCAGGAAGTCTTCGTCGACCAGATCGACGTCCACCGTGACGTGCTGCAGTTTGCCGCGCACGTCGGTGAAGCGGATGTCGACATATGCGACGTCTTCTTCGCGGATTGTGTTGAGAACTGCGTCTGCGCTCATTCCCTTGGTCCTTCTGATAGATGTGTCAGTAATGTTGTGAGTTAGAGTGCTTCCGAGCCGGTCTCGCCGGTCCGGATGCGAATGGCTTGGTCGACGGGCGAGACGAAAATCTTGCCGTCTCCGATCTTGTCGGTTTTGGCGGCCGATACGATGGCTTCGATCGCGGCGTCGACCTGGTCGTCGTCCAATACGACCTCGACCTTAACCTTGGGCAGAAAATCGACGACATACTCGGCGCCGCGATACAGTTCGGTATGGCCTTTCTGGCGACCGAAACCCTTGACCTCGATGACGCTGAGGCCCTGGACGCCCACATCCTGCAATGCCTCTTTCACTTCGTCCAGTTTGAACGGCTTGATGATCGCTTCGATCTTTTTCATCCCGGCTCACCTTGAATGGTTGTCTCAGGGGCAGTGATCACGTCTAAGATCGGGCGGCAATGTGATTGCGATATCGTGCGGGTCGGGGTGCTTGGAAAAACGGCTGCGTGCTATTTTTTGAGCGACTTGCACAAAAAGTAATCAAAATTGAATCGAGCAAGGGGTGAAAGGATGGAATTGCTGACAGCGGCACAGATGCGGGCCATTGAGCAGGCCGCCATCAAGTCTGGTGACGTGACCGGTCTGGAGCTGATGGAGCGGGCCGGGCGGGGTGTTGTTGACGCGATTTTCGAAGAATGGCCCGTGTTGGACAGGCGAGGGGCCAGCCCCTCGCGCTCCCCGGGATATTTAGGGCCAGATGAAGAGGATCCGCTGCGCGCAGTGGTGCTGTGCGGACCGGGCAACAATGGGGGTGACGGGTTTGTCGTGGCGCGGCTTTTGCAGAAGCAGGGGTGGGAGGTTGAGGTGTTCCTTTGTGGAGACCCGGAAAAGCTGCCTCCGGATGCGCGGGTGAATTATGAGAAATGGGGGGCAAAGAACGAGGTTCGCGTCTTCGCTGTCGACTCCGCCCCGTTGGCGGATGATTTTCTTGGGTTTCCAAAGAGCATTGATCTGGTTGTCGACGGGGTTTTTGGCACGGGTCTCACCCGGCCATTTGCAGGGGCGTTTTCCATGTTGGCCAATGCGCCGGTCATAGACCTGCTGCGAGATCGAGGCGTAAAGGTCGTTTCAATTGACGCGCCAAGCGGCTTGTGCGCCGACAGTGGTCGCATTCTTGGTCAGGCGATTGTTGCGGATATGACGGTGACGTTTCACAGCAAGAAGCTTGGGCATGTTCTGTGCGATGGTCCGGTGACCTGCGGGACGGTCCGAACCAAGTCGATCGGGCTTGAAACACTGGAAGACGGTCAGATCGTTCACACGACCGAGGCTGACGGGGTGAAGCTTTCGAAAGTTTCGGTTGGCCACAAATACTCACATGGTCATGCTTTGATCCTGTCTGGGGGGGCGGGCAAAACAGGGGCCGCGCGTTTGGCGGCGCGGGGGGCTTTGCGGGTTGGAGCGGGGCTGGTGACGCTGGGCGTGCCGCCGTCTGCGCAGATGGAGGTGGCCAGCCAGATCACGGCTCTCATGTTGCAGCGGGTTGATGGGGCTGATGGATTGCCTGAAATACTTGAGGATACGCGCCTGAATGCACTCTGCCTTGGGCCTGCGCTGGGATTCGAGCGGGCGCGGGCGCTGGTGCCGATTGTCCTCGCTGCACGGCGGGCGACCGTGTTGGATGCGGATGCTTTGTCAGCTTTTGCCGAGGATCCCGGCGCCCTGATCGCGCGATTGCACGACAAATGCGTACTGACACCGCATGGCGGGGAATTTGCAAGGTTGTTCCCTGACATTGCCGCGCAAATGAACGCGCAACCGGCCAACGGCCCGGCGTTTTCCAAGGTGGATGCGACGCGTGCTGCCACAAAGCGGGCTGGGTGCGTGGTTCTGTTCAAGGGCCCGGACACGGTGATCGCTGCGCCGAATGGACGGTGCGTGGTCAACTCGGCCGTATACGAAAGAGCGGCCCCATGGTTGGCGACGGCCGGGTCTGGCGATGTGCTGGCCGGGTTCATCGCAGGTTTGTTGGCGCGAGGTTTGGCACCAATGCAGGCGGCGGAAACTGCGGCGTGGCTGCATGTGGAGTGTGCGCGCCAGTTCGGGCCGGGTTTGATCGCGGAAGATTTGCCGGAACAGGTGCCGGAGGTTTTCAGAAAGTTGAATATTTGAGTTTGTTGGGCGTGGAACGGCTCAATTTCCGGTGAGTCGGCGGAAATTCGCCGTCAAGGTTCACATCAGTGCAGACCGAATGTTTGCCAGATGCATGGCTGGACGTCACAATTTATTTGCACACTGTGCTTTGGATCTTCGAATGGATTCGTAACTGTATGAAATAAATGAAAAATAACCAATTTTTCGATATGCCATGTTGCGAATTTGCAATTCTTGCGAGGGAGTGAATGCGGGCCACTGGAACGCGCGCAGTTCGTAAACAATTGGACAGTACCTGAACCCCGAACCTTTCATGGTGAGTGAAATGACCCTTAACATCAAACCGATATCAGTAGCCGCTGTTCTGACTGCGACGACCGCCATCCCGGCTGTGGCGGAAATGAAATACGAAAACAATAGTGGCGGATATGTGCTGCTGTATGGACAACTGCACCCCGCCTTGATCTCGGTGGATGACGGACAGGATACCGAGACCCGTGTTCTCGACAACGATCTGTCGAACAGCCGTGTTGGCCTGCGTCTTGTGCAGCCATATGGAAGCAACGAATTCCAATTTTGGTTTGAATCAGGCCTTGGCCTGCCGGGTTCGGCGTCTGCCGATCAATTCGGAACCAACGCAGATGGTTGGAATCGCGAAGACATTCGCCATGTGGATTTTTCGCTGAAAGGTGGCTACGGCAAGTTTTCGGCAGGTCAGGGCAGCATGGTCGCTGATGGCGCCGCAGAGGTTGATCTGTCATATGTCGGAACCGCGCTGTATTCGTTTACCAACGATGAAAATGCAGGGTTCTTCTATCGGGACACGACCGGTATGCTGAGCGGTATTACGGTTGGTGACAGTTCCAGCAACTTTGACGGCGCGCGGCGTGGTCGTGTGCGGTATGATACGCCGTCGTTCAACGGTTTTTCCGCCGGATTCGCATATGGTCAGAACATTTTGTCCAGCAGCGACGATGACGATTACTACGATGTCGGCCTGTTTTATGAAAACACCTTTGCCGGTGGTGTGGAATTCGCTGCAGCCGTTGCCTATTCGGTAAGAGACCGGGATAACAATTCGGGGGATCGCAAAGATACGATCGGTTCTGCTTCTGTCCTGCTTCCCAGCGGCCTGGGCTTTACGATTGCGGGCGGTACGCGCGACGATGATCTGGCCGGTGCCACGGATCCGAACTATTGGTATGGTAAGATCTCGTACGAAGGCAACTGGGTGTCCTGGGGCAAGACCGGCGTCGGTATCGACTATTATGATGGCTCGGATTTCCAGAGCAACGGTTCTGACACCAAAGCATGGGGTATCGCGGTCGTGCAGAAAGTCGAGCCGATCAACACGGATGTTTATCTGAAATACCGCAACCACGATTTCGATGACGGCACATCCTTTGACAACAACGAAGCATGGGTTCTGGGCGCACGCTGGAAGTTCTGATTGTCTGGCTGGAACAAGCGCGAACGCCCCGGTTTCCGGGGCGTTCTTTTTTGCGGTTTTGGCGATCAAATACCACTGGATTCAGCCTTTGCCCCTTGCACGCGGGCGGCAGGGCAAATAGAAGGCTTCAAATTTGCCCGGCGCGCCCTTTTTGCGCGCCCCGAATCCTATGGGGACTACCATAATGCAGGTTACCGAGACGCTGAACGAAGGTCTGAAACGTGGCTACAACATCGTTGTGTCAGCAGCCGAGCTGGACGAGAAGGTCAATGAAAAGCTGACCGAAGCGCAGCCGGAAATCGAAATGAAAGGTTTCCGCAAAGGCAAGGTGCCGATGGCGCTGCTGAAAAAGCAGTTCGGCCAGCGCCTGTTGGGCGAGGCGATGCAGGAAACCATCGACGGCGCCATGAACAAGCATTTTGAAGACAGCGGTGATCGCCCCGCGCTTCAGCCCGAGGTCAAGATGACCAATGAGGACTGGAAAGAAGGCGATGACGTAGAAGTCGCCATGTCTTACGAGGCGCTGCCAGCGATCCCGGAAGTTGATCTGAAATCGGTCGAGTTGGAAAAGCTGATCGTCAAGGCTGATGAAGCAGCCGTCGAGGAAGCTCTTAACAATCTGGCGGAAACCGCTCAGGATTTCAAAGCGCGCCGCAAGGGGTCAAAAGCCAAGGACGGCGACCAGATCGTGTTCGATTTCGTCGGTAAGGTTGACGGCGAAGAATTCGAAGGTGGTTCGGCAGAGGATTACCCGCTGGTTCTGGGCTCGAACAGCTTCATCCCCGGCTTCGAAGAGCAACTGGTTGGCGTGAAAGCCGAAGAAGTAAAAGACGTCAACGTCACGTTCCCTGAAGAGTACGGCGCCGAGCATCTGGCGGGCAAAGACGCAGTTTTCACCTGCACCATCAAGGAAGTCAAAGAACCGGTTGCTGCGGAAGTCAACGACGAACTGGCTAAAAAATTCGGTGCCGAAGATCTTGAAGCCCTGAAAAGCCAGATCGCAGAGCGCCTGGAAGCTGAATATACAGGTGCATCGCGCGCCGTGATCAAGCGCGCTTTGCTGGATGCACTGGACGAGAAGGTGTCATTCGATCTACCGCCGTCGCTGGTTGAAGCCGAAGCCAAGCAGATTGCGCATCAACTGTGGCACGAAGAAAACCCAGAAGTCGAGGGCCACGACCATGACCCGATCGAGCCCACGGACGAGCACACCAAGCTGGCCGAGCGCCGCGTGCGTCTGGGCCTGTTGCTGGCTGAACTGGGCCAGAAGGCCGAGGTTGAAGTTACCGACGCCGAGATGACGCAGGCGATCATGAACCAGGCACGTCAGTACCCGGGTCAGGAACGTCAGTTCTTCGAGTTCGTTCAACAGAACGCACAGATGCAACAGCAGCTGCGCGCGCCGATCTTTGAAGACAAGGTTGTGGATTACGTTTTGGAGCTGGCTCAGGTCACTGACAAGGAAGTCAGCAAAGATGACCTTAAGAAAGCCGTTGACGCTTTGGAAGAGGAGTAATCCTCTTCCTTCCCTTCGTCAGAAGAAGGGACAAAAAACGGAGCCGCCTGCAATCAGACGGCTCCGCATGGGTGGCTTTTGTATCTATGAGGTGAGGGGGTCAGGCCTCATGAGCAAAAGCACGGGGGGTTTCCAAAAGAGCGGTTCTTTGCTCTGGCGTGAACGTATCCGTGAGCGCTTCGATCAGCTTGAGGACATCCTGCCGTTCAGCTTCTGTTTTTGCGGCGCTCATCTGTTCCACAAAATATTTCTCGAGATCGGTGAGTGGTTTGTGATCCTGGTTCGCGGGGTTCTGTGCTGCGGCTTTCTTAGCGGCGAACAGAGCTAACGCTTCTTCTTCGTCCATAAAGACGTCGTCGTGAATGCCCGCAAATTCACGCAGGCCGGCGATGCGTTCTTCGGTGCAGTCCAGCAGAGCGGCCAATGCGTGAACCTTACCCATTGGAACTGTCTTACCGACATAGTCGTAAGGCGCGCAATTCGAACGCTTCAACACCCTATCCATAACCGGATCAATCACGGTGATGATGTCCTGAATACCTGCATTTTTCGCATATTCCAAAGATCCGATCATCAACTCGCAAGTCGCGTAGGAGACCGAGTTCTTTTCTTTGCCACGCGTGAGCCGTTGCGTGTCGACGCAGAAGCGGGTAGATTCCCACATGGTCGCACTGCGAAGTGGTGCTTCGCCGCAAAGGATAGCCGAGAAGACATCCGACAACATGTGTGGTCCGGTGGTCTGGAGGGCACGCACGGCTGCGACGACATTCCCCTCATCGTCGAGTCCGATTACATATGCCGGGTCCAGGTGATCGAACTCGTCGATCTCTTTGCCATCTTCAATGTTGACGTCCCATCCCAGGCGTTCGCCAAAAACTCTTGCTCTCAACTCGAACATTTCATCAAGAACTTCGCTGAACATATGTCTGTTCAGGCCATCTACCACGATGATCATTTCTTCCCCCTTCGAGTGGTTGTTCGGTAACTTAGACGTTACCGGACACAGGGGATTTTTCTATTGGGGGTTTCCCGTATTTTGGCGAAATTTTGCGTTTTTTTTGTTTAACTTGGGGTAATAAGCCCAATTGCAATCGCCCGGCCAACGGCCTGAGGGGTGGTCAGCGCACTAAGCTTTTCTCGACTGGAACGCAAGTGCACTTCTACGGTTCGGTGTGAAATGGACAAAATATCGCCGATGTCCTGTTGCGATTTCCCTGCCGCAACCCACTGCAAGATCTCTGTCTCACGTCTGGAAAGTGTTGGATGATACAGCGCGCTGGTCAATTCGTCTGAGGAAACCACATTGTCATGGATGTGCACTGCCATCGATTGCAAGTCACTGATGACATGCGTGTATAGCTTGCGCCATTCCTCTTTGCTGCAATTGCGCGTTGCGCTCAGCAGGCCGATATCTCCGTAGGGACCGCGCACGGGAATTGTAACGCCTTGGTTTGGCAATCCAAAATCATGGGCATCCCGGAATACACGTTGGAAGTCGGGGCTGCGCTCAAGTCGGCTCCAATCCACTGGCGCGATGCTGCGGCGGGCCATATGGATGGTCGGATCAATCATGATCAGACCCTGGTTTTGGTAGTGTTCATTCCAGGCGTCGTCATAGGTAACAAAGCCGGCAACCGTGCCGGCAGCAGGGTTCATGCCAGCATAAGCAGCATGATCCATATCATGCTTCTCACAGATTTGCCTTAGAAATTCGGTGTATCGAACTTCTGAATCCGGCAGAGTGCTCAGATCGACAATTTCCATGTGGTGCCTACCAGCTGCGGCCCATCTTACAGCCCGATGGTGTCGTCGAGCATGCATATAACACAGAGTGGAACCCGTTTACCTCACCGAGCCAGAACACCATACTTTCCTAAACATGACAAGGCGAGGTACTAATTGTCTGCGCAATTCCAAATAATGAGACATTCAATAGAACATTTTTGTCACTATTCGGCAAAAAGTGCTAATTTCACGCGGCTTTCTGACGCTAATCACCGTCAGTTGGCGGGTTTCAGCCCAGTTTCCACCAACAATCCGCGCGCTTTGGCTTCGGGGTAAAAGCCCTTGGCATAAAGAAATATGGCCCGATCCTGGTTGCCATCAGACAAAAGCCAGGCGCCACGAAGGTATTTCCCGGCGAACTCAAGGTTGGTGTCCGCGTCCAACAAGCCTTTGGCGTTTCCGGTGTATCCCATGGATCGTGCGGTGGCCGGAAGGATTTGCAACAACCCATAATAGGGTCGGTTGACCGCCCAGGGGCGATGCGTGCTTTCACGAATAGCAAGCTTGTGAACAAGCTCTCGCGGAAGCTCGTAGTGGTCCGCCCATTTGTTGATCGACGCGCGAAGTTCCGGCGTTTCGTTTGGATAGAGCGGAGGATTGAATTGTTGTGTCTCCGCCTTGGATACTTCTCCTGCACCGCAGGCAACCAACGGGGCTGTCAGTAAGAGTGCCATGAGATTGCGACGGGTGAACAGGGGCATACGTTTCTCCAGGGTTTCGAGTTGCAATGATATGGCCTGAGTATTTGGCTGCAAGATTATGGATGGAGTTGGGCTAAAATTTGCTGGTTTGGCTCGGAGACAAGAAAAAAGGCCGCGCTGAAGCACGGCCTTTGTTTTGCTTGAAACCTTGCCGGATCAGGCTTTGGCTTCGTCTTCCTCGGCAGGAGCGGCTTCCGCAGCCAGCTCTTCGTCCTCGGATGCGGCCGAGCCGATGTCGTCGAACAGTTCGGCGATCTCGAATTCAGCGGCTGCTTCTTCTTCGGCGGCCAGTTCCTGGATCGATTTGCCCGAGGCCTGAAGTTCGGCTTCTTCTTCCGAACGCGCCACGTTCATCTTGATTTCAACTTCGACTTCGGGGTGCAGCTTGACTGCAACCGAGTGCAGGCCCAGTTCCTTGATCGGATTGACCAGAACAACCTGCTTTTTGTCGACGGTGAAACCAGCTTCGGTTGCAGCCTCTGCGGCGTCACGCGGGGTGACCGAGCCGTACAGAGCGCCAGCATCCGATGCCGAGCGAATCACGATGAACTGCTGTCCGTCCAGCTTTTCAGCCAGAGCTTCAGCTTCTTTCTTGGTTTCCAGGTTGCGGGCTTCCAGCTGCGCTTTCTGAGCTTCGAACGAGGCGATGTTCGACTCGGATGCGCTCAGGGCTTTGCCTTGGGGCAGCAGGAAGTTGCGGGCGTAGCCGGGCTTGACGTCAACGACGTCGCCCATCTGACCCAGTTTCGCAACGCGTTCCAGAAGGATAACTTGCATCTCAGTCTCTCCTTACTTCACGGCGTAGGGCAGCAGGGCGAGGAAGCGGGCGCGCTTGATAGCACGAGCCAGTTCACGCTGCTTTTTCGCCGAAACGGCGGTGATGCGCGAAGGAACAATCTTGCCGCGCTCAGAGATGTAGCGCTGCAGCAGACGGGTGTCCTTGTAGTCGATTTTCGGCGCGTTCTCACCCGAGAACGGGCAGACCTTACGACGGCGGAAAAATGGTTTTGCGGCCATGGTTTAGTGTCCTTTCCTCAGGCGGTGATCAACGACGCTCGCGGCGGTCGCCACGTTCGTCACGCTTCTGCATCTGAACCGACGGGCCGTCTTCGTGACCGTCAACCTTGATGGTCAGCACGCGCATGACGTCATCATGCAGGCGCATCAGGCGTTCCATTTCCTGAACCGCACCCGAGGGCGCGTCGGTTTTCAGGAAGGCGTAGTGGCCCTTGCGGTTCTTGTTGATCTTGTAGGCCATCGTCTTGACGCCCCAGTACTCGCTATCAACCAGCTTGCCGCCGTTGTCAGCCAGAACGGTGCCGAAATGTTCGACGAGGCTTTCCGCCTGCGCGTTGGACAGATCCTGACGCGCGATCATTACATGCTCATACAGTGGCATGTGCACTCCTGTTTATGTCAAGGCGCATTTCATAGGCGGGGCCATCCGGTCCTTCGCGACCCTGCCACGAGAGGCTGCGCGATTCATCTGATTGCGAAGGATGGCCCCGTATACACGTTTGAACCGCAGGAGCAAGCCCCGCCACATATGCCTTTGAGACGCCGCCCAATTTCCTTTGGGCCGCCCAAATGCTGACGCTTTTCGGCTCAAAGTTGTTTTGCATACCGGACGTTACCCGGACCAAACAGAAATTCGACAGTAACCTGATAAAAGGTGAAGTGTTATGACCGCGACCAATACAAACACATACCGGGAAGAGGCGGCGGGCTCGCGCTTTGAGCATTCGGTGCCGGTAATGATTGCCTTCGCGCCAAACTGGAAGGCCCGTTTGATCCTGGCGCGGTTGGTCGGAGCGTTCTTGATCTTTTCGGCGTTTTCGATGTGGCTGATGCCAGGTTCGATCGTGGGTGCAGATGTCTGGCCGATCAAGATGGTGGCATCCATGCTGTTTCTGATCGTCGGTGTCAGTTTGCTGACGATCGAAGTTCTTGATCAGCGCCCGGATGCCTATTTCGACCCGATCCGCCGCGAAGTCCGTGTTCTGCAAAAGAACGAAGACGGACGCCCTCAGACGGTGCTGCGCCGCAGCTATGAATCGCTGGGTGGTGCACGTTTTGAAGAAAACGAAGTCCACTTGTTTGATGTAGATGGGAGCCTTTTGATGAAGCTGCCCCTTGAATCGGCGGATGTCAGCCGAGCGTTGAAAGGGCAACTGAGCAAGAGCGTAACAATTTTCGGCTGAACTTTATTCTGTTCAAAAAGGAACAGATGTTGTGACTCGAAAAAGGTTGTGTGCCGCCGACAGGCGGCACATTTTGTTTGTGAGCAACCCTGACGGTTTGCATTCACAAAAAACGCGGAGATTGTTATGAAATCCACCCTTCTTGCTGCTGCACTGGCCGTATCGGCGACCACGGCATTCGCCAGCGCCGAGAAATACGTGCTGGACCCGAGCCACAGCCAGGTTGTCTTCAGCTATGACCACCTGGGCTTTTCAACCACAACCGGCATGTTCTCGGGCTTTGAGGGCGAGATCATGTTTGATCAGGAAAATCCCGCCGCTTCCAGCGTGAGCGTGTCGATGCCGGTATTGGAGATGTTCACCGGTTGGAAGCCGCGTGAAGATCACTTCATGACCGAGGATTTCTTTGGTGCGACCGAGGGCGACCTGATCACCTTTACCTCGACGGGTATCGAAGTGACCGGTGAAAACACTGCCAAGATCACCGGCGACCTCACCATGAACGGCGTGACCAATTCCGTTGTTCTGGATGCCAAACTGAACAAGGTTGATACCCATCCAATGGCGAACAAGCCATGGGCCGGTTTCGACGCCACCACGACCCTTGTCCGCAGTGAATTTGATCTGGGCCAGTTCGCACCGTTTGTCAGTGACGAAGTGCAGGTGCAGATCTCGGTCGAAGCGCAAAAAGCCGAATAAGCGCAAGACAGCGAACACGAAAACCGCCGGTGATCCTGTCGCCGGCGGTATTTTTTGGCATCACTGACTGCGGGACGCAGTAAGTTCCACAGCGACTGTGACGGTGAAGCCAAGCGAATCCTCGGTGGGCTGCGATGCGCCGATGCCGAAATCTAACCTGTTCAGATCAACCGAGCCTGTCATGGTCGCGGTGTCGTCCTGAAGGTCCAGTGAAAACGGTAGTATGATATCGATCGTCTTGTCGCGGATTGTCAGTGGTCCGCGTGCCTCATATCCGCTTTCGGTTTTGAAAAGGTCAGCCGCGAACTGGGCCGTCGGAAACTGGGCGTTGTTGAAGAAATCCGCACCCATGGCCTGTTCGGTTACGGTTCCGAGGCTGAGAGAACCTATTGCGATCGTGACCTCGACGGACCCGGCCGGGCCAGGCTCGGCCGGGTCGTCAAAAGCAATTGCGGCTGTCCAGTCGGAAAACGAGCCGGTGACCGGGCTGCCCAATTGCGAGATCGTAATGGACAAGGTGCCGTTCTGAACCTGCCAGTCTGATTGCACCTCGGCCAGTTGGACGTCGGCGTCATCATCGTCGGCCTCACGCGCAAATTCGCCAGAGACCCAGCCGCCGGTGAGGACAAGCGCCCAAACGGCCACTGCGGCGACGGCGGGCACAAGGGAATGATGCTGGTGTGGAGGCTCCGGTGCATCTGACCCACCCGGCAACATCCTGCGCAACGTGCTGTCTTTGTCTATGACGTGATGCTTCAACGCTCCGGCAACATGCAGGACCAGCGCGCCGACGAGCGTCCACATGAACAGCCAATGCAGAACGCCTGTCACCTCGGCCACAATGGTTGATTTCGGTACAAAAGGCAGGTTTTGGCCGAAGGGCCAGAGGATTGGAGCAAACCCTTCGGTTGCGGCGTGGTGCACCCAACCGGTCAGTGGCACAAGCACCAGTGACCCATAGAGAAGCCAGTGGACAGTTTCGGCGGCAAAAGCCTCGGGCTTGTTGTCGGCATTCAGCAGGCCGGGCTTGGTTTGCGTGAAGGCCCACATTGTCCGAGCCAAAGCAACGAAGAACACGGTGACGCCTACGGTTTTGTGCAATGAGAACATGCGCGCCGCGCGTGCGATTTCGGCCTCGCTTGGGGCTGTGGAGGCATGCAATACGGCGTGGGCCAGGTTGTCCGCGATCCAGCCGAGCGGCAGGGCCGTGAAGATCAGCAACGCGGTGAGCCAGTGAAACGTCTTTGCGACACTTCCGTAACTTGAGAAGGAATTGGTCGAGGCCATGGGTGCAACGCTCCGAGATTCTGTGCTGCGCCCAAGTTAAGGTTATCGGAAGTCGGCACAAGTAAGCGCTTGTGCACACCCAAGGTGCCAGAATGCAGAACACAGGCAATGCTTGTGCCAGACGATCAGTCAGTTTACACCCCGCCGCAACCTGACATCATCCATGAGGTTGCAATGACACTCGCGTTCGTTTTTCCGGGGCAGGGCGCCCAGACCATCGGCATGGGCAAAGCACTGGCCGATGCCTATCCGGCGGCGCAGGCCGTCTTCGATGAGGTGGACGAGGCACTGGGAGAGAAGCTGAGCAGCGTGATCTGGGAAGGCGACATCGCCGACTTGACGCTGACTCAGAACGCCCAGCCTGCTCTTATGGCGACATCCATGGCGGCAATGCGTGCGCTGGAAGCCGAAGGCGTTTCGGTTGGTCAGGCGGCTTTCGTGGCGGGTCATTCCTTAGGTGAATACTCGGCCCTTGCGGCTGCGGGGGCTTTGTCGGTTGCGGACACCGCGCGCTTGCTGCGCACCCGCGGTCTTGCGATGCAAAGTGCCGTACCGGTGGGCGAGGGCGCAATGGCGGCCATTCTTGGATTGGACCTGGAGGTGGTGCGCGCCGTTGCAGAGGAAGCCGCGCAGGGGCAGGTCTGTCAGGCTGCCAATGACAATGATCCAACCCAGGTCGTTGTGTCCGGTTCCAAGGCCGCTGTCGAGCGTGCCGCCGAGATTGCCAAAGAAAAAGGCGCAAAACGTGCTGTTATGTTGCCTGTAAGTGCTCCATTTCACTGTGCGCTGATGCAGCCTGCGGCAGATGTCATGGCGGAAGCGCTTGCTGCCGTCGAGATTAAGGCGCCTTCCGTGCCTTTGGTGGCCAATGTGCGCGCCGAAGCCGTCAGTGATCCGGATCTGATACGTCAGTTGCTGGTGGAACAGGTGACGGGGTCGGTTCGCTGGCGTGAAAGCGTTCAGTTCATGGCCGCGCAGGGCGTGACTGAAACGTGGGAAATCGGTGCTGGCAAAGCCTTGTCCGGCATGATCCGCAAGATCGATCGTGCCATTGCAGGCAAGGCTGTGGGCACACCGGAAGATGTTCAAAAGGCCATTCAGGCCGAATCGTAAGCTCAAAAAGCGTCGTGGCCGACGCACCAAGAGGAAAACCGAATGTTTGATTTGACAGGTAAAAATGCGCTGATCACCGGTGCTTCGGGCGGTATCGGAGGCGACATTGCACGTGCGTTGCACGGTGCTGGCGCAGCGGTCGGATTGTCCGGTACACGAGTCGAACCATTGCAGGCTCTGGCAGACGAACTGGGCGAACGCGCGCATGTGCTGCCTTGCAATCTGAGCGATCCGGAAGCCGTAGAAGCGTTGCCAAAGCAAGCGGTCGAGGCGATGGGATCGGTGGATATCCTGGTGAACAATGCGGGTATCACGCGCGACAACCTGTTCATGCGCATGTCCGACGAGGAATGGCAGAGCGTGATAGACGTGAACATGACCTCGACGATGAAACTATGCAAAGGTGTGATCCGCGGCATGATGAAGTCACGCTGGGGCCGGATCGTGAATGTCTCGTCCGTGGTGGCCGCAATTGGCAACCCGGGGCAGGCCAACTATGCTGCGTCAAAAGCCGGGATAATAGGGTTTTCCAAGGCTTTGGCTCACGAAGTGGCAACGCGCGGAATTACCGTTAATGCCGTGGCACCGGGTTTTATAACGACTGCAATGACCGAGAAGCTGACCGAGGAGCAGAAAAAGGGTCTGTTGCTCAAGGTTCCGGCGGGCCGCATGGGTGAACCCGAAGAAATTGCAGCGGCTGTTCTGTATCTTGCCAGCCCCGAAGCGGGTTATGTTACCGGAAGCACCTTGCATGTGAACGGTGGTATGGCCATGTTGTGATCGCCACAGGGGCAGCGCGAAAGCGTTTGCCTCTTGCGTCGACTATGCTATAGGCGGCGCATCTATGCGGGGTCGGTTGTTCAGGTCGGCCTTCGACTTCCCGGTTCGCCGGGACCCAAACCGCCCGAAACGGGCAAATCAAAGCCAACCCGTGCGGGCAAGGGCAGAATTGGGCAGACCGCCCTGTAAAGGAATGAGGAATAGACATGAGCGACGTCGCAGATCGCGTTAAGAAGATCGTTGTTGAGCACCTGGGTGTTGAAGAAGATAAAGTCGCGGAAAACGCGTCTTTCATCGATGATCTGGGCGCAGACAGCCTGGACACCGTTGAACTGGTCATGGCCTTCGAAGAAGAGTTCGGCATCGAAATCCCCGATGACGCAGCCGAGACCATCCAGACCTTCGGCGACGCGGTCAAATTCATCAGCGAAGCGTCCTAAGCGTTTCCTTCTGATCAAAAGCGGCGCTTCCGAGCAACGGAGGCGCCGTTTTTTTGTGCCCGCTCAAAATTCATGCTTGCGCGTGCATTTTCGGATGCGCACTGTTTCCATTGAGGCAAAATTCAAAGTGGACAGGGCATGATAAGATCCACTCCCATGATAAATACCGCGCGTTTGACGCTGTGTGCCATGCGCCCGGAGGACTTTGACCGGTTCGCCGAGATCTGGGGGGATCCGTGCGTCGTTCAGCATATTGGCGGCTCACCCCGATCGCGCGGAGAGGCATGGGATTCCTTTTTGCGCAATGCCGGGCATTGGCACATGGCCGGGTTTGGACAATGGGGTGTGCTGCAACAATCGAATCGAAAGCTGATCGGACAGGCCGGTTTCTTTTACGGAAACCGTCAGATGGGCGATGATTTCGACGGCTTTCCCGAGGCGGGCTGGGTTCTGGCGCCCGAGGCGCAGGGGCAGGGCCTGGGGTATGAGGCGGCCAAGGCAGCGCATGACTGGTTTGACCGGGTGATTCCCGGGCCTTTGGTTGCGATGGTGAATGCGTCCAACGCCTCGTCGCAGAAACTTGCCAAAAAGCTGGGCTATGTATTGATGCGGGAAGGGGTGTATAATGAAACCCCGGTGCATTTGCTTCGGCGCAACGGGCCACCGGCGCTCGCGTAAATCCGCCACTTCGACACTATGCCGCAAAATGGCCAAACTGTGCCGATCCCGGTGATATTGGGAGGGCGTTCAAGGTGTATGCTTCCGGGGATTTTCAGAGCGATTGAGCGGAGGACCGAGCTCATGAGGATATACCCCACTATGGAATTGCAGAACGGCCGGTGTGTCACGTTGGACAAAGGTCGTTTGGACAACGCTATGATTTGGCATGTAAACCCAGTCGAAACAGCGCGAAGCTGGGCGGAAGCGGGTGCCGAATGGATGCATCTGACTGATTTCGACGCGATCGAAGGCAAGGATACCAACGTCGAATTGATTGAAGAGATTATCCGCGCGGCCGAAATCCCGATTCAGTTGGCGGGGGGTATGCGGACCCGCGAACAGGTCGAACGCTGGATCGACAAGGGCGTCGGTCGCGTCGTGATCGGGACGCTGGCAGCGCGCGAGCCGAAACTGGTCAAGGAATTGGCCACGCTCTACCCGGATCAAATCGTGCTGTCGGTCGATGTCTGGCAAGGTTATGTAATGACGGATGGCTGGCGCAGCCAAAGCGTATTCACGCCCGAAGCGTTTATCGACGCATTCGAAGGAGCGCCATTTGCTGCTATCGTGGTGACGGATATCGACAGCGATATGGAGGACGTCGAGGCTCAGCTTGGCCTGATCTCGGGACTTGCCAGCCATTCGCGCACCCCTGTGATAGCGAGCGGGGTTGTACGTACCGCGGATGACATCTCGCGGCTGGCCTATATTCCCAATATCTCGGGTGCAATCGTGGGACGTGCACTGTTTCGAAAGACACTTGACCTGACGGATGCACTGGAAATGGCAAAATCGGCGCATGAGCCGGTGGCACAGTTCCAATAAATACGCTTCGCCCTTTCAACTAGATCCGTGAAAGGGCGGGCACCGATTTCCGTAACCCACAGAGGTACTGCTTCGGTTGCCCGGCGGCGGGAAGCCCGCCTGAAATCGCCGTTGCTCTTGCCCCCGCACCCCGGGCCGGGGTAAGAGCGGTTCTCATAACAGGAAGCAGGCAAGAGGCACTTCATGCGCAGAGTCGTTGTAACCGGTCTTGGATTGGTCACTCCTTTGGCCAGCGGGGTCGAGGAAACCTGGTCGCGGCTGCTGGACGGAGAGTCCGGCGCTGGTCCCATCACGCATTTTGATGCGGAAGGCAGTGGTGTCGCCACGACCTACGCCTGTGAGGTGCCCCGCGGGGATGGAACCGACGGGACCTTCAATCCCGATGACTGGATGCCGCCGAAAGAGCAGCGCAAGATTGAGGACTTTATCCTGTATTCCATCGCAGCCGCAGAAATGGCCTGCAAGGATGCGAACTGGTTGCCGGAAGATGAAGAGGACCGCCTGCGAACAGGTGTTCTGATCGGTTCTGGCATCGGGGGGTTGGGTTCGATCGCGAATACAGCCAATCTGATCCGCGACAAGGGCCCGCGCCGGGTTTCACCGTTCTTTATTCCGGGCGCTCTGATCAACCTGGCATCAGGTCAGGTGTCGATCCGGCATGGCTTCAAGGGGCCGAACCATTCGGTCGTGACGGCGTGTTCCACCGGTGCCCATGCAATCGGTGACGCCAGCCGTATCATTCGCGCAGGGGATGCAGACGTCATGGTTGCAGGTGGCGGCGAAGGTTGCATCTGCGAAATCGGCATCGCCGGGTTCAACGCATGCAAGGCGTTGTCGACCAAATATGCAGACAACCCAAAGGCGGCTAGCCGACCCTATGACGTTGACCGCGACGGATTCGTCATGGGCGAAGGTGCGGGCATCGTCATCCTGGAAGAGTATGAACACGCGAAGGCCCGCGGTGCGAAGATCTACGCCGAGGTGCTGGGCTATGGCATGTCGGGCGACGCATATCACATCACGGCACCGTCCGAGGATGGTGACGGGGCAGAACGTTCGATGAAAGCCGCGTTGCGCAGCGCGGGGCTGGAGCCGAAGGACCTGGATTACATCAACGCCCATGGCACCTCGACCATGGCGGATACGATCGAACTGGGTGCGGTCGAACGTCTGCTGGGAGACCACGCCGCGAACGCCACCATGACGTCGACCAAATCGGCAACCGGGCACCTTTTGGGTGCAGCGGGGGCGATCGAGGCAATCTTCTCGATTCTGGCGATCCGCGATCAGGTCGCACCTCCGACGATCAACCTGGACAACCCCGCGGTGGAGACACCGATTGATCTGGCCCCGAACGCCAAGCGTGAGCGCGAGATCAACGTGGCCCTGTCGAACTCGTTCGGGTTTGGCGGCACCAATGCCAGCGTGATCTTCGGAAAGGCCAACTAAATGTGGCGGGCCATTGCTTCGAACGCGCTGACCATTCTGGTGGTCGGCCTGTTCCTGATGGGTGGACTGATCCTTTGGGGGCAGACCCAGTACAAGGCCGAAGGCCCGCTTGAAACCGCGATCTGCCTTCAGGTCAGAAGCGGATCGAACATGACACGTGTCAGTCAGGAACTGGAAGAGCAGGGCGCCATCCGCAGTGCCACGATCTTTCGGATGGCCGCCGATTACACGGATCGGGCACAGCAGTTGAAAGCCGGCAGCTTCCTGGTGCGGGAAGGCGCGTCGATGGAGCAGATCATCGACGAAATTACCAGCAGTGGTGCCAGCACCTGTGGATCCGAGATTGAGTATCGTATCGGTGTGACGCGTGCTCAGACCCGTGTGCGTGAGTTGAACCCTGCGACCCTGGATTTCGTCGAAATCGCGTCGTTCGATCCCTTGGAAGACGAGGTGCCTGAGGCCTATACCGAGAAACGCAACGAGGCGGACACCCGTTACCGCGTGTCGCTGGCCGAAGGTGTGACCTCGTGGCAGGTGGTCCAGGCGTTGAAGGCGTTCGACGCTTTGACAGGTGAGGTGACCGAGATCCCGGCCGAAGGGATGCTGGCGCCTGACAGTTACGATGTTGTGGCGGGCCAGGACCGTACCGACATTTTGCAGGCGATGCAGGACAAGCAACAATTGCGGATCAATGCCGTTTGGGAAAGCCGTCAGGACGGGTTGCCGCTGCAATATCCCGAAGAAATGCTGATCCTTGCGTCGATCATCGAAAAGGAAACCGGAGTTCCGGAAGAGCGCGGGCAAGTGGCCAGTGTTTTTGTGAACCGGCTGAAACAGGGGATGCGGTTGCAGACGGACCCGACCGTCATCTATGGCGTCACCAAAGGGCAAGGCACGTTAGGGCGCGGGCTGCGCCGCAGCGAGCTGAACCGACCAACCCCATGGAACACCTATCAGATAGACGGTTTGCCGCCGACGCCGATTGCCAATCCGGGCTTGGCCAGCCTTGAAGCTGCTGTTGCGCCGGATGACACGAATTTCGTGTTCTTCGTTGCCGATGGCACGGGCGGCCATGCATTTGCCGAAACCTTGCAGGAGCACAATCGCAATGTCGCCAAATGGCGCGAGATTGAGGCAGAGCAGAATTCGGGAAATTGATCTGAACGAAAAATGGTTTCGTCCATCGTGTTGCGCCAACGCCGGTCATTGAACCGGCGTTGGTTTTTTTGTGTTCCGATCTTAGGCCGCCGGACGTCTGCCGCGTGGACGACGCCGTTTGTTTGCTGCGGGTTTTGACCCCGCGTCGGCGGGTTTGGGTTTGAACCCCCGGCGAGGGTTGTTCGGGCGGCGCGCCGGTTTTTCAGGTTGCACAGCTTCGGGCATCGCGCCACTGGCAACTGGAATCTCGATCTTCATTAGCTTTTGAATCTGGCGCAGCAGATCAACTTCTTCCGCGGAACAGAAGGCGATGGCTTCGCCCTCGCGCCCTGCGCGGGCAGTGCGCCCGATACGGTGGACGTAGTTGTCAGGTACCTCGGGCAGGTCGAAGTTGATCACGTAGGCGACGCCCGGGATGTCGATGCCCCGGGCGGCAACGTCGGTGGCCACCAGAATGTTGATGTCACCCGCGCGGAACGCCTTGATCGCGCGATCACGCTGACCCTGGCTTTTGTTGCCGTGGATGGATGCGGCGTTGTAGCCATCGGCCACAAGCCCTTTCATCAGCCGTTCCGCGCCATGTTTGGTGCGGGTAAAGACCAGTGTCAGGGCATCCATGTCCTTCGACAGGATTTCACGCAGCTTGGCTGGTTTCCCGGGTTTGGAGACGAAGTGCAGAGATTGCGTAATCTTGTCTGCGGCTTTGCCCGGAGGCGAGACCTGCACCCGTTGCGGGTTGGTCAGGTAAGCGCGGCTGAGCTCTTCCATCTGCTTCGGCATGGTGGCCGAAAACAACATGGTTTGGCGTGGGGTGCCCAGTGCCGGAGCGATTTTTCGCAGCGCATGGATAAAGCCCAGGTCAAGCATCTGGTCTGCTTCGTCCAGCACCAGATGGCGCACCGCTCCGAGGTTTACCGCGCCCCGCTCCATCAGATCTATCAGGCGGCCCGGTGTGGCGACCAGAATATCGGTGCCACGGGAAAGGAACATTATCTGCTTGTTGATCGATTGGCCACCGACAACGGTGGCCACACGCAGCTTGGTGCCTTTCGTCAAGGTGCGGAGGCTGTCGGCGATTTGATTCACAAGTTCGCGGGTGGGCGCCAGGATCAGTGCTTTGGCGGTTTTCGGGTCGGGCTTGCCGGGTTGGGCCAGAAGGTGATCGATCAGAGGCAGGCCAAAAGCCAAGGTCTTTCCGGTGCCGGTTTGCGCCAGTCCCAGAATGTCGTGACCATTCAGAGCAAGCGGAATCGCCTGGTTCTGGATCGGGGTGGGTTGAGTGAAATTGGCGCGTTTGAGTGCCTCGTTCAGTGCTGGGGCAAGGCCCAGCATATCAAAGTCGAACAAATAACTATCCTTTGCAGCCCGGAGCGTTGGCCCAGGGACAGGTCATGAAGGGTCGCGCGTTGGCGACCGACAGGGGTTGTGCGAGACCTCGGGACGAGCAGGCGTATCCTGCGCCATCCGGCCGCCGCGTCAAGAACCCTGCGTGATGGGGAACTGGAATGATGAGTTGGCGCTGTGGGGCGGACGAGGTCCGCTTGAACTCACGCATCAGCGCTGTGATGTGGGGCACATGAGGGTTCCGCCATGAAATGTCAAGCGCTGGCAAGCCTTCTGGTGGTCTACTGAGTCGAATAAGGCACTGTTCGCGGCACCAGACTGCCATTGAATTACAGCGTAAAACCAACGGCCCTGTTGATCGCCATTCCAGTATTCACGGCCTGATAGGTTGGAAATGGCATCCTCTCGGCAGTGTGAATGTCGCGTCGGATCCAGTTTTGTGCTTCCAATTGGTGAAGGGATGAGGACAGCGCCCGATCTGTAATGATCGTAAGACCAGATTTGATGGCCGAGAAACGATGAGGGGTACCTGTCAACGCCAGAACTGGCACAGTCCATGATTTTCGTAGAAGTTTGATTTCATCCTCAGAGCGGGCGGTATTAATTATCTTGCTGGCGACCGTGGCGGCCTGGGTTCCGAATGGCGTAAGTCGAAATTCTGGACGTAAAGGGTGCCCATGGCCGGGATTTCTTTCGATCATTCCAAGTTCAATAAGATGAGAAAGGCTGGCTGCAAAGGCCGTTCGGCTAGCGTCGGTCGCTGCCAAAAGCGGGGCTTGCCGGCCCGGAACTTTGGCGTGCAGCAGGGCAAGAATTTTCAGGGACCAAGCCCGCGATGTCAGCTTGACAAGTGTATTGATGTCCATAAAGTATAGTAAATATAATTTTCAAAAAGGAAAAGCCTTATGTCGCTCGTTTCATTGAAAAACACCATCACACTTGCGATGTCCGTTCGGGATCGACACGCCAGTGCGGAATGGTATGCCGCCAAGATGGGATTTGAGCTTATCCACCACATTGATGAAGCGGGATGGAGCGAATTGCGAACCAATGTCGACCGAGTCACTTTGGGGCTGGGCGAACAGGCCGAAGCCTCTCCGGGGAATTGCGTGCCTGTTTTCGAAGTCGCGGATATCGCGGAGGCGCGCGGAAAGTTGGAACTTGCAGGAGTGGAATTTGACGGTGAAACGGACACGATTGAGGGTATGGTCAGCACGGCAACGTTTTATGATCCGGATAGGAATGCGCTGATGCTGGCGCAGGATTTGACAGGCCAGAGCTGAGAGCATCAGGTAAAGGAATACTCAACACAGCGACCGCTACGTGTTGCGTCGACGTTGCGCAACTCATTGACTTTGCGCACTTAATACCGTATAGCTTGTGTCATGCTAGAAGAAGTGGGCAACGGCCCCGGGGCGACCCGGTGGCCGTTTTTTGCTTCTCTCGTGCGGAGAAAACTCACGCATGAGGTCACAGGCAAACATGACTTTGATTACCCCGGAAGAGCGGATTTCCCAGACGGCTGAATTGTTGCAGTCGCTTGAGAGGTCCATTCGCGATCTGCGGCAAGCGGCGGAAGACCTGCGCAAACAGATCGGAGCCGGGGAGGATGCAGATCTTGCTGGTTCAGCCAAGCAACTCGGGCAGTTAGAGGGGCTGATCCGAAGTTGTCAGAAAGTGGAGACAAGCTTTGTCGAACAACATCACAGACAAGCCGGAATTGCCCAAGGAGGGTACGCGCTCGACCTTGACCGAGCTCGGTTTGAAGTCGGGTGCAGGCTGGCTCGCCTCCGCGCCTGTTGCGGTGCAGAACAGATTTCTGAGTGAGATCGGGGAGGGAGGGCTGTGTGCCCTCCCTTTCCTGTTCGAATTCTGGGCGCTGCCGCATCAGTTGCCGCCCGAGGGCGACTGGCGGTCCTGGGTGATCATGGGCGGGCGCGGTGCGGGCAAGACGCGCGCCGGGGCCGAGTGGGTGCGACAGATGGTCGAGGGGGCTTTGCCGTTGGATCGTGGTGAGGCCTGTCGGGTGGCCTTGGTGGGTGAGACATTCGATCAGGTGCGCGATGTGATGATCTTTGGCGACAGCGGGATATTGCAATGCTCGCCCCCGGATCGTCGGCCGCAGTGGAAGGCATCCGAGCGCAAGCTGGTCTGGCCCAACGGGGCCGAGGCGCAGGCCTTTTCTGCGCATGACCCCGAGGGGCTGCGCGGCCCGCAATTCGATGCGGCCTGGGTGGATGAGCTGGCCAAGTGGAAGAAAGCGGGTGAGACCTGGGACATGCTGCAATTTGCGTTGCGGCTGGGCGAGCGCCCTCGGGTCTGTGTGACGACCACGCCGCGTAACGTGAAGGTTTTGAAGGATTTGCTGGCGTCGCCCTCCACGGTGCAGACCCATGCACCGACCGAGGCGAACCGGGCCAATCTGGCGGGATCTTTTCTGGAAGAGGTGCGCGCGCGCTATGCCGGTACGCGGTTGGGGCGGCAGGAGTTGGACGGGGTGCTGCTGTCGGATGCCGAGGGGGCGCTGTGGACCGGCTCGATGCTGGAGGCGGCGCGGGTCAAGGCGGTGCCCGAGCTGGATCGGGTTGTCGTGGCGCTGGATCCGGCGGTAACGGCGGGGTCGGGTGCAGATGCCTGCGGGATCGTGGTGGTCGGCGCGCAAGTGCAGGGGCCGCCCGAGGAGTGGCGGGCCTTTGTGCTGGCTGACCGGACGGTGCAGGGCGTTGGTCCGGCAGGCTGGGCACAGGCGGCGATTGACGCGATGGATGAGTTCGGGGCCGAACGGCTGGTGGCCGAGGTCAATCAGGGCGGGCAACTGGTGGAAGAGGTTGTGCGGCAGGTGGACCCTCTGGTGCCTTATCGCGCGGTGCGGGCGTCGCGCGGCAAGGTCGCACGGGCCGAGCCTGTGGCGGCGTTGTACGAGCAGGGGCGGGTTTCGCACGCGGTCGGACTGGACGCGCTGGAAGAGCAGATGTGCCAGATGACCGCGCGCGGGTTTGAGGGGCAGGGCTCGCCCGACCGGGTTGATGCGCTGGTCTGGGCGCTGCATGAGTTGGTGGTGGGGCCTGCGGGGGCGTATCGGCGGCCGAGGGTGCGGGTGTTGTGAAGTTCATTCACTAACTTCTCAGCGCGCCGTACCAATGAAGCGAAGTCAACAGTTATGATCGTTCTATCCCGATAAGGCGCAATACTGGGCTTGATATTGGTGAAGCAGACTTAACAGCCGATGAGGCTGTTCAGCGTCTTGCAATTCGTTCATCCCGAACGAGTAAGATTTTTCGGGAGAAAACTCCATGGAACCGTAAAGGTCGCCTGTTCCATACGGAGTAGGACTATACGGTTCGATAAATCTAAACGCTATCTCCCCGAACTGAATATGCTCCGCCAGGCTGACAACACCCCAATCCGAGCTGTTGGGATCATTGGGGTCGGGTAGGTCAGTTCTCGCGAGATCAAAAGTGATGCCGAGAGTTCGTATGCCTTGAGCTGTCGTTTCTTCAGCCACGGCAGTCAGATTGCAGCCGCGCACATCAATATAGTTTCGAAAACGTATTTCAGGGAAGTATTCACGACTGCCAATCTTGTTTCCTCCCTCGATCCGTCGGGTCTCGGAAGATTTCTCTATTTCTTGAGCAAGCGATGATTGGTCGTCTTGCGCTAGTGAAATTTCAAGGGGAGTGAATACCAATAGGCTTGAAAATACTATGTTTCTCATAGGTTTCCCGACTTTGTGTTTCTTCTTCTATAAAGGAGCGCGAAGCGAGATAGAATGATCACAACCGAAATTTTAGAACCAGTCGTTAAGTTTTGATTGGGCTACGCGTTACCAAGTGTGGATTTAGCTGTTTCCAACCGTTGCCCACCCCCCGTACGCCCCATTCCCGAGGCTTAAACGTCTTTCCGTCATAACTCCTTTCAAAAAGCCGGGCAGAGCGGCGGCAGAAAGGAGCACAGATGGTATTCGATTTCTTGCGTCGTGGATCGGCTGAAGCGGCGCCCGAGGCAAAAGCAAGCGCGGCTGGGCCGGTGGTGGCGTGGCAGACGGGCGGGCGCGTAGCGTGGAGCCCCAGGGACGCGGTGTCGCTGACGCGCACGGGGTTTTCGGGGAACCCGGTGGGGTTTCGTTCCGTCAAGCTGATTGCCGAGGCGGCGGCGGCTTTGCCGTTGGTGTTGCAGGATCAGGTGCAGCGGTTTGATACCCATCCGATCTTGTCCCTGATGCGTCGTCCGAATGCGGCGCAGGGGCAAGCGGAGTTGATGGAGGCTCTGTTCGGGCAGTTGCTGCTGTCGGGCAATGCCTATGTCGAGGCGGTTCAGGCAGAGGAAGGCCTGCCGGTCGAACTGCATGTATTGCGTTCCGACCGGATGAGCGTGGTGCCGGGCGCGGATGGCTGGCCCAAGGCATATGACTATGCGGTGGGTGGTAAAAAGCATCGCTTCGCAGCGGAAAACATCTGTCATATCAAGTCGTTCCATCCGCAGGATGACCACTATGGGTTCTCGCCGATGCAGGCAGCGGCGATGGCGATTGATGTGCATAACAGCGCGTCGCGGTGGTCGAAATCGCTGCTGGACAATGCGGCGCGGCCTTCGGGGGCGCTGGTGTGGAAGGGCGATGGTCACGGGGTGATGGCCGAGGATCAGTTCCGGCGTCTGTCGGATGAGATCGAACAGAACTATCGCGGGGCACGCAATGCGGGCCGGCCGATGGTTCTGGAGGGGGGATTGGACTGGAAGCCGATGGGCTTTTCGCCCTCGGACATGGAGTTTCAGAAGACCAAGGAAGCCGCCGCCCGCGAGATCGCGCTGGCCTTTGGGGTCCCGCCGATGCTGCTGGGGATCCAGGGCGACGCGACCTATTCGAACTATCAGGAGGCCAACCGGGCGTTCTATCGTCTGACCGTTCTGCCCCTGGTGACGCGGGTGGCGGCGGCGGTGTCGGACTGGCTGGCGGGCTTTACCGGCGAGGAGCTGGTGTTGAAGCCTGACCTGGATCAGGTGCCTGCGCTGTCCGCAGAACGGGATGCGCAATGGGCGCGGGTCAATGGGGCCAACTTCCTGACCAACGCCGAGAAGCGCGCCTTGCTGGGCCTGCCGGAGCGTGCGGATGGGTGAGGGGTATCCCTCGTTCGAGTGCGCGCCAGGTCTGCGTCTGGCCGCGCATGAGCGGGTGGCCGAGATCCAGCATGCACATCTGTGTCGGCGCCTGGATCAGATCGAAGAGATGATGGAGCGGCTGGAGCGCCGGCTGTGGCTGACGGTTTATGGCGTGGCGGCGGTGATTCTGGCACAGGCGTTTCAATCTCTCTTGGTGGTAGCGCCATGAGTTCAATGGGTTACGTGGAGAAGTTCATGGATTTGGAACATAAGTTCGCACGGTTCGGCGACGGTTTGTCGGTTACGGATGATGCGGTAATCGAGGGCTATGCCAGCCTGTTTGGGCAGGTCGATCAGGGCAGTGACGTGGTGCAGCGTGGCGCCTATCGCGGTTCGCTTGACAGGTTGGCCAGGGCGGGGCAGCGCGTCAAGATGCTGTGGCAGCATGATCCGGCGCAGCCCATCGGCGTGTGGGACGAAGTACGCGAGGACGACAAGGGCCTGTGGGTCAAGGGGCGTCTGCTGGAGAGCACGCAGAAGGGCCGCGAGGCGGCAGAATTGATCCGGGCAGGTGCGATGGATGGTCTGTCGATCGGCTACCGCACCAAACGGGCCGTGAAGAATGACAGGGGCCAGCGGGTCCTGACCGAACTGGAGCTGTGGGAGGTGTCATTGGTGACCTTCCCGATGCTGCCCAGTGCGCGGGTGGCGGCGAAGGGAAAGACACCTGACGCCGAGGAAGCCCTGCGCTGTATTGCCGACGTATTCAACGATGCCCGGCAGGAGCTGGCGCGGAACTAGCGCGCCTCAAAACCACTCAGAACAGGACATGCTGATGAGCAAGACCGAAACCCCGGCCTTGACCGGAGAGGGTGCGCCCCTGGTTCAGGAGGTGAAGCAGGCGATGGCTGGCTTCGTGAATGAATTCAAGGGACTGAAAGCCGAAGTTAATACTAAACTGCAACAGACAGAAGAGCGACTGATCATGCTGGATCGTAAATCAACAATCGCGGCACGCCCGCATCTTGCCGCCTCGATCGAAGACGGAGCCCCGCATCAGAAGGCATTTGACGCCTATGTGCGGTCCGGCGAAGATGACGGGCTGCGTGGCCTCGAGGTGGAGGCCAAGTCCCTGTCAACAGCGGTCAACAGCGATGGTGGCTATCTGGTTGATCCGCAGACTGCCGAGACGATCAAGTCGGTTTTGAACTCGACCGCCTCGATCCGTTCGATTGCATCGGTCGTGAATGTCGAGGCAAATTCGTTCGACGTGCTGATCGATCACACCGATGTAGGTGCGGGCTGGGCTGACGAAAACTCGGCCACAGCGGAAACCGGAACACCGTCGATCGATCGCATCTCGATCCCGCTGCACGAGCTGAGCGCGCTGCCCAAAGCGTCGCAGCGTCTGTTGGATGACAGCGCCTTCGACGTCGAGGGCTGGCTGGCCGGGCGTGTTGCCGACAAGTTTGCACGCGCCGAGGCGGCGGCATTCATCAACGGCGATGGCGTCGACAAGCCTAAGGGGTTGATGATCCACCGAGCGGTGCCGAATGATGGCTGGTCCTGGGGCAGCGTTGGCTATGTCGCGACCGGTATTGATGCGGGTATTGATGCGGATGCGATTGTCGATGTGGTCTATGCGCTGGGCGCGCAGTACCGGGTCAACGGGACCTTCATAATGAATTCGAAGACTGCGGGTGTGATCCGCAAGCTGAAGGACAGCGATGGCCGCTTCCTGTGGTCCGATGGTTTGGCCGCAGGTGAGCCGGCGCGTCTGATGGGGTATCCGGTTCTGATCGCCGAGGACATGCCGGATGTGGCAACCGACAGTTTCTCGATAGCCTTTGGTGACTTCCAGGCTGGTTACACCATTGCCGAGCGTCCTGATCTGCGCGTGCTGCGCGACCCGTTCAGCGCCAAGCCACATGTCCTGTTCTACGCGACCAAGCGCGTCGGCGGCGATGTCAGCGACTTTGCTGCGATCAAGCTGGTGAAATTCGGCACCGCCTAACGCGGGCTGAATCCGGGGGGCCCTGGCCCCTCGGACGGCGGGCGCGGGCCGGAGTGAGATCCTCTGCGTTGTCTAGCTGCTCCCCTCCGTCCGAGCAACGTGGGGCGGCGCGTGCCCGTCATTTTCATGAGAGAGGCCCCGGAGGGGTCCGAGATTGCGGAGTGAATGGATGATGTTGATCGAAGAAACCGCCATCGCGGATGCGGCGCTGCCGGTGGATCAGTTCAAGGCGCATCTGAGGCTGGGCACGGGCTTTGCCGAGGATGATGTGCAGAACGAAGTGTTGAAGGGGTTCCTGCGGGCCGCCATCGCGGCGATCGAGGCGCGTACTGGCACGGTTCTGATCACACGGGATTTCTCGTGGAGTTTGAACAGGTGGCGCGACCCGTCGGGCGAAGTGCTGCCTGTGGCCCCGGTGGTTTCAGTGCAGGCCGTGACGCTGACTGACAAGCAAGGAGCCGAAACAGTTGCGGACGCCGCGACCTATCGCCTGGAGCATGATAGTCAGCGGCCCCGGATCCGCCCATTGGGATCCAGCCTGCCTGCCATCGAAACGGGTGGTTCCGTGAAGATTTCGTTTGTCGCAGGGATGGCGCAGGATTGGGGCGGGTTGCCTGCCGATCTTGGGCAAGCCGTGCTGCTGCTGGCGGCGCATTACTATGAATACCGGGATGAAACCTCATTGGGCGCTGGGTGTATGCCCTTTGGTGTCACCAGCCTGATCCAGCGCTATCGCATGGTGCGTTTCGGGGCGGGGGTATCGCAATGAATACGCCGCATCTGAACCGTAAACTGGTGCTGGAGGCGCCAATGCGAAGTGCTGATGGGTCGGGGGGCTATACCGAAACATGGGCTGCGATGGGGACGCTATGGGCCGAGGTGACGGCGCGCAGTGGGGCCGAACGGCAGATCGCCGGAGCGTCCGTTTCGCGTGTCGGGTACCGCATCGTGGTACGTGGTGCGCCCATGGGATCTTCGGTGCGCCCCGCGCCAGATCAGCGGTTTCGCGAGGGAAATCGCTGTTTCGTAATCCGGGCCGTGGCCGAGCATGATCCGCGCGGCAAGTTCCTGACCTGTTTCGCAGATGAAGAGGTGGCGGCATGAGCTATGGCGTTTCCGCCGCTTTGCAGGCGGCCGTGTATCAACAGCTTTCAGCGGACGCAGCAGTCAGCAGCCAATCGGGGGGCGCGATCTATGATGCCGTGCCCGCGGGAACCGTGCCGCAGACCTATGTGACGCTGGGCCCCGAAGAGGTGCGCGACGCGTCGGACCGAACAGGCGCGGGCGCGATACACCGCTTCACCGTTTCGGTGGTGTCCCAGGAGGCAGGGTTCGGTGCTGCCAAAACACTGGCGGGCGCGGTGTGTGACGCGCTGGAAAACGCGCCACTTAACCTGGTTCGCGGGCGTTTGGTGGGGCTGTGGTTCGAGCGGGCCTCGGCCCGGCGCACCGGGACCGGCGGCACCATCCGCCAGATCGACCTGAAGTTCCGCGCCCGCGTGGAAGATGACTAAGCAATCAACGGAGAGAGCACATGGCTGCCCAGAACGGAAAAGACCTGTTGGTCAAAATGGATATGAACGGTACCGGCCTGTTCCAGACCATCGCGGGGCTGCGGGCCACGCGCATAAGTTTCAATGCTGAAAGTGTGGATGTCACCAGTCTGGAAAGCCAGGGGGGATGGCGCGAGCTTTTGTCCGGGGCGGGGGTCAAATCGGCTTCTATCTCTGGCTCGGGCGTGTTCAAGGATGCTGGCACGGATGAACGCGCGCGGCAGTTGTTCTTTGATGGCGAAACTCCGGCCTTTCAGGTCATCATCCCTGATTTCGGGATTGTAGAAGGCCCGTTCCAGGTGACCAGCATCGAATATGCGGGCTCGCACAACGGTGAGGCGACCTATGAGATGAGCATGGCCAGTGCCGGTGCTCTGACCTTTACGGCGCTTTGATCCGATGGCCAATCCGTGGACAGGCGAGGTGGCGCTGACCATCGATGGCGAGCAGCGTGTGCTCAAACTGACGCTTGGTGCTTTGGCGGAGCTGGAGCAGGAGCTGAATGCTGGGTCGCTGGTTGAGCTGGTGCAACGGTTTGAGGGCGGTGCGTATTCCAGTGCAGATGTTCTGGCGCTGATCGGTGCCGGTTTGCGGGGCGGTGGCTGGAACATTGCCCGGGCCGACCTGATGCATGCCGAGATCGAAGGCGGCCCCATGGCTGCCGCCAGAACCGCAGCCGAATTGTTGGCGCGCGCCTTCATGGTGCCGGAGGGCGCATGAGCGGGTTCGACTGGCCTGCCCTGATGCGGGCCGGATTTCTGGGGCTGCGACTGACACCGGATCAATTCTGGCGTCTGACCCCGGCAGAGCTGCGGCTGATGCTGGGGCAGGGTTCCGGAGCGCCCGCAATGAACCGGGCGGGGTTGGACGCTTTGCTGGCCGCCTATCCGGACAAGACACAAGGAGAGCGTGATGACAGATCGTGACGGGTTTGATGACCTGCAAGAACGAGGCGAAGCGCTGGGCGATTCCCTCGGCGATGCTGCGACTATGGCGGCGGCGTTTGACAGCCAGATGAAGCGCATCAGCGCCGCATTTGAAGAGACCGGCAAGGATGTCGCCACGCTGGAGCGCGGCATGTCCAGTGGATTGCGCAAGGCCTTCGATGGTGTCGTTCTGGATGGGATGAGCCTTTCCGGTGCGTTGGATATCCTGAGGAACTCGTTGATCCAAACGGCTTATGCGGCTGCGATCAAGCCGGTGACGGACCACTTTGGCGGCATGCTGGCCAACACGGTCGGCGGGTTGGTGAAGGGAATTCTGCCCTTTGCTGATGGCGGTAGCTTCAGCCAGGGCCGGGTGATGCCGTTCGCCAATGGCGGTGTGGTCAGCGGCCCGACCATGTTTCCCATGCGCGGCGGCACCGGGCTGATGGGAGAAGCCGGGCCAGAGGCGATCATGCCGCTTGCGCGCGGGGCCGATGGCAAACTGGGCGTGCGGACGCAGGGCGCCGGGCGTGCCGTGAATGTGGTGATGAACATTTCGACACCTGATGTGCAGGGGTTCCGCCGCTCTCAGGGGCAGATTGCGGCCCAGATGAGCCGCGCGCTGGGGCGCGGCAATCGCAACAGGTAAATCAGGGAGCAGCTGATGAATTTCCACGAGGTGAGATTTCCCGCCAGCCTGAGCTTTGGCTCGGTCGGGGGGCCGGAACGGCGCACGGACATCGTGACGCTGGCCAATGGTTTTGAAGAGCGCAACACCCCCTGGGCCCATTCGCGTCGCCGATATGATGCGGGGTTGGGGATGCGTTCGCTGGACGATATCGAGACACTGATTTCGTTCTTCGAAGCGCGGCAGGGCCAGATGTTCGGCTTTCGCTGGAAAGACTGGTCGGATTTCAAATCCGGCAAGGCCACGGCGGACATCAATTTCGGAGATCAGGTGATCGCCAAAGGCGACGGAACACGCACCGAGTTCCAGTTGATCAAGACCTACCATTCGGGCGGAGCAAGCTATGCGCGCCCCATCGTAAAACCGGTATTGGGGACGGTGCGTCTGGGGCTGGATCAGGATGAGGTCCGCGAGGGCGTGGATTTTGACGTTGATCTGACGACGGGCAGGGTCACGTTTGCGGACCCGCCGCCGGAAGAGGTCGATATCACCGCGGGTTTTGAGTTTGATGTGCCGGTGCGTTTTGACACCGACAAAATCCAGACCAGTGTTGCCAGTTTTCAGGCCGGCGACGTACCGAATGTTCCAGTGGTCGAGGTGCGCATCTGATGGCTGAGGATATTAAGGGTCTGCACGCGCATCTGCAAAGCGGGTTGACAACGGTCTGCCGCTGTTGGGCGGTCAAACGCACGGACGGGCAGGAATACGGTTTCACCGACCACGACATGGAGCTGAGTTTTGACGGGTTGACCTTCAAGGCCAGTACCGGCCTGACGGCCGCCGCCATCGAGCAGGCCACGGGCCTGTCCATCGACAACACGGAAGCGATGGGCGCCCTGTCTGACGCGGCCATTCGCGACGAGGATATCGAAGCGGGGCGTTTTGACGGGGCCGAAGTGCGCGCCTGGCTGGTCAATTGGGCAGATCTGGATCAGCGCGTCCTTCAGTTTCGTGGTTCAATCGGCGAGTTGCGCCGCTCTGGCGGCGCGTTCCATGCGGAATTGCGTGGCCTGACCGACTTGCTGAACCGCCCTTTGGGGCGCGTTTACCAAAAGCCTTGCACGGCTGTGTTGGGGGATCGGGCCTGCCGGTTCAACACCGACACGCCAGGGTATTGGTTCGACGGTGTGATCTCGGGTTTCGATGGCGGCACCCTTTTGCATGTTGCAGGAGGTCAGACCATTGAAGAAAGCTGGTTCGAACGGGGACGCGTGGATGTTTTGTCCGGATCTGCCAAGGGGTTGTGGTCTTCGATCAAGAACGACAGGCAGACGGCAACCGGGCGGGAAGTCACGCTTTGGTCCGGTTTCGGGGCCAGCCTGGCGATTGGTGACAGTGTGAAACTGCGGGCAGGATGCGACAAGCGCATGGAAACCTGCCAGTTCAAGTTCAACAACTTTCTGAATTTTCAAGGGTTTCCAGATCTTCCGGGCGAAGACTGGGTCATGGCTGTTCCCAAGAAAAGCAAAGCCAATAGCGGAGGCAGCTTACGATGACGATACGTAGAGAGGATATTGTGACAGAGGCGCGCAATTGGCTTGGAACGCCTTATGTGCATCAGGCCTCGGTCAAAGGTGCCGGTGCGGATTGCCTGGGCCTGTTGCGCGGCGTTTGGCGCGCCGTGATCGGGCGGGAACCAGAATCTGTTCCGGCCTACAGCATGGACTGGTCCGAACCGCAGGGTGAGGAACGGATGTGGGTGGCTGCCAGGCGGCATCTGGTCGAAAAACCAATAGGCAAGATGGCATCGGGGGATGTTCTGCTGTTTCGGATGCGCGACGCAAGCGTCGCCAAGCATCTGGGCATCGTCAGTACCACGCACCCCGAGCCCCGCTTTATTCACGCGTATTCCGGACACGGCGTGGTGGAAAACGCACTGAGCAGGCCCTGGTACCGTCGTATCGTTTCCTGTTTCGAATTCCCGATGGAGATGTATTGATGGCCACTATTCTTCTTTCTGCAGCCGGGGCCGCGCTGGGCGGTTCGATCGGGGGCACGGTTGCGGGCCTTTCAACCGCGATTATCGGTCGGGCCGTCGGTGCGACGGTCGGGCGGGTCCTTGATCAGAAGTTCTTTAACCAGTCCGTTATGGGCAGCGGCAGTGAGGTCGTCGAAACCGGCCGCATGGATCGGTTTCGGTTGACGGAAACTGGCGAAGGTGCGCCGGTGACCACCGTGTTTGGCCGTATGCGTGTGGGTGGTCAGGTCATTTGGGCTTCGGATTTTCTGGAGACCCAGACGACCACCACAGAGGGTGGCGGCGGCGGGGGCAAGGGGAAACCCAAGACCCCTGAGGTGACTACCGTCACGTACAGTTACTCGATTTCGCTGGCGATTGCGGTTGGCGCAGGTGAGATTGCCGATGTCGCGCGGATTTGGGCGGATGGAGAGGAACAAGATCGATCCAGCCTCAACATGCGGGTTTACCATGGCACGTGGGATCAGTTGCCGGATCCTCTGATCGAGGCGATTGAAGGCGCTGGAACGGTTCCAGCATATCGCGGAACCGCCTATGTCGTGATCGAGGACTTCCCGCTCGGCGCTTTTGGCAACCGGGTGCCGCAGTTTTCATTTGAAGTTGTGCGCCCCACGCAGCGGGACATGCCCGATCACGACAGTGCATTGCCTCAGATCGTGCGCGGGGTCGCCATGATACCGGGGACCGGAGAATACGCTCTGGCCAGCTCTCAGGTGAATTATTCACAATCTGGCAAGAGCTGGCCTGCGAACGTACATTCCGCGTCCGGCACCTCGGATCTTGTCTCCTCGACCCGAGCGCTGGAAAGCGAGTTGCCCAATTGCGATGCTGCATCATTGGTGGTGTCGTGGTTCGGCGATGACCTGAGATGCGGACATTGCAAGATCCGGCCAAAGATCGAACAGCGCGAGAACGACAGCAGCGATATGCCCTGGATCGTATCTGATCAGGCCCGAAGTGACGCCGGGCTTGTGGTGCGACAGAACGGCCGCCCGGTCTATGGGGGGACTCCGGCCGATGCGGCCGTGGTCGAGGCGATCCGGCATCTGAACCAATCCGGCAAACGGGTGATGCTTTACCCATTCATCCTGATGGAGCAATTGCCGGGGAACGGGCTGCCTGATCCCTGGTCGGATGCGTCAAGTCAGCATCACCTGCCATGGCGTGGGCGGATCACCCTGGATGTGGCACCGGGACGTCCGGGTTCCGTGGACCAGACGGCATCGGCCGATGCACAAGTCGCCGCGTTCTTCGGAACAGCACGTGCGCAAGATTTTGCGATCAACCAGGATACGAACGGATCGGGCGGCACCGGCAGTGGCTCGGGTGGTCTGGTCAGGCCCAGACCGGGTGGTCGGCCTGACGATAGAGGGGATACCGGTTTAACTTGGGTCTCCGGGGGCGGTACCTTTGGCGGGCTGCTGGGGGATAGCGGTGTCACGGCCAAAGAAATCATCACATATTCCGGCCCTCAGGAATGGAGCCTGCGGCGTTTCATTCTGCACTATGCCATGCTGTGCAAGGCTGCCGGCGGCGTTTCGTCGTTCTGCATCTCGTCCGAGATGCGTGGCCTGACGCAGATCAGGGGGGCTTCGGGCTTTCCGGCCGTTGCGCAGCTTCGCGCCTTGGCGGCCGAGGTGCGTCAGATTCTGGGGCCGGACACGAAAATCGGCTATGCAGCGGATTGGAGCGAGTATTTCGGATACCAGCCAAAGGGCACCAGCGACAGGTATTTTCACCTCGACCCTCTTTGGGCGGACGACAACATCGATTTCATCGGCATCGACAACTACATGCCGTTGTCCGATTGGCGTGACGGTGAACATCATCTGGACGCCGAGGCCGGCGCGCCTTCGATTTACGACCTGGGGTATCTTCGCAGCAATATCGAAGGCGGTGAAGGGTATGACTGGTACTACGCCTCTCCGGAAGAGGCGGAAGCGCAGATCAGGACTCCGATCAAAGATCAGGGGTATGACGAGCCGTGGATCTGGAGATACAAGGACCTGCGCAACTGGTGGTCGAATCCGCATCACGAACGGATCGGAGGTATGCGTCAACCCAACCCGACCGATTGGGTGCCCAGATCGAAACCGATCTGGTTCACCGAGTTGGGGTGTGCGGCAATCGACAAGGGCACGAACCAGCCGAACAAATTCCTGGACCCGAAGTCATCGGAATCGTTGTTGCCCGCGTATTCAAACGGGCTGCGCGACGACTTCATTCAGGTTCAGTATCTGACGGCGATGCTTGGCTATTGGAGCGATCCGAAGGTCAATCCGATCTCGGACATCAACGGCGCGCCGATGGTGGACATGGCAAACGCGTATGTCTGGGCATGGGATACCCGTCCGTTTCCGACCTTTCCGAACCTGAAAAGCCAGTGGGACGATGGCGAGAACTATCCCAGAGGGCACTGGCTTAACGGTCGGTCCGGGTCTCGCACGTTGGCCTCCGTGGTGACCGAAATCTGCCACGGTGCAGGTGTCACGGATATAGACGTCTCTGGTCTGTACGGTGTGGTCCGCGGGTATGTCATCGAAGACGTGACGAACGCTCGTTCCGCCTTGCAGCCGCTGATGCTGCGCTATGGGTTTGATGCGATCGAAAGGGATGGAGTGTTGAAGTTCCAGATGCGCGACGGGTATGGCGCAGTTGCCTTGAACCCCGATCATCTGGCGATCAGCAGCGATCTTGAAGGGACGGTTGAACACCGGCGTGAGGCCGAGGCCGAAATGACCGGGCGCGTTCGTCTGCGCTTTGTTCAGTCGGACGCGGATCATGATGTCGTCGCGGAAGAGGCGGTTTTGCCCGATGATCGCACCCATTCCGTATCGGTGAATGAGATGCCCCTGTCCATGACCCGCACCGAGGGGCGGCAAACAGCCGAACGCTGGTTGAGCGAAGCCAGAGTTTCCCGCGATACGGTTCGGTTTGCGCTTCCGCCGTCTCAAATGCATCTGGGGGCAGGGGATCTGGTTCGTTTGACAGATGCTGAAACCGGGCCGGTGTACCGGATCGACCGGTTGGAATCCGCCGACTTGCAACTTGTTGAAGCGGTTCGGATTGAACAGGGCGTGTACAAAGCGTCCGAATTGAATGACGACCCGGCAACGCTCAAACCATATGCGGCGCCGGTCCCCGTGCTGCCGGTTTTTCTGGATCTGCCCTTGATCACGGGGGCCGAGGCCCCTCATGCGCCCTATCTGGCCGTTACCGGAGATCCATGGCCCGGGGCGGCAACGGTCTATTCCTCGTCCAGTGACGATGGCTATCGCCTGAGCGACGTCATTGCCCAGCGGGCAGTGGTCGGCGTGACCGAAACACCGCTGAGCCGCGCCAGTGTCGGTGTCTGGGATGAGGGCCCTGCCTTGAAGGTCAAACTGCTTGCAGGTCAGTTGGAATCCCGCCCGCGCAGCTCGGTGATGAATGGCGTCAATCTGGCTGCAATCGGTGACGGAACACCTGGTAACTGGGAGGTTTTTCAGTTCGCTGACGCGGCGCTCGAGGCCCCGGATGTATACGCGTTGTCCGGGCGGCTCAGGGGTCAACTGGGAACAGACGCCTTGATGCCTGATGTCTGGCCGGATGGATCGGTATTCGTGCTGCTGAATGACAGGGTGCAACAGATCAGCCTGCTGCGAAACGAAAGGCGTCTTGCCAAACATTATCGCATTGGGCCTGCGACCCGCGGCTATGATGACCCGTCCTATCAACACCTGATTGCCTCGTTTGCAGGCAACGGATTGCGCCCCTATGCGCCTGTGCACATGCGGGCTCGGTCTGGTACCGCCGGGGATGAGCTTACGTGGATCCGACGTGCCCGAACGGATGCGGATGACTGGTCGGGGCTGGAGATTCCCCTGGGCGAAGAAACCGAATCCTACCTGGTCCGTGTCGTTGCGGGTGGAACCGTTCTGCGTGAAGAACTGACATCCGAACCAAGGTGGACCTATTCGACGGCTATGAAAGCGGCGGATGGTCTGTCCGGGGGCTATGAGGTCGAAGTGGCCCAGGTATCTGCTGTATTCGGACCGGGAGCCTGGTCGCGTCTTGCGGTTGGGCAAGCTGCTTGATGCGGCCGGTTCTGCATGGAGATGTCAGTGCTGCGGCGCGCGCCTTGCTGGCCGTGCCGCAGCCGGACAGGGGGGCTTTGTGTGTGCGGATGATCCACGAGGCGGAATTGGCCGACAGGCATTTGGAGCGCACGGGCAAGCTCCACCCGGTTTACGGCAATGGTTCTCTCATGGCCGTTGCGCGAAACAGGGCCCTGGCCGATGAACCCGGGTTTGACGATCTGCAATATTGCAAGTGTTTTGAGATGGTTCTGCACCAGCTTGCCAGATTTCAGGCTAGCCGGACGCGCAGCTGACGCATTTGCTGGCAGCCAGATCCAGATTCAGCCGCCCATCCGGAATGCGCTCGCCGCAGTCTTCGCAATACCCGAACTCGCCCGCTTCAAGCCGTTCCAACGCGGCCAGAAGCCGGCGTGTTTCCATATCGCGATTGGCCTGCTGTGCCTTGGCCATGGCTTGATTTTGCAGCGCATCCATGCGGCTCAGCCGTCCAACGGCCTGTTGATCCAGCTCGACAACAGCCTGAGACTGCTGCCCCGACGCTGACATCTGCTGCAATTCCGCCAATCGCTCGCGAATTCGTGTTTCGAAATGGGTGCGCTCTGACTCATTCATTTTCGTTACATGACCGATCATGGGTTTGCGTTTGGTCTTTTTGCCACTAAATGGCATTCTAGGCGCAGCAAAGGATCAAAGCCATGTTCGAAAAGCGCAGCCATGTGACACCGGTTGATCCGGTCTGGACCCGTATCACATCCGAAGCCCATGCGGCCGTCGAGAAAGAGCCCCTCATGGGGGGGCTCGTGCACGCCTGTATCCTGCATCACCGCAGCCTTGAACGGGCGCTTTCATATCGGGTGGCGGCCAAGCTGTGCTCGAACGAAATGTCGATGATGGTTCTGCGTGAAATCGTGGATGAGGCATATGCCGACGATCCGGATTTGCTCGAAGCTGCTCGGGCGGACCTTATGGCCGTTTACGAACGTGACCCGGCCTGTCATCGGCTATTGCAGCCGATCCTGTATTTCAAAGGGTACCAGGCCATGCAGGCCTATCGCGTGGCCCATTGGTTGTGGCGCAAGGGGCGCTATGATCTGGCCTATTTCTTCCAGATGCGCTCATCCGAGATTTTCGGGATCGACATTCACCCGGCAGCCAAAATCGGCAAGGGCATCATGATCGACCATGCCCATTCCATCGTGATTGGCGAGACGGCAGTGGTGGGCGACAACGTGTCGATGCTGCACTCGGTGACGCTGGGCGGAACCGGCAAGGAAGAAGAAGACCGTCATCCAAAAATCGGAGACGGTGTTCTGATCGGGGCCGGGGCCAAGGTGCTGGGCAATATCACCATTGGCCATTGCAGCCGCATCGCCGCCGGTTCGGTGGTGCTGCAAGAGGTGCCGCCCTGCAAGACGGTCGCCGGTATCCCCGCCAAGATCGTGGGGGAAGCCGGGTGCGACCAGCCTTCGATCTCGATGGATCATATGCTGGGCAAGGATCAGTAACAGTTCAGCGAGAGCGGTTGGCGCGTTTGTCCAACCGCTTGCGCCGCCGTTCTTCCCCTTTTTTGTTTGCGAAGCTCCTGCCGTCTGTCCTGTGCGGCTTTCTGCCGGGCAATCGCGGCCGGATCGTTTGGCTTGAACTTTGAATGCTCACCCGTATAGCCGTTGGGCTTTGCCATGGCACATTCAGGTGCCGTGGCTGCGGGTATCGCCAAAACAGTAGGCCGAGAATGAGATTTCTTGAGAGCATCGCGCACCTGCCTTCCGTCTGCTTCTAAAGGAAGGAAGTGGGGCGCTTGGATACATCGGGCAATCGGTGCCCCGATCACGCAAGTTCAATTCAGTGCAAACACTTGAGGCTGCCCGCGCTCCGGCTGTCCGGGGCACGGGCATCATTCGGGTCGTCAGGCCAGCATGACCATCGGGTTTTCCAGGTTGTCGACAATAGCCTTGAGCAGTTCTGCCCCCAGCGCGCCGTCGATGACGCGGTGATCGACGGACATGGTAACAGACATTACGGTCGCCACCGTCAGTTCTCCATCATCCCCGACAACGGGCTTTTTCACGCCGGTGCCCACCGCCAGAATACCGGCATGAGGCGGGTTCACGATGGCGTCGAAATTGTCGATGCCGAACATGCCGAGGTTCGAGATGGCAAACGTGCCACCCTGATACTCGTGCGGTGCCAACTTGCGCTCGCGGGCACGAGCGGCGAGATCCTTCATCTCGGTCGAAAGCGCCGACAGAGATTTCATGTCGGCGTCCTGAAGAACCGGGGTGAACAACCCGCCCTCGATCGCGACCGCTACGGCCACGTCCGACGGCTTGAGTTGCAACACGCGGTCACCCGCCCAGACGGCGTTGCAGGCCGGAACCTGCTGAAGCGCGTTGGCGACGGCCTTGATGATGAAGTCGTTCACGCTCAACTTCACGCCACGGCCTTCCAACTGCTTGTTCAACTGGCTGCGGAACTTCAGCAGCGCATCCAGCTTGATGTCACGGCGCAGGTAGAAATGCGGGATGGTCTGTTTGGCCTCGCCCAGACGCGCAGCGATGGTTTTCCGCATACCGTCGAGCTGAATTTCTTCGTACTCGCGGCCCTCATACATCCGCGCGACCATATCGGCGGACGGTCCAGAGGCCGCCGCCGGTGCGGTCGCAGGCGCGGCCGCGGCGGCTGCCGGGGCAGGGGGCGTCGCAGTGGCCGTCGCGCCCTCGACATCCGCCTTGACGATGCGGCCATGCGGGCCAGAGCCTGTGATCTGTGCCAGATCTAGGCCTTTCTGCGCAGCGATCCGTCGGGCTAGAGGGGAAGCAAAGATACGACCGCCATCCGCCTTGACCGGAGCGGCTGGCGCAGGGGCAGGGGCGGGCGCCTCGGACGCCGCAGGGGCGGGCGCCTCGGACGCCGCAGGGGCGGCGGCCTCGTTACCCGCGTCGGCTGCGGGGGCAGCCTCCGGGGTCTTAGCCGGGGCCGCGGCGATGTCATCGGCGCTTTCGCCATCTTCCAGCAAAATCGCGATGGCGGTATTGACTTTGACCCCTTCGGTGCCTTCGGGGATCAGGATTTTGCCGACGATGCCTTCATCGACGGCTTCGAACTCCATCGTGGCCTTGTCGGTTTCGATCTCGGCTAGCAAATCGCCGGAGGAGACGGTGTCGCCTTCCTTGACCAGCCATTTTGCAAGCGTGCCTTCCTCCATGGTCGGTGAAAGGGCGGGCATCAGAATTTCGGTGGGCATCTGTCTGTCGCTCCTTACCGGTAGGTCACTTGTTTCACGGCTTCGATCACCTCGTCCGTAGTGATCAGGGCCAGCTTTTCGAGGTTCGCGGCGTAGGGCATCGGAACATCCTTGCCGGTGCAGTTGATGACCGGCGCGTCGAGATAATCGAATGCTTCCTGCATCACGACGGATGAGATGTAGCTGCCGACCGAACCTTGCGGCCAGCCTTCTTCCACGGTCACCAGACGGTTGGTTTTCATCACCGAGTTGATGATCGCACCGGTATCCATCGGACGGATGGTGCGCAGGTCAATCACCTCGGCGCTGATGCCGTCTTCGGCCAGCCTGTCGGCGGCTTCCAGCGCGTATTGCATGCCGATACCGAAGCTGACGATGGTCACGTCCGAGCCTTCGCGCCAGATGCGCGCCTTGCCCAGCGGCACGGTCAGGTCATCGACCTGTGGCATGTCGAAAGTGCGACCATAGAGGATTTCGTTTTCCAGGAAGATCACCGGGTTGGGGTCGCGGATGGCCGATTTCAGCAGGCCCTTGGCGTCGGCTGCGGAATAGGGCATCACCACCTTCAGGCCGGGGATCTGCATGTACCAGGCGGCATAGTCCTGGCTGTGCTGGGCAGCCACGCGCGCGGCGGCGCCGTTGGGGCCGCGGAAGACGATCGGACAACCCATCTGACCGCCGGACATGTACAGCGTCTTGGCGGCCGAGTTGATGATCTGGTCGATCGCCTGCATCGCGAAGTTGAACGTCATGAACTCGACGATCGGTTTCAGCCCGCCAAAGGCCGACCCGACGGCGATACCGGCGAAACCATGTTCGGTGATTGGTGTATCGATCACGCGCTTGGGGCCGAATTCGTCCAGCAGACCCTGGGAAATCTTGTAGGCGCCCTGATACTCGGCGACTTCCTCGCCCATCAGATAGACGTCTTCGTCGTTGCGCATTTCTTCGGCCATCGCGTCACGCAGCGCTTCGCGAACGGTTTCGGATTTCATCTCGGCATCTGCGGGCCAGTCGGGCGAAAGATCCACCACCGGAGCGGCCGGGGCCGCAGCGGCAGGAGCGGGTGCCTCGACCGCCGCCGGGGCGGCTTCGGCCACCGCTGCGGCTGCGGGTGCAGCCGCGGTCACGGCCGAGGCGTCTTCGCCTTCCTCGACCAGAACCGCAATCGGGGTGTTCACTTTGACCCCTTCGGTGCCTTCGGCGATCAGGATCTTGCCGACGATGCCCTCGTCGACAGCTTCAAATTCCATTGTCGCCTTGTCGGTCTCGATTTCGGCCAGGATGTCACCGCTGGAGACGGTGTCGCCTTCCTTGACCAGCCATTTGGCCAGCGTGCCCTCTTCCATCGTGGGTGAAAGGGCGGGCATGAGAATTTCGGTTGCCATGTCTTATTCGTCCTCTCAGGCGTAAATGTCGGTCCAGAGCTCTTCAACGGCGGGCTCGGGGCTTTCTTTCGAGAATTCGGCGGCTTGGTTCACGATCTCTTTGATTTCCTTGTCGATCGCCTTCAGGTCATCCTCGGTCGCGTGTTTGCCGGTCAGCAGCAACTCGCGCACATGTTCGATCGGGTCGCTTTGTTCGCGGACTTTCTGAACCTCTTCGCGGGTGCGGTACTTGGCCGGGTCAGACATCGAGTGGCCGCGATAGCGGTAGGTCTTTACCTCAAGAATGTAAGGGCCCTTGCCGGCGCGGCAGTGGGCAACGGCCTTTTCACCAGCGGCTTTGACGGCCAGCACATCCATTCCGTTGACGATCTCGCCGGGGATGCCGAAGGCTTCGCCGCGCACATAGATATCGGGTGACGAGGTCGAACGCGCCTGCGCTGTGCCCATGGCGTATTGGTTGTTCTCGATCACGAAAACCACGGGAAGATCCCACAGGGCGGCCATGTTGAACGTCTCATAGACCTGACCCTGGTTTGCGGCACCGTCGCCGAAATAGGTAAAGGTCACGCCGCCATTTTCCTTGTACTTGTCGGCAAAAGCCAGACCGGCACCCAAAGGCACCTGCGCGCCGACGATGCCATGGCCCCCATAGAAGTGCTTTTCTTTTGAGAACATGTGCATCGAGCCGCCCTTGCCCTTGGACAGGCCGCCTTCGCGCCCGGTCAGTTCGGCCATCACGCCGCCCGGGTCCATGCCACAGGCCAGCATATGGCCGTGGTCACGATACGATGTGATCCGCTTGTCGCCGTCCTGTGCTGCCGCTTCGAGCCCGACAACAACCGCCTCTTGACCGATGTACAGGTGGCAGAATCCGCCGATCAGGCCCATGCCATAAAGCTGACCCGCCTTTTCTTCGAATCGACGGATCAAAAGCATCTCGCGGTAATATGTCTTGAGTTCTTCCGCAGAAACATTTGGTTTCTTTGTGGTTTTTCGCGCAGCCATAGTGGCGATCTCCCCCTTTCGGCAAGATAGTTTAGCGTTAAACTATCTCATAAAGCATTTGTGGCTTTCTGGCGAGGGGAAATGTGACGCAGCGTCCGCGCGGGCGTGGCGCAGCCGACAGGCAAAGCGGTGCGACGATGGTCCGAAGGCGTCCGGCAACCCAAAAAAGGATCAGCGGATCACGATCTCATCCGCCCGGATCATGCCAAGAACCGAACGCGCCTGCTGATCGAGCAGGTCAAGATCCAGATAGGTGTCGGACAGGCGCCGGGTCAGGTTTTCCAATTCGGCGATTTGGGCATTCAGCTTTTCCAGGTCCTGTGACAGGGCGTCCCGTTCCGCAGCAATTTCGACCCGCCGAAACAGGCCATAGTCACCTTGTACGGCGGCAAAGGTGAAATACACACCAAGCATGAAAGCCACCGAGAAGAAGACGATTGAGCCCAAACCGGGCCGATGGGAACGGGACACTCTGTTTACCGCCGTATGAAAACCAGCCTCAAAAACGTGCCCTTTGCGAGCATCTGGACACACTATGTCACAGGTGATTCGGGTTGTGAATCCCCTGTTTCGATTTTTTCATCAGTAATTTAAGCGCGTCCTGATCCGCGTCAGCGCCATGATTCTAGCGCCTGATTTCGCGCGACGGTCTGTTCTTTCATGCAGGTCCAGTAGAACATCGGCGCAGCGCTGCCGCCGCCCGACAATTCCTTGTCACAGGTTACGTCTCGGGCCTTCAACCAGGCACGTTGTTCGGTCAGAAGGGCATCACCGTCGCCGCGCGCATCAGCTGCGGGCTTGATCTGAGCCCACAGCCGGTTGAGTTCACGATCTGCGGCCTCCCATTGTTCCTTGGCGCAGAAATTGGCGTCAAGCTGGGTTTGGCCGCCGCAACTGGATTGAGCAGCGGCAGAGCAGGGCAGCATTATTAGGACAAGAAGGTAAATTGGCTTCACGGCAATATCCCCCGTTCAAAAGGGGATACTACCATGGACCATGTCAGGCGATCAAAGGCGGCAAGTGGTGCTTACTGATCCAGCGCTGCGACACCGGGCAGCGTTTTGCCTTCCATCCATTCCAAAAACGCGCCACCCGCGGTCGAGATATAGGTGAAGTCCTTGGCGGCACCCGAGGCGTTCAGGGCAGCAACCGTGTCTCCACCTCCGGCGACCGAGATCAGCTGGCCCGAACGGCTGAGCGCGGCCGCCTTCAAGGCAGCGGCATTGGTGGCGGCGTCGAACGGTTCCAGTTCGAATGCGCCCAGCGGTCCGTTCCAGATCAGGGTTTTGCTTTTTTCGAATATCTCAATGATCGCGGCCACGCTTTCGGGGCCAGCGTCCAGGATCATGCCATCGTCGGGGCATTGATCCGCGGGCAAAACTTGATGCGGGGCATTGGCTTCAAACGTTTCGGCCACCACGACGTCACGCGGCAGAACGATCCGACAGCCGGTGCTTTCGGCCTTGGCCAGAATTTCGGCTGCGGTGTCTTTCATCGCAGTTTCGGCCAGCGATTTTCCGACACTGACACCTTGCGCGACAAGGAACGTATTGGCCATGCCGCCACCGATCACCAGATAATCGACCTTGTCGATCAGATTGCCCAGCAGTTCCAGCTTGGTCGAAACCTTGGCCCCGCCCACAACCGCTGTTACGGGGCGTTCGGGCGCGCCCAACGCGCTTTCCAGTGCCTGCAACTCGGCCTGCATCAAACGACCGGCACAGGCGGGCAGCAGGCGCGCGATGGCCTCGGTCGAGCTGTGGGCCCGGTGCGCCGCTGAAAACGCGTCGTTGCAGTACACGTCACCCAGCCTGGCCATACCTGCGGCCAGATCAGCATCGTTCTTGGTTTCGGCCGCGTGAAAACGCGTGTTCTCGAGCAACAGAACCTGGCCGGGCTGCAACGCCTGTGCCGCCAGTTCGGCCTCGGTTCCGACACAGTCGGCGGCAAACAGGACTTTGGCGTCAAAAGCGCTTTCGAGGGTCGGAACCAGTTGCTTGAGCGACAGGTTCTCGCGCCGCTCTCCTCCGGGGCGACCGAAATGGGCCAGAAGGATCGGTTTGCCGCCTGCGGCCAGAATATCGCGCACCGTCGGCACGATTCTCTGGATGCGGGTGGCGTCGGTCACAACACCGTCAACCACGGGCACGTTGATATCCACACGCACAAGTACGCGTTTGCCGTTCAGGTCCATATCGTCCAGTGTTTTCCAGCCCATTGTGCGATCCTTGTCATTGGCAAATGATTTAGGCGGTTCTTTTCCTGCAATTTGCCCTCAGGTCAATGCGTCACTTGGCATTCGTACGCGTGCGTCATAGGTATTTGCGCAAGATAAACGACAGGAGGGCCTCATGGCCGAGATCAAGGATCCCGAAAACACGATCATCATCGAGCTGAAAGACGGCAATGTCGTCATCGAGCTGCTGCCGGATGTGGCGCCTTTGCACAGCGCGCGGATGAAAGAACTGGCCCGCAGCGGAGAATACGACAACGTGGCCTTTCACCGAGTGATCGACGGCTTCATGGCCCAAACCGGTGACGTGCAGCATGGCGACATGGAAGATGGGTTCAACCTGCGTATGGCGGGGACCGGCGGTTCGTCGCTGCCGAACGTACCGGCAGAGTTCTCCAAGTTGCCCCATGATCGCGGTACGCTGGGCGCGGCCCGGTCGCAGAACCCGGATTCGGCCAACTCTCAGTTCTTCATCAACTTCAAGGACAACCACTTCCTGAACGGTCAGTACACCGTTTATGGCCGCGTCATCGAAGGCATGGAGCATGTGGACGCGATCGTTCGTGGCGAGCCGCCTGCGAACCCCGACCGCATGATCAGCGTCAAGGTGGCCGCAGATGTATAAGCTTGCCGCCACCTTTGCCTTGCTGGCAAGCCCGGCGCTGGCCAGCGGTTTGCAGATCGAGGTCGAAGGGGAAGGGGCCAATGGCACGATCTCCATCGATCTGTTCGAAGATGTCGCGCCGAAGCACGTGGAACAGATCACGGTACTGGCTGCGGACGGCAAGTATGATGGTGTGGTGTTCCACCGCGTGATCGAAGGTTTCATGGCCCAGACCGGCGATGTTCAATACGGCAATTCCACCGCGAACGGCTTTGACATGCGGTATGCCGGGCGTGGCGGGTCAGACCGCCCGGATCTGCCGGCTGAGTTTTCTGATCTGACCTTTGATCGTGGCGTGGTCGGCATGGCCCGGTCGCAGAACCCGGATTCAGCCAATTCGCAGTTCTTTATCATGTTCGAACCCGGCCCGTTTCTGGACGGCCAGTACACCGTGGTCGGTCAGGTGACCGACGGTATGGACGTGGTGGATGCGATCAAACGGGGGCACTCCCAGACCGGAGCGGTTACGGGACAGCCCGACGTGATGAAAAAAGTCACTGTCACCGAATGAACCGAAACAGCCCGGCGTTTCAAAGAGCGCCGGGCTGTTTCTTATGGTCGATTGAGCGAAACTCAATCGTCTTGTGACATCGCTTTCCAGATGACCGCACCGATCGCGCCGCCGATCAGCGGGGCCACCCAGAACAGCCACAGCTGTGACAGGGCAGGGCCGTCGGCAAACAGGGCGACGCCTGTGGACCGGGCCGGGTTGACCGAAGTGTTGGTGACCGGAATTGATACCAGGTGGATCAGGGTCAAGGCCAGACCAATTGCGATGGGGGCGAAACCGGCCGGCGCCTTGTCCGAGGTTGCGCCCAGGATGATCAGAATGAAGAAAGCGGTCATCACGATCTCGATCACCAGAGCGGACATCAGAGAGTATCCGCCGGGTGAGGCCTCACCATATCCGTTGGACGCAAATCCCCCGACGCCGGCGAAGTCGGGCGCACCGCTGACGATCAGATACAGAACCACTGCGGCGGCGATGGCGCCGATGACCTGAGCGATCCAGTAGGGCAGCAGATCCTTTGCCGGAAACCGCCCGCCGATCATAAGGCCCAGGCTGACCGCCGGATTGAAGTGCCCGCCCGAGATATGGCCAACCGTGTAAGCCATTGTCAGAACCGTCAGGCCGAAGGCGAAGGAAACGCCAAGCCACCCAATGCCGACATCTGCAACGCCCGCTGCCAATACGGCACTGCCGCAACCTCCGAGAACCAGCCAGAAGGTGCCGAAGAACTCGGCCAGTAGTTTTGATGACATGAAATTTCCTCCACAATGCAATGAGCTTAAGTGTAGTTCATAAATTAACTTTTGTTAAATTGTGCAGAACGGGGAATTTTCTCGGCACCCTCGCACCAGGGGTCGCAAAGCCCTTAGTGCCATTGAGCAGGATCCAGGTGAAACAGCTTGGAGAGTTGCTTGTAAACCTCCGGGTCCGACCTGCGCAGGGCCTTTGGTCGCTCAAAGAACACTTCAACCGAAACGGCGAAAAACTCCTCGTGCCCTTCCGCGCCATAGGGGTCGATTACGGTTGGCTGCCCGGATTCAACGGCGCGTACATGCGCGTCATAGGCTGTCAGGAATGCGGCTTCCCATTCAGAAAAGCTTTGGTCGTCGCTGAGTACGGGCACCCCGTTGGCCGACCCTGTCAGATCGTCGATCTGGTGGGCAAATTCATGAAATACAACATTTTGGCCGTCATGATCGTTCATGGCCCCGCGCTGGCTATGCGCCCAGGACAGGATCACCGGGCCGCGGTTCCAGCTTTCCCCTGTGCGCACGATTTCCTTCTCGGTGACGACATAGCCGCTGTGACGGCTCTGTCTGGATTTGAATGCGCTGGGATAGATCAGGATGGTGGTCAGATTGTCATACCAGAGATCGGTATTCACTACCAGCAGGCAGGCTTGCGCGGCGATGGACAGTTGCATGTCTTCGGTAACGTCCAGACCGTCGCACCCGATGAATTCAACCTGATCCAGGAACAGGTTGATCTTGCCCTCCAGCTTTGCGCGCAGGCTTTGTGGCAGTTTCCGCAAAATCGGGACCTGAGCGTCGACAAGCTGCCGTTGTTTGTCAGTCAACGGCGCGGCCAACAGGGCGTGGCGCGCCTGTCGTTTGGACCAGAAATAAAAGGCCAGACCTGCGGCGATCACCGCAATAAGTGTCAGAAAAATCAACATGGCCCGACCCTAACGTGATCCCGGCGGGATCAAAACAAGTTTCCCGGGTATAGGCTGCGGTGCAAGAAAGAAACGCCGCTGGTCTCCCAGCGGCGTTTCCGATCTGACCTGATGGGTCGAATTACTGTTTGACGTCTGCTGCCGGGTTCGATCCGGCTTTGGCGCTGCGGCCCGGATTCAGCGGATCGTCCTGTCGCTGTACAGACCCTTCGAAATGCGCGCCGCTTTCGATGGCGATGGTCTTGTGGATGATGTCGCCTTCGACACGTGCGGTCGATGTCAGACGCACCTTGAGGCCACGTACGCGACCCACGATACGTCCGTTGATCACGACGTCATCTGCGGTGACTTCACCTTTGATCGTTGCCGATTCACCAATTGTCAGAAGGTGAGCGCGGATGTCGCCTTCGACTGTGCCTTCCACCTGTATGTCACCAGAGGTTTTGATATTGCCAGTGATGTGCAGATCCGAAGACAGAACCGACGCAGGCGGCTTGGGCTTGGGTGCGGTGGCAGGTTTCGACTCGGTCGGTGCAGGGGCCGCTGGGGTCGCCGGAGCGGCTGGTTTGGCCGCCTCGGGTGCCTTGGATGCGGGCTCGTTGATTTTGCTTTTAGAAAACATTTCTCGCAGCCTTGATGTAAGTCATTGGGTTTACGGGTTTTCCGTTCACGCGCACCTCATAGTGCAGATGCGTGCCGGTCGACCGTCCGGTGCTACCCATATCAGCAATATGATCCCCGCGCGAGACCCTTTGACCAACCTTCACGTTGATCTTGGTGTTATGAGCGTAAAGTGTCTCAATTCCGAATGCGTGCTTGATTTTCACAAGCCGTCCGAAACCGGATTGCCAGCCTGCATGGGTAACGACGCCGTCTGCGGTCGCAAAGATATCCGTGCCTTGCGGCCCTGCGAAATCGACCCCGTTATGCATCCGGCGACCACCGGTTTTGGGGTCGCGCCGGCTGCCATAGCCGCTGGTGAAACGCACGGCCGAATGTACAGGATTGGCAAAGGGGGCCTTTTCCGCCGCAAGTCGGTAAAGGTTCAGCTGATCCATCTGTTTCAGCAATGTATTCGCGCGGGCTTCCTCGGCGGACAACTCGTCCACCTCACCGCGCGTGCTAAGGGATAAAGGGGTCAGCGGACCGCCCATACCGCTGTATCCGCGCCGGACCTCTTCGATGATACGGTCTGTTGGCATTCCCGCCTGACGGAACATCTTGTCCAGCGGCTCGACCGAGATCACCATGGCCTCTTCCAGCTGCCGGAAAATCTCGTCGCTGCGTTCCTGCATCAGGCGGATTTCCAGCTCAAGATCATCGCGCTGGTCCAGTGCTTGCCGGGCGTCGGCGGCGATCTGATCGCGTTCCTCGGCCGTACGCGCCAGAGCGTCCGTCATGAAGGCCATCTGTACCGGCGCGCTGGAGGCCGTTACGTACATGTCTGTATTGCTGTTTTCCTGCTTCAGCGCCGCCAGTTCCTTCCGCGCATCTTCCCGCTGTTTCATGGTTGTGCGCAGCGTGGTCTGAATGACTTCGATCCCCGTCTCAAGTTCGCGACGGCGGTTTTCCGAGGCCAGCAGTTCGGACTGCATGGCGGATATCTGTTCCAGTGCGGCGTTGAAACGATCCTGAGCGGCGAGGGCTTCCTGCGCACGGGCGTCGCGTTCTGCGGACAGGACATTCAATCGTTCCTGATAGGTTGCCTGGTCGCGTTTCGCCTGTTCCCGGAAGTTGCCCGAACCGATGCTGTCCATAAGCAGAATGGCAGTTGCGACCGCGGTCCATCCGACCATGACGGCAACACCGGCCACCGCGACCACCTGCGTTTCCGAGCTGAGACGGATAAAACGTGTATCTTTGTCAGACTTCAGAAAAACCCGGCGTTCCGGAAAGTACCGTTCAAATGCGGAGTGTATTTTTATTGCCAGACGTGTTCGCACGCGTCCTACCTCTCATCCCCAAGATCGGGACCGGTTGTGAGTGCCGGCCGCTCCTTGGGCCGACTGCATAAAGGGCAGGCAGCGTTCGGGCAAGTTTGTTGATCAGTCTGGCGCCAACTGCGTAGAAATCCCCCCAAAGATCGGCGGGAAATTGCCGAAAAGCATGTTGAGGCGTCAGTTGGTGATATCGCCGGGCGCGGGTAGGTCTTCGGTCAGCGGCCAGTAGAAATCGGGCGGCAACCCGGCCTCAGCCCGTTTTTCCTCGTTGAAGGGTGGTTTGAGGACGCCGTGGAAATACCGGCGTACCAATGCGTGAAACACATCCTTGGGGTCCGTGTTTTCCCGGCCGCACAGGAAGTGAAACCACTTGGACCCATAAGCGACATGGCCGACTTCTTCGGCATAGATCACCTCAAGTGCCGTGATGGCCTGCTCAGACTTGGCCTTGCGAAAAATCTCGATCATGCCGGGGGTCACATCCAGACCACGCGCTTCGAGAACCATCGGCACGACCGCAAGCCGTCCCATCAGGTCGTCTGCAGTGTCCTCGGCCGCGCGCCACATTCCCGCATGGGCGGGCAAGGCGCCATAATCGCTGCCCATTTGTTCCAGACAATCGCAGACCATCTCGAAATGGCGCGATTCCTCTTCGGCGCATTTTACCCAATCGTCATAAAACCCGATCGGCATCGGCACATGGCCAAAGCGGGCAATGATATCCCAATGCAGATCGACGGCGTTCAGTTCGATATGCGCCACGGCGTGCAAAAGGGCGATGCGGCCCGCCTCGGTGCCCGGTTTGCGCTTTGGTACCTCGCGCGGAGACAGGAGTTCTGGCCGTTCCGGGCGCGCGGGTCGCAGCGGGGGTGACGCCGTCCCGATCTCGATCGGGGGCGCGTCGCCCTTGCGCGACGCAAACCACGCGGCGGCGTGCTGTTTGGACAGGGCGGTCTTTTCCCGACCTTCCGCCGTTGCAAGAACTTCGGTCGCCATCTGAGTCAGCGATTTGGACACCATTATTCTCCGCCTGGTTGATCCTGTGGCTCTTAAACCGGATGGCGACCGTGGTCGAGGGCGTTACAGCGCGCGCACGGCTTCCAGCACCTCGTCTACGTGACCGGGAACTTTGACCTTGCGCCAAACGCGGGCAATTTTGCCTTCGGGATCGATGATGAAAGTCGAACGCTCAATCCCCATCGACTTGCGCCCATACATGTTCTTTTCGACCCACACGCCGTAGTCTTCACAGACGGTCGAGCTCTCATCCGACAACAGCGGTGTGGTCAGCCCATGCTTGGCGACGAATTTGTCATGTTTGGCGACGCTGTCGCGCGAGATGCCGAAAACTTGTGCGCCCGCATCGGCAAAGGCCTGAAGTTGTTCCGAGAAACCGATGGATTCCTTGGTGCAGCCCGGCGTATCATCGCGGGGGTAGAAAAACAGAACCACGGTGCTACCGCGCAACGCCGAAAGCGTCACCTCGCCGCCGCCGTCGCGCGGCAAAGTGAAGTCAGGGGCGATGTCTGAAACGTCGGGCATTGGAAACTCCGCTAAAGGTTTTTAAAGGCTGCCTGATATCATAGGGCAACGCGTGCGGGTTGGAAGGCGTGGATAGCAATTTGAAGCAGCACGAAGACGGTGACGGAGCACAGCCGGATAAGCCCGCGCGCCGTCGGTCTCGCCGCCGGGCCGCTGGTCTGTGGGCCATGCGCGGCACTTTCGTGCTGATGTTGCTGGCGCTGTTCACCGGTTTCATGGTTGTCGGGCAAAGAATGCACGCCCCCGTCTGGCTGCGGGACAGGGTCGAGGCGCGGCTTGAACAGGCGTTGGGCGGGCTGCAAATCCGGTTTGGCGATGTCAGTTTTATCATTCACGAGGGATGGCGACCCCGTCTGCGTCTGACCGATGTGGCCATCAGCGACGCTGAGGGTCGGCAAATTGCGCAGGTGTCCGACATGCGCGCCAGTCTGGCCATGCGCCCCTTGTTGCGGGGGCACGTTCGCCCCAAAAGAATAATTCTGAGGGGTGCGCAGATCGCCGTGACCCGGGACAAGGACGGGGCGCTGAGCCTTACGGTCGGGTCCGGCAGCGCACCGGTGCAGGAGGCCCCGAACCTGGCACAGCTTATCGAAGCCTCGGATCAGGTTTTCCTGTCTCCGGCGCTATCGGCGCTGACCTCGGTCGAGCTTGATGCGATCACACTGGATTATCGCGATCTTCGGCAGGGGCGGTCCTGGATTCTGGACGGTGGGCATATTCAAGCCAACCGAAGCGGCAACGAAGTGCGCTTGGCAACCGGGTTTTCGGTTCTGGCGGGGCGTGACTATGTCAGTGCCATCGAGGCCAATTATACAAGCGTTCTGGGTACACCTGCCGCACAATTCGGGATCTCGGTCACTGACCTGCCAGCCGAGGACATCGCGGGCCAAACGCCCGCCCTTGCCTGGTTGCAGGTTCTGCGGGCCCCGATTTCGGGTGCCTTGCGGGGTGGTGTCGACGAAAACGGAGCGATCGGAACTTTGTACGCCACGCTGAATCTGGGGGCGGGGGCGGTGCAGCCAAACCCGGAAACACGCCCGGTTCCCTTCGAATCCGCGCGCACCTATTTCACCTATGATCCCAAAGGTCAGATTCTGGATTTCAACGAAGTTTCGGTGGTCTCGGCCTGGGGTGAGGTTCAGGCTGACGGAAAGGCGTATCTGGAAGGTGCAGAAGATGGCGTGCTGGACAGCCTGTCTGCACAGTTGCGGCTGTCCGGTATCAACGTGAACCCGGCAAACCTGTTCCCGCAACCTATTCAGCTTTCGCGGGCCAGCCTGGATTTCAAGATGGTCCTCAACCCGTTCCAGCTGCATCTGGGTCAGATGACCATTGAAGATCCGGGTCACACGGTGCGTGCCTTTGGCGTCCTGACCGGGCGGCCGGATGGCTGGGCCGTCAAGCTGGACGCACACTTGGATCAAATGACGTCGGACAAGGTTCTGGGATACTGGCCCGAACGTCTGGCCCCGAAACCGCGAGAGTGGGTGACCGAAAACCTGTACGAAGGGGTTCTGTCGGATATGGACTTTGCCCTGCGCCTGCTGCCCGGATCGAAACCGGATCTATATCTGGATTTCGGATTTGAAAAGGCGAAGATTCGGTTTGTCAAAACGCTGCCGCCGATCGAAAAGGCGCAGGGTCAGGCCAGCCTGATCAACAGCAGGTTCACGGTCACTGCACAGCAGGGTGTTGTGATTGCGGATGACGGCGGTGCTGTTGATGCGTCGGGGACGTCCTTCATCATACCCGACACGGATATCAAGAAATCCGCGCCTGCGATTGCGCGCATTCAGGCCAAAGGCAGCGTGACGGCCGCGTTGTCGTTGTTGGACAGGCCTCCGCTGGAATTGCTCAGCAAGGCGGGGTTGCCCGTTGACGTAGCGAAAGGAACGGTGTCGCTGGCGGGAACCCTTTCCTTGCCTTTGAAAAAGGGTCTCAAGTTTGACGAGACCGAGTTCCATTTCGATGGAAGGTTGGCCAACGTGTTCAGTGACCGCTTGGTGCCCGGATTTGACGTTAGTGCTGATCTTCTGGACCTTTCTGGTGATCAGTCCGGCGTTCAGATTCAGGGGCAGGGGCAGTTCGGGGATGTACCGCTGACGGCGCTCTGGCGGCAGCCTATAGGCGGCAAGTCGGATCAGCGAAGCACCCTGACCGGTCAGATCGAGCTGTCGCCGCGATTGATGGATGAGATCGGCGCCGGCCTGCCTCCGGGGATGCTGACCGGCAAAGGGATTGCAGATATCACGTTGGGGCTCGGCGCCGGGGTTGCCCCGAAATTGTCCGTCACGTCCGATTTGCAGGGCGTCGCGCTGGCCATACCCGAGCTTGGTTGGAGAAAGGGGGCCAATTCGACCGGCACTCTGACGGCCGAAGCGACTTTGGGGTCGCAGTTGAAGGTGGATAGCCTGCGCATAAATGCAGCCGGATTGCGTACATCTGCCTCCATTACGTTTCGTGAAAACGGCGAATATGACCGGGTTCGCTTCACCTCTTTTGACCTCGGCGACTGGCTGGCGGTCCCGGCAGAGCTGATTGGGCGCGGAAACGCCATGCCGGACATCCGTGTGCTTGGCGGCGTCCTTGATATGGGTCGCGCGAATTTCGGCGAAAGCGGCGGATCGGGCGACGGGGGCGGCGCCGGGCCGAAACTGGACGTGGCGCTGGATCGCCTTCAGGTTACGGAAACCGTCGCGCTGACCGGGTTCCGGGGTGCATTTCAGACGACCGGCGGAATACAAGGGAACTTCACCGCGCAGGTCAATGGCGGCGCGCCGGTCAGAGGGCAGGTCAGCCCCAGAGGGAACCGAAGTGCTGTTGACCTGACGTCGCAAGATGCGGGGTCCGTGCTACGATCGGCCGGAGTACTGACACAGGCGCGGGGCGGAGAAATGAATCTCAAGCTCGAACCTGTGACGGCACCGGGCAGCTATGACGTGATACTGAAAATCACCAACACACGGATTACCGACGCCCCGGCCATGGCGGCCTTGCTGAATGCCATCAGCCTTGTGGGCCTGTTGGATGAAATGGCGGGGCAGGGTATCTTTTTTGCAGCAATCGACAGCCGGATGCGTGTCACCCCCACAGACATCAAAGTGCTAAGCGGCAGTGCCGTCGGCCCGTCGATGGGCCTGTCTTTTGATGGCACCATCGATACGGTGAACGGCTTGCTGAACCTGCGCGGTGCGATCTCGCCCATATACCTCCTCAACTCAGTTGGCAGTGTGTTCACGCGCAAGGGCGAGGGCGTCTTTGGCTTCAACTACACCCTGACCGGCCCGCTTGCCTCGCCCAAAGTTTCGGTAAATCCGTTGTCCGGTCTCGCACCTCTGTTCCTGCGCGACCTGATGCGTGCCCCGGCACCCAAAGTTCAGGATGGTCCGAACGCAGTGCCGCAGAAACCGGATGAACCCAAACGCACATTTGGCTCATCCCCAAGTGACCGCTGACAGGATATGGCCGAATCTGATGCAGGGTTGTAAGGCGCGGGCATGAAACTTAGCGATTTTGATTTCCATCTGCCCGAAGACCTGATCGCCACGCGGCCGGCCAGCCCGCGTTCCTCTGCACGTCTGCTGGTGGCGCAGGGGGATGCAATCACGGACAGCCATGTTTTCGACCTGCCCGATTTTCTGCGGCCAGGTGACCGGCTGGTGTTGAATGACACACGGGTCATTCCGGCGCGACTGAACGGCCGGCGCCACCGAGACAGCGCGCAGGGGCCGGTTTCCGCAGGGATCGAGGCCACTTTGCTTGATCCACAGGCCGATGGCACGTGGTCTGCGTTGATCAAGCCGCTCAAGAAGGTGAAGCTTGGGGAAGAGATTGTCTTCTCGGATGATCTCAGCGCCACGCTGGACAGGGTTGCGGATGGCCAGGCGTATCTGCGCTTCAATCTCAGCGGCGAGGATTTCGACGCGGCGCTGGATCAAGCCGGAGCAATGCCTCTGCCGCCCTACATCGCAGCCAAACGTCCGGCTGATGAACGGGACAAGACGGATTATCAGACCATCTGGGCAAATCATTCCGGTGCCGTGGCCGCCCCGACTGCATCATTGCATTTCGATGAGGCGCTGATGAAGGCGCTGGCAAAACGGGGGGTAAGCTTCACGCATGTGACGCTTCATGTGGGGGCAGGGACTTTTCTTCCGGTCAAGGTTGAGGATGTCACAACACACAAGATGCATGCTGAGTGGGGGCAGGTAAGCCCCGACGCCGCCGCTGAGATACAGGCAACCAAGGCCGCCGGCGGGCGGGTGATCCCGGTGGGGACAACGGCTTTGCGCTTGATCGAAAGTGCGGCAAGGTCAGGAAAGATCGAACCCTGGGAAGGCGAAACGGATATCTTCATCTATCCCGGTTTTGAATTCCATGTCACTGACGCATTGATGACCAATTTTCACCTGCCGAAATCCACGTTGCTCATGCTGGTTTCGGCGCTGATGGGGCAGGATCGGATGCGCGATGTCTACGCGCATGCCATCGCCCGGAAATACCGGTTCTTTTCCTATGGCGACGCGTCGCTTTTGATCCCTTGAGAGGCGCGGAAACAGCATCGCGGATCGGGAATGTCGTAGACAAGCGCGACGTAGGCGGTCTTTGATCGCAGAACGACACTAAAATCAGGTTGGCATTAGTCGGAGGCCCCAATGATTCAGGTCCTTTCCAGCGCATGGGCGCTGCTGCTCGGCATGGGGTTGCTGATGGTCGGAAACGGCCTCCAGGGTACGATTCTGGGTGTGCGGGGTGAGATCGAAGGCTTTTCGACCCTTGAGATGTCTTTTGTCATGTCGGCCTATTTTCTGGGCTTTCTGGGCGGCTCACGCCTTGCGCCCGAGATGATCCGGCGCGTTGGCCACGTGCGGGTCTTTGCGGCACTTGCGTCATTTATTTCGGCCGTGATGATCATGTATCCCATGCTGACCAACCCGATCGCGTGGGCTTTGGGCCGGGTGGTGATCGGGTTCTGTTTTTCTGGCGTCTATGTCACTGCCGAAAGCTGGCTCAACAATGCGGCCAGCAATGAAAATCGCGGGCAGGCGCTGTCGCTCTATATGATCGTACAGATGACGGGGATCATCAGTGCGCAGGCGCTTGTTCTTGTCGGCGACCCGGCCGGTTACGAGACGTTTGTGATCGCCTCGATCCTGGTTTCAGTGTCCTTCGCACCGATTTTGCTGTCGATCTCGCCGACACCGGCCTTTGATACCACCAAACCGATGACCCTGAAGCAACTACTGGAAACCTCGCCTCTGGGCTGCGTGGGCATGTTTCTTCTGGGGGGTGTGTTTTCCGCGCAGTTCGGCATGGCGGCGGTGTATGGCGCCCGGGCAGGGCTGTCGCTTGTTGAAATTTCGACCTTCGTTGCGGCGTTTTATATCGGCGCTGTGGTTCTGCAATACCCTTTGGGCTGGTTCTCTGACCGTATGGATCGCCGCTTTCTGATCCTGCTTGTGGCGCTCGCCGGTGCCGGTGGCGCAACGATCGCTATGATGATGGGCGGATCGTTTCCAATTCTGCTTGCTTCGGCTTTCCTGATCGGCGGTATGTCCAACCCGCTATATTCACTGCTGATCGCGCATGCGAATGACTTTCTGGATCACGAGGACATGGCGGCCGCATCCGGTGGGCTGGTATTCATCAACGGTCTGGGCGCGATTGCCGGGCCGGTGATCACCGGCTGGCTGATGGGGGATGCCGTATTCGGGCCACCGGGCTTTTTTCTCTTTATTGCGGCACTGTTACTCGCAATGGCACTTTACGCCCTGTATCGGACGACGCAGCGGGCATCGATACCCGTGGACGAAACCGGCACAATGTCGACGCTGTATCCAACGGCCTCGCCAGTTGCGTTTGAAGTGGCACAGGAAGTCGCCATCGAAGCCGCCGAGGCCGAACAGGCTGAGCAGGAAGATGCCTAGGACACAGGATTATGTCGCAAGTGTTGCAATATGTTACTGTAACAGTTCTGTAAAACGGCCTTAAATGACGTTACGTCCAAACTACGGGCACAAGACGGAGTTTAAGGCAATGGTAACGCCTGAAGAAGTATTGAGTTTTTGGTTAGATGAGGTGGGTCCAAAGGGCTGGTACATAGAGGATGAAGCGCTGGATTCAGAAATCCGCGCACGTTTTCAATCAACGTGGGAGGCTGCGGCCGAGGGCAAGTTTTCGCTCTGGCTGACCTATCCCAGCGGGTCACTGGCTTACATAATTTTGACGGACCAATTTCCACGCAACATGTTCCGCGGGCAAGCGCGTGCTTTCGCGACGGACCGAGCGGCCCTGGCAGCTGCAAAATGCGCGGTAGACAGAGGCTGGGACAAGAAGATCGATGAACCGGCCCGGCAGTTCTTTTACCTGCCGATGATGCATTCGGAGAATCTGTGCGATCAGGAACGCTGCGTGCGTCTGATCTGTCAGAACCTGAGCGGCGATACAAGCAATCTGCTGCACGCCCGTGCGCATCGCGAAGTGATCCGCAAGTTCGGTCGTTTCCCTTACCGGAACAAAGCACTGTCGCGCAGCTCGACCCCCCATGAAGAGGCTTATGTCGACATGGGCGGCTATGGCAGCACCGTGCGAGAGCTGCAAGCAATGGCCTGAGACCGTACAAGGGTTTTGCGCCTCTGTTGTTAGTGCGGGGGCTTCAGGCTCCCGGCTCGCATCCTTTGAACGACAATACGCGTTCGGACGCGATGTCTGCTCCGGTCTGTATGGCTTGGGCGATCAAAACCTCTGGTGTCTCTGCAAGTTCTGTGAATCGCTCCTGCGCAGTTTGTAGCTTTTGTTCAACTGCGTTCAGGCGGCGCAACGTTGCCTGAAGGTTTTGCGCGGTTTGACTGTCCGTAACTTGGTTTTCCCTCATCAGCGTCGTCAAATCATCACGCAACGCGGAAAGTTCACCCCGAATGCCCTTCGCCTCATCCCGAATGGGGGCAAGAACTTGCACGGTCTCTGAGAATTCTGCCGAGACGCTTTCGACTTTCGATGCCAGCTTCCAGCCCAGAAACAAGCACAGCGCCACAAGTATCAAAGTTGCGTTTAGCAGAGCAAGCGCCAGATCTTTTAGTGTTTTGGCCATGGTAAACCCCTTGAATTCAATGTGTTCACAAATGTCCGAGCGGCGTCGGCGTTTCTGTTCTAGCCATAGCATGGGCCTGCGTATAGGCTGAAATCCGCATATTCAGGTAAGGTTTACCCTGTGTCTCATTTGTCGCGGGAACGCGTGTTGATGCGTTTCTGAAAATAGTTTAATGGTAAACTAAATTTTCACCACCTGCGCCGAGAGGAACACATGGCTGCACAATCCTATGATCTGATCGTAATCGGGGCTGGCCCCGGTGGCTATGTCGCCGCCATCCGTGCGGCCCAGCTTGGCCTGAAAACCGTCGTGGTCGAGCGCGAGCACCTTGGTGGCATCTGCCTGAACTGGGGGTGCATTCCGACCAAGGCATTGCTGCGGTCCTCCGAAGTGTTCCATCTGATGGCACGCGCCAAGGATTTCGGATTGAAGGCCGACAAGATCGGTTACGATCTGGACGCGGTCGTCAAAAGATCCCGTGGCGTTGCCGGGCAGCTTTCGGGCGGCATCGGCCATCTGCTGAAAAAGAACAAGGTCGCCGTGGTGATGGGGGAGGCGACGATCCCCGCAAAAGGCAAGGTCAGCGTCAAGACCGATAAGGGCACCGAAGAACTGACGGCCAAGAACATCATTCTTGCAACCGGCGCACGGGCCCGCGAACTGCCCGGTCTCGAGGCTGATGGCGATCTGGTCTGGACGTACAAGCACGCGCTGCAACCGCCCCGGATGCCAAAGAAGCTGCTGGTCATCGGCTCGGGCGCGATCGGAATCGAATTTGCCAGTTTCTACAACACGCTGGGGGCCGACACGACGGTGGTCGAGGTGATGGACCGCGTGTTGCCCGTGGAAGATGCGGAAATCAGTGCCTTGGCTAAGAAAGCCTTCACCAAGCAAGGCATGACCATCATGGAAAAAGCCATGGTCAAGCAGTTGGATCGCGGCAAGGGCAAGGTCACCGCTCATATCGAGGTCAAGGGCAAGGTTGAAAAGCACGAGTTCGACACCGTTATCTCGGCTGTCGGGATTGTTGGGAATGTCGAAAACCTCGGGCTCGAGGCGCTGGGCGTCAAGATCGACCGCACGCATGTGGTGACGGATGAATATTGCCGCACCGGCGTCGATGGCCTTTATGCGATCGGTGACATCGCGGGCGCGCCCTGGCTTGCACATAAAGCCAGCCACGAAGGTGTCATGGTTGCCGATCTGATCGCGGGCCAGCATGCGCATCCGGTCAAGCCCGAAAGCATCGCCGGATGTACCTATTGTCAGCCGCAAGTGGCCTCGGTGGGATATACCGAAGCCAAGGCCAAAGAGCTGGGTTATGACATCAAAGTCGGTCGCTTCCCCTTCATCGGCAACGGCAAGGCCATTGCTCTGGGCGAACCGGAAGGTCTGATCAAAACCGTGTTCGACGCCAAGACAGGCGAATTGCTGGGGGCCCATATGGTCGGCGCGGAAGTCACGGAACTGATTCAGGGCTATGTGGTTGGGCGGCAGCTGGAGACGACCGAAGAAGACCTGATGAACACGGTCTTCCCGCACCCGACTCTGTCAGAAATGATGCATGAAAGCGTGTTGGACGCTTATGGCCGCGTGATCCACATGTAACGTCATACGCGTGTTGCGATCGGACAGGGGCTGTGCCCCCGCCTTGCTGCGCGCGGCTCCCCCGGGATATTTGGGGCCAGATGAACAAGGGATCCTTTATTCATCTGGCGGCAAATATCCCGGAGCGCGAGGCAGAGCCTCGCTGAAATCCGTTACTTGTTCAAAGCATCCAGAATGCGGGCCCACGAACGGATGCCCTTGTGGAAGCTTTTGACGTCGTATTTCTCATTCGGCGAATGGATGGCGTCGTCCTCGTTGGCATAGCCGACCAGCATCGAATCCAACCCCAGAACGGTATTGAAATATCCGACGACGGGGATCGAGCCGCCCATGCCGGTAAACACCGCTTCGCGGTCCCACTCGTCCGACAGTGCTTTGCGCGCGGCTTCGAATTCCGGGCGATCGATATTCATGACCGAAGCGGGCGAACCTTCCAGATCGTTGTCCCAGACAACTTTTGCATCCGGGGACAGGCGATCCTCGACATGTTTGCGGATCTTGTTGCGCAGCGCGTCGGGGTCCATGTCGCCGACCAGTCGGCACGTGATTTTACAATGCGCTTCCGAAGGGATAACGGTTTTCGAGCCTGCGCCATTGTATCCGCCCCACAGCCCGTTCACCTCAAGTGTCGGACGCGCCCATTGCTGTTCAAGTGTCGAATAGGCTTTTTCGCCGTGCGGCTGGGTATAGCCGACCGAATTCAGATAATCCGCTTCGTCGAAGCCGCAATTCTGCCACTGGCGCAGCTGGTCCTGGGGCACTTCATGAACGCCTTCATAGAAACCATCGACCGCGACACGCCCGGTTTCGTCATCATAGAATGAGGCAACGATTTTCGACAGCTCGCGCAGCGGGTTCAGCCCCGGGCCACCGTAATGGCCGGAGTGCAGATCGATGCGGGGCCCGATGATGGTGAACTCGTCCTTCAGCATGCCGCGCAGCTGCGCGGCGATCGACGGAACACCTCGCGATACCATGGATGTATCGCAAACCAGCGCCAGATCCGCTTTGAGTTCGGCCGCGTTTTCTTCGAGGAAGGGGACCAGAGAAGGTGAGCCGGATTCCTCTTCGCCTTCAAAGAAGAAGGTGATGCGGCAGGGTAGGGATCCGTGCACCGCTTTCCAGGCGCGGCAGGCTTCGACGAATGTCATCAATTGACCTTTGTCGTCCGATGCCCCGCGCCCGCGGATGACGGGGCCGTGCTCGGTATCTTCGATGGCGGGGTCAAACGGGTCGCGCGTCCAAAGGTTCAACGGATCGACGGGTTGCACATCATAATGGCCATAAAACAGGATATGGGGTGCATCCGAGTCCTCGCCCACATGGCCTACGACCATCGGGTGTCCCGGGGTTTCCCGTTTTTCTGCTGCAATTCCGATACTGTTGAGGTCGGCAACCAGCCAGTCGGCCGCACGGCTGACGTCGGCCTTGTACGCGGGATCGGTTGAGATCGAAGGGATGCGCAGCAGCTCCATCAGGCGGTCGATCGAGGTTTGCAGATCTTCGTCAATCCGGTTCAGCACGGTGTCTAGCGACATGGGGATCTCCTGCTTGTCTGTGTTCGCGCGAACCCTAGCAGCGTTGACGGCGCCGTCCAGAGCGGTTGATCTGAATTGTTCATGCAATCACAAGCCCGCGAATGACGTTGCGCGGGCTGCGTCGTTTCCACGCGTCCGATAGCCGGAACTTTACTTGCCGTGAGCATTGCAAACTTATATTTGATGCAAATCAAAGTTGGGTTCACCTGTTCGGCTGTAACCAGCTGAATAAAGTAACACAAAGCTGCTGATACAGGTTAAGCTGTTGGATGTGGCAGACTAATTGCCCAAGGGAAACCGGAAACGGGCATTCAAGGAGGGTCCGTTGGACTATACTGCTCAGCTCGATTCAGCGATTGCCAGGCTGCATGACGAAGGACGTTACCGGACCTTCATCGATATCGAACGTCGCAACGGACATTTTCCGCACGCGGTGCGCACGCGCACGGACGGCTCGCAGCAGAACATCACCGTATGGTGCGGCAATGACTATCTGGGCATGGGCCAGCACCCTGTTGTTCTGAACGCAATGCACGAGGCGGTCGAAGCCGCAGGTGCAGGATCGGGCGGGACGCGCAACATCTCGGGGACAACGGTCTATCACAAACGGCTCGAGGCCGAGCTGGCAGATCTGCATGGCAAGGAAGCCGCGCTTTTGTTCACCAGCGCGTATATTGCCAACGACGCCACGCTCAGCACGCTGCCCAAGCTGTTCCCGGGGCTGATCATCTATTCTGACGCGCTGAACCATGCTTCGATGATAGAAGGGGTGCGCCGAAACGGCGGGGCCAAGCGCATCTTCCGTCATAACGACTTGGCGCATCTGCGCGAATTGCTCGAGGCGGACGATCCCGCCGCACCCAAGCTGATCGCGTTCGAGTCCGTCTATTCGATGGATGGCGATTTTGGTCCAATCGAAGAAATCTGCGATCTGGCAGATGAATTCGGCGCGCTGACCTATATCGACGAAGTGCACGCGGTGGGCATGTATGGCCCGCGCGGCGGCGGCGTGACCGAGCGTGACCGGCTGGCACATCGGATCGACATCATCAATGGCACTCTGGCCAAGGCATATGGCGTCATGGGGGGCTATATCGCCGCCAGCGCAAAGATGTGCGATGCCGTGCGGTCTTATGCGCCGGGCTTTATCTTTACGACATCGTTGCCGCCGGCAGTTGCCGCAGGGGCTGCTGCATCCGTTGCGCACCTGAAAACCGCGTCTGAGCTGCGCGAGCAGCACCAGACCCAGGCGAAGATCCTCAAGCTGCGGCTGAAGGGAATGGGCCTTCCGCTGATCGACCACGGCAGCCATATCGTGCCAGTGATCGTCGGCAATCCGGTGCACACCAAAAAGCTCAGCGATATGCTGCTGGACGATTATGGCATTTACGTGCAACCGATCAATTTCCCGACCGTCCCGCGCGGAACCGAGCGTCTGCGTTTTACCCCGTCTCCGGTGCATGGACCCGACGAAATGAACCGTCTGGTGCAAGCGATGGACGAACTTTGGTCACATTGTGCGCTAAATCGCGCCGAACTTGCCGGATAACCTAACGCCAAAGTGTGCAACGAGTTTGCCGCGTGTTAAGCTTACGCTAACAAAACGAGTAGACGAATCATTCTGGGGATGATTCGCCACTTACGCGAAATACGCGACAGGCAGAATGGGGCAGCAGGGATGATTGGGCGCAGATCTCAGCGCGAATCCGAAGAGGACGTAGATGTCAGACCAAAAGGGTTTGACGACTACGAAGTTCGCCTAGGCGACAAGATGCGCGGTGAACGCGCAACGATGGGCAAATCTCTTCTGGATGTTCAGCGCGAACTGCGGATCAAAGCCAACTATATTGCTGCAATTGAAAACGCCGACCCTGATGCGTTTGATACACCCGGCTTTATCGCCGGGTATGTGCGTTCCTATGCGCGCTATCTGGGTATGAACCCCGATGAGACCTTCGCGACTTTCTGCGAGGAAAGCGGATTTGAGGTCGCGCATGGCATGTCCGCAGAGGCCTCGGTGGTGCGGAAACCTTCGGGGGCTCTGCCTGCGCGCGGTCCGATGGGGCGGGATCCATTCATTTCGCCCAATACGCCCTATATTCCGGGCAAGGAGTCTCTGGTCAGTCAGATTGAACCCCGCGCAATCGGCTCGTCGCTGGTTTTGCTCGCGGTGATCGGTGGCATTGGCTATGGCGGTTGGGCTGTTTTGAACAAGATTCAGCAAGTACAGGTCAGCCCGGTTGAACAGGCACCGGTGGTTCTGTCTGATCTGGATCCGCTGGATGCGGCGCGTAGCAACGTGTCAGATGATGTTACGGAAGTGGCAAGCGCCGAAGCACTGGACCGTCTCTATCGTCCGCAGGCGCTGGATGTTCCGGTGCTGGTCTCGCGGGATGCTCCGATCTCAACGCTTGATCCGCGCGAGGTTGGAACCTTCCGCCCGCCCGAATTGCCGCAGTTCGAAGTGGCTGAACTGCACACGGTCGAAAAACCGGCCCTGCCGCAAGTGGTCGAACAGATCGATACCACGCTCAAGATCGTGGCAGTTGATCCCGCCTGGATGCGTGTGACGGCTGCGGATGGCAGCGTCATTTTCGAAGGTACGCTGGGAACCGTCGAGCAAGGCAGCGTATTCGAAGTGCCCCTGACGGAAGAACCGCCGACATTGCGTGCGGGCGCGTCGGGATCGGTATATTTCGCGATGAACGGTGAACATTACGGCCCGGCGGGTGCTCCGGGCACGGTCGCCAAGGGTGTTGTTCTGTCGAAAGACGCCGTGTCCGAGGCCTATGCCGTCGCCGATCTGGAGGCGGAACAGAACAGTGCGCTCAAGCAACTGGTGGCGGAACTGCAAACCGAGGCGACAGAAACGCCCGCCGAGTGATCTAGCCATTGCGATAACCCTGTTGCCGAACTATCTACAATCGCAACTCAGGCAGACGCGGATCCGTCCTTATGTCCCTCAATCACGTGCGCCCATGGCGCGACATCTATCGTCGTAAATCCCGTCAAATCACGGTCGGCAACGTCCCCGTTGGTGGCGATGCACCCATTGCCGTTCAAACCATGACCAACACGCTGACCACCGATGTGGCGGCGACCTTGGCGCAGGTGCAGGCGGCGGCCGAGGCGGGTGCGGATATCGTTCGCGTCTCGGTTCCTGATGAGGCGTCGTCCAAGGCGTTGAAACAGATCGTTCGGGAAAGCCCGGTGCCCATCGTGGCGGACATTCATTTCCACTATCGGCGCGGGATTGAAGCCGCCGAAGCGGGCGCTGCCTGTCTGCGCATCAATCCCGGCAATATCGGAGACGAAACCCGTGTAAAAGAAGTCATCCAGGCGGCGCGCGACCACAACTGCTCGATCCGCATCGGCGTGAACGCGGGCAGCCTGGAAAAGCACCTGCTTGAAAAATATGGCGAGCCGTGCCCCGAGGCGATGGTAGAAAGCGGGCTGGAACATATCCGCATCCTTCAGGACAATGATTTTCACGAGTTCAAGATCAGCGTAAAGGCCAGCGACGTGTTCCTGTCTGCCGCGGCCTATCAGGGCATTGCCGAGGCGACGGATGCCCCCATTCATCTGGGCATTACCGAGGCCGGAGGGCTGGTCAGCGGCACGATCAAGTCGGCCATCGGGCTGGGTAACCTGCTGTGGATGGGGATCGGCGACACGATCCGCGTCAGCCTGTCTGCTGATCCGGTGGAAGAGGTCAAGGTCGGGTTTGAAATCCTCAAATCCCTTGGCCTGCGTCATCGGGGCGTCAATATCATCTCGTGCCCATCCTGCGCGCGACAGGGTTTTGATGTCATCAAAACCGTCGAGGCGCTGGAACATCGCCTTGAACACATCAAGACGCCGATGAGCCTGTCGATCATCGGATGCGTGGTCAACGGGCCGGGTGAAGCGCTGATGACCGATGTTGGTTTCACCGGCGGCGGGGCAGGGTCCGGCATGGTCTATCTGGCCGGCAAAGCCAGCCACAAGATGTCGAACGACCAGATGATCGATCACATCGTGGAAGAGGTCGAGAAAAAGGCGGCTGAACTGGATGCGGCGGCTGAAGCGGCTGAAGCGGCTGAAGCGGCTGAATAGCTTGTTTCTCCGCGACATTTAAAAACCGGGCATCTGTTGTGTAGCGCAATGGATGCCGCCACCCAGCTCTCCCAGCACATCCACGTCAAGCGTCACGACTTCACGACCGGGGTGGTGTTTTGCAAGCGTTTCCGACGCGATCCTGTCAGTTTCCGAGTCTCCGAACCGGGCCGCAATCACACCGCCATTGCAGACGTAGTAATTGGCATAAGAGGCCACGAAATCCAGGTTTTCGACACGGCGGAAATGCGGCTCGGGTATCACGTCCATGTCGATGCCCGCGGCAATGAGACGATCATGGGTGTCCAGCGCGGCCATGTGGAAAGGATCATCTTTGTCCGGTTCATCCGGCAAGTTGATGATGCCGCGACCGGGGCCGGTAAACCGGGCCAGACTGTCAATGTGATAGTCGGTGATGTCTTCGCCCCAGACACCTTCGGACCAGATCATGCGTTTGGCCCCATAGGCCGCCAACAACCGGGCTTCGATATCGTCCCGAGTGAGGCCGGGATTGCGGTCGTCATTCACCCACGAGCTTTCATGCGCCATAAGTGTCCCATGCCCATCCTGCTCGACGCCACCGGCTTCGCCGATCAGCCCGGTCGGCAACAGGGGCAGACCCAGCCTTTCGGCCACTCTGCCGGCAATTTTCGCATCATGTGCGTGAACCTGTTTTCTTCCCCACCCATTGAACTGGATCTGTTGGACCGCAAGCGCGCCACGGTCGTTGATCGCAAAGACCGGGCCTGCGTCCCGGCACCACAGATCTTCGGTCGGGACATCCCAGATCTCGACCGCCGCAGAAAGCCGTTTGCTGATGTCTGCGTGATGTTCCGATCCGGCGAGCATTGTGACGGGTTCAAAAGCAGAGATCGTGTTTGCGATTTCCGCAATGGTCCCCTGTACCAATTCCAAAAAAACGGGGTCGGGATAGACGGTGCGGCTTACCGGCCATTGCATGAAAGTGCGATCATGCCGGGCGTCTTCGGCCGGCACGTGGAAGCCTGTCGCGGACTGCGCAATAGACTGGCCAGAGAAACCCGTCATACCCAACGCTCCTCCGGCCACCAGAAATTCCCGCCGTTTCATGGCACGTCGCCGACAGATCCGGCCTTAGCCGCGTTCGGCACGTATACCGTTAACGATCTGCTGCATCTGATCGGCTGGCAAATAGCCACGCAGCATCTCTGTGCCCAACACGAACGAAGGCGTGCCCGAGATCTGCATCCGCTGGGCCAGAGCACGGGTGCGCGCAATCTCATCCGTAACGCGATCGCTGTCCATCGCCGCGATGATCTCGTCGCTGTTCAGCCCCAAACCGTCCGAGATGCGGCGCAGGGCAACTTCGGTTGGCTCGCCGGTGAATTCCAGCAGGGCATCATGGACCTGCTTGTATGCGTCGTCGCCCGCCACGTGTTTGGTGGCCAAGGCAAAACGTGAGGACAGCACAGACGCATCACCCAGAATGGGGAGTTCCTTGATCACAAGGCGGATGTTGCCGTCTTCTGCCAGCAGGCTGGTAACTTCGGGAACGGCACGGCGGCAATAGCCACACCGGTAGTCCATGAACTCGACCAGCGTGATGTCGCCATCCGGGTTGCCGCCAACCCAGCTGTACCCGTCATCAAACAGTTCATCCGCATTGGCGGCGACCAGTTCTTTGTCCGCCGCGGCTTCGGCGACGGCATTGCGCTCTTCCAGTATGTTGATGGCTTCGATGATCACTTCGGGGTTTTCCAGCAGGTATTCGCGCACCTGGGCACCAAATTCCGCCTTCTCGGCATCGTTCATCGCATTCAAGTCCAGCGCCTGCGCCGAGGTCGCCGCCATGGAAAGCCCCAGAAGGGCGGGTGCAGCATGTCTGAGGATCATTTCCGTTTCCTTTTGTCTTTGTCGAGTCGTTCCGCCGCAATCAACACGTCTTGTGCCCTTTGCCAACCCGGTGAACCTTCGGGCAGTCGTGCCACGGCGCGTTTCGCGTGAATTCCGGCATCTTTCAACCGCCCTTGCAGCGCATACCGCTCTGCCGTCACGGTGGATGCCATACCATCATTGCCAACCTGAGCATAGGCCACACCCAGATCCTGCAACAGCCTGGCGTTCCGGTAGTCCCGGGCGCGGGCTTTTTCCAGCACGCTCAGGGCCTGTTTGGTTTGACCCTGCGCCAGCAACGCCCGCCCGTATCCAGCCAGGATAAGCGCATCGTTCGGAGCCATTTCAACAGCGTTCCCATACGCTTCAACAGCCGCGCCTATTTGCCTGTTTTCCAGCAGAATTTGCCCTTTCAGGTCATAATAGTAGGGGTCGTTCGGGCGCAGCGCCAGTGCCTCGTCGATGGCACGGCGCGCGCGATCCAAATCACGGTTCTGATGATGGGCCGAAGCCTCGCGCATCAGGCGGATGTCCTGAGCGGTTTCTTCTTTGGCGCGCCGTAATGTCCAACTGGGTGAGCGTAAAAAGGCCGACAGTTTGCCTTTGACGCGGGCAAACCAGTAATCGGCATTGGCATTCGGAACGGCCTTGTCGCCGAACTCATCCAGAAACGCTTCGGCGGCGCGCAATCGTTCACGACTGGTGGGATGCGACCGCATGTACGGGTCCTGATTGGCGACGCTCAACAATTCCTGACCCGCGAATTTTCTGTGCAGCTCGACCATGCCGCTGGGGGAAATCTGAGCCCATCGCAGATAGCTTGCGGCGCTTCGGTCGGCCGAGGCCTCTTCGGCGCGGGTATGGCCCAGAAAGCTGCGGATTGCGGCGCCTTGGGTGCCTGCGGCGATGCCAATGGCGGCTTCACCCCCTCCGGCCGCAGCCGCAAGCAGGGCCAAAGCGGTACCAAGGCCCGCATTGCGCCGCGCCGCCTTCAGGTTTTCGGCACGCCGGGCCAGATGGCCGTTCGCGATATGCGCGGCCTCATGCGCGATCACCGCTTGCAGCATTTCGGGGCTTTCGACCGTAAGGATCAGCCCGTAATTCAAATAGATGGCGTTGTAGTCGATGACGAATGCATTGAACGTGTTGTCATTGACCACAAGGATTTGAACCCGATTGGTGTTCAGACCGGCGGCGCGCAGAACCGGAAAGGCCAGCTCGCGCAGGCCACGCTCGATATCGGGGTCGCGGATCAGGCTTTGCCCATGGGATTGCGTTGCCGCCGCCAGCCAGACACCAACCGACAGGATCAGAGCCGGGATTGACGTCAGCAGGGATACGCGTTCAAAAGCCATGGCTGCAACATGGGAGATGGGCATGAGAAACTCAACCCGGTCCGGGGTCGGTCCCTTCATCGTGATGGACGTGATGGAGGCCGCGCGCCGTGCGGAAGAAGCGGGCCGCCATGTGATTCACATGGAAGTTGGCCAGCCCGGAACCGGCGCCCCCAAGGGCGCGACCGAGGCGCTGGCCAAGGCGATGGATCAAAGCCCGTTGGGCTATACGGTGTCTCTGGGTTTGCCTGCACTGCGAAAGCGTGTCGCGCAGCTTTATGGTGAGTGGTACGATGTGGACCTGAACCCGGGGCGCGTGGTCATCACGCCCGGATCGTCCGGCGGGTTTCTGCTGGCTTTCACGGCATTGTTCGACAGCGGGGATCGCGTCGGAATCGGTGCGCCGGGGTATCCGTCTTATCGCCAGATTCTCAGGGCACTTGGATTGGTGCCGGTCGATCTGCCGACCGCGCCTGAAAACCGTCTGCAACCCGTGGCAGCGGATATTCAGGGAATGGGCCTGAAGGGGCTGATGGTGGCGTCTCCGGCGAATCCTACCGGCACGATGCTGGATCACGCCGCCATGGGGTCGCTGATCGAAGCCGCACACGGGCAGGGGGCATCCTTCATCAGCGACGAAATCTACCATGGTCTGGAATACGAGGCCAAGGCCGTGACCGCGCTGGAACTGACGGATGAGTGCTATGTGATCAACTCGTTTTCCAAGTATTTCTCGATGACCGGTTGGCGCGTGGGCTGGATGGTCGTGCCTGAGGATCAGGTGCGCGTGGTCGAGCGGATAGCCCAGAACATGTTCATCTGCGCGCCGCATGCCAGTCAGGTTGCCGCACTGGCCGCGATGGATTGCGAGGACGAGCTGCAAGCCAATCTGGACGTGTACCGCCGAAACCGCGCCCTGATGCTGGACGGGCTGCCCAAGGCGGGCTTTACGAAAATCGCGCCTCCGGACGGGGCTTTCTATGTATATGCCGACGTGTCTGACCTGACCGATGACAGCCGCGCATTTGCGGCCGAGATTCTGGAAAAGGCCGGGGTCGCGGTCACGCCGGGTCTGGATTTCGATCCGCAGCGCGGCCATACGACGTTGCGTTTTTCCTATGCGCGTTCGACGGCCGACATTCAGGACGGGCTGGAACGGTTGCGCGTTTTCATGACCGAGCGGAAGGTGATCGGGGAACCTGCCTGAGCCGTTCACAAATCAGCCCTTGTGGTATAGGCTGCCCGGCAAACGATCTCGGGAAAACTTGAGGCCATGAGCAGGATCTTCATTTGCATCGCCCTGATCTGGGCGCTGTGCGGCAGTGCCGTCGCGCAGGATTTCAGCGCGCTGGCACGCGTTCAGCCCGACCAAAGCCGCATCACGGATGTGGGGCGAACTGGCGTTCGCGTGGATATCGGCCTGAGCCAGGGGGTGCCGTACCGGATCTTCACCTTGCAGGATCCGTACCGGATGGTTCTGGACTTCAACGAAGTGGATTGGACCGGGCTGAACCGAACGGATTTCCTGCAATCCGAACGCGTCAGCGGCGTGCAATTCGGAGCCTATGTTCCGGGTTGGTCGCGGCTGGTGTTGGAACTGGGCGCTCCGATGGCCGTAGACACTGCCGAATTGTCAGTTTCCGAGGTTTCGGGGGCGGCTTTGCTGACTCTCAACCTCAAGGGCACGGATTTTGATACGTTCAACGCAACCGCAGGTGCGCCGCGCAACCCGGGATGGGACCTGCCGGAGCCAGCTGATGTGCCGCAGGCATCGGCGCGCTCGGCAGACCGGCCGTTGCGCGTGATGCTCGATCCGGGGCATGGCGGGATCGATCCGGGTGCCGAAATCGACGGCGTTGATGAAAAAACCCTGATGCTGACCTTTGCCCGCGAACTGCGCGAAGTTCTCTTGCGATCAGGAGGTTATGAGGTGGTCCTGACCCGGGTTGACGACCAGTTCGTCTCGTTGGAGCGCCGGATTGCCTTGGCGCATCGGGCTGGCGCGGATCTGTTCATTTCGCTGCATGCGGATTCCCTTTCGGAAGGTCAGGCCCATGGGGCTGCCGTTTATACCCTGTCGGCCGATGCTTCGGATGTGGCCAGTTCAAAACTGGCCGAGCGGCATGATCGGGGGGATTTGATCTCGGGTATCGATCTGAATGGTGCCGATGATCAGGTGGCCGATGTTCTACTTGATCTGGCGCGCCAGGAAACGATGCCGCGGACCAGGTCCTTGGCCAGCGCGATCGCCAACGGGATGGCCCAGCAAGGCGGGCCGATGAACCGAAAACCGCTGCGGACCGCTTCGTTCTCGGTGCTCAAGGCGGCCGATATTCCGTCTGTTTTGGTCGAACTTGGATTTCTGTCGAGCCCCAGAGATCGAGAAAACCTCAGGGATTCGGAATGGCGGGCGAAAATGGCCTTGGGTATCTTTCAGGGGATCGAAGACTGGCGTCAGCAGGATGTGATCCGCAAATCCCTGATTGGCCAGTGACCTTGCGACGCAAAACGGCTAGAATACGCTTGGTGTTTTGACCCTTGGGCGGTGCAACACTATATAGGCACCACCGCGAGAAAAAGGCAGTAACGTGATCCGGTTCATTCTTTCGTTTTTCGGGGCGATCTTCAGTATCGTTACCTTGGGTATTTTCATGGTCGCACTGGTGATCGGTGCGGTCTTCTGGATGTATGGCCGGGACCTGCCCAGCCACGAATCCCTGGCCCAGTACAAGCCCCCGACGATCAGCCGGATCTATTCGGGCGAAGGTCAGTTGATCGACGAATTTGCGCAGGAACGCCGCCTGTTCACGCCGTCCGCGGAAATTCCCGATCTGGTGAAGCAGGCGTTTATTTCGGCGGAAGACAAGAATTTCTATACCCATCAGGGTTACGACCCACGCGGCATCGTCGCGGCAGGTGTCGAAGCGGTGCGCACCAAAGGCGGTACCGTGCGCGGTGCGTCGACCATTACGCAGCAGGTGATGAAGAACTTCCTGTTGTCGGGCGACCGCCGGGCGGAACGCAAGATCAAGGAAATCATCCTGGCCACCCGGCTCGAGGATACCCTGGACAAGGAGCAGATCCTTGAGCTCTACCTGAACGAGATCTTTCTGGGTCAGAACTCGTACGGCGTGACGGCCGCCGCGCAGACCTATTTCAACAAGACCTTGCAGGAACTGGCCCCGCACGAGGCCGCGATGCTGGCCGCGATGCCCAAGGCGCCGTCGGATTACCACCCGGTTCGGGAAAAGGAACGCCTGCTGGCCCGCCGAAACTATGTGTTGCGCGAGATGTACCAGAACGGTTACATCGATCAGGCGACCTATGAGTCCGAGGTCGAGATGCCGCTGCGCTCGGTTCAGAACGGCGATTTCGAAAGCTTCCGCACCGCATTGCCGCCGCGCGACTACTTCACCGATGAAATCCGTCGCCAACTGAGCGAGGACTTTGGTGAAGGTGAGTTCTTTACCGGCGGCTTCACGGTTCGTGCGTCGGTGGACGAAGAAATGCAGGTCGAGGCCGCAAAGGCCCTGCGCACGGCGTTGCAAAAATATGACCGGTCGCGCGGGAAATGGCGCGGCACCGGCGAAGTGATCTCGGAAGAAAAACTGGCGGATGAAGCGCAGTGGCGCGAGGCGCTGTCGCTTCTGGAAATCCCGCGCGATGTGGTGCTGCCGACCCGCTGGTATCCCGCCGTGGTTCTGAATGTCTCGGATCAGCAACTTACCGTCGGGATCGAAGACGGCCCTGCGGATGGCACCATTCCGCGGTCCGATATCAAGTGGATGCAGGGTGATTTTGCGGCGAACTTCAAGCGCGGTGATGTGATCCTCGTTGTCGAGGGCGAAGAGGGGCAGTGGTCTGCCCGTCAGGTGCCCGAAGTTCAGGGCGCCTTTGTGGCGATGGATGTGAACTCGGGCCGAGTTCTGGCGATGCAGGGCGGGTTTTCTTATCAGGATACCGTTTTCAACCGCGCCACGCAGGCACAGCGCCAGCCGGGGTCCAGCTTCAAACCCTTTGTCTATGCCGCCGCGCTGGACAGCGGATACAGCCCGGCAACCATCGTTGTGGACGCACCGATCGAGGTGAACACGCCACAGGGCTTGTGGCGGCCCAAGAACTCGTCGAACAAGTTCTACGGGCCGACGCCCTTGCGCACCGGGATCGAGCAGTCGCGGAACCTGATGACCATCCGTCTGGCCCAAGAGGTCACGATGCCGGTGGTTGCAGGCTACGCCGAACGCTTTGGCGTCTATGACCGGATGGGCGCGTTCCTTGCAAACTCGCTGGGGTCCGAAGAAACGACGCTGTACAAGATGGTCGCGGCTTATGCGATGTTCGCGAACGGGGGTCAGCGGGTTGAACCCACACTGGTCGACCGTATTCAGGACCGGTTCGGCAAGACCATCTATCGTCATGATGATCGTCAATGCCTGAATTGCAACTCGACCTGGCTCGAGCCCGACGAGGCCCCAACCCTTGTCACGGACCGCGCGCAGGTCATGGATGCCATCACGGCCTATCAGCTGACGTCCATGATGAAAGGCGTGGTGGATCGCGGCACCGCCTCGCGCTATGTGAACTTGCCGGTGCCGACGGCCGGCAAGACCGGAACCACCAACGAATCCAAGGATGCGTGGTTCATCGGCTTCACCTCGAACATCGTGGCTGGCTGCTATATCGGTTACGACCGCCCGCGCCCGATGGGACGGGGGGCTTATGGTGGTACCTTGTGCGGCCCGGTGTTCCAGAGCTTCATGGAAAAAGCCGTCGAAAAGTATGGCGGTGGGCCGTTCAAGGTTCCAGAAGGTGGTCACTTTATCAAAATCGACCGTTTCAGCGGCGCCCGCCTGCCGGATGACGCCACTGGCGACTATGTCGTGGCCGAGTTCTTCCGCGACGGTGTCGATGGGTTCATCGACCGTGTTTATGACGGTGGTTTTGCGATTGGTTCCGACCTGCCTTTGTTCGAGGAAGCGCAGCGCGCAGGTGTGCAGGTTCAAACCTCCACCGGTCAAACCATCACGGTCGGCCCCAAGGCCACGCAAGGCGATCTGAGTACCGGCGGTCTTTACTAATCGGCCACGTCCAGAAAAAGGCGCAAAAGGTCGGCTTCCGGGTCGTTTTCGATGGCACCGTCGGATCGCCAGCAGATGGACAAGGCGCATTTGACGGCTGCCCATTGGGCCAGCCGTTCCTCTGAAACATTCATGGCTTCGGAATAGAGCGACAGGCAGGTTTCGATCTGCCGGGGATCGCGCACCAATTCGGTCATGCCTTTTGGGTGCCGCAGTGCATTTGCCAGTTCAAAGGCCGGATCTCCTGCATATCCTTTGGCATCGAAAATCCGCGGGCCATTGTGGGTCAGAATAATGTTGTCCGGGTGAAGATCGCCGTGCAGGGGCACCGGCGTGGGCTGGCTGATCAACAGGTGCTGACCCAGATTCGTGGCAGACAGCACGTCCTTTCGCAGAAGGGTTGGGCAGGCCGGAGCAAAGGCGCAGCCGAACAAAGGGGCGACCACCTGGTTCAGGGGTTTCAAGCCACCGACGTCAGCGGTGGCCTTCCCATGCAGGCGCGCCGCCGTTTCTGCAAGGATCGCAACAGCGTCTTCAGGGCGTCCTGCCCGCGCAATGTCCCCCAAAGACGGGCCTTCCAGCCATTCCATCAGAACGGCATTCCGTTCCTCGTTGAGAACCCGAACCGCTCCCCGGTCATGCCAGGCCTTCAACAAAGCGGTCCCGGGTTCTTCGTTGCCGCGATCCGGTCTGCGATAGAGTTTCAGGGCGGCCGGCCCGTGTTCCGACTGTACCTTCCACACCCGCGCCTGGGCCGTCTCGGCAACCAGTTCCGGTTGATGCAATTCCCATCGGTCCAGAAACTCTTTGAATGTGCCTTGCATTCACGCTCAGCCCGTCTTGTGGTGTCTCGCACCTCTTGCTATCACGCAGGCCTGATTGAGCAAGTTGGGACAAGACCATGCGCGCCGAAACCCAGAACACTGTGGCGGAAATCGAAAAGTCGCTGGAGCTGCTGGCGCAGCGCATGGACTATGAGACCGCGCCGCATCGCCTTGAGGAATTCAATGCGCGTGTCGAAGATCCCAACCTGTGGGACAATCCCGAAAAGGCGCAGAAACTGATGCGCGATCGGCAGATGCTGGTCGACGCGATCGAGACCTACGAGGCCATCAAAACCGATCTAAGCGACAATATCGAACTGATTGAGCTGGGCGAACTGGAAGAAGACGAAGAAGTTGTCCAGGACGCCGAAGCCGCGATCAAGGCGCTTCAGGCCAAGGCCGCGAAGAAAGAGCTTGAGGCCCTGCTTGACGGTGAGGCCGACAGCAACGACACCTTCCTCGAGATCAACTCGGGCGCGGGCGGAACCGAAAGCTGCGACTGGGCCTCGATGCTGGCGCGGATGTATGTGCGCTGGGCCGAGAAAAAAGGCTATACGGTCGAGCTTCAGTCCGAAACCCCGGGCGAAGAGGCAGGGATCAAATCCGCTGCGTACAAGATTTCGGGGCACAACGCTTATGGCTGGCTGAAATCCGAAAGCGGCGTACATCGGCTGGTGCGGATTTCGCCTTTTGACTCGGCGGCCAAGCGGCACACTTCGTTCTGTTCGGTCTGGGTCTATCCCGTGGTCGACGACAATATCGAGATCGAGGTGAACCCCGCCGATATCCGCATCGACACCTACCGGTCATCGGGTGCCGGTGGTCAGCACGTGAACACCACGGACTCGGCCGTGCGGATCACGCACATTCCAACCGGGATTGTCGTGACCTCGTCCGAGAAGTCGCAGCACCAGAACCGCGATATCGCCATGAAGGCTCTGAAATCGCGCTTGTATCAACTGGAGCTGGACCGCCGGAACGCCGACATCAACGCGGCACACGAGGCCAAGGGGGATGCGGGCTGGGGCAACCAGATCCGGTCATATGTTTTGCAGCCCTACCAGATGGTCAAAGACCTGCGGACCAATTACGAGACCTCGGATACCAAGGGTGTTCTGGACGGCGATCTGGACGGCTTCATGGCGGCCACACTGGCCCTGAACGTGGCGGGCAAGAGCCGCTCCGAGGCCCAGGGCGACATCTGAGGTGAAGCGTAACAGCCCTTTCCTGAACGTTCTGAAAGGGCATTGGCAGCTTATCCTCATCACGGCCCTGGTGTTTCTGCTTTGGAATACACTGGTTGCGGTTCCACTGAAGATACTGGTCGTCTTTCTGCATGAGCTGTCTCATGCGGTGACGATCCTGATGACGGGCGGCTCGGTCGAGAGCTTTTCGATCTCATCACAACAGGGCGGCGTTGTCGTCGGCCGGGGCGGCAATCGCTTTCTCAGCCTGTCTGCCGGGTATCTTGGTTCACTGGCGCTTGGCATGGCCCTTTTGATCCTTGCCTTGCGAACACGGGCCGACCGCGCCGTTCTGGCGGGTTTTGGCGGCGTCATGTGTCTGGTGGCGGTGCTGTATATCCGCGACCCGTTCGCCCTTGTTTTCAGCATCGGAACCGGGGCTGCGATGATTGCTGCGGCGTGGTATCTGCGCCCCGATGCAAGCGATCTGGTGCTGCGCGTGATCGGATTGACCAGCATGATCTATGTCCCTTTCGACATCTTCGATGACACGATCCGACGGTCTGGCGCGCGCTCGGATGCATTCATGCTGGCCGAGGAATTCGGTGGGTCTGCCATGTTGTGGGGTGGGATCTGGCTGGTGCTCAGCTGCCTCGTGATCGTTCTTTGCCTGCGCTACTGGCTTGGGGCTGACAGCAACCTGCATTTTCGCAGATCAGCGCGCTGACATTGCCGTCTGGGACGACGCTGAAAAGATACATTTAAACAGTGGGTTTAAATGATCCGAGCTGCCCGCTAGGCTGCCGGAAACGACAATGGATTGGCGCGTCATGGACCTGACCCGGATATCGGCTACAGACCTTTTGAAACAGTTGGCCAACCGGCAGGTTTCAGCCTCGGACGTGATGCAGGCCACGCTGGATCGCATCGCCAAGGTCAATGGTGAGGTGAATGCCATCGTGGCGCTGAGGGATTCAGATGGTTTGATGGCCGAGGCGAAGGCCTGTGACGACGGCCCGATCACCGGCCCGCTGCACGGTCTTCCAATCGCAGTCAAGGATCTTGTGAATGTGGCGGGTGTCGTCTCGTCGCAAGGATCACCTGTTTTTCAAGACCACGTGCCAGCCAGCGACGATCTGATCGCCGCCCGGATGCGGCAAGCCGGTGCCATCCTGATCGGCAAAACCAATACGCCGGAATTTGGGCTGGGATCGCACACGTTCAATCCGGTCTATGGGGCGACGCGCAACCCTTATGATGCCGACCGTACCTGCGGTGGCTCATCCGGCGGGGCGGCGGTTGCCTTGGCGACGGGCATGGTTGCGCTGGCCGATGGCTCGGACATGATGGGCAGCTTGCGCAACCCTGCTGCCTGGAACAACGTTTATGGCTTTCGGCCAAGCTGGGGCAGGGTGCCTTCCGATCCCGTCGGGGACAGCTTTTTGCACCAGTTGTCGACACTGGGCCCCATGGCGCGCTGCCCCGAAGACCTGGGTGTTCTGCTTGATGTCATCTCGGGCCCGGACCCGCGCTTGCCGCTGGCCGTTGAAAGTGCGCCGGTGTCGCCGGTGACCGCCGCAGATCTGCAAAGGCTGCGGATCGGGTGGCTTGGCGACTGGGGCGGCGCTTTTCCGACCGAGCCCGGTATTCTTGACATCTGTAAAGACGCGATGGACGTGTTCGAAACACGTGGCGCGCGGGTTGAGGACGTCGCCCCGCCTTTCGATGCCGAAAAACTCTGGACCAGCTGGATCACCCTGCGGTCGTTCAGCGTGGCCGCCGGGCTGGAACCCTTGGCGTCGCAAAAGGAAGATTTGAAAGATTCAGCACAATGGGAACTGGATCGGGGTCTGGCAATGAGTGCAATGGAGGTACACCACGCCAGTGTCATCCGCTCGGAATGGTTCCGTTGCGCGGCGAACCTGTTCGAACAGTTTGACGCGTTGGTTCTGCCGTCTGCTCAGATCTGGCCGTTTTCGGTTGATTTGCCTTACCCGACAGAGATCGCGGGCCGGGCCATGGATACCTATCACCGATGGATGCATGTCACGATACCGGTCAGCCTGATCGGCCTGCCATGTCTTGCTGCGCCCGCGGGGTTTGGCACGCAGGGGCTGCCGATGGGGTTTCAATTGTTCGGGCCCAGAGGATCGGATCGGAAACTATTGTCAGTCGGTGCGGCTTACCACGCCGAAACCAATTGGCCGAACAAGCGGCCGGCGATGCCATAGCGCCGGTCAGGGAGGAGGAAGACAACATGGACAAACCCTTTGGTGTTCCGGATATGCGACCGGTCGATACCGCCATGCTGCGTACGGCATTGCAGCGCGCCTGGGCCGACTTTCGCCGCGCACCGCTGTTCGGACTTATTTTTGCGGGGTTTTACGTACTGTCCGGGTGGGCGATGGCATGGGTGACAGTTCAGACCGGAACAACCTTTTGGCTGGTGCTGGCGGCCATCGGGTTTCCGCTGATCGGCCCGTTTGCCGCTGTTGGTCTGTACGAGGTATCGCACAGGCTGGAACAAGGAGAGCCGCTCGATTTTGGCGCGATCTTCGGGGTCGTGATGCAGCAAAGCCGCAGACAATTGCCCTCGATCTGCGCGATCATAGTTGTCGTGTTTCTTTTCTGGTTTTTTCTGGGGCACATGATTTTTGCCCTGTTCATGGGTTTGGCGACGATGACCAACGTGTCGACCTCGCTTGAGGTGTTTCTGACACTGAATGGCCTGACAATGCTGGCCGTCGGCACCGCCGTCGGGGCGGTTTTTGCGACCGTTCTGTACATGATCACCGTTCTGTCGATCCCTCTGCTGCTGGACCGCGAGCTGGACTTCGTAACGGCCATGATCACCAGCTTTACCTACGTGTCAGAGAACTTTCCGGTGATGCTGGCCTGGGGTGCCTTCATCGCGGTGCTGACATTTCTGGCGATGGTGCCCTGGTTTCTGGGGTTGCTGGTGGTTCTGCCGTTGCTGGGACATGCCAGTTGGCATCTGTACCGGCAGATCACGCAGAATGATGAAGGGAAAACACCTACCTGAGACGGTAGGTTACAGGTGCTTAGCCACGTTGTTCGTCGACAATCGCGCAGCAGCAAAGATGGCCGTCGAGTCGTGCCCAAGGTATTTCAGCACAACGGGTTCGGGCGTTGTCGCATTCGTCGGGCTGATGACCGACCCACGCCAATGAACTGCCGTTCCCGTAGGGTCCGGAGAGATCAGATAGACCCGGCTGTTGTGACCTTCCCGCTGGGAGGTGAGCATATAGACAGTGTCACCGCTTGCGGCCGCTATCCCCTGTATCTCCCGCGCCTTCGGGGGTGCCTCGGGCATTGCCGCACGCGACACGTAACCACGGATCAACGTACATTGGGCCAGGGGTCGGGCGTGCAGCAGGGTCATCCGGTGTTCAGCCGACAGGCTTTCGATCACCGCGTAGAACCCGGGTGAAAACGGGGATTTCTCGATCGCATCCGCACCCGAGCCCAGAAACTCTGTCAGGGCCGGCGTTGCGGGGTGTTCTTCGATCTTTTCGATCTCGTCCAGCGGTTTCAGAAGAATGCGGGCATCGACATCGAAAAACCTGCATATACGGTCCAGCACATCCGGTCTGGGTACGCTTTCACCGGAAAGATATCTGTTAAACTGGGTACGGTTTACGCCAAGTTGTCGGCACAGCGCCGAGATCGAGCGATATCGCTTTGCCAATTGCCGAAGGTTCGCACCAAACATTGCGCGAATCTCGGCCGGACTACGAATATCGTCAGTCATGGGTGCCCACGTCTTGCTTAGTTTCTGAAAGAAACCATCGTCGCACTGAAGCCGAAGCCCAGTGCATTTTTAAATCGTACAGAATGACCCCAAGCAACGTATCCCCACGTCGCGTTGCAGCTTCGAGGCTAACGCCCTCATGTGTAAAGGCAATAGGCTTTATCTGAAAATGCCTGATCTTTTTGGGGAAAAGCCGACCTTATGGCAATTATAGCGCATTCAGATCGCAAGAGTTGAATTTGAAAGAACCAGCCACCCTAAAAAGTGTTCCCGCCTTGGCTGCAAGACAAGCGCCAAGGCGGGACAGTTCGATCAATCGCCGCGCAGCAGGGCCGCCACGCCGGTACGCGCGATTTCCATCAGGCCCAGCGGGCGCATCAGGTCGGCAAATGCGTCGATCTTGTCGGGCGCACCGGTGATTTCGAAGATGAAGGAATTGAGTGTGCTGTCGACAACATTGGCGCGGAAGATATCCGCCAGTCGCAGGGCTTCGACCCGCTTGTCGCCTTCGCCGACGACCTTGATGATCGCCAGTTCACGCTCGACCGAGGCGCCCTCGACGGTCAGATCATGCACGTCACGCACCGAAACAATCCTGCCAAGCTGCGCCTTGATCTGTTCGATGACTTGGGGCGTGCCGGTGGTGACGATGGTGATGCGGCTCAGGTGGCCGGTATGATCAACCTCGGCCACCGTCAGGCTTTCGATGTTGTAACCACGACCCGAGAAAAGGCCGATGACACGGGCCAGCACTCCGGGCTCGTTTTCGACCAGAACCGCGATGGTATGGCGTTCCTGAACGTCCGAGAAGGTGGGCCGTAGGTTATAGGCCGAGTGGCGTGTAGAGCCTTTTTTGATATGTAGGGCAGACATTTACGTCCCTTTCATCATCCTTGACAGGTCGGGCGCAGCGCGGCGCTCAACCAAATCCGTCGAATTTTGTTAAACCAGAACCGAGCCTTTGCTATCGATCACGCCCTGCGTTTCCGCCTCGCCCAACAGCATCTCGTTATGGGCCTTGCCCGACGGGATCATGGGGAAGCAGTTCTCGTGCTTTTCGACCAGACAGTCAAAGATCACCGGACCGTCGTAATTGATCATCTCCATGATCGCGTCATCCAGATCGGCGGGGTCGGAACACAGGATACCTTTGGCGCCAAAGGCCTCAGCCAGTTTCACGAAATCGGGCAGGGCCTCGGACCAGGAATGTGAATAGCGCTCGCCATGCAGCAGCTCCTGCCACTGACGGACCATGCCGAGGCGTTCGTTGTTCAGGATGAACTGTTTCACCGGCAGGCGGTACTGAACGGCGGTGCCCATTTCCTGCATGTTCATCAGCCAGCTGGCCTCGCCGGCGACATTGATCACCAGAGCCTCCGGATGCGCCATCTGCACGCCGATCGAGGCGGGGAACCCATAACCCATCGTGCCCAGACCACCCGATGTCATCCATCGGTTGGGGTCTTCGAACCCAAGGTACTGCGCCGCCCACATCTGGTGCTGACCCACCTCGGTGGTGATGTAGCGATCATGCTTTTTTGTCAGTTCTTCAAGGCGTTGCAGCGCGTATTGCGGTTTGATCGACTTTTCGCTGTTGGTGAAGGCCAGGCAGTTGATCTTGCGCCACTCGGCGATCTGGTTCTGCCATTGTTTGACATTCGCGGCGTCCGTCTTGCGGCCGCGCGACTTCCAGATCTTCAGAATATCCTCGAGCACATGCGCCACATCGCCGACGATCGGGATGTCCACCCGGATGACCTTGTTGATCGAGGACGGGTCGATGTCGATATGCGCTTTTTTCGAGTTCGGCGAAAACGCATCGATGCGCCCGGTGATCCGGTCATCGAACCGCGCACCGATATTGATCATCAGATCGCAATCATGCATCGCCATATTGGCCTCATAAAGGCCATGCATGCCGAGCATCCCCAGCCAGTTCTCGCCCGAGGCGGGATAGGCGCCCAGACCCATCAGGGTTGAGGTGATCGGAAAGCCCGTTGCATCCACCAGTTCACGCAGCAACTGGCTTGCCGCGGGGCCGGAATTGATAACGCCACCGCCGGTGTAGAAGATCGGCTTCTTTGCGGTTTCCATCGCGGCAACCAGTTCGGTAATCTCTTCCAAATCTCCTTTCATCGCGGGTTGGTAATGCGAGGTCGAAGGTTTTGGGCTGGCATATTCGCCCGACGCGAACTGCACATCCTTCGGGATGTCGATCAGCACCGGGCCGGGGCGGCCCGAGGTGGCGACATGGAATGCCTCGTGCAGGGTTTCAGCCAGCGAGTCCGTGTCCTTCACCAGCCAGTTATGCTTGGTGCAGGGGCGGGTGATGCCTACGGTGTCGGCCTCCTGAAACGCATCCGATCCGATCATGAAGGTCGGGACTTGCCCGGTCAGAACGACGATCGGGATCGAATCCAGCAACGCATCGGTCAGACCGGTGACTGCATTGGTGGCACCGGGGCCGGACGTGACAAGCGCGACGCCCGGTTTTCCCGTCGATCGGGCATAGCCTTCGGCGGCGTGGATCGCGCCCTGTTCGTGACGCACCAGAATGTGGCGAATGTCGTTTTGCAGAAAGATCTCATCATAGATCGGTAGCACGGCGCCACCGGGGTATCCGAATACCGTGTCCACGCCCTGATCCTTGAGGGCCTGAACCACCATCTTTGCGCCGGTCATCTCACGTGTCATCTGCTTTGCTCCGTTCGCGACATGTGTCTTGCGTTTGACAAAAAAAAGCCCCCGAGATTTTCGGAGGCGCATGGGTTCGATTATGGTTTACCGTTACCGGCCCATGCGCGTGGTTCCTACGATTACGACTAGCGTTCTCATCGCCAGAGGCTCCTTTTTGCTTGGAGGCGACATTATGGTCGGGGGGAAGGGGCGTCAACAGGCAATTGCACCAATTTTCTATCTCAGCGGCGGTATTTTGCGACATTTTATTGCGCAGATTGCCGCATGTCGGGAATTTCCGGGAATTTGGCGTGAAAATTGGCCGTTTTGTACGCGGATAAGGCGGTCTGAAAGCGTCAGGCCGATGTCCGAAACGGGCATGATCATTACTTTTTTCTGCGCCACGCTCAACGTGCAGGGGGCAAAACCCGGAGGCTTGAAATGTTGCAGGACCTGGTTGATCTTGGCCGCTATCCAATCGATTGTCCGGATTCACCGGCTTATGATCGGCTGATCGAGGATTTGAGACGCGAGTTGGAACAGGATGGATGTGCTGTTCTGCCGGGTTTCGTGCACGAAGCAGGGGTCAAGCTTCTGGTGCAAGAAGCCGAGGGGGTGGCGCCCAAGGCGCACCGGTCCTTCAACAGAACCAACGCCTATTTCACGAAGGACGACCCAAGGCTTGGCATCGCCCATCCGATCCGCCGGTTCTATGATCGTTCGAACGCCTTTGTTCCGGCCGACAATCTTTCGAAATCCGGCCCGCTGCGGCGCATTTACGAGTTCGACGGCTTTCTTCCCTTTGTCCGCGATGCCCTGAATGAACCCGAAGACCGCTTTTTTCGCTACGATGACCCATTGGCGGACGTGATCATCAATGTCGTGGAAGAAGGGCAGGGCTTTCCCTGGCATTTCGACACCAACAACTACACCGTGACGCTGGCCATCCAGAACGGAGAGACGGGCGGCGCGTTCGAGTATGTGCCCAACCTGCGGACGGCGGAAAATGAAAACTTTGATCTGGTGGCCTCGGTTCTCGATGGGAACATGGGGCGGGTTCGCCGGCTGGAGCTGCGGCCGGGGGATTTACAGATTTTCAAGGGCCGGTATTCACTGCACCGGGTCGCTCCGGTTAGAGGCAAGCGCCGTCGTTATGTCGGCATCTTTTCCTTTGTCGAGGCTGAAGGCATGTGTGGCGGTGTGGAACGGACGCAGCAATTGTATGGCCGCGTTTTGCCGCATCACTACAAGCGCGCGGGGCTGCGAAAGGATCAATTGCTGGATTGAGTGGTCAACCTCGGTACAATGCATCTGTTTCCTGTCCGGAGAGTCAGATGCCCAAGATTTTGCAGCTTACACCATTTGTGTTGTGCTCGTCCCTGAAGGACCAGATCGACTTCTATTGTGATCGCCTTGGGTTCACCTGTGGGTTCACGCAAGACAATTATGCCTTTTTGAAACGTGGTCCTGTTGCGATCCGCCTTTTGGAGTTCCCGCCGCGGGATGACGGCAAGCCATTGGGTGATGAACACTCCTTCTATATCGATGTTGAAGATATTGATGGGCTTTATGACAGCCTGCGTGACCGATTGGCCGATCTGCCCGAAGGCCGTGTCAGGCCGCCGTTCAATCAGCCCTATAATCAGCGTGAATTCCACGTTCTGGACGAAGACGGGACATTGGTTTTTTTCGGAGAAGGTCTTTGACCCGGCGGGTACCGCTCCCGCCCATCGTCAACACGCCTGTGGCGCGTATCCTCTGGTTGGGCCGGGCAGCGCTGCGCGCTGCGGGCGCGTGCAGATCAGAAACCGACACCAGTCCCTTGCAGCACGCCATGTTCCAAAGCGTAGCGTGTCAGCCCGGCGGTTGAGGATATGCCGAGTTTGCGTTTGATATTCTTGCGGTGCGTTTCGACAGTCCGCACGGAAATATCCAGCGTTTGCGCAACTTCCTTGTTGGATTTGCCCTGCGCCAGTTCCAGCAGAATGGTCTGTTCACGTCCGGTCAGCGCTTCGCGCACGTTGTTGCCCTTGGGCTTGAGCGATCCGCTGGCGCCGGTGCACAGATACTGTTCACCCCGCATCACCGCATCAATGGCCTGCTTGATCTCTTCAGTGGGCACATCCTTGAGCACGTAACCTTTGGCACCGTGGCTGAGCGCGGTCGAGATATATTCCGGGCTGTCATGCATCGACAGGATCAGGATGCGCGTTTCCGGCAATCGTTCCAGGATGATTTCCGTGGCGCTGAGACCGCCGAGGCCGGGCATGTTCAGATCCATCAGGATCACATCCGGGGCAAGGTCAACAGCCTGATCCACTGCCGCCTGTCCGCTGCCAAGCGTACCGACCACTTGAATCTCATCATAGCTTTCGAGGATGGACTGGATGCCCTCGGCCACCATTGGATGGTCGTCGACGATAAGAACTCGGATGCTTTCGGCGCTCATGTGCCGGCCTTTCGGTTCGGAGTTGCGTCTTCCTGCGGCGGCAGAAGGTGGCTCAGCGGCAGGCTGACTTCGATGACAGTGCCGCCGCGCGGTCCGCGTGATGACAGAATGCGCAGGGACCCGTCAAGCTGTTCGATGCGCTCTTGCATGTTGCGCAACCCGATCCCGGTGCTGGGGGTGCTGGGATCGGTCCGCATGCCCCGGCCATTGTCAGTGATCCGCATGGTTGCACCTTTCTTGTGCCCGCGCAGGTCTATCGTAACATGCGTGGCGCCAGAGTGGCGCTCGATATTGGTCAGCGCCTCTTGCGCGATGCGATACAGGGCAATCTTGCTGTCTTGATCCAGCCGGTTGCGGAACACCACGGTCGAGAATTCCGTCTCGATCCCGGTGCGGTCCCGGAAATCGTCGGTCAGAGCTTTCAGCGCTGGCCCAAGGCCCAGATCGTCCAGTACGCCGGGGCGCAGGTCGCGACTGATGCGGCGGACCTCGGTGATGGCGGTGCCAAGATGGTCAATCCCTTTGTCCAGCGGATCGCGTGCGCCCGCGTCATCGCCGCGCGACAGGCGGCGCCGCGCGTTGTCCAGCGCATAGCGTACACCGACCAGAATCTGGCTGATGCCGTCATGCAGTTCGCGGGCAACGCGGCCTCGTTCCTCTTCCTGGGCATCGAAGACGCGCTGGGTCAGTTCCTTCAGCTTGGCGTCCGCAAGTCTGCGCTCGCGGATGTTCAGCAACATGCCGGATGCAAAGACGATGAGCACCGCCGCCACAACGATCGCGCCGATATACATGAAGGTGCGCTGAACGCGGGCCTCGACCTCGGCCCTGGCGTTGGCGACCGTTGCAACGATGTCGTCGATGAAGACCCCGGTTCCCACGACCCAGCGCCAGTCCTGAAGCCCGACGACATAGGCGATCATCTGCGCTTCCTCTCCGGTCGAGGGCTTTTGCCACATGAAGCTGTGCCAACCAGCCCCCTGGCGGGCGAGGCGGATGAACTCGTCAACGATCGGAGTGCCGTCGCTGTCCGTCAGCCCTTCCCAGTTTCGGTTGATGAACTGCGTCTGGCGGGGGCTGACCAGATTGTTGCCGTCATAATCGTAGACAAAGAAGAACCCATCCTGGCCATAGATCATTGCCGACAGGATTTGGGACACGAGGTTTTTCGCGACCTCGTCATCAGGCTCGGCCCGGCCGTAGATATAGGCGAACCCGTTGCGCGCCTGTGTCACGTAGTTGCGCAACTCTTCCTTCTTGGCTTCGACCAGGCTGCGTTCCAGCGCTTCGATCTCACGCTCGGCGGTCGCGCGCGCCTCGTATGCCACAAGCACGGCAATTGCCGCCACGGCCACGACCAGCGGGATTGCGGCAACCAGTGACAATTTCTGCGCATAGGTCAGCGAGACCAGATGTCGGAGTCTTTGCATGGACGAATCGATACGCAAGCGGCGGCGAAAATGCAAAAAGATTGGGCTTTGTTCGGGGAATACAGAGATTATCGTCGGGGAAGACGTGCTTTATGGTCTGATTTCTTGCTGGAAATCGCAAAGAATCCGATTCTCTACGCAGTAGTAGGTATTCCCTTTCAGTTCGGTCACATTAGGCTGACGCGCACTGAATGCGACAGGTCCGGTTCTGCCGGGCCGTGACTATGAAGGGGAGGAACACTCATATGGATCGTCGTTCATTTCTGAAAAAATCCGCGCTGGGCGGTTCGGCTGCTGCAGCGACCGCATTGGCGGCACCGGCTTATGCTCAGGGCCAGCGTACCCTGACCATGGTGACCTCGTGGGGTCGTGGTCTGGCGGGCGTGTTTGACAGCGCGCAGCGTTGTGCCGACAGCATCAACGCCATGTCGGATGGCAGCCTGAATGTTGAAATCAAGGCGGCAGGCGAACTGGTTGGTGCCTTCGAAGTATTTGACGCGGTGTCTTCGGGTCAGGCGGATATGTATCATGCCGCTGACTATTACTTTGTGGGTCAGCACCCGGGTTATGCGTTCTTCACGGCCGTTCCTTTCGGCATGACTGCACAGGAACTGGTGAACTGGTACTATCATGACGGCGGTATGGAGCTGCATGACGAGCTGGGCGAAATCTTTGGCCTGAAGTCCTTCCTGGCCGGCAACACCGGTGCGCAGGCGGGTGGCTGGTACTCGAAAGAGATCAACAGCCCCGAAGACTTCAACGGTCTGAAGTTCCGTATGCCGGGTCTGGGCGGCAAGGCGCTGGGTAAACTGGGCGCATCGGTCCAAAACATTCCGGGGTCGGAAGTGTATCAGGCGCTGTCGTCCGGCGCGATCGACGGTACCGAGTGGATCGGTCCATGGGCCGACGAAAAGGCCGGCTTCCAGGAAATCACCAAGACCTACTACACTGCGGGCTTCCACGAGCCGGGCGCAGGTCTGTCGCTGGCAACCAACCGCGATGTGTTCAATGAACTGACCCCGGCACAGCAGAAGATCATCGAGGTCGCTGCCGCCGAAGCGCACCAGTGGAACCTGGCGCAGTTCCTGGCCAACAACGGCGCAGCGCTGCAGCGCCTGCAGGCGGGCGGCGTCAAGGTTCTGGAATTCCCGGACAGTGTCTGGGACGCGTTTGGTCAGGCCAGCCAGGAAGTTCTGGACGAGAACATGGGCGATGAGCTGTTCAAGAAGATCCACGACAGCGCGATGACGTCGATGGCAGCATCGTCTGCTTGGAACAACCTGTCATCGGGTGTTTACACCGCTCAGCGCGACCGTGTTCGCGGCTAAGCCATTCTGATCCAAGAAAAACCGGTTCCCCCGCGTCGTGGGGGAGCCTTTCCGGTTGCGCTAAGGGGTTTGGGCAAGCAACAATAATCCCATGCACAACTGAGACGACCTGGGGACAACATGCAGGACGAAAACGGTATCTCGTTCTTCGGCGCCCTGTGGAATGGACTGGTCTGGTTCATTCAGAACATTGCCGAAGCCTTCTATAATTTCGGATACGCCATCACGCATCCGCAACTCTGGCTGGACTGGTCCGACAAGGCGTCGATCATGCGCTTTGTCTATTACGGCGGTTCGGTCGAGTTCTTCTTTGTGGTGTTCACGTTCTTTCTGGTTCTGACGGCCATCGGGCTGTACTACCGGAACTTCATGTGGGCCATCGTGCGGGGCCTTGAGGGGTTCGCCAATACCACCGGCCGCTTCTTTGCCTGGGCGGGTCTTTTGATGGTGATCCAGCAGATCGTGATCGTTTTCATGCAGCGGGTCTTTACCCGACCCGATATGTCCTTTGGTTTGGGTATCCCGTTCCAGATGGATATCAGTTGGTTCGCGGAAGAACTGAAGCTGTATAATGCGATGGTCGTGTGCCTGTGCTGTACCTACACATTCGTGCAGGGTGGGCATGTGCGCGTTGACCTCATCTATGCCGGCATCAGCCACCGTGCCAAACGGGTGGTTGATATGTGCGGTGCGGTTTTGTTCATGATGCCCATGGCGGTGCTGACCTGGATGTATGGCTGGTACTTCATGTGGCGACACCTGATCGTGCCGAAACCTTCGGCCAGTGACACGCTGGACCGACTGGTGGCCAAGTCCCGCGCCCTGCGCTGGAACGTGGAAACCATTGGGTTCAGCCCCAACGGATTCAACGCCTACTTCCTGTTCAAGATCTTGCTGGTGGCCTTTGCAGCCATGGTGTTCCTGCACGCAATCGCATTCCTGTACCGGTCGTATCTGGAATACGTGGAAGGGCCGGAAAGCACTGGAAAATACCTCGACAAGGACAGCCTTGGTGAGGGCGAAGAAGCCTATGAAGGCGCGCATTAAGGACGGAGACCAAGACAATGCTATTCGGACTTGATGGCGTCGAGATAGGCCTCATTATCGTATTCTTCTGCCTCTTTGGGGGCATCCTTTCCGGCTTCCCGGTGGCCTTTGCCATCGGCGGCGCCGGAGTGATTTCCTTTGGGATCATCGCGGCACTGGACAGTGCCGGGCTGTTGATCCACCAGGCAATCGACACAGGCTCACAAGCCTATCGGGATATTGTAAATTCCGGGGTAAAACCTGATGTCATATCGGTATTCCGATACCCGGATTTGCCAAGGATAGCCGAGCCGGTCTTTGTCTCTGGCTGGGAAACCGCGCTGGACCGCAACGTGTCGTTCATCGTGAACCGCATGAACGAGCGCGTACTGGCAGGGCAATCCATTGAGACCCTGTTGGCCGTGCTGATGTTCGTTCTGATGGGGATCACGCTGGAACGCTCGAAAATCGCGAACGACCTGCTGACGACGATGGCGCGCGTCTTTGGACCGCTGCCGGGTGGTCTGGCCGTGTCCATCGTGGTTGTAGGGGCATTTCTTGCGGCCTCTACCGGCATCGTTGGCGCGACCGTGGTGACCATGGGCCTGCTGGCGCTGCCAACCATGTTGCGGAACAATTACTCGCCGGAACTCGCAACGGGTGTGATCGCGGCCTCGGGTACGCTGGGGCAGATTATTCCGCCCTCGATCGTGATCGTTCTGCTTGGCACATTGGCGGGCGATCTGTATTCCACGGCGCAAGAGACACGGGCTGTCGAGGCCGGCTGCACCGATGCGCTGACCTATCTGGGGGAGCCCGCGGTTGTCTCGGTCGGAACTTTGTTCCAGGCGGCGCTTTTGCCGGGGATCCTTCTGGCCCTGCTTTATGCGTTGTATGCGTTTGGTTATGCATTGCTGAATCCCCATAAGGCACCTGCCGTGGCGCTGTCAGGCGGGTCGGGTGAGCCGATCACCCGGTCCGAAGGTCTGACTTGGCTGCTGGGCGCACCGGTTGCGCTGATTGTCGGCACCGTGTTGCTGGGCAATGTCGGCCTGATCGGCAGCCAGAACATTTCGGTCTCGGCTTTCTCGGACATCGGACAGGGCGCATCGTTGCGTACCAACGTGTCGGAAGAATGCAAGGTATCGATGATCGATCTGCATGGTCAGGCCGCCTGGGATCAGGCCGTCGCCGAGCAGGAAGCCATTGATGCCGCTGGCGGTGCAGCTGAGTCTCAGCGCCTGACCGAAGAAGAACTGGCCGCCGCACAACAGGAAATGATTGCATCAGCCGCACCAATTGGCACGGGTGTCGCGATCACCGTCGTGCTGTTGGGCCTCACTCTGGTTCTGGGCCGTGGCATCGCCCCCTCGCGTGCGCCACAGCCGCTTATCGTTGGTGCGATTGGTCTGCTTCTTATGGTGTTGGTCGATATTTTGCTGATTTCGCCCACAACAACTTCGGGGGCGACGTTCCTGTTGCTCGCGTTGCCATTTGCGCTGGCCATGTATGGTTGCAAGGAAGCCGCAGCGCGATGTGCGACCAATGACCTGATCCGCGTGGTCTTCCCGCCATTGGTTCTGATCATCGCGGTTCTGGGGTCGATCCTGGGTGGTGTGACCAACCCGACACCGGCAGCTGCGCTGGGGGCGGGTGGCGCGATCATGCTGGCGGCCTATCGTAAGCTGCAGGATCAGGGGCGATCGGGCAAGGTGATCATCTGGTCGACCTTTGCCGTGATCATCGCCTTGCTGATGGGGGTCAACTTTGACCTGCGGGTCAATCAGGGCAATGTGACGTTGGAGACCTGGATCGCCTTCATCATCGCGTATGCAGCCTATCTGTATGCCTTGTTCGGGCTGCTGTTCGGGTGCTGGGTGCTGTATTCAAGCGGAGTTCTGACCCCGGTGGTGCGTGAGACGGCCAAGGTGACCTCGATGGTGTTTACCATCCTGATCGGATCCCAATTGCTGAACCTGGTGGTGATCTCGTTCGGAGGGGAGCACTATATCCAGCAATTCCTGAAGAGTTTTGACAACGAGTTCACGGTCTTCCTGATCGTGATGCTGGTGTTGTTCATTCTGGGCTTCGTGCTGGATTTCCTCGAGATCATCTACATCGTGATCCCGATCGTGGGGCCGGTGATCTATGGCGGGTCGTTCGACCCGAAATGGGTGACGATCATGGTGGCGGTGAACCTGCAAACATCCTTCCTGACACCACCGTTCGGGTTCGCGTTGTTCTACTTGCGAGGGGTTGCGCCGAAGGAAGTGACGACGGGCCATATCTATCGCGGGATCATTCCATTTGTTTTGATCCAGGTGGTAGGGATCGCAATTCTGTGGTTCTTCCCGGCGATTGTCACGATCGTACCGGACCTGATCCCGAACTGATCCGGATCATCAAAATGCAAAAGGGGGCCCGAAGGCCCTCTTTTTCTTGTTTGTTGCAGGGAAGGGGCCAGCCCCTTCTTGCCCTGCGGCCAATTCATCCCCGGGATATTTGGGGCCAGATGAAAAAGCGGATCAGGTGAATTGGATCAGATCCCAGCGGTTGCCATAAGGATCGCGCCAGACGGCGACTGTGCCATAGGATTCGAAGCGGGGAGTTTCTTCGAAATGGACCCCGTTGGCACGCATCTGTGTGTAGTCGCGTTGGAAATCATCGGTTTGAAGGAAAAAGCCCACACGGCCGCCGGTCTGGTTGCCGATGGCGGCGCGTTGTTCGGGCCCGTCGGCTTTGGCCAGAAGAAGGCCGCCGCCGTCTGAACCCGGCGGTGTGATCAGGACCCAGCGTTTTCCGCCCCCGAGATCGATGTCCTTCAAGAGCTGGAAGCCAAGTCTTTCCGTATAAAACGCAAGTGCGTCATTGTAATCCGGCACCACGAGGGTGACGGCGTGCAGGTTCTGTTTCATCGGATGGTCAGCCCTTGGTGGGGTGGCGGTCGGGAAGCTGGATATTGGCCACTTGCTCGGCAATCGGAGCGGTGGACAGGGGGTGCCGTGAGGAAGAGCAGAAGGTATCCGGATCTGTGATCTTTTGCCATTCGCCCTGAACATAGGCCTCAAGCCCAGAGAATTTTGCCTTGTAGCCCATCTTGGGGCTGCCGGGGACCCAATAGCCCAGGTAGATATAGGGCAGGCCAGCTTCGCGCGCGATCTCGATATGGTCCAGGATCATATAGGTGCCCAGAGAATTCTGAGGCTGGTTCGGATCGTAGAAAGAGTAGACCATGCTCAGCCCATCATCGAGCACATCGGTCAGGCTAACAGCGATCAGGTCGCCGGTCTCAGGATCTGCATATTCCACCACCCGGCTTCGAATCGGGGTTTCCTCGATCATTGCCGCAAATTCGAACACGTCCATGTCGGCCATGCCGCCATCGGCGTGCCGGGTGTCAAGATAGCGGCGGAACAGCTCATACTGCTCGTCCGTGGCCCAGGGCGATGTGGCGCGGCGTTGCAGAAATCCGTTGCGTTTCACCGCGCGTTTCTGGCTTTTTGTCGGGCGGAACGCCGAGACGTCGATCCGGGCGGACAGGCAGGCCGCGCAATCTGTGCAGGAAGGGCGGTAGAGTACATTCTGCGACCGGCGAAACCCCTGCTGCGACAGGGAATTGTTCAACTGCTCCGCACCTTCGCCCTGGAGCGCGGTGAACAGCTTACGCTCCATCCTGCCATCGAGATAGGGGCAGGGTTGCGGGGCCGTGACATAGAATTGTGGCGCAATTGGCAGCGTGTGTCGCATGAAGTTCCCAGATAGCCTCGGGAGGGATGATAGCAACCGTTCCCGAGGCCGCCAAGTGTTTCGCGCAACCGCGTGTCAGGCCCGTCGATTGATCATGACCGTGCCCAGAAAACTGTCGGTCAGACCCTGGCCGCGGGCGCTGGTCAACATCATGATCACCGAGATGATCTGGATCACCGCAAACGCCATGCTGACGAAATAGCCGGCAGTGTGGGCGATGGCCTTGCCCATATCCATTCGTTCTCCGAATGCGTCGCGCAATTCGATTCCCATGAACCGCATGCCCAGTGTGGCCGAGCCGTTGGTGATGGTTACTACGCGATAGACAAAGCTGATCACGGCATAGATCACTGCCAGAAAAAACAGACCGAGGCCTGCGCTCAACAGGATCGCCACCGTGCAGAGCAGCGAGATGAAGGCGATATCAAACAACCACGCGACAAAGCGTTTGCTTGTCACTGAGTTGTAGAATTCTGGTTGGGTATCCGGGTCAGGCAGGTGGTTCATTCGTCAGGTCCGAAAAAATGGGTCAGGGTACCCTGTCCCGGAATGCCGGGACAGGGCAAGGTCAATTAGGCGGGCTTGCCATTTCCGTCGTCTTCATGGTTCTCGCGGGCGCGTTCATCCATGAACTCGTCGAATTCGGCCTTGTCCTTGGCCTCGCGCAGGCGGCGCAGGAATGCCTCGAAGTCCTGCTGTTCGCGTTCAAGGCGGGCCAGTGTATCTGCCTTGTAGGCGTCAAATGCGCTGTTGCCGGATGGTTTCATCGCGCTCATTTGGCTGTGCCAGGATTTGCGGCGGCTGCAGGATTTGCTGAACATGCGTTTGCTCCAGATCATGTAAGCCAGAAGGGCCAGGCCAACCGGCCAGAAGAAGATGAAACCAAGGACCATGGCGGAAATCCAGGCCCCTTTGCCTTTGTCATCCAGCCAGGCCTCGATTCGATAAAGCCATCCCGGATTCGCGGGGACGGCGGGGTCGGACAATGCGGTCATTTGAGCTCTCCAGGGTTGATGTAAACTCTTTTCACATTGCTTAGATGGGGTCGTGGACGAGGGTTGCAAGGGCTCAATGTAAAAAAGATTTACATTTAGCAATTCGGTTGACGGTGAGCGTCATCAGCCGCAGGTTGCGGAAATGGATATGAAAGAACACAAAACGGCACCTGCGCTGAGTGAGATTCTGAATTTGGAAAAGCAGGTCTGGATGGCGCTGGTTGAGGGCAACGCAAGCGCAGACCGGGCGTTGCTGAGCGCGGATTTTCTTGGGGTCTATCCGACGGGATTTGCCAATCGTGACGATCATGTCGGCCAATTTGCAGACGCACCGACGATGGCCGAGTTTGAATTGAGCGACGAGAGATTGCGTGTACTGACACCGGATATCGTCTTGCTGTCCTACAAGGCCGATTACCTGCGACCGGGTGCGACAACGCGCGAGGCGATGCTGATTTCGTCGTTATGGGAACGCAGAAACGACGTTTGGGTCAACAGTTTCAGTCAGGACACGCCGGTTCAGAACACCTGATCAGAATGCCTCATTGACGATCACGCGCCGCGATGCGCAGTTTGCGCCCATGACAGACGTTTTAGCCATTTCAAGACTTCCGCGCGCTTTCGATCCATCCCTGGGGGCCGAAGCGCGGGCCCTGATGCCTGATTTGCCGGCCGAGATGGCGGATTTGGTGGCAGGCACCGCCGGTTCCAGCCCCTATCTGAAAAGCCTGATCGAACAAGAGAAGGGCTGGCTGCCCGAGGCCCTGATGCACCCGGATCAGGCATTGGCCGACGTCATGGCTGCTGCGCGTGATCTGCCGCCGGATCAGTTGAAACCCGGATTGCGGCAGGCCAAGCGGCGAATGGCTCTGCTTACGGCGTTGGCCGATATTGCAGGTGCGTGGCCATTGGAGAAGGTCACGGCGGCCCTGACCGATTTCGGTGCGCTGGCCGCGGATGTTGCCGCCAAGGCCGAGATCGCGACACTGATCCGGCGCAAGAAGCTGCCGGGCATGACCGAGGATGATGTCGAAACCGCAGCCGGCCTGGTCATACTGGCGATGGGCAAGATGGGCGCGCATGAGCTGAACTACAGCTCGGATATCGATCTGATCGTCCTGTTTGATGAGACGCGCTTTGACCCCGATGACTTTTACGAGGCCCGGCAGGGCATGGTTCGGGCCACGCGCAACTTCTGTGCGACGTTGAGCGAGAAGACGGCGGATGGCTATGTGTTCCGAACGGATCTGAGGCTGCGCCCCGACCCGGCCGTGACACCGGTTTGCATGGCGATGGAGGCCGCCGAGCGGTATTACGAAAGCCTCGGTCGCACGTGGGAGCGTGCGGCTTACATCAAGGCGCGGCCCTGCGCCGGGGATCTGGATGCGGGGCAGCGTTTCCTGGACGGCTTGCGCCCCTTTGTCTGGCGCCGCCATCTGGACTTTGCCGCCATCCAGGACGCCCATGACATGCGCCTGCGCATCCGGGAAAACAAAGGGACGGGCGGATCCTTGTCGATCCCCGGTCACGACATGAAACTGGGGCAGGGCGGTATTCGCGAGATCGAGTTTTTCACGCAAACCCGCCAATTGATCGCGGGTGGGCGGGACGCTGACCTGCGGGTGCGAGGCACGGTTCCCGGGCTGGCGGCGCTGGCGGCAAAAGGCTGGGTGCCACAGGATGTGGCGGACAAGCTGACCGATCATTACCGCGCGCACCGGGAAGTCGAACATCGCATCCAGATGATTCATGATGCGCAGACCCACAAGGTGCCGAACTCACCCGACGGGATCGAACGCGTCGCCTGCCTGAAGGGTATCAGCAGTGCCGAGTTGACGCAGGACCTGAAAAACCGTCTGGCCGAAGTGCATGAGCTGACCGAAGGGTTCTTTGCCCCCGGACCTGGTGCGGCGCCCGCCCATGTACAGGATGTGGAGTTCGACAAGAACGTTCTGGCCCGATGGACGACATATCCGGCCCTCAGGTCCCAGCGCGGCGCGCGGATTTTCGAACGTCTGCGCCCCGAATTGCTTTCACGTCTGGCCAAAACCGCCAAGCCCGACGAAGCATTGATGGCTTTGGACGGGTTCCTGGCGGGCCTGCCAGCCGGGGTGCAGCTGTTTTCGCTGTTCGAGGCGAATCCGCAACTGATCGACTTGTTGATCGATATCGTCGGAACCTCGCATGCTCTGGCATCGCACCTGTCCCGCAACGCGTCGGTGTTTGATGCGGTGATCGGGGGCAGTTTCTTTGCGGATTGGCCCGGGCAAAAGGCGTTGCAAGCGGAATTGACGCAGGCTTTGTCGGAAGAAACGGATTATGAAACCCAGCTTGATCTTGCCCGGCGCTGGTGCAAGGAATGGCACTTCCGGGTCGGCGTGCATCACCTTCGCGGCCTGATTGACGGAAAAAAGGCAGGTCGGCAATATGCCGAGCTTGCGCAGTCGGTTATCGCGGCGATCCTGCCGCATGTCACCGAAAATTTCGCCCGCAAACACGGCCCTGCACCAGGGCGCGGCGCTGCCGTGCTTGGGATGGGGTCGCTGGGGGCAGGCCGGATCAACTCGCAATCCGATCTGGACATGATCGTCATCTACGATCCTCTGGATCAGGACATTTCTGACGGTCCGCGCCCTCTGGCCACGCGCACGTATTATGCGCGGTTCACGCAGGCCCTGATCACGGCATTGTCCGCGCCGATGTCGCAAGGACGCTTGTATGAGGTCGATATGCGATTGCGTCCCTCGGGCAATCAGGGGCCGGTCGCGACCAGTTGGGCCAGCTTTGTCAATTACCAGCGGAACGAAGCCTGGGTGTGGGAGCATCTGGCTCTGACCCGCGCGCATGTTGTTGCCGGGGACGCCGGACTGGCCGAGGAAATCGAAGCCTTCCGCACCGAGTTTCTGTCGCATCCGCGAGAGCAGGGGAAGGTTCTGCGCGAAGTGGCCGAGATGCGGTCACGTCTGGCCGCGGCCAAGGCACCCGCCGGCATCTGGGACGCCAAGAACGGCCCCGGCCGGCTGATGGATATCGAACTGATGGCCGAAACCGGTGCTTTGCTGGCAGGGACCGCGCAGCGCGATGTCGCGTCGGGTCTGGATGGTGCCGTCGCAGCCGGGTTGCTGGATGTCGCGCAGGCGCAATCTCTGAAAGACTGCTATGACCTATTCTGGTCGGTGCAATGCGCCGCGCGGTTGCTGTCGGGCAAGACAATCGAAGCCGACAAGATCGGCGAAGGCGGTACGGCATTTTTGTGCCGCGCCACCGGGTTCGAACAGGTCGAGGCGTTGCAGGCGGCATTGCAGGAATGTTACACGACCGCGGCCGATCTGATCGGCGGCGTGATCAAGGGGGAAGAAGATGGCGCGCAGCAGTGATCCCAACGACCACAAAGGTCTGATCCGCGAAGCCTATCGAATCGACGGCATCACCCTGCCAGAGTGTCGCAGCATCTTTTTGGACTGGGCGCTGAGCCTTCCCGCGGATCGCGACCAGAACACGGCGCTGACGGAACTGCACGCGGGCTATGCCGAGCAGAACCCCGATCATCCGATGACACAGGTTCTGACCGAAGGCCTTCAGATGGCAAAGGCTCCAAAACGCCGCGGCGGTTGGCGATCCCGTAACCGCTAGGGCTTTCGCACCGGCGCGTTCAGGACTATGAGGGCGCCATGACCCAATCTGCCGACCGTCCCCGCATCCGCCTGAAACCCAAAGCCAATGCGCGCGGCCTGCGCCATGGCTTCCCCTGGGTCTACGCCAATGACATCGTCTCGGACCGCCGTACCAGAAAAATCCCCGCGGGCGCTCTGGCCGTGCTCGAAGATGACAAACGGGCGCCCGTCGCGCTGGTCGCGGTCAACCCCGTGTCGAAGATCATGTGCCGGGTGCTGGACCGTGACATCGACGCGCAGCTTGACGCGACGTGGTTCGAGAACCGTTTGCAGCGCGCCCTTGATCTGCGGGAAAGCCTGTTTGACGCCCCGTATTATCGCCTGATCCATGCCGAAGCGGACGGCTTGCCCGGCGTCATCATCGACCGCTTTGGCGAGGCCTGCGTCATTCAGCCGAACGCGGCCTGGGCTGAGGCGCATCTGGGCCTGCTGACCCAAGCTCTGGTCAAAGTCACTGGCGTGACCACGGTGCTGAAGAACGCCTCGGGCCGTACACGCGGGCTGGAGGGGTTGGACGACGTCAACCAGGTATTGCGCGGATCCGCGCCCGATGCGCCCCTGCCTGTGCCGATGAATGGCGCCACCTACATGGCGGATCTGACAGGCGGTCAGAAGACCGGGCTGTTTTACGACCAGCGCCCCAACCACGCCTTTGCCGCGCGCCTGGTTCATCCCGATGCGCAGGTGCTGGACGTGTTCAGCCATGTGGGCGGCTTCGGTCTGGCGATGCTTGCAGGTGGAGCGGGGCAGGCATTGTCCGTCGATGGCTCAGCCGCCGCGCTCGACCTCGCGAAACAAGGGGCCGAGGCGTCGGGCCTTGCTGAAAAGTTCCAGACCCGACAGGGCGACGCGTTCGAGGTTCTGACTCAATTGGGCGAAGAAGGCGCGCGATTTGACGTGGTGATCTGCGATCCGCCCGCGTTTGCACCGTCCAGACAAGCGCTGGATGCGGGGCTGCGCGCCTATGAACGTATCGCACGACTGGCGGCGCCTCTGGTCAAACCCGGTGGTTATCTGGGGCTGTGTTCATGTTCGCACGCGGCTGACCTGAGCCGGTTCCGCGATGCGTCCTCCCGTGGGATCGGGCGCGCCGGGCGTCAGGCGCAACTGATCCACACCGGGTTTGCGGGTCCGGATCACCCGCAACTGCCGCAACTGGCGGAAAGCGGCTACCTCAAAGCAGTGTTCTACCGCCTGTGAAGGCCGTTCTCGACACCTGCGTCATCTATCCCACGGTGATGCGCGAGATGCTGCTGGGCGCGGCCCGCCTTGGCCATTTCACTCCGATCTGGTCTGCCCGCATCCTCGAAGAATGGGCCCGCGCCGCGCGCAAGCTGGGCCCGACGGGCGAGGCGCAAGCCCGCGCCGAAATTGCCTTGGCGCAGGCGCAGTGGCCGCAGGCCGAACGCGCGCCGGTCCCGGGGTTGGAGCAGCGCCTCTGGCTGCCCGACGCAGCCGATATCCACGTCCTGGCGACGGCCATCACGGCCTCGGCTGACGTCATCGTCACCGTCAACGCCAAGGATTTCCCCAGAAATATTCTGGCAGAGGAGGGGCTCGACCGCCGAGATCCCGACGGCTTGCTGCATGGTCTCTGGCTATCGGACCCTGACGGCCTGGCGACCATCGCCGATCGCGTTCTGAGTGAAGCCATCCGCCTTTCCGGCCACCAATGGACCTTGCGCGCGCTGATGAAAAAGGCCCGCCTTCCACGCCTTGGCAAGGCGCTCACCCAATAGACTGGGGCCCCCTTGATCTGGCTAAAAATATCCCGGAGAGCGCGAGAGGCTGGCCTCTCGCTGCGCACCCTCAGCCACGCGCCCAACGCTGCTCAAGGGCCTCCAGTGCCGCAATGCGCTCACCCGTTTTCGGGTGGCTCATCAACCATGCCGGGGCAACGCCCGCCCGTTGCTGCGTCAGGTCTTCCAGCTTGTGAAACAAGGATTTCTGCGGCCCGATCCCGATTCCGGCCTTGGTCAGCAAGGCGGCGGCATATTCGTCCGCCTCATACTCATCCTGTCGTGACAGGCGCGAGGCCAGCAATGACGTCAAGGCATTCGCAATCATCGCTCCGATGAACGGAATAAACCGGTTTAGCACCATGATCAGCGCCGTCCGCATTGCGTTTTGACCTGAAAAATCAATCATCCGTCGCTTTGCATGACCCAAGGCAACATGCCCCAATTCATGGGCGATCACGCTGGCCATTTCTTCGGCCGAAACCTCTCCGTTGCGGAATTTTCGGTAAAACCCGCGCGTGATGAAAATCCGACCGTCCGGAGCAGCCAGCCCGTTCACCGGGTCGATCTCGTAGATATAGACGGGGACCCGATCGATTTCCAAAGCTGCGGCCAGCCGATCCGTCATCCGTTTCAGCACCGGGTCGGCCAATTCGGTCGATTTTGCGTCCAGCTCACGATGGGTGCGCCAGACCGAAATACGGTACATCACGATGGCGTAGCCAATTGCCAGCAGGATCGGGGTCAATCGAAGCATGTCAAAGATATGGTCCGAACATGGGCATTGCGCAAGTCACACCTGCGGGATGTTCGTCGGGACCCGCATGTTCGTGCGCCGAAATCGGCAAAACCCTCCTCGTGCGCCGAAACAGGCACAACCTTCGATAAGTTGTGATCTTGCGATATGAGCTGTTGATTATTTCAACGATCCCACTTAACCGACGGGGCGCTATCGATGGGGGACCCATGACCGACAAGAACTATGAAGCGCGTCACCTGGAAACACTCGACCGGGATTTGCGGCGCTTTTCACGCCTAGAAATGGCGACCGCACAGGCTGGACGGCCCTTTGTGGGCTCAGGGATTGCCCTGGCATTCATTGCTGCCGCAGGCCTTGTGGCCGCTTTTCTGTTCGGGCAGGGCAACAACACGCTTGTCGTCGTGATCGCGGCGATGTTCGGGGCCTATATGGCGCTGAATATCGGGGCCAATGACGTCGCCAACAACATGGCCCCTGCGGTGGGGGCGAATGCGCTGACCATGGGCGGTGCCATCGCGATTGCCGCCATTTTTGAAAGCGCCGGGGCGCTCATTGCCGGGGGCGATGTCGTGTCGACCATCGCCAAGGGAATTATTGCGCCGGAAAGCATGGGAACGGCCAATGTCTTCATATGGGCGATGATGGCGGCGCTGCTGTCCTCGGCGCTTTGGGTCAATCTGGCCACATGGGTCGGCGCGCCGGTTTCCACCACGCATTCGGTTGTGGGCGGCGTCATGGGGGCAGGGATCGCCGCGGCTGGGTTCGGCGCCGTAAGCTGGGGTACCATGAGCAAAATCGCCGCCAGTTGGGTGATCTCGCCACTTCTGGGAGGCTTGGTCGCAGCCGGTTTCCTGTGGTTCATCAAGGCCAGGATCATCTATCAGGAAGACAAGATCGCCGCGGCCCGCAAATGGGTGCCGATGCTGGTCGGGATCATGGCGGGCGCCTTTGCATCTTATCTGGCGCTCAAGGGCCTCAAGAAAATCATCAAGATCGATCTCGGGACGGCGTTGCTGATCGGTGCGGCGTGTGGAGGGCTGATCTGGGCAGTGATGATCCCGGTGATCCGCCGCCAGTCCGAAGGGCTTGAGAACCGCAACAAATCGCTGAAGATTCTGTTTGGAATTCCACTGATCGTCTCTGCAGCGCTGCTGAGCTTTGCGCATGGCGCAAATGACGTTGCCAACGCGGTGGGGCCGTTGGCCGCGATTATGCAGGCTTCTGCCTCGGGCGATTTCACTCATGCCGTCAGCATTCCCCATTGGGTCATGGTCATCGGTGCGTTCGGGATATCGTTCGGCCTGTTCCTGTTTGGTCCGAAACTGATCCGCATGGTCGGCAGCCAGATCACCAAGCTCAACCCGATGCGGGCCTATTGCGTCGCCCTGTCGGCCGCGATCACGGTGATCGTTGCAAGCTGGCTGGGCCTGCCTGTCAGTTCCACCCATATCGCGGTTGGCGCTGTCTTCGGGGTCGGGTTCTTCCGGGAATGGGATGCCGAGCGGAGGCTGAAACGCGCAAGGCTGGCCTTTCCCGAACGCCCCCGCGTCGCGCCGGAAGAACGCCGCCGCCGCAAACTGGTTCGCCGGTCGCATTTCCTGACCATCGTTGCCGCGTGGGTTATCACTGTTCCCGCAGCAGCAATGCTGGCAGCGATCCTGTTTCTTGGGATTCAGGTGATTGCCGGGTAAACTCTGGCGCTGACCTCAACGGGTCAGCGCTTTCATTCCCTGTTCCAGCCCTGCCAGGGTCATCGGCACCATGTGGCCTTCGAAGATTTCCTGAATCATGCCGATGGAATGGGTGTATTCCCAATATTTCTCGGGCACGGGATTGATCCACAGGTTCGACGCCCATTGATCCCGCGCCCGATGCAGCCAGACTTGCCCGGCCTCGGCGTTCCAATGCTCGTTGGCGCCGCCGGGATAGGCGATCTCATATGGGCTCATCGAGGCGTCGCCGACGAAGATGCATTTGTAGTCGGGCCCATAGGTGCGCAACACTTCATGCGTGGGCGTCTGCTGGTCCCAGCGGCGGCGATTGTCACGCCAGACGCCTTCGTAAAGGCAATTGTGGAAATAATAATATTCCAGATGCTTGAACTCGGACCGTGCGGCTGAAAACAGCTCTTCCACCACTTTGATATGCGGGTCCATTGAACCGCCAACATCCAGGAACAGCAGGACCTTGACCGCGTTGTGACGTTCGGGGCGGGTCTTGACGTCCAGATAGCCGTGTTCGGCCGTAGCGCGAATGGTGCCGTCCAGATCCAGTTCTTCCGCAGCACCTTCGCGCGCCCAGCGGCGCAGGCGTTTCAGGGCAACCTTGATGTTGCGCGTGCCCAGTTCAACCGTGTCGTCCAGGTTCCTGAATTCGCGCTTGTCCCAAACCTTGACCGCGCGCTGGTGGCGGCTTTCCTTTTGGCCGATGCGCACGCCTTCGGGATTGTAGCCATAGGCCCCGAAAGGAGAGGTCCCGGCCGTGCCGATCCACTTGTTGCCGCCCTGATGGCGGCCTTGTTGTTCCTTGAGACGCTCGCGCAGCGTGTCCATCAGCTTGTCGAAACCGCCAAGCGCCTCGATCTCGGCTTTTTCCTCGTCTGACAAGTGTTTTTCGGCCATTTTGGCCAGCCAGTCGCCGGGAATGTCAACGGCTTCCAGAACCTGATCGAAGCTGATCTCGTTCAGTCCTTCGAAACTGGCGGCAAAGGCGCGGTCGAACTTGTCGATGTTGCGTTCGTCCTTCACCATCGACACGCGGGCGAGATAGTAGAACGCCTCGACATCATAGGTGGCCAGACCCTTTTTCATGCCTTCCAGAAAAGTCAGATACTCCCGCAGCGATACCGGGATGCCAGCTTTGCGAAGGTTTTCGAAAAAGGGCAGGAACATCGTGTCAGCCCACCAAACGCACCAGAACCAACGAGATCACCAGACCCACCAGCGCAAAGGCAATGCCGTATCCGGCGGCATATTGCGCCATGTCGGCCCGATTGCCGCTGCGCTTTTTCGCGGCCAGTGCGCCCAAGGTCGCACCCAGTGCCGCCATTCCCAGAACTACCAACATATGTGCGTCATCCGTCTTTCGTGCCATCCGTGTTTCTTCGGCCATTGCCCCGCGACAACGACTGGGCCACCAGATCCGAGCCAAACCCGTACCGCGCCCATCCCAGGCTGTCCAGCCTGACGGCACGTGCCTGCTGTATCTGCCCCGCCTGCTTCAGCGCTTCTGATTTCAGCAACAACAACGTGGCCAGCAGAGACGCATTTTCAGCCCGTGTCATGACATCGATGGCCCTGTCCAGTTCAGGCAGAACACTGGGTCCCTTGTCCTGTGCCAGCGCAAATGCCGCGGTTTGCGTGGTGACATAGGCCTGATGCACCTCTGTGCCGGGCGTGGCCTTCAGAAATTGCTGCGCAATCTGAAACTGGCGCTGAGCTTCGTTGGGGTCCCGGAATTGTTCCATCCGGCCCATCAGATAATGGGGATAGGCGCGGCGGTGATCTGTCCATCCCTGTTGCTGCCCGATCCGTGCCGCCTTTTGCGCCGCGCGCATCTGTCTGGGCGAACCCGACCCCGGCCCCAGTGATTTCTGAATCGCGTCAATCCACTCGCGCGGCGTATCCGTGAAGGGTTGAACGGGCACCCTGTCCCCGCGCGGGTTCATCCGGCTGAGAACCCCCGGGATGACCGCGGCGACCTGATCGCGGGTCATGCCGGTGCGCAGTTCCGGCGCATAAGCAGCCCGCAGGATCAGCATGTCGAACCCGGTCAGAACAGTATGGATATTGTCGTCGTTGAACACCGAATCCGGCAGATGGTAGAGGTCGTTCAGCGGACCAAGCGCTTGTGCCAGTTCTTCATGCAGGCAATCGCGTATTTCCTGCGGACTGACGTCGTATGGGATGAAAATCCCAAGCCGTTCGCGTTTGCGCAGTTCAGTCCAGCTGCTTTTGATCTTTCGGCGGTCACGGCGATATTCTTCAAGGCTGGACGAGTTGGGGACGACGAAACAGGCCGCATTGGGCAGGATGCGCAGAATGTCTTTCTGGCTTACGGCTTCGATGGTGATATTGGCCTGACCCTCGTCGATCTGCCGGATGTTGACCCCGGCCTCGCGCCGTAGACGATTGAGCAACCGGGTCAGGTCCTGCTGCATGCTTGCGGTCGGTGATCCGGTCAGACGGACAGTGACCGGGGTCTCAAAACGCGTGAAAACGGGCAGGGCGGCGCCGCTTTCCAGTTCGAAATGCAGGGACAGGAAGTCAGAGGCGATGTTCTTGTTGGACCGAGCAGGCGGCGAAGGGCGCGCCGTTGAAAAAGACTTTGCAGGCGGCAGGCTTGCTTCGATGGGCGCGACCTGATCGGGCAGTTCGATCGTTTCAACCGTCGCGCAGCCGGCAACAACCAGTGCCAGAAAAAGGGCACTCAATCGCTTCATGAGCGGGCGTACTTGATGAACGGTGTCAGTGTGCCGATGCGATCATACAGTTTCCGCGCAGTGTGGTTGAATTCCTGGGTCAGCCAATAGACCGACGGCGCGCCCTGACGATCTGCCTCATCATAGACCGCCTGGATCAAGGCCCGGCCAACGCCTGCCCCCCGCGCCTCGGGGCGCGCGAACAGGTCTTGCAGGTAACAGACCTTTTCCACCTTCCAAGCGTGGCGATGAAACAGATAATGTGTCAGTCCGACCAAGGCGCCATTCTGCTCGGCAACGAAACAGGAAAAATCCTGCGGGTCGTCGCCCAGCAGTCTGGAAAAGGTTGTTTCGTATACATCATCGGGCAGGGCGGTTTCATAAAATGCCAGATAGTCCCGCCACATGTCGGCCCATTGGCTTTTGTCCTCGGCACGCAGGGTGCGGATTGTCAGTGCGTTCGCCACGCGTTTCATCCAATTCTGTGGGCGGCGAAGCTCTGTTTCGCCAGATGGACCGATGCTGGCATCCGGGCCGTCCCAAGGCAAGCCATGATCACCGTCTGGTCACCGTCCGGCTATCGTTTGCCGCGTGCCATAAAGGCCAGACGTTCGAACAGATGCACGTCCTGTTCATTCTTAAGCAACGCGCCATGCAGCTTCGGAAGCGCATCTGCGCCGCCGCGCTTGAGGTCTTCGGCGCTCAGGTCCTCGGCCAGCAGCAGCTTCAGCCAATCCAGCACTTCCGATGTTGACGGCTTTTTCTTGAGCCCCTGCGTCTCGCGGATTTCATAGAACTGGGTCAGGGCGGTGGTCAGCAGCGCATCCTTGATGCCGGGGTGATGAACCTCGACGATGCGGCGCATCGTGGCCTCGTCCGGGAAGCGGATGTAGTGAAAGAAACAGCGGCGCAGAAACGCGTCCGGCAGTTCCTTTTCATTGTTCGAGGTGATGATGACGATAGGGCGGTTTTTGGCCCGGATCGTTTCCCCTGTCTCGTAGACATGGAACTCCATCTTGTCGAGTTCCTGCAAAAGGTCGTTTGGAAACTCGATATCCGCCTTGTCGATCTCGTCGATCAGCAGAACGACCTTTTCGTCGGCCTCGAAGGCCTGCCACAGCTTGCCCTTGCGTATATAGTTCGACACGTCATGCACGCGTTCCTCACCCAACTGGCTGTCCCGCAGGCGGCTGACCGCGTCATATTCATACAGGCCTTGCTGCGCGCGGGTGGTGGATTTCACATTCCACTCAATCATCCTCAGCCCCAGTGCGCCGGCCACCTGTTTGGCCAGCTCTGTTTTGCCGGTGCCGGGCTCGCCCTTGACCAGCAATGGGCGTTCAAGTGTGACGGCGGCGTTCACGGCAATCGTCAGATCGTCAGTGGCGACATATTCGGCTGTACCTTGAAAGCGTGCGGTCATGGGCCTCTCGCGTGGTTTTTCGTGATCCGTGGGCAGGTTGTGTTGTCCGGGTTACAGACGGTCAATGATTTTGACAACCCGCGTCCCTGCGTCGGTTGAGGCGATTTTTGCAGGAACTCCAAGCCCTTTTGGTTGATTCGTGCGCGCGAATGTACCCTGCCAATTGACACCTGCCTCAAAAAGGCCTGCTAAATTTCATAGAAAAACAGGGTTTTGTTGTTGTTTGTCTCATATTTAGACAAAACAGCACGAGGGCGTGCTGAAGCAACGTTTGTGTAGTGACAATCCCACGCCCGTCGGCTAAACGCTGCGCAGAAGGGGGTGCCAAATGTCAGGTGAAACATCCGCGACCGACGTTTCTGGCCATACCGAGGGAGCAAATATGAAACAGGAAGTTTTTCTGCCGGAGGATTACCGCCCGGCCGAAGATGAACCTTTCATGAATGAACGTCAGCTTGAATATTTCCGCCGCAAGCTGTTGGACTGGAAGAATGAGCTTTTGGCGGGCAGCCGCGATACGATCGAAGGGCTGCAAGACAACACCCGAAACATCCCGGATGTCGCAGACCGCGCGAGCGAGGAGACCGATCGCGCTCTGGAGCTGCGGACACGCGACCGCCAGCGCAAGCTGGTTGCCAAGATCGACGCAGCCCTGCGCCGGATCGAAGAAGGTGAATACGGTTACTGCGAAAAGACCGGCGATCCGATTTCGCTGAAACGCCTGGATGCACGTCCGATTGCAACCATGACGCTGGAGGCGCAAGAGCGCCACGAGCGCCGCGAAAAGGTCCACCGCGACGATTGATCGCCGGGTGCAGCTGGAAAGTTTCGAACGCCGGGGCCTGTGGCTCTGGCGTTTTTGCGTTATGCGGGGGGCATGAAGATCAATCGGTTGAATTTTTGTGTAATTGGCGGCGGCATCGGCGGTCTGGCGGCTGCGTTGGCGCTGCGGCAACACGGGGCGCAGGTCACCCTGCTGGAGCAAGCCCCGGCATTGACCGAGGTTGGCGCGGGTCTGCAGATCAGTGAAAACGGGATGTGCGTGCTGCGCGCGCTTGGGGTGGCGGATCTGTCTACGGGCCAAAAGTCGCATGGTACGATCTTGCGCGATTACCGCAAAGGCCGCGTTGTCAGCCGGCTGCCCGGGCCTTCGGCTGGCCCGACCTATTATTTTCACCGTGCCGATCTGTTGAATCTTCTGCATTCTGCGGCCCGCCAGGCACGTGTGGATGTCCGACTGGGGGCCAAGGTGTCCAACGTGCACAAACACCCCAACGAAGCCGAAATCCTGTTAGCGAGCGGCGAGCGGCTGCGCGCCGAATGCGTCATCGCCTCCGACGGCGGCCGAAGCACGATTCGCCCGGCTCTGAACGGGCCCGAGACACCCGAGTTCACGCACCAAGTCGCCTGGCGCGCCACCATTCCCTGGCGACCGGATTCAGGCGTGGTTACGGCATCCCTGACCATGGGGCCGGGTCGGCATGTCGTAACCTATCCTTTGCGCGATCAAAGCATGATGAACATCGTTGCGGTCGAGGAACGCTCGGACTGGCGGGAAGAGGGATGGAAGCTGAAGGGCGATCCGGACGAGCTGCGCGCACGCTTTTCAGGGTTCGGCGGTCCGGTCGGTGAGATTCTGTCAAAGGTCTCGGATGTGAATCTGTGGGCCCTGTTCCTGCGCCCGGTCGCAGAAAAATGGCAGAACGGTTGTCTGGCATTGCTGGGGGACGCGGCGCATCCGACCTTGCCATTCATGGCACAAGGCGCCTGCCTGGCGCTGGAAGATGCCTGGACGCTTGCACGATCATTCGACGAACACTCGGGCGTCACCAGCGCGCTTGCCGCCTACGAGCAAACGCGCAGGCCAAGGGCAGAAAGCGTGGTTGCCGCGGCCGGGTCGAACGCACGCAATTTCCACCTGTCAGGCCCCGCCCGTTTGGCGGCCCAATGTGCGCTTATGGCCATCGGAGGGAAATTGTCACGCCGCTACGAATGGATATACAGCTACGACGTAACGGCCTGAACCGCTAAATATCCAGATCGACCCAGACAGGCACGTGATCCGAGGGTTTTTCATGCCCGCGCACGGCGGCATCAATCTGGCAATCCCGCATTAGATCTGCCGCTTGCGGGGTCAGCAGAAAGTGATCGATGCGAATTCCGTCGTTCCGGTTCCAGGCCCCGGCCTGGTAGTCCCAGAATGAATAGTGCCCCGCGCTTTGGGTGGTGGCCCGGAACGCTTCGGTGAAGCCCAGATTCAGGATCTTGCGGAATGCGGCGCGGCTTTCGGGGCGGAACAATGCATCGTCGCGCCATGCTTCGGGGCGTTTGGCGTCCTCCGCCTGCGGGATGATGTTGTAATCCCCTGCCACCAACGCGGGTTCTTCGGTTGCCAGCAAATCACGGGCACGGTCATACAGCCGTTCCATCCATGCCAGTTTGTAATCGTATTTCGGGCCGGGTGCGGGATTGCCATTGGGCAGGTACAATCCACAGATCCGAACAGCCTTTTTGCCAACGACGGTGGCTTCTATCCAGCGGGCCTGTTCATCCGCGTCATCGCCGGGAAGGCCGCGGGATACATCCTCGAGGGGAAGCTTCGACAAGATTGCAACGCCGTTGAAGCTTTTTTGTCCATGGGTTTCCACGTTGAACCCACGCTCTTCGAATATCTCGCGCGGGAAGTTTTCATCGACCGACTTGATCTCTTGCAACAGCACAACGTCCGGCTGCGCTTCGTCCAGCCAACGGGGCAGGGCTTCGGCCCGCGCTTTGATGCCGTTGATGTTGAACGTGGCGATTTTCATGCGCGATCCTCCGAAGACTTGGTGCAACCTATCGCGCAGAACGGGCCCAACGGCAAGGCGGAGATCGTATTTGCGAGGCTCTGCCTCGCGCTCCGGTATATTATTGGCCAGATGAAGAAACGGATTATTAACCGAATTTCTTCAAGCTGAAGTGGCGGTACAGGCGGGGACGCCGATGACCGCGCCAGGAGTCCGCCCTCTGGTCTTTCGGTCAGAGGGCGGACTCCTGCTTCATCTGGCTGAAAATATCCTGGGGGTGTGGGGGCAAAGCCCCCACGGTTACATCGAAAAAGATGTGCCACAACCGCAGGAAGAGGTGGCGTTGGGGTTGTCGATCACAAATCGCGCGCCAATCAGTTCCTGGGTGAAGTCGATAACCGCGTTTTCCAGAAAGGGCAGCGAAATGGCGTCAACAATGACTTTTTGCCCTTTGCCTTCAAGGACCAGATCATCTTCTTTTGGCGTATCCAAAGCGATTTCGTATTGAAACCCCGAGCAACCGCCGCCTTCCACTGCGACGCGCAGTGCCTGACCCTGATCCGCCGCGCCGATTTCTGCGAGGCGTTCAAAGGCGCGATCCGTGACTGTTGGGGGCAGATTCATGCCGGTCTCCAAAGGTTTCCTTCCGTTACGCCATACAATATAGAAAGTGCAAGGACAGGCGACAAGGACGGGCCATTTGGACAGAGCTAGTTTTGCCTCGGATCCGGACCGCACCAGGGGACGGCTCGTAGCCGAGGAGGAAAGCAGTTTCCGATCATGCTTTCAGCGCGACCGGGACAGGATCATTCACGCTAGTGCCTTTCGGCGCCTCAAACACAAGACGCAAGTTTTCGTTGAGCATGAGGGCGATAGCTACCGCACCCGCCTGACCCATTCCATCGAGGTGGCGCAGGTGGCCCGGACCATTGCCGGTGCCCTGGGCCTGAACCCAGAGCTGACCGAAGCCGTGGCCCTGGCGCATGATTTGGGGCACACGCCCTTTGGACATACCGGCGAAGACGCGCTGCACGCGTTGATGAAGCCCTATGGTGGCTTTGATCACAACGCGCAGGCCATTCGGATCGTCACAAAGCTGGAGCGCCACTATGCAGAATTCGATGGGTGCAACCTGACCTGGGAATGTCTGGAAGGGATAGCCAAGCACAATGGGCCGGTTGAGGGCGATCTGCCCTGGGCATTGGCCGAGTGCGATCAGCAATTTGATCTTGAACTGCACACCCATGCCAGCGCGGAAGCGCAAGTTGCCGCCCTTTCTGATGACATAGCTTACAACAATCACGATCTTCTGGACGGGTTGCGCGCAGGGTTGTTCACGGATGACGATTTGCAGGACCTGCCGATTGTCGGGGTCTGTTACGCCGAGGTGGATGCCAGATACCCAGGGCTGGATTCCTATCGCCGGCGTCACGAAGCGCTCAGGCGGGTTTTTGGGGTCATGGTGGCGGATGTCATCAACACTTCGAACGATCTCATTGCCGTGTCTGGCGCGCGGTCCGTCGAAGAAATCCGACATCTTGGGTATCCTGTCATCCAGTTCTCGGATGAGGTTTGGGCGCAACTGCGCGAAATCAGGTCGTTTCTGTTCACACGGATGTATCGCGCGCCCAGGGTGATGTCAGTGCGGGCAGAGGTGGCAAAGATCGTGGAAGATCTGTTTCCGATTTACATGAACGATCCCAGGCAAATGCCTGTGCGCTGGCACGATGACATTGAAGCTGCCAGGGACGACGCAGCCTTGGCCCGCATCGTTTCCGACTACATTGCGGGCATGACCGACCGATTTGCCTTGCAGGACCATGCGCGGCTGACGGGCTGATCACTCCACGGCTATGTAAGCGATGGCCCAGACTTGCTGAGCGGCTTGTTTAGCGGACTGTTCGGCGTTCTTCGTTGGTGGGAACACGATCATCGTCGGGCCGTAACCTCCGATCCCCATCGGTGCGCCATCAGCATGCGTTGCAACGATCGGTTTGTGCGTGGCGATGCTGTCCCACTCGATTTCGGCCTGATACCCATCCAGCGCCATGGGAAGAGCGGTTTTCCCCTCGGCCCCTGCCAATGTCATGACCTCTGCCAAAAGCGGGCCTGAAAACCTGTAATCCCGCTCATTGCCCGAAGGACCATAGGGGATAGTGATCTCGAACTGCTCCAGCCCGTCCAGCATAGCAGCATCAAACCCAGCCGCGCCGCCATGCGTGACCTCCAGATAGCCCAGCAGACCGCCGTCATTCTCCCCGCGCGCGGGCAGGTTTGTTTCGCTGACCGCGCCGCCCAGCGTCAGTAGCACGTGGCCTTGCGGCTGTGGCAGGTCGGCCAGCGCAGGCAGGGCGGCGGACAAAAGCAAGGCAAAAGACAAGGTGCGGTGCATCAACGGTCTCCGGTAGCTGTGTACAGGCCCGAGATTAGCGAGATGTTTCGCCAAACCAAGCTTAAACATTAGGCGTCCATTGACCTTGCCGCATTGCGTGGTAAACCCCGCGACAAGCAAAAGGACATCCGAAATGAACCTGTTTTCCGAGATCCGCGGCCTTGTACTGGACGCGCTGGCGCAGATGCAGTCCGAAGGCGCACTGCCCGAGGGGCTGAGCTTTGACAACGTGGCGGTCGAACCTCCGCGTGATGCGGCCCATGGGGACATGGCGACCAACGCCGCGATGGTGCTTGCGAAACCGGCCGGGATGAAGCCGCGCGACATTGCGGATGTGCTGGCCGGGAAACTGGCGGCGGATGACCGGATCACAAGCGCCGAAGTGGCGGGGCCCGGTTTCCTGAACCTGCGTCTTGCGCCGTCCGTCTGGCAAGGCGTGTTGGCGGCGGTGCTGGAAAAAGGCACCGATTTCGGGCGCTCGACCATGGGGCAGGGGCAGAAGGTCAATGTCGAGTATGTCTCGGCCAACCCGACCGGTCCGCTGCATGTGGGCCATACGCGGGGTGCGGTGTTCGGGGACGCATTGGCAAGCCTGCTGGCCTATTCCGGCCATGATGTGACCCGCGAGTATTATATCAACGACGGTGGCGCGCAGGTGGATGTGCTGGCGCGTTCGGCCTATGAGCGCTATCGCGAGGCCAACGGCCTCAGCCCCGAGATTGCCGAGGGGCTGTATCCCGGTGACTATCTGATCCCGATTGGCGAGGCGCTGAAAGAGAAGTATGGCGACAGCCTCATCGACAAACCGGAAAGCGAATGGCTGGAAGAGCTGCGCGAGTTTTCGACCGATGCGATGATGGACCTGATCCGCGCCGACCTGAAGGCGCTGGGCGTAGAGATGGATGTGTTCTTCTCGGAGAAATCGCTCTATGGCACGGGCCGGATCGAGGCCGCGCTGCAATCGCTGACCGAAAAGGGCCTGATCTATGAAGGCGTGCTGGAACCGCCCAAGGGCAAAAAGCCAGAAGATTGGGAGCCGCGCGAACAGACCTTGTTCAAATCCACCGAACATGGTGATGACGTCGACCGCCCGGTCAAGAAGTCGGACGGCAGCTGGACCTATTTTGCCCCCGATATCGCCTATCACTATGACAAGGTGAGCCGTGGCTTTGACGCGTTGATCGACGTGTTTGGTGCCGATCATGGCGGCTATGTCAAGCGGATGAAGGCCGCAGTGTCGGCCCTGTCCGACGGCAAGGTGCCGCTGGATATCAAGCTGACGCAGCTGGTGAAGCTTTGGAAAAATGGCGAGCCGTTCAAGATGTCGAAACGGGCCGGGAACTTTGTCACCCTGCGCGATGTGGTCGATCAGGTTGGTCCCGACGTGACCCGTTTCGTGATGCTGACCCGCAAGAACGACGCGCCGCTGGATTTCGATTTCGACAAAGTGCTGGAACAGAGCCGCGAGAACCCCGTGTTCTACGTGCAATACGCCCATGCCCGGGTGATGAGCGTGCTGCGCCGTGCCGCCGAGGCGGGGATCGACGCCACCGACGCCACCCTGCGCGGGGCCGATCTGGCGTCGCTGGACCACCCCGCCGAACTGACGGTTGCCAAGAAGCTGGCGGAATGGCCACGCCTGGTCGAGATCGCTGCGCGGACCAACGAACCGCACCGTGTCGCCTTCTATCTGTATGAACTTGCAGGGGATTTTCACGCTCTGTGGAACAAGGGCAATGAAGAAACCCAGTTGCGTTTCATTCAGGATGGCGATGTTGCCACAAGCCAGTCGAAAATTGCGCTGGCCCGGGCCGTTTCTGTTGTGATTTCAGCGGGCTTGGGTATTCTTGGCGTCACCCCGGCGCAGGAGATGCGGTAACAAATATCGCCCGAACCGCCGGTACGAGGTAGGCAAGAAATGACCCGCGCGCCTTATTTTCGGGCGCGAAGCGGGCAGTGAGGCGGACATGGCGAGTTACGATTACTCGGGGCATCAAAGCCCTGGGCAGAATGATTACCCGAATCAAGCGCATTTCGAGGATGCGTATGACTATCCCGACGAGATGCAGGATTACGACGCGCCGCGCGGCGCGTTCGGACTGGGGCGGGTGGTCAATTTCCTGGGGGCTGTCGCATCGTTGGCACTGGTCGCCGGCGTCGGTATCTGGGGATACAAGCTTGTCATGCGGGATGTCAGCGGCGTGCCGGTTGTGCGTGCAGCCGAAGGGCCGATGCGGGTGCAACCCGAAAACCCGGGCGGAACACCGGCCGATCATCAGGGCTTGGCCGTCAACGCCGTGGCAGCCAAGGGCAGTGCTGCCGCCCCGGCGGATCGTCTGATCCTTGCGCCGCGGCCGGTCTCGTTGACGGATGAAGACGTACCTGCCGCTGATCTGAAGCCGACACCGGCGCTGCATGTGGTGGAAAAGCCGATTTCAACCCAGGAAGCCGCCCGATTGCGCCAGACCGCAGTGGATGCGCTGGTTGCGGAACTTGCTGGTGAAGCAGCCAAAACGCAGCAAAACGCCGAGGATGGCGTGAAGGTGGCATCGCTGACCACCCCCAAGGAAGAACCCGCAATTGACCCGGCTGATTTCGCAGCCGCCTTGCCGGACCCGGCCATTGCCGCGCTGCCGGGCGTGCGCCGGTCCTTGCGCCCGTTGACCCGCCCGGCACGCGCCTCACGCAGCCGGGTGTCGCCAAGCGAGAATTCCGAAGACGCCATCAATGCCGCGGTGAAGGCTGCGGTTGGGTTGGATGTTGATCCTGATACGCTGGCAAAAGGCACGCGTCTGGCGCAGCTTGGGGCCTATGACAGCGTTCAGGTGGCGCAAACGGAATGGGATCGCCTGAACGGAAGGTTCGGCGAATATATGGCGGGAAAACAGCGCGTTATCCAGAAGACCTCAAGCGGTGGGCGCACCTTTTACCGCCTGCGCGTGCTGGGCTTTGAAGACCTGAGCGACTCGCGCCAGTTTTGTGCCGCGCTTGTTGCGCAAGGGGCTGATTGTATCCCGGTGGCCGTCAGGTGAAGTACGGTGCCACGATCACAGATGCAGAGGGCCTGCGCCTGACGCAGCAAGAAAAAGACTTGTTTCGGCAAATGAACCCGTTCGGGTTCATTCTTTTTGCCCGCAACATCGAACACGCGGATCAGGTGCGCGCCTTGTGTGATGATTTCCGCGAGGCAGTCGGGCGCAATTGCCCGATCACCATCGATCAGGAAGGTGGCCGCGTGCAGCGCCTGCGGGCGCCGCTGGCCCGCGAATGGCTGCCTCCGTTGGATCACGTGGCCAATGCCGCCGAGCAGGCCGAGCGCGCCATGTATCTGAGGTACCGCCTGATTGCCGATGAATTGTTTGGCCTGGGCATCGACAGCAACTGCGCGCCCATGGTGGATGTCGCGCGTTCCGAGACGCACAAGTTCCTAAAGAACCGCTGTTATGACGCTGATCCTGAACGCGTTTCCAGAATTGGCAAAGCTGTGGCGCTGGGGCATTTGGATGGCGGAGTGCTGCCGGTGCTCAAGCATATTCCGGGCCATGGACGTGCCACGCTGGACAGCCACCATGACTTGCCGCATGTGGATCTCCCCCTGGATGAGCTTGAGCGCAGCGATTTCGTGCCGTTCCGGGCCTTGAACGACCTGCCGATGGGGATGACTGCGCATTTGGTCTATGACCGGATTGACCCGCAGCCTGCCACCATCTCGGCAACCATGATGGATGTGATCCGCGACAGGATTGGCTTCGGCGGGCTGATCATGACCGATGACATCGGGATGAAGGCGCTCAGCGGAACGCCTGCTGAGGTGTCGCGGCAAGCCATAAGCGCGGGCTGTGACGTCGTTCTGCACTGCAACGGAAGCTTTGCCGAGCGCGCCGAGGTGCTGGAAGCTGCCGGGGAGATGTCCGATGTGGCACAGGCCCGCGCAGAACGGGCGCTGGCGATGCGCAAAGCTCCGCAGGAACTTGACATCCCTGCCGCCGAGGCGGAACTATCTGCCCTAATGGGCGGGCAGGTATATGAACGATAATCTTTTCAGCGAAGATCCTGTCTCGGTCGCGGATCGTCTTGCGGCCGAAGCGCTGATTGTTGATGTCGATGGGTTCGAAGGCCCGCTGGACGTTCTTCTGACCCTGTCGCGCACGCAGAAGGTTGATCTGAGGAAAATTTCCGTACTCGCGCTGGCGCAGCAATACCTGGCCTTTGTCGAAAAGGCGCGGGCGCTGCGGATCGAACTGGCCGCCGACTATCTTGTGATGGCGGCCTGGCTGGCGTTTCTCAAGTCCCGCCTGCTGTTGCCGCCAGACCCCGAAGACGAGGGACCTTCGGGTGAGGAACTGGCCGCACATCTGGCGTTTCAATTGGAACGCTTGCAGGCGATGCGCGACGCTGCGGCACGATTGATGGCGCGCGATCAGCTGGGGCGAGATTTCTTCAAACGCGGGCAGAGCGAAGATATCACCCGGATCCGCACCGTCACCTATTCCGCCACGCTACTGGATCTGATGCAGGGCTATGCCCGCATCCGCACCCGTGATGAATTCCGCCCGTTTGTGATGGACCGCGATTCGGTATTCACCATGGAACAGGCACTGGAACGGATGCGACCGCTGATCGGGTTTGCCGGGACATGGACCGACATGGAAACTTACCTGCCCGATGGCTGGGATTCCGACCCGGTACGGCGCAGGTCGGCAACGGCGGCGACCTTTGCGGCCTCGCTGGAACTGGTGAAAGAAGGACATATGGAAATCAAGCAGAGCGAGACATTCGCTTCGATCCAATTGCGCAAGAGGACCGAAACACGTGACTGATGCCCCAGAAGAGACCGGTACGCTGTTCGAGGCGCCTCCACTGGCAGAGCAGGAGCGTATGGTCGAAGCCGTTCTTTTCGCCAGCGCCGAGCCGGTGACGATTGCGGATCTTGAGGCGCGGATGCCCCATGGCAGCGACGCGGCGCAAGCGGTTGAATTGCTTCAGAAACGTTACGAGGGGCGTGGCGTGCGCGTGGTGCGCGTGGGGGATGCCTGGGCCATCCGCACGGCCCCTGATCTGGGTTTTCTGATGCAGAAGGAAACGGTCGAGACCCGCAAGCTCAGCCGCGCCGCGATCGAAACTCTGGCCATCGTGGCTTATCATCAGCCCTGCACGCGGGCCGAGATCGAGGAAATCCGGGGTGTGTCGGTTTCGCGCGGGACCATCGATCAGTTGCTTGAGATGGAGTGGATCAAGCTGGGCCGCCGCCGCATGACGCCGGGTCGTCCGGTGACGTTTGTGGTGACGCCTGAGTTTCTGGATCATTTTGGTCTGGAAAACGCGCGCGACCTGCCGGGCCTGAAAGAGCTGCGCGCCGCGGGATTGTTGGAAAATCGGCCTCCTCCGGGTGCGATCCCTTTGGGGGAAGGGCGCGAGGACGAAGTTGACGAAGACCAGAGCGAGTTGTTCGAAGAAGAGTGATCGAACAGCCCTTTTGTTGCCGCACAAAGCGTCTATCTTCGTGCGTGAGGACACGGAGTTGAGAGATGAATGCAAACCGGATCATCGACATGATTGTGCGTCAGGTCATGCGCCGTCTGGTCAACAAAGGTGTGAACAAGGGTATCGATCTGGCCAGCCGAAAGGAGGGCGGACCCGGCATATCGAATGGGCCCAAAAAAACCAGCGCACCGCGACATGCGCAGAACCTCAGGCAGGCACAGCGCGTGACCCGTCAAATGCGCCGGTTCATGAAGTTCTAGGGGTCAGCTTGCGGCTTTGAAGTGCTTTGACAGTTTCAGGCCCTGACCCTGATAGTTCGAGGCAATGCCTGCACCATATAGTTGCGTCGGCATTTCAGCCATTTTCTCATAGACCAGACGTCCGACGACCTGTCCGTGTTCCAGCACGAATGGCGCTTCGTGGCAGCGCACCTCAAGCACGCCACGGGAACCGGCCCCCCCGGCAGCGGCATGGCCAAAACCGGGATCGAAGAAGCCTGCATAGTGCACTCTGAACTCACCAACCATCGCCAGATAGGGCGCCATTTCAGCCGCGTACATCGGTGGAATATGCACCGCCTCGCGGCTGACAAGGATATAGAACGCGCCGGGGTCCAGGATGATGCAACCATCCTTGGTGCGCACTTCTTCCCAATAGTCCTGCGGGTCGTATTCACCGATTCGATCCAGATCGATCACCCCGGTATGAGGTTTGGCGCGATAGCCCACAAGATCGGTATAGGGCAGTTGCAGGTCGACCGAAAAGCCCAGACCGTCCTGAATGACGGCAGGTCCGTCCACAAGCGGAGATTCGGCATGCAAGGTCCTCAGTTCCGCATCGGACAACACGGCCTGACCCTGGCGGAAACGAATCTGGTTCAGACGCATCCCGGGACGAACCAGAACCGAGAACGAGCGCGGGCAGATTTCGGCATAAAGCGGGCCTGTGTAACCTGCGGGCACGCGGTCGAACTCGGTGCCGCCATCGGTGATCGTCCGCGTCAGAAGGTCCAGCCGCCCGGTCGAGCTTTTGGCGTTGGCCACGGCGCTCATGCTGTCGGGCAGCGCAAGCGATTCCATCAGGGGCACCAGATAGACGCAGCCCTTTTCCAGAACCGCGCCATCCGAGATATCGATGCGGTGCATCTCAAACTCGGTCAAGCGATCCGTGACAGTCCGGCCTTCGCCCGCAAGAAACGAGGCGCGGACACGGTAAGCCACTGTTCCCAGTCGCAAATCAAGGCTGGCAGGTTGAATCTGGGCAGGCAGAACCTCTGGTTCGGCGGTGATCTCACCGCGCGCGATCATCGCCTCTAGCTGTTGGTTCGGGCAAACACCTGTCATCTCGATCCCCCCTGGTGCCAGAGCGGGATCTGGCCTGTATGCCATAAACGTCGGTGTAATTTGGTCGGGCTAGCAGGACTCGAACCTGCGACCTTCCGTCCCCCAGACGGACGCGCTACCAGGCTGCGCCATAGCCCGACGTTGGGGTGTTCATAAAGATTTTCCCGGCAGGGGCAAGAGGAAATCAATGCCTTTTGTCCTAACCCGTCGCCTGTGTTTCGACACGGTCCAGCCAGCGCCGCAGATCTTTTGCAATCGGAGCGATGCGCCGCAACAGGTCGTCATCAAAATCTGTCTGATTCCACGCAAGCGACGCGATTCCCCCCATCAAGGGCGCGGCATCCAGTTCGGGCTCTGGCTCCGGCTGTGACGCAGAAGATGTACGCGCGTTGGCCTGCGCGCCTTCCTTGACGGATTGCTCGGACGGTTCGCCCAGATCCATTCGAATCTGTTCCGTGGCGGTTGCAGGCTTAGGTTCAAACGGTACCACGGTGGCCTGAACGGCCTCAATCGGGGCGGGGCCAGGGTCATCCAGGGAAGGGGACAGCGCCGCGACATGTGCGACGCCTTGTTCGCGCAGGATACGCTGGACACCTTTTATCGTGATTCCGTCTTCGTGCAGCAGTTTTTTGATCCCGCCCAACAGACGCATGTCGTTCGGGCGATAATACCTGCGTCCACCTGCGCGTTTGACGGGCTTTACCTGCGTGAACCGGCTTTCCCAGAATCGCAGAACATGAGCCTGAACACCGAGCCAGTCCGCAACTTCGCTTATGGTGCGAAAGGCATCGGGGGACTTACTCATAACCTGGACGTCCTGAACTTACTTGCGGTTCCCGGCTGCGACGCGATCTTTCATCAGATGCGACGGGCGGAAAGTCAGCACACGGCGCGGCTGAATCGGGACTTCTTCGCCGGTTTTGGGGTTGCGACCGACACGGGCGGTCTTGTCGCGAACACTGAATGTACCGAAAGACGAGATCTTCACCTGTTCACCACGCACCAAGGCGTCGGACATGTGGTTCAGAACGCTTTCAACCAGTTGCGCACTTTCGTTTCGTGACAGACCTACCTCACGAAAGACGGCTTCGCTCAGGTCCATTCTAGTCAGTGTTTTGTCGCCCATGCTAATTCCCCTGTTGCTATTGAAGCATATGGGTATGGCAAATTCGCTGTCAATATCAATGAATTGCGGGCGGCTGTGTAAGCCGGTTTGCGCCGGTTACCAGCGCAGAACCACCGCGCCCCAGGCCAGACCGCCGCCAATGGCTTCGGTCACGATCAGATCACCCGGCTTGATCTGTCCGCGCTGCTTGCCCACGGACAGGGCCAATGGGATGGATGCGGCCGACGTGTTTCCGTGATCCTGAACGGTCACAACCACGTTTTCCATCGGCAGGTTCATTTTCTTGGCGGTGCCCTGAATGATGCGGATGTTGGCCTGATGCGGCACGATCCAATCAACGTCCGAACTGCTCAGCCCCGCTCGTTCCAACGCTGTTTCCGCTGTTTTTGTAAGCTTTTCAACGGCATGGCGGAAAACCTGATTGCCCTGCATACGCAGATGCCCGGTGGATTGGGTCGAAACACCGCCATCGACATAGAGAAGATCCTTGTAGCGCCCGTCCGAATTCAGGTCGGTTGCCAGAATTCCGCGGTCCTCGGCGGTGCCTGTGCCCTTTTGGGCCTCCAGTACCACTGCACCGGCGCCATCGCCGAAAAGAACGCAGGTGGACCGATCGGTCCAATCCATGATCCGTGAGAAAGTCTCGGCCCCGATCACCAGCACGCGTTTGGCCTGACCGGAAACAATCAGCGCATTTGCGTTGGACAGTGCAAAAACGAATCCGGCGCAAACAGCCTGCACGTCAAAGGCAAAACCCTTGGTCATGCCCAGCCGTGCCTGAACCATGGTGGCGGCCGAAGGAAAGGTCAGATCCGCCGTTGATGTCGCCAATACGATTGCGTCAATATCATCCGCCGTCAGGCCCGCGTCGGCCAGCGCGGCCTGGGCGGCGTTGGTGGCCAGATCGGATGTCGTCTCGTCCTCGGCTGCAAAATGGCGGCGTTCGATCCCCGAGCGGGTCTTTATCCATTCGTCGGTCGTGTCCAGGGTTTTTTCAAACTCGGAATTGGGAACAACGCGTTCAGGCAAATAATGCCCGACACCTACTACAACTGAACGGCCTGCCATTTTCCGGTACTGCCTTTTTTGTTATTTATCTGTTTGCGGCGCTGATTGCGCGGCATCTTGTGCAAGCTGGGCAGTGGATGCAACCCGCGCAGCCAATTTTTCGGAAAAGCCGGACTGCGCCAGGGTGAAGGCCAGTTTGATCGCAGCTGACACGCCTGTTGCGTCAGCGCCGCCGTGGGATTTCACCACGGTGCCGTTCAACCCCAGAAACACGCCACCATTCACGCGTCGCGGGTCGATCCGTTTCTTCAAACGGTTCAGCGACGTGATAGCCAGAATCGAGGCCAATCGGGATAGCGGGGAGTATTTGAACGCCTGCCGCAGCAGGTCACCGATCAGGCTTGCCGTGCCTTCGCCGGTCTTGATCGCGACGTTGCCGGTAAAGCCATCGGTTACAATGACATCCGCCTTGTCACCGGGGATGTCGCTGCCTTCGACGAAACCCACGAAATCGAAATTCGCCTGTTCCGCGAAGCCCGCGATCATCGAGTGCGCCTCTTTCAGTTCGGCGCGTCCCTTGTGTTCTTCGGTGCCGACATTCAGAAGTCCGATCCGAGGGCGGCTCAGGGCCAAACCGTTGCGCGCATAAGAGGCGCCCATCAGGGCGTATTGCAGCAAATCCTTGGCGTCGGCGCGCACATCTGCGCCGACATCCAGCATCACGTTGAACCCCTGAGGGTTGCGCGAGGGCCACAGTATCGCGATGGCAGGCCGGTTCACGCCCGGCAGTTTGCGCAGGCGCATCATCGACAGGGCCATCAGCGCACCGGTATTGCCGCAGGACACCGCGCCATGGGCTTCGCCCTGGCGTACCGCTTCCAGCGTGGACCACATCGAGGTCTCTTTGCCGTTGCGCACGACCTGACTGGGCTTGTCCTCCATCGTGACCACGCCCGAGCAATCACGAAAAACGACGCGCCCCTCTAGGACGCGCCGTTTGGCGACAAGCTTGCGCAATACCTGTTCGGGCCCGTGCAGCAAGAACCTGATATCCGGGTTCTTGTCGGCCGATTTCGCAAGACCGGCAACAACGACCGAGGGACCTGCGTCCCCACCCATAGCGTCGACCGAGATGGTTATCCGTCCGGCGTGCGTGGGCTGTTCAGTCATGCCTTGGTCTGCGCTCGATCAGGCTTAGGCTGCGTCTTCGTCCAGATCGATTTCATCGGCCTGAGCGACGACTTCGCGATCATCATAGTGGCCGCAGGATGCGCAAACGTGGTGCGGGCGCTTCAGCTCGCCGCAGTTCGGGCATTCGTTCGGGTTTGCAGCAACCAGAGCGTCGTGTGCGCGGCGGTTGTTGCGACGCGACTTGGAAACTTTGTTCTGTTGGACGGCCATGGTCTCAACCTTTGTCTGACTAGGGGTCGCAGAATCGCTGCCGACCCGGGTTTCGTAGTTCGTTTATCGTGGTTTGACGCGCGTTTAGGCGACGGGCCCCGCAATGTCCAACCCAAAATCCGATGAGCGCGCGAAAATACTGCGATTCTCGGTATGTTCAAGCGATTTTTCTGACCGCCTGCTATGACAGGAAATCTGCGCTCTGTCACTCGTCTTTTTTGAGCGTATCGCGCAATCCCGCCAATCCGGCGAAAGGTTTGGCGTCTTCGTCGGTCATCGCCTGTTTTCCGGGTTTTGTATAGTCTGCCTGACCCAGTTCCGCACCCTCCTTGCGCGGATATTGCGGCAGGGCCAGCGACAGCGCCTCGATCATCACCAATGCGGGGTCGATTTCCGGGCCCAAGGGCTCGGATTCGTCATCCTGGGGAATTTCGAACTCGGGTTCATCCGGGTCGGTCCAATCGGCCAGAAAGGTGCGGTGCACGGGAATGTCGATCCGGGTCGTGACCGGCTCGAGCGTCACGACACAGGGTTGGATCACGGTTGCACCGAGTTTGCCGTTGAGAACCCAGTCGCGCTTGCCTTGTGCGCGAAGCTCGCCGGAAAAGCTGAGTTTGCGCAGCCCCAGCAGCCCCAGACCCTGCCTGATCTCATCCAATGCGGCGCTTGCGGGGCGCAGTTCAAAGGGTGTCGGGGCGTTCTGGGGCAGGTCAGCCACCCGAAATGATGTAACGTTGCCCATTCGTGAGCCTTTCTATGTGTTGAACCGTGGCAGCGGTTTCTGTAATCGGATAGAAGCCGCAAGAGGCCAAGGCAAGAGGGTGTGCATGTTGAAGGTAGTGAACCGGTTGAAACCAGCGACGAAATCGCTTGTGTTTGTTGCCTGTCTGGCTGCGGCCGGGGCCTGTACGCCGATCTACAAGAATCACGGCTATGTGCCTCCGGCCGAGGAACTGGCCGAAATCAAAGTGGGCGTCGATACGCGTGACAGCGTGGAAGAAGCCATTGGCGCACCGGGTGCGTCCGGGGTCGTGCGGGATTCGGGCTATTACTATGTCCGCTCGCGGGTGCGCCATTACGGCCCGAAACGGCCCGAAGTGGTGGCGCGCGAACTGGTCGCCATCAGCTTTGATCAGCGTGGAGTCGTCAGAAACATCGAGCGTTTTGGCCTGGAAGACGGCATCGTGATTCCGCTGGAACGCCGTGTGACCGATTCCAACGTTCAGGACAAAGGCTTCCTGCGTCAGCTGTTGGGCAATATCGGCAACTTCAACCCGGCCAATATTCCTGGCGCCAACTGATCGCGCCGGAACCTTGCGTTGGTCACAAGGCAGTCACATGTCTTGTGTTAACGGTGTCGTGCCGACACTCGTGGGTCGGCACCCATGGAGGACGCGACCGTGGCGGCGGCAGTTATGTTGAGCAAGGGGCGCTATCGCGCCCGAATGGCGGAATCGGCCGAGGATATCAGGGCCGCACAAAGCCTGCGGACATTGGCGTTCGGGACCCGGCAATCGGACGTTGACGCTTTTGACGCGCAATGCAGCCATGTCCTGATTGAAGATATGCGATCCGCCGGGCAGTTGGTCTGCTGCTTTCGGATGCTGACAATGGAGCATGGCGGTGAAATCGGACGCAGCTATTCAGCACAGTTCTACGACCTGAGTTCGTTGGAAGGGTTCAGTGGCCGCATGGTCGAGATGGGCAGGTTTTGCGTTCACCCGGGTCTGAACGATCCCGACATTCTGCGTGCCGCCTGGGGTGCAATGACGTCCCATGTCGATCAATACAATGTCCAGATGCTGTTTGGATGTTCGTCCTTTGCCGGGACCGAAACCGGGCGATATCTTGATGCCTTTGCAATGCTCAAACATCGCCACCTGGCCCCGAAACGGTGGTTGCCGCGGGTCAAGGCTCCGGACGTGTTCCGTTTTGCCGCACGTCTGCGGCGCCGGCCGGACGCGAAAAAGGCAATGTCGCGCATGCCGCCCCTGTTGCGAACCTATCTGATGATGGGAGGGTGGGTGAGTGATCACGCGGTTGTGGATCGCCACATGAACACGTTGCATGTGTTTACCGGGCTTGAAATCGGGGCGATCCCTCCGGCCCGAAAACGCCTGTTGCGGGCATTGGCCGGTTAAGATGAGTATTTCCGAAAAGGTGAGGACAGGGCGTTGACGCAGTGTGGCCGCCGGTTTAGCTGGCGGGCATGGCGAGAATTCCTTTGTTGCAGATGTCCGGCATATCCCTGACTTTCGGGGGCGAACCGGTGTTTTCCGAACTGGATCTGGTGGTACAGCCCGGTGACCGCGTGGCGCTGGTTGGGCGCAACGGGTCGGGCAAATCCACGCTGATGAAAGTGATGGCCGGCCTGGTCGAGGCTGACCGCGGTGAAATTGTCGTGCCGCCCGGAAAATCCGTGGGCTATATGGAGCAGGACCCGACGATGGAGGGCTTTGCCACCCTGGGCGACTATGCGTCGAGCGGGTTGGAGCCGGGTGAGCTCTACAAAGTTGAACGGGCTGGTGCGGGGCTGAAATTCGATCCTGCGCGCCCAGTTGAGACTGCTTCGGGTGGTGAGCGGCGGCGGGCGGCATTGGCCAAACTGATGGCCGAGGCACCGGACCTGATGCTGTTGGACGAACCGACCAACCATCTGGATATCGAAGCCATCGCGTGGCTGGAGCGCGAGCTTGGGTCGACACGAGCGGCGTTTGTGCTGATCTCGCACGACCGGGCCTTTTTGCGGGCACTGACGCGGGCGACACTGTGGATTGATCGGGGCGCTGTCCGACGGCAGGAGCAAGGTTTTGACGCGTTCGAAGCCTGGCGGGACAAGATCTGGGAAGATGAAGACCAGCAGCGTCACAAGCTGAACCGCCTGATCAAGTCCGAGGCCAAGTGGGCGGTTGAGGGTATCAGCGCGCGGCGCAAACGCAATCAGGGCCGGGTGCGGGCCCTACAGGCGCTGCGAGCCGAAAAGGCGGCACAGATCAAGCGTCAGGGTTCCGCTGCGATGACGCTGGAGGCCGGGCCAAAATCGGGCCGCAAGGTGATCGAGGCCAAAGGGCTGGCCAAAGGGTTCGGCGACAAGCAGATCGTTCGGAATTTTGATCTGCTAGTGCAGCGCGGTGATCGTGTGGCCTTTGTCGGACCGAACGGGGTTGGCAAGACGACCTTGCTGAAGATGCTTCTTGGGCAGGTGGCGCCGGACGAAGGTTCGGTGTCGCTGGGTACCAATCTTGAGGTCGCGGTGTTCGATCAGACCCGCGCGCAACTGGACCCCGAGATGAGCTTGTGGGACAGCCTGACCGGCGACCCGGATATGCGGGTTTCCGGCAAGGCCGATCAGGTGATGGTTGGCGGGCAGCCCAAACATGTCGTGGGCTATCTCAAGGAATTCCTGTTTGACGAGCGGCAGGCAAGGGCGGCTGTCAAATCCTTGTCGGGTGGGGAAAAGGCACGGTTGCTGCTGGCCAAGTTGATGGCGAAATCTTCCAACCTTCTGGTGCTGGACGAACCGACCAACGATCTGGATGTCGAAACGCTGGATCTGTTGCAGGAGCTGCTGGACGACTACGATGGAACGGTTCTGCTGGTCAGCCACGACCGGGATTTTCTGGACCGCGTTGCAACGACGACCATCGCGATGGAAGGCAACGGGCGGGCGACCGTCTATGCCGGCGGCTGGTCCGACTATATTGCGCAGCGGGGCGAAGTTTCCGAAAAAAAAGACGGAAAAACAAAGCTTTCCAAGCCGAAGGTGAAGCAGGAAGCAAAAGCCAGATCGGGATTGTCCTTTTCCGAAAAGCACCGGCTGGAAAAGCTGCCGGCCGAGATTGAACGGCTGGAGGCCGAGATTGCAAAGCTCGAAGAATTGATGTCCGACCCCGAGCTGTTTACCCGCGAGCCGGTCAAGTTCCAGAAAGCGACCGAGGCGCTTGTCGAACGGCAAGACAAGTTGTCGGCGGCCGAAGAGGAATGGCTGACACTGGAAGAGAAAGCCCAGGCTGAGTAGACGCCAACTGCGCCCGCCTTATCAAACGGCGCGGAAAAAGCTGCTCAAGACCGGAGTTCGCCTGCTGCTTCGGTTTTGCCGGGGACCGGATCAGCGGATCCGCGTCAATTCGTTCAGCTTGCTTCGGCTGCGAACCCGTCGAGCATTTTTATGCAACTGGCGAGATGAAGCGCGTTCAAATGCGTCTGCGACGGTTCGCGGCTGTTCCAAATTGCATGGAAGGCAACGACACCGGGATGTGTCGCAACCACATTGGGGTCGTTTTGGGTGCATTCTTCTTCGGTGCAGGCGATGACACTTTTGAGTTCGGCGCGGTCAAAATCCACCCTTGCCCGGGCGCGCGCGCCCTTGGGGACACGTTTACCCGGCGCTGCCTGAAAAAAAACAGGCGCTGCGCCCCGCGAACAAGGCCCTGGCGGATTGGGGGAAGAGCAGGGCTATCGGTGGGCGCGTATAGGCCGGGCAGGGTTTCCAACCACGGTCTCGCCGGCGGGAACGTCTTTTGTCACCACACTGCCCGCTCCGATGATGGCATTGTCGCCGATCGTAACGCCCGGCATGATGATCGCCGCCCCGCCGATCCAGACGTTTTCGCCGATCCTGACTGGGTGGGTGACTTCGAGGCCCCGAGCGCGCAAGACAGGATCTTTCGCGTGTTCGGCGCAATAGATCTGCACCGCAGGCCCAAGCATCGTGTCATTCCCAATCATCACCGGCGCGGTGTCGAGCACGACACAGCCTGCGTTGAAAAACACGCGGTCTCCCAACGACAGGTTTATTCCGTAGGCACAGTGAAACGGAGCTTCGAGAAAGCAATCCCGTCCAACTCCCGCAAAAAGCGCATCCAGTTCCGGCGCGATGGCCCCACGGGCATCCGGCGGGCATGTGTTATGGGCATGAACGGCCCGGCGCGCTTCGGCGCGAAGCGCATCCAGTTCCGGGTCAAGGCAGCAATACCATTCACCCGCTTCCATTTTCTGCCGCTCGGTCATGAGCCCCGGTTTAGCGCATACGCAGGGCACCGTCGATGCGGATGACCTCACCGTTCAGATAGCCCATCTCGACGATGAAGCCGGCCAGTCTTCCGAATTCTTGCGGATCGCCAAGGCGGGCAGGGTTCGGGACGTCGGCGGCAAGCTGTTGTTGCACCTCTTCGGGCAGGCCCGCCAGCATCGGGGTCATGAAAATGCCCGGCGCGATGGTCATGACGCGAATGCCGGTCGAGGCCAGGTCGCGGGCCATCGGCAGCGTCATGCCCACGACACCGCCTTTCGAGGCCGCATAGGCCGCCTGACCCTTTTGCCCGTCAAACGCAGCGATCGAGGCGGTGTTGATGATCACCCCGCGTGCCCCATCTGGTTCGGGTTCATTCTTTGCCATTTCGACAGCGGCCAGCCGGGACACGTTGAAGGTGCCAACCAGATTGATGTCGATTGTACGCTGGAAAGCATCCAGAGGGTGTGGGCCATCCTTGCCGACAGTCTTGATACCATAGGCGATACCTGCGCAATTCACCGTGGCCGTGATCTTGCCCATCTTGTCCATGCCATGGCGCACGGCTGCGGCCACCGACTCTTGGTCGGTCACATCCGTTTGCACGAAATGCCCGCCAATCTCGGCGGCGACCTGTGCGCCGCGATCTGCATCACGATCCAGAATGGTGACCTGCGCGCCTTCCGAGGCGAAGTGGCGTGCTGTGGCTTCGCCCAGACCGGACGCGCCTCCGGTGATGAGGGCGGCAGTGGTGGACAGGTGCATGGTGAACTCCTCCCAAGGATATGAACACTTGTTCAATAACTGCATTTTGGGGTCAGTGTCCACAAATTTGAGAAAGCAGGATCCTGGTTGGCGGGTAAGGTCCTTGGCCCCGATGTTTCGGCCGATCCTCAACAATACTTAATGCCGACTTCACGAAAACGCGCCTGTTCGTGAGCGAAGAACTCGGCGCCTTTGTGTGTTTTTCCGCCAGGAGGATCTGTTATGGTAATAAGTACGAAACACATACTGGGTGCAGTTGTCGCTGTGCCCGTTTTTGGAATGGTGATGGTTGGCGATGCTGCTGCTGCACCGGAAACCTGCAACTGGAAAACGGCTCGGACTCTTGCCAACGCGGGGGACTATGCCGGGTTGTGCGATTGTGTGCAGGTAACCCCGAGTTTTCTGGACAGGCTTCAAAAGCGGGCCGACTTTGAAACAACTTTGAGTGTAGCCGGGGCGCAATGCCCGGGGCTGGCCGCGTTGCTGACGGATTTGCCGACGGCAAGCCTGTCTGGTTCCGCAGAAAATCGGGGTGAAAGCCGCGGCTCTGAACCCGGTGGGTCTGGATTTGCCAATGCTGGTGGAGCTGTCGGAGGCGGTGAAAGTGGCCCCAGCGGCGCGTCTGAAGAAAGCGAAAACAATGGAGGTGGCCAGTCCGGCGGTGGAGGAAGTGAATCCGGCGGCGGAAGTGAATCTGGCGGTGGAGGTGACTCCGGCGGTGGAGGTGAATCCGGTGGCGGTGGCGAATCCGGTGGCGGTGATGAATCCGGCGGTGGAGGTGAATCCGGTGGCGGTGGTGAATCCGGCGGTGGTGAAGGCAAAGGCGAAGGTAAAGGCGGCAAGGGTAAAGGTGGTGGTAAGGGCAACAACGGCCATGGCAATGGCGGTGAAGGCAGCAGCCCGGGCCGCGGTCATAACGCCAACAATGACGAAAGTGGCGACCGGCCCGGTCGTGGCGGCGGAAAAGAACGCAGATAAGCACGGCTTACTGAATGAAAAACGGCCACCCGTTTGGGTGGCCGTTGCAGTTTCGTGTCTTTCAGCCTTGCCGGGTCAGCCCAGCTGAACCAGCGCGTGGCGCTTTTTGCCTGCGCTCAGTTTTGTAGGTTTCTTCAACTCTGACACGGAGACAAACGGGAAATCTGTGTTTACTGCAACATCATTTACCAGAGCGCCCTTTTCTGAGATCAAGCGTTTTGCGTCCTTTCCGGACTTGGCGAGCTTGGCTTCAACAAATAGGGTGGCGGCAGAGCAGTACATTTCTTCGCTACCTTTGCCCAATGCGACTCCGGGCATAAGTTTCAATGAACTCGTTTCGAGTATAAACGATGGCAAATCGTCCCCAACTCCCCCCTTTTCGAAGACTTCGCGCGCAGTGGCTTCGGCGTTCGCCGCGGCCTGCGCACCATGGGCCAGAGTTGTCACCTCGTTGGCAAGACGGATCTTGGCCTCGTTGATCTCGGACCCTTGCAGCGCGCCCAGACGATCGCACTCGTCCACCGGCATTTCGGTGTATAGCTTCAGGAACCGCCCGACATCCGCGTCGGTCGTGTTGCGCCAGAATTGCCAGAACTCGTAGGGCGAACGCATGTCAGCGTTCAGCCAGACCGCGCCATCCTGAGATTTCCCCATTTTCTTGCCGTCGCTGGTGGTCAGCAGGGGTGAGGTCAGGCCGTAGATCTCGTGATCCAGCACGCGGCGGGTCAGGTCGATCCCGTTGACGATATTGCCCCACTGGTCGCTGCCGCCCATCTGAAGCAAGCAACCATAGCGGCGGTTCAGTTCCAGGAAGTCATAGGCCTGTAGGATCATGTAGTTGAATTCGAGAAAGGACAGTGATTGTTCACGGTCCAGTCGGGATTTCACCGATTCAAAGCTCAGCATCCGGTTGACCGAGAAATGACGCCCGATGTCGCGCAGGAAATCGAGGTAGTTCAGGTCGTCCAGCCACTCGGCATTGTTCAGCATCAACGCTTTGTTCTCGGCCTCTGTGTCATAGTCGATGTAAGCCGAGAACACCTTTTTGATGCCCGCGATGTTTTCGTCGATCTGTTCGGGTCCCAGCAGGGGGCGTTCATCCGCGCGGAACGAAGGGTCGCCAACCTTGGTGGTTCCGCCGCCCATCAGGGTGATCGGCTGGTGACCGGTTTTCTGGAACCAGCGCAGCATCATGATCTGGATCAGGCTGCCCACATGCAACGACTTGGCCGTGGCATCAAAGCCGATATAGGCCGGTTTGCACCCACTGATCAGCGCGTCGTCAAGGCCCTGATAATCGGTGCAGTCGGCGAGAAAGCCGCGCTCGATCATCGTGGCGATGAAATCCGATTTGGGGTGGTAGGTCATATCGTGCCCTTTGGGTTAATGTTGCGGGGCACTGTATAGGCGGCAGCGCGTGGGAGGAAAAGCCACCTTTTCACCTCGGGCGCGGGGTGCGGTGGAGGGTGTCGATCGAGACACGCGCCTTGAGAAAAAAATTGCCGGGCCGGTCCGGAACGCTTGCCTTTTCGCCCCAACAGAAGGCACGTTGACCGGGCTGCAACCCAAAGGTGAAATCCCGGACCCGGAGGCGGCGAAAGACACAGCCAATTCAGGAGGCAGGCTTGGGCCAGACCATCGCGAAATACGGAAAGCTCCGGGCTTTGGGCGCAATGTCCGGCACATCCATGGACGGGGTTGATGCCGCGGTGGTGGAAACCGACGGGCATTCGATTTACGGGTTTGGGGAAAGTGGATACCGCGCGTATTCGGATGCGGAACGCGACGTGTTGCGCGCCGCGCTGGGCCAGTGGCACGGACCCCAGGTCGATGCGGCGGCAGAGATGGTGACAATCGCCCATGCCGAAGCACTGTCCGAGTTCGAGGATGTGGATCTGATCGGTTTTCACGGACAGACGCTGTCGCATGAGCCGCGCGGGCGCGGGACCTTGCAGGTTGGTGACGGGCTGGGGCTGACGCAGGCCCTTGGGCGCCCGGTGGTCTGGGATTTCCGCAGCGACGATGTGGCGATGGGGGGCGAGGGGGCTCCGCTTGCGCCCTTCTTTCATTTCGCCTGTGCCAAATGGTTCGGTGCGGACCGGCCGCTGTGTTTCCTGAACCTGGGCGGGGTCGGCAACCTGACCTATGTGGACCCGGCGTTCGAGGGCCCCGAAGCGCCCGGTGCGTTGCTGGCCTTTGATACAGGCCCGGCCAATGCGCCGGTCGATGATCTGATGCAGGCCCGGCTGGGGCTTCCGATGGACCGTGACGGGGCGCTTGCGCGCGATGGAACGGTGGAAATGGGCGCGCTGGAGCTGTTTCTGGCCGAGCCGTATTTTTCTCGCATGCCGCCGAAATCCCTGGACCGGAACGATTTTTCGGAAATGATCGGTTTGGTCAAGGAACTCAATGACGCTGACGCGGTGGCGACTCTGACCGGTATGTGCGCCGCAGCTGTTGTGCAGGGGATGGAGCACTGTCCGAAACCTCCGTCCTGTGTGTTGGTCACCGGGGGCGGCAGGCGCAACCCGGTGCTGATGGAGATGTTGCGCGTGTCGCTGGATTGCCCGGTCGAACCGGTTGAGGCGGTGGGGCTGGACGGCGACATGCTTGAGGCGCAGGCCTTTGCCTATCTGGCGGTGCGCGTCGCGCGAGGGTTGCCGACCTCTTGTCCTGGAACCACCGGCGTTCAGGCGCTTGTCGGTGGCGGGGTCGTCAGTACGGTGTCGATGGACCCGGTCGGATAACCCGATCCGAAAACAGTTCAAAAAAACAACTCTTTGTGCGACGATTGCCCGGACCGATGGATCAGGGACATGGCAGCATGGCGACCAAGGCAGAGCTCGAGGCCGAGTTGGAGGAGTTGCGGAAGCGGAATGCGACGTTGGAGGCGCAGGCCGAAAAGGAAGCGGGTTCCGAAGATCCGCCTGAGGGTACCAAATCGTCGGATGAAATCCGGCAGCTGCTGGAAGACCACGGGATCGACCTGAGCCAGGTTCAGTCCTTGGGACATGACGTTGTCGAGGAGTTCGGTCGGCTTCAGAAAGACTATCCGATCACGGCGTTGCTGATTGCCTTTTCGCTTGGGTATGTCGTTGGGCGCGCGCAGGGCTAGGAGGCAGGTTATGAGCAGACTGAGCAAGAACCTGGTTACGATCTATCGGACCGAACGTTTGATTGCGCGCCGCCGTCTTGGGGTGGTGCAGCAACAGACCATACTGATGGGCATCGCGGGCATCGCGGCATTGTCGGCGGTGGTGCTTTTGAATGTCTCCTTGTTCTTGGCGTTTCAAAGCTCGATGTCACCAGCATCGGCGGCGGCGCTGTTGGCCTTTGGAAACATCGTTTTTGCCGGGCTTATGGTGCTGATTGCAAAACGCCGAAATATCGACGACGAAGTCGCACCGGCCGTCGAGGTGCGCGATATGGCCATAGCGGATATTGAAGACGAATTGGAGGAGATGACCGCAGAGGCCAAAGAGGTTGTGCAGGCGGTTAAGAGCATTGGATCGAACCCTTTGGGATCGGCAGCGACGCTGCTGGTACCGCTGATCAATTTGTTGATCAAAAGCCGAAGCGACAAGTAGAGGCGCAACGCGAAGGTTCATCGGCACACCGGAGCGCCCTTGCGGCGGGCTGTGTCAAAATGGAAATGCCCGACGTGATAGCGGTCGGCGTCCGGGCCAAGCACGGTTCCGAATATGCCGCAGGCGCCATCGTGCAGCTTTCGCAAAACAGCGCCTTGCGCCTTGTTCCACCCGTCCCGGACCGTGATCTGTGTTCCGTCCTTTAGAACAAAGGTCGATATGTCGATCGCCCTTCCGCGCGCATGTTCCGAGATGCGTGAGCGCGGCTGGTTGTTCTGGGTCTTGCAGGCATAGTGGCCAACGATCCGCATCCCCTTCAGCCCGCCGCCCATATCGGCAAAGGCTGGCTTGGCCGTGTTTTCGATCCACGTTTTCAGCGTGACCGCTGTCTGGCAATCCATCAATGAGAATTGGCTGAGTGCGATATCAGAGATTTTGTAAACGCGAACCGGGTTCGTGATCCCGCATCCGCGGGCCTTTCCGGCGACGGGCTTGCGTGTTTCGCCCAGAATGGTCCAGTCGCCGCACACGGCGCCCCGCGCCTGCATTCGTTCACGGCCCGCTTCGAATTGCCGAAACTTGCAGGGTCGCAGGGCAGGACGCCTGGAAACCAGCACCGCAGGTTCGACTGTCACGGTCGGGTCAGCATCTTCAGCTGTTTCTTCCCCGGTCAGCTCTGGCGCAGTCAGATCGGATGCAGGACGGGCCTCGGCGCAAGCGGGCTCTGCGCTGGCGAATGCTGCGCTTTGACACAAGAACAAGACAGTCAGCAGGACCTGCTTCATACTCACTCGTTACTCCGTCGCCTGTGGCTGCGTGTACAGAATGATCAATGGGCAACCGTCTGTAAACTGACCTTTTCAGGGATCGTTATGTAAACATTCACGCCTTGGGGATATCGAAGCCCGGTGCAGCCAGTTCGAACCCCTCGAACTGGAAACCGGGCGAGACCGTGCAACTGACCAGCGTGTAATCACCCGTGCTGCGGGCGGCTTGCCAATGGCCTTCCGGGACGATCAATTGTGGTGCGCCAGCGGAAAGATCGGGGGTCAGCACATGTTCGGTGGCGGGACCTTGGTCCGTTGCGCTGAGCGACAGGACAAGCGGTGCGCCGGCATGGTACAGCCAGATCTCGGTCGCATCGACGCGGTGCCAGTGGCTGCTTTCGCCTTTCTGCAACAGGAAGTAGATGCAGGTGCCGGTGGGGCGACCTTCGTTTTCGGCGCGCCATGTCTCGGCGTACCAACCACCTTCGGGATGCCGTTGCAGGTTCAAGCGGTCGATAATCTCTTGTGCGGTCATGTGGTTCCTCGTGTTTGGGTGCGATTATGCACGGGCCGGTGTGATCCGCTATGGTATTCATGCGTCCGAGGGATATGTTTACGACATGACCCTGAAAATCCCCTTCGATAACTCTTATGCCCGTCTGCCGGATGCGTTCTTTGCACGGCAGCCACCGGTTCCCGTGCGCGCGCCAAGGATGATTGCGTTCAACGATGATCTGGCCAAGTTGCTGCGGATTTCGCCCGGAGACGTCGAGGACATGGCCGAAGCCTTTGCGGGAAACAGTATTCCCGAAGGTGCCGAGCCCATCGCACAGCTTTATTCCGGGCATCAGTTCGGGCAGTACAACCCGCAGTTGGGCGACGGACGTGCGGTGTTGCTGGGCGAGACGGTCGGAACGGACGGGGTGCGCCGGGACATCCAGCTGAAAGGTTCGGGCCCTACGCCGTTTTCCCGCCGGGGCGATGGCCGGGCCTGGCTGGGGCCGGTGCTGCGGGAATATGTGATATCCGAGGCGATGCATGCCCTGGGCATTCCGACCACACGCGCCTTGGCAGCCGTGGAAACCGGCGAGACCGTCTTTCGCGAGGGCCCGATGCCCGGAGCGGTTCTGACCCGGGTTGCATCCAGTCATCTGCGGGTGGGGACATTTCAGGTTTTTGCCGCGCGCGGGCAGATGGACAGCCTGAAGCGCCTGACGGACTATGCCATTGCGCGGCATTATCCCAAGGCAGAAGGGCCGATGGGCCTGTTACGTTCGGTGCGCGATGCGCAGGCCGGTTTGATTGCACAGTGGATGAGCGTGGGGTTCATCCATGGGGTGATGAATACCGACAACTGCTCGATCGCGGGCGAGACCATTGACTATGGCCCATGTGCGTTCATGGATACGTATCACCCCAACACCGTTTACAGCTCGATCGACCGGATGGGTCGTTATGCCTATTCGAACCAGCCCGATATCGCGGTGTGGAACCTCGCACAGTTGGCAACGTCCTTGATCCAGCAGATGGACGACAAAGAGGCCGCCGTGGAAGAGGCGACCGAGATCGTCCACGCGATGCCGGACCTGCTGCAACAGAACTGGTTGTCCCGGTTCCGGGCGAAGATCGGACTGGCAACCGCAGACGAGGGCGATCAGGAACTGATCACCGATCTTCTGAAGCGCATGGCCGAGGGGCAGGCGGATTTCACCAATAGCTTCCGGGCGCTGGGCGACGGCACGGCGCGGGATCAGTTCCTTGACCCGGCAGCGTTTGACACCTGGGAAAAAGACTGGCGCGCACGGTTGGCGCGCGAAGCGGCGCCACAGGAGGTGATGACCGCCGCAAACCCCGCATTCATTCCGCGCAATCACCGGATCGAACAGATGATCCAGGCGGCGGTGCATGGCGACTATGCGCCCTTCGACCGGTTGAACGCCGTGTTGGCGCAACCGTACGAGGATCAATGGGATGCGGAAGACCTGAGGCGTCCTCCGGCCGAAAATGAGGTGGTTCATGCAACATTCTGCGGGACGTGACGCGAGGCCTGCGTCTATTTCCTCAGGATTTCCAACACCGCAGCGCTGACGATCAGGGTGGCGCCCAGAAATTCCCGCAGGCCAAATGGTTCTCCTGACAAGGCGGCGGCCGACGCGATGCCAACGACAACCTCGCTCATCAGCAGCAGGCCGACCTTTGCGGGGGACAGCTTGGTTGCTGGCCAGATGGTCATGTAGATCATGGGCAGGACATAAAAGGCCGACAGCAACGCGTATCCCGCTATGCGGATCGACTCTTCGCTTGTGATGTTCGGCAGGGTTTGGCCCCCAAGCATCAGCAGGCTGACAAGCGACAGCAACAACGCGCCAATCACAAAGGCAAAGACCTGACCCGAGATGGTCATGCTGCCAGCCTTGTAAAGGCCCAGTGTGCCCAATGCCCAGCATATGCCCGATGCCAGCGCCAACCAGTCGCCCAAGTTCTGCGGCCATGGCACGAATCCGGCGCCTCCGAGCACGACAAACAGCCCGCCAAGCCCGCAGATCAGGCCCATAAGGCGCATCACGCTCAGGCGTTCTTTCAGAAATACGACGCCCAGAATCGTGCCCCAGATCGGAGTGAGATAGAACAACAGGATCGAGCGGACGACGTCGGTGTAAACAAGGCTGATCGAATACAGGCTGAATGCAGCCCCTGTGAACATTCCGCTGAGCATCAGATCGCGCCATTGCCGGGCCAGCATGCGCCTGTCGGGCCAGACAAAGGGGATCAACGCAATCAGGGCCGCGCAGTACATCGCGATCCCTGACCACGGGCCGGTCAGGCCCTGATCGTAGAAAAACCGCACCGGAATCCAATAAAGGCCCCACAGCGCGCCGCCTGTCACCAAAACCATACTGGCCCGGGTGCTGTTGTCGGGTTGGGTCTGGCTCAGGCTCATGCGGGCCCCGCTTTGGCTGCGATGCGTTGTCGTCACCGCATCGGGATAGAGCGTTGCAGGGCCGGGGATCAAGCGGAACCTTCGCTTTGATGTCAGCCAGGATTCAATCGCCGAAGTAGCAGGCAGATTGTCAGGGGCGGGTGTCGTATCGGAATTGTCGCAGCAGGAAACCAAGCACAGGGGTTGCGCCTCACGTCAGGCATGGCACTTTAGGGTCTATTCATTTGGTCAAGCCCTCATGCCAACTTCGTCCACGCTGCGTATCGCAAGCTACAACATTCAGAAATGCGTCGGGTTGGATTTCCGGCGTCAACCCCACCGTATTCTGCAAGTCATCGAAAACATGAAAGCGGATATCGTGGTGTTGCAGGAGGCCGACAAGCGCCTGCCGCCCCGTCCGGCCGCGCTGCCGCATTTCATGTTGGACGAGGCGGGATGGCAGATCGTCGATCTGGGCGGCGCGGGAAGTCTGGGCTGGCACGGCAACGCGGTGATCTGGCGCGGAGAGGGGATCTCGGTCCGCCGAAAAGGGCATCACGAGTTGCCGGGGCTGGAGCCGCGCGGGGCGGTTCGGGTCGAGTTCGACACCCATATCGGGCCATTGCGCGTGATGGGTATGCATCTGGGACTGCTGCCAGCGTCGCGGCGACAGCAGATTTTACACATTCGGCGGGACGATTGGGACATGGACCAGATGCCGACTGTTTGGGCCGGTGACTTCAACGAGTGGTCACGTCAGCCAGTTCTGGATCATCTGGTCCCCGAAATGCGGTTTCTGCCCCCCAGACCAAGTTTTCCCGCCGCGCAGCCTTTGGGCGCGCTGGATCGGATCGCGCTGGGCAGCGGAATACAGGCCGTGGCGCACGGTGTTCACGACACACGTCCCGCGCATATCGCATCTGATCACCTGCCGGTCTGGGCCGATCTGACGCGCGCCAGATCAGAAGGTCGCAAAAGGTGAAATCCCTGTAGCGAAACCTGCGCAGACATATTAAGACAGACACCCGAGCAAGTCTGAGGGGCATCATGTCGGAAACGATTATTGGGCGTTGTGAAGCCAAGGGGCTGCGCATGACCGGTCAAAGAAGGGTCATCGCGCAGGTGCTGGAACAGAGCGACGACCACCCGGATGTCGAGGAACTCTATGCGCGGGCGTCTGCCGTGGACAAAGGCATTTCCATTGCAACGGTCTATCGCACGGTCAAACTGTTCGAAGAGGCTGGTATTCTGGAACGCCTTGAGTTCGGCGACGGACGGGCCCGGTACGAGGACGCCGAGCGCGATCATCACGACCACCTGATCGACATGCAGTCAGGAGAGGTAATTGAATTCGTCGACCCCGAGATCGAAGCCCTGCAGGAAAGAATCGCCGCGAAGCTTGGGTACAAGCTGAAGGGGCACCGGTTGGAGCTGTATGGCGTCCCGCTGGAAAAGGACTGACCCATCACGAAACGCGATTGATGCCCTCACTTTAATTCATCAGGCGTGACGGGAATTGTCTTGCCAGATGCCGTTGGTTGAGGTTGTTGTGCATCTACAGGCACCAGATGTGCCCTTTCCAACGGACGCGCAAATGAACAACGTAAACGGCATCCTGCTGCTCATCGGGTCGATGGCGGCCTTTGCACTTGAGGACATGTTCATCAAGCTCCTGTCCGGCTCTGTGCCGACAGGGCAGATCATGGTGTTTCTGGGCGTGTTTTGCGGGCTCGTGTTCGCCACGATGTCAGTGGTCACCCGCAAGCGGATCCTTGACCCCGTGGCATGGAAAACCCTGCCATTGATCCGCGCAGCGACCGAAGGCTTTGGCGCGGTGGCGTTCGTGACGGCGTTGTCTCTGATCGACCTGTCCACCGTTGCGGCCGTGTTTCAGGCCATGCCGCTGGTCGTCACCATGGGGGCGGCCCTGTTTCTTGGAGAGCAGGTCGGCTGGCGTCGCTGGAGCGCGATCGGTGTCGGCTTTGTCGGTGTTCTGATGATCATCCGCCCGGGGATAGAAGGTTTTCGGCCCGAATCTCTTTTTGTGGTGTTGTCCGTGGTCGCCATTGCGGCGCGCGATCTGATTACCCGCAAGCTGGACCCACGCGTGGCTTCATCCGTTGTTGCGATGCAGGCCTATATTGCGGTGGCTTTGGCCGGCCTGGTTCTGATGGTCATGTCCGGGGCATCCTTCGTGCCGGTTCAAGCCGGTCAAACGGGCCCTTATGCGGGGGCGATCGGATTTGGCGTTCTGGGGTATTACGGCATTGTCACTGCGATGAGAGTGGGCGAAGCCTCGGCCCTGATGCCGTTCCGGTACACGCGTCTGGTGTTTTCGATCCTCGCTGGAATGCTGGTGTTCGGTGAACGTCCTGATGTGCTGACACTGGCGGGGGCGACCCTGATCATCGGTTCGGGCCTTTATACCTTTGTCCGCGAACGGCGTCTGGCGCGCGAATTGGCCCCTGCCTGACCCTGTTGGCGCAAACAGCGGACTGTTAGCCCTAAATGTCCCGCAATATGCGTGTTAGCGTTAACGGAACCGGTTTACTTTTGGCCGGTTGCTGCTATGACGCGTGCAACCGACCGCAGTCACAGGAACAGGCTTCATGAGCACCATCATCGACATCCACGCACGCGAAATTCTGGACAGCCGGGGCAACCCGACGGTCGAAGTTGACGTGATTCTGGAAGACGGCACCATGGGCCGCGCGGCCGTGCCCTCGGGCGCGTCAACCGGTGCCTATGAGGCGGTAGAAAAGCGCGATGGCGACAAGGCGCGCTATATGGGCAAAGGCGTTCTGGAAGCCGTTGCCGCCGTGAACGGCGAGATTGCCGAAGAACTGGTGGGCTTTGACGCGACCGAGCAGGTGGCCATTGACCAGGCCATGATCGAGCTGGACGGCACCGAGAACAAAGGCCGTCTGGGCGCAAACGCGATTCTGGGTGTCTCGCTGGCCACGGCGAAGGCAGCGGCGGATTTCACCACCCAGCCGCTTTATCGTTATGTGGGCGGCACCTCGGCGCGGGTTCTGCCGGTTCCAATGATGAACATCATCAACGGCGGCGAGCATGCCGACAACCCGATCGACATTCAGGAATTCATGATCATGCCGACCGCCGCCGCGAACATTCGCGAAGCGGTGCGCATGGGGTCCGAGGTGTTTCACACGCTGAAAAAGGAACTGTCAGGCGCGGGTCTGGCGACCGGTGTGGGTGACGAGGGCGGTTTCGCCCCCAACATCGCCTCGACCCGTGAAGCATTGGATTTCATTCTGAAATCCATCGAAAAAGCAGGTTACAAGCCGGGTGAGGAAATCCACCTGGCGCTGGATTGCGCGGCAACCGAGTATCACAAAGACGGCAAATACGTTCTTTCGGGTGAGGGCACGAGCCTGACCTCGGACGAGAACGCGGCTTATCTGGCAGCGCTGGTCAATGACTATCCGATCATCTCGATCGAAGACGGCATGTCCGAAGATGACTGGGAGGGTTGGAAAGCGCTGACCGACGCCATCGGTGACAAGGTGCAACTGGTGGGTGATGACCTGTTCGTGACCAACCCTGTGCGTCTGGCCGAAGGGATCGAGCGCGGCTGTGCGAACTCGATGCTGGTCAAGGTGAACCAGATCGGCTCGCTGACGGAAACCCTGCGCGCCGTCGATATGGCGCACCGCGCGCGCTACACCAACGTGATGTCGCACCGTTCAGGCGAGACCGAGGACGCCACCATTGCCGATCTGGCCGTGGCGACCAATTGTGGTCAGATCAAAACCGGCTCGCTTGCGCGATCGGACCGGTTGGCGAAATACAACCAGTTGATCCGGATCGAGGAGTCGCTGGGTGAAGTGGCCGAATACGCCGGCGCGTCGATCCTGAAATAAGCATGGAATGGGGGCCAACGGCCCCCTTTTTCAAAGTGCGGGTCTCTGATCCACCAAGCGGTCGTTCCGCTGCACGTGCCGCAATCCGCGTGACGGATCAATTGGTGCTGTTGACCCTTCGGAACTCTTGGATCCAAGCGATTCTTGGGCCCTGAACCGGCGTCTTCCGGACGATCGCGGTATAGGTTGCGGCGGGAAACACGGCTTCAGGTGTTATCCACCCTTGATTGAACCTTTCTGGTTCGATCCTTCTTTGGGTTTTAAATTGCCGGGCCTGCTTGCAGTTGAAGTTGAAAGTTTTCAAGAAATCTTCGATCTTTTCGCGAAAGAGGTGTGATCCGGATTACGCAATCATTTCAATGGTTTTTGTTTCGCAGGCGTATTGCAATGGCCCTTTTGTATCAAAAAAGAATGCAAAAATCACATTATGTGTGAACTTGTTACTAAGTAAATCACAGGCACGTGATCTAATCTGGATGCATTGCAGAAAGGAGACCACGATGTCTGTATCCAAATTCCTTCTGGTAATCGCAGCAGCTTCCGTCACAGTTCTTTCCGCCTGCGCGGGTCCGGGAACCTACCCAATTACCGGAGACCCGGTCTCGGCGAATGACCCGGTACAGGACATGAACCCGGCCAATATCTTCCGCGGCGAGTCTCGTTAAAGCAACTTGCTCATCAGCATATATCTGTCGCGTGGTTTGAACCCGGTGCGCAGATAGATTTTCTGAGCGGCTTCGTTGTGTCGGTCGACTTCCAGATGAAGGGCAGTCAGCCCGGCTTCGGACAAAGCTTTGGGCAGTGCCAGCAGAACTTCGGTCGCGATGCCGCGGCCGCGAACAGCGGGTCGGATATAGATTTCGTCCACGAAACCGTCCATCCCGCCGAATTCGACGGACCAGCCGAAGGTCAAAATGATGTAGCCCAACGGCGCCCGTCCGGGGCCGATCAAATAGACACAGCCATGGGGAATACCCTCGAGCAGGGGTGTCAGAGCATTTCGGGTCTGGTCCGGGTCTTGCGTCAATCCGGCCTCGGTATGGAAGGCGGTGACCAGTGCCATCAGACGATCCAGGTCTTCGGGGCGCGCCAGGCGCAGGGCGGCGCTCATAATCTGGCCAGCCTTTCCGTCAAAAGATTGAAGAAGCCGTCGGCGTCGATTTCCCCAATGAACAGCGCATTGGGCGCGCGGTCGGTTACGCCCCACCAATCGGCGACGGTCATGCCCATTGTCAGCTCGGACTGGGTTTCAATCTCGACATTCACATGACGGCCTGAAAACAGCTCGGGCCGGATCAGATAGGCGGTCACGCAAGGGTCGTGCAAAGGCGCACCCGCGCTGCCGTATTTTTCCTTGTCGAACCTCTCAAAAAAATCGGTCATCGCGGCGACAGCGATTCCGACTTTGTTTCCCAGAGCACGGAAAGCATCGTTGCGGGGTTTGGTGACCAGCGCCTTATGCGTGACATCCAACGGCATGACCACAATCGGCCTTCCGGATTTGAAAACGATATCAGAAGCTTCCGGGTCGACATTAATGTTGAACTCTGCTGTTGGAGTGATGTTCCCAACCTCGAAATACGCCCCGCCCATCAGAACGATTTCCTGCACCCGATCAACAATATCAGGGGCTTTGTTGAATGCGGTCGCGATATTCGTCAGAGGCCCCAGCGGGCAAAGGGTTACCGTACCCGGTTCTTCAGCGCGCAGGGTGTCGATGATGAAATCCACCGCGTGGCCCTCGGCCAAAGGCATCTGCGGATCGGGCAGGTCCGGGCCATCCAGACCTGTCTTGCCATGCACATGCTCGGCCGTGACAAGGGGGCGGTTCAACGGTCTGTCGCAGCCCGCGTAAACGGGTATGTCAGTCCGTCCCGCCAGTTCGCACACGATCCGAGCGTTCTTGGCGGTCAATTCCAGGGGCACGTTGCCTGCGACCGCCGTGATGCCAAGAACCTCGATGTCCTCCGGGCTGGCCAGCGCCAGCAGGATGGCGACGGCATCGTCCTGTCCGGGATCAGTGTCGATGATGATCTTGCGAGGGGGCATGGGCGTCTCCGGTGGTCGTGAAGGTGGGACACTCGCAAGTGTCGGGTGCCTTGTCTACCCGTTTCTGGGTGCGGCTATGACTTCAACCGGCGGGAGTTTGCCGTTGGCGCGATGCTCTTCGGTTTTGACCTCGTCCCAGAGCGCATCCATCTCGGTCAGGTCGCTTTGCGAGGGGGTCTTTCCCCGTTCGGCCAGCCGGGCCTCGACCTGTTCAAAGCGACGGGTGAACTTGGCATTGGTGCGGCGCAGGGCGGCCTCGGGCTCGATGCCCAGATGGCGGCCAAGGTTGACGATGACGAACAGCAGATCGCCGAATTCGTCCTCAAGCGCGTCGGCATCCATGCTGTCGCGGGCCTCTTCCAGTTCGGCGGCCTCTTCGGTGATCTTGGCCAGCACGTGGCTGGCATCTGGCCAGTCGAATCCCACGCGGGCGGCGCGTTGCTGCAGCTTGTGGGCGCGTAACAGTGCGGGCAGGTTGGCGGCGACACCGTCGAGTGCGCCTTTCTGTTCCTTGCCTGCGCGTTCGGCGGCTTTGATCGTTTCCCAATCCTTTGTCTGTTGATCGGCGGATTTATCGCGGGATTCGTCGCCGAACACGTGTGGATGACGGGCGACCATCTTGTCGGACATGGTACGAACGACGTCCTGAAAGGTGAAATGCCCGGCTTCCTCAGCCATTTGCGCGTGGAATACGGATTGGAACAGCAGGTCGCCCAGCTCTCCCTTCAGCTCGTCATAAGCCTCGCGCTCAATGGCGTCTGCGACCTCATAGGCTTCTTCGATCGTGTAGGGGGCGATGGTGGAGAAATCCTGTTCGATATCCCACGGGCAGCCCGATTGCGGGTCGCGCAGGCGGCGCATGATTTCTAGTAGACGCTCGATTCCGGCGTCTGGATCATGGATCAGCGGATTTTCAGCCATTGCGAAGCCCCTTGTTCCGGTGTCTGATGCAGACATCCCGCAGCTTGGATCAGGAGTCCACCCCATATGCCTGTTGTGAACCGAATTGCCGATTTCGCCGCCGATATGGCCAAGTGGCGCCAGCACCTGCATACGATCCCCGAGTTGGAGTTCGAATGCTACGAGACCGCCGCCTTTGTGGCCGAGCGTCTGCGCGAGTTCGGAGTGGATGAGTTGCATGAAGGGATCGCCAAGACCGGTATGGTCGCCATCATCAATGGGCAAGGGGAGGGCCCGACCATTGGCCTGCGTGCCGATATGGATGCGCTGCCGATAACCGAAGAAACAGGCGTCGAATATGCATCGAAGAATCCCGGAAGGATGCATGCCTGCGGGCATGACGGGCACACCACAATGTTGCTGGGCGCGGCACGGTATCTGGCCGAGACGCGAAATTTCCGCGGCCGCGTGGCCCTGATCTTTCAACCGGCCGAGGAAGAAGGCGGCGGCGCGGGCGTGATGGTCGAAGAAGGCATCATGGAGCGGTTCGATATCTCTGAGGTCTATGGAATACACAATGATCCGGGAAACCCGGAAGGTACGTTCCATACCACGCCGGGACCGATCATGGCGGCGGTGGATACGTTCGAGATTCATATTCAAGGGGTCGGCGGCCATGGCGCCATGCCGCATCAGACCCGCGACCCGGTCATGGCGGCCTGCGGCATTGCGCAGGCAATCCAGACCATTGTAAGCCGCAACCACTATGCGGTGGAAGACCTGGTTGTTTCGGTCACCCAGATCCACGCCGGAACGGTGAACAACGTGATCCCTGATACTGCCTATTTGAACGGAACCGTGCGGACCTTTGATCCTTCTGTACAGAAGATGGTGATGGAGCGGATGGAGCAGATCGTGCAGGGGCAGGCCGCGTCTTACGGTGTAGAGGCACGGCTGGAATATCAGGTGGGATATCCGGCGACGATCAACGATGCTGAAAAGGCTGCCTTTGCCGCGGCCGTCGCGCGCGAAGTGTCGGGGCCTGAGCGGGTGGTCGACACTATGGGCCGCGACATGGGGGCCGAGGATTTTTCATACATGTTGCAGTCGCGGCCGGGGGCCTATCTGTTCCTGGGTCAGGGTGAGGGTGCCGGGCTGCATCATCCGAAATACAACTTCAATGACGATATCGCGCCGGTGGGGGCATCGTTCTTCGCTCGGATCGTGGAAAAGGCGCAGCCGTTGGGCTGATGGGGGAGCGAAATGGCACTGGAAGACGCGAAAAACCAGGTGGATGAGGCATTCACCAATCCGGACCTCAAAGGACTGTCCTACGAAAACACCTTTGGCGGGGCGACCTCGTTTCTGCGCCGGCTGTACACCAAGGACCTGACCGGTGCCGACATCGCCGTGACCGGCGTGCCGTTTGATCAGGCGGTGACCAACCGCCCGGGCACCCGTCTTGGCCCGCGTGCGATCCGCGAGGCCAGTGCGCTGCAATCTCCCGATGCGCCTTATGGCTGGCCCTTCGATGCGCTGAGCGAGCTGGCGATCATCGACTACGGCGACATGGCCTATGACTATGCCAATATCCCCGCCTTTCCAGACACGCTGACCGACCATATCCGCACCATTCTGGCGGCGGATGTGGCCTCAGTTACGCTGGGGGGCGATCACTATATCAGCTTTCCGATCCTCAAGGCCTATGCCGAGAAATACGGGCCGATGTCGCTGTTGCAGTTCGATGCCCATACCGACACCTGGGCCGACGACGACATGAGCCGGGTGGACCACGGCACCATGTTCTACAAGGCGGTGAAGTCGGGGATCGTGGATCCGAAACGCTCGGTCCAGGTGGGGATCCGCACCACCAACGAGGACACGCTGGGCGTCAACATCATCGACGCGCGCGAGGTCTACGAATCCGGCCCCGCTGCTGTGGCGCAGAAGATCAAGGGCATTCTGGGCGACAGCCCGGTCTACCTGAGCTTTGACATCGACGGTCTGGACCCGGCCTTTGCACCGGGCACGGGGACACCGGTCTGGGGTGGTTTGAGCTCCATTCAGGCGCAGATCATCCTGCGCGACATCGCCGGGATCAACATCAAGGGCGGCGACGTTGTCGAGGTGTCTCCGCCGTTCGATACATCCGGCGCCACGGCGATTGCGGGGGCGCATGTGGCGACGCAGATCGTCTGCCTGTTGGGGTGGAACAAGCTGGCAAAAACATAACCGTTTGGATGCGTATTAACCATTGGTTAGCCATACTTCCGGTATGTGCTGGGTAAAGAAAGTTGAAGGGATGGGGATACAACGCGCATGACTGAATTCAATCAACCGGTCAGCGGCAATGATCTGGCGCGGTTCTCGGGGCCGAATACGTTTATGCGCCTGCCCCAGGCTGCCTCGTTGGCGGGGCTGGATGTGGCGGTTCTGGGGATTCCGATGGATATCGGCACCTCGTGGCGATCGGGCACCCGGTTCGGACCCAAACAGATCCGCAGCGAAAGCGCGATGATAAGGCCCTACAACATGGCCACCTCGGCGGCTCCGTTCGACAGCTTGCAAATCTCCGACATCGGGGATCTGGCGATCAACACCTTTTCGCTTGCGGACAGCCTGAGGATCATCAAGGAAAGCTATGATGCAATCCTGGCAAAGAACGTGACCCCGGTGGCGATGGGGGGCGATCATTCGATCACCCTGCCGATCCTGCGGGCCATTGCGGCAAAGCATGGACCGGTGGCTCTGGTGCATGTGGATGCCCATGCGGATGTGAATGACGAGATGTTCGGCGAGAAGGAGACCCACGGAACCGTCTTCCGCCGCGCCTATGAAGAGGGGCTGATTGTCCCCGACAAGACCTTTCAGATCGGCATTCGCGGATCGGGCTATGCGGCTTCGGATTTCACCGAAGCCAGGGATTGGGGCTTCCGCCAGTTCCCGGCCTGTGAGTTGTGGCAGCAGAATCTGACGCAGATAGGCTCTCAGATCCGCAAGATCATCGGGGATCATCCGGTCTATGTCACCTATGACATCGACAGCCTGGACCCGGCCTTTGCACCGGGCACGGGTACGCCAGAGATTGCCGGGCTGACTACGCCGCAGGCGCTGCAACTGATCCACGCGTTGCAGGGTGTGAATGTAGTGGGGTGTGATCTGGTCGAGGTTTCACCTCCATATGACCCGTCCGGCAACACGGCCCTGACGGCAGCCAACCTGATCTACGAGATGCTGTGCATCCTGCCGGGGGTGACGTTACGGTAAACCGGCCCGGAACGGCTTGCCCCGGCGCTTGATCCGCATAGGGTTTCTGCAAGAGGGTAAAGCGGGATGAAAAAGATGGTTCTGTGGGCAGTAATCGCGCTGGTGCTTGGGCTGGGCGCTTACATCCGGCTGGCCCCATCTGCGCCGGCCCAATGGCATATTGCACCGGTTGCAGAGGTTGATCAGGACTTGCCGGGTGGCGTTCTGCGCGTTGTTGCAACCGGCCCGGAAGGGTTGCAAAAGCTCGATCGGATCGCCCGCGCCACGCCGCGTACCTCGGTTTTGGCAGGTTCGGTCGATGAGGGCATGATCACCTATGTCACCCGCACGAAATGGATCGGTTTTCCCGACTATACCACTGTTCAGCAGGACGGCGACACGCTGCGCATCCATGGCCGTTTGCGGTTTGGGCGCAGGGATTTCGGTGTGAACAAGGCACGGGTTGATGGGTGGTTGGAGCAGATGTAACTGTTCTACCGGCGCTCAGGACGCCTCATCCTGTTCAAAGTGATCAACAGGATCGCTCTGCAACCCGGACGATAAACACCCTTCCTGCACCTCGCGCCACATGGGCACGTTCAGGGACATCTGACATTGCGCCGTGAACATTCGGCCGTCGACTTGCAGGCAGATCATCTCACCCAATTCGATGCGGGACCCGGATGTGTCGGTGCAATAGCAATCGCGGGTCTTGCCGTCGGGGCCGATGTAATCGGCGAAAACCGGCGTGGACGTCAGCAAAAGGGCAAGCAAAATCCGTTTCATGACGGCAAGCTTAGCATGACGTGGCCCTTGACCAAAGCCCCCGGATGATAGACACCGCCGGGATGATCCCCGAAGAACGACTTGAACAGATCACCCAGCGTTTCCAATACCTCGAAGCAGCCATGGCGGATGGCGCATCGGGCGGCGATATTGCGGCGTTGGCCAAGGAGTATTCCGACCTCAAACCCGTGGTCGATCAGATCATGGCCTGGCGCCAGCTGGTGGCAGATCTGACTGAGGCCGAGGCGATGCTGGCCGACCCGGATATGAAAGAGTTGGCCGAAGAGGAAATTCCGGACCTGCAATCACGCATCCCCGAAGCGGAACACGCGCTGCAACTGGCGCTGCTGCCAAAGGATGCGGCGGATGCGCGGCCGGCGATGCTGGAAATTCGCCCCGGTACCGGCGGGGACGAGGCCGCTTTGTTCGCGGGCGATCTGTTGCGTATGTATCAACGCTATGCCGAGGCCCACGGGTGGCAGTTCGAGATCATCGAAGAACAGGCTTCTGATCTGGGCGGGATCAAAGAGGTGGTGGCCCATATCAAGGGCGACAACGTCTTTGCCCGGCTGAAATACGAATCCGGTGTGCACCGTGTGCAGCGCGTACCCGAAACCGAAAGCGGCGGGCGGATTCATACCTCGGCGGCGACCGTGGCGGTTTTGCCCGAGGCCGAGGATGTCGACATCCAGATAGACGCCAATGACATCCGTATCGACACGATGCGCAGTTCCGGCGCAGGCGGGCAGCACGTGAACACCACCGACTCGGCGGTGCGGATCACGCATATTCCGACGGGCTTGGTGGTAACAAGCTCCGAGAAGTCCCAGCATCGCAACCGCGAGATCGCCATGCAGGTGCTGAAAACGCGGCTTTATGACCTCGAGCGGCAGCGGATCGACAGCGAACGCTCAGCGGATCGCGCCAGCCAGGTGGGATCGGGGGATCGTTCGGAACGCATTCGCACCTACAATTTCCCACAGGGGCGGATGACGGATCACCGGATCAACCTGACGCTTTATAAACTGGATCAGGTGATGCAGGGGGATCTGGACGAAGTGATTGACGCCCTGACGGCGGATGATCAGGCCCGGTTGCTGGCCGAGATGGCGCAATGACGGGGGTGCAGACGGCTGCGCAGGCCATGGTGGCCGCAACCGCGCGCTTGAGGGCCGCGGGCGTGGATGACCCGGCGCGGGATGCGCGCCTGTTGTTGGCCCATGCCGCACGGATAGAAGCCAGCCGGGTGACACTGATTGCCCCGGAAGAATTGCAGCCCGAAATCGCGGAACGCTATGACCAGTTGGTTTCCCTGCGCGCCATTCGGGTGCCGGTGTCTCATCTGCTGGGCGAACGCGAGTTCTATGGGCGCAGGTTTCGCGTCAGTTCGGATGTTTTGGATCCGCGCCCCGAGACGGAAACCCTGATCGAGGCCGCACTGAGCGAACCCTTTGACCATGTTTTGGACCTCGGCGTCGGGTCGGGCTGCATTCTGATTACACTGCTTGCGGAACGCACCAGCGCTTCGGGCCTTGGGGCCGACCTGAGCGAAGCCGCCTGTCTTCAGGCCAGCGCCAATGCTGTGCTCCACCAGGTACAGGGGCGGGTAGAGATCGTGCAGTCAAACTGGTTTGAAAACATTGAGGGTCAGTTTGACCTGATTGTTTCCAATCCGCCGTATATTTCCGTAACCGAAATGGCGAAACTTTCGCCCGAAGTGCGGGAGCATGAGCCGCGCATGGCGCTGACCGATGAAGGGGACGGGCTGGGCGCGTATCGGCAGATTGCGGCCTCGGCCCCGGATTACCTGCTGCCAGGCGGGCGAATACTTGTGGAAATTGGCCCGACACAGGCAAATCTGGTGTCTGCCTTGTTTGATGCGGCGGGTTTGGTGGATATTCGCGTAATCCCCGATCTGGACGGGCGTGACCGGGTTGTCGGCGCGAAGATGCCGGGTTGAAACTGTTGTCTGAGGCCAAAAAATGCTGCCCCGAGTAAAAAAGCGTGTGAAAATTCGAGATTCCTCTTGTCTGCACGGTCAGGACATGTTTACTCAGGATTAGTCGGCGAGGTTGACGCTGTTGCAGCGCACCCCTGACGCCAAGCCCAAAAAGTCGACGTCCCGTCACAGCAAACGCCTCAGAGCAGTGCAAAAAGCGGGTTGAGCGACAGCGCATTGATAAGGCTGACGTAAAGTAAGATGAGATCTTCCAAATCCCGCTCGCGGGCCAAGAACAACCGCAATCGTCCTTCCGGCGGTAACGTCGTAAACCGGGTTTTTGACAGCTCGGGTCCTGAAGGCAAAGTGCGTGGCACGCCACAGCAGATCATTGACAAATATAATCAGCTGGCGCGTGACGCTCAGTTGGCAAACGACCGCGTCGCTGCGGAAAACTTCCAGCAGCATGCGGAACATTATCTGCGCATGCTGAGTGAGGCGCAGCGCGAGATTGAAGCGCGCCGCGAAGAGCAGGAGCGCCAGAACCGCGAACGCCAGGCCGAGCGTGATCGTGAGCGCGCTGAACGACAGGAACGCGAAGCGGCCCGACAGGCCGATCCCGCTGAAGCGCCTCAGCCGGACGTGATGGATTTCGCCGCACCGGATGCTGCTCCGGAAAGCGGGCTGGTCGAGACACCGGAAAGCAAGGGCGCCGAAGCTCCTGCGCCGGAAAAGAAGGAAAAGCCTGCGCGCAAACCACGGGCGCGCAAGCCCAAACCGGCACCCGCGGCCGAAGATGCACCCAAAACGGATGGTGACGCACCGGAAGCGGCTGAATAAAGCCGGCATCAGAAATTGCAAAGCCCCGAGGTCAAGCCTCGGGGCTTTTTTGTGATCAGGGGTTCTGGACTTCGCGCGCCAGGGCACAGAACGCTTCAAGCGGAACCTGCTCGGCCCGTTCAGTGGGCTGGATACCCGCGGCCCGCAAGCGATCCTCGATATCAGGGGCGATGCCTTTCAGAGACGCTCGCAGCATTTTGCGGCGTTGATTGAAGGCAGAGGCCACCACACGCGACAGGGTCGCGGCGTCAGCAGGATAGCGCGGTTCGGGCAGGGCGGTCAGGTGGACCACCGCACTGGAGACTTTGGGCGGCGGGGTGAAGGCGCCGGGGGGCAGGGACATGGCGATGCGCGCCTCGGCCCGCCATTGGGCAAGAATGGCGAGGCGGCCATACGCCTTGCTGCCCGGCCGGGCCACGATGCGTTCGGCCACTTCGCGTTGGAACATCAGCGTCAGGCTCTGCCAGAAAGGTGGCCATTCCGGGGGTGTCAGCCAGCGTACCAGCAGTTCTGTGCCGACGTTGTATGGAAGGTTGGCCGCGATGCGGATTGGCGGGGTCAGGTGTTCCAGCGGGTTGATCTCGAGCGCGTCACCATTGATGACCTCCAGCCTTCCGGGATAGGCGGCGGCGATATCGTTCAGGGCGGCGATGCAACGGGTGTCTTTTTCGACCGCCACGACCTTGCGTGCGCCTTCGGACAGGAGCCCTCGGGTGAGGCCACCAGGACCGGGGCCGATTTCCAGTACGTCGCAGTCTGCAAGATCGCCAGCCTGACGGGCGATTTTGGCGGTCAGGTTGAGGTCCAGCAGGAAGTTCTGACCCAAGGATTTGCGCGCCGAGAGTTGATGTGTGGCGATGACCTCGCGCAGAGGGGGGAGATTGTCGATAGCACTCATGATCCGATTACCGTGACGCAGGCCGCAGGGGCAGCGCCAGAAATTTTTTGCCTCCGGCGGGGATATTTTCAGCCAGATGAAGGATCAAGAGCCTTGTGCCATGCGTTGGGCAAGCTTCAGAGCTTCGATCAGGCTGGTAGGATTGGCGATGCCTTTCCCTGCAATATCCAGTGCAGTGCCATGATCTGGCGACGTGCGGATGAAGGGCAGGCCAAGGGTGACGTTCACGCCCCGGTCGAAATCCAGTGTCTTGATCGGGATCAGGGCCTGATCATGATACATTGCGATCGCCGCGTCATAGCGCGCGCGGGCAGCGGCATGGAACAGTGTATCCGCAGGGTGGGGGCCCGTCAGGGTCGCATCTTCCGGGTTCAGATCGGCCAGCATTGGGGCGATCCAGTCAAGCTCCTCGCTGCCCATTTTGCCACCTTCGCCGGCATGGGGGTTCAGGCCGGCTATGGCGATGCGGGGGTGTTGTATGCCAAACTGGTCGCGCAGACCGCGCGTGGTGATTTCGATCGTCTCGCGAAGCAGGTCGGGTGTCAGCGCGGCGGGAACCTGCGCCAGGGGAATGTGGATTGTCGCCGGGACAACCCGCAACTGGTCGCTGGCAAGCATCATGACAACCCGGCGGGTGCCCGACAGCGCAGCCAGAAACTCGGTATGGCCGGGATAGGTAAACCCGGCCCCGTCGATCAGGGCCTTCTTGTGAATGGGCGCGGTGCACAGAGCGGCCGCTGCCCCGGCTTTCACAAGATCGACGCCGGTTTCGATGGCATCGATCACCGATGGGGCATTGGCTGGGTCTGGCTGACCGGGCAGGTTTGCAGCAGGGAAGTTCAGTTGCAGCACGGGCAAGGCCTGATCACAGACTGCAACAGCATCCGAAGCGGTTTGGATTTTCGCAATAGGCGTGCCAGCAGGCAGGTGGTTGGCATCGCCGATAAAGAAAAACGGGCAGGTTTGGCGCAGCTCGGCCCACGCTTTGGCCGCGATTTCAGGGCCGATTCCGGCCGGTTCACCGCAGCTGAGTGCAATCGGGCGTGTCATTCCTGAACAATGGTGGCGTCAGCCCGCAGCTGCTCTACCAGGCTGGACGCAAAGGCCTGTAGCCGCTGCTGCGCCAGTGCATTCGCGACATCCGCCCGCGAGGTGTCTTCGCCCAGGTCGCGGACTCGGTTGCACAGCATCAAGAACACCAGCGTCTGCCCGTTGTTACGGGTCAGGTTTGTTGACACCTCGAAGCGATCCAGCTTGGCCAGTTCTACGGCGAAATCACGTGGTACTTCTGAAGGGCTGGCTTCGATGCGGTCCAGGACTTCGACGGGTTGATCTTTGGCGACTCCATACAAGTCATCGCAGGTGTCGATCTCCTCCCGCAGGGCGGCAGCCCGTGCCAGGGTCTCGGCGCTGCGACCACCCGGCAGGTAATAGGCAGCATAATCTAGCTTGGAAATACGCGGCGCAGCGGTCGCCACCTCGCGCAATCCGCGCAATTGAAACAGGGCAACGGCGTTTGGCAAACTGATGGGATCGGTGATCTCACCGTTCTGAAGCCCAAGAATAACCGGCTGCAAGGCAGGAGGCAGGTTGGAGATATTCAGCCAGTCCAGACGTCCGCCTTCGTTGCGGGTAGCCGCTCCGGAATATTGCGCCGCTGCGGCTGAAAACGCTTCGATAGTTTCAAGTCGCGAGATTTCTTCCGCCAGCAATTCGGTCTGTGCAACGGTTTGAGGGTTCACCGGGATGATGATCTCGGACAGCAAAACCTGAAGGCCGCCGCCACCGGTCTGTCCCAGCGCGCGATCAATCTCGTCTTCGGTCGGACGGGCCTGCGACAGATAGCGCGAGCTGATATAGTCGCGCCAGGCCAGCTGATCTGCAACATAATCACGGACAGTTTCCGGGTCGACGCCTGCCTCACCCAAAAGTTGCAGGAACTGTTCGGTGGACAATTGCCCGCGCGAGGCGAACTCGTCGATACCAAGTTGTACGGCTTCCGGCGCAGCTTCCACGCCTGCTTCACGCATGGCCTGCTTGCGCAATTTTTCTTCGATCAGGGCTTCTCTGACGTCAGCTTCATTGCCGCCGGGCAGGCCCAGAACATTCAGGAATTGCAGGCGCTGTTCCAGTTCGTACCAGGTGACGATATCCTGATTCACGCGGATCGCTGGCGAGAACAGGCTCTGGGCGCTGACCTGCGGTGCTGAAAAAGCGAGGAAAACGGCGGCCAGTGCCGGCGTGACCGGTTTGTGCCAACCGGAACGAAGAAACCTGGAGAAACCTGATATCAACTGCATTTTCTCTTGTATGTGTTACCACCGCCTTCAAGGGCGTATCCTGTCAGCGATAGGGTAAAGCCGAATTCTGTCGAAGGCTCAATAGTGGATGTTGAAGTAAAGCGTCTGCTTACGGACATGTTAACCTGAACACATTCGTTCTGGTAGGTTACACCAAGCCCCAACCGGATTGGCTCTGACTGGTTCAGATCATAGCGTGCCTCGGCATTCGTAAGCCAGTTCTGGTCGACTTGATAGCGGCCCAGAAGCCAGATTTCCGAGATTTCATCCGCAATGTTTTCCGCCGGATCCTCTTCCTGCCAGATATAACTTCCGGACAGGCCGGCAAACTCGGATGCCCAGGCGCCGCGCAATTCAGCTTTGACGAAACTGAAATCGCTGTCTATCAGACCGCGCCCGCCGAGTGACCAACCGTTGGCCGTGGTGATTTGCCCCGCCACCAGCAAGTCGGACGTGGTGCCCTGCAACCCGGACGTCAGGGTGAAATTCCGGTCGGCATCCGCCCGAAACACCTGACCCAACGTTACAAGCGCCTGCTGTCCGTCTGCACCATAGCGGGCCCAGTTCAGGCCGATGACCCCGGTGGCACCGTCTTCGCGCTGATCTTCCGCAGGGAATCGGGACAGGGCCAGCAGGTTACCCTGATCGAATTCCTGAAACGTGCTTTCATCATCTGGCACATCAGTGTCCGAGACATGGGTCCATCCCAACTGTGCGATCGGTTCCAGAAGCTGAACCGCGCCGGTCTTTTCACGACGGGTCATCGGATAGCGAAGCGTCAACGCCGCGCGCGGCGTCGAGCGGGTCACATTGCTGGGAAAGTTGCTGTCATGGCGAATATTGAACGTATCCACCGATGCGCCCAGTGTCGCGTCCGCGCGCAGGCCCGATGCAAATGTCCAGCTTCGCAACCATTCGGCATCAACAGTTGCCCTTGCTAGGTCACGGCCAACGATATCGGCGTCGCTGGTGCGTTCATGTGCGTGACCGATGAAAGCCAGCCGAACCTCGCCGCCAAGTGCGCCGGGGAAGAATCGCTTTTCATAATTCAGGTCGAAGACGCGGGATGGGATTTCGTCCTGATTTTCACTGTCACGCAGTGTTTTGTAATGGATCAGGCTTGTTTTGAACGCGGTGTCGCGTTTGATCCGTTCCAGCGCTATCTCGCTGCGCAAACGATCCAGGCCCGGCAGCCCGTAGTCCGCCAGATAGGCGTCGTCCGAGGTGGTTTGCAGAGCGAATGTCAGCCGGAAATCGTTCTTCAGGTTGAACCAACCGCTGGCGAACAGATAACCGCGATCCTGATCGGGCTGGACATCATCACGGGTATAGGCCCCTTCAAGCTGAATGCGCCCGTTCACGAACGCCTGGCGATATCGATACCCCAGCGTCGTGGTCTTGCCCGACAAGTACGGCGTCAAGGTCAGATCCTTGTGGTCCCCCAGCTTGAAGAAATAGGGAACCTGAACCCCCGTTCCCAGTTGTGAGGTGCTGCGGATCGACGGCACAAGAAAGCCGGTTGCGCGCTCCAATGTCGGATCCGGCAAGCGCAGATACGGGAAATAGAATACCGGATAATCAAGCACGCGAAGCTGCGCGCCTTCAAAGTACAATTGCCGCTCCAACTGGTCATGTGTGACCTTGCGGGCGCGGATCTGCCAAAGGGGTGGCTTACCATTGGTGCAGACATGGCAGGAAGTGGCCGAGACCTTGCTGAATTGCGTATAGCGGCCCGCTGCCCGTTTCGCCTGAACCGAGGCAATCTGGATCTGCTGATCGAAAACCATCCGAGCACCGATCAGCAGACCGTTTTGGATACCGCTGTCCAGCTGTCCGGAATCGGCCAGAAGGGTCGACTGGCCCCCCTGATCAATGCGAATAGGTCCCTCGAGCGTCAGCTCACCCGTTTCCCGGTCATAGGTGACACGTTGGGCTGACAGCTTGGTATCGCCCTGAAAGGCTTCGACATTGCCTTCGGCCACCAGTTTTCTGTCGGGTGTAATAAAGACTTTGTCGGCAACCAAAAGGGCGGGTTCGGCCTGTGACTGCGCAGCTTGCGGGTCAGGCTCGGCCGACGTGGTTTGCGCCGCCAGAACGGTCGGTGCCGACAACGCGATTGCGCTGGTCAGCAGCAGGGAAATCATGCTCCGCATCAGCCGTCCTCCGCGTGTAGAAGCAGGCCAAGGGACAACAAGATGGCGGCGAAGGGCGGCGCCCAGGCCGCGATATAGACGGGCAATTGTCCGTTTTCCCCGAGGATTTGCGCAAAATTGCGGACGAAATAGATGGCAAAGCCAAGCAGTACGGCCGTCAAAACTGCTATTCCGGTACCGCCGAACCGAACGTGGCGCATGGTGAAAGCAGCCCCGATCAGCACCATCGAGACCAGAAAGAACGGCCGGGCCAGCTGCACCTGCAACCAGACTTCATATTGCTTGGTCGAAAACCCGGCTTCGCGCAGATCCTTGATCAGTTGCGGCAGGTCAAAAACCGACACTGAATCCTGTTGCCCCAGAGTGTCCAGAATCCGCTGCCGGGTCAGCGAGGTCGGCAACTCCAGCCGTTCATGCTCCACCGAACTGGTTTCGGGGTTCTGCCCATTCTGCAAATTCCAGATCTTGGCCCGCGACAGGACCCAGTTTCGGTCTTCCAGCACGGCCCTGTCGGCGACGATCTGCTGGGTGGGTTTGCCATCGCGCGCAAAGGTGATGATGGTCACGTCGTCCAGGCCCAGCGTATCCCCGTTCGAGGTGCCCCGGGCATGGATGACGGCCTGTCCGTTTTCCGCCGATTGACGCAGCCAAAGGCCTTCGCTGCTGATCGAAAGCGCTGAACTGCCGTTGTTGCGATAGGAATCGGACAGGCGTTGGAATTCCTGGGATGTGGCCGCAGAGATGGGGTTCAGCAATGCCACCGCAAGCGCACCGATGATCAGGGCCAGCGCCGCTGGCGCGACCAGTGCGCGGATACCCGAGCGACCCGTGGCGCGGGTCACCACGAGTTCAGAGGTCCGCGCCAGCCCGACGAACAAGGCAATGGTGGACAGAATGACCAGCAGGGGCAGCATTTCACTAATGGCGGCCGGTGTGTTCAGAAGCGTCAGGTGCAACAATTGGCCGAAGGACAGGTCGACGTCGTCAAATCGGCGGATCTGTTCGATCAGATCGATGAGAATCATCAAGGTCAGAAAAATACCGCCGATGACCAGAAAGCTCTGTAGAAAGCGGCGGGCGAAATAGCGGTCGAGGATCACAAGACTGCCCCCGCCAAGCCTTTTGCGCCGGAAAACGGGCCGAAATCGCGCGTGCATGTCTTCCTGCGCGACGGCGTATGCCTGCCCTCTCGTGTCACGTCTTTCTCCCCCGAGCCTGCCGGTTATTTTTTCGGGACCTTACTGCAATTGAAACGCGGGGAAAACTGCTATCTGGTCAAGTCGGGCGGCGCGGGCTAGGTCTTGGGGAACAGAATTCGAGGAGTTTGCAATGAGCAGTCTGATACCGGTCCGCTTTCAGGAGTTTGACTTGGATGCGATGGCGCAGGCCGAAGGGCGGGTGGCCATCATCATTCCGTCGGACGGAAAAATGAACCCTGCGGCGCGTCGGGCCAATCGTCTGACGAAAGGCGCTGTGGCGCGGCTTGTCGAAAGTGAGAAATTCGGAAAGTCCAAGACCGGCGATGTTATCTCGATGGCCTGGCCGGCTGGGATGGCGGCCGAAGCGCTGGACGTCGTCGTGCTGCCGCGCCGCCCGGAAGCCGACGAGGCCCGCAAGGCTGGTGCCGCGTTGGCCAAATCCGCAGGTGGCAAGGACATGCTGGTGATGGTCGGCAATCAGGCGCATACCGAAAATCTGGCCCTTGGCATGGTGCTGCGCAGTTATGATTTCAACGCGCACAAAACCAAGGACAGCGAAGGCAGCGGTTCAATTACGATCGGACATTCAAAACCCAAGGAAGCCGAAGCAGAGTTTGCACCGCTATACGCGATTGCCGACGGCGTGCGGATGACGCGTGATCTGACCAACGAACCCGCAAATGTTCTGACGACCACGGAATTTGCCGATCGTCTTGTCGAGATGCAGGAGCTGGGCCTGGAAGTCGAAGTTCTGGAAGAGGACAAGCTGGCTGAACTGGGCATGCGCACTTTGCTGAGCGTCGGGCAGGGCTCTGCCAGCCCGTCCAAAGTCGTCGTGATGCACTGGAATGGCGGCGACAAGGACGATGCGCCCTTGGCTTTGGTGGGCAAGGGCGTGGTTTTCGACACAGGGGGCATTTCGCTGAAACCGGCCGGTGGCATGGAAGACATGACCATGGACATGGGCGGTGCCGGTGTTGTCGCGGGCACGATGCGCGCGTTGGCCAAGCGCAAGGCCAAGGCCAATGTGGTGGGCCTTGTCGGGCTAGTCGAGAACATGCCTTCGGGCAATGCCACCCGTCCGGGCGATGTGGTCAAGTCGATGAAGGGCGACACGGTCGAGATCATCAACACCGATGCCGAAGGCCGTTTGGTTCTGTGCGACGTGATGTGGTACGCACAGGAGCGGTTCAATCCGGTGGGCATGATCGATCTGGCCACCCTGACCGGGGCGATCATCATCGGGCTGGGTCATGAGAATGCAGGTGTGTTTTCCAACAATGACACATTCTGTGACGCCTTCCTGAAATCGGCCCGGGCCGAGGATGAAGGCGCGTGGCGGATGCCGTTGGGCGATGCCTATGACAAGCTGCTCAAATCGCGCATCGCCGACATGAAGAACGTCGGTGGCCGTCCGGCGGGCTCGATCACGGCGGCGCAGTTTCTGCAACGTTTCGTGAAAGAGGATACGCCCTGGATCCATCTGGATATCGCGGGTGTGGCCTCGGTGTCGTCCGAGACATCCTATGCGCCCAAAGGTGCCACGGGCTGGGGTGTGCGCGCGCTGAGCCGGTTCGTGCAGGACAATTTCGAGTAAGCGAATGGGTGCCGTCTATTTCTACCATCTGACCCGCCAGCCGCTGGAGCACACCTTGCCTGTGCTGCTGGACAAGGCGCGACAGGCCGGGTGGAAGATTGCCGTGCGGGGCACCGATCCCGCACGGATGGACTGGCTGGATGAAAAGCTGTGGCTGGGCCCCGAGGACGGGTTCCTGCCGCATGGTCGCGAAGGCGGCCCGCATGACGCCGAGCAGCCGATCCTTCTGACCACCAGCGCCGAGGCCCCCAACGGCGCGGTGTGTGTCATGGCGGTGGACGGCGCGCCGGTCGAACCCGAAGAGGTGTCGGCCCTGGAGCGGGTTTGCATTCTGTTCGACGGCAATGACGACATGGCCGTACAGCACGCGCGCGGGCAGTGGAAGACGCTGACCGGCGCCGGATGCGCCGCGCAATACTGGTCGGAGGAATCCGGGCGGTGGGAAAAGAAGGCCGAAGCCTGACGGGCCGTGCCATTTATCAGGAGATTTGAGGATGCAGATGAAGCCTCTGGGCCGCACCGGGATTGTCGTGAGCGATCTTTGCCTTGGGACGATGACGTTCGGGTCGCAGACCTCGGAAACGGATGCGCACCGGCAGATGGACATGGCGCTGGATGCGGGGATCAACTTTGTGGATGCCGCCGAGATGTATCCCGTGAATCCTGTCGCCAAAGAGACAATTGGTCGTACCGAAGAAATTCTTGGAAACTGGAACGCTGCAAATTCGTCGCGCCGGGCGGATTTCGTACTGGCGACCAAGCATTCGGGTGAGGGGTTGTCATATGTTCGCGACGGTGCGCCGATCACGGGAAAAACCGTTCCCGAGGCCATCGAAGGGTCCTTGCGGCGGTTGCAGACGGATTACATCGATCTCTACCAGTTCCACTGGCCCAATCGCGGCAGCTATATGTTCCGTCAAAACTGGGATTATTCGCCTTCGGGCCACAATACCGCGGACGTTCTGGAAAATATGCAGGAGTGTCTGGAGGCCTTGCAGGTTCAGGTGGACAAAGGCAACATCTGCGCTTTTGGCCTGTCGAATGAAAGCGCATGGGGTACGGCGCAATGGCTGAGACTGGCCGAGCAGACGGGCACACCGCGTGCGGCGTCCGTACAGAATGAGTATTCGTTGCTGTGCCGTCTGTTCGATACCGACATGGCCGAACTGAGCGTACATGAAGATGTCGGCCTGATGGCGTTTTCACCCCTGGGCACCGGGCTGCTGACCGGGAAATACCAGGGCGGGGCCGTGCCGGACGGCTCACGTATGTCGCTTTCACCTCAATTGGGCGGGCGCAAGTCTGACCGGGTGTTTGATGCGGTCGCGGCCTATCTGGATGTTGCCGCGCGACATGGCCTGGATCCGACCCATATGGCGTTGGCCTGGTGCCGCTCGCGACCATTCATGATGTCGGCGATTTTTGGCGCGACCACGGTCGCGCAGCTTGAACACGTATTGGCCGGTGCGGATTTGATGTTGTCAAAGGAGTTGCTGGCCGAGCTGGACGCTGTCCACAAGGCGCGCCCGATGCCGTACTGAGGCGAGGGGGCTCTGCCCCCGGCACGCTGCGCGTGCCTCCCCCGGGATATTTCTGGCCAGATGAAGTTGGATCCGGTCAGTGATGGGTGGGGTGCGCGCGCTCTTGCCTGAGGTCGCGGGCAGATTGGCCATGCGCGGTGCGGAAAGCGCGGGCGAAACTGGATTGCGAGGCAAAACCGGTGGCCAGCGCGACATCCATCAATGGAAGGTCGGTGTCAGTGACCAGACGGCGGGCCTCGGCCAGGCGCAGTTGCAGATAGTGATCCTGCGGCGTGGTGTTCAGGCGCAAGCGGAACTGTTGTTGCAGGGTGCGCGGGCTGGTGCCCAGTTGGTCTGCGATATGGGCCAGTGGCAGGGGGTCATCCAAGGATGCCTGCATCAACGAATTCGCCTTTGCCGTCAGCGCGGTGTGGCGATGTGGGACGCCGGTGCGGCTTTGCGGTTTGCCCGGGTCCGGCGCGCCATCATAGAGGAACAGGCCCGAGACACGGGAGGCGAAACCCGCGCCATGACGGGCGGCGATGATGTGCAGCATCATCTCGACAGCGGGAATCGCGCCGCCCGAGGTCAGGCGACCATTCGAGACAGTAAAGCGGTCGGGGCGCACGTCCACGTCGGGGAAACGAGTGGCAAAGTTTTCCAGGTCTTCCCAGTGGGTTGTCGCGGGGTGACCGTCCAGCAGCCCGGCCTCGGCCAGCAACCAGGGGCCGCCGTCAATCCCGGCCATCGTCGCCCCGGTACCGGCAATGCGGCGCAGCCCGGCCAGCAGGCTGGGGGTGGCGTGGCGGGCCAGTTGGAAGCCCGCGACGACAATCATGAGGTCGCAACCTTGCAGGCGAGCGAGCGGGATGCCGGGCACTTGCAACGCGCTGGTCAGCATCGCGGGTTCGGCTGTGGCGGTCACATAGTCCCAGTCAAATGCGGGCCGGTCCGCCAGACGGTTGGCCGCGCGCATCGGATCGACCGCCGAGGCGAAGCTGAGCGTGTTGCATTCATCCAGCACCAGAACGGCGGTTTTCAGGGCCCGATGTTCGGGTTGCAGTATGTTTTTTGCGGATTGCATCAAGTTCGATTCGCATTCTGCCAAGTGGTTTTCCCAAGGCTGCGCCAGAGTCGGGCTAGAACGCAAATCGGAATCCGTGGAGAAGCCTGGGGAAAACCCAAGGCAAAACTGGGTATAACTTGGGGAAAACGCCATGCCTCTGGAAATGAACCGCGAAGTCTTCATCACCTGCGCCGTGACCGGCTCGGGCGGGACGCAGGATCGCAGCCCTCATGTGCCACGTTCACCGAAGCAAATTGCCGACAGTGCGATTGCCGCCGCGAAGGCGGGTGCGGCCGTGGTGCACTGCCATGTGCGCGACCCCGAAACGGGTGCCCCGTCGCGCGATCTGGCGCTGTATCGTGAGGTGACCGATCGGATTCGGGATGCCGAGGTGGACGCAGTGCTGAACCTTACGGCTGGCATGGGCGGAGACATGGTGTTCGGCGGTATCGAAAACCCGTTGCCATTGGCCGAGGCTGGAACCGATCTGGTTGGCGCGACCGAACGCGTGGCGCATGTGGCCGAATGCCTGCCCGAAATCTGCACGCTGGATTGCGGCACGATGAACTTTGCCGAGGCGGATTACGTCATGACCAACACGCCCGGCGCGTTGCGGGCGATGGGGCAGATGATGACCGATCTGGGCGTGAAACCCGAGATCGAGGCCTTTGACACCGGCCATCTGTGGTTTGCCAAGCAACTGGTGAAAGAGGGAATTCTGGAACCCAACGCCCTGGTTCAACTGTGCATGGGCGTGCCGTGGGGCGCGCCGGATGATCTGAATACCTTCATGGCGATGGTAAACAACGTGCCCGATGACTGGACCTTCAGCGCGTTCTCGCTGGGGCGGCATCAGATGGCCTATGTGGCGGCCTCGGTGCTGGCGGGCGGCAATGTGCGCGTGGGGCTCGAGGACAACCTGTGGCTGGACAAGGGTGTGCTGGCCGAAAACTGGCAACTGGTCGAACGCGCAGGCACCATCATCGAGAACATGGGCGCGCGGGTGATAGGCCCGGCCGAGGTGCGCGAGAAGCTGGGGCTGGTCAAACGGGCGCCCAAAGGTTGACCTGCTTGCGTCCCTTGCCATGACCGGTAAGTGCAGGGGCGCCAGCAAAAGGAAGTGAGCAATGCGATCGGTGCTTGTAATCTGCGCGACGGTTCTGGCCGTATGTCTGCCCCGGGTCGGGGGGGCACAGACCGCGGAAGACCCTTTGGCCCGCGAGGACTGCGAAGCCAAAGGGGGAAGCTATGAGATGGGCGGGCGGATACGGCAGTTTATCTGCTTTGAACCTTTGCCCGACGCTGGAAACTCCTGTGAAAAAGCCTCTGACTGCGCAGGGTTCTGCCTGTCGGACACCAAACAATGCAGCGCGGTGACGCCGAAATTCGGATGCATTCCGCATCTGGATGAGACGGCGCGCGCGCAGGTAATCTGTATCGATTAGAGGACAGCATGACAAAGACGGCAGCAATTATCGGGGGCGGTGTCATCGGCGGCGGATGGGCCGCACGGTTCCTGCTCAATGGCTGGGACGTTCGGGTGTTCGACCCGGACCCCGAAGCAGAACGCAAAATAGGCGAAGTACTGGACAACGCACGGCGATCCCTGCCGGGGCTGAGTGACGTTCCGTTGCCGGCCGAGGGCGCGCTGAGCTTTCATGACGACATGGCCGACGCCGTACAGGGCGCGACGTGGATCCAGGAAAGCGTGCCAGAGCGGCTGGATTTGAAGCTGAAGGTTTACAAGGGCTTGCAGGAGGCTTGTGATCCAGACGCGATCATCGGGTCATCGACCAGCGGGTTCAAACCATCGGAGCTTCAGGACGGTGCTTTGCGGCCCGAACAGATCGTCGTGACGCACCCGTTCAATCCAGTCTATCTGCTGCCGCTGATCGAGCTGGTGCCGACCGACAAAAACCCACCGCAGATGATTGAGCGGGCCAGGGAATTGCTGACCTCGGTTGGATTCTTTCCGCTGCATGTCAAGAAAGAGATCGACGCGCATATCGCCGACCGGTTCCTTGAGGCGGTCTGGCGCGAGGCGCTGTGGCTGGTCAAGGATGGCATTGCAACCACCGAAGAAATCGACGAGGCGATCCGGATGGGCTTTGGCATCCGCTGGGCGCAGATGGGATTGTTCGAAACCTACCGCGTGGCCGGAGGTGAAGCGGGAATGCGACATTTCATGGCTCAGTTCGGGCCAGCCTTGAAATGGCCCTGGACCAAGCTGATGGACGTGCCGGAATTCACCGATGAACTGGTCGACCTGATCGCCGATCAGTCAGACGCGCAATCCGGAATGCATTCAATCCGGGAACTGGAACGCATTCGCGACAACAATCTTGTCGGCATGATGCGGGCCCTCAAGGCGCAGAATTATGGCGCGGGGGCGGTGCTGAACCAGCATGATGCGCTGTTGAAACCGGGTGCTCTGCCGTCGCTGGATCAGGCGGATCTGAGCCAGCCGATCCTGACCCTGTCCCGCGCCGTTCCGTTGGACTGGACGGATTACAACGGCCATATGAACGAAGCCAAGTATCTGGAAGCCTTTGCGGCCGCCACGGACCGTTTCATGGAGATCATCGGTTGCGATATGGAGTATATCGCGTCGGGTGGCAGCTATTTCACCGCCGAGAACCACATCCGTTACATCGACGAGGTCCATGCAGGGGCGAAGATCGACGTGCGCACGCAGATGCTGTTGGGGCAGGGCAAGAAGCTGCATGTCTTTCACAGCATGTATGAAGGCGACAAGCTGTTGGCCACGGGCGAGAGCTTTCTGCTGCATGTCAGTCTTGAAACCCGCCGTCCCAGCCCGCCGTCGCCCAAGATCGAAGCAGCGATGGCGCGGATTGCCGAGGCACAGGCCGGTTTGCCTTACCCTGAAGGGGCGGGTGCCGCCATTCGGAAGCCATCGTGACCAGGCGCGTATTGGTAACGGCCGGGGCATCGGGTGTCGGTCATGCCATGGCCGCGGCGTTTGACGCTGCTGGTTATGATGTCTGGGTAACGGATATTGACCAGTTAGCCCTGAAAATCTTGCCCGACCATTGGGTGGCGCACAGGGCTGATGTGACCAACGAGGCCGACATGAGCGCGGTGTTTCAGGCTGTCGGGGCCGCCGGCGGGCTGGATGTTCTGTGCGCAAATGCCGGAATCGCCGGGCCGACCAGCGCGATCGATGATATCGATCTGGATGCATGGCGCGCCTGCGTCGCGGTCAATCTGGACGGGGCCTTTCTGGCCGCCAAACACGCGGCCCCTATAATGAAGTCGGCGCGGGCGGGCAGCATCATTCTGACCTCTTCGACAGCCGGTCGGTACGGCTATCCGTTCCGAGCGCCCTACGCTTCGGCCAAATGGGCGGTCATAGGGTTGATGAAAACCCTGGCGATGGAACTTGGACCGCTGGGCATTCGCGCAAACGCCATTTGCCCGGGTGCCGTGGAAGGCCCGCGCATGGAAGGTGTCTTGGCCCGAGAGGCCGCCGCGAAAGGCATGACCCGCGATGAGGTCTATCAGGGCTATGCCTCGGGCACCTCTATGGGGCGCTTTGTGGAAGCGCAGGATATCGCCAATATGGCCGTCTTTCTTGCTTCAGACGCAGCACGGTTGGTGTCTGGGCAGGTGATTGCGGTGGATGGGCACACGGTCAACCCCGACCCGAAACTGTAGGTCAGCCCTGATTTGGTCCCCGGATCTGGCGGATGGTCTGACGGACCGCCTGCCAATCCTGCGCCTCTTTCTGGTTTCCGGCGGCTTCGCATTCGCGCATTTTCTGCGCGGCTTCCGCCTCGGCCCGGTCTCCGTGCGCGGCATACAGCGCGCGCGCGTATTGAGCGGTTTGAATTGCGTCCATTCCTGTGGTCCTCCGTTTGTGATCGGAATGCCCGTTGGTTCGCGCCAAGGGACGATAGCACAGGTTTTGCGCCGCTGCATCAATTCTTGCCGGATACTGCCGTTCTGAGTTGTCGCAAGTGGTCCGGGAAATCGCGGGCGGCCACATCGGCCTCGCGCACAAGTGTGTCGAAGTGCCGTGAAAATGTCTCGATCCGGTCCCGGTCTCGGAACGCCATATAGTGACTGCCTGCATAAAAAACGCACAGCAGCGGCCCGAAAATCGTTACAGGGGCTGAATAAAGCCGTTTGGCATCGAACAGATAGATACGCATTCGGGGATAAAGCTGTTCACACAGCTCCAGCAGATGATCAATCTGCTCCTGACGAATCGCCGGGCAAAGGCCTTGGTAATACCCCGTGCCGCTTGCAAAGCTTTCGATCTCGAACAATGGCATTGCAATTTCGTAATCAGACTGCGCACTGCGCATCCAGGTCAACCTGTCTTCGGACGCACCGATGGCCTGATCTGCCGTGCGACCCAGATGGGGGGCATATTCCCACTCCAGCACCGCGCGCGTCTTGAGCATGTCGGGCAGGGTGGCCGGAACATAGCGGATCTTGTACCCGGTGGCTTCTTTGTGCCAGTCGAAAATCCGCTCATCGACCAGGGCGCGGGGCGCTTCGGTAATGGACAGGGAACTGGCCAGAATCTCTGCCGCGCTTTCCGGCCTGTCGGACAGGCCCAGCAACCAGTCAGCCGAAACGCCCAGTGCCGCGGCGCAGCCACCCACAACATGCGCATTGGGAAGACGCGCGCCATGACCGGTCAACAACTGAGATACGGTTGAACGGTCCACGCCGATGTGGCGCGCAAGCGCGCTTTGGCTGACGTGACGGTCCTCCATCGCGCGGGCAAGGCGTAGGCGGAATTGAGCGGCGCGGTCGCGTTTGTCGATGTTTTCCTTCATGCGATGAAAAATATCACATATGATTAGTTTTGTTAATCATATTCAGAATTTTCAGCGTGAGAAATGAAATGTAACCCCTTTGTAAAAGCAAAAAGAATGGGGATCGGAATGGAAACGCGGCGAAGATCGGTCGTGAAAGCAATCGTGTGGAATGTCATGGGGTTGGCCACCATGACTCTGGTGGGCCTGATCGCCACAGGCTCGGCCGCCGTCGGCGGGGCATTGGCACTGGTGAATACCGCCATCGGCCTGACGCTTTACATTGTCTATGAAAGAATTTGGGCCGGAGTTTCGTGGGGGCGCAATGGCTGAGCCCTCGACACCCAAGTCGCCCGAATGGGGTACATTTGCCCTGATCGTCGGATGCTATGCCGCATGGCTGGTCGGGCTGTTCTGGCTGGCGGATATTTCGCTGTGGTTGGCGGTGCTGGCTTTGGGCTTTGTTGCGGCCCTGCATTCGTCTTTGACGCACGAAGTCCTGCACGGGCACCCGTTCCGAGCCAAATGGCTGAATGAGGCGCTGATGGCGCTGCCGCTGACCCTGGCCATTCCGTATAACCGTTTTCGCGATCTGCATTTGGCGCATCATCAGGATGCCACTTTGACCGACCCGTATGACGACCCCGAATCCAACTATCTGGATCCCAAGGTTTGGGCGGACCTGCCGCGTGGCGTGCAGGCTGTGCTGGCCCTGAACAACACGCTTCTGGGGCGGATGGTTCTGGGCCCGGCCATTGGGCAGGTGCTGTTTCTGCGCGACGAATGGCGGGGGCTGCGGCGCGGCGACAGGGCGATCCTGCTGGCCTGGGCATTGCATATCCCCGGCGCGGTTGCAGTACTGTGGATCGTTGCACAGTCGGCCATGCCGATCTGGGCCTATCTGATTTCGGCCTATATCGGGCTGGCGTTGCTGAAAATCCGCACGTTTCTGGAACACCGCGCGCATGAGAAGTCCCGCGCGCGGACCGTGATAATCGAAGACAGCGGGCCGCTGGCATTTCTGTTTCTGAACAACAACCTGCATGTTGTTCATCACATGAATCCCGCTGCGCCATGGTATCGGCTGCCGTCGTTGTATCGGGATGGCAAAGACAGGTATCTGGCCTGCAACGAGGCGTATGTTTACCGCTCGTATGCACAGATTTTCCGGCAGTATCTACTGCGCGCCAAGGATCCGGTGCCGCATCCGCTCTGGCCAAAGTCTTGATTTGACGACACAACGGGTGACATGAGTCTCTGGATCCCTGTCACCATCGCGGCCGCCAGTTTTCAGACTGTGCGGTTCATGCTGCAAAAATCCTTGAGCAGCGTGAAACTGTCCGCCGCCGGCGCGACCTTTGCGCGATTTGCGTATTCCATGCCGCTGGCCGTTGCCGGGCTGTTTGTGGCGATGCTGACAACGGGCGCCAGCTTGCCTCCGATTGGTGGAGTGTTCTGGCTGTACGCTGTCATCGGAGGCACGGCGCAAATCCTGGCGACGATCTGTGTTGTGGCGTTGTTCAAACAACGAAACTTTGCGGTCGGGATCACCTTCAAGAAAACCGAAGTCATTCAGACCGCGATCGTCGGCTTTCTGGTTTTGGGCGACAGCGTTTCCAGCGGCGCGCTGGTTGCGATCCTGTTGGGGTTGATGGCGGTGCTTTTGCTGTCGAAAACCCCCGGAGGAGGCGGCGCCTGGTGGCGGCATCTGACCAACCGCGCGTCCCAATTGGGGCTTGGATCAGGGGTTTTGTTTGCGTTCTCCGCCGTCAGCTATCGCGGGGCATCGTTGCAATTGGGTGATGCCGACGCCTGGTTCCGGGCACTGATCACCCTGGCCGCCGTCGTGACGTTTCAGTTTGTCAGCATGGGCCTGTGGTTGTTGTGGCGCGACCGGGCCGAACTGCGCGCGGTGTGGCAAACCCGATCCACCGGCGTGTTTGTCGGCCTGACCAGTCTGGGCGGTTCGTTTTGTTGGCTCTGGGCCTTCACCCTGCAAAACGCAGCCTATGTCAAAGCGCTGGGGCAGGTAGAGCTGATCTTCAGCCTGATGGCCTCGATCCTGTTTTTCCGCGAGACGATCACCCGGCGAGAAATCGCCGGGATGTTGCTGTTGGGTGTCTCGATACTGGCCTTGGTGCTGGCGATTTAGCCGGCACGACGCTCGTCAAAGCTCAGGGCAATGAAGCTGGGCAGGTGATCGCCCATACCCACCACGGCCCGGCCATTGTCTTCCTTGCGCCCGCGGCCACGCCCTTTGGGCTCTCGCTCTTTCCGGGTGTCTTTCTTGGCTTCGGAGTCCCGGGCTTTTTTCTCGGGCTTCGGCTTTTCAGGCTTGGGCTCTTCCTTGGCCGGATTGTCGATGCGCGGGATGTCCTTCTGGATCAGCTTTTCGATCGCAGCCAGGGCTTTTTCATCGCGGACCGAGCAGATCGTGATGGCCTTGCCTTCGCGCCCGGCGCGACCGGTGCGGCCGATACGGTGCACGTAATCCTCGGGGTGGCCGGGGACGTCGAAATTGAACACGTGGCTGACAGCTGGAACATCCAGACCGCGCGCAGCGACGTCGGACGCAACCAGCAGACGCAATGATCCGTCGCGGAACCCGTCCAGCGTCTTCATCCGCTGCGATTGGTCCAGATCGCCATGGATCGCGGCAGCGTCATAGCCGTATTTCTTCAGCGATTTCGCGCAGATATCGACATCTGTCTTGCGATTGCAGAAGATGATTGCGTTGGTGCACTTTTCGCCCTCTGCGTCGATCAAGGCGCGCAGCACGTTGCGTTTCTGGCTTGCTTCACGGTCCCGACGGCCGCCTTTGAACATGACAACGCCCTGTTCGATCGTCTCGGATGCGGTCGCTTGCCGGGCGACTTCAACCCGGGCAGGGGCGGACAGGAAAGTATCCGTGATGCGCTCGATCTCGGAAGCCATGGTCGCCGAGAAGAACAATGTCTGCCGCGTGAACGGCGTCAGCGAGAAGATGCGTTCGATATCAGGAATAAAGCCCATATCCAGCATCCGGTCGGCTTCGTCCACCACCATGATCTGAACACCGGTCAGCAGCAGCTTGCCACGTTCGAAATGGTCCAACAGGCGGCCCGGAGTGGCGATCAGAACGTCGACGCCGCGATCGATCAGGGCCTCTTGCTCTTTGAAGCTGACGCCACCGATCAACAGCGCCTTGGTCAGTTTCAGGTGTTTGGTATAGGTGTCGAAATTCTCGGCCACCTGGGCGGCCAGTTCCCGCGTCGGACACAGCACCAGCGAGCGCGGCATGCGCGCGCGGGCGCGGCCACGGGCCAGCAGGGTGATCATCGGCAGTGTGAAGCTGGCGGTCTTGCCAGTGCCGGTCTGGGCAATCCCCAAGACATCACGGCCTTCCAGAGCGGGCGGAATCGCGCCTTCCTGGATCGGAGTGGGGGATTCGTATCCGGCCTCTTCAATGGCTTTGAGGACCTTCGGGTTCAGGTTCAGTTCGTTGAATTTTGTCATGTATGTCCGGTTTTTGCGGACACTTGACCTGGCCCGCGCGTCAAAGATGTGCCGGGCCCGGATGGCCATGCGCGTAATGCGACATTTCGGCTTGTACGCGGACATAACAAAAACGTTGATCGGGGTCAAATGAAGAGAATTTCACCTGACCCTGCCTTTTGTCTGCGGTGAATTTCAGCAACAATTCAGCAACTTCCGGGGAAGTGTTTCTGTAGTTTTTCGTCCAGGTTCAAAGGGCGGTGGCGCAGCAGGCCGTGGCGTTCCAGGTTGGCGCGCACCTCTGCGTCCGCGCCGCTCATTTCATTGTAGAACGCACGCAGCCCGACCATGCCCTGTTCGGCCTCGATCCAATTGAGCAGTTCGTTCTTGCTCAGCCCCCCCTGTTCGCGCGGAACATTCGGAGCCATGCCGGCCTGATACGAGCCACGATCCATGCGGAACTGGTAGTGCGCTATCCAGTGGTCCCAGTCCGGGGCATGACGATGGCACAGATCGATCTGCGGAAGCTCGTATTTGCAGGGCAGCAGCACCTTGTTCTGAAACAAGTTGTGGATGCGGATGCTCAGGTTTTTCAACCCGGTGCGCACGAACAGCTTTCCCTGCACGTGACTCAGGAAACCGCCCATGACGAAGGCGCCGTAATTCGGGTAAATGGTCTCGACCAGCGATTCGCGGTTCGGGCCATGCGGGATATGAGCTTTGTACAGGTTATCGCCCCCGGCCAAGGCCTCCAACGGGCGGACGCGCACCGCAGGAACCGTGTCTGGAACATCGCGCAGAACATCGGAAATGGGGGCCGCCGGCCAAAGAAACTCATCCACATCGATATGTGTCAACCAATCCAGCCGAGTGTTTCGATAGGCAAAAGTGGCGTGAACCGACTGGCGCACCTGGTGCTTTTCCGGCCGTGCGCGTCCGCGTTTTTCCCAAAAGGCGTCATCACAGTTACGGACCCGGACCTTGGGATGCATTCTCAGAGCCCTGAACGTGCGGCGGTTGGGTTCGTCCATGTAGATATATATGAAATCCGCCCCCAGTTCGAGGTGATGGGCCACGAACCGAAGGACGTCTTCGGTTGGTCCCCGGACCATGGAGACAATGCCCCAGGTGGTCATTTGCGCGGTGCGCGGGTGTCGCGCATGCGTTTCAGGCGTCGAAAAACTCCACCTGGGTCCTTGTTCAATTGGATCATCAGGTGATCCACCAGCGGTGCAATCGTGGGATCGTTCATCGCCTTGGTCCAGATCGGAGCGATGAGATTGACGTCAAGCCCGCCTTTTTCAAAGGAAAAGCCTTTCATCTGATAGGGCAGCGGGACGTGGTTCCTGTCCTTGAACTGAAACGGCGTTTCCGGGGCCAGCCCCGAGAAGAGCCGCTCGAACTCATACAGCTTCATCATGCTGAAGAACACGCGCAAGGCATGTCCGACCTCGCGCTGTGTCGGCGTCTGACCGTGATCCGCAAAGGTCTGAACAGACGATACCAGCCAACGAAGGTCGAGGACGGAAATAAGATGGTCAGATTGTTCGTCCCACAACCGGCAGAACAGCGCAGGGGCCTGACGCGGAAAGAAGCGTTTTCTGAGATTCGAGATCAGCTGGGCGTTCAGGAAGGCAAGCTCTGACTTTCCGACGAATTCCCGCGCGATCTGAACGCGTTTGCGATCCCAGGTGGTGCTGCGCCCGGGTGGCAATTCGGTGGCGGTGTCGGGCACGATGCGTTTGGCCAGATCATCCAGATCGACGTCAAGCTCGGGCAGGGTCAGGGTGCCGAACTGAAACGGGCTGCGCCGGTTCTCATAGCTGTCCAGCATGTCGGGCAGGCCACCGGGATAGGTCAGTTCGTCGTCACTCATGCGCGCAGGATTGCACAGCCAAACCTGCCTGTGCAATCAGACAGTTGCCTCAGGTCATCATCTCTTTTGTCGCGGTCAGGTTCAGCGCGGGATAGTCACGGACCACCCGATCGATATCCCATTGCAGGCGGGTCAGATAGACGATGTCGCCGTCATGATCATGCGCGATGTGCTGCTTGTTGGCGCCTACGAATTTCTCGACTTCGGCCTTGTCACCGCTCACCCAACGTGCCGAGGTGAACTGCGATGCCTCGAACCGTACCGGCAGGCCATATTCCATCTCGATCCGGCTGGCGAGCACTTCGAACTGCAATGCACCCACGACCCCCACGATAAAGCCCGAGCCGATCGAAGGCTTGAACACCTTGGCCGCACCTTCCTCGGCGAATTGCATCAGGGCTTTTTCCAGATGCTTGGCTTTCATCGGGTCGCCCGCGCGGACACCTTGCAGCAGTTCCGGCGCAAACGACGGGATGCCGGTCACCCGCAGCGCTTCGCCTTCGGTCAGCGTATCGCCAATGCGCAGCTGCCCGTGGTTGGGAATGCCGATGATGTCACCGGCCCAGGCCTCTTCCGCCAACTCGCGGTCAGAGGCCAGGAACAATACGGGGTTCGAGATCGCCATCGGCTTTTTCGACCGCACATGGGTCAGCTTCATGCCACGCTTGAAGTGACCGCTGGCCATACGGACAAAGGCCACCCGGTCGCGGTGCTTGGGGTCCATATTGGCCTGAACCTTGAACACAAAGCCTGAAACTTTCTTTTCGTCGGGGGAAATCTGGCGGGGTTCTGCGGATTGAACCTGTGGCTGCGGGCCATAGGCGCCGATGCCTTCCATCAGTTCCTTGACGCCGAACGAGTTGATGGCCGAACCGAACCAGATCGGGGTCATGTGGCCTTCCAGTACCGCCTGCGGGTCAAGCGCAGGCAGCAATTCGCGCGCCATCTCGACCTCTTCCAGCAGTTTGTCCAGCAATTCGGCAGGCACATGCTCGGCCAGTTTGGGGTCGTCCAGCCCGTTGATTTCGATGCTTTCCGCCACCTTGTTGCGGTCGGCGCGGTCCATCAGTTCCAGCCGGTCGCGCAGCATGTCATAGCAGCCGATGAAATCGCGACCCACGCCGATGGGCCACGCGGCGGGCGTGACGTCGATAGCCAGCATTTCCTGAATTTCGTCGATGATCTCGAACGTATCGCGGCTTTCGCGGTCCATCTTGTTACAGAAGGTCAGGATCGGCAGATCGCGCAGGCGGCAAACCTCGAACAGTTTCTGCGTCTGGCTTTCCACGCCCTTCGCACCGTCGATCACCATCACTGCGGCATCCACGGCTGTCAGCGTGCGATAGGTATCCTCCGAAAAATCGCTGTGGCCGGGTGTATCCACAAGGTTGAACCGGAAGTTGCCATAGTCGAACGACATCGCCGAAGCCGAGACCGAGATGCCGCGATCCTTTTCCATCTGCATGAAGTCCGACCGGGTCCGCCGCGCCTCGCCCTTGGCACGCACCTGACCGGCCATCTGGATCGCGCCCCCGTACAGCAGGAACTTTTCCGTCAGCGTCGTCTTGCCCGCATCCGGGTGCGAGATGATGGCGAACGTCCGGCGTCGGGCGATCTCGGGCGGCAGGGTGGGTTGGTTCGAGGTATCAAGCATGAGCGCGCGTATATGCGGGGAATCCTGCCGAAGCAAGACAAAGGGTCTGGTACGAATCATGGGTCTGTGGCAAAAAGAACATATAGTGAACAAATAATGGAGTGGATCAATGAATTTGAAAGAGATTGCCGATGAACTCGTGGCTGGTTGCCGGGAAGACCGGGCCAAGGAAAACCTGTCCAAGCTGTATGCGCCGGATGCGGTGTCGGTCGAAGGGCAGGATTTTCAGGGAATGGGTCGGGAAACCAAAGGGATCGACGCCATCCGTGGCAAGCATGAGTGGTGGGAAAGCGCTCATGAAGTGTCTAGTGCGTCTGTCAGCGATCCGCTTCCTCATGGCGAAGACCGTTTTGCCGTGATTTTCGAAGTGCAGGGCAAGGTGAAGGAAACCGGCGAAGCGTTCGATATGCGCGAGGTTGGTGTCTATCACGTCGCCGACGGCAAGATCATCCGGGAAGAGTTCTTCTATTGATCGACGATCCGTTTCTGGTCTTCCCTGTCTGGCCGGTGCTAGACATGCGGCGATGACTGACAGGGAGGATCCGATGGATCTGGGAATTCAAGGAAAACGCGCGCTGGTCTGTGCCAGCAGCAAAGGATTGGGTCTTGGCTGCGCCGAGGCGCTTGCCGCGGCTGGCGTGAATCTGGTGATGAACGCACGCGGCCCCGAGGTGTTGGAGGCTGAAGCCGCACGCCTTCGGTCAGAACACGGCGTCGAGGTGCAGACCGTGGCTTGCGACGTGACCACGCCCGACGGTCAGGCACAGGTGATCGAGGCCGCGCAGGGCGTTGATATTCTTGTGACAAATGCCGGCGGACCGCCACCCGGATCGTGGTCGGACTGGGAGCGTGATGATTTCATCAAGGCGCTGGATGCCAACATGTTGACGCCGATTGCATTCATGAAGGCCCTGCTTCCCGGAATGATGGAAAAGGGTTGGGGCCGGGTGGTGAATATCACCTCGCAATCCGTGCGTGCGCCAATTGCGGTTCTGGGTCTGTCAAACGCGGCGCGTACAGGTCTGACGGGCTATGTGGCCGGAACCTCGCGTCAGGTGGCGCCTCACGGGGTGACCATCAACAACCTGCTTCCGGGCATCCATGCCACGGATCGGGCGGATTCTCTGGACAGCGGTGTGGCGGCGCAACTGGGTATTTCGATTGACGAAGCGCGTGCCAACCGTGCGGCGACGATCCCGGTCAGACGCTATGGTTCACGGCAGGAGTTTGGTGCGACCTGCGCGTTTCTGTGTTCGCAACATGCGGGCTTCATCGTTGGCCAGAATATCCTGCTGGACGGCGGTGCGACCAACCTGACGATGTGATCATGGCGCAGGGGTTTTCGTTGAAAGATCAGTTGTTCAACGCTGAGAAAGTCCGCTTTCTCAGCAACTTGTTCTTGGATGCTGAACCGGGTTTCGACGCCTCTGCGTTTCAGGCACAGGTCATGTCGCGCCTGCCTGAACTGGAACTGAAACAGCGTATGAGCTGGATCGCGACATGCCTGCAACAGGCCGTGCCGGGTGACTTGCCGACAGTCGCCCCGGTGATTTTACGGTCTTTGCCGCCTCCGCTGGACCCTGCCAGATCGGATGATGATTTCGGCGATTTCATTTTCGCGCCGCTGGGTGAATGGGTCGCGGCCATCGGGCTGGATCACGTCGATCTGTCTCTGGATGTGTTGGAGGAGCTGACGCAGCGGTTTTCGATGGAATGGGCCATTCGGCCTTTCCTGAACCATGCCCCGGACAAGGTGCTTGGGCGGATGCAGGACTGGTGCACCCACAGCAGCTATCACGTGCGCCGATTGGTCAGCGAGGGAACGCGGCCCCGTCTGCCATGGGGGCAGGGCATCGGTCTGGGTCTGACGGACCCGTTGCCGCTGTTGGACAGGTTGCACGGCGATCCGACCCGGTATGTCACGCGGTCGGTGGCCAACCATTTGAATGATATTGCCAAGAAAGACCCGGGCCTGGTGCTTGGGCGTCTGGACAAGTGGCGCACCGAGGCGCGACAGACCGCGGCAGAGCTGGAGTGGATGACCTCTCATACGTTGCGCGGTTTAGTCAAGGCCGGGCACCCAGAGGCGATGAAGATGCTGGGATATGACCCAGATGCGGATATCGCCGTGACAATTGATCTGAGTTCCGAGGCCCGTATCGGCGAAGCGCTGGAGTTTTCCGTTGATCTGACCGGGGTAGGGAAACAACCGGTTCTGGTGGATTATATTATTTTTTTTCAGCGCCCTGCGGGAAAAACATCACCTAAGGTGTACAAGCTGAAACAGGCGGCTTTGAACAACGGCAGGCTCACGTTGGCCAAGCGTCACAGGCTGAAGGGTGATGCCTCTACCTTCAGGCTAATCCCCGGCGCGCATCGGCTTGAGGTTCAGGTGAACGGCGTTATCCGTGCCGGTGTGGACTTTGAGTTGCTGGAGTAGTTGGGCGCAGGAACACTCACGCTTTCGTCAGAACGACCGTGGCCAGATTGCGAATGCAAGGCCATTGCACTAGCTGCGTACAGGCAAGCATGACGGGGAAGCAGCGATGAAACACGATTCGGTACGGAATTATTATGGTGAAGTCCTGCAAAGCAGTGCGGACTTGCAGACCAACGCCTGTTGTACGCCTGACGACATGCCGGATCATCTCAAGCGGATTCTGTCCAGAATTCATGACGATGTGCTGACCCGATATTACGGGTGCGGTCTGATCGCGCCTCAGGATCTCGAGGGCATGTCGATTCTGGATCTTGGCTGTGGGGCGGGGCGCGACGTCTATGCGCTGTCTGCCATGGTTGGGGAAAAAGGCCGGGTCGTCGGTGTGGACATGACACCCGAACAACTGGACGTTGCCCGCGCGCATCAGGAATATCACGCCAAGGCGTTTGGGCACGCCAAAAGCAACGTTGAAGTCCATCACGGCTATATCGAGAAGCTGGAGGAACTGGATCTGGAACCCGGATCGTTCGACATCATCGTCTCGAACTGCGTCATTAACCTGGCGACCGACAAGGATGCCGTGCTGCGCGGCGCGCATCGGTTGCTGAAAGAAGGCGGCGAGATGTATTTCTCGGACGTCTATGCCGACCGCCGTGTCCCGCAGGCGATGGCCGAGGATGAGGTTCTGTATGGCGAATGCCTGTCGGGTGCATTGTACTGGAATGATTTCCTGTCGATGGCGCGCAAGGCAGGTTTCGGTGATCCGCGCCGGGTGACGCACCGCGCGCTGACCATCGAGAATCCTGCGCTGGAAGAACGTGTTGCCCCGCTCAGATTCCTGTCGGCGACCTACCGTCTGTTCAAGCTGCCGGCGCTGGAACCGGCCTGCGAGGATTACGGCCAGGCGGTGATCTACAAAGGCACTGTTCCCACCGCGCCGCATGCGTTTGTACTGGACGATCACCATGTCATCGAAACCGGCAAGGTCTTTCCGGTCTGCGGCAATACCTGGATGATGCTGCGGGACACGCGGTTTGCCCGCCATTTCGACTTTATCGGTGATTTTTCCACCCATTTCGGCATTTTTGAAGGCTGCGGCGGCGAAAGCCCGTTCGAGGCAACAGGTGAAAACGCATCATCCGGCGGTTGCTGCTGATCTCTTGCACCTGAGGGGCGGGGTTGCTATCCCCGCCCAAGCCCGATGGATTTGATCGGGAAAGGCAATGGGGTCCATCGGTGACAGGTAACGCAACTCCTCCGCGTCTGGAAATTCGCAACATTGTTCGCCGGTTCGAAGGGCGGGTTGTTGTGGATGACGTGTCATTGACCGTGCAGGCCGGCAAGGTAACCTGTTTGCTGGGGCCGTCTGGCTGCGGGAAATCCACCACCCTGCGCATGATTGCCGGGGTCGAGATGCAGGACTCGGGTGAGATCTACGTCGATGGCAAACTGATCTGCGACACCGTGTTTCGGGTGCCCCCAGAGCGGCGCGAGATCGGGTTGATGTTTCAGGACTTTGCGCTGTTTCCTCATCTGAGCGTGGCCAACAACGTGGCCTTTGGCCTAAAAGGCAGCAAGGACGAGAAACGAGCCCGGGTCGAAGAGCTTTTGCGCAAAGTGGACCTGATGCGGTTCATCGACGGGTTCCCACATCAGTTGTCGGGCGGCGAGCAACAACGTGTGGCCCTGGCCCGCGCTTTGGCGCCACGGCCCCGGATCATGTTGATGGACGAGCCCTTTTCGGGCCTCGACAACCGTCTGCGCGACGGTATTCGGGATGAGACGCTGTCCATTCTCAAGGAAGAGGATGCGGCCGTTCTGCTGGTTACACATGAACCGGAAGAGGCGATGCGGATGGCGGATGAGATCGCGCTGATGCGGCGCGGCAAGATCGTCCAGCAGGGCGCGCCATACAATGTCTATACCCGGCCGGCGGACAAGGCGGCCGTGGCCTTTTTCAGTGATGTCAACGTGTTGCGGGCGCAGGTGAACGGAGCGCTGGCAGACACGCCGTTCGGCCAGTTTCTGGCACCGGGTATTCCGGATGGAACGGATGTCGAAATCGTATTTCGCCCCCAGCATGTCAAACTGGATTTCGATCGCAACGGCAAGGGCCCGCTGCCGACCGCGACCGATGGCGTTGCCGCGCGGGGCGTGGTCGAGCGTGCGCGTTTTCTGGGAAACGAAAGCCTGGTCGAGTTTCGCATGGACTACGACGGCTCGATCCTCAGGGCGACGGTCCCCAATGTCTTTGTGCCCAATCCGGGCCGTGTCATGTGGCTGACCATTCGTCGCGACAAATGTTTCGTTTTCCCCGAGGCGCAGAGTTAACCTCGCGATTTCCGTGCAAGTGGTGCGCGAAAGCCTCAGATTGCAGGGTCGCGTCGCTTGCCGCATCGCGGGGCTGGGTCTATCAAGGGCCAAACGCGGGGGTAAATCGGGCACATGCGTATTCTTCTGACCAATGATGACGGGATCAACGCTCCGGGCTTGATCACGCTGGAGGCGATCGCTGCCGAACTGGCAGGTCCGGATGGTGAGATCTGGGTGGTCGCGCCCGCCTTTGAACAATCGGGTGTCGGGCATTGCATCAGCTATACCCATCCCACGATGATCGCCAAGTTGGGCGAAAGGCGTTATGCGGCGGAGGGGTCGCCTGCGGATTGTGTGTTGGCAGGGCTGCATGACGTGATGTCAGACTGCCCGCCGGATCTGGTGCTGTCCGGCGTGAACCGGGGCAACAACTCGGCCGAGAACACGCTTTATTCGGGCACTATCGGCGGCGCGATGGAAGCGGCGCTGCAGGGGGTTCCTGCGATTGCTCTGTCACAGTATTTCGGCCCGCGAAATCTGGGGCTGGACGACCCGTTCGAGGCTGCCGCGCGGTTCGGGGCCGATCTGGTCCGGCGTATTTTGGATGCAACCCCGGCCGAGCAGGGCGATTACCGCCTGTTTTACAACGTGAACTTCCCACCTGTCCCGGCAGATGAAGTGCGAGGTACGCGCGTTGCCGCGCAGGGTTTCCGGCGCGACACGCATTTTTCGGTCGAGCCGCACAGCTCGCCCTCGGGGCGGCGGTTCCTGTGGATCAAGGGTGGCTATCAGCATAACCCGACTGCGCCGGGAACAGATGCTGCGGTCAATCTGGAAGGCTATATCTCGGTTACACCGATGCGCGCCGACTTGACCGCATATGACATGCTGGAGGCATTGAAGGCGGTCGAATGAGCGGACTGGACCCGGAAACCGTGATGCAGTTCCTGTTTGCCCTGCGCAAACGGGGAGTCACGGATGCGCGCGTTCTGGAGGCAATGGAACAGGTTGATCGGGGCCGCTTTGTCACCGGCCTGTTCGCAGATCGCGCTTACGAGGACATGCCATTGCCGATCTCCTGCGGTCAGACGATCAGTCAGCCGTCGGTCGTTGGTCTCATGACGCAGGCGCTGGACGTTCGGCCGCGCGATACCGTGCTCGAGATCGGAACCGGGTCAGGTTACCAGGCCGCAATTCTGTCGAAACTGGCGCGCAGGGTCTATACGGTCGAACGCCATCGGCGGCTGGTCAGCGAGACAGGGAAGCTTTTTGCCGATTTGGGGCTTACGAATATCACGGCCATGTTGTCGGATGGATCCTTTGGCTTGCCGGAACAGGCTCCGTTTGATCGGATCATCGTGACGGCCGCGGCCGAAGACCCTCCGGGACCGCTCTTGGCGCAGCTGAAAATCGGGGGTATTATGGTTTTACCCGTGGGTCAGTCGGACACGGTGCAGCAGTTGATCAAAGTAACGCGCACCGAGGCCGGTCTGGACTATGAAGAATTGACGTCGGTCCGTTTCGTGCCTCTGCTTGAGGGGCTTGGCAAGGACGAGGCGTAACAGGCTTGATAAATTGGTCGTCGAAACCCCGGACAACAGGGGCAGGCGTTGAGGACAGAATTATGAGTGCAGTATCCAAATCAGCTATGCGTCGCTGCGCGACCGGAGTGGCCGCTCTGGCCATTCTGGCCGGGTGTGAAGGGCCACTGGATTACGACCTGCGCGGTCAGGTCGGCGGATTTTCGACCACTGATGCAGTGCAGTCGGCAACAACGTCGCGCCCGTCGCCCGACAGCCGGGGGGTGATAACCTATCCGAACTACCAGGTTGTCGTGGCCCGACGGGGCGACACGGTGCGCGATGTGGCCGCGCGTGTCGGCCTGCCCGAGGGTGAGCTGTCTCGGTTCAACGGCCTTCAGACAACCGACACCCTGCGAGAGGGCGAAGTTCTCGCCTTGCCGCGTTCGGTTGGTGCAGGCAGTGGCGTAGATATCGCATCAGTTGCCGGAGCCGCCATTGATCAGGCCCCTGAAACGGGGGGCGTCCGGACAACGACGCTGGAGCCTGCCAAGCCAGCCCCGGCGCCCGTCGCAAGCGGGCCGGAACCTGTCCGCCACAAGGTTAAGCGCGGCGAAACGGCTTACACAATTTCGCGCCTCTATCAGGTGCCGGTGGAATCGCTGGCGGAATGGAACGGTCTGGGGTCCGACTTCGCCGTGCGTGAAGGTCAGTTTCTGTTGATCCCGGTTAAGAACCAGTCCGCGCCACGTCAAAGCGCTGCTGCAGCGGCACCGGTTGCGGCCACCGAGGTAACGGAGCCGGGGCAGGGGTCGCCGACGCCGACGCCTCCAAGTGCCACGCAGCCCTTGCCCGACGAAAAGGTCGCGCCGCGCGCTGAAGCCCCTGATGTGACGGCCGAAGCCCCGACAAACACGCGATCTACGGCCCTGTCCCTGCCGGTCAGCGGCACCATCATCCGCGGCTATAAAAAGGGCAAGAACGAAGGTATCGACATCGCTGCGGCCCCCGGCACAGCCGTCACCGCGGCTGAGGCGGGAACCGTAGCGGCAATCACCGCGGACGCGGATCAGGTTCCGATCATCGTGGTCAAACACAAAAATGATTTGCTGACGGTCTATGCCAATGTTGATGGCATCAGCGTCAAGAAAGGTGATCGTGTACGCCGTGGACAAAAGCTTGCGCAATTGAGGGGCGGAGACGATGCCTATGTGCATTTCGAGGTGCGCAAAGGTTTTGAATCAGTGGATCCGGATCCCTACCTAAAATGATACATCGCTCGTTTCGGGCTGTGCCTCTGCCCGAAACACTTCTGAATACGGCTGCCTGTCAGGCGTTTGGGTCGTAGTCGCTCAGACGTTTGCCGGGTTCGTCTGCAAAGATCTCTGGCAGCGGCGAGACGGATTCAATCAGGTCGATGCGGAAGACGCGGAAGCCGTTGCGCAGTTCGCACCATGCTGTGAGCGTCCAGACGCGGCCCCAGTACTCCATGTGAAGCGGACGGATTGTGCGTTCAGTCAGAACGCCGTCAATGCGGCGGTAGGACAGCCGAAGCTTTTGGCGTGATTTGATGGCCGCGCGGATCGGAGCCATATGTGCAAGCCCGCGGGCTGCATCTGCAAAAGGGTAGACCGCGAATTTCCAGCTATCGGCTTCGGCCACAACCTGTGTGGGCAGAACGGCATCGATCTTGTCTGCCAGAGAGTTCGCGGCGGCTTTCAGGTCTGGATCTGCGGCCTCGGCCACGATCGCCATGCCGAGGTTCAGGGCCTCAAGCTCGGCCGGGGTCAGATTCAGCGGCGGCAGGGTGATCTGCTCGCGCACCATGTAACCCACGCCGCGCTCTCCTTCGACCGGAACACCCGAGGCGACCAGTGTGTCCATGTCGCGATAGATGGTACGGACCGACACTTCCAGCCGGTCCGCGATGTCCTGCGCGCGGTGCAGTTTGCCGTCGCGCAGGATCTGGATGATATCGAACAGGCGGTCAGTTCGGCGCATGACACGCCGTCCGGACCGCGCCTAGGCAGTCATGTTCCACAATACGGCCTCATGGCGCATCTGAACGCTTTCAGGGTTGATGGCCGCCATCATGCCTGCTGCACATTCCTGTTGCGGGAACTGCGCCGCAGCGTCCTGCGCGGCCTTCATGTCCGTCCAGACGACATAGTCGGTCCAGCGGCCGTCTGCGCCTTGGCTGAGCTGTCGATGGGCAAAGCCAGGTGCGCTGCGAACAAAGGCTTCGGATGCCTTGCTGAGCTCTACGAACTCTTCAGGGGTGGTGCCGTTGGCAAGAGTGAAGGTGACGATTTCAGCAACATGGGTCATGTGAGTCTCCGTTGACCAGGTTTCGATGCCCTGTTCCTAGCTCCTTCCAACTGACATAAACCTGTCAGTTGGAAAATGCGAGCCCATAGTTTTTTGCAGATGAGGTCAATTTTCGCGCTCAATCTGTGCCGGATCCCTTTTGGGACAGGGCCTGGCGGCGTAAACACGGACCCAGTTCATATTCCCGGCGCACAAAGGCGCCGATGAAAAAGGAGAAATGAGATGCTGAACAATATTGGCCTTCCCGGTCTTCTGCTGATCGCCGTTGTGGTTCTGGTTCTGTTTGGTCGCGGCAAGATCAGCTCGCTGATGGGCGAAGTCGGCAAAGGTATCACCGCGTTCAAGAAGGGCGTGAAGGACGGTTCGGAAGAACTGGAACAGGACGCGTCGGAACTGGCCAAGGACGTGACGCCTGAAACCGAGAAAGACAAGGCGTAAGCGCAGATGTTTGATCTGGGCTGGACCGAACTTCTGGTCATCGGCATTGTCGCCCTGATCGTTGTCGGGCCGAAGGACCTGCCGGTTTTGTTCCGCAATGTCGGGCGGTTTGTCGGCAAGGCCCGTGGCATGGCACGCGAATTCAGCAGCGCCATGAACGAGGCCGCCGATCAGGCTGGTGTGAACGAGATCAAGAAAGGTCTCAACGCCGCTGCGAATCCGGTTGGCTCGGCCATGGACGGCGTGAAACAAGCCGCGCAGGATATGGCAAAAAGCATGGATCCCACCAAGTTCGATCCTGACAGCGAAACCGGTAAACTGGCAGCCGAGCGAGCCGAACAGGCCAAGAAAATTCAGGCCTCAACGGCCCGCGCTGCCGCCGAGCGCAAGGCCAAGGAAGCTGCCGAGGCACTGGCCAAGGCCGAAGAAGCCGAAGCGGCGCTGAAGACTGAAGGCGAAACATGACCAAGACCGACGAGATCGAAGATACCTCGGCCCCATTGATCGAGCACCTGGCCGAGCTGCGCACGCGGTTGATCCACTGCGTCGTGGCTTTTCTGGTCGGGATGATCATCTGCTTTACGGTGGCCACGCCGATCTTCAATTTTCTGACCAACCCTTTGTGTGAGGTCCTGACCGAGCGCGGACAGGATTGCGGCCTGATCTTCATCTCGCCGCAGGAAGGGTTCTTTGTAGCGATCAAGGTCTCGCTTTTGGGGGGCTTCATTCTGGCGTTTCCCTATATCGGGATGCAGATGTGGCGCTTTGTGGCTCCGGGCCTCTACAAGTCGGAAAAGAATGCGTTTCTGCCTTTCATGCTGGCCTCGCCCTTCATGTTCCTTCTGGGCGCGAGCTTTGCCTTCTATGTCGTCACGCCCCTGGCTTATGACTTTTTCCTTGGGTTCCAGCAATTCGGCGCTGAAGGCGAAGCCGTGGCTGATGGCGCGACGGCCGCGCCGCTGAGCGTGGTGTTTCAGGGCTCGGCACAGGAATACCTGAACCTCACGATCAAGTTCATCGTGGCCTTTGGGCTGTGCTTCCAATTGCCGGTTCTTCTGACCCTCATGGGCAAGGCAGGTCTGGTCAGCGCCGAGGGTCTGGGGGCCGTGCGCAAATATGCTGTGGTCGGCATTCTGGTGCTGGCGGCGATCGTGACGCCTCCTGACGTGATCACGCAGATTATCCTTTTTGTCGTGGTCTATGGCCTCTACGAGATTTCGATCTTCCTGGTTGCCCGGGTTGAAAGGAAGCGAGAAGAGCAGTTGCGGGCCGACGGCTATTATGACGATGAAGAAGCCGAAGCGGACGAAGATCTGATGCGGGAATTCGAAGACGACAAGTAACCTGCTGAAACAACAGCTGAGGCGCGCCCCGTTCGGGCGCGCCTTTTTCGTTCGCGGGCCTTGTTGCGCCAATCAGAACATGCTTTGAACCGATCCGTATCTGACCGGAGGAGCCGATGGACGACCAAGCCCTGAACCGTATTGCTGCCGCGTTGGAGCGCATGGCGCCGGCGCCTTTGGCCACACCGGATTTCAATGCGGCCCCGGCCTTTGTCTGGCATGTGGAACCGGAACGCTTGGAGCCGGTTGAACAGGTCAATCGCGTCGATCTGGATCTGCTGGTCGGCATCAATCGGTCGCGCGACACGTTACTTGACAACACCCGCCGCTTCGCGGCCGGCTACAAGGCAAACAATGCACTGTTGTGGGGCGCGCGCGGGATGGGCAAATCCAGCCTTGTAAAGGCTGTCCACGGCACGCTGAGCGCAGATCATCCTGACCTGAAGCTTGTGGAGCTACAGCGCGAGGATATGGGCTCGGTCGCGCGTCTGCTGAACCACCTGCGCGCGGCGCCTTATCGGTTCATCCTGTTTTGCGACGACCTCTCGTTCAGTCACGATGACCAGCATTACAAATCGCTCAAGGCCGTTCTGGATGGCGGTATTGAAGGTCGCCCGGAAAACGTGGTGTTCTACGCGACCTCGAACCGTCGCCACCTGATGCCGCGGGACATGATTGAAAACGAACGTTCCAGCGCCATCAACCCGTCAGAGGCGGTCGAGGAAAAGGTATCATTGTCCGACCGCTTCGGTTTGTGGCTGGGATTCCACCCCTGCGATCAGGACGAATATCTTGCCATGATCGACCGCTATTGTGCCGCCTATGGCGTTTCGGTCGATGCCGAAATCCTGCGCGCCGAAGCAATTGAATGGCAGGCCACGCGCGGATCGCGTTCAGGCCGTGTCGCGTGGCAGTTCTTCGTCGATCTGGCCGGGCGCAACGGCGTTCATATCGCCTGATCCCAGCTTCATCTGGCTAAAAATATCCCCGCCGGAGGCATGGCCCGTCAGGGCCATTTCCTAAAGCAGCGCGAGGATCCGCGCAGCTTCATCTGCGGTGCTCGTCAGTGCGTCGCGATCTTCGCCCGGGTGGAACCGGGCACGCACGGCGGTCGGCATCGGTGCTGGTTCCACGATCGAAACGCGCGGACCGGTGCGTTCTGTCTCGGCCGCCCAACTGCGGGCCAAGGCCATTTGCGCGGCCTTGGTGGCACCATAGATGCCATAGAACTTCTGTCCGGCTTTCGGGTCATCGAAAAATACCGCGTGGCCGTTTTCACCCAGCAGCGGCGAGACATATGGGATCAGAACCGAGGTTGCGTTTGCATTCGTGTTGGCTGCCTTGGTCCATTCCTTGGGGTCAACGAAATGTACCGGCGTCAGCGCCGAGGTGTGAATGGCCGTATGCAGCCACAAATCCACCTTGCCCCAACGGTCATGGATCCCGCGGCACAGGGTTGCCATCGCGTTCGGATCGGTGATGTCCATCGGTGCCAGCGTGGCAGAGCCACCCTTGGCCTTGATGCGATCGTCCAGTTCTTCCAGCCCGCCAGTGGTCCGGGCGACGGCGACGATGTGGTATTCGGGCGCCAGCGCTTCGGCCAGGGCAGCGCCCAGCCCGCGCGAGGCCCCGGTTATCAGGGCGATTTTGGTCGTATCGGTCATGCCTGCGGTTTGAACCCCCGCGCGCGGGGCGTCAAGATGTGATCAGCCGCCAGGGATGGCGATACGTCTGGTCTGGCCGCTTTGTCGCAGCATTATGCCATGCTCATCAATCGCGATAACTGTGCCCGAGGCAACGCGGCTTCCGGGTTTTACTTCTTTCACGCGGCCTGATGACAGGCGCATCAGGGCGCGCATATCCGCTTTCGGCCCGAATACGCCCAGAACCGAGACGGAATTCTTCTTCAGCGCGCCCCGCTGTGTGGCCGCGCTTTGGACTTTGGCGTTTGACATGATCCGCGGTCCGGGGCGTGACCCGGACCCCTTTTTGAGTGAGTGGTCGCGGCCAGATAGCAAAACGTTCAAGCGAACAAAAGCGCTGCACGGACAGGTGTCATCGCGATTTGGCGCCCTTGAAAAAAGCCCTTGTGATTGCGTGGAATTCGCCAACTGGTTGTGGCAAGTTTCCACTCATCCACATCCCATGACAGCAATCAGGCCGGTCGACAGCTATCGGCTGGCCGGGATGATCCGCCGTTTTGATTCGCTTTTCGGAACGGAAAACCGACCGTGTCAGTCCCGTTTCGTCCGCTCAGCCCGAGGCCAGTTTCGCCGCGTTCCAGGACCCGCCCGGAACCTGCATGTCGGCGCGCTTCTGGCTGACACGGCTGCTGTGTTCCAGATTATCCAGATAGTCTTCGCTGACGCTGCCCGTGATGTATTTGCCGTCAAAACAGGAACAGTCGAAAGCTTCGATCTCGGGATTGCCCTCTTTGGCGGCCCAGATCAGATCTTCCAAGTGCTGATAGAACAGGGCGTCGGCACCCAGTTCTTCGCGGATCTCTTCGACTTCCTTGCCGTTCGCGATCAGCTCGGCCTTGGTAGGCATGTCTATACCGTAGACATTGGGGTATTTCACCGGCGGCGAGGCGCTGGCGACATAGACCTTCTTGGCCCCGGCATCGCGGCACATCTGAACGATCTTCTTGATGGTGTTGCCCCGTACGATGGAATCGTCGATCAGCAGAACACTGTGGCCGTCGAATTCCAGCGGCACGGCATTCAGCTTGCGGCGGACGGATTTCTGCCGTTCCGCCTGACCCGGCATGATGAACGTACGCCCGACATAGCGGTTTTTCACCAGCCCTTCGCGATAGGGGATGCCGGTGATCTTTGCGGCTTCCAGGGCCACGGGGCGGGCGCTGTCGGGCACCGGTATGATCCGATCGATTTCCAACCCCGAGTCTTGAATCTGTTTCGCCAGCGTCTGGCCCATGCGCATCTGCGTTTTGTAAACCGAAACACCGTCCAGCAAAGAATCCGGGCGCGCCAGGTAGACATACTCGAATATGCAGGGCGTCAGCTTGCCTTCGACCGCCTGATACTCGTGCATGTTGCCGTCCAGATCGATCAGGATCGCCTCACCCGGGCGAAGATCACGCAGCTTTTCAAAGCCGTTGATGCCAAAGGCCACGTCTTCCGAGGCAAAGGCATAATCATCACCGTCTCCGTCCACTTCGCGTTTGGCGACCGAAAGTGGGCGAATGCCAAACGGATCGCGGAAGGCCAGCATACCGACACCCGCGACCAGACAGATCACGGAATAGGCGCCCTGAACGCGTTCCATCGTCATCTTCACACCGGCAAACAGATTGCGGATGGGTTCGCCGTTGCCATTCACCTTGATCGCGTCCGCCACTTTGTCGGCCAGGACGTTCAGAAGGATTTCAGAGTCTGACGTGGTGCGCAGGTGCCGGCTGTATTTGCCGGTAACCTTTTCGCGCTGCTCAGCGGTGTTGGTGATGTTGCCGTTGTGAACCAGATAGATGCCGTAAGGGGCGTTCACGAAAAAGGGTTGCGCTTCGGCCGCGCTGAGAGACCCCGCCGTCGGATAGCGCACATGACCCATGCCCACACGACCCAACAGGGTTTCTGCATCCTGGGCGTTGAACACATCCTTGACCAGACCGTTGGCCTTCTTTTCGCGGAAGAACTCGCCGTTGTAGGTCACGATCCCTGAGGCATCCTGACCCCGGTGCTGCAACATCAGCAGCCCGTCATAGATTTCGGCAAACACATCATGTGTCCGGCTTGCGATTCCCAAAATCCCACACATTTACGGGGCTCCAACTTCTATGACGATTTGACCTGAGGGTTGACCGCCGTTCGGCTTCGGATCCTCTGCAAGGCGCGTGCTGTCAGTTTGGTGGCAGGCGACAACGACGCCATTAGGGCGACCATCACAACGACCAGCGCGCATTCGAACAGAAAGAACAAGATCGGTGGCTCCGATTCCGTGGCGGGTTGGCCTCCACATAATGCCTAATGGCGTGGCTGTCATCAAAGGATCACACTCACCTATTGCCGCAGGTCAGGATTTCGCAGATCGGGGCAAGTTCACGAAGGAGATGACATGTGCAATCATATGTGCTGTCATGCCAATTAATATGTGCAAATCAGGATGGGTGAAGCACGCAAAGGGCCGGAATGTGGCAACATAAACCTCAAAAGAAGCAGGAGCGGATTAAACAACGGTGCCACAGGTGCCGGGGAATGGGCCGGGCGCCCTGTCAGATCTGCAACGGGGCGGGCGAAGTTGTCAAAAGCCGGGATATTCTTGGAAAACCGATTTCCAGCCGGTGCGACGGGTGTTTTGGGTTGAAAACGATCCGCTGCACGGTTTGTGGCGGGGAAGGGTACGTTTGAATAGAAAAAGCCCGGACAGTGCCGGGCTTTCATCATGCAATGCACCTTGAGTTTACCCGTCAGCTGGTGCCGTGGTTTCGGGTTGTTCGTTTCCTGCCGTGCAGCTGGCAACCAGTTCCTCGTATTGTGCAGTCACCCAACCCAGAGCGGCTTCGGGGTTTTGCTCTTCAATCTGACTGCTGAACTGCTCGAACACCTTGGCCGAACGGCTTTCGTCCACGATTGTATAGGACTGGCCAGTCATGACCGTGTCATAGACAAAGAAGGCGATTGCAACCAGCAGAATACCGCGCGCGATGCCGAAGAACAGCCCCAGCGCCTGATCCAGGCCACCCAAAGCCGAGCGCTGCACCAGCGATGAAAACAGCGGTGTGAAGATGCTGACCACAATCAAAGCCAAGGCAAAGACGGCTGCAAAGCCGGTGATCACCGAAAGTTCACAGCTGTCGCGCAGGAAATCCCCAACCACCGGGATTTCTTTGACCAGCGGTACAGCCTGTGGGGCAAAGATGAATGCCAGAACGGCCGCCGCGACCCAGCCTGCAATGGCCAGAACTTCGCGCATGAAGCCACGTGAGTAGGCCAGCAAGCCCGACAGCACGATGATCAGGGCGACGACCCCGTCAATTATTGTAAAACCTTCCATGGCCCTCGCCTGTTCTTTTTCTGCCCCTCAAGGCGCGACTTTAACCTGCTCCGAAGGTTTCGCCAACAAACCCCACCAAATCAGAGGGTCGGGTGAGTGTCAGACCTGCCACAGTGCCGGTTTTACCTCCAGCCGGAGCAATTGCCGCCGTGAAACCAAGTTTTTGCGCTTCTTTCAACCTGTTTTCGGTCTGTGGGGCCGGTCTAAGTGCCCCGGACAGCGAGATTTCTCCGAATACGACCGTGTCCGCGGGCAATGCTGTGTCTTCGCGGGCACTCAGAAGGGCGGCGGCCACAGCCAGATCGGCGGCGGGTTCGCTGACCTTCAGACCTCCGGCGACGTTGAGATAGACGTCGAGCCCGGCAAAAGGAATGCCGCAGCGGGCCTCGAGCACCGCAAGGATCATCGCCAACCGCCCGCTGTCCCAACCAACAACGGTGCGGCGGGGCTGTGAGTGGGGCGAGGGTGCGACCAGAGCCTGCAATTCGACCAGCACGGGACGGGTGCCTTCAATGCCCGCAAAAACAGCAGAGCCGGGGCTTGGCCTGCCACGTTCGGACAGGAACAGGGCCGAGGGGTTGGTCACTTGCGCCAGACCCTTGCCGGTCATCTCGAACACGCCGATTTCGTCCGCTGGCCCAAAACGGTTCTTGACCGCGCGCAGGATGCGGAACTGGTGGCCGCGCTCGCCCTCGAAATAAAGGACGGTGTCAACCATGTGTTCGACCACACGAGGGCCCGCGATCTGGCCTTCCTTGGTGACGTGGCCAACCATGATGATCGAAACACCGTGCCGTTTCGCAAACGTGGTCAGTTCATGGGCCGCGGCCCGGACTTGTGATACGGAACCGGGTGCGCTGTCGACATTGTCCGCCCACATCGTCTGAATCGAATCGATGATGGCCAGGCCTGGTTTTTCGGCTTCCAGCGTCGTGAGGATGTCGCGCAGGTTGGTTTCGGCGGCGAGTTGAACGGGGGCGTCCTCAAGCCCAAGACGGCGGGCGCGCATACGAACCTGTGCGCTGGCTTCTTCGCCCGAGACATAGATTGTTTTCACGCCCGCACGCGCGAAACGCGCTGCGGCTTGCAGCAGCAGGGTGGATTTCCCGATGCCGGGGTCTCCGCCCACCAAAAGGGCGGAGGCCGGGACCAGCCCGCCGCCCAAGACGCGGTCCAGCTCCTCGACCCCGCAGAGGGTGCGGGGCGGCGGTGTTTCCTCGGTGGACAAATCCGTGAGTGCGATGGACTGGCCGCGTTTGCCGCCGAGGGATTTTCTGGCCGGGCCAGTCGATATGGGCGCGTCCTGAACAATGGTGTTCCATTCGCCGCAACCGTCGCAGCGTCCGGACCATCTTGTATGCGTCGCACCGCAGGCCGAGCAGGAGAAGGATGTCGTCTTTGCCATGACGCACTTGGTGCCCGAGCTTGGGCGGTACTTCAAGCCCTTGTGGGCTTTCCTCATCGCCGATGGCGCGCTGCGGTCTCAGGCCCAGATGGGCCATCGCCCGAAGCGGGCGCTGACGCGCCTATTCCGCCGGTCGAAGGGGCGACATTGCAACCACGCTGGACGCCTTTGAGGAGCCATTTTTGCGCGGTGTGTGCAGTTGGGTCGACAATTCGGGCAGAAGCTCGAACAACTCATCCCGCAGGCGGGTAAGTTGCGACCTGGCGATCATCTCTTCCATTTCCACATCCCGCGTCCATTGGCGCAATTCGTTCTGGATGACCTGCGCCTCTTCCAGACGCTGTTGAAACAGTTCGATCTCTTCCTGTCGCTGTTGCAGGAACATCCGCGCGCGTTCGACCTGCGCATCGCCATAGGTCCGGGCCAGTTCCTGACTGATCTGGCTCATCTGCGCGGCCAGTTCCAGGATCTCGGGCTCGAGCGATTGCAGGTCGGGGTGCTGGCGCAGAAACCCCATACGTTCCTTGACGGCGTCAAACTCGGACGACATCATGAACAGCCCGCCGCGATCGGCGGCATGTGCCATTTGATACGCGTCCGCGATGTCATGCATATTGAGGGCAAAATTGCGGTGGTTGTTTTCCAGCGCCATCATTCGGGCATTTGCCGGCAGGTAAAACGCCAGCATGAGAATCAGCGCTGTCAGGCCAATCTGGATGAACATGCCGGCATCCTTTGCCGGTGCCTCGCCAAATCCGGCCTGCATCGAGAGCCAGGGCAATACGCCAAAAGCGGATAACAGTGTGGCTGAAACGGCCAATAAGGCCGCCAAAAAGATCAGGAAAAAAGTCAGTCTTAAAAAGGCATTCTGAAATTGCAATGTAATACTGTGGAGGGCGGCCATGATCGTCGAACTCCTTCTCAAACCGGTACACACCGGGCCAAAGCGGAAGGTAATCTAACGATTGCGTACGATCCGCTGCGGACCCAAAAACTACAAAACACTGCTGCTCGAAATATAAAGATGATACTTAGATTTGTGTTTTCAATCAATTAGGTCTGAGCTTTTCGTGAAGTGGATGTCATCTCTGTAATATGGCCAAGCACGATCGACGCCAAAATGCAGGCCGTGAACAGGTAGAGACCCCATGCGGTCTCAACGGTGGCGTATGAGATTCCCTTGGCCAATGTGATGTAAAGCGCGATCAGGAAAATGTCGGCCATGGCCAGCTTGCCGAGGATGTTGAGCGCAGGTTGGACGCGGGCATCCAGCAGGTTCCATTGGATCAGCGCGGTGCCGATGGTTTTGATGTAAGGGGCGAAGAGGGCGAAGATGGTGACGATCAGCGCAAGGAAGACGTCGGATTTCCACAAGGATTGCAGCCCGGTGATGACACTGATTTCGCTGAGGCCGAAGATCGGCAGAAACCCCGCGCGCATCAGCGGGGCGAACCACGCGATGGGGTAAAGGATCAGGAGGGAGAGGGTGGCGAGGCGGAGGGGCATGACTGGGCGTCTAGGTAAGATTTCGAAATTTGCGGCGATGATTTGATATGGTTACCTTAAACCAGCACTCGCCACTGAGTTATTTTTAGACGGGGAGGAATGATGTCGGGTTTTGTGGCCTTCAAGTCAATTGTCGATCCATCGGACTGTGATTTTCTGGGGCATATGAACGTGTCCAAGTATTTTGCGGCATGTTCGGATTCCGTTTTTGCGTTGCAGGCAGAGTTGGGGCTGACGTCCGAAGACATGCGGTCGGGAAGAAAGCTATCCTTTGCGGTGGTCTATGCAGAAAGCAATTTCCTTGCGGAATTGAGTGCCGGCGAGGCGATCCAAATGGAAAGCGAAATCCTGAAAGTAGGAACGAAGTCCATGACTTTCAGCCACAAATTAGTTCGAGTGATGGACGGTGAAACGACATTTTCGACGGTTTTCAAATGCGTCTTGCTCAACCTGCAGACAAGGCGCGCCGAAGCTATTCCTCAGGACGTTATCGAACGCTCGGCAAAGTGGCTGGCAAAGAGCGAAGATTAACGCACCGCCTCAATCGGCCCCTCTGCACTGCCGCTGATGAACTGCTCCACATAAGGATCACCCGAGGCATCCATCTGGCCCACCGGACCAGTCCATTGAATAACCCCTCCGTGCAGCATGGCAACGTTGTCGGCAATCGCGCGGACCGAGCTCATGTCGTGGGTGATGGTCATCGCGGTGGCGCCCATCTCGGTCACGATTTCGCGGATCAGGTCATTGATGACGCCGGACATGATCGGGTCGAGGCCGGTGGTGGGTTCGTCGAAAAAGATGATTTCGGGCTCGGCGGCGATGGCGCGCGCGAGGCCCACGCGTTTTTGCATGCCGCCTGACAGTTCCGCCGGAAAGCGGTCGGCGACGTCGGATTTCAGGCCCACGCGGCGCAGTTTTTCGATGGCGATCTCGCGGGCTTCCTCGGTGGGACGTTTCAGAGAACCACGCAGCAGGCGGAAGGCGACGTTCTGCCAGACGGTCAGTGAATCAAACAGGGCCGCGCCCTGAAACAGCATCCCGAACCGGGCCAGAAACGCGTCACGGTCGCCTTTGCTGGCGTCTTTGCCGTCCACATAGATCATGCCGCTGTCGGGTTTGATCAGGCCCAGAATGCATTTCAGGGCGACCGATTTTCCGGTGCCCGAACCGCCGATGATGACCATCGAGGTGCCCTTGGGGATCTCAAGGTTCATGCCTTGCAGCACGTGGTTGTCGCCAAAGGCCTTATGTACGTTCTCCATCCGGATCATAGCGAGAAGAATACCCCTGTGAGAACGAAGTTTGCGGCCAGGATCAGCACCGCCGCGGCCTCGACCGAACCCTTGGTGGCGCGTCCCACGCCCTGTGCACCACGCCCGGAATTCATGCCGTAGTAACAGCCCATGATGGCCGCGATCAGGCCAAAGGCCGCGCCTTTGACCAGCGACGAGACGATGTCGCGGGCTTCAAGGAAATCGACCGTGTTTTTCAGATAGGCGGCCGGGTTGAAGCCCAGATTTTGCGTGGCGACGGTGTAACCCCCGGCAATTCCGATGATGTCACCCACTGCCACCAAAGCCGGCACCGTGATCAGGGCGGCCAGAACGCGCGGGACGGTGAGGTATTTCATCGGATGCGTGGACAGCGTGACCAGCGCGTCGATCTGTTCGGTCACTTTCATCGTGGCGATTTCGGCCGCGATGGATGAGGTCACGCGCGCAGCAATCATAAGGCCGACCAGAACCGGGCCGAGCTCTCGCACCATGCCGATGGCGACGATCTGGGGCACCACCGCTTCGGCGTTGAAACGCGCGCCGCCAGCGTAGATCTGCAACGCCAGCGCACCGCCGGTGAAAATCGCGGTCAGGCCGACGACCGGCAGAGACAGCCAGCCGATGTTCAGCAGGGCCATGCCAAATTCGCGCGGATAGAAGGGGGGGCGCAGAATGTGCGAAATCGCATCAAGCGCGAACAGTGCCACCCGGCCAAAGGCCGCAAGCAGGCTAAGAACTGTGCGGCCCAGACCTCCGAGCGCGGTGAGCGGGTTCATTCCACATAGCCCCGCGAATAGCGATTGCCCATTGATGTGAGGATTTCATAGCCAATTGTCCCGGCAGCTTCGGCCAGATCATCGACGGTCTGATGGCCATTCAGGATACGCAGGCGTTCCGGGTCTTTGGGCAGGTCCGTGACGTCCACCGTGATCAGGTCCATCGAGATACGGCCAACAACCGGGCAGGGCTGATTGCCAGCGAAGGCGTCGATGCCGCCCCCGATGGCGCGATGCAGGCCGTCCGCATACCCGGCCGCGACGGTGGCGATACGGGACGGCCGGCGCGCTACCCAACTGTTGCCGTAACCAACGGTTTCGCCCACGGCCAATCTGCGCACCTGAATGACAGGCAGGTCGACGGTGACAACGGGTTTGGCATCCGCAAAGGGCAGGCCGCCATACAGGCCGATGCCCGGGCGGCAGAAATCGAAATGGAACTCGGGCCCCAAAAGCAAACCGCCGGTCGCAGCCAGAGAACGCGGCGCGGCGATACCGTCGGTCATCTCGCGGAAGGTTTTCAGCTGCTGCCGGTTCATCGGATGGTCCGGCTCGTCCGAGCAGGCCAGATGAGACATGACAACGGCTGGGTTCAGGGCCTCAGCCCTTGGGCGCAGTTCGGCCCAGTCGGCGGGTTCCAGACCCAGCCGGTTCATGCCACTGTCCAGCTGAATGCCAAAGGGATGGTCGGGTAGGGCCTCCATATGGCGCTGATACTGCTCGCCCGAGTTGATCAGCGGCGTCAGGTCGTTGGCGCGCAGAAGGTCTGTGTCGCCCTCCATATGGCCGGAAAAGACAAAGATCATCGGGCCGGGGCCGACCGCCTTGCGGACAGCGGCGCCTTCTTCTGCGGCCGCCACAAAAAACTTGTGAACGCCTTCCTCGGCCAGCGTATCGCTGACGGGCCCGGCACCCAGCCCATAGGCATCGGCCTTGACCACGGCGCCGGTTTCGACCCCGGTTTTCGCGTCGAGCGCCCGCCAATTCCTGGCGAGCGCCTGAAGATTGATCGTCAAACGTGCAGTACTCATGGCACTGTTCATGACATTGCGCCGTCCAAGGTCAAGAGGGAATGGCGCATTTACCTGTCGGTTTATGTTGGTGTTTGGTTTGTTGTTACGGAAAACTCCAAAAAACCAGAAGAAATGGCAGCATTCCGCCATGGTTGCATGTTTTGGGGATTGTCTTCACATCAACGTTAAAGCGATCCTGGGAACCGGATCGTTCGGTTCCGGTAAAGACCGGGCGCAACGTCAACTCATGAGGGAGCCATGGATTTTTCTACCGGTTTGACCCGGGACCCGTCAGAGATCATCCGTCTTTTTGCAGACGTTTTTTCCGCATCGGAAGCGCCAGAGGAGGGGGCGGCAATAGGTGAATTCGTACGTGAATTGCTCAACAGCACGCCGCCTGAAGATATCCTGGTGTGCACGGCTCAACACGATCACGAGCTGCTTGGCTGTGCCATCTTTTCCCGGATGACGTTTTCGCAGGATACGCGCAATGTGTTCATCCTGTCGCCGATGGCCGTGCAAACGGGCAGGCAAAAAACAGGTATTGGACAGGCGCTGATTTCCCATGGTCTGGATCGCTTGCGGGCCGCAGGTGTGGACGTGGCACTGACCTATGGCGACCCGGCCTATTATTGCAAAACGGGTTTTGTGCAGATCACCGAGGATACTGCCCAGCCACCGCTGAAACTCAGCCATCCGCACGGCTGGTTGGGACAGGCGCTGGACGGTTTTGACCTGAAACCGCTGAAAGGCCCGTCGCGATGCGTTTCCGCGCTGAACAATCCATTGCTGTGGTAGGCGGGATCGGTTTTTTCGCTTTGGTCGATGGCCTCGGATCTAGAGCCTAGAACAGAGCCTCATCTATGATCGCCTTGCTGTTCCGGACATGTCGGGCCACCAGCTTTTTCTGTCGCCTTCCGCTGGGGATATAAAAGGCAGGGTCCATATCCTTATTGCAGTCGAGACCCGGAAAAATCTGCAACAGCTCGTGCAACGCTTCGGGCGGAAGGGATTTGAGGGCTTCGGGGCCGGTGAACAGGCTTTCACTTGGCGCGCCTTCGGCAAAAAGAACCACGTGACGGTCACAGACAACGTGATGATAAACCACCTGCGTCGCATCGTAATCCACGTAAACGCCCGGCAGGTCTGTCAGCCGGATGGCCGAGACCAAAACGTCTCTTGTGTCGAACATGCGCTGCGCGATGTCCGATCGGACCAGCATTCGGTGCTGTCGCGAAACCGTCAGGTCTCGGCGGGGCAGGCCGTGCCCCAGGGCGCCGGCCGTGATGCGGACTGGGCGCAGTTCGGGTGACTTCAACAGATCGGCCTGGCGCAGGGACCGGGACAGAACAAGCCGAACGGTGGCCGCGCTGCCTTCGGTCGTCATCACTTTGTCACCGAGGCGGATATCCTGAACGCTGATTTCGCCACGGTCCGTCAGGATCAGGGTGTCCGAAACAAAACAGGGTGCGCCGGGGCTGGGATTGGGATCCTCAACAAAGTTCACCCCGTCCTTCGATGACAGAGACGCGGTATCGTCCGTGCCGTTGCTGCCGATCTGGGTCGAGGTCTGGCCGCTGGCCGGTCCCTGTGTCGCAGTAACCTGCGAGTCAAAGGATACAAAGCTGAGAACCGAACCATTGTCCGAAAGTGAGACCGCCCCAAACCGGTTGATGCGCGCCGAAATCACGTAATAGTCGAACCCGCCCACGGTGGTCATCGTTCCGTTGTCGACATCCGTCGAACTGCGCACCGAGCCATTGGGGTTGTAAACATCGACCTGCAAGCCGGTGACGTCGGTTCCGGTCGGAACCCGGATTTCAATGAAATCTCCGTCCGGAGCAAAGTTCGGGCCGTTGCGATATCTTATTTCCGATATGATCGCGGGCAAATCAGTGGGTCTCCGGGCGGGTTTGGCGCGTTGGGTTGAACGTCACCGTCACGTTAATACCGGGCAGGAAAAACACCAAAGGGCTTGGCGTTTCATATCTGGGGGAGGTGTTTTGTCCGCGATCAATAACCCTCGATTTCACCACCCTGTTGCCAGGGCTTGACCAGATTGCCAAAGCGGGTGAATTGGGCTTCGAACGACAACTCGACCGTACCGATGGGTCCGTGACGCTGTTTGCCGACAATGACTTCGGCCTTGCCGTGCAGACGTTCCATCGCCTGCTTCCACTCTTCCATCTTTTCCAGTTCGTGATCGCCGGGCTTTTCGCGCTCTTTGTAGTATTCCTCGCGGAACACAAACATCACAACGTCGGCGTCCTGCTCGATCGAGCCGGATTCGCGCAGGTCGGACAGCTGCGGGCGCTTGTCGTCGCGGTTTTCCACCTGGCGCGACAGCTGTGAAAGCGCAATGACCGGGATGTTCAGTTCCTTGGCGATGGCTTTCATGCCCATCGAAATCTCGGCGATTTCGTTTACCCGGTTGTCGGCCATGCCCCGGCAAAGCTGTAGATAGTCGATGACCAGCAAGTCCAGCCCGTGGGTCCGTTTCAACCGTCGTGCCCGGGCGGCGAGTTGCGAGATCGGCAAGGCAGGGGTGTCGTCAATAAACAGAGGACAGGCTTCCAGCTCTTTCGCCGCATCCACAAATCGACGGAACTCGGCCTCGGTCATGTCGCCCTGACGGATTTTGTGGCTGGAGATCTCCGAGGCTTCCGCCAGAACCCGGCCCGCAAGCTGTTCCGCACTCATCTCGAGTGAGAAGAAGCCAACAACACCGCCATCGACCGCGCCTTCGCTGCCGTCGGGCTTTGTGCCACGCTTGTAGGCCTTGGCAACGTTGAAGGCGATGTTGGTCGCCAGCGAGGTTTTACCCATGGATGGCCGCCCGGCCAGAATAATCAGGTCGGACGGGTGCAACCCACCCAATTGCTTGTCCAGATCGGCCAGGCCGGTGGAAATCCCGGCCATGCCGCCGCCGCGCTGGTAGGCCTCGTTGGTGACGTTGACGGCTTCGGTGACAGCCTTGAGGAAGGACTGAAAGCCTTGCTCGGTCTGGCCTTGCTCGGACAACTGATACAGCTGCTGCTCGGCCTCGACGATCTGTTCTTTCGGCTCGCTCGAGACATCGACCCGCGCCGCCTTGTCCGAGATGTCGCGGCCCAGCCGGATCAGCTCGCGCCGGATGGCAAGGTCATAGATCATCTGGGCATAGTCGTGCACCGCGAATGCGCTGATCGAAGCGCCGGCCAGTTTGACCAGATAGGCGGGACCGCCCAGTTCCTTCAGGCCCTCATCCTCGGCCATGAATGATTTGAGCGTCACGGGCGAGGCGAGCGCATTCTTTGCAATACGGGCCGAGGCCACCTCGTAAATCCGGGCATGGACCGGATCATAGAAATGTTCAGCCCCGATGATCGAGGCGACCCGGTCGTACAGGTCGTTATTGGTCAGGATCGCACCCAGAAGCTGTTGTTCGGCCTCAATGGAATGCGGCATGGTTTCGGCGTTCTGAATCTGTGCCGCTGCCTGCTCGATACTGCTGATCTCGTTCATTTTGTCCCCGCTGCCCGTTCCGAGGTTCTACACGCGAAACGTCACCGCAAGCTATCTGGAAATACCTGTGACTAACTTGGGGTAAAGCCTAGGGATAACTTTCCAGACCGCTTGGATGCCTGCATATGCATCGCTTATTATGTAGGAATTGTCGGAAAAGTCACCACATATCGTGGCGACCTGCCCGATTCTTTCGGGTTTATCCCCAATCCTTCCACAAGAGGTTTACGCTGGTTTATTGGCCTCTTGCCATCCGCGCGGGTCGTTCAGGAAAGCTTCGACACCCTCAAGTGTTTCCTGATCAAAGGCTTTCTGTGCCTTGGCCTCGGCCAGAACATCCCACCATGTGCAGAGCGAGTGCAGCTTGACGCCATGATCACCCAGCGTTTTCTCGGTTTCGGGGAAGATGCCGTAGTAGAAGATGACGGCGGTGTGCCTGCAGTTGGCACCGGTTTCGCGGATCGCATCGACAAAGGACAGTTTCGAGCCGCCATCAGTGGTCAGGTCTTCAACCAGCAACACACGCTCACCTTCGCTCATCGCCCCCTCGATTCGGGCGTTGCGGCCATAGCCCTTGGGTTTCTTGCGCACGTAGGTCATGGGCAGAGCCATGCGCTCGGCGACCATGGCGGCAAAGGGGATGCCCGCCGTTTCCCCGCCTGCGATGTTGTCGAATGCCTCAAAGCCAGCATCCCGCATCACCGTGACGGTCAGGAAATCCATCAGGGTCGAGCGGATGCGCGGGTACGAGATCAGTTTGCGGCAGTCGATATAGGTCGGGCTGGGCAGCCCGCTGGCCAGCGTGAACGGTTCCCGCGAGTTGAAATGCACGGCCTTGATCTCCAGCAGCATCCGTGCAGTCAGGCGGGCGATTTCGGTGCTGTCGGGAAAAGAACTGGGGATCATGGCGCAAACCTCGGGGCTGAAAACACGTTGCGGGCTGATAGCCCGACCCTTGGGCCGGAGTCGAGAGGGATTGGACAAAAGAAAAGCGGACCCCCAAGAGGTCCGCTTTTGCCCATACGGGCGATGGGCAGCCAAGGTGGGCTTAACTGCTCATGTCATAGGCCCGCTCGCCATGTACCGAGAGGTCGAGGCCATTTGTCTCGGTCTCGGCGTCTACGCGAAGTGGCGTGATCTGTGCAACCAGTTTGACCAACACAAACGTGACAACTGCCGTAAAGGAACCCACGATAACGAGCCCGCCCAACTGAGCGGTCCAGGTTCCAAGGCCAAACAGGGCGATCATGAGCGTGCCGAAAATACCGCCGACACCATGCACGGCGAAGACATCCAGCGTGTCGTCGATATTCAGCTTGTTGCGCACGATGCTGACGGCTTCCTGACACAGAACACCGGCCACTGCGCCAATGATCAGGGCCTGAACCGGACCGACGAAACCCGATGCAGGTGTGATCGAGGCCAGACCCGCGATTGTGCCGGTGACCAGACCGACCATCGAGGCCTTGCCAAAGCGGATACGCTCCCACAGGGCCCAGCTTAGCGATGCCGTAGCCGCGGACAGGTGCGTGACGGTCAGGGCCATCGCCGCTCCACCATCGGCGGCCAGTTGCGAACCACCGTTGAAACCGAACCAGCCGACCCACAGCATTGCGGCGCCGACCATGACATAACCGGGGTTGTGCGGCGGAGTGGTGCGGTTGCGACGCGGCCCGAGGATGATCGCAACAATCAGCGCTGCCAGACCAGCGGTTTCATGCACCACGATGCCGCCTGCAAAGTCGCGCACACCGATCTCGCCCAGAATGCCGCCATCAGCCAGCATCCCGCCACCCCAGATCCAGTGCACCACGGGCGCATAGCACAGCAGCATCCACAGCGCCGAAAAGGTCAGGACAAAGCCAAAGCCCACACGTTCGACATAAGCGCCCACGATCAACGCAGGGGTTATGATGGCAAAGGTCATCTGGAAGGCGAAGAACAGGATCTCGGGCAGGGTTCCGGCAAGGCTGTCCACATCGACGCCGTTGAGAAAGGCCTTGCCCAAACCACCCCAAAGCCCGCTTTCGCCGGGTCCGAACGCGATGGAATACCCCGCGACCAGCCACAGGACGCTCATCAAACAGGCAATGGCAAAGCAATGCATGAAAACGCTGAGGACATTTCGGGCACGCACGAGCCCGCCATAGAACAGGGCGAGGCCTGGCAATGTCATGAAAAGGACCAACGCGGTTGCTACGATGATCCAGGCTGTATCGGCTCCGTTCATGGGCCATTCTCCCTTCCGAATGAGTGCGCGGATCCGTGGAAACTGGGCACGGATCGGCGCTGCGTGAGCGGTGTGGGCTGTTTCAAGCCACCGTCGGTTGGAGAAAAAAGAGGCAAAGCGAAAAAAAGTGCCTGTTTTGGCAGCCTTTTTTCAACTGACTTCAAAAGAAGCGGTTTTTTTGGCCATGTGCTGAAAGTTTAGGCGCCTGCGGAAAGGGCCGTGTACAGCAGGGTCAAGGCGTGGTCACGCGCCGCGCGCCGCACGGCATCGCGACCGGGTGCGCCGAATTCAACGGTGTCAACATGCGTCGGCTGTCCCTTGACGGCCAAGCCGAAACACACGCGCCCTTCGGGTTTGAATTCGGACCCGCCCGGCCCGGCAATTCCCGTGATCGAGACGGCAAGTTGAGCCAGTGAGTTGCGCAGCGCGCCATCTGCCATTTCACGGGCCACCTGTTCGGAAACCGCACCGTGCGCGTTCAGCGTTTCGGCCCGAACGCCCAGCATGTCCTGTTTGGCCTCGTTGGTGTAGGTGACAAAACCCCGATCCACGACCGCCGAGCTGCCGGGAATATCGGTCAGGGCCGCAGCGACCATGCCGCCGGTGCAGCTTTCGGCGGTGGCGATCATCACGCCCTGCGCCTTGGCGCGGTCCAGCAGGTCTGTCACGTTCATAACCCCAGAACTCCGTGTGCGATACCTGCCAGAACCATCACTCCGATGGCTGCAAATAAACCTGCAATCACGTCATCCAGCATCACGCCCATCGGATCGCCGCGGCGATCAGCCCAGCCGACAGGGCCGGGTTTGGTGATGTCGAACAGACGAAACAGGATGAACCCACCAACCCAGCCGGGCCAGAGCGCGGTAATGTCGATTCCATGCGCCCAGGACGGATAGGAAATTGCCCAAAGCGCAATGAACTGGCCTGCGACCTCATCGATGACGATTTCAGATGGGTCGTGGTCATCCCGACCTTCGGTCATCACGCGTGTGGCCCACAGGCCGCCGACAAAAACCGCAACCGTTGCCAGGGCCAGCAACGGGAAACCACCCAGCATGTGCAATACCCAGGCCATTGGCAGGGCCACCAGCGATCCCCAGGTGCCCGGGGCAGGGCGCAAATAGCCAACGCCACCGACAGTCCCGATCATCTGTGCCGCGTTCATGCTTTCACCAGACATGCCGTGGCCAAAGAGGCGATGCCCTCGCTGCGGCCGGTGAAGCCCAGACGCTCGGACGTTGTCGCCTTGACCGAAACCTGATCTGCACGCAGGTCCATGATTTCAGACATTTTTTCTCGCATGGCCGGTGCATAAGGGCCAATCTTTGGATATTCGCAGACCAGCGTGCAATCGACGTTCGAGATTCGGTATCCCATCTGCCCCGCCAGCTCGACCGCGTGGCGCAGGAAAATCTCGCTGGCGGCGCCTTTCCATTGCGGATCCGAAGGCGGGAAATGCTGCCCAATATCCCCCTGCGCCAGTGCGCCATAGATCGCATCGGTGACCGCGTGCATTCCGACATCGGCATCCGAATGGCCTTGCAGTCCGTGGTCATGCGGCACTTTCACACCGCAAAGGATCACATGATCCCCATCGCCAAAACGGTGCACATCGTACCCGTTGCCCAGCCTTACATCCATTTCCGTTCCCATTATGCGTTCCGCCCGGGCAAAATCCTCGGGTCGGGTGATTTTCAGATTGTCCGCATCGCCCGGTACGATGCAGACATCAAGGCCGGCGGCGCGGGCCACTTCGACATCGTCCGCAGCGCCGCCCGGATGGGCGGCGTGGGCGGCGGTGATGGCGTCATAGTGAAACCCCTGCGGAGTTTGCGCGGCGAACAGGTTGCTGCGATCCTGCGTTCCGGTCACGGCCTGTTCATGCCCAACCCACAGCGCATCGGTCACCGCCAGCCCGGGCGCCGCCGCCGGACATGTTTCCAGGGCGTTCAGAACGTCGGTGATGATGCGGGTTGTGACGCAAGGCCTTGCAACGTCGTGGATCAAAACGCGCTGCACGTTCCGGTCGGCCAGTGCAGCCAATCCATTGCGCACCGATCCCGCGCGATCCGTTCCGCCCGCAGCCAGGATCAGGTCGGTTTCACGGAATTCTTCCCATGCGGCGCTGTCTTCGTCGGACAACACCAGAACAATGTGATCCACCTGTCCGCGAAAGCGCTCGATCGTCCAATCGGCCACCCGCCGGCCCGCAAGGCTGCGCCATTGCTTTGGCACGCCACCCCCGGCGCGCGACCCGCGACCGGCGGCAACTATGATGGCGGCAGTTGTCATATGTGCGCGCTCTCCTCGTGATGGGCATTGTTTAGGCGGCGGTGAATGCAGAGGCAATCACCCATGGTCATGTGATTAATAATTAGGCAAATGATGATTTAGCGGGCTTGTCGCGTGCCGTTTTGTTGTTCATATGCGCAGAAACCGATATCAAAACCACAACTGCCCAAGGATTAAGCACGTTGACATTGCACCTTGCCGACAAGGAAATAGCACCGCCTGTTTTGCTGGCCCCCATGGCCGGAATCACCGACCGCCCGTTTCGCGATCTGGTGATGCGTTTCGGTGCGGGTATGGTCGTCAGCGAAATGGTCGCCAGTCAAGAGATGGTACAGGCCAAGCCCGGCGTGCGGGAACGGGCGGAACTGTCCGCGGATGTGGAAAACACCGCCGTGCAACTGGCCGGGCGCGAGGCCCATTGGATGGCCGAGGCGGCCCGTCAGGTGGCCGACCGTGGCGCGCGTGTGATCGACATCAACATGGGGTGCCCCGCCAAGAAGGTAACAAACGGTTATTCCGGCTCGGCCCTACTGAAAACGCCGGACCACGCGCTTGCACTGATCGAGGCCGTGGTGGGCGCGGTCGATCTGCCGGTGACGCTGAAAACCCGGCTGGGATGGGACGACACTCTGTTGAACGCGCCCGACGTGGCACGCCGCGCTCAGGACGCAGGTATTCAGATGGTCACGATCCATGGCCGCACACGCTGTCAGTTCTACAAGGGTCACGCCGATTGGCAGGCGATCCGGGCGGTGAAAGAGGCCGTATCGATCCCGGTCATCGCGAACGGAGACATCTTGGACACTGACGCCGCCCGAACCGCGTTGCGCCAATCCGGCGCGGATGGGGTGATGGTCGGTCGTGGCGCCCAGGGCAAACCTTGGGTGTTGGCGCAAATCTGTCACGACCTGTACGGGGCCGAGGCGCCCGAGATTCCGACCGGTCATGATCTGGTTGATATGGTTTGCGCGCATTATCAGTCGATGCTGGATTTCTATGGCGCTGATCTGGGTCTGCGTGTCGCCCGAAAGCATCTGGGATGGTACATGGACGAAGCCGCGACGCCTGCGCCCTTGCGCCGGGCGGTCCTGACGTCACGTGATCCGGCGGAAGTTCTGCGTCTGTTGGCAGATGCGCTCAGCGACACGGACGAGGTGGCGGCATGAATTCCGATGCCAGCATCTGGAACTCGCTGCCGGTTCCGGCGTTCATTATTGATGAACAGGACCGGATATCCGATGTGAATGCTGCGGGTGAGGGGTTTCTGAACGCGTCGCGCAAATCGGTGATCGGCCATCCAGTGTGGGATCAGATCGCCGTGGACGCGCCGTTGGAAGAGGCGTTCGAGCGCGCCCGCTGGCAGGGCACGCCATTGTTCGTGAATGATGTGGATGTGGGGTCGGGTAGCCGAGCGCCGCTGCAATGCGCGTTGCAGATTGCGCCTTTGGTTGGGCATCCGGGCTCTATGATCATGATCATATCGCCTCGTGAACTGGCAGGTCGGATGACGCGCGGGAATACCGTCAAATCCGCGGCACAATCCGCCATCGGTATGGCAGAAATGCTGGCGCACGAGATCAAGAATCCGCTGGCCGGGATCACCGGTGCGGCGCAGTTACTCAGCATGAATATACCGCCGCAAGATCTTGAACTGACTGACCTTATTGTTGCCGAAAGCCGCCGGATCGTGAAGTTGTTGGAACAGGTCGAGCAATTCGGGAACCTTCAGAAACCTGACTTCAAGCCGGTCAACATCCACGATGTGCTGGATCGCGCAAGACGGTCGGCATTGTTGGGATTTGGCGCTGACATGACGATCGTCGAAGACTATGACCCGTCGCTGCCGCTGGCTTACGGAGACCCGGATCAGATTCTGCAGGTGATCCTGAATCTGCTCAGGAATGCGTCCGAAGCGGCAGGATCGCAGAGCGGAACGATCCGCCTGCGGACCTATTTCGAACATTCGTTCCGGTTGCGTCGCAGTGACGGGTCAGGGCATTCGCTGCCCTTGCAGATCGAGATCATCGATGATGGTCCGGGCCTGCCAGAAGACATCCGCGGCGACATTTTTGATCCCTTCGTATCCGGCAAGGAAAACGGCACCGGCCTGGGGCTGGCGCTGGTCAGCAAGATCATCTCGGACCATGACGGCTGGATTTCGGCCGAATCCGTGCCCGGGCGAACGGTATTCAAACTGTCGCTGCGCCGCGCGCCGCGAGACGCAATCGAGGACAAGAAGGAGAGCACCTGATGGATGGCACCGTACTGGTCGCGGACGACGATCGCACGATCCGCACTGTTCTGACACAGGCCCTCACGCGTGCCGGGTGCAAAGTGCATGCGACCTCATCACTGACCACGTTGATGCGCTGGGTCGGCGAGGGGAAAGGGGACGTGGTGATTTCCGACGTGGTCATGCCTGATGGAAACGGTCTTGAGATGCTGCCGAAGATTGCCGAAGACCGCCCCGGTTTGCCGGTGATCGTGATTTCCGCACAAAACACCATCATGACGGCGATTCAGGCGACAGAGGCGGATGCGTACGATTATCTGCCAAAACCCTTCGACCTGCCGGATCTGATGAAACGGACGGCGCGGGCGCTGGATCAGAAGCAACGCGCCCAGCCAGAGCCGGCCGTGGGCACAAGCGAGCGCCCCGAAGAACTGCCTCTAGTCGGGCGAACACCGGTGATGCAGGCCCTGTACCGGTTGGTCGCCCGGGTGATGAACACGGACCTCTCGGTCATGATTTCCGGTGAAAGCGGCACGGGCAAGTCACTGATTGCCCGAGCCATTCACGATTTTTCCGACCGTCGAACCTTGCCCTTTGTCACTGTCACCGCTGCCGAATTGCGCGATCTGGAAGGCCCGGCCCGTGTGATGGCGCGGGTTCGCGGCGGTACGCTGTTGATAGACGAAATCGCAGATATCGAAGATGAGGTTCAGGCGCGCATCGTCCGCATGATGGACACACCGGGCGATCACGTTCCCCGTTTCATGGCCACCAGCCAATCAGACCTGACCGAAGGGATGGAGAACGGGCGCATCCGTCAGGACCTTTATTATCGCTTGTGCGGGGCGACGATCCACGTTCCATCACTGCGCGAGAGGGTGGATGACATTCCGCTGCTGGCCGAGCATTTCCTGGCGCGGGAAGAGCGGGAAAACGGCACCAAGCGCTGGCTCAGCCCCGAGGCGGTGGAACTGGTGCGGCGCTATTCCTGGCCCGGGAACGTGCGGCAACTGGAAAATGCCGTGCGCCGGTTGGGTCTGACCAGCCGTGCTGATGAAATCACCAAAGCCGAAGTGGAAACGGTGCTGGGCAGCCAGCCAGAGGCGGAACCGGTCCTGAGCGGCGGTGAGCGCGAAAAGCTTTCGACCTCGGTCGAGCGGCATCTGCGGAGGTATTTTGACCTGCACGGCAACATTCTGCCGCCCCCGGGCCTGTATCAACGCATATTGCGGGAAGTTGAGGCCCCACTGATCGAAATCGCGTTGGATGCAACTGGCGGAAATCAGGCGAAATGTGCCGATTTGCTGGGAATCAACCGAAATACGTTGCGAAAAAAGATTACGGATCTCGATATTCAGGTGACACGTCGACGCAAACTGATGTAATATCGCCACACAAACCGTGGCATCCCGGCATCTGTAGGGAAAAGATCACGATATATGGCGGTAAGCCGCGCAAGCGGCACATCAGGATGAGGGCAGACAGTGGCAACCCGAGCACAGAGCGGGATGATCCCATCGATCAGTCGATGGCGTAAATCACGGAAACTGCGCAATTTTGGCACGTTTGGCCTGGTTCTCATGGGGCCTGTTCTGGCGCTGGCCACTTACCTTGTCATCGGTCCTTTCGATCTTGGCGCCACTGCACCGACCTTGCGGCTGATTCTGTTGGCCGATCTCGTATACGTTCTGGTTGTTGCTGCACTTGTGCTTGGGCAGGTTGGCAGCTTGATTGCCGCACGTCGGGCCAAGTCGGCGGGTTCGCGCCTGCATTTGCGCCTGATCGGGGCGTTTACTCTGCTGGCGCTGGTTCCAACCGTGACCGTGGCGATTTTCGCCGGATTGACCGTCAATATCGGGCTTGAGGGCTGGTTTTCCGACCGCGTTCGCCAGGTTGTGGGATCTTCGCTGACGGCGGCAGAAGCGTATGAACAGGAACACCGCCGAGGGTTAACGCAAGACGCGTCTGTTCTTGCGCGATATCTGGACAACGCCCGATCGCTGGACTTCTATATCTCGGACGCTGAACTGCGCGAAGTTCTGGCGCAGGGGCAAGCTCAGATTCAACGGGGGCTGCGCGAAGCCTATGTCATCGACGGTGGTGGCGAAATCAAATCGCGCGGGGACCGGTCCTACCTGTTCAACTACGAAGCCCCAACCCCCGAGCAGATTGCAGAAGCCACCGACAAGGGCCTGCTGATCATCGCCGACTGGCCCAACAACGAGTTCCGCGCGCTGGTTCCTCTGAAGGCTTATCTGGATCGCTATCTCTATGTCAGCCGCGAGGTGGATGGGCAGTTGTTGACGCTGCTCGACGATACCAAGGAAACGGCACAGTTCTATCAGCAACTGGAAAGCGAACGGGGCAGGGTGCTGTTTGAGTTCGGCCTGTTGTATCTGGGCTTTGCGTTGATCCTGATCCTTGCGGCTATGTCCCTGGGCATGTGGTTTGCGGAACGGCTGTCGCGTCCCGTGGGGCGGTTGACCACCGCGGCGCAGCGGGTTGGGGCCGGTGATCTGAGCGTCCAGGTGATTGAAGAGGCCAGCGACGACGAAATCGCGATGCTGGGCCGGTATTTCAACCAGATGACCCGGCAGTTGAAAGGACAGCGCGATACGCTGTTGGAGAACACGCGGCAAATTGAAAGCCGGCGCCGTCTGTTCGATTCGGTGCTCAGTTCGGTCACTTCGGGTGTCGTTGGGGTGGACCCGGAAGGATGCATTACCTTCGTGAACCGTTCGGCCGAGCGGTTGCTGGATTGGACCGGGGGCGAGCAGCATCTGGCCATCGGCATTGCGGTGCCGGAATTTCTGCCCCTGTTTGAAAGTCTGAAGGACAGCGGGCAAGAGGCCGTTCAGGGCGAAATCAAAGTGACCCGCAAGGGACGGCTCGAGAACCTGTTGGTCCGCATGGCCATCCGTCGCGGAGAAGATGGCGGCCTGGAAGGCTATGTGGTTGCCTTCGATGACGTCACCGATCTGGTCAGCGCCCAACGGATGGCGGCCTGGGGTGACGTGGCCCGCCGCATCGCGCATGAGATCAAGAACCCTCTGACCCCGATCCAGCTGAGCGCGGAACGGATCAAGCGCAAGTTCTCGCGCAAACTGGATGAGGAAGACAGCAGCAGCCTGGATTCGATGACCAACGTGATTGTGCGGCAGACCAACGATCTGCGTCGCATCGTGGATGAATTCTCGAAATTTGCACGGATGCCCGAACCTGAACGCAGGGAAGAAAACCTTGTTGATCTGGTGCATGAGGCGGTCCTGCTGCAACAGGCCGGGCAGCCGGATGTGCACATTGATGCCGATCTGCCGCAACAGCCCATCATGGCCGATGTGGATGCAACCATGCTGAACCAGGCGCTTACCAACCTCATCAAGAATGCCGGGGAAGCAATTGTAACCCTTAAGGAAAAAGGGGCGCCCGACAACCTTCAGCCACAGATCAAAGTGGCGGTTACCAGTGATGATGCGGGTACGGTCATAACCATTGCAGACAACGGGATCGGCCTGCCCGAGGATCGGGCACGGCTGTTTGAGCCCTATGTAACGACACGCGACGAAGGGACCGGGCTGGGCCTGCCCATCGTCAAGAAGATCATTGAAGAGCATGGCGGCGCGCTGACCCTCGAGGATGCGCCCGTATTTGACGGACAGGACCATTTTGGCGCGATGGCCGTGATCCGATTGCCGGGGGTTACTGTGTCCCAAACGGCAGCGCCACAGAAGCAGGCAATTAGAACCAACAAACTGAAAGCAGGCCAAAGATGAGTGACATTCTGATCGTAGATGATGAACGCGATATTCGCGAGCTGGTGTCCGACATTCTGGAGGACGAAGGCTATTCAACCCGGCTGGCGGCCAACTCGGACGAGTGCATGGCGTCGATCAACTCTGAACCGCCGGGATTGTTGATCCTGGATATCTGGCTGAAAGACAGCCGAATGGATGGCATCGACATCCTGAAAGCGGTGAAACGCGACAACCCGGATGTGCCGGTGGTGATCATTTCGGGCCACGGCAACATTGAAATCGCCGTCGCCGCAATCAAGCAGGGCGCCTATGATTTTATCGAAAAGCCGTTCAACATAGACCAGTTGATGGTGGTGGTCCGCCGCGCGATGGAGACCTCTCGCCTGCGTCGCGAGAATGCGTCTCTGAAGCGGAAAGAAGTCAACAATTCCGACATGATCGGCAAATCCGCCGCGTTCCGCGCCATGCAGGGGCAGTTGGACAAGGTGACCAAGTCGAATGGCCGCGTGATGCTCAGCGGCCCAGCTGGGTCCGGCAAAGAGATTGCAGCACGGTACATCCATGCCCATTCAAATCGCGCCAACGCGCCATTTGTCACGGTAAACTGCGCCGGGATCGAACCCGAACGTGTGGAAGAGGTGCTGTTTGGCCGGGAATCGGCAGAACGCGGCGTGGAATCGGGTTTGCTGGAAGAGGCGCATGGAGGCGTGGTCTATTTTGACGAAGTTGCCGACATGCCCCTTGGGACACAATCAAAAATCCTGCGGGTGCTGGTGGATCAGCAGTTCCAGCGTGTCGGTGGCAGTGACAAGGTGCGCGTGGACCTTCGCGTGATCTCGTCAACAAGCAAGGATCTTGACGAAGAAATCGCGGCTGAACGGTTCCGCGAAGAGCTGTACCACCGTCTGAACGTCGTGCCGATTGCCGTGCCGTCACTGGAAGATCGGCGTGAAGATATCCCGGTTCTGGCGCAGCACTTTATTGAGACGTGCAACGAAACTCAGGGTTTGCCGATCAGGGAACTTTCGGAAGAGGCTGTCGCGCTGTTGCAGACGATGACCTGGCCCGGCAACGTGCGCCAGCTCAAAAACCTGATCGAGCGGGTTCTGATCCTTGGCGATGGCTCCGGCCCGATTGAGGCGCGTGAGTTGCCCAACGAGGAAGAAAAGGCAGAAGATTCAGGTCGTGTCGTGTTGTCTGGCGCATTGGCCACCTTGCCGTTGCGCGAAGCCCGCGAGGCGTTCGAGCGAGAGTATCTGCTGACACAGATCAACCGGTTTGGCGGCAATATCAGCCGCACGGCCAGCTTTGTAGGCATGGAACGCAGTGCCCTGCATCGGAAGTTGAAATCGCTGGGCGTGGTGACTTCGAACAAATCCGGTGCGCGCGTGGCGCAAATCGATGAACCCGAACCGGCAGAATAATCTGCCGGTCGCACGGCCTCAGCCGGCCTGACCAGGTGTTATGATCTGAAATGAGCCGTCATCGAATTTCACAAAGCACGACGCGCTGTTGAGCGGTGGCAAAGTGGTTGTTCGCGTCGCGGGCACGCGTGATTTGACGTTCTGCTTGCACGGCGGCAGGCTGACGGGTCGAAACCCTTTCTGGGCCATGCATTGCGCTTCGACCGTGTTGCGCAGGCCCTGATTCACATCCACGGTATAAACACGGCCGGGCTGCCACCAGCCGGGTGATCGATAGCAACGACCCCTGCCATCGCAATATGTACGCCCCGGCCAGTAGGTTGGCGGGCTTTGGCGGATCTGATTGGCTACCGGCACCTCTTTGACCGCCTTCAGCTGGCACTGAGTGGTCTCTTTTTGCAGGCGCGATACGGTTTCACCTTCGCGGTAGTAAAGCGAAAGTGGTCCGCAAGAAGTCAGCACCATCAAAGGTAACAGCATGGGAAACAGCGTTTTCATATGCTTATCTTGCCGCAGCCGGGCTGCGATGACAATTCAATTGACCGCTCTGGGGGCATCTGTCATTCAATCCTTTCAGGCAGAAGGGCCAGAAGCATGAAGGTCATTATTTGCGGTGCGGGTCAGGTCGGCTGGCAGATCGCGCGGCATCTTTCGGGCGAGCTGAACGATGTTACCGTCGTGGACAACAATCCCGACCTGGTAAGGCGGGCGACTGAAACGCTTGATGTGCAGGGGATCGCCGGGTTTGCAAGTTATCCGGACGTGCTGGAACGGGCAGGGGCCCGTGACGCTGACATGATCATTGCCGCCACCCATTCGGATGAGGTGAACATGGTCACCTGCCAGATGGCGCATTCGGTCTTTTCGATCCAGCGCAAGATCGCGCGCCTGCGGTCGAAATCCTACCTCGAGGCGATCCACTCGGATCTGTACCGTCGTGATCATCTGCCGATTGATGTGGTGATCAGCCCCGAACGCGAAGTTGCCGCCGCCGCCATGCGCCGCCTGTCTGCCCCATCCGCCTTTGACACCGAGATTTTCATGGACGGCAAGGCGCAGCTTCTTGGGGTGCGGGTGGAAGAGGATTGCCCGATCGTGAATACACCGTTGCGGCAGCTGACGGATCTGTTCTCGACCCTCAGTTCCATCGTGGTTGGGGTGCGGCGCGAAGGCACGCTGTTTGCGCCCGAGTCCGAGGATCAGTTGTTCGTGGGCGACGAATGCTATGTCTTTACCAACGTCAAGGACGTGGATCGCACCATGGAGGTGTTCGGCAAGGCGCAGAAGCGGCAGGATCGCGTGGTGATCGTGGGCGGCGGAAATGTCGGGCTGGAAGTGGCCAGAACGCTGGAAGAACGAGAAAGCCGCGTGCGGGCCAAGATCATCGAACGCGACCGCCATTGCGCTGAACTCGCCGCCGAAGCTCTGGAACGGACGATCGTGCTGCATGGCGACGGGCTGGATGCCGGGTTGCTGAGCGAAGCGGGGATCGAGCGGGCCGATGCGATGCTGGCAGTTACGGATGACGACCGTACGAACATGCTGGCTGCGGTGCGTGCCAAGGCCGAAGGCTGCGCTCTGGCGATTGCATTGATCAACGATCCCAGCATGGTGGCCCTGATGGGGCCTTTGGGGATCGATGCTTATATCAACCCGCGGGCCACGACCGTCAGTTCGATCCTGCGGCACATCCGGCATGGACGGGTGCGTCAGGTCTATTCCATAGGGGACGCCGAGGCCGAGGTGATCGAGGCCGAGGTTCTGTCAACCTCGCCTATGGCCGGGCAACGTCTGCGCGATATCGACTTTCCCGAGGGGGTGCTTGTGGGCGCGGTCCGCAAGGGAGACGAGGTTTTGCGACCGACAGGCAGCCTGCGGATCGATGAAAAAGATGTGGTCGCAATCTTTGCCATGGCCAAAGACGTGCCAGAGGTTGAACGCCTGATGCAGGTTTCAATCGATTTCTTCTGATGGCGCATGCAGGGACACAACAGGTTGGATTGTTGCGGCGGTTGCCGTTGTTCCTGCTGATCTGGGGCATTGCATCCCTGACCATGTGGATTCCAGCGATCTATGCGTTGGCTCTGGACGATCACGACACGTCACGATCCTTTCTGTATTCCGGGATCCTGGGCTTGTTTTTGGTTGCCACCATCGCGATGGCGTCCTCCAACCGCATACCCCGGCGCGGCACGTTGGGGCAGCTGGCGGTGATGCTGGCCTGTTTCACGCTGCTACCCATCTTTCTGGCGATCCCATTTCACGACGCGCTTGGAACGACCACCTTTCTGAACGCCTATTTCGATATGGTCAGTTCTCTGACGACCACGGGGGCGGACCTGTTTCCGGATCCGGCCCGCCTGACGGCCCCGTTGCATTTGTGGCGCGCCATGGTCGGTTGGATGGGCGGCCTGCTGATGTGGATCGCCGCTGCGGCGATCCTTGCTCCGCTGTCGCTTGGCGGGTTCGAGGTCACTGCCAAAGGCCAGCCGGGGCGCCCGGTGTCAGGGGTGGCACAGAGCGAGCGCGTGGACCCGCGAGGCCGTCTGATCCGTGTCGCCAGGACCCTGACACCAGTCTATGTCGGGCTGACGACCGTGATCTGGGTTCTTCTGTTGATTGCCGGTGAAGTCGGTCTGACGGCCGTGTGCCATGCGATGGCAGTGATGGCCACGTCCGGCATCTCTCCGGTCGGCGGCATGGAAGGGGCGCAGGCCGGGTTTACGGGCGAAGCCATCCTGTTTCTGTTCCTGTTCTTTGCTCTCTCGCGTCTGACTTTTTCGAAGGATACCGCGACAACAGGCTATTCCCGTCTGGATACGGACCCAGAGTTTCGCATCGGTCTGATGATTGTCCTTGCTGTCGCAATCCTGTTGTTCTTCCGGGTTGTCGCGGGCGTGACGGAAATCGGTGGTCAAATGGAACCAATGCAGGCGTTGCAAGTCATCTGGGGGATGCTGTTCACCGTTCTGGCTTTCCTGACGACGGCCGGATTCGAAAGCGCGAACTGGAACGACGCACAGCAACTGTCGGGTTTGGGAACGCCCGGTTTGCTGTTGATGGGGCTGGCATTGATCGGCGGAGGCGTCGCGACGACGGCCGGAGGGGTCAAGCTGTTGCGGGTCTTCGCGCTGTATCTGAATGGCGCACGAGAGATCGACCGCCTGATCTATCCCTCGTCCGTCAGCGGTGCAGGGGGTGGCAATCGCCGCATTCAAAGCGACGGGGCGTTCATCGCCTGGATCTTTCTGATGCTTTTTGCGCTGACCCTTGCGGTATTCAACCTATTGCTTGCGGCGATGGGGTCCGGGTTCGAACAGGCCATGGTGCTGAGCGTGGCCACGCTCAGCACGACGGGGCCGTTGATCGAGTTGGCCACCGACGTACCAATTCGCCTGATCGATCTTTCTGCCGGCGCCAAGCTGACGCTGTGCGCGGCCATGGTCATCGGGCGTCTGGAAACGCTGGCGATCATCGCCCTGATCACCCCGTCACTTTGGCGGGATTGAGCCGGGCACATCATGCGGCGGCTAACGCCTGATTTTTCATCTGGAATATCTGTGCGTAGCACTCCATACTCTGCCGGAGGGAGCGCGTTGGTCCGCAGCGCGTAGCAAGAACAATGGCGAGATTATAAAAATATGGCTTCGGACAGACAGAATCTTCAGGATGCCTTCCTGAACAATGTACGGAAAGCTAAGGTTCCGGTCACGATTTTCCTGATCAACGGTGTGAAATTGCAGGGTGTCATCACCTGGTTCGACAATTTCTGCGTATTGTTGCGCCGCGACGGACAGTCGCAGCTGGTCTACAAACACGCGATTTCGACCATCATGCCGTCACAGCCGATCAACCTGTATGAGGGCGAAGACGCCTCTTGATGGAACATGAGCGGGCGCGCACCCGGGCCTGGGTGCTGCATCCCGAAATCAAATCAGACGAACAGCGCCGTGTCCCCGAACCGGCGCTGGAAGAGGCGGTGGCACTGGCCGCCGCATTGCCCGATCTGGACGTGATCGGGTCAGAAGTCGTGCGACTTCAACGCGCGCAGGCCGGGTACTTGTTCGGCAGCGGCAAGATTGAAGAACTTGGCGAGCGTTTTCGCGACAACGAGGTTGAACTGGTTCTGATCGACGGGCCGGTGACCCCGGTGCAGCAGCGCAATCTGGAAAAGGCGTGGAAGGTCAAGATCCTCGATCGGACCGGGTTGATCCTTGAGATTTTCAGCGATCGCGCCCGCACGCGGGAAGGTGTGTTGCAGGTCGAGATGGCCGCGCTCAGCTATCAGCGGACGCGGCTGGTACGGGCGTGGACACACCTTGAACGTCAGCGCGGTGGTTTGGGATTTGTCGGCGGACCCGGCGAAACCCAGATCGAAGCCGACCGCCGCGCCATTGACGAGCAACTGGTACGCTTGCGGCGGCAGTTGCAGAAGGTGGTCAAGACCCGGACACTGCACCGGGCCGCCCGGGCCAAGGTGCCTTATCCAATCGTCGCACTCGTCGGGTATACGAACGCAGGGAAATCGACGCTGTTCAATCACCTGACCGGGGCCGAAGTGATGGCCAAGGACATGCTGTTTGCCACGCTGGATCCGACCATGCGCCGCGTACAGTTGCCCGACGGCCCCGAAGTGATCCTGTCGGACACGGTGGGCTTTATCTCGAACCTCCCGACCGAGCTTGTTGCGGCTTTCCGGGCCACGCTGGAAGAAGTCCTGGGGGCCGACCTGATCGTCCATGTGCGTGATATCAGCCACGAGGAAACAGAGGCGCAGGCGCAGGATGTCGAGGCGATCCTGACCTCGCTGGGCGTCGGCGAAGAGAGGCCTCGGCTTGAGGTCTGGAACAAGATAGACCTGCTGAGCGCCGATGAGCGCGAGGCAACGCTGGCGCGGGCGGACCGAGATCCTGAGATATTCGCGATTTCGGCTGTAACCGGGGAAGGCATCGCGCCGTTGCTGTCCGAGATTGCGATGCATCTGCAAGGTGCACGGCGTGAGGTGGTATTGGATCTGTCTTTCTCTGACGGGGACAAGCGGGCCTGGTTGTTCCGCCAGGATGTGGTGCGTACAGAAGAACAGACCGATGACGGTTTCCGCATCACGGTATTGTGGACCGATAAACAGGCGGCTCAGTTTGACTCGTTGTAGATTTGGGGACAGCGCTGTCCATGTCTGACAAGCCGGACCAAAGAGTGTTCCTGACCGGCCATATCGATGTGCCCGTGGACCGGCTGGAAGAGGTGCGCGCAGCGTTGCCGGACCATGTGAAACTGACCCGGGCGGAACAGGGCTGCATATCCTTCGACGTGATCGAGGATCAGACCCGTCCAGGTCGGTTCAACGTGTCAGAAGTGTTTACAGATCAGCAGGCTTTCGATGCACATCAGGCCCGGACACGGGCGTTTGACTGGTCGCGGGTCACTCAGGGGATACCGCGGGACTACAGGATAGAACGCGCATCCAGCGGACGGTGAGTCAGGCCCCGTCTATCTGCCGTTGATGGTCGTCCGCGTCGAACCAGCCCAACGAAGACTGTACAAGATAATCTGACGTCAGTTCCCATTCTTCCCAGCCGCGCGCTATGACGTGATTGCCGGTTACGGAATGGTGCCCTTCGCGGGTCCAGACGAATATGGCATGAGATCCGGCCCATCGCATCATGTCGCAACGCAGCTCGAGATCCGGAAAATCCGCGAAAAACCTCCGGGCCATGTCGGCGATCGCCGCGCGCCCCTCGATCAGGTCGCCCCGGTTGATGGTGACCTGCCCGTTTGACGCGAAGAAGCCGGCAACCGCGTCGGGGTCACCTGAGCTCCAGGCTATTGCGTAGTCTCGCGCGAGGTTATTCAGAGTATCCCGAATGCTGGCCATACTCGCCCCCTTTTGGTCCCACATGATCGGTGCCGTTATGTTAGGCGAATAAAGCTGTGGGTGCCACGATGCCCCCGCGAACAGGGCGGGGACTTGCCGAATAGGCGGATTATCGCGGGATCAGATTGGTTACCCCGACAGCCGCAGCGCGGGCCAGGTCAAGATCCAGTGACATGGGTATGTATTCGCCACGCCGCCACAGCTGCGCCTGATCGTCATAGTAACGCGACAGGAAATGACCCGATTGCCCGGTCGCTGTAATGAAGACCGAGCTGTTGGGGTCGGCAAAGTCATACACCCCGCGATACCCGGCGCCGTGCACATTCTGGAACGGATCAGGCCCTTCCCCCGATGTTCGGCCACGCAGCAATGTGTTGTCGCCGCCGCTGGTCGATTGGCGAATGTTCACAAAAAACCGCAATATCGGGACAGAGCCCAGCACGGGGTGATCATGAGTTGCCTGATGCGCGTCGCCCCAACGCAGGGATTCAAGTGCGCTGCCATATCGTTCAGAGATCCAGATCAGCGCGTCGTCCAGCGCAAGCCGCGCCATCTCGGTGCATGTCTCGACCGGTGCGCTTTGGATCACGTCGCACCAGACACCCGCGCCGTCAATGTCGCGATAGACCCGTTCGATGAACAGCGGTTCGACATGTTTGTATTCGCTGGCCAGAGGCCCAAGCTCGTCCGAGATCAGCCGGATTTGCAGCGCACGCAGCCAGGCCGCATAGATCAACGGCTCGGGCAGGTGTTCGTTCATCTCACCGTTCCAGTCCGCCAGCAGCGACAGTGCGATCTGGCGCTGGCGTTCCGGCGTTCCTTCCGGGGCCGAAGCCCCGGTGAACCACAGATCGGCACCGATCAGCGGCAGCAGGGACCGCGCGGTAAAGCTGACCGTGTCCAGCTGTGCCTCGATAAAGCTGTCGCGGGTATGCACCTCGCGCGATTGCATCAGGCGCTCCCAACGATGCACGCGCTGCGTATCGCCCCATTCATACGAGACGTGATCCGGGAAGGGGCGGTCGATGATCTTGTTGTTCGTGTTGCCCAGAACGCCGCCGACGGGGGCCACAAATTCCGGGTTGTCGGCATAGGGCAGGCGGCCTTGCCAGCGATTGGCCTCGATCCAGCCGGGCGAGGGGATGCGCCCCCTACTTTGATTTAGCAGATCACGCCGAGGCATGGCGCCGATCAGCTTCATCCCGATGGTCGTCTTGTCGACCAGCGACAGGTTCTGAGAAGGCGCGATGAACTGCTCACCGACCGCGATGGCCTGCTCCACGTTGTCGGCGTTCATCAGCGCCATGGACGCCGACATCGACGTGTCCTGCGGGCTGAGCGCCGTCCAGGACAGCGATGCCACATGGCCCGGCGGCGTGATGGTTTCCAGCTTGTAATCCGTGCCCGGCAGCACCGGCCCATTGTCCGTCCAGCGCAGGGTCAGCGTTACCGGAGCTTCCCCCTTGATCTCGATGATCGAAGGGCGGGTCTGGAATTCCTTGAAGCCGGTCGGGGTCAGGTATTCCTCGGGATTGTCAGGATTCAACTGCTCGATATGAACGTCCTGATCGTCAAGATACGAGGATGTAAGCCCCCATCCCAGCCGGTCGCTGCGTCCGGTCATGATGGCGGGCACACCAGGGATCGAAGCCCCAATGACACCGCCTTTTTCTAGGCCGAGATGTGCCAGGTACCAAATCCCGGGCGCAGTGAAACCCAAATGAGGGTCGTTGGCCAACAAAGTCCCGCCACTTGCAGAACGTGACGGCGCGGCGGTCCAGGCGTTTGAAGCTCCGGCCAGACCACGTTTGGGAAGGGGCGAAAGAGGTGTGTCGGGAACGTCCGTTCCCGCCGCATACCGCGGAAGATTTGGGAACAGGGCGGCATATTCCGGCAACGCCGCGATGCCGGGTCCGGGAACGTCGGGCAGGATATCGGCCAGACGTTCGGGGTTGTTCAGCATCAGGGACGTACGCGCACGCAGAACTTCATCGGTCAGGTGGCCCGACAATTGCAGTGCCATCAGCTTGATCATCGCGATACTGTCACCCGGCTGCCAGGGCGAGACCGGAGCGTTGAACAGGAACATCTCGGGCGCGCCGCGACCCAGCGCCTCTTCGTTGATCTCGGTCAGGCGGGCATTGACCCCGGCGGAATAGGCGCGCAGGGCGGCCTTGGTATAATCGTCCTGCACCTCGACCGAGCGGTGGGCCAGCCCGTAAAGGTCCAACCTGCGCAGCAGCTTGTCGATGTGAAGCGTGCGCGGGCCAAACACCTCGGACAGTCGGCCTTGCGCGGTACGGCGCATGACAGTCATCTGCCAAAGTCGATCCTGTGCATGGGCATATCCCAAACCAAAGAACACATCGGGATCAGTCTGGCCCAGTATATGCGGCACGTTGGCGGTGTCGCGCACAATCTCGACCGGGGCGGTCAGACCGTCGACCTCAAGCGTTTGGTCATAGTCCGGCAGGGATTGGCTGGCCAGAAAATAGACAAGGCCCATGGCGGCGAGGATCAGGATGATCAGACCCGACGCGATGCGCACCAGCCAGCGGAAAACAAGACCCATTACTGCCCCTATTCTTGTTCAGATGAATGTTGCGCAGAGACTAGAGGATGGTCGGTCCGACCGAAAGAGGAACGCGGCAAGAACCTGCGCGGGAAGGGGTGAAATCAAATGACCCGCCGCAGTGTTTCGCTGCGACGGGGCCGTGTGTGGGGGAAGTGGTAATCCGGGTTATGGGATGATGCGGGTGTATTTCGTACCTTCGACGGTCGCGCCGAATTTAAGACCGGCCTGGCCAAAGACCACCGCCAGCACCGGCGAACGCAGTGTTGTCGTGTCCGTGGACAAGGAATTCCCTGTTGCGTCAACCACATATCCAATATCGGCACCGGCTGTCCATCCGCTGGAACGGCGGAAATCGTTCAGCGCATCCTCGGTCATGAAGAACAGGATATGCGCATATTGCTGCGCACCGATTTGCAGACCTGCGGTTCCGGAAATTGCAGAATAGTAATCGACCGTTGCGCCGTTGATGCGCAGCGCGCCTTGGCCGTAGGCGCCGCCAAAGAAGATCAATCCGGCGTCGGTGATCAGGGGCATAACCAACATGCCGTTGGCTTTGTTCGCGATTTCCACGGTGTTGGGATACCGGCTGTACATTTCGGTCAGCGTGGCATCGACGCGGGCGTCGATCATGGCCGAGTTTGAATTGCCGACGCCGTTGCCGCAGGCGGCGGTCAGGGACAGGCCTGCCATGCCCAAGGCAAAGCCGCGACGGTTCAGTCGGGGGGAGTTGGAACTGCTCATGGTTTTTTTCTCTGTAACTGTGCCTGATGTGTCGGGTCATCCCGATCTTGCCGGCAACGATACGCCGATTAGGGCGATGTGTCACGGGAAAGCTGCCCGCTCAAGGGGGCTTGTCGGCGAAAAATTGCGACTCTTCGGGGTTTTAGCCTTGCAGGATGCGGGCAACCTGAGGCGAAAAATAGGTCAGAATACCGTCGCACCCGGCGCGCTTGAAGGCCAGCAGGCTTTCCAGCATCGCCTTTTCTCCGTCGATCCAGCCATTCTGGGCGGCCGCCTGGATCATCGCGTATTCTCCCGAAACCTGATAGGCATAGGTGGGCGCACCAAAGCTGTCTTTCACACGACGGCAGATATCCAGATAGGGCATTCCGGGTTTGATCATCACCATGTCCGCGCCTTCGGTCAGATCGCGTTCGATCAGGCGCAGGGCTTCGTTCGAGTTGGCCGGGTCCATCTGATAGGTTTTCTTGTCACCGGTCAGCGCGCCCGAGGCACCCACGGCGTCGCGGAAGGGCCCATAAAAAGCGCTGGCGTATTTCGCGGCATAGCTGAGGATCATCACGTTGCGATGCCCGGCACCTTCCAATGCGCGGCGCATTTCCCCGATCCGGCCGTCCATCATGTCAGACGGTCCGATGATGTCGGCACCGGCATCGGCCTGGGCAAGGGTCATCTTGACCAACGCTTCGATGGTCTGATCATTCACGATCTCACCGTCGACGACATAACCGTCATGACCATTGATATTGTACGGATCCAGCGCCACGTCCGTCATCACCGCAATGTCGGGGGCTGCCGCCTTGATCGCCCGGATGGCCCGGTTCGACAGGTTGTCGGGGTTCCAGGCCTCGGCGCAATCCTCGGTCTTGAGCGCGGAATCCGTGTAGGGGAAGATGCATATCGCCGGGATTCCAAGCGCTTGCGCTTCGACGGCCGCTTTTGCAATCAGATCCACCGACCGGCGAACCACGCCCGGCATCGAGGGAACGGGTTCTTCAACCCCTTCGCCGTCGCGGACGAAAACGGGCCAGATCAGGTCGTCCGTGGTCAAGGTGTTCTCGCGCACAAGTCCGCGGATTGCCCGGGATTGACGGGCACGCCGAAAGCGGGTCATGGGATAGGGGGCAATGGTCGGTTTCATGGCGCGTTCTCCTTGAACATTCGTGCATTGGGTGGCATGAATTCACAAAGGTCTCAAGGGTATCAATGGACGCGGCAGCGTGGCCAATCCTCCCTGAGTGGTTTGAATAAAGGGTTGGGTTTGGACTGGTACTCTTCGATCTTTGAAGTCATCGACATGCGCAGCTTTTCGAATCTCTGGTTCTGGATCGTGCTGGCGGTTGTCTGGTCTTCGGCGAGTCACTGGGTAATGGGCATTCCCTACGATCTGGTGGTGCGTGCCCGACGCATTGGCGGGCAGGTCGAGATCGACCTTCTGGACATCGTTCGCATACACACCAACCGGATCTTGTTGATCGTCGACATGTCAGGCACCATCCTGTTGGCATTAGGGTGTTTTCTGTTCACCGGGCTGGCCACGCTTGGGTTCTATTACGGCGTCGAATTCGCGCAGGCCGTGTTCCTTCTTCTGTTTCCACTGACGCTTGTTCTGGTGGTGAACATCGTGCACGCGCGACGATTGCGGCGGCAGGAACTGACGCTCGAGTCCGTTTCGAAAACCATTGCGCGCTGCCGGCTCTATACCCAGATCATAGGCATGATCTCGATACTGGTCACTTCGTTCTGGGGCATGTATCAGAACATCTCGATTGGCGTTCTGGGATAGCAAAATCTGAAAGGCGAGGCGATGAAGGCTCCGAACCACGTGACAGTTGGCGGCGCCCCCGAAGGGTTTGACGCGCAGCTTGTGCTGAACGAAATCGCCCGCAGCAACGGGCCGGTGGCCCATGTCGCACGTGACGACAAGCGGATGGAGGCGATGCGCGCGGCGCTGGCCTTCTTTGCCCCTGACATGCCGGTCTTCGTGTTTCCGGGCTGGGATTGTCTGCCCTATGACAGGGTGTCCCCCAATGCCGACATTTCAGCGGCCCGTGTTGCCACGCTGGCGGCGCTGGTTCACCAGATGCCGCAGAAGTTCGTGTTGTTGACGACATTGAATGCGGCAACCCAACGCGTCCCGGCTCGAGACGTGCTGCGCGAAGCGGCGTTCACCGCCCGTGTCGATCAGCGCATAGATGAGGCCGCGCTACGCAACTTCCTGGTGCGCATGGGCTTCACGCAAAGCCCCACCGTGATGGAGCCGGGCGATTACGCCATTCGCGGCGGTATCATCGATATCTTCCCGCCGGGTGAATCGGGCCCCGTCCGTCTGGACCTGTTCGGAGACGTACTGGACGGCGCGCGCCGTTTTGATCCCGTGTCTCAGCGCACGACCGAAAAGCTGGACGTGGTTGAACTTGCGCCGGTGTCCGAGGTCATTCTGGATGATGCGGCCATCACGCGGTTCCGCCAGAACTATCGGATCGAATTCGGCGCCGCGGGCACGGATGATCCGCTGTACGAAGCGGTAAGCGCCGGTCGCAAGCATCAGGGTATCGAACACTGGCTGCCCTTCTTCCACGAGAAGCTTGAAACACTGTTTGATTATCTGCCGGATGCCACGATCACCGTCGATGATCAGGTTACACCGGCCAGATTGGCCCGATGGGAGACGATTGCCGATCAATACGAAACCCGGCGTCTGGCGCTGGAAAACCGATCCCGCATGGATACGGTCTATAAACCCACACCTCCGGGGTTGCTGTATCTGGATGATGCCGCGTGGGAGGCGGCTGTTGCGGGGCGGCGTGTCATGCAGTTCAGCCCTTTGCCGCAGGCCTCTGGCCCGGGTGTCATCGATGCGGGCGGGCGGATCGGGCGCAACTTTGCTCCGGAACGTCAGCAGGAAAGCATCAGCCTGTTCGGTGCTCTGGCCAGCCACATCACCGCCAAGCTTGACAAAGGTCCGGTGCTGATCGCGTCCTATTCAGAAGGTGCGCGCGAACGTCTGACCGGTCTGATCGAGGATGAAGGTCTGGCCGAGGCGATTCCCATTGCCAATGGAACGCGCATCGGAAAGCGCGGCCTGCACCTTGCCGTCTGGGCGCTGGAACACGGTTTTGAGACGCCAGACCTGACGGTGATCGCCGAACAGGACGTTTTGGGCGACAGGCTGATCCGCCAACCCAAAAAACGCCGCAAGGCCGAGAATTTCCTGACCGAGACCCAATCCCTGAGCCCCGGTGATCTGGTGGTGCATGTGGATCACGGTATTGGTCGATACATGGGGATGGAGGTCGTCACGGCCGCCGGTGCCGCCCATGAATGCCTGCTGCTGGAATATGCCGAGCAGGCAAAGTTGTACCTACCGGTCGAAAACATCGAACTGCTGTCGAAATACGGCCATGACGAAGGGCTCTTGGATCGACTCGGCGGTGGCGCCTGGCAGGCCAAGAAGGCCAAGCTGAAAGAGCGCATTCGCGAGATGGCGGACAAGCTGATCCGCATCGCGGCGGAACGTGCTTTGCGTAAAGCCCCCGTTATGGACCCTCCGCCGCACGCGTGGGAGGAGTTCAGCGCGCGTTTCCCCTATCAGGAAACCGATGACCAGTTGCGCGCCATCTCGGATGTGATGGAAGACATGCATTCTGGTGCCCCCATGGATCGCCTGATCTGCGGCGACGTCGGTTTTGGCAAGACCGAGGTGGCGATGCGCGCCGCCTTTGTCGCCGCCATGTCCGGCGTGCAGGTTGCGGTCGTGGCACCGACAACACTGCTTGCCCGACAGCATGCGGCAAGCTTCAGGGAACGGTTTCGCGGCTTCCCTCTGGAAGTGCGGCAATTGTCGCGCTTCGTCTCGGCCAAAGAGGCGCAGCAGACACGTGAGGGGCTGGCCAAGGGCACGGTCGATATCGTGATCGGGACCCATGCGCTGTTGGCCAAGAACATACGGTTTCACAATCTGGGTCTACTGGTCATCGACGAAGAACAACATTTCGGCGTGGGACACAAGGAACGGCTGAAGCAACTGCGCAGTGACATCCATGTTCTCACTCTGACCGCAACCCCGATTCCGCGAACCTTGCAATTGTCGCTGACCGGGGTGCGCGATCTGTCGATCATCGGCACACCGCCCATCGACCGCTTGGCGATCAGAACCTATGTCAGCGAATTCGACGCGGTCACGATCCGCGAGGCGCTGCTGCGCGAACACTATCGCGGCGGGCAAAGTTTCTACGTGGTTCCGCGCATCTCGGACCTGCCCGAGATCGAGGAGTTCCTGAAAAGCCAGCTGCCGGAACTGACCTATGTGGTTGCACATGGCCAGATGGCGGCGGGTGAACTCGATGACCGAATGAACGCGTTTTATGACGGTAAGTATGATGTGCTGCTGGCGACGACAATTGTGGAAAGCGGTTTGGACATTCCAACGGCGAACACGATGGTCGTGCACCGCGCCGATATGTTCGGTCTTGCGCAGCTCTACCAGATCCGGGGCCGGGTGGGGCGATCCAAAACCCGTGCCTATGCCTATCTGACCACCAAGCCACGGCAGAAACTGACGGCTACGGCCGAGAAACGCCTGCGGGTTCTGGGCTCGCTGGATACGCTGGGCGCCGGGTTCACTCTGGCCAGCCAGGACCTCGACATTCGGGGCGCTGGCAATCTGCTGGGCGAAGAGCAGTCTGGCCAGATGCGCGATGTGGGCTACGAGCTTTATCAATCCATGCTGGAAGAAGCGATTGCCAAGATCAAGGCCGGCGAGATGGAGGGCCTGTCAGATGCCGACGACCAATGGGCCCCACAGATCAATCTGGGCGTCCCGGTTCTGATTCCCGATGATTACGTGCCCGATCTGGATGTTCGTCTCGGCCTCTACCGCCGCCTGTCGTCGCTGTCTACCAAGGTTGAGTTGGAAGGTTTTGCCGCAGAGTTGATCGATCGTTTCGGCAAATTGCCGAAAGAGGTGAATACCCTGATGCTGGTCGTGCGCATCAAGGCCATGTGCAAACGGGCGGGCATCGCCAAGCTGGACGGAGGCCCGAAAGGCGCGACGATCCAGTTCCACAATGACAAGTTCGCATCCCCTCAGGGATTGGTCGAATTCATTCAGAACCAGCGCGGCATGGCCAAGGTCAAGGATAACAAGATCGTCGTACGCCGGGATTGGAAGAAAGACAGCGACAAGATCAAAGGGGCCTTTGCGATTGCCCGCGACCTTGCTGAAAAAGTGGTCGCGGAAAAGAAGAAGACCAAGGCTGGTTGATAGGCAGGATGGGGCTCTGCCCCCGCTGCGCGTTCCGCGCATCTCCCCCGGGATATTTACGGCCAGATGAAGTCACGGATCCCAGCTTCATCTGGCTGAAAATATCCCCGCCGGAGGCATCGCGCGGCAGCGCGATCCTGCCTACACACGCATTGCAGCCTGCGCGCAGAAGCAAGACGCTGCAACCGCCCGATCAGCGCGGGCCAAAGCCAAGTCGAGGCGTTGTTTGATCTGTCGGATTTCAACATCTTCCCCGCGGGCTTTGAGACAATCGTACAGCCCCTTCAGGCTCCAGACGTTGTCGAGATGGATCGAAGCGCGGCTGAGCGAGCCGCCTAGGCCAAGATCTTCGCGATAGACGGCCTCTGCTTCTGCCGCATGACCTTGTTCGAACAGCAATGCGCCAAGCGCGTGGCGGGTGGGCTGCATCCAGCCCCAGGGCTCGTCATAGGGCAAGGTGTCGTCCAATTGGACCGAGCGGCGCAGATGGGCAAAGGCGATCTCGAAATTGCCCTTTCGGTACTCGATCTCACCGCGCAGCATCTCCCCCGCGATTTCCAGCAGGTCGATCACACGATTGTTGTGCAACCTGCGTGTTTCCGGAACGCATTCCCTGGCTGCGAGAAACAGATTCTCTTCGGCTTCGGCATGGACAACGTCACCGGTTGCGGCATGTGCGATGGCGCGGGCGTAATGGGTCGTGGCCGTCAGAGTGCGGTAGAGATCCGGATCGGAGGGCAGCTCCAGTGCCTTGGCCTCTTCCCAGCGGCCAAAGCGGATCAGGATGTGCGGTCCCATGGACATGTAGCTTTCGAAGTAATCCGCCATTGGGGGGCTTTCGATGCGCAGCATCTCCTCTGGCGTTGTATCCCACAAACCCTGATTGGCGCGCAGGGCAGGTTCGATTTGCCCCAGAAACAGCGCGCCATAGATGGCGAAGTGATAATTGTGTTGGCGGTATCCGGTGTAGATATTGAACGCGCCTTCGCGTTCGTAATACTTCAGATCCGCATCCGAGGCTTTTTCGTTCCAATGCACCACATTGTGATAATGGCCGCACAGCACATCAATATGTGTCGGCATATGCACAAGGTGCCCCGCATCAGGTACCAATGTGCGCAGGACATCACCGGCTTTCAGAGCTTTTTCCGGCGTGGGCGACATCTCCATCAGGTGAACATAAAGGTGCAGCAGGCCGGGATGTGACATGGCGGCCGGATCGTTGGCCATGGCCCATTCCAACGCCTCTTGTGCTTCAAGCGTTGCAGCGCCTTCTGCCGGTTGACCTGTTTGCAGGTCCCACATTTTCCAGGGCGTCAGGTTCAAAAGCGCCTCGACGTAGATCGTGCGCAGGTCCGCATGATCGCGGTGCGCGGCGAAGGCCGCGCGCATCGCTTCGGCAAAATCGTGGTCCCACCGGTGCATGTCCTCTGCCGGCTCTCGTTGCGGATAGCGCGCAGGGAGGGCTCGGATCAGAGCTTGCTCGACGGGGGTACAGCCGTCTGCCAATCGAAGGGCGTTTTGCATGGCATCATAAGCCAGCGCCAGCGCCTTGCGGCGTCCCCGCTCGTCCTGCAAGTCCCATGGCAGGTTGTAATTCGGTCCCGCCGCGTAGGCGACGCCCCAATATGCCATGGCGCATTTGGGGTCATGTTCGGCTGCGCGCTGGAAACAAACCACGGCTTCTTCGTGATTGTACCCATAGGTCCAGTTCAGGCCGCGGTCGAACCACAGCTGAGCCTCGGGAACGGAGGTCGTTACCGGACATGAATAGCTGCCCAGATCATAGTATTCGCGCATCAGAAGCCCTCCGCTTGGTTCAGGTCGAGGGTAGCGTGTTTCTGACGAGTCGCACAGATCAGGCTGGCAGACGTTCTTCAACGCGGCCCATGTGCAGCATAAGCCCGAAGGCCAGAATGCACATGCTCAGGATGCCGAAGGTCAAAGGCGCGATCGAACCGTCGAACAACAACCCGATCGGGGCGGCGATGGCAGCGGCCAGCACCGTCGATATCGATCCGATGACCGAGGCTGCCATTCCGGCAATATGCCCCATTGGCTCCATCGCGATGGCGTTCAGGTTGCCCAGCGTCACGCCGGCCATGAAAAACACCATGGTTTGCCAGAACACGAACAGCGCGAATGAGGCGTCTGGTGAAAGATGCGCGGCGTTCAGGGTCATGACAAAGGTGGTAATCAGGATTTGCCCCCCCAGCGCCCATGTCACCATCCGGCGCATGCCCACACGCACCACTAATGCCGCGTTCAGCAAACTGGCCGACCCGGACATCAGCGCCACGAACCCGAACCAGAACGGAAAGCTTTCGGCGCGGTCATGGATAACGTCATAAACGGGCTGAACCATTGTCAGCATGGTGAACAGCACCCCCATGCACAGGGTCTGAACCATGATCGAAAGGCGCACGGTCGGATGCGAGAACATTTCCTTCGTGGCCGAGAACATCAACGGAATGCGGAAGGGACGACGGTTTTCACGGGCCAGAGATTCCGGCAACCGAACGCCCATCCAGGAAATGATGATCAACGCAAACAGAATGAAAGACACAAAGATCCCGCGCCATCCGAACAAAGCGATCACACCGGCGCCCAGCATCGGTGCCGCTGCGGGTACCAGTGTGAAAATCATCATCGCGATTGAGATGATACGCGCCATTTCGCGGCCTGAATACAAGTCGCGAATGATCGCCATGGCCACCACGCGCGGACCTGCGGCGCCCAGGCCCTGAACCACACGTGCAATCAAGACCAGTTCCAGTGAAGAACTGGCCCATGCGACAGCAGACGCCGCAATGTACAAAGCCGCGCCGCCGTAAATGACCGGCTTGCGTCCCAGCGCATCCGAAAGCGGGCCTGTGAAAAACGTGCCGATCCCCATGCCCAACACAAATGACGTCAGGATCAGTTGGGCACGGTTAACGTCATCGGGGCTGAGCTGCGCGCCGATCTCGGGCAGCGCAGGCAGCATTGAATCGATCGAAAAGGCTATGGTGGCGAACATCATTGCAATCAGTGCAATGAATTCCGCCTTCGACATGCGATTGGCCATGAAGACCTCCTAACCCGTTCGCGCTATCACGGCGGGTCGGCATAGGCCAGACTGGAAATTTGCACAGACCTCTGTGCTATTCTGCAGGGGAAGCCTCAAGTTGAGACATGATTTCAGTGATCACTTTCTCCCACATTTCAGGAGGTTGGGCACCGGGAACTGCGTGTTGATTGGCGACAATGAAGGTTGGGACCGAGCTCACACCCATTTTGCGGGAATGAGCATCGCGGCTGCGGATATCCTCGCGGTCGGCGTCTGATTTCAGCAGCTTCATGACCACGGCGGCGTCCATTCCGGCGCTGTCCGCGATATCGGCCAAGACTTCGTGGTCGCCGATGTCGCGACCCTGCACGAAATAGGCGTCGAACAGCGCGTCGACGACGGCATTCTGCTTGCCTTCGATGCCAGCCCAATGGATCAGGCGATGCGCATCCAGCGTGTTGGGGGTACGTTTCATGGCCTCGAAGTTGATGTTCAGACCGGCCTTTTCGGCATGTTCCACCACCGGCGCATAGGCGCGAACCGCGCCGTCCTTGCCGCCGAACTTGCGCTCGAGATATTCGCGCCGATCCATTCCTGCATCCGGCATGTCAGGATTCAACTGGAACGGATGCCATTCAATGACAAAGGGGTGGTCGGGTACGTTGGCCAGCGCCTTGTCCAGTTGAGTCTTGCCGATATAGCACCACGGGCAGATCGGATCGGACAGGATGTCGAGCTTGACGGTCTGGGTCATTTTGTTGGTGCCTCGAAATAGGCCGGCAGCGCCCGGCGCAGGAGTTTGCCATTTCCGCCGGTCGGCAGGGCGGGCAGATGGATGAAGGCGCGTGGTTGTTTGTAACGCGCCAGGTTGGCTTCGACATAGGTGCGCAAGGCCGCATCGTCCAGCTTTTCCGGGCCCGTATAGAAGGCCGCTATCACAAATGTGTCCGGTTTGACCTCGACCGCGGCGGCGCCGACCTGAGTGATGCCCGGAAAGCGGGACAGGGCGGCTTCGACCTCGACCGGGGACACGCGATAGCCACCCGCGTTCATCATATCGTCGTCGCGGCCCAGATAGCTGATCTGACCATCCACGGCCATGGCGCCCTGATCGCCGGTCAAAAACCACTCTCCCTGTATCCGTGTTTCAACCTCATCGGGTGCGTTGAGATAGGTCAGCATCAAACCGGGGTCAGTGCGGTGAATGGCGATAGTGCCTTCTTGGCCCTTTGGCACCGGACCGTCCGGACCAAGGATCGCCACACGACGCCCCGGTTGCGGTTGTCCTAATGCGTCGCTGCGCGCGGGGTGATCCGGGCTGGAAGAAATGAAGGTAGAGCATTCGGACATGCCATAGGCTTCGAACAACTCGGTGCCGGTGGCCTTTCGCCATTGTTCGTGCAGCGTGCGCGACAGTTTCTCACCCGCGCACAAGCCGTGGCGCAGGTCTGGCAGCTCCATTCGATCGCACCCTTGCACCATCTTGCGATAGACCCCGGGGGCCGCTGCAAAGATCGTTGCGCCATGCTGACGCAGCAGGGCAGGCAGGGCCGTGATTTCGGTGCCGGGCGCGGGGATCAGGGCAGTTGCGCCCATGGTCCATGGATCCATCAGGCCGGTGCCCAGCGTATAGGTCCAGTTGAATGCTCCGGCGTGGCACAGCCGGTCGGTCTCGCGAAGACCATACCAGCCATCGACCATCATCTGCCGCGCCCAGATTGCCCGGTGGGCATGGGCCACGGCACGAGGCTTGCCCGAGGTTCCAGAGGTATAGACGACATAGGCCATACGTTCCGGATCGCCCATGTCAAATTCTGCCGGGGGCAGGCATCGCATCGCTTTCAGCGCGTCCAGCCCGATCTGCTTGGAATGCGAGGCGCAGGCAACGCCCGGATCACGCAGAATCACCGCCGGAGAAAGCTCGTCGATCATCCTGGCGGTTTCGGGTTCCGTCAGTTGTGACGATGTCGGCACCGGCACGATGCCCACGGCAATTGCCCCCAGATACGCAATCGGGAAATCCACCGTGTTTCCCAGCCGCATCAGCGCGATATCACCGGGTCTCAACCCGGCCCGCAGCAATCCCGTGCCTGTGCCCAGCACAGCCGCTTTCAGATCGCGATAGGTCCAGTCCTGCGCGCCGTTCGGGCGCAATATCGACAAAGCCACTTTATCCGACGCGTGATGGGCACGGCCCAGAACATGGGCCGCCAGATTGAATGGCGTGGGGCAGGGTGCGGGCGACCCCTGATCGAAGATTGACAACATGGCCTCTGGCTATCGCGCCGCCTGCCGCGTTGCAAGCGTGGCTGGCCGGGCCTATAGAAGGGTCATGAGCACTCAAGACCCCAAATCTCTGATCCGAATTGCCCGCGACTCTGGCGACCATACCGAAGTCGAACCGCTGGACCTTGGCGCACGTGTGCGAGAGCTGCGCAAAGCGCGGGAATGGACATTGGAACAGGCCGCCAGTCAGGCCGGATTGGCACGCTCGACCCTCAGCAAGATTGAAAACGGGCAGATGTCGCCGACTTACGACGCGCTCAAGAAGCTTGCGACCGGGCTGGAGATTTCTGTTCCGCAACTGTTTACGCCGCCCCAGCGCGATCAGGTGATCGGACGCATGGCGATCACCCGTGTGGGCGACGGCACGGCTCATGCCACCACAACCTATGAGCATGAGCTGCTAGCCGAAACCCTGACCAAGAAACAGATGCTGCCCTATCGTGCGCGGGTCCGCGCAAGATCAATGGATGAATTTGACGGCTGGGTGCGCCATGACGGCGAAGAATTCATGTATGTGCTGACCGGTGTCGTCAAGCTTTACACCGAGTTTTACGAGCCGGTTGAGATGCGCAGAGGGGACAGCGCGTATTACGATGGCAGCATGGGCCACAACGTGATTTCCGTCAGTGATGAAGACGCGACGATCCTTTGGGTTACATCACTTGCCTAAAGCGGTTCTGCTGAATTCCCGGTTCAGCCCTTCGGTGAACAGGAAATCTTCGACCTCTTCATGCGCCTCATTTATCGTAAGTTGGTGACGTTCGGCCAAATAGGCTTCAAACCCTTTTCGATCCTTCAACACGCGCATCATGTCCTTGTCACGCAGGTTCGGAAAACGCCGCTTTGCGCGTTCGCATGCCGCATTCCAGTCGTTCGTAAGATCGGTCCAGTTCATCATCAATGAGCTTCCCTTAGCAACGATTAGGACTGCTCTCCCCCGCTTCAGAGTACGGATAGGGTGCCGTAACGTAAGACATGACAAAATGTCGCAGCGCTGGACCTCGCCTTCTTGAGGGGGAAAAATGCCCGCTGCGAAGTTTCCGCAACGGGCCGGCGGGCCTACATTTGGTGTGAGTGGTGGTGGGCCAGGTTGTTCTGTAATCCGCAGCGCCAGATTGTCCCGGCAGGCAGAGAGGCGGGGTCATCGCCAGCCTGTTATTAAGCCTAAATGCGCAAAATATATGCATATTTTCCAGATAAATAAAACTGTTTGTGGGTGTTTCTTTCCGGATCGCTTGCATGTGACGATGTTGGTCGCTGATTACGATGCTTCCAATGCGGCCAAACGATATCTTGTGTGGGATGGCAATGTGCTGAAATTTGCCGATTGGTGGAATTTTCCTGAGCGCTATTTGTATGAAACAGCTGGAACTTCAAGCTTCCGTCTTTCGGAAACTTCAATTGGAAAGACCAGCCGAATTCACATGTAGAACGGCTGGTCTTGGGTTTGCGCCTTTTACCGGGCGTCGTACCACCAGACTTCGGGCATGTATTGCGGACCGTCGCCATAGATGGGCAGGGTTTCCGGGTGCTTCAGCTCTTTGACATGAGCAATGCGCCCGATGTCGAAGCTCCAGATCGGGATGACATAGCGGCCTGCCGTCAATACCCGGTCCAGCGCGCGGGTGGCCGCGGTAAAGTCCTCGCGGGTTTTTGAGGCCAGCATGGCATCGATCATGGCATCAACCGCGGGCGAAGATACGCCCATCAGGTTGCGAGTGCCGGGCGCATCGGCAGTTTCGCTGCCCCAATAAAGACGCTGCTCATTGCCGGGAGACAGGGAAAGCGCCCGGCGGAACGTCGTGACGTCAAAGTCCAGTTCAGACGTGCGCCCGACATATTGGGCATTGTCGACCTGTTCCGTCGTGACCCGGATGCCGAGACGTTCCAGCGCGCGGGAATAGATCTCGACCACGGTTGCCATCTCGCTGTCACCCTGTTGCAGCAGGAAAGTCATTTGAAAGGCATCACCATTTGCATTGCGCAGCACGCCATCCTGAACGGTCCATCCCGCCTCGGCCAATAGTCCGGCGGCCTTGCGGAGGTTTGCCCGGTTCCGGGCCGACCCGTCGCCTTTCGGCAGTTCATACCCTTCCAGCGTGCCGGGCAACAGGATGTCAGCGAAAGGAAGCAACAGGTCTTTTACCTGCCCCTGGGCCGGGCCGGGCTGCATCGCAAGGTCGGAGCCCGAGAAATAAGACGTGATCCTTGGTTGCGCACCACCGGTTACCGTGTCGTTGATGAACTCGAAATTGAACGCAAGCATCAGTGCTTCGCGCACGCGCCAGTCGTCGAACGGAGCCTTTCGTGTGTTCATCACGAATCCGGTCATTCCCGAAGGTTTTCCATGCGGAATTTCGGTCTTGATGACATCGCCGCGCTGCACGGCGGGAAAGTTGTATTGCGTGTCCCATTTGTCGGCGTTGAATTCACGCACGGCTGACAGTTCTCCGGCCTTGAAAGCTTCGAACAAGACGCTGCCGTCGCCATAGAATTCGATCCGCAGCTCATCAAGGTTCATGGTGCCGCGGCGAAACGGGATGTCGTTCCCCCAATAGTCCGGATTGCGTCGCAGATTCACAAATCGCCCCGCTTCGTAGCTTTCGATCACATAGGGGCCGGTTCCAATCGGCACATCATGCAGTTGTGCGTCAGCGAAATCCTTGCCCTCCCATTGCGCCTTTTTCAGGATCGGGCGCATCCCGGCCAGCAGCGCAAGCTCTCGGTCGGGTTCATTGAACGTGATCCGCACCGAACGCGGGCCGGTTTGTTCGATACTGTCGATCTTGCCCCAAAGACCGCGATAGCGCAGATGCCCCTGCGTGCCCAACGTTTCGTAAGACCAGATAACATCATCGATCGTGACCGGACTGCCGTCGGAAAACCGCGCCTCCTCCCGCAGGGTGAATTCGACCCAGGACCGGTCTGGATCGGTCTCAACTGATTCGGCTAACAGCCCGTAAAGTGTGAAAGGTTCGTCCCATGACCGTCCCATCAGGCTTTCATGGGTCCAGAAAGGCAATTGCCATGGCGAGGTGCCTTTTTGCAAAAACGGGTTCAGGCTGTTAAAGCCGCCCGTGTTTCCGAACACGGCTTTGCCGCCTTTGGGTGCATCCGGGTTGGCGTATGGGAGTGACACAAAATCCGGTGGTAGGGCCGGGTCCCCATACATAGCTATGCCATGAGACGATTCTGCATGGGCGACAGAGATCACGAAAATGCTGGCGATTCCCGCCACAAGTGATCGAAACGGACGGAGAAAATCCGGGCTCATTTTGGGAACAATCCTGCTCTGGCCTTATTTTGTTGGTATTCACCGTAGTGATGATTTTTCTTATTATCAAACTTTTAGCTTGGACCAAGGCGCAGAATTGCTTATAAAGGTTGCACTGCTCGATAGGTTTCTTGCCTGTATGAAACCTGCCTCAATAACTTAACGCCCGCTTCGTGCGGGCGTTTTTTTGTGCGTCGCGAAGTCTCAGGCCGGGATTCTAAATTGAAGTGTTTCCCCGTTTTCTTTGCAGGTGCAGCATGGCATGGTGCGCCTGATCAACGCTTGAGGGAGAATGGACATGAGACTGTCCGGCAAAACGGCAATCATCACGGGATCAAATTCGGGCATCGGGCTCGGCGTCGCGCGCGAGCTGGCCAGGGCCGGTGCCGATGTGGTTTTGAATTCCTTTACCGATCGCGATGAAGATCACGCGCTGGCCGCCGAAATTGCGAAAGAGACCGGAACCAATGCCCGCTACATCAAGGCCGACATGTCCAAGGGCGAGGAATGCCGATCCTTGATCGAACAGGCGGGGTCTTGTGACATTCTGGTGAACAATGCCGGGATTCAGCATGTCTCACCGATCGACAAATTCCCGGTTGATAAATGGGATGCAATTATCGCAATCAACATGAGCTCGGCCTTTCACACCACGGCGGCCGCGTTGCCGATGATGCGCAAGGCGGGTTGGGGACGTGTAGTTAACATCGCCTCGGCCCACGGTCTGACGGCATCCCCTTTCAAGGCGGCATATGTTGCAGCCAAACACGGTGTGGTGGGAATGACCAAGACCGTAGCGCTGGAAACAGCGCAGGAGCCGATCACCTGCAACGCCATCTGCCCGGGATATGTGCTGACGCCGCTGGTCGAGTCCCAGATTCCCGACACGATGAAAGAATACAACATGAGCCGTGAGGACGTTGTGAAGAACGTTCTTTTGGAACGGCAACCGTCCAAGGAATTCGCCACGGTCGAGCAACTGGGTGGAACGACTATCTTCCTGTGTTCGGACGCGGCGGCTCAGATCACCGGAACCACAATTTCAGTCGATGGTGGCTGGACAGCACTTTGAGGTTTAAAGGGGGCCATTGCCCCCATTCCCCCGAAGCATTCTTTTGCAGAGACGAAGGGGTAGCGACGTGAAACGGATCAATCTGGCTTTGCAGGGGGGTGGCGCGCATGGCGCGTTCACCTGGGGTGTGCTTGACCGGCTGCTGGATGAAGAAGACATTGAGGTCGCTGCCATCACCGGAACTTCCGCAGGGGCGCTGAACGCAGCGGCGTACAAGTCGGGAATGGTTCATTCAGGGCGCGACGGTGCACGGGCGCGCCTGGACGGGTTGTGGAAGCGCATGGGCGCTATTGGCGATATGCGCTTTGCCAACTGGTTTCGCGGCCTTGAACCGGCGGCCATTGCGCAGGCGATGGAATATTCGGTGCCGTTTTCGATCGGGGATGCCTGGTCGCGGATGGTGTCGCCCTATGCGTACGGGCCGTTCTACAGCAACCCTTTGAAGCCGGTGGTGGACAGGTTCAATTTCGACGAGGTGTGCGCAGATGAAGGCCCGCGCCTGTTTGTGTGTGCCACTTGCGTACGCAGCGGCAAGATCCGCGTCTTTACCGGCGACGAAATCAGCACCGACGCCATCCTGGCCTCGGCCTGTTTGCCGACCCTGTTCAAGGCGGTTGAGATTTTCGATCCGAAGACAAACCGGACCGAAGCCTATTGGGACGGAGGGTATACCGGCAATCCGGCGCTCTATCCGCTGTTCAACGATGATTTGCCGGATGACGTGGTGATCGTGAACATCAATCCGCTGGAGCGCGACGAGGTTCCGATCACGCCGCAGCAAATCCAGAACCGGATCAACGAGATCAGCTTCAACTCATCCCTGTTTCGCGAGTTGCGGGCGATCAGCTTTGTCCAGCGGTTGTTGAAAGAAGGCAAGCTGACGGCCGGAGAGATGAGCCGCGTGCTGGTTCACATGATTGCAGATAACGAGTTGATGAACAGCCTGTCTGTTGCCACCAAAACCGTGCCCAATCCGGTCATTCTGAACAAGCTGAAACAGGCCGGACGCAACGCCGCAGATGGTTTTCTTGCCAACCATAAGGACGATTTGGGTCAGACCAGCACAATTGATCTGCCTGCGATGTTCAGCTGATCACTCGGGCGGCTGTGTCGGGTCTTTTCCATTCGGGTATACAAGCCCCGCCGAAATCACCAGTTTGGCGGCGTCTTCGATGCTCATGTCCAGCAGGATCACGTCTTCTGCGGGGAAGAACAGCAGAAACCCAGATGTCGGGTTGGGTGTTGTGGGTACGAACACGCTCAATAGCTCGCCTCCGGTTTCGGCGCGTTGGCTGACCTCACCCTTGGCGCTGGTCGAGACAAAGCCGATGGCCCAGATCCCGCGACGCGGGTACTGGATCAGGCAGGCTTTTTCAAAAGAACGCTCGGTCTGGGCAAACACCGTTTCCGAGATTTGCTTGATCCCGGAATAGACCGAGCGCACGACGGGCATCCGATCAACAACGCTTTCGGCGAAGTGGATCAGGGAACGGCCCAGAATGCCCTTGGCGATCCAGCCGACCAGAACGGTGAAGATCAGGAAGATCACCACACCCACACCGCGCAGGTTGATGCCCACGTATTGTTCGGGCTGGAACTGTTGGGGCACCAGCGGCAGGACCGCGCTGTCTATCCAGCCGACCACCGACCAGATCAGCCAGACCGTCAACCAGACAGGCGCAATGACCACGATGCCCGTCAAAAAGGACGCGCGCAGCCGTGAAAGCATGCCCGGGCGGCGGTGAGGCTCTTCGTCGAAGGGTGTATTCATTGCGGTTCCGAATGGTTTCCGGATTTAGGTAGTCAATCCACGGCCTTGGTACAATAGGTTAACGTCACCTCTGTTTGACGAGCGCTTGCGCGATCTTGGCCGCCAAACGCGCATTGTTTCGAACAAGGGCGATGTTGGCGACCAATGACCGGCCTTCGGTCTTTTCAAAGATACGTTGCAGCAGATAGGGGGTCACGGCTTTGCCGGTGATGCGATGGGCATCTGCATCTGACTGGGCTTCGGCGATGATGGGGGCCAATTCCTCGGCCGGGATTTGATCGGCGGCTGGAATCGGGTTCGCCACCAACTGCCCGCCGGGCAGACCCAGCGCGCGGCGGGTCGTGTGGGCTTTGGCGATGGCATCGGCACTGTCCATGCGCAGGGGCGCGTTTAAGGGCGACTTTGCCGACCAGAACGCAGGAAACTCGTCCTGGCCATGTGCGATCACAGGCACGCCCAGGGTTTCCAGAACCTCAAGCGTTTTGGCGAGGTCCAGGATGGCCTTCGCCCCGGCTGCGACGACGGTCACGGGCGTATGCCCAAGCTCGTGCAGATCGGCAGAGATGTCGAACGTGGTCTCGGCCCCCTGATGTACGCCGCCGATACCGCCGGTGGCAAAAACCTCGATCCTGGCATAATGCGCGGCGATCATCGTGGCCGCAACGGTGGTGGCCCCGGTGCCACCGGTCGAGATGCACGCTGCCATGTCCGCGCGCGAGATCTTGGCAACGCCTTGGGCCTGACCCAGCCATTGTAGCTGATCCTGCTCAAGCCCCACATGCAATTTGCCTTCGATCACGGCCATGGTTGCAGGAACCGCACCCGCATCGCGGATGTCCTGTTCGACCTGGGCCGCGACTTCGATGTTCTGCGGATAGGGCATCCCGTGGGTGATGATGGTGCTTTCCAGCGCAACGATGGGCTGGCCCGCGTCCTTGGCGGCGCGGACTTCGGCTGAGTATTGGATGTCGATCACAGTGGGGTTTCTCCGGAAACGTAGGTTGCAGCGGCGTGCAGGGCGCGGGCCAGAGCCTCGTCACTGGATGCACCGCGGGATTCTGAGGCGATATGGGCCGCCATGAAAGTATCCCCGGCACCGGTCACGCGGGTGACCAGAACGGCAGGGGGTGTTTGCGTCAGGACTTCTGTCGAGCTGCCGATGGTTGCCGAATTGCCGCCATCGGTGACCAGAACGCGCAGCGCGCCGCGATCCAGAAGGCCTTTCGCGGCGGATTCGGAATCAGGGAATTCGCGCTGGCACAGGATGCCAGCCTCTTCGAGGTTCACATAGAGCGTGGCACGGGCGTGTTTCAGGAAGGGCAGCAGACGTTCGGCCTTGCCGGGCGAGGCCGGGGCCACGCGCAGATCAGCACGGGCAAAAGCAGGGCTTTGGGCAATTTCTTCCAGCAGGTCCAGTGTCAGATTGCCATCCAGTGCGATCGGGCCCTCAAACGGTGCGTTCTCATAGCCCAAAGGCCCGTGCATCAAGGGGCGCAGTATCTTTGCGCCTGCGGCCTCCAGCGAATGCGCGTCGGCAATCGCCGCGATCAACCCGTTCGCACCTTCGACGGCCATGTAGCGGTCAGTCGGCAAATCCTGCGACCGATAGATGTGATCCGTCACCATGCCGAGGCGTGAACAGGCATGGACAAGCTCGTCGCCTTCGGGATCACGGCCAATGGCGGTCAGCAGGGTGGGCGTCATGCCGAACCGAACCAGTGTCATGGCGATGTTCATCGCAACGCCGCCGGGCAGGCGGGTGATCCGGCCCGGCACGTCCGAGCCCTGTCGCATGGCGCTGGCCGATCGGCCGATCACGTCCCACAGGACCGAGCCGATGCACAGGATATTGGTGTTCTGAATCATAGGGGACGTCATGCCGCAGCAGTGTTGCCCGTGCAAGCCGGAACGTCTTCGCAACAAGAGATTCCCGACCGGCCTGGGCCGAAATCGCCTTTGGGCTTGCGATCCGAGGCCTTCGCGGGAACAATCAAATGCAATGATTGGTGATTTTGTTTTCCTGTTGGAGCGTTTCGTATGAATGGCCCTGTCTTCCGTGCCATCCTCCGAGCCCTCAATACCTGCGCCCTGAGTATTATCGTTCTTCTGACCTTGCATCCGGGATCCGTAAAGGCGCAAACGGCCCCGCCGACGGTCATTGATTTCTGGGTCAAGGATGACACTCTGTTTCTCGAGGTGAAACTGAACGCCGAGGCTATGCTGGCCGGTGCCGATCCGACACAACCCGACGCTTATTCCGGCAATTCACAGTACCGATCTCTGCGACGATTGGTGTCGTCGGAACTGGAACTTCAGATCAGGAATTTCGTTCAGGTCTGGAAGCAGAACCTTGTTGTCGAAGCACCTGATCGCCTGGACCTGTCTTATGAAGGTGTGCGTATTCCCGTGGTGGGGGATGTGGAAAAAGTGCGTGTTTCCAAATTGTTGTTGACCGCTCATTTGTCGGATCAGGCATCGAACCTGCGCCTGACCTGGCCGCTGCACGGCGGGTCGGTCGTGCTTCGGCAGCAAAACGTTGTGGCCCCGTATACAGGGTTTCTGACGGCCGGAGAAATCAGCCCGTTGATCCCGTTGCAGGGCGGGGCGTCGTTGACGACCGAGCAGACATTGCAGACGTTTTTGGCAAAGGGGATCAGCCGATTTGTTCAAAGCCCCCTCAAGCCAACCGTCGTTGTTCTGACACTCGTGATGCTGACGCTGAGCCTGCGGCCTGTGATGTCTCAGGTGGCGTTTTTGGCAGCAGGGGTTTTTGTCGGGCTCGGGTTGGACATGTACGGCGTGTTGGACCTGCCGGAAAGCTTGCAGGATCAGGCCTTGGTGGCTTCGGTCATCATTCTGGCGCTATGGAACCTGGTGGCCCGGCACTTGCAGGTCTGGCGCCTGCTGGCCGTGCTTGCCGCAGGCTGTGTCTACGGATTGGCGCTGGCTTCGGATTTGACAAAGATCGGGGTGCCGCCCGATCATCTGGCCCCGGCTGTTTTGGGGTTTGGCGTCGGAAATCTACTGCCTGTCGTCTTTGTGGCTGTTGTGGCCTTTGCCTGCGCGCTTTTGGTTGCAGGCGGGTCACACAGAAAACGAGGCCGGATTTCGGTTCTGGCCTCGATGCTGATCGCCGGGATCGGCGTGTATTGGATGGCTGAACCCTGGTTGCTGGCTTAAGACATTGCCGCCCTCAGCCTGTTCAGCGCACCCAGCGGGTCGTCATCGCCCCAGATCTCGTCCCCGATGCCGAAGAAATCGGTGCACGGGGCCAGATCGCCGATCAGTTCGGGCGTCAGGCCGCCTTCGGCCACGACCGGAACTTCGATCATCTCGGACCACCATTGGAACAGATCCTTTTCGGCGCGGGTTCCGTCGCCCAACGTGGCGGTGCCCACGGGGCCAAAGGCCACATAATCCGCGCCATGTTCACCCGCCGTCATGCCGTCATGGCTGGACGCGCCGCAGAAGCTTCCGACGATCGCGTCCGCGCCCAGCTCCTTACGCGCGGCACGGACCGAACGTGCGCCGTCATCCAGGTGCACCCCGTCCAGCCCCAGACGTTGCGCCAGTAGCACGTGGTTCGAGATAACGATGGCCACGTCGCGGGCGTGGGCAACCTCGCGGCAGGCATCAGCAGCACGGGCGATGCTGTCTTCGTCGTTGCCAGCTAGCGCCAGGCGGATGCAGGCGATCTCGGCCCCGTCCAGAACCGATGCCAGTTTGGCGGGGAACGTGCTCAGCTCGATGGTCGGAGGCGTGATCAGGTAAATCTGCGGCTGCTCGGGGGTGTCCATGGGCGCGTCCTTCGGCTTTTGGTCTTTGGCGCGGTTTAGCGGATTGCGGCGGGGAAGCAAACTTTTATGGCTGAGACCACGCAAATTCCAGCCCCAGCGCCTTGCCCTGCAAGAGCCTGCCGATTACAGCAGGCCAAGTTTTCATAAGGTGAACCATGCCCAGCGACAAATCCCAGCCTTCCTTCGTGCTTGTTCGCCCGCAGATGGGTGAGAATATCGGTGCCGCGGCCCGGGCGATGTGGAACTTTGGGCTGGACCGGATGCGCATCGTGGCGCCTCGCGACGGCTGGCCAAACCCCAAGGCGGTGGCCATGTCCAGCGGTGCGGGCCGGTTGCTGGACGAAGCGCAGCTGTTTGACGATCTGGCCGGATCGCTGGCCGACAGCACCTTTGTCTTCGCCACCACTGCACGGCAGCGCGGCCTGACGAAACCCGTCTACAGCCCCGAGCGCGCCATGCAGATCGCCGCCGAAAAGGTCGCGGCGGGCGAAAAGGTTGTGGTTCTGTTCGGCCCCGAACGCGCAGGGTTGGAGAACGAAGATATCGCCAAGGCAAACGCAATAATCTCGGTGCCCGTGAACCCGGAATACGCGTCGCTGAACCTGGGCCAATGCGTCTTGCTGACCGCTTACGAGTGGATGCGCCAGACCGGCGACGTGGTTCATGAATCCACCGATCTGGGCAAGGGGGACTGGGCCACGGGGATCGAAGTCGAGAAACTGGTCGAACACTACGAGGACCGGCTGGAAGAGGCCGGGTTCTTCTATCCTCCCGAAAAGGCCGAGGGTATGAAGATCAACCTGCGCAACCTGTGGTCGCGGATGCGGATGACGCGGGCCGACGTGCAGATGCTGCACGGGATCATGCGGCAGATGGTCCGCTGGAAAGACAAAGGCTGAGGCTGGACCTATCTTCCACCAAGCCCTAGCTTGCGACGAAATCAGGACATGAGGACAGCATGAGCGGTAAGCGCAGCATCTTCGAAGAGGTCTCGGAAACCGAAAAACAACAGGCTGTTCAACCCGGTATGATCGACCGGGGGCGTGGCGGTGCGCGCAAGGCAATCCGTGCCTGGCTGATGATCCTGTTCGCTTTGGTCGTGGTGATGATCGCTGTCGGCGGTCTGACGCGGCTGACTGACAGCGGGCTGTCGATTACTGAATGGCGCCCAATCACCGGAGCCGTTCCACCGTTGAGCGAGGCAGACTGGCAGGCCGAGTTCGACAAGTACAAGCAGATTGACCAGTGGCGCATTCAGAACCAGTGGATGCAGCTGAGCGACTTCAAAACCATCTATTGGTGGGAATGGGGGCATCGCCAACTGGGCCGCGTGATTGGGCTGGTCTGGGCCATCGGTTTCCTGGGCTTCCTCGTGGCCCGCAAGATACCCACGGGTTGGACCGGCAAGCTGCTGATCCCCGGCCTTCTGGGCGGTGTGCAGGGTGCTGTCGGCTGGTGGATGGTCGCATCGGGTGTGACGCAGGGCGAGGGGATGACCGCCGTCGCCAGCTATCGCCTGGCCACCCATCTGGGGCTGGCATTCGTAATTCTCGGATTCCTCGCCTGGTATATTTTCGAGCTTGGCCGGGAAGAACGTGACCTGATGCAGGCGCGTCGCATGAAGGAAGCGAAACTGTTCTCGTTGTCCACCGGCCTGATGCATTTCGCCTTTTTGCAAATACTCATTGGCGCGCTTGTCGCCGGGATCGACGCTGGACGGTCTTATACCGATTGGCCGCTGATCGGCGGGCAGCTGCTTCCGCCGGACGCCACCGCGTTGGAGCCGATGTGGCGCAATTTCTTCGAAAGCCCGGGGCTTGTGCAGTTTATTCACCGCTGCGCAGGTTACCTGTTGTTCATCTTTGCTATTGTCGTCTGGCGCCGCGGCAGCGCCAGCGCGCATCCTCAGACGCGCTTCGCCTTCAACGCGGCTTTCGCGGCCCTGTCGTTGCAAGTTGTCGTCGGCATTGTGACCGTCGTCTACGGAGCACCGTGGCAGATCGCCATCTTCCACCAGTTCATGGCCGTCGTCGTCTGGACCCTGATCTTGCGCGCGCGGTTCCTGACTGCTTATCCAATCGCAACATCTGTGCGCGGAGTAAAATAACATGACCGCTTTTGACGAACTGATGGCTTTTCAGCGTGAAACCTCGGCACTGGGCCAAATCGCTGGGCGATTGGGTTGGGATCAGGAAACCGTCATGCCGCGCGGGGCCTCGCCTCAACGCGCCGAGGAAATGGCGGCGATCGAGGCCGTCCTGCACGCGCGCCGATCGGATCCGCGCGTGGCAGAGTGGCTGGATCAGGCCGCGCCTCAGGATGAAGTCGGAAAGGCGCAGCTGCGGGAAATCCGGCGCGCCTATGATCGGGCGGTCAAGGTGCCCGCTGATCTGGCCACGGCGATTGCCCGGACCACGTCCGCCGCACAGGGAACATGGGCACAGGCGCGCGCGGACGAAGATGTCTCGGCCTTCCTTCCTGTAATGGAAGAGGTCGTATCGCTGAAGCGTCAGGAAGGCGAGGCGCTGGCACAGGGCGGAGACGTCTATGACGCCATGGTCGAGGATTATGAACCCTGTACGACTGGCGCTCAGATCGCGGCCATTTTCGATGAGATGCGCCCACGTCTTGTGGCCTTGCGCGCGGCCGTTCTGGAACGCCCTGAACCTGCCGCGCTGACCGGAAGCTTTGACGAGCTGACCCAGATGCGGCTTACGCAAAAACTGGCGGTCACCTTCGGCTATGACCTCAACAACGGCCGTGTCGACAAGGCGGTTCACCCGTTCAGCTCGGGTTCGGGCCTGGATGTGCGTATCACAACGCGAACCAGCGAAACGGACCCGTTCAACTGCTTTTATTCCACCATTCACGAGGTCGGCCACGCGGCTTACGAACAGGGGATCGACCGCGACTACCTGCTGACGCCGCTGGGGCGCGGCGTGTCCATGGGTGTGCATGAAAGCCAAAGCCGGATCTATGAAAACCAGCTTGGCCGTTCGCGTGCGTTTACGGGATGGTTGTTCGATCAGATGAAAGACGCATTCGGCGATTTCGGAATTGCCGATGCAGATGCTTTCTACGCTACTGTCAACCGGGTTCACAACGGCTATATCCGCACCGAAGCTGATGAAGTGCAATATAATCTGCACATCATGCTTCGGTTCGATCTTGAGCGCGCTTTGATGGCCGGGGACTTGCAGGTCAGCGAGCTGGAAGCGGCGTGGAATGACCGGTTCAAGGCCGACTTCGGTTATGCGGTCGACAAACCGTCGAACGGCTGTTTGCAGGATGTGCACTGGTCGGTTGGACTGTTCGGTTACTTCCCGACCTATTCGCTGGGCAATGTCTATGCAGGATGTCTGTATCAGGCACTGCGCGGCGCAGTTCCTGAACTGGATGAGCAACTGGCAGAAGGTGACACAACAGGCGCAACCGCTTGGCTGCGCGAACACGTCCAGCAACATGGCGGGCTTTATGCGCCACGCGAGATTATCCAGAGGGCGAGTGGAGTAGAGCCGGGGCCCGAACCTTTGCTGGACTATCTAGAACAGAAGTTCAGCGGATTGTACGGGCTGTGACGTCATGAATCGGTAGCCGATTGGTAAGGTTTCTTGCCATATACGCTGCAACATTGGCTTTGGCTTGAATACTCAAACCAGCGCGTCGTGCAAAAAGTTTTCACACCTGTAACAAGCACAGGAATTCGGGCGCGCGGGTATTTCATGTATGGTTTCTGGGTGACAACCCAATGTCTTGCGTCCGAAGGGCGAATGACCATGTTCAACCGTGATTTTTCTTCATGGATCTCGCGGAACGGCGCAACGGGTGCTTCAGAGTGTGTTTCCTGTGACACCGGTACTTGAACGCCGGTAGGCCAGCGTCGTTCCGACCACGCTGGAAATTGAGCACCAGAATGGCCGGGGCACAGGCTGGGTTTGGAGTGACTCTCACGATAGGCGCGATGTTTCTGAATTCATTGCCAAATACGCTTGAGGAGGTGTTGGCACGATTCCCCATTGATCTGGCACAGATCGTAACCACCGGCCATTCCCGCGGCGAACCGGAAAAGTGCGCATCAACAGATTTCGACATGTATTGCCGCCATGGCTACGACAACAGCGGTACTCCCTTCGCCACGCCCAGTTCTGATTGGTTTGATCCAGGTTCTATGGGCGCCGTGGAAGCCACACTAAGGCGCGGGACCTCTGCGGGTTTTCAATGGGACCAAGTTTTTTAGCATGGTGCTATGATCGGCGCATTCCGGGGGACTATGAGACCGGTTTGAACATTTCGGTTGTTGGCTACTAAATCAGGCATGGCGTTCCAAATGGCTGGAGCGATGTGATGCTCGACTGGTTTGAAGCGGTGAATGCTATGGACCAGAGTGCTGCGAGCACAAATCCGATCACGTGAAGATCGAGTGGAGACTGCGATATATGAAAGTCAGATTGTTTTTTGATTTCACACTGAACGCTGATTTTGGGTGGCGCGTCCTTTCATTCTGCCCAAACACTTGCCGAACAAACATGCACAGATTGACCTAAACCACTGGCACCAGTTCAATCCGGGTCGCGACGGCTGCAAAGAACAAAACGCTGCCGACCAACACAAATACGTGCCAGATCGTATTGTGGAACGGCAGCCAATCCAGCAGGTAGAAGGCGACACCGATCGTATACACGAGCCCACCGGAAATCATCAGTGTGACGATTGTGGGGGACAGATCTGCCAACATGGATTGCCCGGCCCAGACGGCTGCCCAACCCATCAAAAGGTAAAGCGCAAGCCCGAACCAACGGTACCGGTTTGGGTCTAACATCTTGAGAACTGACCCAAGCGTTGCCGAGGACCACAACCCGAGCAACAGCCCGGGAGGCTGAGCACCGGACAACAGTAGAAACGGCGTATACGTCCCTGCGATCTTGACGTAGATGCCAGAATGATCAAGCCGTTGCAGAAACCCGCGCCATTCCTCGCTTTCGATCATGTTGTACAACGCAGAAAACGTCAGCATGAGTATCAACGTCACCCCGTAAACCGACGCGCCCAGTACCGCAGATTGATCATACCGGTAATTGATGGTCATCGTGATCAGCAGGGGAACCGCAATCAACGCACTCGAGACACCGAGCACATGGACCACCCCGTCGCTGATACGTTCTGTGCGGCTGTAAGCTGGTCGGATATGTGCAAAAGACCACATATAAAAAAGCTAGGCGTCAGAATGGCTTCGGGCAAGCGGATCATCCCGAGAGCTATCGATATCGTGATCCAGAATGACAAAACGCCCGCAGAGCGAGCGTTTTGTTTCATATCCGTAATTAAGCGTGAGGATTATTCTTCGGTTTCCTCATCACCCTGATCGGCGATCCGGGCGACGCTGACGACCTCTTCGCCCTTACCGGTGTTGAAAACTTTGACCCCGCCGGCGCTGCGGGACCGGAACGAGATGCCGTCGACCGGAACCCGGATCGACTGTCCTTTGGAGGTGGCCAGCATGATCTGATCGTCGATTTCGACCGGGAACGAGGCCACCAGCGGGCCGCTCCGCATCGCCTTGTCCATCGCCATCACGCCCATGCCACCACGGCCGCGCACCGGATAGTCATGCGACGAGCTGAGCTTGCCGGACCCCTTGGCCGTGATGGTCAGGATCAGGTTCTCGGCCGCCGACATCTCGGCATAACGTTCCTGCGGCAGGATGCTGTCGGCATTGCCGCCATCCTCGTCGGCTTCGGTATCGTCGGTCACGCCGGCCATCAGGCGGCGCATTTTCAGATAGGCGGCGCGCTCGTCCGGGGTGGCCTCGAAATGACGGATCACCGACATAGAGACCACGCGGTCGCCCGCGTTCAGCCGGATGCCCCGCACGCCGGTCGATTTGCGCCCCTTGAACACCCGCACGCCGGTTGTGGAGAAGCGGATCGCTCGGCCGGAATTGGTGACCAGCATCACATCGTCATCGTCCGAGCAGATTCGCGCGTTGACCAGTTCCACGCCCTCGGGCAGGTCCATCGCGATCTTGCCGTTGCGCTTGACGTTGGTGAAGTCGCTCAGCGCGTTGCGGCGCACGTCGCCGGCGCTGGTGGCGAAGACGATCTGAAGGTTTTCCCATTCTTCATCCGGCACATCGACCGGCATGATCGCCGCAATGGAAACGCCGGTGGGAATCGGCAGGATGTTGACGATCGCCTTGCCCTTGCCGGTGCGCCCCGACTGGGGCAGGCGCCAGGTCTTGAGTTTGTAGACCATCCCGTCGGTGGTGAAGAACAGAAGCTGGGTGTGCGTATTGGCCACGAAGAGGGTGGTGACCACGTCCTCTTCCTTGGTCTGCATGCCCGACAGCCCCTTGCCACCCCGCTTTTGCGCGCGGAAATCGGCCAGCGGCGTGCGCTTGATATAGCCGCCCGAAGTCACGGTCACGACCATGTCTTCGCGCTCGATCAGGTCCTCGTCTTCCATGTCGCCCGACCAGTCGACGATCTCGGTGCGGCGCGGTACCGCGAATTGTTCGCGAACGCTGCGCAGTTCATCAGCGATGATGCCCATGATACGTTCGCGCGAGGACAGGATATCCAGGTATTCCTTGATCTTTGCGGCCAGGTTTTCCAGCTCGTCCGTGACCTCTTTGACGCCCAGTTGCGTCAGGCGTTGCAGGCGCAGGTCAAGGATGGCGCGTGCCTGAACCTCGGTCAGGTTATAGGTCCCGTCGTCGTTCATCTTGGACAGCGGATCGTCGATCAGGCGCAGATAATCCGCGATGTCGGCGGCCGGCCAGCGCCGGGTCATCAGCTTTTCGCGCGCCTCGGCCGCGTCGGCCGAAGACCGGATCGTGGCCACGACCTCGTCAACGTTCGAGACCGCCACGGCCAGACCGCAGAGGATATGGCTGCGTTCCCGCGCCTTGCGCAGGTCAAAGGCGGTGCGGCGGGCAACGACATCTTCGCGGAAATCGATGAAGCTGGTCAGGAAACGGCGCAGGGTCAGCTGCTCGGGGCGGCCGCCGTTCAGCGCCAGCATGTTGCAGCCGAACGAGGTCTGCATCGGCGTGAAGCGGTACAGCTGGTTCAGCACCACCTCGGGCGTTGCGTCGCGTTTCAGCTCGACCACCACCCGTACGCCGTTGCGGTCGGATTCGTCCTGAACGTGGCTGACACCTTCGATGCGCTTTTCGCGCACCGCTTCGGCGATCTTTTCGATCATCGAGGCCTTGTTCACCTGATAGGGGATTTCATCCACGATGATGGCATAGCGATCCTTGCGCAGCTCCTCGACGCGGGTCTTGGCGCGGATGATGACGCTGCCGCGGCCTTCCAGATAGGCCTTGCGCGCGCCGGAACGGCCCAGCATCACGCCGCCGGTGGGGAAATCGGGGCCGGGGACGTATTCGATCAACTGCTCGGACGTCAGGTCCGGGTCGTCGATCAGGGCCAGTGTCGCGTTAACTACTTCGCCCAGGTTGTGCGGCGGGATGTTGGTGGCCATGCCCACCGCGATACCGCCGGCGCCGTTGACCAGCATGTTGGGGAACCGCGCGGGCAGGACGGTGGGTTCCTTGTCCTTGCCGTCGTAGTTGTCCTGGAAATCGACCGTCTCTTTCTCGATATCCGCCAGTAGGGCGGCGGCGGGCTTGTCCATCCGCACTTCGGTGTAACGCATGGCCGCCGGGTTGTCGCCGTCCATCGAGCCGAAGTTGCCCTGACCATCCAGCAGTGGCAGCGACATCGAAAAATCCTGCGCCATCCGCACCAGCGCATCATAGATCGCGCTGTCGCCGTGGGGGTGGTACTTACCCATCACGTCACCCACCGGACGGGCCGATTTGCGATAGGCCTTGTCATGGGTATTTCCGGTCTCGTGCATCGCATAGAGGATGCGCCGATGCACCGGTTTCAAACCATCGCGCAGATCGGGGATCGCGCGGCTGACGATGACCGACATCGCATAGTCCAGATAGGACGTGCGCATCTCGGATTCGATCGAGACCGTCGGGCCGTCATAGACAGGGCGCTCGGGCGGGGTTTCATCCATGTTTTCGGGGATTTCTGGCGTATCGCTCACGTAAACTGCCCGTATTTTGTGCTGGGTCTATATCTTGTGGATGCACCTTATCAGACCCGGCACATAAGGTGCAAGCAAGCAGCGCTCCCCAAGGTTCGAATCCTCGGTAACACCCAAGTAACATATTGTTATCTAAGTATTAGGGGGTTTTCGTGCTAGCCTGAGAATATCGTGCAACAAACCGGAGGTCTGCATGAAGACAAGTGAAACCGAATTGATGCTTAAGGGCTATGGCCTGACAACGGCCGAATTTTTCTATCATATGCCCGATTACGTCCACGTCCTGAATACCTTCATCTGGCAGGAATATGACCTTGCGCCGGATCATCCGAAACTCTTCGAATTCATCGAGTTTTGGCAACGAGAAATAGAAGGGCCGCTGCATTCCGTGAAATTCACGCACCGCAAGATGATCGCACCGGGCGAGTGGCGCAACATGGTTGGCGAGTTTCGCGTGAACTGAGTGATCGGCCAGGTTCGCCTGTGCGTCGGAATTCCTGTTCTCATTTGAGGCAAGTCGCGTATGGTGACTGCCAATCTGATGGCGTCACAGGAAAAAACAATGATCAGAGCCGTTCTATTTGTTGCAGCGCTTTGCATGACCAGCCCCGTTTTTGCCGAGGGTGTTCTGGACAAAATCAAAAAGGGCGCCGAGAGCGTCGGGAAGACGATCGACAAAGGTGCCGAAGCGGTTGACGATACGATCACGTCCACTTCGGAGCTGCTGTCCAACGAGGCAACACCTGAAGAAACGGGCGCAAAGCTTGACGCGATGGCAGGCGAGATTTTGGATCAGCTTTTGGCGGAAAACCCCGATGCGAGGCCACTTTATGACGTCAGTGCCGGGTATGCGGTGTTCGACTCTCGTAAGGTTACAGTATTCCCTGTGTCGGCGGGCTATGGCCGGGGCGTGGCGGTGTCGAAAGACACCGGGCAACACACATACATGAACATGGGAACGGGCGGCGTTGGCGGCGCCATCGGCATCGGTGGGTTCGAGACCAAATTCGTGATCCTGTTCGAAACCCCTGCTGATCTGGAAAAGTTCATAAACCAGGGCTATGACGCGACCGCAGAAACGGGGGCCATGTATGGCGAGGACAAAACGGGCGAAACCCTGCGTTTTACTGACGGACGCTCGTTCTTTGTTCTCAACAAAAAGGGCTGGCGCGTATCGGCCGGCGCGTCCGGTACGAAGTTCTGGAAATCGCCCGAGCTGAACTGATCAGCCAGAACAGCTGGCCCCGCCCAGAACGCAGAATTTGGCGCAATGAGGGTGGTTCAGATGCACGTCCGCCTCGGCCTCGGCCAGGGTATGACCCATCTCGAACTCGGGCTCATAGGGCAGCAGGGTGCAGGCCAGGACAGCAGGTTTTTCGGCCCCCTTGCGTTTGACCACCATACGGGCGCTGGCGCACATGACGTCGTTGGGGGATTTGTCAAGAATTCCCCAGCACGCGGTGGTGATTTCTGGAACCTCGACACTTTCGTCCATTTCGGGAAACAGAACGGTCTGAGCCGGGTTCTGCGGGTCAATATCAAATCCGTGCCTGGCAAAGAACCTGGCATAGCCAGCACGGCTTTCCGCGTCTGACTCCCCCCAGACCGTACGCCCGGCGATGGCCATGTTGAAACCGTGGTCGCGCAACCATTCCATCCCGGCCAGGGTTTTGTCGAAACTGCCGTCGCCGCGTTCTTCGTCGTGCAGGGCCGGGCGGAAGTGATCGACCGAAATGCGCAGAGTCAACATGTGGTTGAATTCCTTTTGCAACCCCAGCAACCCTTCGCGCATTTTGCGGCGCATCATCGGCGCCATTGCGTTGGTCAGGATCAGAACCTTGTACCCTCGTTCCAGCGCGGCGCGCGTCATGTCGATCATTTGCGGGTTCATGAACGGCTCACCGCCCGTGAAACCGATCTCGTGCACGGGCCAGTTGCGGGCTTCGATCTGATCCAGGTAGTTCCGGACCTCGTCAGCGGTGATGTAAACCAAAGCGTCATTGGTCGGGCTGCTGGCGATATAGCAGTTCACGCATTCGATATTGCACAAAGTGCCCGTATTGAACCAAAGGGTCTCGGGCCGTGTCAGGGAAACCTTTGCGCGGGTCTGGCCGTCAGCTGTCACCGATTTGTTTTGAAACTTGCCGATATTGGCGAGCTGAGGGGCGTTGTCTTTCATTCCCGCATCCGGTTCTTAAAGGTCATCGATCTGATCTAGCCCTTTGTCGCGGATTTGGTAAGGGTGACGCAGCGGTTCTGACAGAGTTTTGAACAGAGTGATTTTTTGCCGAATGGTTGCGCTAACATTGGACATGCCGGAAGGGGCGAGGTAAGGACAATTCATGGTTTCACGCGTCATACCTGTTGATCCCTTTGATCTGATCATTTTCGGCGGCACCGGCGATCTGGCGCAGCGCAAGATTCTGCCCGCGCTTTACCGTCGGTTTTGCGCCGGGCAATGGCACGAGGATGCCAGGATTATCGCGGCAGCGCGTGCGGGCCATTCCGCAGAAGATTTCCGACAGATGGTCGCAGAATCGCTTCATCGGCATGCTGCGATCCGCGCTTCGGAGTCCCAGAGAGTGTCTCGTTTTCTACAGCGGGTCGATTATGTCCCGCTGGATGCAGTATCAGCCGAAGGATGGGACCTGCTGGGTGAAAAACTGTCACCCAACCGCGTGCGCGCATTCTATTTCTCGGTCGGCCCCAGCCTGTTCGGCCCCTTGGCCGAGCGGGTCCGAGCCTATGATCTGGCGACCGAAGATACGCGCATCGTGGTGGAAAAGCCGTTCGGGCATGATCTGGGCAGCGCGCGAGAGCTGAATGCCACACTGGCTGCGCATTTTGATGAAAGCCAGATCTACCGAATCGATCATTACCTGGGCAAGGAAACCGTCCAGAACCTGATGGCCGTACGGTTTGGCAATATGCTGTTCGAACCGCTGTGGAACAGCCAGTATGTCGACCATATCCAGATCACCGTTGCCGAAACCGTCGGTATCGATGGGCGCGAGAAATACTATGAACGCGCCGGCGCGATGCGGGACATGGTGCAAAATCACCTGATGCAGCTGCTGTGCCTGATTGCCATGGAACCCCCGGCGAAGTTCGATCCGGACGCGGTGCGGGATGAAAAGCTCAAGGTGATCCGGGCGCTTGATCCGGTGGAGCCGCATCACATCGTGCGCGGCCAGTTTTCGGCAGGGCCGGAAGGGGTGGGATACCGCGAATGTGTCGGCAATCCACGCTCGACCACTGAAAGCTATGTGGCGCTGAAGGCGCATGTCAGCAATTGGCGATGGGCGGGCACGCCGTTTTATTTGCGTACGGGCAAACGGCTGGTGGCGCGCTCGTCGGTTATCAATGTGATGTTCAAGGACGCGCCGCATTCGATTTTCGGGGAAGAGGCCGGGCGTCACGCCAATGCGTTGTCGATCCGGTTGCAACCCAACGAAGGGATCACGCTGAAAGTGACGATCAAGGAGCCGGGACCGGGCGGGATGCGGCTGATCGACGTTCCATTGGACATGAGTTTCGCCGAAGCACTGGGGCCTGAGAATCAAGACCCGCCAGATGCTTACGAGCGCCTCGTCATGGACGTGATACGGGGCAACCAGACGCTGTTCATGCGTGGGGACGAGGTCGAGGCCGCCTGGGCCTGGACCGATCCGATCATCGCCGGATGGCTGGCGCGCGGGGACGTGCCGAAACCTTATGACAGCGGCAGCACAGGGCCGGGCGACGCCGAGCTGCTGATGAAACGTGACGGTCGCCGCTGGCAGGGAATAAAGCCATGAACATTCAGGAATATGCCGACCGGGAAATGCTGGCCATCGATGTGGCAAACGCGTTGGCGGGTGAGCTTGAGGCCGCTTTGTTGCACAATGACACCGTTGCATTGGCCGTCCCCGGCGGGACAACACCGGGGCCGGTTTTTGACAGCCTGTGTGCCGCCGATCTCGAGTGGGACCGTGTGCGTGTTCTGCCTACGGACGAACGCTGCGTGCCGGCTGATCACGAACGTTCGAACGAACGTCTGATCCGGGAAAGACTGCTGACCAACCGGGCATCCGTCGCACAGTATATTCCACTTTATGTTCCGGGCGCAGAGCCTGAAGCGGCGTTGCCGGAAGTAGAATCGCTGATCGCGCCGGTGCTGCCTTTGTCGGTTCTTGTCCTCGGGATGGGGGAAGACATGCACACGGCCTCGCTGTTCCCGGGAATGGACGGGCTGGACAAGGCCCTCGACAGCCAGGCGCCAACCTTGATCGTCGCCCGGACCGATGTGCAGCCAGAGCCCCGGATTTCTTTGACGGCCCCTGTTTTGGACGGGGCCTTGTCGAAACATCTGATCATCTACGGGCAGGCAAAACGAGACGTATTGGACAAAGCCATGTCGATGCCACCGGAAGAGGCACCGATCGCCGCGGTCCTCAGCGGCATGACGGTTCATTGGGCGGAGTGAGGCAATGCAGTTGGATGCTTTGAAGGCGCTTGCAGCAGCTGACCGCCGTATCGTCGACCTGTTTGCAAAGGATGCAACCCGGGCCGGGTCGTTTTCAGCCTCGACCGGGGATTTGCTGTTCGATTATTCAAAAACGCAGATCGATGAAGACGTGCGCGCTGCTTTGTTGCAATTGTGCGAAGATGCCGGGCTTGCGACGCGGCGCGACGCCATGTTTGCCGGGAAGAAGATCAACGAAACCGAAGGGCGCGCAGTGCTGCACACCGCCCTGCGCAACCTTGATGGTGGGCCGGTTGACGTGGACGGTCAGGACGTCATGCCCGGGGTTCTGGACACGCTGCATCGGATGCGTGTTTTTGCCGAGGAAGTGCGCGGCGGCGCCATTGCGGGGGCAGGGGGCAGTTTCACCGATGTGGTGAATATCGGCATCGGGGGGTCCGACCTGGGCCCGGTGATGGCCACGCACGCACTGGCCCCTTATCACGATGGCCCGCGGGTGCATTACGTCTCGAACGTGGATGGGGCCCACATCGCGGACACGTTGCGCCCGTTGGATCCGGCGCGGACGCTTGTGATTGTCGCGTCCAAGACATTCACCACGATCGAAACGATGACCAATGCGCGCACGGCCCGCGCCTGGATGTCCGAGGGCGGAGGTGATCCGTCCCGCCAGTTTGCCGCCGTATCCAGCGCGCTGGACAAGACGCAGGCTTTCGGCATCCCCGAGGCGCATGTATTCGGTTTCGCCGATTGGGTGGGCGGGCGTTATTCGGTCTGGGGGCCGGTCGGATTGCCGGTCATGATTGCCGTCGGTTCAAATGCATTTGATGCGTTTCTGCGGGGCGGGCAGGCGATGGATCTGCATTTCCGCTCGGCGGATTGGGTGGAAAACATGCCTGTGATGCTGGCGCTGGTCGGCATCTGGCACCGTCAGGTTCTGGGTTGCACCAGCCGCGCTGTGCTGCCCTATGATCAGCGGCTGCTGCGCCTGCCAGCCTATCTCCAGCAGTTGGAAATGGAATCGAATGGCAAATCTGTCGCGATGGACGGGTCTTCGCTGGCTGTCCCCTCCGGGCCAGTGGTCTGGGGTGAGCCGGGTACCAATGGCCAGCATGCGTTCTATCAGCTCATCCATCAGGGGACGGATGTCATTCCCTGCGAATTCATGGTCGCCGCCGAAGGGCACGAACCCGAGTTGACCCACCATCACCGCCTGCTTTTGGCCAACTGTCTGGCCCAGTCAGAGGCTTTGATGCGTGGCCGGTCTTTGGATGAAGCCCGTGAACTCATGGCAGAAAAAGGCCTTGATGGCGACGAACTTGATCGGCAGGCGCGACACCGCGTGTTTCCGGGCAACCGCCCTTCCACAACGCTGATCTATCCGAAGCTTACGCCGTTTGTTCTGGGGCAGATTATCGCGCTGTACGAACATCGTGTGTTCGTTGAAGGTGTTCTGCTGGGCATCAATTCCTTTGATCAGTGGGGTGTGGAATTGGGCAAAGAGCTTGCCAACTCGCTTGGACCTGTCGTGGATGGTGTCGCCAGTGCTGACGGTAAGGACGGATCAACCGCCGCATTGGTCGCCTACGCGCTGAAACACCGAAACTAAGAGCAAAAAATGCCGCCCACGGCCGTGTTGGGCTGCATTCTTTTATTGTCAGACAATTAAATGATTGGCAGGGTTCCTCCGTAGGAAACGACTGTATTGACGCATCGGGCCACGCCCCAAGCCGTCAATGCCAGATGGATAAGGCAGAGGCCATCCAAGGTCTCGCCAAGGACGGGAGGATGTCCATGCTAGGACAGATGATGACGCAGCCCTTGCTGGTTTCGTCGCTGATCGATCACGCTGACCGCTATCACGGTCAGACCGAGATTGTTTCGGTTGAAACGGATGGAACGGTCACTGAAACCAACTGGTCCGAGATTGCGGTGAATGCCCGACGGATGGCGTCGGCCTTGACCAATCTGGGGCTGGAACCGCAGGACAGGATCGGGACACTGGCCTGGAACAATCGGCGGCATCTCGAGATCTATTTTGCCACGTCCGGCGCGGGCTATGTCTGTCACACGGTCAATCCCCGCCTGTTCCCCGAGCAGCTGATGTTTATCATCAACCATGCCCAGGACAGGGTTCTGTTCTTTGATGCGACGTTCATTCCGCTGGTCGCCGCGCTGCATGACGCTTTGTCCGAAGTTCAGCATTTTGTCCTCATGGGGCCTCGCAATGAAGAGGCTGCGGCTCAGGTTCCTGATCTGAAGTTCTATGACGAGTTGCTGGAGACCGGGGATGCAGGTTTCCAATGGCCTGAGCTGGATGAAAAGACGGCCTGCGGGCTGTGCTATACGTCGGGAACCACAGGCAATCCAAAGGGCGTATTGTATTCTCATCGGTCGACACTGCTGCACAGCTTTGCATCGAACACACGGGATGTGATCGGGTATTCAGCGATGGATGTTGTCATGCCGGTTGTGCCGATGTTCCATGTCAACGCCTGGGGGTCGCCCTACGCCTGCGCCATGTCGGGATCGCGGCTTGTATTGCCTGGACCGGATTTGCACGGCGAGGCGCTGGTCAATCTGATCGACACCTATGGCGTGACCTTGGCCATGGGCGTGCCGACCATCTGGCAGGGCTTGCTGGCCTATGCTGCGGCATGCGGAACCGAACTCAAAAGCCTTGAACGCACGGTTATCGGCGGCGCCGCGTGCCCTCCGTCGATGATCGAAACGTTCCGCGAAACCTATGGCGTTGACACGGTCCACGCCTGGGGCATGAGCGAGATGAGCCCGCTGGGCACGACGAATTATCCATTGGCCAAACATCTGAAGCTGCCGCCGGAAGACCAGCACAAGATCCGCCTGAGCCAGGGAAGACCACCCTTTGGGGTCGAACTGAAAATCGTGGACGAAGATGGGAATGATCTGCCGCATGACGGCGAAACCCAGGGCGATTTGATGGTGCGGGGTCACTGGGTTCTGGACAGCTACTTCCAGTTGCAGGATCAGGAACTTTTGCAGGATGGCTGGTTCGCCACCGGGGATGTGGCCACTTTGGACCCGGATGGCTACATGACCATTCGCGACAGATCCAAGGACATCATCAAATCCGGTGGGGAATGGATCAGTTCGGTCGAGCTTGAAAACATCGCCGTGGCCCACCCCCAGCTTGCAACGGCCGCCGTGGTCGGTGTTCCGCATCCGAAATGGGATGAACGCCCCTTGCTGGTTGCCGTGAAAGCCGATGGTGAGAATCCCGGCGAAGAGGATTTGCTTGCCTTTTTCGAAGGCAAAATCGCCAAGTGGCAGATCCCGGACAAGGTTGTCTTTGTCGACGTATTGCCGCTGAGCGCGACCGGAAAGGTATTGAAACGCAAGCTTCGGGCCGAGTTCGGCGACGCCCTGACAGGCTAGGTCTGCTGCGTTTTGGGGAATTGGCTCCGGCGGTAGGGATCGAACCTACGACCAATTGATTAACAGTCAACTGCTCTACCGCTGAGCTACGCCGGAACGGTTCGCGCCGTATAGCAATCCGGTTTCCCGACGTCCAGAGGGTGCGTGTGTTTTTCGACGAAAAAAACCGGCATAAATCGATGTGATTTTTGACGGCAATGCAGGTCTGAACGAAGGGGGGATTTTGGCTCCGGCGGTAGGGATCGAACCTACGACCAATTGATTAACAGTCAACTGCTCTACCGCTGAGCTACGCCGGAACTGAGGCGCATATAGCAACCCCGATTCCGGACGTCCAGAGGTTAAGTACGAGAACCATCAAAAATTTTTTTGTTTTAGCGAACCCGTCGAAAAACAGATGAAACTGACAGGGGGCCAATGGGGCCCACTTTGTTTTTTCCATTCAGATCAACGAGATGAGCAAAGACGTTGCGCTCGGCCGCGGGCAGCAATGCCGCTGGCGTATCCGTATAGATGCGCTCGGCCAGATGCCGCGCCGTCCCGTCTTCTTCTTCCAATGCGCTCAGAATCTGGGCCTCGCGGGTCTGGCGATGTGTAATCAGCCAGTCCAAACGTTCGGCAGGGCTGGTGATCGGTGCGCCATGGCCTGCATGGAAAACCGACCAGTCGCGCGCGCGCAGCCGATGGCAGGCAGTCATGAAGTCGGTCAGGTCACCATCCGGAGGGGACACCAACGAGCTGGCCCACCCCATGACATGATCCGCCGTGAAGCAGATGTTCTGCCAGGCCAGAGCAATGTGATTGCCCATATGGCCCGGCGTGTGAATGACCTCAAGCTGCCACCCGTCGCCATTGATGGTCTCACCATCCGCCACTTCGACATCAGGGCGAAACGTGGTGTCGATGCCTTCGCCGCCGCCGGTCAGCCCCTGCGCTGCAAGATCGGTCATGACGGCGCTGCGTCCTGCCTCGGGCCCGCCATAAGCATAAATCGTCGCCCCTGTGCGCGCCGCCAGCGGAGCGGCCAGGGGTGAATGGTCCACATGCGTATGTGTGACAATGATATGGCTGATCCTTTGATCCGGCGCCAAGGAATCCAGAATTGCGCCCAGATGTGCCTCGCTTGCGGGGCCCGGATCGATGACGGCAATGTCGCGTTCACCCAACAGATACGTGTTGGTGCCACGATAGGTCATCGGAGAAGGATTCGGGGCCAGAATACGCCGCAAACCCGGATGCAGTTCCTCTGGCTGGCCGACGGGCGGATCGAAATCATCTGGTGCCTGCATTCTGTGCTCTTTCTCTTGTCCGGGCAGCCCGTTAGGTTTAGCGCATGTCTTCGCACTGGCTCAAACCCTATATGCCTCGCAGTCTTTACGCCCGGGCAGCGCTGATCCTGGTTTTACCTGTGATCGTGCTGTTGCTGGTCGTGGGAATCGCGTTCCTTCAAAAGCATCTTGAGGATGTCACCGGCCAGATGACGCGCGCGGCATCCCGCGAGGTGATGCTGATTTCGACAATGATTGAGGACGCGGAAACGCAACAACAGGCGCTGGCGTCGATTCGTCCCGATTTGCAGGCCCTTGAGATGAAGGCCAGGTTTCTGGGCGTCAACGAACAGCCTGAGATTGGCGCGCGGCGATGGTACGATTTCATCGCACCGCAGGTCGAATCCGAACTGTATGCCAGGTTGCCCAATCTTGACGCCGTGGCTTTACCCAGCAGCAAAGAGGCGCGGGTTTATCTGAAGACGCATCTGGGACTGCTGCAATTGACGTTCGATCGGCGCAGGTTGTCGCCCGCGGCCCCGCATCAATTGATCGTCACCATGGTGTTCTTTGCGGTCATCATGACGACGATCTCGTTTCTTTACATGCGGAATCAATTGCGTCCCATTACGCGCCTCGCTGATGCGGCGCAGGCCTTCGGGCGGGGGCGAATCGTTCCGTATTCACCCGGTGGGGCCATCGAGGTGCGCGCGGCGGGAAATGCGTTTCTGGATATGCGGTCGCGGATCGAACGCCAGATCGAACAAAGGACGTTGATGCTGTCGGGTGTCAGCCACGATCTGCGCACCCCGTTGACGCGTCTGAAGCTTGGACTGTCGATGTTGCCGGAAGACGAGGCCGCACCGTTGCAAAAGGATGTCACGGAAATGCAGTCCTTGCTGGATGCGTTTCTGGATTTCTCGCGTGGGGCTGCCGAGGGATCGACGGAAGAGGTCCAACCGGATGAATTCCTCCGCCAGATCGTGGATGATGCAAAACGGGCCGGTCATCAGGCAGAGCTGATCGCGGTCGAGGGGCAGGGGACGGTCATGATACGCCCCATGGCTGTACGCCGGGCGGTGGAAAACCTGATTGGAAATGCCATGCGCTATGGCAGCCGGGCCGAGCTCAGCCTGTTTTTGAACGCGAAATCGATGCGCATCCGCGTTGAGGATGACGGCCCCGGTATACCTGCGGACCAACGTACAGAGGCGGTAAAGCCTTTCACGCGACTCGACCCGGCTCGCAATCAGAATCAGGGCAGTGGCGTTGGCCTTGGTCTTGCGATTGTGGCGGATGTCGCGCGCGCGCATGGTGGCGCTTTGCGTCTGTCGAAAAGTGAACGTCTCGGAGGGCTCTGCGCGGACATTATTATCGGGCGATAGACCCCCTGTTATGTCTGCGCTTGGGGTTCAATTTTGTTAATTTGTCTGGCCATGGCATCCTGTCCCCATAGGTTTTTGCTTTTTTGGGGGCGCATAGGATGGTTATCGCAGGATTTGTGAAATTGGCCGAAAAGGGGTTTGTCGGGTGCGCGACACTTGCGGCCTTGCTGCCTCTTTGGCAGTGGTATGACGAAACCGATGAAAGGCGGGTGGAACGCCTGACCGGTTTTATCGGGGCAGGCGATACATGTCTGAAATGGTTGCGGTCCGACCTGATCGAGTCGTTGGCATCCGAATTGTGGCATGCGTCGCAGCAGGACGTGGTGGATGGCGACGAGGATCTGGCGCCTCTTCCGGTTCAGGTGCGTGCCAATATGGCGATATTTTGCGCTGAAATGCTGGACTATTTGCAGAATGACTTCGGCAAGTTCGATGAGCCTCTCGCCTATGATTACTACATGATGATCATGGATGCTTCGTTCTGGGTCGATCCTGATGAATTCGAGACCTATTTGGAGGCGGTGCATCAAGATCCGAGCCTGTCCGGCAGTCACGAGGATTACAGCTTTGGTGGGCGCGACGGCTATTCCTATGAATGGCAAGTAACGCAAGAGGAGCTTGACGCCTATTTTGGGTTCGAAGATTCGGACGGATAAGCCAGCGCATCAACGTCCAGACGGCAACAACCCACACGGATGTTTTGGCGAAATGGTAGGCCCGGAGGGACTCGAACCCCCAACCAAAGCGTTATGAGCGCTCTGCTCTAACCAATTGAGCTACAGGCCCGCCTAGGCGCTTGGGTATCACGGTGAACAGCCGCGTCAAGCCTGACCGTTGCAACAAACGCCACAATCGACTAACCCGCCCGCAAAGCTTTCTTGAGGGACCGGACATGACAGCGGGTAAAAACGGAATCACCTATGCCGATGCAGGTGTGGATATCGACGCAGGTAACGCCCTGGTCGATCGGATCAAACCCGCCGCCAAGCGGACCAACCGCCCCGGTGTGATGAGCGGCCTGGGTGGATTTGGCGCGCTGTTCGATCTGAAGGCTGCCGGATACCAGGACCCGATCCTGGTCGGTGCGACGGATGGCGTGGGCACCAAGCTGCGGATTGCGATTGATACCGGCGTCGTGGACGGGGTCGGCGTCGATCTGGTGGCCATGTGCGTCAATGACCTGATCTGTCAGGGGGCCGAGCCGCTGTTCTTCCTCGACTATTTCGCGACCGGCAGGCTGGATACCGATACGGCGGCGCGGATCATCGAAGGGATTGCCGAAGGCTGTGCGCAGTCTGGCTGTGCCCTGATCGGTGGTGAAACTGCCGAGATGCCGGGAATGTATCCCGATGGCGATTTTGATCTGGCCGGGTTTGCGGTCGGTGCGATGGAACGCGGCGCAGATCTGCCCGCGGGCGTTCAAGCCGGCGACGTCCTTTTGGGTCTGGCCTCGAACGGGGTGCATTCCAACGGCTATTCGCTTGTGCGCAAGCTGGTCGAACTGTCCGGTCTGGGCTGGGATTCGCCGTCGCCCTTCGGAGAGGGCAACCTGGGTGAGGCACTTCTGACGCCTACACGCCTTTACGTAAAACCGGCTTTGGCTGCGGTTCGTGCAGGTGGTGTTCACGCGCTGGCGCATATCACCGGCGGTGGGTTGACCGAAAACCTTCCGCGCGTGCTGTCCAAAGGGCTGGGGGCCCAAATCGATCTGGACAGTTGGCAACTGCCCCCTGTCTTCGGCTGGATGGCGAAGACAGGCAGTATCGTTGAGTCCGAAATGCTCAAGACCTTCAATTGCGGTATCGGCCTTATTGTCGTGTGCGCCGCGGACAAGGCGGACGAGTTGTCGGCCCTGCTGGCGGATGCCGGTGAAACCGTCGCTCGGATCGGTGCCGTCACGGAAACGCCCGGCGTTGCCTATTCGGGCAAACTGCTGTGAGCCAGAAGCGCGTCGCGATCCTGATCTCCGGGGGCGGGTCGAACATGGTGTCGCTTGTTGACAGCATGACCAAAGATCATCCGGCGCGGCCCTGTTTGGTGTTGTCCAATGACGCGCAGGCAGGCGGGCTGAAAAAAGCTGCGGACCGTGGCATTCCGACCGCAGTGGTTGATCATCGCCCTTTCAAGGGGGACCGCAGCGCCTTTGAAGCCGAGCTTTTGAAACCCCTGCAAGAGGCGCGACCCGACATTGTCTGTCTGGCTGGCTTCATGCGGGTTCTGACAGCGGATTTCGTGTCTCGGTTTCAAGGACGAATGCTGAATATCCACCCTTCATTATTGCCAAAATACAAAGGGTTAAACACCCATGCCCGCGCGATTCAAGCCGGAGATTCCGAACACGGCTGCTCGGTGCATGAGGTGACGGCGGCACTGGATGACGGCCCGATTCTGGGCCAGGCACGGGTGCCGATCCAAGCCGATGACACACCGGAATCGCTGGCTGCGCGGGTGCTGGTGTGGGAGCATAAGCTCTACCCCGAAGTGCTGCGACGCTTTGCAGAAGGCAACAGGTCGCCCGTCCTGTTGCCGTGAACGCTCGGTGGGTGATTTACACCCGTGCAATAATCGGCCTATGGTCGTCGACAACGCTCGGGACGAGGACAAAAACGGGCAGGCACAAAAACAAGAGCGATACTAGTACGGCGCATGAAAACCCTGACGACGACGCAAGAGCTGGCCGATTTCTGCAAGGCCGCCGAAGGCTATCCCTATATCACGGTCGACACCGAATTTCTGCGCGAGCGGACGTATTACTCCAAGCTGTGCCTAGTGCAATTGGCTGTCCCGTCCGAGGATGAAGACAGCGCGGTTCTGGTCGATCCGCTTGCCGATGGTTTGTCGCTTGACCCGCTTTACGATCTTTTCCGGAATGAAAGCGTGGTCAAGGTGTTCCATGCCGCCCGCCAGGACCTTGAGATCTTCTGGGTGGAAGCCGGCGTGTTTCCCAAGCCGCTGTTTGACACACAGGTCGCAGCGATGGTGTGTGGCTTTGGCGAACAGGTTGGCTATGAAACTCTGGTTCGGAAAATCTGCAAGCAGGGCGTCGACAAGACCTCTCGGTTCACCGACTGGTCCCGGCGCCCGCTGACCGATGCTCAGAAAAACTATGCTCTTGCAGATGTGACCCATTTGCGCGGGATCTACGAGCGTCTGGCCGCAGAACTTGAAAAGACGCAGCGCAGCCACTGGGTTGCCGAAGAATTGCGGACGCTGACACAGCCTGCCACATATGACATCCGCCCTGAAGATGCATGGAAGCGGGTAAAGACGCGCACGAACTCGGCCAAGTTTCTGGCCGTGGTGCGGGAATTGGCGCAGTTTCGCGAGTCTTATGCGCAGGAAAACAACGTGCCCCGGAACCGCGTATTCAAAGACGACGCGCTGATCGAGCTGGCATCGACCAAACCCAAAACACATTCGGATTTGGGTGGATCCCGCCTGTTGCTGCGCGAAGCCCGCAAAGGGGCGATCGCCGAAGGTATTCTGGCAGCGGTCAAGCGTGGCGTGAATTGCCCGCCCGACAAATTGCCCAAGGTCGACACTTCGCGCGACAAGCTCAAGGTCAATCCGGCGCTGGCTGACCTGCTGAGGGTTCTGCTGAAGTCCAAAACCGAAAGTTCAGGTGTGGCGGCGAAATTGATCGCCACAAGTGCGGACCTGGATCAGATTGCGGCCGGTGAGCGGGATGTTCCAGCCTTGTCGGGATGGCGGTTCGAGGTCTTTGGCGAGGATGCTCTCAAGTTGTGCGAAGGAAAGATCGCCCTGGCGGCCAAAGGGCAGTCGGTCAAGGTCGTGTCCCTGTAACGGCGCTTACCGGCGCCGTGATTCCAGTGCGTTCTGCTGTCCGACCACGCGGACCAGCCGAATACCTTGCAGTTCCTGATTCGAGATATTGATGGCGTCCGATACCATCCGAGTACGTTCCGACCCTTGCGGTGTCTCATAGCTGGGGTAGTTCACGCGGAACACAAATTCCAAAGTTCCGTTCTTCTGGTTTTCTTCCTTTTCAACAGGAACCAGACGCGCATTGTACGCCCCCTGTCGGACAGCCGTGCCGGACGCATAGATGATCGCGCCGGAGGGGGTCGGGTCGATGCGCAATTCGTCGATCTGACCAATTGGAATGCTGGTGTCTTCGGCATCGGGGCGTGAAAACAGACCGGTACCTTCGCTTTGCTTCGGAACCAGCGCGTCGGCGGCATTTGGGTCGGGCGGTGTTTCGGCTTCGACAGATCTGCTGGATCCGAACCAGTTTGACGGGTTCACCCGAGAGTCACGCCAGCTGCTGCATGCAGTCAGGGTCAGCGTGGCGATGATGAGAACGGACAGAGGTTTTTGCATGGACCCACAGACTTTCACACGAGTTCAGGCAATGGGTTAGCGCAATTTCTTCGCGTTGAAAAGCCACCGCGGGGGCTGGACAGTGGCGGGTCACCGGCTTAGGTCACAATTGTGAATGCAACCAAAGGATCACCGCATCATGGCCACGCCCGCCTTTGAAGAGATTGTCGAGGATTTCGAGTTTCTCGAGGATTGGGAAGACCGGTATCGCCATGTCATCGAGCAGGGCAAGGCGATGGAGCCGCTGGACGATGCATTCAAGGTTCCGGCGACAAAAGTCCATGGATGCGCCAGCCAGGTCTGGCTGCATCCGATGATTGAATCCGGCGTCTTCAAATTCGATGGTGACAGCGATGCACTGATCGTGCGCGGCCTGATCGCTGTTCTTCGGTCCTTGTACAACGGTTTGCCCGTGGCCGAAGTTCCCAAGGTCGATGCGGGGGCGGAACTGGCACGCCTTGGGCTGAACGACCACCTGTCCGCTCAGCGCTCGAACGGCCTGCGGTCTATGATCGAACGCATCCGGCAGGTCGCACAGGAAAACGCCTGACCTCATCCTGGGCGGTTTGCCCAGTCCGACAGCGTGTTTTCCAGATCGCCGTAACCGGTGAACCGGCGTTCGAATTCAAGGCCCATTCGGTCTGCACATTCGCGCGCGCGTTCCGTCAGCTCTGGGCTGTCGATCTGGGCCTGATAGACAAGTTTGGTGTAATTGCCGAAATACATGTCACGCAGTTCCGGGTGGCGGTCCAGGCCCAGTGGTTTCCAGACAAAGGCGTCGAATTGCCGGGCCAGGAAATCTGTCAGATAGAACGCGGTTGTTTCGTCTTCTCCGCGGTCCTGAAAGGCCTTATTTCCTTCGAAAAAGGAATAGCAATGGGGCCCCTTCACCATTTCGACCCCAAGTTTCTCGCAGGCGGCCTGAAGCAGACCCCCGGTGCCGCAATCGGCGTAGACGATGTAGATCTTGTCAAAATCGCCTTGATGCTTGGCCACGGCGTCTTCCACGGCCTGGGTGATCCTTTCCGGGTGAACGTGCAGGATCGCAGGCAGGCAGGTCAGAGCCATGTGATCCCAGCCATTCCGTGTTTTGATGTCCAGTATTTCGCGCGCAAGAGCGCCACAGGCAATCAACAGGATGCTTCCCTTGCCTGTATCTTCATAGCCCTTCGAGGTCAGGCTTGCATCATCTGGCAGGGATTCGTTTGACATCGCTTGGCATCCTCCGGGGCTTTTGCCATAGGAGGATGATTGAGGCCGTTGGGCAAGCCCCGATCCGACATCTCATGTCAGGCCGCCGACGCATGCGCTTCGAACGCGGTCAGCAGGGGCCGGGCCAGCGGGCCGTACGCGGCAACACCGTTCAGCGACAGTTCCGGAAACAGAGACAGGATTTCTTGCCGTGCGGCAGACCCGAGACTGTCCCAGATATGCGCGCCGGGATGAAAGCTCTCGCTCAGGCAATCTTCGGCCCAGAGCAGCTCATGCCGGTCGAACAGCAAGTGGATGTAGGTCACCACGCCTCCGGGCCGCAGTATGATGTCGGACCCGTTCACGAGATGTTTGGCAGGCGCCAGGGCTTCGCAGTGTCCGGTGTGCAGCTCGAGACGCCAATCCCCAATCAGCATGCGGTGCTGTTGCGACACCAGAAGGTCGCGCGTGTTTCCGATGGCGCCCGCTTTGAAAAGAACAGGCGCATGCGGACCCGTTGCCTTGACGGTTCGCCGCCCCATCCAACGCAGGGGTTGCAGCCCATGATCATGGGTTTCAATCCGGTCGCCGACGGACAGGGTTTCAATCGGTCGCGCGCCTTGCTCGGTGCGGATCATCGTTCCGGGGATAAAGCAGGGCACCAGATCCCAATCTTCACGGCGGGATGTCAGGCCTGAATACCGGTTTCCGGCAAGGCTGTTGAGCGTGATCGAGCGGACAGGGCCAGCCTCCAAGGCGGATTGGTCCGAATTGTCCGAGAATTCCGGCATCAGATAGGTGTTGCCATCCACATCCTGCGCCACAACTGCGGAAATCCTGGCAGTTGATCCGTCAAAATAGGTGATCGTGGCGTTGTAGACCGAAGTGCCATCGAATGTCTGAGGCGGCCCGCCATCGATCGAAAACCGATCATTGGCCGACATGTTGTTCATGTTGTAGTACGAACCCGGATTGCCGACCGCGCTCCAGGTGACGCTGTTGTGAGCCAGCGGATCGTCGGACCCGCCAAAGGCTTTCCCGACAAGCGCCGAAGCGTTTTCAGCTGTGTTGTTGCCTTCGAAACTGTCGATATCGGCAAGTTTGCCGAGCGAGATGGCTGTGAACGTAGTCGGCACGAGACCCCCCGGGGATGTGAATGCCTCGTTCTTTTAGACCTGCTTTGGTTTAGAATTGGATAATCCGGATTTTCCGGTGATAAGGCGCTTCAGAATCGAAAAGGCCGCCCGGATCGGACGGCCTTTCAATCAGTATTGTTCGGGTCTTAGCCAGCCAGTTGTTAGCCAGCCAGTTGATTGTGCTTGCGGCCCACGAATTCCTTGGCGGTTTCCACTGCAACAGCTGCGTCGCGGCAATAGGCATCCGCGCCGATGGCTTTGCCGAACTCTTCATTCAGGGGCGCGCCGCCGACCAGAACGATGTAATCGTCGCGGACGCCCTGTTCGACCATCGTGTCGATGACCACTTTCATGTAAGGCATCGTAGTGGTCAGCAGGGCCGACATGCCCAGAATGTCGGGTTGTTCGTTTTCCAGTGCTTCCAGGTAGTTTTCGACCGGGTTGTTGATGCCCAGATCGACAACTTCGAAGCCGGCGCCTTCCATCATCATCGAAACAAGGTTCTTGCCGATGTCGTGGATGTCACCCTTCACGGTGCCGATGACCATCTTGCCGACGCGCGGTGCACCGGTTTCGGCCAGCAGCGGCTTGAGAATGGACATGCCGCCTTTCATGGCGTTTGCGGCCAGCAGAACCTCGGGGACGAACAGGATGCCGTCGCGGAAGTCATGGCCCACGATGGTCATACCGCCAACCAGAGCCTTGGTCAGGATGTCATAAGGTGTCCATCCGCGTTCCAGCAGGATGTTGGTACCTTCTTCGATCTCTTCCTTCAGGCCATCGTAGAGATCGTCGAACATCTGCTCGACCAGTTCGTCGTCATTCAGTTCGGACAGGACGATGTCTTCTTCGTCGGACATGGGGTATTCCCTGTGCTGGGCGGGCCATCGACCCGTGGTGGCATTTTTTCCGTTTTGGCCAAAACGTCGCATCGTGACTGTGACGATTGCGACGTCGGTCGTTTCGGGACCGACCTATAAGCCAAAAAATGGGGGGGCTCGATAGAAAAGTCTGCAAGATTATCCTGCAGACTCTTCAACTAACTTCAATCCAACGATGATTTGGCGGGGGTTGCGCCAAATCGGCGACAGGCCTATGTTTACGGGGGAACAAAAGAAGAACATACTGACATGAACATCGCGCGGACGATCAAGGCAAGAGGAACAACGACGAACGAAGCTGGTCGGTTTGAACGCTTTGCCACCACGGCCGCCGAAGACGGGTGGGACATAGAGGAAGAATTGCCGCCGCTGCGGACCGAGACACGCGAAGAGGTTGCGCGCAGCGCTATTACTTACAACCGATCTCCTGACTTGCCCTTCGATCGGTCGATCAACCCGTACCGGGGATGTGAACATGGCTGCGTTTACTGTTTTGCGCGGCCCAGCCATGCGTATCTTGGGCTATCGGCAGGATTGGATTTCGAAACCCGCCTGATCGTTCGACCCAACATGGGGCGTGTTCTGCGCAAGGAATTGTCCGCCAGATCCTACAAAGTCGCGCCAATTGCAATTGGTACGAATACGGACCCGTATCAGCCGATTGAGAAAAAGCACATGATTACAAAGTCATGCCTTGAGGTTTTGAGTGAGTTCAACCACCCGGTCGCGATCGTCACCAAGGGTACTTTGATAGAGCGGGATCTGGAGTTGCTTGCCGACATGGCAGGCCGGGGGCTGGTGCGGGTTGGTATTTCGCTGACAACGTTGGATGCGGAATTGTCCCGCCGGATGGAACCACGGGCGCCGTCGCCCCTTCGGCGGTTGCGCGTGATCCGAACGCTGACGGAAGCGGGCGTTCCGGTGCGTGTCATGACGTCGCCCATCGTGCCGGGGCTGACGGATCATGAACTGGAAAGCCTTCTGGAAGCCGGGAAAGAGGCTGGTGCGGATGCCGCAAGCTGGATCATGTTGCGCCTGCCGCGCGAAGTATCGCAGCTTTGGCAGGGCTGGCTTGCCGATCATGAGCCGTCGCGGGCGGAAAAGGTCATGTCCAAACTGCGGGAAATGCATGGAGGGCGGGACTACGATCCGCGTTGGGGGCACAGAATGCGGGGCGAGGGTGAGTATGCCGGGATTATCGCTCAAAGGTTCGTGAAGACCTGCAAACGTCTGGGGCTGTCCATAAAATCGGCCCCGTTGCGTTGCGACTTGTTTGCGGTGCCGCCGCAGCCCGGGGATCAGCTGAGCCTGTTCTGAGGTCTTGCGCCCCGGCTTGTCCGGTGCTGTCTTGCGCGGGAAAACACCGGGTCTTCGCGCTCTCATTGCTTCAGCCCAAACAAAAAGACCCCGGCAGTACCGGGGCCTTCGAAACAGATTGACGTGAGGCGCGTTTCAGCGATTTTCGATATCCACGTAATCGCGCAGCGTTTCGCCTAGGTACAGCTGACGCGGGCGGCCGATTTTGTTTTGCGGATCGGCGATCATCTCTTTCCACTGGCTGACCCAGCCAACGGTGCGTGACAGGGCGAAGATCGGCGTGAACATCGAGGTCGGGAAACCCATCGCTTCGAGGATGATGCCCGAGTAGAAGTCGACATTCGGGAATAGCTTTTTATCGGCGAAGTACGGGTCTTCCAGCGCTTCGCGTTCCAGTTCCTTGGCAACCTGCAATTTCGGGTTGTCTTCAACGCCCAGCAGATCAAGAACTTCGTCTGCCGATTGCTTCATCACTTTGGCGCGCGGGTCGAAATTCTTGTAAACGCGGTGACCAAAGCCCATCAGGCGGAACGGATCGTTCTTGTCTTTGGCGCGGGCAATAAACTCGGGGATGCGATCAACGGTGCCGATCTCTTCCAGCATCTCCAGGCAGGCCTGATTTGCGCCACCATGTGCCGGACCCCAAAGGCAAGCGATGCCGGCGGCGATACAGGCAAACGGGTTTGCCCCCGAGGACGACGCCAGACGCACGGTCGATGTCGAGGCATTCTGTTCGTGATCCGCATGCAGCGTAAAGATGCGGTCCATGGCGCGGCTGAGGATCGGGTTGACCTCGTATTCCTCGGCAGGAACGCTGAAACACATGCGCAGGAAGTTCGAGGCATAGTCCAGATCGTTGCGCGGATACACGAAAGGCTGACCAGTGTGATACTTGTAGGCCCATGCAGCAATAGTCGGCATCTTGGCGATCAGACGATGCGATGCGATTTCACGCTGCTGCGGGTCCGAGATATCCGTTGAATCGTGATAGAAGGCCGACATCGCGCCGACAACGCCGACCATGATGGCCATCGGGTGCGCGTCGCGGCGGAAACCGCGATAGAAATACTGCATCTGCTCGTGCAGCATGGTGTGGCGTGTGATCGTGGTCTCGAATTTCTCAAGATCCTTTGCCGCCGGCAGTTCTCCGTACAGCAGAAGATAGCAGACTTCGAGAAAATGCGATTTCTCGGCCAGTTGGTCGATCGGATAGCCCCGGTGCAGCAGTTCGCCTTTTTCGCCGTCGATATAGGTGATGGTGCTGTCGCAGCTTGCGGTCGAAGTGAACCCCGGATCGTAGGTGAAGACGCCGGCCTGACCATAAAGCTTGCGGATATCAATGACATCCGGACCAGCGGTCGGAGAATGAACAGGCAACTCATACTCTTTGCCGTGAACGGTCAGAGTGGCTGTTTTGTTGCTTTCGGTCATGGTTGTCCCTTCTTCATTCATGCGCACGCCAGAGATACCTCCGGTGATACGGGCAATGACTGCGCGTGGACGCGCAGTCCGGGTGTTAGCGGAGCAGCGTTACCCCTTTATGAAGCTTGGGTTATTTCGCTGCTTCAGAAAGCCGCGCCAGGGTTTCTTCCCGTCCCAGCACAAGCATCATGTCAAAAACCGAAGGCGTAACGGCCCGACCCGCCAGGGCGGCCCTCAGCGGACCGGCCAGCTTGCCGAATTTGAGCTCCTTTGACTCGGCAAAGGAATTCAGTGCCTCCTCCAGTTCGTTCCGCGACCAGCTAACATTTTGCAGATGCGGCGTCAATTCCGTCAGTATACCATCGGATACAGTTGCCAGTGCCTTTGCCGCCTTTTCATCCGGAACGATCGGGCGGTTTGTCAGTGCAAAATGTGCCTTTTCAAGCAGTTCCGGGAAAGTGCGCGCCCGGTCCTTGAGGCAATACATCGCACGTTCCAGATCACTGGATTGTGTTTCGGTAAGGGGCGGAAGGTCTGCTGCGGCCAGATATGCTTCGATCTCTTGCCGCAGTGCAGCATCATCCGAGATTGCGATATGCTGTCCACACAGGTTTTCAAGCTTTTTCAGATCAAACCGTGCAGGGCTTTTGCCGATCCCGTCCAGATCGAACCAGTCCTTTGCCTGCGCGTCCGTGAAAAACTCATCGTCGCCATGACTCCAGCCCAGCCGGGTCAGGTAATTGCGCATCCCGGCTGCGGGATAGCCCATGGCCTGATACTCCTGCGCCCCAAGAGCACCATGGCGCTTGGACAGCTTCTTGCCATCCGGCCCGTGAATCAGCGGGATATGCGCCCAGACCGGAACGTCCCAGCCCATGGCTTCGTAGATCATCATTTGCCGCGCGGCATTGTTGAGGTGATCGTCGCCGCGAATGACATGGGTGACACCCATGTCGTGATCGTCGACAACGACTGCCAGCATGTAGACGGGTGTTCCGTCCGAGCGCAGAAGAATCATGTCGTCCAACTGGTCATTGCGGATGCTCACATCGCCCTGAACCTGATCGTGGATCACGGTCACCCCGTCCTGAGGCGCCTTGATGCGTATGGCAAAAGGTGCATCCGGATGTGTAGCAGGATCGGCGTCACGCCATGGGCTGCGGAACAGGGTTGATTTCCCTTCGCTGCGCGCCTGGTCCCGGAAAGCCGCGATTTCTTCCTGGGTCGAGAAACACTTGTAGGCCTTGCCCTCGGCCAGCAACTGATGCGCGACCTCGGCGTGACGGGCGGCCCCTTCGAACTGGCTGATCACGTCACCGTCGTGATCAAGGCCAAGCCAGGCCATGCCCTGAAGGATCGCGGCCGTCGCCTCGGGTGTCGAACGTTCGCGATCGGTGTCTTCGATCCGCAGCAGGAATTTGCCGCCCCGACCACGCGCATACAGCCAATTGAACAATGCAGTGCGCGCGCCACCGATATGCAGGAAACCGGTGGGCGAGGGGGCAAAACGAGTGACGACCTGTTCAGTCATGGTGAGGATTAACCTTTTGGTAACCGTATCTGGCATAGTTTGAAGCCTGTCTAACGAGCCCGAAGGACGGGGGCAACCATGCGTGTTCTTGCACGGGTCGAGGCCGCGCTGCTGCGCCAGACAGGCTACCTTTTCCCTTGGACGCCGGTTTTTCTGGCCACGGGGATTGGTCTTTATTTCGGCGTCCGCGTCGAACCGGATTGGTCAGTTTATGCCGGTCTTGTCTGTCTTGGAATCGCTCTTGTCGCCTTGCGCCGCCGGCTGCCACCGGGGGTGGGAACGTTGGCAATCGGGGGGGTGCTGATCGCTGCCGGTTTCATTCTGGCAGGCGTTCGCGCCCATATGGTGGCAGAACCGGTACTGTCGTGGCGATATTATGGCCCTGTCGAGGGGAGGGTCGTCGCCATGGATCGGTCTGCCTCGGATGCGTTGCGGTTGACGCTTGATCAGGTACGCATAGGGGATGTACCTCAGGAGCGCAGGCCGCAGCGCATCCGTCTTTCCGTTCATGTTCCAACGGGCGCAATCGCACCGGGGCAGCGTATTATGACCACGGGTCATCTTTCGCCGCCGCAGGGCCCGGTCGAGCCCGGAGGTTTCGACTTTCGCCGTCATGCCTGGTTTCAACGATTGGGCGCGGTCGGCTATACCCGCGTCCCGATCATGACCATCGCGCCAGCGACCGAGGGGATCGACGGCATTCGGGTCACTGCGATCCGCATGGCCATTTCGCAGCGGGTCAGGCAGAATCTGCCCGGTGAAATCGGTGGATTTGCCGCCGCCGTCACCACCGGAGATCGCAGCGGGATGGGGCAGGAGACGCTATCATCCTTGCGGGCGTCCAATCTGGCGCATCTGCTGGCCATTTCCGGGCTTCATATGGGGCTTCTGACAGGCTTCGTGTTCGTCGCGTGTCGGTTGGGGCTGTCGTTGTGCCCCCCTGTTGCGTTGCGAGTTCCGGTTCGGAAGGTGGCTGCTGTTCTCGCGCTTTGTGCCGCAACCCTTTATCTGTTGTTGTCCGGGGGCAACGTTGCAACCGAACGGGCCTTTGTCATGGTCAGCGTCATGTTGGGGGCCGTATTGATCGACCGACGCGCGATTTCACTGCGCGCGGTTGCTGTTGCCGCCGTAATCGTGCTGGTTCTTCGGCCTGAGTCGCTGCTGAGCCCCGGATTTCAAATGTCCTTCGCCGCAACCACAGCGTTGGTCGCCGTCTTCGGAGCGTTGCGAGAGATGGGCCCGATGCCCGGCCCAAACTGGCTGAAGCCCGTCGCCGGCGTGGTGATGTCATCGGCAATTGCAGGCCTTGCAACAGCCCCCATAGGTGCCGCGCATTTCAATACGATGTCCCATTACGGTCTGCTGGCCAACCTGCTTTCCGTTCCTGTCATGGGTCTTTTTGTCGTGCCCTCCGCCGTCGTTGCGGCGCTTCTGGCCCCGTTTGGACTGGAGGCAATTGCCCTGACCGTCATGGGGTGGGCGTTGCATTGGATCCTTACGGTTTCGGACTGGGTGTCGCACCTTGATGGCGCGCAGGGTTTTGTCGTCAGCCCGCCTTGGTACATCCTGCCCCTGGTCGCATTCGGCGCCTTGTGGATGGCCTTGTGGCAGGGACAAGCACGATGGGCAGGAGCAGTGCCAGTTGTCCTGGCATTTCTGCTTTGGAACTCGGGGCACAGACCGGATGTCCTGATCGCTGAAAACGGCGGATTGGTGGGGGTTATGACCGACAAGGGGCGGGCCCTCAGCAAAAGCAAAGGCAGCGGGTTTGTCGCCGGTGTCTGGCTTGAAAATGACGGAGACGGCGTTGATCAGATCGAGGCGGCGCTCAGATGGCCAGACAGCGACATCGTGCTACGATACCCGCTGAAGGATTTTGAGATCATCCATATCACCGGAAAACGGGCGGCGCGGGCGTTTGATGAATGCCAAAAAAAACAGATCATCATCTCGGCTGTTGCGCTTGCCCTGCAAGGTTCATGCGAGGTGTTCGATCCGGAACGGTTGTATGAAACCGGCAGCCTGTCGGTTTCGAACGGAAAGCTGACCTCGAGCGCGGACATGACAGGCCATCGGCTTTGGTCCCCGAAACCTGCCGGGGACCGTCATTCCAATCAGGCTCAATAGGTGCGGATCAGTCCGACCAACCGGCCCTGAACCTTGACCTTTTCTTCGGGCAGGACGCGCGTTTCATAAGCCGGGTTTGCTGCCTCAAGCGCGATTGCGTTGCCGCGGCGGAGGTACCGCTTGAGGGTCGCTTCCTGATCCTCGACCAAGGCAACCACGATGTCGCCGTTATCCGCGGTCGAGGTTTCTCGGATGACGACCACGTCACCGTCATTGATGCCAGCGTCGATCATCGAGTCGCCGCGAACTTCCAATGCATAGTGCTGACCCTGTCCCGAAACCATGGGGCCGGGGACGGCCACGTGATGCGATACATGGCTGATTGCTTCGATGGGAACACCGGCTGCGATCCGGCCCATGACTGGCAGCTCGAGCGCGTCCACCGATACAGGCTCCACATTCGCAGGGCGGGGGCCCTTGGGCCGGTCGCCTTCGATCACACGTGGCGTAAATCCAGCTGTCGGCTCACCGCCAAGGCTTTCGGGCAATTTCACGATCTCAATGGCCCGAGCGCGATGGGCAAGGCGGCGGATAAACCCACGTTCTTCCAATGCGGTGATCAACCGGTGAATGCCGGATTTCGACCGCAGGTCGAGAGCAGCCTTCATTTCATCAAAACTGGGCGGAACACCGTCCGCCTGCACGCGTTTGTGGATGAATTCCAGCAAATCCAATTGCTTCTTGGTCAGCATCGCTCACACCTCGTCGCTCATGCGTTTTCTTTTGTTCTACGCATGTTCACGTTTTGTGTCAACGAATTTGAGGGCAGGTCAGATCGGCAGGTATTCAACCATTTCCCAGATGTCGCGCGCCGGATCGTGTGGGGCGCGGACCAATAGCGCGTTGGACTGAGCCAATACGCTGAGAAGGGAACTGTCCTGATCTGCGCAAGCTTCGATACCGGCATCCGTCACCACGGCGCGCATATAATGCTCGCGCGGCCCGTTCTCGGGCAAAGGACCACTCAGCCGGGCCGTGCGGAAGGGTGGCAGCACCTGTTCAAGCCCCAGCATCCGGCGCACCATCGGGGCCAGAAACAGATAGCCGCAGACCATGGCGCTGACCGGATTGCCCGGCAACCCGACCATCGCCGCGTTGCCGATACGACCGGCCATCAGGGGTTTTCCAGGGCGCATTCGGATCTTGTAGAAGGATTGCTTCATCCCCAACCCCTGCGAGACGTCCGACACGAGATCATAATCGCCAACCGACGCCCCGCCGATCGTCACGACCAGATCCGCCCCCTGCGCAAGACCAAAGGCCGTTTCAAGTGACGATACAGTGTCCCGTGCGATCGGAAGCACGCGCACCACAGCCCCCAATCCTTCGAGCATTGCCTTCAGGCCAAATGTGTTCGATGCAATGATCTGATCCGGGCCGGGTTCTTCCCCGGGCATGACCAACTCATCACCAGTCGAGATGAGGGCGATCACGGGTTTGCGCGAAACCGGAACGCGAGGGATGTTCATCGCGGCCATCAAGGCCACATCTTCAGCGCGGATCAAACGCGGGGCCGATATGGACGTGCCAGCCTTGAAATCCACGCCAGCGGGTCGGATGTTCGTTTTGGCGCCGGGTGCGTCCGTGATCGTCAGAAGATCACCGCGGCGGTCCGTATCCTCTTGAATCACAACGAAATCCGCGCCGTCGGGCACAGGGGCGCCGGTATAGATGCGAACGGCCTGTCCGGGGCCTACAGCGCCCTCAAAACGACGCCCGGCGGCTGACTCGCCCACGACTTTGAACATGGCGTGCAGTTCGACCTCGTCAGATTTGACTGCATAGCCATCCATGGAAGAGGCGGCAAAAGGCGGCTGATCCCGCGTGGCCGTGACGTCCCGCGACAGAACGCGCCCTGCGGACTGGGCCAGTGGGACTTCTTCTGTCGGCAATGGCCCCACAAGATCGAACAACAGGGCGCGCGCGTCTTCGACAGTAATCATTTCGCCTCGTAACGCCCTGATTTACCGCCATCTTTGAGCAGAACGCGAATGCCGCCTATCTCCATCGCCTTATCGACGGCCTTGGTCATGTCGTATACGGTCAAGGCGGCTGTCGATACGGCGGTCAGCGCTTCCATCTCAACCCCGGTCTGGCCCGAGGTCTTGACGGTGGCCTGGATCCGAACACCCGGCAGGTCCGGGTCAAGAGTCAGTTCGACGGCCACTTTGGTCACCGGCAATGGATGGCACAGCGGAATGAGGTCCGGCGTCTTCTTTGCGCCCATGATGCCGGCCAAACGGGCAATGCCCAGAACATCGCCTTTCTTGGCGCGACCTTCGGAAATGATTTCAAAGGTTTCCGGCGCCATCCTGATGTAACCTTCGGCAACGGCGACGCGATCTGTCACCTCCTTGTCCGAGACATCGACCATATGTGCCTGACCTTGGGCATCGAAATGGGTCAGTGGCATCACATCACTCCGGGGATAAGCGGGTTTGACAGGATATGGCGCGTTGCCGCTTCAACATCGTCCTGGCGCATCAGGCTTTCTCCGATCAAGAAGCAGCGGGCCCCGTAGCGTGCAATGTCCTTCAGATCGTCTGGTGTACCCAGGCCGCTTTCGCACACGATGGTGCGATCGGCGGGCACCAGCTTGGACAGGCGGCGCGTCGTGTCGAGCGTTGTCTCGAATGTCTTCAGATTGCGGTTGTTGATACCGATCAGCGGGCTTTTCAGCTGTGCCGCGCGTTCAAGCTCTGCCTCGTCGTGTACTTCGATCAGAACATCCATTCCCCAATCGAATGCAGTGTCTTCCAGTTCAGCCGCCTGATCATCACTGACCGAGGCCATGATGATCAGAATGCAATCCGCCCCCAGGGCGCGTGCTTCGACCACCTGATACGGGTCGTACATGAAATCCTTGCGCAAGGCGGGCAGGGACGTCGCCTCGCGCGCCTGCGTCAGATACTCTTTCTTGCCCTGAAAGCTGGGGGTGTCGGTCAGGACGGACAAACATGTCGCGCCACCATCTTCATAAGCCTTTGCAAGAACGGGCGGGTCGAAATCCGGCCGGATCAGTCCTTTGGACGGGCTGGCTTTCTTGACCTCGGCGATCAGGCCATAGCCTTGCCGCGAGGCGTGTTGCAGCGCATTGGCAAAGCCACGGGGTTCCGAGGCGGACCGGGCCTCACTTTCCAGTGTTTCCAGGGATTTCTGCGCTTTGTCCGCCGCGACTTCTTCCAGTTTGTAGGCTTTGATTCTGTCCAGAACGGTTTCGGTCATGCGGCTTCCTGTGTCTTGGCGGCCAAGGCCGTGATTTTGTTTTTGGCATTGCCACTGTCGATGCTTTCAGCAGCCATGGCCACGCCTTCGCGCAGATCATTTGCCGCTTCGGCGACGACCAGAGCGGCGGCCGAATTCAGCAACACCGCGTCGCGATACGCGGACGGGGCACCATCCAGCAAAGCCCGAAACGCAACGGCGTTTTCCTCGGGCGAGCCACCGATGATGTCCTCGAACGGATGCACCGGAAGACCTGCGTCTTCGGGGTGCAGTTCGACCTCTTTCACAATCCCGTCTTCCAGAGCGGCGACCCAGCTGATGCCGGTGATTGTAAGCTCGTCGGTCCCGTCCGAACCATGCACCAACCAGGCCCGGTCCGAGCCCAGCAGGCCAAGCGTTTCGGCCATCGGGCAGATCAGGTCGCGGCTGAAGGCACCGGTCAACTGCCGTTTGACGCCGGCAGGGTTGGTCAGGGGGCCGAGAATATTGAAGATCGTGCGCGTTCCCAATTCTTGCCGGGACGGCATCACATGGGCGATGGCAGGGTGGTGCATGGGCGCCATCATGAAGCCGATTCCAACGTCTTTCAGCGCATTTTCAACGACTTGCGGGCCAACCATGACGTTGATGCCCATCTGGCCCAATGCATCCGCCGCGCCGGATTTGGAGCTCAGGTTGCGATTGCCGTGTTTCGCGACAGTGACTCCGGCACCGGCCACGACAAAAGCGGTCGCGGTCGAGATGTTCAGGGTGCCTTTGCCGTCACCGCCGGTGCCGACGATATCCATCGCCCCCTCGGGTGCGTTTACGGCATTGCATTTCGAACGCATCACGGCGGCTGCCGCGGCGTATTCATCCACCGTCTCACCGCGTGTCCGCATGGCCATCAGCAATCCGCCGATCTGGCTGGGCGTGGCTTCGCCATCGAACAGTATGGCAAAGGCTTTTTCGGCCTCGGCACGTGTCAAAGGACGATCGGCAGCGGCTCCGATCAGCGGTTTCAGCGCGTCGCTCATGCCGGGACTTTCAGTTCTTGCAGGAAGTTTTTGAGAAGGGCGTGACCGTGCTCGGATGCGATGGATTCCGGATGGAACTGCACACCGTGGATCGGCAAGTCCTTGTGCTGCAATCCCATGATCGTGCCGTCATCCAGCTCGGCCGTGATCTCCAGGCAATCGGGCAGGGTCTCGCGCTCGACCACCAGCGAATGGTATCGGGTTGCTTCAAAGGGTGAGGGCAGTCCGGCAAACAGGCCTTTGCCGGTGTGCTTCACCGTGCCCATCTTGCCATGAACGATCTCATGGCATCGAACCACCTTGCCGCCAAACACCTGACCTATGGTCTGATGGCCCAGGCAAACCCCCAAAAGCGGCGTTTTGGTTTCGGCCGCAGCTTGTGTCAGTGCCAGGCAAATCCCCGCCTGATCCGGATCGCAGGGGCCAGGGCTCAGCAGGATGCCGGCAGGGTTCATGGCCATCGCTTCCTGCACATCCAGCGCATCATTTCGGCGAATGACCATTTCGGCACCAAGTTCGCCTAAATAATGTACCAAATTGTAGGTAAACGAGTCGTAGTTGTCGATCAGCAGCAGCATTTGGGCACTTATCTTCGCTTGGGCATTTCGGGCTGGCGATGCAGCCCCGGGCCACGGTATAATGTCCGCACATACATGCTCAGGCTTGAGCGGCAGCGTCAAGAGGACATACCGTTTCTGACGCGTTCAATTGGCCGAGCGCCACACCAGATGGCGCAGAGCTGGACGAGGCAGAGGAAAGAGGCGAAAGGCAGGAAAATGGGCGGATTTTTCGGAGGAATGGTCGCGGGCGCGATCGTTGTTTTGATCTTGGGCGCGGTCGTGTCTCTCAAGACGCCGATGGTGAATACCCCGGTTGTCGCAACCGAAGCACCGGCACCGACGATTTCTGAAACGCCCGAAGCTCCGGCTGAAGTGGCTGAGGCCGGTTCTGACGCCGATCTGGTGGAACTGGCTCCGCGTGCGCCAGAAGCCGCCGATGAGGCCAGCGAGGATCTGGCCGATCTGTCGGGTCTGGAAACATCAGTCGATTCCCAGCCAGTTGTCGGCGCCGCAACGGACGAATTGATCCAACCGGAATCAGCAGATGCAAATGAAGTGTCATTCGTGATCGAAGCACCAGCCGCCCTGCCAGAGCCAAGTCAGGTTCCCGCGATTCAGCCAGACGATGTGCTGCCTGCGGTCATTGATGAAACACCGGCCCCGCCAGCAGAGCCCGAGAACACCGAGATGGCCGCGCTTGCGCCCGAACCGGACCCTCTGCCACAGGCAGCGCCAGAACCGGAGGCAGAGTCGACAGAGGCCGAAGAACAGAACCCCTTTGAAAACAGCCCGATTGCCGTGGAAGGCGATGAAGACACCATGCCACGTGAACTGCCGCGCATCGCTGCGCTGCCCCAGATCGGGGGCGAGCAGAAAGCAAGTGCCAGCTCGATCATCGGGAAACGCGTCGTACCGTTGACGGAACGCGATGATGAACCCGTCGTGGAACAGGCCTCGGCTGAACAGCCGAAATCGGCCAAGCCGATCGAACGTTTTGCGGCAAAGTTCGAAAACCCCGAATCCAAACCGCTGATGTCGATCATTCTGATTGATGACGAGGGTGCATTCGGGTCCGAGGCGTTGCAGGACTTTCCCTATCCGATCAGTTTTGCTGTTAACCCATCGGATCCTGATGCTGCAGAAAAGATGGCCCGTCATCGCAAGGCCGGGTTCGAGGTGCTGGCCCTGGCGGATCTGCCCGAGGCCGCAAGCGCGCAGGACGCCGAGGTGTCGCTGTCGGTGTGGCTGGATACCTTGCCGGAAACGGTTGGTATTCTGGAAGGTGTGAACAGCGGGATTCAGGGCAATCGCAAACTGGCTGATCAGGTCGCCGCGATTGCTGCGGGAACCGGCCGGGGGCTGATCACGCAGGACAATGGGCTCAACACCGTGCAGAAGCTGGCGGCGCGAAACGGAATTCCGTCCAGTGTCGTTTTCCGCGATATCGACGGCGCACGGCAGGATCCCAAAATCATGCGCAGATTCCTGGATCAGGCCGCGTTCCGTGCGGGTCAGGAAGGGACAGTGGTCATGCTGGGACGCGTGCGTCCCGAGACGATTTCAGCCCTGTTGCTGTGGGGGCTGGAAGATCGGGGCAACCGCGTGGCAATGGCTCCGATTTCGGCCGTCATGATGAAACAGGTGCAGTGACCTGCGCAGAATGCAAAGAAAAGGAGCGGTGATCATCTGATCGGCCGCCCCTGTTTTTTTAGCCGTTTCCGTTGCCGGTAAACCGCGCGGCATCTGCCGCCGCGCGCCGTATGGCGTTGGATTTATGAACAGTTTCCATGAACTCGGCTTCGGGGTCGCTGTCGTAAACAACACCACCCCCAGCTTGGATATAGAGTTTCTGATCTTTCACGATGGCGGTACGCAGGGCAATACACATGTCCATGTCTCCGCCCGCGCTGAAATAGCCGACGCCGCCGCCGTAAACGCCGCGCTTTTCAGGCTCCAGCTCGTCGATGATCTCCATCGCGCGCACTTTGGGCGCGCCCGAGACCGTGCCTGCCGGCATACCGGCAAAGAATGCGTCCAACGCGTCTTTGTCCTCGGCCAGTTCGCCTACAACGTTTGATACGATGTGCATCACGTGGCTGTAGCGTTCGATGATGAACTCTTCGGTCGGACGCACGGTTCCGATCTTTGACACGCGACCGGTATCGTTGCGACCCAGATCCAGCAGCATCAGATGCTCGGCCAGTTCTTTCTTGTCGGCCAGCAGGTCCAGCTCGTTCGCCTTGTCTTCTTCGGGCGTCGCGCCACGTGGGCGCGTGCCTGCGATGGGGCGTATGGTGACTTCGTTGCCAAACACACGCACCAGGATTTCGGGGCTTGCGCCCACCACCTGAAAACCGCCGAAGTTGAAGTAGAACATGAAGGGTGACGGATTCGTGCGCCGCAAGGACCGGTAGAGAGCAAATGGCGGCAGTGGAAAATCCTGTGCCCAGCGTTGAGCCGGGACAACCTGAAAGATGTCACCCGCGCGGATGTATTCCTTGGCCTTTTCAACCGCCTCCATATAGCCGGACTTGGTGAAGTTCGACACCGGCGGGGCGACCTCGCGCGCGTCGCCAAGATCGCGGGTTTCCGCGGGCATGGCACGTTCCAGGTCGCGGACCGCATCCATCACACGCTCAGCCGCCTGGGCATAGGCCGCCTTGGCCGATTGACCGTCGCTGGCCCAGACAGGTGAAACCACCGTCACCTCACCCTTGACACCATCCAGTACCGCGATGACAGACGGGCGCAGCATGATCGCATCGGGCAAACCCAGTGGATCAGGGTTCACATCCGGAAGGTGTTCCACCAGCCGAACCATGTCATAACCCAGATACCCGAACAGCCCGGCAGCGGCCTGTGGCAGGTCATCGGGCAATTCCATGCGGCTTTCGGCAAGAAGCGCCCGCAGATTGTCCATCGGGTTGCCATCTTGGGGCGAGAACGCCTCGGCATCGAAACGGGCCGAACGGTTCAATTCCGAGGTTTCCCCGTGACAGCGCCAAACCAGATCAGGTTTCATGCCAATGATCGAATAGCGGCCACGAACCTCACCGCCTGTCACCGATTCCAGCATGAACGCATCTTTCTGCGCGCCCGTCAGCTTGAGCATCAGTGAAACAGGTGTGTCCAGATCGGCGGCCAGACGCGTATATACAACCTGGTTTTCGCCCGCATCATAGGCGCGCGCGAAGGTTTCGAAATCGGGTGTCAGGGCCATATCGGTCTCGTTTAAAAGCTCGCCTGCACGGCGTTCAGCGCCTGTTGATCCACCACGGGGCGCGCCCGGGTCTGGGCGTCACGTACGTAGGCGTTGAAAATATTCTGTGCCAGAGCCTGATCCATCTGCGAGCTCAGGGCATCACGCAACTGACGCAGTTCATCCGTATCCGCCGGCGGCAGGGTTTCATCCAGACGCACTATCCAAGCCGCACCATTGCCCGAAACAACGCGCAGCTCGCCCGGTTCCATCGCGAAAACTTCGTTCATGAAATTGGCCGGAACGTCATTCAGAAACGCGGTGCGGGTCAGGGCGTTTTCGACGCGGAAGGGCAGGCCAGTCGCTGCGAAATCACCGTCAGGTGCCAGTTGGTTCAGAATGGCATCCGCCTTTTCACGCAGGGCTTTGTTGATCTCGGCCTGTTGCCAGGCCTCGGCGACACGGTCGCGCGCGCTCTCCAGCGGTTCCGGGCGACGCGGCAGAACTTCGTCCAGGCGCAGGGCAAAAATTGACCCGTCTTCGAGAAAGGCGATTTCAGGGAAATCCCCTTCCTGAACGGCTTCTGCGGCCGCTCGGAACCCGTCATAGGCCGCAACGCCTTCGTCGCTGTTACGAGTCCAGTCGATCTGACCCAGTTCCATTTCGGTTTCTTCCGCCAGTTCTTCCAGCGTTGCACCGCCAGCAAGCATATCGTTGATATCTTCGGATTGCGCCTCGATCAGACGGCGGGCGCGTTCAGTCGCCAACTCTTCGCGAAGTGCCGGCTCGGCCTCTTCAAATGGAACGTTGTTCGCCGCCAGTGATCCGTTGACGCGGAACAGGGCCGGACCGAACACCGAAGGCAACGGGCCCACGACAGTGTCAAGCTCGGCCGCAAAAACGGCATCCGCAGCTTCGCCCAGATCCTCACGCGTCACGTCGCCCAGATCAATGTCGTTCAGTTCCAGATCGCGATCCCGAACCAACTGTTCGAAAGTTGTGCCGCCAACCTCAAGCTGCGCCAAAGCGTCCTTGGCGGCCTGTTCGCTTGGAAAGTTCAGACGTTCGACCAAACGGCGTTCGGGCTGGTTGTATTCGTCGTTTCGTTCTTCATAAAGCTTGCGCAGCGCGTCGTCGTCGATTTCGACCGTGTCCACCAACATTGCAGGCGACAGAATCGCGTAAGTCAGCTGCTTGGTGCGGGGCAGCATGAACTGGTCCCCATTGTCATCATAGAATGCCTGGATCTGTGCGTCCGTTGGATCGGCCACAGGTGTATCCAGCGCTTCCGTTCCGACAGTTGCAACCGTAAAGCTGCGCCGCGCGCCGATATAATCGATCATCGTGTCCGTCAGCGTTGTCGGCATTTTCACGCCGCCCATGATTGTGCCCTGTACGATGGTTCTGGCGGATTCCTTACGCAGATCGGATTCGAATTCGGAATCGGTCATGCCGACCTGTTCCAGCTGAAAGCGATAGGATTCACGGTCAAAAGTTCCGTTGACACCCTGAAACGCCGGGATCGAGATGATCTCTTGCTGAAGGTTCTCATCGCCGATGGAAATCCCAAGCTGACCGACCTCGTTGTCCAGCGCCGCCAAAGCGGTCAGGCGGGCAAGGGCGTTTCGGTCCAGACCCAGGTCGCGGGCTTGCGACATCTGCAAAGGTTGCCCGGACTGTGCCTCCACCGCTCGGATCTCACGCTGCAATTCGCGCACGTAGTCGTCGACCGAGATGCTTTCGTCGCCGACTGTCGCAACTGTGCGGATCGTCCCGCTGAGGTTGACCGCGCCAAATCCCGCAAGGCCCAGCATCAGCAGGCCCATCAGAATCCAGACAAAGGTTTTCGAAAGACTTTTAGCGCCTGCGGCCATGATGCCCTCTTGTTTTTTCGGCAGAGTTCTGCCCTGTCGGTTGCGGCCCTGAATACGACGCACACCGCCGAGGGGCAAGCTTAGAAGGGCAGGTCCTGCAACCGGTCGAACAATTGGCCCAGCCCGGCCCGATCCAGATTGGCAAAAGCAATGCGCACCTGCCGTTTTCCAGCCGGGTCATGATCGGGCATGAACATGGTGCCGGGCAACAGCAGCACGCCAGCTTCCTTGACCAGACGGCGCGCCAGCTCGTCGGACGGCATGTCGAACGGATGTTCGAGATAGGCAAAATAGGCGCCAAGCCCCAAAAGCCGCCACCCCCGTGCTTCAAGCGCCGGAATCCCTTCTGCAATGGCTGCGCGGCGGTCAAGAATTTCGTCACGCTCGCCGGCCAGCCATTGCGACAGGTTTTGCATACCCCACAACGCTGCGAACTGGCCGATCTGGCCCGGGCAAATGGCGACCGTATCCAGAAATTTCTCGACCTCGGCCAACAAGGCCGGGCTTGTTGCGATGGCACCCACCCTGTGGCCCGTCAGACGATAAGCCTTGGAGAAAGAGTATAGGTGGACAAGCGTTTCGTCCCACCCGGGTTGCTGAAACAGATCATGCGGGGGGCCGCTGCGGCTGTCGAAATCGCGATAGGTTTCATCGACGATCAGGCGGATCCCGGTTTCACGGGCCAGGTTGTAGAAGGCTCTGACAAGTTCGGCAGGGTATTCGACGCCGCCCGGATTGTTGGGCGTGACCAGCGCAATGGCGCGTGTCTTGTCGGTAATCAATCCGCGCGCACGCTCTGGATCGGGCAAAAGATCATCGCCGGTCGGCAGGTCCACGGACTGTACTCCGGCCATATCCAGCCACATTTTGTGGTTGAAATACCATGGGGTTGGCAGAATGACCTCATCCGCTTCGCCGGTGATCGCCGATATCACGGCCGAAAACGCCTGATTGCAGCCCGAGGTGATGGCGATCCTAGGTGCATCTACCTGCGCCGCATAGTGAGAACTGATCTGCGCCGCCAGTTCGGCGCGCAGATCGTCATTTCCCAATACCGGGCCGTAAAGATGCGCGCTGTCTTCGCGCACAGCAAACTCGGCCATAGCCTGCCGCAAGGCCAGCGGCGGCGGATCGACTGGGGCCGCCTGACTTACGTTGATCAACGGGCGGTCGGATGGGAAGGCAATGCCCTCGACCCATCGGCGCGCCTCCATCACCGGAGGTGCGAATGTTGCGGCGGTGCGGCTGAGCGTCATGTGCGGTCTACTGTTCAGAAATCAATCGGTGCCGCGATACGGCTCGACATATTGAAGGGCCATATCCCATGGGAAGAAGATCCATGTGTCCTGGCTGACTTCGGTGATGAAGGTATCCACCATCGGGCGGCCCTTGGGTTTGGCGTAAACCGTCGCGAAATGCGCATTCGGGTACATGTCCCGCACCAGTTCCAATGTCTTTCCGCTGTCGACCAGGTCGTCGATGATCAGAATACCGGTTCCGTCGCCCATCAGGTCGGCGTCCGGAGATTTCAGCACCTCTGCCTCACCCTGTTCCTGGTGGTGGTATGAACGCACGCTGATCGTATCGACCGTACGGATGTCCAGTTCTCGGCTGACGATCATCGCAGGCGCCATGCCGCCGCGTGTGATCGCGACAACACCCCGCCAGTTGCCATCATCGGGACCTTGCCCGTCGAGACGCCAGGCCAGCGCACGCGAATCGCGATGAATCTGGTCCCAGCTGATGTGAAAGCCTTTTTCGTGGGGCAGGCGGTCCTTGGCGCTCATGTTCTTAACCTTTTTCCACGTCCGGGGCGTCAACTGCCTTCATGCCGACAATGTGATACCCCGAATCCACATGCAGATTCTCACCTGTGACACCGCTGGACAGATCCGACAACAGGTACAGCGCCGAGTTGCCGACGTCATCGATCGTCACGTTGCGGCGCAGGGGCGAGTTATATTCGTTCCACTTCATGATATAGCGGAAATCGCCGATGCCGCTGGCGGCCAGCGTTTTGATCGGGCCGGCCGAGATCGAGTTTACGCGGATGCCATCCTTGCCCAGATCCTCAGCCAGGTATTTGACCGACGCCTCCAGCGCGGCCTTGGCGACGCCCATGACATTATAATGCGGCATGACCTGCTCGGCGCCGTAGTAGGTCAGGGTCACAGCGCTGCCGCCCTCGGACATCATCTTTTCTGCACGCTGCATCACGGCTGTGAAGGAATATACCGACACATCCATCGTCAGTTTGAAGTTCGCGCGGCTGGTGTCGACATAGCGACCGCGCAACTCGTTCTTGTCAGAAAAGCCGATGGCGTGGACGATGAAGTCCAGCTTGCCCCATTTCTCTTCCAGAGCTGCAAAGAGCGCGTCGATGGATGCTTCGTCACTGACGTCGCAGGGCAGAACGATTTCGCTGCCCAATTGCGCCGCCAGCGGGTCGACGCGCTTTTTCAAAGCCTCGCCCTGATAGGAAAAGGCCAGCTCGGCCCCGGCATTCGACAAGGCGCGGGCGATTCCCCATGCGATTGATTTGTCATTGGCCAGTCCCATGATGAGGCCGCGTTTGCCGGCCATCAACTGATTTGACATGTTCGGTTCTCCGCCTGTCTTCGCGTTATGTTGAGTTGGTTTATGCCATTGGTAGCGCTGCATCAAGGCCGTGCGCTCTTGCCCGCAGCGGGTTCTCGCCTTAGGTTCGTCGTTAATACTTTCCAGGGGATGGAAATGACCGAGCGTGATGGCATCTTTGCTGGCTCCGATCCGTTTGAAATAGCGGCCCGGTGGCTTGCCGAGGCTGAAGAAACCGAATTGAACGACCCGAATGCGATTGCGCTAGCAACCGTTGATCCGGATGGCTTGCCAAATGCACGCATGGTGTTGCTCAAGGAAATCGAAGCGGACTCGTTTGTTTTTTATACGAACTACGAAAGCGCCAAGGCCAAGGAACTGGATACCGCCGAAAAAGCTGCATTTGTGATGCATTGGAAATCTTTGCGGCGTCAACTTCGTGTTCGTGGTACAATACGTCGTGAAAATGGGCCCCAAGCAGATGAGTATTATGCATCAAGGTCATTGAAAAGCCGACTGGGCGCGTGGGCTTCAAAGCAGTCGCAACCGCTTTCAAGCCGGGCAGCTTTGATGGCAGAGGTCGCGAAAGTGACGGCGAAACTTGGGCCAAATCCACCGCGTCCGCCGTTTTGGGGCGGGTACAGATTGACGCCCACCGAGATTGAGTTCTGGGCCGATGGAGCATTCCGCTTGCATGACCGGTTCAGATGGCAACGAATTGAGCCGGGATCGGCATGGCATGTTGAAAGGTTGAATCCATGACGTTCACGTGTCGTGAAATACAACAGGCAGAAAATAAACGATTTTTTCAGCTTGAATTTGCCTGCCATTCCCATAAACAACAAACCCTTAACGAACTGTTGAAATTCGCGATGGGAAAACCGTGCCAGAAGACCTGAACAACATGTACCGCGTCCGTGGACACGTAAAATGGTTCGACCCTGCCAAGGGTTATGGCTTTGTTGTATCCGAAGAGGGCGGCCCGGATATTCTGTTGCACGTGAATGTTCTGCGCAATTACGGCCAGAGTTCGGTTGCGGATGGCGCCAGCATTGAAATCATGACTCACCGCACGGACCGAGGGGTTCAGGCGGTCGAGGTCGTTGCGATTGATCCGCCGGCGCGGACCGACTCGATGATGCTTGCCGATTTCGCCGAGCTGGATCCGGAGGCAATCGCAAAGGCGCCGCTGGAAGCCGCACGGGTGAAATGGTTCGACAAAGGCAAGGGTTTTGGATTTGCCAATGTCTTTGGGCGAAATGAAGACGTATTCCTTCATATCGAGGTGTTGCGCCGGTCGGGTCTTGCCGATCTGCAACCAGGTGAAGCTCTGGCCATGAGGGTGATCGACGGCAAGCGTGGTCGGATGGCCGCGCAGGTTCTGGCCTGGGAAGCGGCTTTGGATAGCTGAACCGGATGAAACGGCTTCGGATACTCTTGACCATATTCGTAACGTTGTGGGCAGGAGTTGCCGCTGCTGCGTGCAGATCGGATCGTGTCACACTCAGAAATGACAGTGCGACGGTGCAATTTAACGTGGAAGTCGCCGTCACTCCGCAAGAGCGATCCCGCGGTTTGATGTTTCGCGAATCGTTGCCGGCTCGATCCGGTATGCTGTTCGTCTTTGATCCGCCGCAACCCGTTGCTTTCTGGATGAAGAACACACTGATCCGGCTCGATATGGTTTTTCTGGATCGCACCGGTTTGGTGACGCGTGTGCATGAAGGGGCGATTCCGGGTGATCTTACGCCGATTGAAGGGGGCGACTCCGTATACGCGGTGCTTGAAATCAATGCAGGATTGTCCGCGCGCTACTCCATCGGGCCCGGGACACAGATGAAGCACGAAATTTTTTCGCAAGGACCTGCAATTTGGCCCTGTTAGGGCTTTTCAAATCAGATCGGCGTCGTTAGGAAGGCGCACGGTCCGGGGCGTGGCGCAGTCTGGTAGCGCACCTGTTTTGGGTACAGGGGGTCGTAGGTTCGAATCCTGCCGCCCCGACCACTTCCATCAAGCTAATTCGGCGAGCCACCCATTGTCTGGTAGAGCTCGCTGATGGCTTGATTCAAAACCTTACTTTCAACCGGAACTTCAACTGCCGCACCGGTTTTTTGCGGGACGTGGAAGAAAACATGCGCGTCCACGCGATACCCTGCGTTTGTTTTTGTTGACGTAAGACGCATGACGCTTTGGGGCAGTTCCTGCGGATGGCCGTCATAGTTCAGAATCAGAAAAGCTGTCGCCTTCGGGGGCAGGAACTCACTGCATTCAAAAACTTCGTTCCCGGTTTTTTTGAAAGACTCGCCAGGGCCCGAGCAACTGGTTTCAAACGTATCGAACAGCCGTTTCGGGAAGGACTCAAACTGTGCGCTGCGTGACGGGATGGGCACATCTTGTGGTGCGCATGCAACGATGCAGGTCATGGCCGGGAAAAAATGAAACAACTTCATTCGTTTGAACTCCCTCGCTCTTGGGTAAACCGTTCGGCACATGGCGCAGGTCTGTTTGCCCGGACGGTATTGATTCCCTTTCAAGGTAACCAGCATGCCATTGGTTGATCAAATCCAGATAACTATGCTGGTAAAAACGGGAATTCATTTTGAGAGCGCAAAACGTCGGCGGAAATTCGCCGTGGATGAAGCTGTGGAGGAATCGCAGCCTGCACGCAGAAGGCCTCATGCAACCATCAGGTCAATAAAAAAGATTTGGGAAATGACCGAAAAAGGGCGTTGACCTACTATGGGAACATACGTCAAATTGTATGAGCCAACGAGATTGCCACAACATCTGGTGTATATTCCAGAAAAGGCAGCGGGTGAGGGTCGGATAAGCACAAACGATTAACGTGCGGCCGCATTAGCGGCATTGCGCTGTCCAAGGCAGCGAACAGTACCTTATTGCACGCTTCTCAGGGCGTTGTGGGCGACACCCTGCAACACAAGATTTGGTGTCGGGAATCCAAAATTGAGCTGAATAAACCAGGGCTGCGGACATGAAGATTGAAAGAAAATTCACCAAACCGGATCAGGACGCCTATGCGGAACTGAATTTTGTGTCCGCAACATCTGAAATCCGAAATCCGGACGGTACAATCGTTTTTCGTCTGGATGACATCGAAGTCCCTTCCAGCTGGTCGCAGGTTGCAAGTGATGTGATTGCGCAGAAGTACTTCCGCAAGGCGGGGGTGCCCACCAAGCTCAAGAAGGTGAAAGAAAAGGATGTTCCTGAATTTCTGTGGCGATCGGTTCCCGCGGAAGGCGCAGAGTTCGAAGGAGAAACATCGTCGAAGCAAGTGTTCGACCGTCTGGCCGGTGCCTGGGCCTATTGGGGCTGGAAGGGTGGCTATTTCTCGACCGAGGAAGACGCGCGCGCCTATTTCGACGAGATGCGCTATATGCTGGCGACCCAGCGTGCGGCGCCAAACTCACCGCAGTGGTTCAACACCGGCCTGCACTGGGCTTATGGAATCGATGGCCCGGCGCAGGGGCACCACTATGTCGATTACAAGACCGGCAAGCTGACCAAGTCGAAATCGGCCTATGAACATCCTCAGCCGCACGCGTGCTTCATCCAGTCGGTCGATGATGATCTGGTGAACGAAGGCGGCATCATGGACCTGTGGGTGCGCGAGGCGCGCCTCTTCAAATACGGGAGCGGCACAGGCACCAACTTCAGCCATCTGCGTGCAGAAGGCGAGGCGCTGTCGGGCGGCGGCAAGTCCTCGGGCCTCATGGGCTTTCTCAAGATCGGCGACCGCGCCGCTGGCGCGATCAAATCAGGCGGAACAACCCGTCGGGCAGCAAAGATGGTGATCGTCGATGCAGATCACCCGGACATCGAGCAATTCATCGAATGGAAGGTGATCGAAGAACAGAAGGTGGCCTCGATCGTTGCCGGATCGAAGATGCACGAGAAGATGCTGAACGGCATTTTCGAGGCCATCCGGTCTTGGGATGGATCTGCCGATGACGCCTATGATCCGAACAAGAACGACGCGCTGAAAAAGGCGGTTCGTGAAGCAAAAAAGGTCGCAATACCAGAAACTTACATCAAGCGTGTCTTGGATTATGCTAAGCAGGGCCACGACAGCATCGAGTTCCCGACCTATGATACAGACTGGGATTCAGAGGCGTACAGCTCGGTTTCGGGACAGAACTCGAACAATTCCATCCGCGTGACCAATGCGTTCCTCAAGGCGGTTGAAAAGGATGCCGATTGGGAGCTGATCAACCGCACCGACGGCAAGGTGGCCAAGGTGGTCAAGGCGCGCGATCTGTGGGAAAAGGTTGGCCATGCGGCCTGGGCTTGTGCCGATCCGGGCATCCAGTTCCATGACACGGTCAACGAGTGGCACACATGCCCCGAAGATGGTGAGATCCGCGGTTCGAACCCGTGCTCGGAATACATGTTCCTGGATGACACGGCCTGTAACCTGGCCTCGATGAACCTGCTGACCTTCCTCAAGGATGGTGAGTTCCAGGCAGCGGATTACATGCATGCCTCGCGCCTGTGGACCCTGACGCTGGAAATCTCGGTGACCATGGCGCAGTTCCCGTCGAAGGAAATCGCGCAGCTGTCTTATGACTTCCGCACACTGGGTCTGGGTTATGCCAATATCGGCGGTCTGCTGATGAACATGGGCTACAGCTATGACTCGGACGAAGGCCGGGCGATCTGCGGTGCGCTGACCGCGATCATGACCGGTGTGGCTTATGCGACTTCGGCTGAGATTGCCGGTGAGCTGGGCGCATTCAAAGGTTATGAGCGCAACGCCGAGCATATGCTACGTGTCATCCGCAACCACCGCCGCGCGGCGCAGGGTGTGACGGAAGGCTACGAGAAACTAGCCGTCAAACCGGTGCCACTGGATCACGGCAACTGCCCGGACAAGCGCCTGGTCGATCTGGCCATGTCCGCCTGGGATGAGGCGCTGAGCCTTGGTGAGAAGAACGGCTATCGCAACGCGCAGGCCACCGTGATCGCGCCCACCGGCACCATCGGTCTGGTGATGGATTGCGACACCACCGGGATCGAGCCTGACTTTGCGCTGGTGAAGTTCAAGAAGCTGGCCGGTGGCGGGTATTTCAAGATCATCAACCGCTCGGTGCCTTCGGCGCTGGAAAAGCTGGGCTATTCCTCGTCGCAGATCGAAGAGATCGTGTCCTACGCAGTTGGTCACGGCACCATCGGCAATGCGCCGGGTATCAACCACACCTCGCTGACCGGACATGGCTTTGGCCCGAATGAACTGGCCAAGGTGGATGCGGCTCTGGAAAGCGCCTTCGACATCCGGTTCGTCTTCAACCAGTGGACACTGGGCGAGGATTTCTGCACCGGTGTTCTGGGCATCCCGGCCAGCAAGCTGAACGATCCGACCTTTGACATGCTGCGCCATCTGGGCTTCAGCAAGGCGGATATCGATGCAGCCAACGACCATGTCTGCGGCACCATGACCCTGGAAGGGGCCCCGCATCTGAAGCCCGAGCACTACTCGATCTTCGACTGCGCCAACCCCTGCGGCAAGAAGGGCAAGCGGTTCCTGGGTGTTGACAGCCACATCACCATGATGGCTGCGGCGCAAAGCTTCATCTCGGGCGCGATCAGCAAGACGATCAACATGCCCAATGACGCCACGATCGAAGATTGCCAGAAGGCCTACGAGCTGTCCTGGAGCCTGGGCGTCAAGGCCAACGCGCTGTATCGCGACGGGTCCAAGCTCAGCCAGCCGCTGGCGGCGGCGCTGGTCGAGGATGACGACGAAGCGGCTGAAATCCTCGAAAGCGGCTCGATCCAGGAAAAGGCAGTGACTCTGGCCGAGAAGGTCGTCGAAAAGGTGGTGGTCAAAGAGATCATCCGCAGTCACCGCGAAAAGCTGCCGCATCGTCGCAAGGGGTATACCCAAAAGGCGATCGTGGGCGGGCACAAGGTCTATCTGCGCACCGGCGAATTCGAAGATGGGCAACTGGGCGAGATCTTCATCGACATGCACAAGGAAGGCGCTGGCTTCCGAGCGATGATGAACAACTTCGCCATCGCCGTCTCGGTCGGTCTGCAATACGGTGTGCCGCTGGAAGAATTCGTGGACGCCTTCACCTTCACCAAGTTCGAACCCGCGGGGATGGTGCAGGGCAACGACTCGATCAAGAACGCAACGTCAATCCTGGATTACATCTTCCGCGAATTGGCCGTGTCCTATCTGGATCGTACCGATCTGGCCCACGTGAAACCCGAAGGCGCAACCTTCGATGATCTGGGCCGGGGCGAGGACGAGGGTGTCTCGAATGTTTCGGAAATCAGCGATACAGCCGCGTCCAAGTCGTTGGAAGTGCTGAAACAAATCAGCTCTACCGGTTATCTGCGCAAGCGTTTGCCGCAAGATCTGGCTGTGTTCAATGCGGGTCAGGTCGAGGTGAACGGCATGGCTGAACCGGCGGCTTCCTTTGAAGCACCGGCAGCCGAAACGGCGGTGGCCACAAGCATGGACGCCCGCACAAAGGCCAAGATGCAGGGGTACGAGGGCGATCCCTGCGGCGAATGCGGAAACTACACACTGGTGCGCAACGGCACCTGCATGAAATGCAACACCTGTGGCGCGACAAGCGGGTGTAGCTAAGGAAAGCGCCCCGGCACCCCGGGGCGTAGGGGTCGGACGCTGCCCTAGGTAACCGACCCCGACGAATTCGGAGAAAGGACACAAGACTTACCAGATGTCCTTTCTTCACTCGGCCGACATGCCCGTGTTGGCCGGGAACAGGGTGGGGCGGAATATTTGCTCCCTCCCACTCTTTCACGGAACGGGTGCGCTCGTTCCATGCGACGTCCAGGCCGCAGGCAAAAAAACACCGGGCGGTCAACGAAATGAGCCTGGATGGCGAAACTGACAGGGGGCTTCGGCCCCCTTTCTTTTTTGCGACTGGTTGCCCGGATAAGCGCGGTCTTGCCGGATCGGGCCATGCTTGTCGGGCAAGTTCTGCCGAAACGGGTCTGGCAAGGTTTTGCCCGGCGGTGTGTCGCAACACCGACTCGGGCAAACACGCAAAGATTGGCGCGACTTCCCGGAAATCACGCAAAACGGGTGACGCCTGCGGCTAATCCGGTGTTTCTGGGGCCTGTCCGGACGAAGACATAATCAACTTATCCAGGAGGCACGAAAATGAAACCGCAGTACTTGATTGGGATTTCCATTGCTGCACTGACCTTGCCGGGAGTGCTCTCGGCGCAGTCCTCAACCGACGCCAATGGCGACGGCGTTCTGACCATCGAAGAAATTCAGGCCGTGTTGCCCGACGTTGACGCCGATACATTTTCGGCGATGGACGCAAATGGCGACGGGGCGTTGGATGCTGATGAAGTGGCCGTTGCACAAGAGGCAGGTTTGCTTCCACCCAGCAACGGGTAAACAAGAAAGGGCGGCCCGACACTCATCGGGCCGCTTTTTCAGATGTTATAACGGCAAGTGAATGTTGAATTTTTCCCGAATCTCAGCATCCAGAAGCGGGTCGAACCGGGCCGCCGACGGGGTAGACAGGATCTCATTCTTTCGGGCCACTGCCTTTTCAACCAGATCCGGTTTGCCAAGCTCCACCCATTCCTTGGGGGACGAGCGGTCACCAAAGGTCGGATAGACATAGTCGGCCTGCATCCGGCTTAGGGTCGCATCGGTGCCCAGATAATGACCGGGGCCGCCCATGCATACGGATGCGATCTGATCCAATGCCAGGGTTTCATCGGTCACTTCGATCCCGCGCACACAGCGCAGTGCCTGACCGATCAGGTCGTCGCTGAGGATGAGGCTTTCAAAGCAGAAACCCAGCAGCGAGGCGTGCATGCCAGCGGCTTCATAAACCATGTTCAACCCGGACAGCCCCGCCATCACGTTCGAGCACATCTGTTCCCACCCGGCCTGCATGTCGGGCAGCTTCGAATCTGATGCACCGGCTGCCGCACCCCCAGGCAAGTCGTAGAAACGGTGCATCTGGGCGCAGCCTGCCGTCAGCAGGGCTTGTTCTCCGGAACCGATGGACATTGCGCCGGTCCGCAGATCAAGACCAAAGGGCCAGGTGCCGAAAACTGCGGGTGCGCCGGGACTTACGGCGTTTACATAAACCAATCCCGCAAGGCATTCCGCCGTGGCTTGGGTGATTGCCCCGGCGATGGTTGATGGCGCGGTGGCGCCGGCCATTCCGGCTGACAGCAACAGCACCGGCATCCCGGCCTTGATGCACTCCTCCATCACTTCGCAGCTTTCTGTGGCGAATTTCATCGGAGGGACGACGAAGCAGTTCGAGTTCGACACGAAAGGTCGCGCGCGATATTTGTCCTCGCCGCCCGCGATCATGTAGATCATCTCCATCGCGGGGGCGACGTGGCTGGGTTCCGTGAAGGACGTGCCGATATGTTTGAACGTTCCCGAACAACTTGCGTAGATCGTGTTCAGGTCCATTTCCAGGTTGTCGGCGATATCGCGACAGACCATGGGGCGTTGAACAAAGTGAATATTGTCAAGCTGTTGGCAGATGCGTGCGGCATCGTGCAAATCCTGAACGGTTGAATCACGATACTCGCGACCATGCACGTCGACCATGGAAACGGCGGCACCAGCCGTGCCGTAATGTACTTTTGTACCGGTCAGGTCCAGATCGGTTTTTCCATCGCGGCTGTACAATGTGACCTTGCGGTTCGCTTTTGCGATCGTGTCTTCGACAAGGGCACGGGGAAAGCGGATGCGGCCATCGTCGCCCAGTATGCAGCCTGCACCGACCAGATAGTCGATTCCGCTTTGCGGCGCGTCTGCCAGACCAATGGTTTCCAATGCGGTCAGGGCGGCCTCGTGGATACGTTCGATCTGTGCCTGGGTCAGGACATTCAGGACACCGCCTTCCATACCGGGGCGCACGGGGCGCAGATGTTCAGGCAATGCGGTTGCACGGGCAGCGCGACGCGCAGCGCGACCGCCGCTGCGCGATGTGTTGCGGGATTGGTCGTTCATTTCTTTTTCCGATCTGTGAGAGATGTTTGGGGAACTGGCAAATGGCCGCTTACGGCCGCCCTCTCGCTGCACGCCCCCGGTCCGCACCAATGGTGCGGCTGATCAGGCTGATTTTCCAGTCGTGGTCAGTCATTCCGCCTCTCAACGTTTGGCGCAAGAGTTCCAAAACACGGCGACGCAATCTGTTCTGTTTGCGACCTCAACGGAATTAACTTCAGCAAATGTTTGCCCAACGGTCCACTGACGGAATTCTGAGGCAGATTTTCTCCCGCGGTGACAGAAATCTGTTATACTGCATTCACTTACTCTTGAGCTTTGCGTGCAAGGAATTGAACTCTGACAAAAGCGATCCCAGTTGAATTCAAAGCTAGACATGATCTGAATCCCGAGTGAAATCGCGTTGAAACAGACTTTTGAACTTTTTTCTGCCCTGATTGTCGTGGCTCTGACGGCCAGCGCCAGCCCGGTTTTGGCAGAGGATTGGACAGGCGGTTACGTTGGGCTCAGCTTTGGGTACGCGGATGCGGATGGACCGGGCGGATCAAGCGGGGATGACACCGCCTTTGGTGCGCATGTAGGCTATGATCAGGATTTCGGGGCTTTCGTTCTGGGCGGTGAACTTGAATACAACCGCCTTTCCCTGAACCTCAGCCAGTCTCAGGGCAGTCTGGACAGCATGACCCGATTGAAACTGCGTGGCGGGTACGATTTCGGCAGTGCGCTGGGATATGTCGTCGTTGGTGCGGCACGGGCCGAAACATCCGTCGACAGCGATACCGCCGCTGTTTACGGGATCGGCATCGCTTATCCGATTGGCGAGAATTTTGTCATCAGCGGTGAGGCGCTCCGGCAAGACTTCGATGATGTCACCCGATCCACCGGTGGTCTGGATTCCAACGTCTTCAACTTGCGTACAACGTTTCGTTTCTGACAACAGGCTTATTCAGCTGCGTGCTTCCTCGCAAGATGCGACGCGAATTCGCAAAGCGTTTTCAGCGCAACCGCAAAGCGTTCATCCGCTACGGTCATGGCCACCCGTATGTGCCCGGCAGCGGCCTTGCCGAAGCTTTCGCCGGGCATGACGGCAATCTTGTGTGCGTCCAGCAGCGCGTTGGCAAACGCGTCGCCCGACATCCCGGTCGCGCGGATATCCAGCATCAGATACATGGCGCCCTGCGCGGGGACGAGGCCGACGATGTTTTGCGACGCCAGAATATCCATGGCCAAGGACCGGCGGCGGCGGAACGGGGCGGCGATTTTTTCTTCAAGTTCAACACCCGCGGTCAGCGCAAAACTCGAAGCGTCCTGTACGAACCCGGGAACGCCGTAGGTGGTGTGGGTCGCCAGATTGATCAGATGGGCGATGACCTCCTGTGGGCCGACGACCCATCCACATCGCGACCCGGTCATGGCGTGGGACTTGGACATGGATCCAACCACAAGCGTTCGCTCTGCCATGTCGGGCAGCGCACGCGGAGAAAGATGTTCACCGTCCCAAACCTGCGTGTCGTATACCTCATCCGAGATCAGCCAGAGATCGCGCCGTTTGCACACGTCAGCGACCGCCTCGAGCGATTGACGGGAATAGACCACGCCGGTCGGATTGTTCGGCGTGTTGATCAACAGTGAAACCGCGCCTTCAGCAGCGGCATCGATCCGCTCGGCCTGGGGCTGGAAAGCGTCATCGGCCGGGGTTTGAACCGCACGTGCCACGGCGCCAACACCCCGAATCGTGCCGGGATAGGTGGCGTAGTACGGGTCGAGATACAATCCGACATCACCGGGATCGCAAACGGCCATATGTGCCGCGAACAGGGCGGCTTGCCCGCCGGGGGTGATCAGAACGTTGTTCCGAAAGGTCGGAACGCCAGTGCGGGTCTGAACCCGCGCGGCGACCGTGTCGCGCAGCAGGTCCGTGCCGGGCACCATCGCGTAACCTGTATGGCCGTTGCGGGCCGACAGCTCCATCGCCCGAAGAATCGAAGGGTCGGTTCGGGTGTCATGTTCACCGATCGTCAGTTCGGTTACGGCTTGTCCTTCACTCAACATCCTGCGCGCGCGGTAGAACACGTCCCAGCCATCGCTGCCGCCGCCGGTGATCTGCGTGATGCGTTCAGACAATCTCATGAAATCGCCCCTGGTTGCTTTGCGCTGAATGGGGCAGAGCAGTGGCCGTTTGTCAATCAGCTTCGCGGCGCCAGCGTCGCCTGAAGCTTTTTGGTCAGCGATGCGCGTACGAGGTCATAGGAAACCGTCAAACGATGGCGTAGCTCCTCGGTCTCGGCATCAAACGGCAGGCGGACCCAGCTGCGGTGAAAATAGGGGGCTTTCACCGCGACACCGGCATCAATTAGCATCTGAGCCGTCTCCGCATCGGGTGTTTTGACGGAAACACCGTCATTTGCAATTCCGATACAGGCAAACATCTTGCCGCCTACTTTCCACGCGTCATGACCGCCGCCCCATGGGTCTGACAGTTCTGCACCGGGAAATTCCTTGCAGATGGAATTAATGAAGTCTCGGTCCATGACGGGCACTCTGCCGGACCCGGTGAACAAACTCAACGCTTGGCTTGGCGGGGTTCTCGTGCTAACCGAGGGGCATGAACCCGGTGACCTGCATCATTATCTGCTGCATTACCTGCTGATTTATCAAGCGGGCCGGTTTCTTTCGTTTTCATCCCTGAGACAAGTTGCTAAGCCCGCGCCAACGCGCAAGCCTTTGCTGTTTTCTAGGAGCCCGACCGATGACGACGATCAAGCTGCACAACACGCGGACGCGGACGAAGGAAGATTTCGTACCGATCGACCCTGATAACGTGCGGATGTATGTCTGCGGTCCGACGGTCTATGACCGCGCCCATCTGGGCAATGCTCGCCCGGTGGTCGTGTTCGACGTTCTTTATCGTCTGTTGCGCCATGTTTATGGGGCGGATCACGTGACTTATGTGCGCAATTTCACCGACGTGGACGACAAGATCAACGCCACGGCGCTGGCCCGCAAACAGGCGGGCGCGGAAGGCACGCTGGAGCAACTGGTGCAGGAACGGTCGGATGAGACCATCGGCTGGTACCTGCATGATATGGGCGCTTTGGGCACGTTGGAGCCGAACGAGATGCCGCGCGCGACCCAGTTCATCGCGCAGATGATCGCGATGATCGAAGACCTGATCGCCAAGGGTCATGCCTATGCCGCCGAAGGCCATGTTCTGTTCGCGGTGGATAGCTGGAAAGAGAGTTACGGTAAGCTGTCGGGGCGCTCGGTGGATGACATGATCGCCGGCGCGCGGGTCGAGGTGGCGCCCTACAAGAAGAACCCGATGGATTTTGTCTTGTGGAAACCCTCGACCGATGAACTGCCGGGCTGGGACAGCCCATGGGGGCGGGGACGTCCGGGCTGGCACATCGAATGCTCGGCCATGAGCTATGAGTTGCTGGGTGAGAGTTTTGATATCCATGGTGGCGGCAACGACCTGATGTTCCCGCACCACGAGAACGAGATCGCCCAGAGCAAATGCGCACACCCGCACGGTGAATTCGCGCGGGTCTGGCTGCATAACGAGATGTTGCAGGTCGAAGGCAAGAAGATGTCCAAATCGCTGGGCAATTTCTTTACCGTGCACGATCTGCTGGAGCAGGGCGTTCCGGGCGAAGTGATCCGCTTTGTCTTTTTGCAGACACATTATCGCAAGCCGATGGACTGGACTGAGAAAAAAGCCCGTGAGGCGGAGCGAACCTTGCGCAAATTCTACGCGCAGGCCGCGCAAGGGGTTGGTTATGGCGAGCCGCATCCTCAAATCGTTAACTTTTTGGCCGACGACCTGAACACAGCCGGTGCTATCGCCGAACTCCACCAGTTATCCATCGCTGACGATGTCGTGGGGTTGAGACATTCTCTGCAATTTTTGGGCTTGTTGGGCAAAGATGTCCCGTCGTGGGCTGACACGGCGTCCGTAGACCTGAGTGCGCATGCAGATCGCTTGGCGAAGGCGCGCGTATCTGCAATGGAAAACAAGGATTTCTCGGAGGTCGACCGCCTCAAGGCGGCATATGTTGCGGCAGGGCTTGAGGTTCGAATTAGCAAGGAAGGTGTTGAACTGGTGCCGGGCGCCGGTTTTGATGCCGCCAAGCTGGAGGAGGTCTGATGACCAGAGAACGCCTCTATCTTTATGACACGACGCTGCGTGACGGGCAGCAGACCCAGGGTGTGCAGTTTTCGACCGCTGAAAAAGTGCAGATCGCACAGGCGCTGGACGCATTGGGGGTGGATTACATCGAAGGCGGCTGGCCCGGAGCGAACCCGACCGATAGCGCGTTTTTCGAGGCGGCGCCAAAGACCGCGGCCCGGTTGACGGCCTTTGGCATGACCAAACGGGCAGGGCGCTCGGCCGAGAATGACGATGTGCTGGCTGCGGTGATGAATGCGGGTACGCAGGCCGTCTGTCTGGTTGGCAAGTCGCACGATTATCACGTGACCCATGCGCTTGGCATTTCGCTTGAAGAGAACACGGAAAACGTTCGTGCTTCGGTGGCGCATATCGTGGCGCAAGGGCGCGAGGCGCTGTTCGATGCCGAACACTTCTTTGACGGGTACAAGGACAACCCCGAATACGCGACACAAGTTTGCCGGGCCGCGCTGGAGGCGGGCGCGCGATGGGTTGTGCTGTGTGACACCAACGGTGGCGCGTTGCCGTCCGAGGTCGGGCGGATCGTGTCCGAAGTGATCGCGGCCGGTCTGCCGGGTGAACGGTTGGGTATTCACACCCATAACGATACCGAGAACGCGGTGGCCTGTTCTCTGGCAGCGGTCGAAGCAGGTGCGCGGCAAATTCAGGGAACGCTGAATGGTCTGGGGGAACGCTGCGGCAATGCAAACCTGACGGCGCTGCTCCCGACATTGCTGCTGAAAGAACCCTACGCCTCGCAGTTCGAAACCGGCGTCAGCCTTGACGCGCTGGCCGGGCTGACCCGCATCAGCCGCATGTTGGACGATGTCCTGAACCGGGTTCCCAGCAAGCAGGCGGCGTATGTGGGCGCGTCGGCTTTTGCGCATAAGGCGGGGTTGCACGCCAGCGCGATCCTGAAGGACCCATCGACTTACGAACATGTGGACCCGGCGAGCATAGGCAATGAACGTATCATTCCGATGTCGAACCAGGCGGGTCAGTCGAACCTGCGCAAACGCCTGACCGAGGCGGGGCTGAGCGTCAAAGCCGGTGATCCCGCATTGGGCCGCATCCTTGAACGGATCAAGGATCGTGAAGCGGTTGGGTATTCCTACGACACCGCGCAGGCCAGTTTCGAACTGTTGGCGCGGGATGAACTGGGGCAACTGCCTGAGTTCTTCGAGGTCAAACGCTACAAGGTCACTGTTGAGCGTCGGAAGAACAAATACAACAAGATGGTCAGCCTGTCCGAGGCTGTCGTCGTGGTCAAAGTGGACGGTGAAAAGAAACTGTCGGTTAGCGAATCCATGGACGACTCCGGAAACGACAGGGGGCCTGTGAACGCGCTGGCCAAGGCTCTGGCGAAGGATTTGGGCCAATACTCGCAGGTTTTGTCAGACATGCGCCTTGTCGACTTCAAGGTCCGTATCACCCAGGGCGGGACCGAAGCGGTGACACGCGTCATCATCGACAGCGAAGACGGCCAGGGGCGGCGCTGGTCGACCGTTGGCGTAAGCGCGAACATAGTTGATGCGTCCTTTGAGGCGCTGCTGGATGCGATCCAGTGGAAATTGGTCCGTGATTGCGATCCGCAAAAGGCAGCGGCCGAGTGAGTGTGACCTTCGACGATGATGTCAAAGCCTGCGCCGCGTTGGTACAGCGTGCGGATCCTGATCGGTTCCGGGCGACGATGGCTGCTCCGGTCGCGGCCCGCGTGGTTTTGTTTCCGATCTATGCGTTGAATGTTGAAGTCGCCCGCGCGCCATGGGTGACGCAAGAGGCCATGATTGCCGAAATGCGGCTGCAATGGTGGCGCGACGCGTTGCAGGAGATTGCAGAAGGGTCCGCGGTTCGGCGGCACGAGGTGGTGACGCCTCTGTCGCGGGTCCTGTCGCCGCATCTGGCAGGCGTACTGGATGAATTTGTTGCCGTAAGACGTTGGGATATATACCGGGATCCGTTCGAGGATCAGGAGCACTTTGACGCCTATATCAACCACAGTTCCGGATCTCTTTTCGTCGCCTCTGCGCAGGCGCTGGGTGTGGCGGATGAAAGCGTGTTGCGCGATTTCGGGTACGGGGTCGGTGTGGCAAATTGGTTCCGCGCCATTCCCGAACTGGAAAAGCGGGGTCGCGTACCTTTGCTTGATGGTACGAAGGGCGGCGTTCAGCAATTGGCCCAATCCGCTTTGGACCGATTGCGCAAGGCGCGATCAAAGCGGGGCGACATCGCACCTGAGGCGCGTCCCGCGCTGTATGCGGGTTGGCTGGCGGAACGAGTTCTGAAGCAGGCCATCGCCCAACCCGAGCGGGTGGCGGCAGGAACGCTTGAGCCAGGCGAAATGCGTCAGCGACTGTCGCTGATGTGGACCGTCGGCAGCGGGCGCTGGTGATCAGACCCTTTCGGGATCGGCCGGGCGCAGAACCAGCCACAGCAATGCGCCACCTGCCAGTGTCAGCAAAGGGATCATGGCCAGGTTGACGGCATTCCACCCCTCGATCGCGGATCCGCCCGAGCAGTTCATCAACCCGCCCGAGGCCAGCGATGCCAATGTCACACCGCCAAACACCAACAGGTCATTGAGGCCCTGCATCCGTCCGCGCTCTTGCGGTTCATGCGACGCGGCCAGCATCGTGGTCGCGCCGATGAAGCCGAAATTCCAACCAATGCCCAGAAGAACAAGGGCGACAAAAAAGTTCCCCAATTCGACGCCTTGCAGCGCAACCACCCCTGATGCGGCAAGTATGGCCAAGCCCAGAGCGACGATCTTTTCAACGCCAAACCGGGCGATCAGGTGCCCGGTAAAGAAGCTGGGGACATACATTGCCAGCACGTGACTTGTCACGATATCCGCCGCGTCATTGGCAGAAAATCCACATCCGACAACGGCAAGCGGCGTCGAGGTCATGACCAGATTCATCAACGCATAAGACACCATGGCACAGATGATCGCGACGGCGATGCGGGGTGTTTTCAGCAACTCGATCCGTGACCGCCCCTTGGGTTCATCGGCCGCAGGTTTCGCAGGTGTCGGAATGTCGAGAAAGAAGAACAGCGCCGAGCCCAGAACGTTGATGCCGATTACGGCCATATATGTTCCCAGAAAAGGGATGACGTATGCTTCAGACGTAAGCTTCACGATCTGAGGCCCGATGATGGCGGCCGCCAGCCCGCCGGCCATCACGTATGAAATCGCTTTTGGGCGGTAATCGTCTGACGCGGTGTCTGCTGCCGCAAAGCGATAGAACCCGTGTGCGCTCATGTAGATGCCGGTCAGCAGGCTGCCGACAAGAAAGGTGGGGAACGAGCCCAGAAACAGACCATAGGCCCCGATCAACCCGCCCAGTGCGCCGGCCGTTGCCCCGACAAGGAACCCCACGCGACGGCCCCATTTTTGCATGATGGCCGAGATCGGCGTGGCTGCCAGCATCGATCCCAGAACGATCAGGGATATCGGCAGCGTCGCTAGGCAGGGGTTCGAGGCCAGCGACTGACCTGCAAGCCCGCCGACGATGAACATCATCGGCATCTGCGCGCCCAGAATGGCTTGGGCAGCCACCAGTACGGCCACATTGCGTTTGGCCTGCCGGTCGTCCGGAAGGGTTGAAATCATCGTCATGGGCGAATGGTTATCGGCTAAGTGTTTGCGGCACAAGCGGGTTGCATCTGCGTCACATGCGCCTAACCTGCCCGAAACAAAAGAGCAGGGAGGCCGCATGCCCGCGGGCCGCATCATCGAAACATCGGACTGTGTGGCCGAAGGGGCCGAGTGGCTGGCCAAAACCTGTCCGCGCATGGCGTATGCGATGGATCAGACCGGCCCCTTGCCGCTGCGCCGCCGCCCCGATGGGTTTGCGCAATTATTGAGTGCAATTGTCAGTCAGCAAGTCAGCGTGGCTTCGGCCAATGCGATCTGGAAACGGCTTCAGGATGCAAGGTTGACCGGCCCGCGCAAGATCCTGTGGGCAACGGATGATGATCTGCGGGCAGTTGGGCTGAGCCGACAGAAGATCCGATATGCGCGGGCACTGGCCGAGGCACGTATCGACTATAAGGCACTGCGCGATGCAACTGACGCCGATGTCGTCGCCATATTGACGCAAGTTCCGGGTATCGGTGTCTGGACAGCCGAAATCTATGCCATGTTCTCACTGGGTCGCGCAGATGTCATCGCACCCGGTGATCTGGCCCTGCAAGAGGCGGCGCGCATCCTCTATGACTTGCCTGAACGTCCAACGGACAAGGAGCTGCGCAAAATGGCCGAGGCCTGGTCGCCCTGGCGTTCGGTTGCGGCACGGGTGTTGTGGGCCTATTACCGGGTTGCAAAACAAAGAGAAGGGATCAGATGACACGGGTTTTGAATGCGCTCCGGAAAGAGCCTGTTTCGGGCGACACGCGCTCGGTCGTGGTGTTCGTGCATGGCTATGGCGCAAACGGTGCCGATCTGCTGGGATTGGCCGATCCGCTGGGTGAACACCTGCCCGACACGTTGTTCGTGGCCCCCGACGCCCCCGAGCAGATCCCCGGAATGCCCAACGGGTATCAGTGGTTTCCGATTCCGTGGATCGATGGATCTTCCGAAGAAGAAGCCCGCCGGGGCATGGAAATGGCTGTCGAGGACTTCAACGCCTTTCTGGACGCGCTGATGGTGGACGAAGATGTTCTGCCCGAACAGGTTGTGTTGTTTGGCTTCAGCCAAGGCACCATGATGAGCCTGCACGTTGCGCCGCGGCGGGAAGATCCCGTGGCCGGGATCGTAGCCTTCTCAGGCCGTTTGCTGGAACCCGATCTGCTGGTGGATGAAACTGTCAGCCGGATGCCTGTCTTGCTGGTGCATGGCGACGCTGATGACGTTGTTCCGCCGCAGTCCCTGCCGGAAGCGGCCGAAGCCTTGCAGGCTGCCGGCTTCAAAGAGGTCTATGCCCATGTCATGAAAGGTACCGGGCACGGTATCGCCCCGGATGGGCTGAGCGTTGCGCTGGCCTTCATGCGCGACAAGCTGAGCCTTTAGTCTTTGGAACTTGATCAGCGGAGCGCCCATGCGTTCCGCACCAGATCAAGTCCAAAGGTGCGCTTCGGCGAACTCGACCGAGTTTCCGGCCGGGTCGCGCACATACAGTGACCGTACGCCGCCAGGCCAGTCAAACTCGGCATCTACCGGAATATTCCAGTCCAGAAGGTGTTTGCGCATCACTGCGATTTCATCTCGTGACAGCACAAGACACACATGTCCGGGGCCGCGCGCGCCGTGGGGCGGAACCGGCATGCCGGGGTCGAGCGGCGGTTGTTCGGTCTGGTCGGGATTGAAAATCAGCAGGACCGATCCGCCGATGCGATAGAAAACATGGCGGTCCGCGACACGTTGTATGCGTTCGAGCCCAAGAACTTCGCCATAAAACTGTTCTGCCGCGTCCAGATCATCGACATAGAGCGCCGCTTCCAGAATGGCCGAAGGGGCCGGGATGTCAGGCGTTTTCTTCATGACCCCAGTCTAGCAGACCGGGGCAGGGTCTGTCACCGGCGTGGGCGACGGTCGCGCTTGCGTTGGGGGGCCGCGTTCAGTGTCGGCATTGGCAGACTGTCCCACTGCCCGGGCTCAAGATCATCTAGGGTCCAGTCTCCGATGCGGTACCGGATCAGGCGCAGCGTCGGCAGACCAACTGCCGCTGTCATCCGGCGCACCTGTCGGTTTTTGCCTTCACGTATGGTCAGTTCAAGCCAGCTGTCCGTTACCGTCTTGCGTTCACGGATCGGCGGGGTGCGCGGCCAGAGCATTTCGGGCTCGTTGATCTGGCGGGCCTTGGCAGGACGGGTCAAACCATCCTTCAATTCCACCCCGTTGCGAAGCGTTTTCAGGGCAGCCTCGTCGGGGGTGCCCTCAACCTGAACCCAATAGGTTTTGGCCATCTTGTGCTTTGGGTCAGAGATCTGGGATTGCAACTTTCCATGATCCGTCAGCAGCATCAAACCTTCACTGTCACGGTCTAGTCTGCCCGCCGGATAGACGCCCGGCAGATCGATGAAATCGGACAGCGTGCTGCGCGGGCTGTCCGTATTGGCGCGGTCGGTGAACTGCGGCAGAACATCATAAGGTTTGTTGAAGCGAATGAACCAGGACATGATCTGCGCATAGCCTGAAGATCGCCCCCGGTGCAAGCTGTGGATAACTGTCATGTGCCTGTTACGGATTCGCGTTACCCCGTCTGCGACATATTGTGGAAAATCAGGGCTTGTCAGAGTTTTAACACGATATATAGTTACAAAAAGACCGGGGCGGGTGCTCCCCGCTCTGGTGTCACAAACGGGCAGCTGAGAGCGAGGAGCGATTCTGTGATGGACGGAGACTTCAGGACCGAATTTGTAAGGGAGCCGGGTGCGCTCAAACAACACCCGGCCCTGGTTTTGAACGCCGATTATCGCCCCTTATCCTATTACCCGCTGTCACTGTGGCCCTGGCAAGAAGCGATCAAGGCGGCTTGGCTGGATCGGGTCGATATCGTGGCTGAATATGACGAGGTCGTCCGCAGCCCGAGCACCGAGATCCGAATACCCTCGGTCGTTGTTTTGAAAGACTATGTAAAACCCAGAAAGCGCGTGGCCTTCACGCGCTTTAATTTATTTTTGCGGGATGAATTCCGCTGCCAGTACTGCGGCAGCCGGGACAACCTGACCTTTGACCATGTGGTGCCACGGGCCGCCGGTGGTGTGACCAGTTGGCAGAACGTGGTGGCGGCGTGCAGCCCGTGCAATCTGCGCAAAGGGTCGAAATCGCTGCGCCAGGCTCGGATGACCTTGCGCAAGCCGCCACGTCAGCCCGATGCCGAAGCGTTGCGCAATATTGGACGGAAGTTTCCGCCGAACCACCTGCATGAAAGCTGGATCGATTTCCTGTACTGGGATGCCGAGCTGGACGAGTTCTAAGCCGCGCGGGATTTCCATGCGGCCAGCCAGATCAGGACCAGCACAGCAGAAGCAATAGCGTTCCAGCCTGCCATCGAGATGCCGAACATCTCCCAAGGGATATCATCGCACCGCACCAAAGGCGCGGACATGATTTGATCGAACAGATCGTCTGCGGACAGACCGCTGATGCTGCCGGATGTGCAGCTGCTTGGGCCTTCCCACCAGCCTTTTTCAACGCCGGCGTGAAATGCACCCACCGCCGAAGTCGTCGCGGCCGCCGCTGCGCCCAGCAAAGGAAGAAAGGTCAGCCTCGGTAAAGCCAGAGCCACGGCGCCGATCGCGATGGCCACTGCATGTGGATAGCGCTGCCAGATGCACATCTTGCATGGCGCAAGCCCGCCGAGATGCTGAAAGCCAAAAGCGGCCAGAAGAAGGGCCAGTGATCCTAGACTTGCCACCGCGACAAGTTGCGAACGTCTCGTCATAAGTATTTCACCACCAGGAAACCGCCAAACAGGAGGATGATGAACAAAGTGAACATTAGCCCCAGGCGCTTTTCGATGAAGTCGCGGATCGGCTCACCGAATCCCCAGAGCAGACCTGCCACCAGGAAGAACCTCAAGGCGCGAGCCAGAATCGAGGTGGCAATGAAGGTTCCAAGCGGCATGCCGGTCCAGCCGGACATAATAGTGATGACCTTGTAAGGGAAGGGGGTCACACCAGCGGCCAGAACGGCCCAGAATCCGAAGTCGTTGAAACGGGTATTGAATTCTTCCATGGCATGGGCTTTCCCCATGGATTCCAGAATGGGCTGCCCGATGCTTTCATAGAAAAACGCACCAATCGCATAGCCCAACATGCCCCCCAGAACCGAAGCCACCAGTGCCACGGTTGCGATCAGCCATGCCCGGGACGGGCGGGCCAGAATCATCGGAATCATTAACACATCTGGCGGAATCGGGAAGAACGAACTTTCGATGAAAGCCACGATGGCCAGCGCCCACAGCGCGTGAGGGTGTTCGGCCAGACGAATGGTCCAGTCATAAAGCGATCGTAACATAAAGCACTCAAATCCCGTTTTCGGTCTGAAGCCCAGCCAAACCATGCGCCTGACGGACCGTCAACAGTCGAGGGCGAAACAAATGGAATATTGGATGGTTTTTGCCTCTGGACCTTCGCTCGGATGGGCGCTAATCCAGTGTTCGTGGCCCAAGTGGCGGAATGGTAGACGCAGGGGATTCAAAATCCCCCGCCTTCACGGGCGTGAGAGTTCGAGTCTCTCCTTGGGCACCACAGTTCCGACAAACTCAAAACACCGTCCGTCCTCTTGGCGGGGTGCCGTGATCAAGGTGATGATCCGCAACCTAGATCTTCATGTCCTGTTTGAGGTCCTCTGTAGCAGCCCGTGAATGCCACGACGTTCCGGGCCTGCTTCAACGACAGATCATCAGGCCCCCGGCCGGGGGGGATCTTGAACCGGGTTGGTGTTGAAGGGCCTTTGTCAGATTCGCCGGAACGTACAAACGTGATATGCCCTGCCTCCTTATCCGAAACGCGGTTCGCTCTGTTTCGCGGTGATTTGCGCCAGGAATGAGGTCAGGTTTTGGATTTGGAGTGACTGCATGAACCCAGACGGCTCGCTGTGAACTGATGGGGAAAGTTCGGGATTTATGCTCATATATGCGAATTGGCGCAGGTCAGACCGGTGCCGGCCTTGACATTGTGGGTATCTGAATGAAACCTCGAAAGGGTTGGGAGAAATTGGGAAATTCAAAGATTTGTAGCCGTTGCGATGCGGGCCGGTTTGTATTATCGGCACGCTTCCCTGAGCAGGTGATCAAACTTGATTTCCAACTGCCAGACAAAAAAAGTGGGAGTTAACAGATGAAAAACAGCAGCAAACTGAGCGTCGGCGCCTTCGTCACCGCAGCCCTTCTGGCTCCGGCGGCATATGCCGAAGAGTTCATTACGATCGGTACCGGTGGTGTCACCGGCGTTTACTATCCGACCGGCGGCGCGATCTGTCGTCTGGTCAACAAAGGCCGGAAAGAGCACGGCGTGCGCTGCTCGGTCGAATCGACCGGTGGTTCAGTCTACAACATCAACACCATCCGCGAAGGCGAGCTGGAGTTTGGTGTGGCCCAGTCCGACTGGCAGTACCACGCCTATAACGGCACCTCGAAATTCGAAGAAGCCGGCCCGTTCGAAGGCCTGCGCGCCGTGTTCTCGGTGCACCCCGAACCCTTCACCGTTGTGGCCCGCGCCGATTCCGGCATCACCAACTTTGAAGACCTGAAGGGCAAGCGCGTCAACATCGGCAACCCCGGTTCCGGTCAGCGCGGCACCATGGAAGTCCTGCTGGGCGAAATGGGCTGGACCACAGATGATTTTGAACTGGCGACCGAGCTGAAAGCGGCTGAACAGTCGGCAGCCTTGTGCGACAACCAGATCGACGCGATGGTGTACACCGTTGGCCACCCCTCAGGTTCGATTCAGGAAGCCACCACCGCGTGTGACTCGGTTCTGGTGAACGTAAGCGGCGACGCGGTTGACAAGCTGGTCGGCGACAACTCGTTCTACCGTACCGCAACCATCCCCGGTGGCATGTACCGTGGATCTGATGAAGACACCTCGACCTTTGGTGTGGGCGCGACCTTCGTGACCTCGGCAGATGTATCGGATGATGCTGTCTATGCGGTCGTCAGTTCGGTCTTTGAAAACTTTGATGATTTCAAAAAGCTGCACCCGGCGTTTGCGAACCTGAAGCCCGAAGAGATGATTGCGGATGGCCTGTCGGCTCCGCTGCATCCGGGTGCCGAGAAGTACTACAAAGAAAAAGGCTGGATTCAGTAAACCAGACCTGACGCAGGGTGCCCAAGGGCGCCCTGCACAAAACCCGTGTGAAACGGGATTTCAGAAGGCCGAACAATGGCCGCGACGGGGAGACATTTGATGAATTCCGACACTCATTCCAATCGTCCGCTTTCCGAAGAAGAGCTTCAGGATCTGGTTGCATCTTCTGACGCAGGAGGGCGCAATCCGGTCGGGAACGTGGGCGTTTTCCTTGCGGTCGTGGCCGCGATCTGGTCGATATTTCAAGTTGTTCTGGCCTCGCCCCTGGCGAATTATGTCTTGCCCGGAAGCGTCGTGAACAATGCTCGGCAATTCCATCTGGCTTTTGCTTTGTTTCTGGCCTTTGCCGCTTATCCGGCGCTCAAATCCAGCCCCCGGAACTATATTCCGGTTCAGGATTGGATCATGGGATTGGTGGGCGCGTTCGTCGCGCTGTACGGCTATTTCTTCTATGACAAGATCGTTAATGCGGGCGGTTTGGCCGACGACACCGACAAATGGGTTGCGTTGCTTGGCCTGGTGCTGTTGTTCGAGGCCGCGCGCCGTGCGCTTGGCCCGGCCATGGCAATTATCGCGACCATATTTTTGGCCTATGTCTTCTTCGGTGCCTCGGAATGGGTGCCCGAAGTTATCCGCTGGAAGGGCGCGAGCCTGAAAAAGGCGATGAGCCACATGTGGATCACGTCCGAGGGCGTGTTTGGTATCGCACTGGGTGTTTCCACGAAATTCGTCTTCCTGTTCGTGCTGTTTGGCGCATTGCTGGATAAAGCCGGGGCAGGGAACTACTTTATCAAGATGGCCTTTGGGGCCCTGGGCCACCTGCGTGGTGGTCCGGCCAAGGCGGCGGTTGTGGGCTCGGCTGCGACCGGCCTGATCTCGGGCTCGTCGATTGCCAATGTTGTTACCACCGGTACCTTCACCATCCCGCTGATGAAGCGCGTCGGGTTCAGCAGTGAACAAGCGGGCTCGGTCGAGGTTGCCAGTTCGGTCAACGGGCAGATCATGCCGCCGGTGATGGGGGCCGCTGCATTCCTGATGGTGGAATATGTGGGCATCTCATATGTCGAGGTGATCACCCATGCCTTCCTGCCAGCAGCGATTTCCTACATCGCACTGGTTTACATCGTGCACCTCGAGGCCGTGAAGCGGAACATGCCCACGCTGGGCGACCGCGATGTGCATCTGGCGCGGACCGTAGTGGGGATGCTCGGCTTTTTCCTGGTGTTCGCAGGTCTTTGCTATGGGTCACAATTCCCGGTGAATGCCGTGACAAGCTGGGTGCCGTCGGCCGCTGGGATCGTGCTCAGCCTGATTATCTGCGCGGTATATGTCGCACTGCTTTATCTGGCGGCACAGGTGCCTGACCTGGAACCGGACGACCCTAACGCAAAAGAGGTTACGCTTCCGGTCATCGCCGATATCTACAAAGCTGGCCTGCATTACCTGCTGCCGATCATCGTTCTGGTCTATTTCCTGATGATCGAACAGAAGTCACCGGGCCTGTCCGCCTTCTGGGCCACATCGCTGCTGTTTGTCATCCTGCTGACGCAGAAGCCGCTGAAAGCGATGTTCCGCGGGCAGAGCAACCTGTACAACACTTTCATCGATGGTGTTGCCGACCTGTGGCAAGGTCTGATCGACGGGGCACGCAATATGATCGGCATCGCGCTTGCCACGGCAACCGCGGGCGTGATCGTGGGAACCGTCACGTTGACGGGTGTTGGTCAGGTGATGGCCGATCTGGTCGAGTTCCTGTCGGGCGGCAATCTGATCCTGATGCTGGTCATGGTCGGGCTACTCAGCCTGATCCTGGGCATGGGTCTGCCAACAACCGCGAACTATATCGTTGTCAGCTCGTTGATGGCCGGGGTGGTTGTTGAGTTGGGCGCCCAAAGCGGGCTGATTGTTCCATTGATCGCTGTCCACCTGTTCGTGTTCTATTTCGGGATCATGGCCGACGTGACACCTCCGGTCGGGCTGGCCAGTTTTGCTGCTGCGGCTGTGTCGGGCGGTGATGCGATCAAAACCGGTTTCACGGCGTTCTTCTACAGCCTGCGTACCGTGGCGCTGCCCTTCGTGTTCATTTTCAACACCGATCTTCTGCTGATCGATGTGACATGGGTCGAAGGGATCATAGTGGCGATTTTTGCGACGATAGCGATCCTTGTCTTCACGGCAGGCACCATGGGGTACTTCCTGACCCACAGCCGCATCTACGAAAGTATCGCTCTGATCGCCGTTGCCTTCGCCCTGTTCAGGCCGGATTTCTTCATGGATCGCATCGCGCCTCCATACACTTCGGTCGAGCCTGCGGCGTTTGTCGAAACCATTGGCCAGACTCCTCCCGGAACCGAGGTTCGCATGGTGATCAGCGGGCCGGATTTTGATACCGGCAAGATGGTGGACACCACGATTGTGGTGCCAGTCGGATCCGAAGAGGGCGGTGAAGCGCGCGTCGATGCCATGGGGCTGCTGTTGCTGGAAGAGGATGGCCTTGTCAAACTTGACGAGCCGATGTTTGGATCACCGGTTGCCGAAGATCTGGCCAACTTTGACTATTACGGTGACGAGGCCGTGCGTCTGAGCTCGGTCAGCCTGCCGTCCAGCCAGCCTCCGAAGCAACTGGTCTATATCCCGGCGCTGATCCTTCTGGGTCTGATCGCTTTCCTGCAACGCGGCCGTGCCGCCAGACAAGAGGTGCTCGTATGACACGTTCCGTTCTGTGTGCCGTTGATATCAGCAATGGCGAGATTGATGCACCGGTGCTGCAAAAAGCAGCCGCTCTGGCGGATATGGAAGGGGCGCAACTTGACGTGGTAACAGTGCTGCCCGATTTCGGGGAAAGCTGGGTGTCGGGGTTTTTCGAATCCGATTTTCACGACAAGGCGTTGGAGGAAGCGCAGGCCAAGCTGACGGCGCTGTGCGTATCGGCCCTGGGCGCCGAGCGCAACGAAACCATCCGCCATGTGGTTGCGACAGGAACAGCTTATCAGGAGATTTTGAAGACGGCCGAAAATGCCGGCTCTGATTTGATCGTAATCGGAGCCCACAAGCCGGATTTCAAGGATTACCTGCTGGGCCCGAATGCGGCACGCGTGGTGCGACATTCCAACGTCTCGGTTTACGTGGTGCGCTGACTCGAAAAGCAGATGCAGTGCACAGAGGTGCCGGAGCCCCGACGGTCGCCTGCCGCCGTTCGGGCTCCCGCAGCCAGGTCAGTAGCCCGTCATCTCGAGATACCCGACGCCCTCGTGGCTGCCGGTGACCGTGACCGGACCTTCCCAATATTCAAAACGTGTCCCCATCCAGGCATCCGGCGTCAGGGCGGATACCTTGACGTCGATGCCTCGGTCCGCAAGCACGACGCGCCATTGCGTCGGGACGTCGCGCCCCGCCACCTGATCGGTCGCAAGCGGCTCAAGCCTGACGGATCCGTCGGGGATGGCATCGGTGCTGCCGTCTGAATTGATCCATGTGGCCGAAGTGAAATCGCCGCGACCACCGCGCAGGCGAAAGGCCATCAGCTTGTCCCCGCCCTCGAAGCTGAGCGAAAACCAATCCCAGCCGGTTTGATCCTCGGCCAGGGGTTGCGAAGACCATTCCCGGTCCAGCCAGCCCTGACCGGTGACGCGCATATCGCCATCCGGCAGGCGCAGTACGCCTTCGACTGAATAGAAGGGTTGCGAATAGTAATAGCTGGCTTGTCCGTCGGCGGATTTGACGGAATAGCCCGCTTGGCCATGAAACACCAACGGGCCTTGTGCGCTCAGCGCAAGATCGTACCCGAAATCAGCCCCGTTTGCCGTCAGAGTCAGGGTGTCCATATCCGGCCCGGCCATGCGCCATTCGTCGATCCAGGCCTCGAACGGTTGCACCGCAACACCTGCCTGCCCAATCCCCCCACGCGACAGGCGTTCGGCAAAATAGTGGGTGTCAGGCGTGGTGACAGCCGCATGGCCCATCCAGATCTGCGGGCTTTGCCATCCATCTGTTTCAAACGGTTTCAGGGCCGACCGGAAAAGGGTCCATTGGATGCCATAGTCACGCCCGTCCTCGCCTTTGAGGTTGGCCGTCAGATACCACCATTCGATCCGATAGGCGGGGTGAGGTCCGTGGTCTTTGGGAAAGTCGAATTCAATCCCCGCCTGCGGAACCTCGAAGCCTTCCGCCGACCCTCCAAGACCTGCATAGCCCTGCGCCCAAAGAGGCGATGGGCACAAAATCACGAGAACGGCCAAAAGGGTTTTAACGTTCATTGGCGAACACCTTCAGCAAATCGGCAGGGGGCAGACGCAACATGCGCAGCGCGGGCAGGGCCGCTGCAACCAGGGCGGCCAGCAGGGTCAACAGGAACAGCCACAACCAATCCCAGGGAAACACGAACATCGGCAACCGCCAGCCAAAGGCTTGCACATTGATCACTGCCAACAGAACCCAGGCGAGGATCAGACCAAGCGGCAACGCCAGGCACGCGGTCAGAGCCGCGAGCAGTACGCTGCGCAAAAGCTCCAGCCGCGCCAGTTGCGCCCGGTTCAGTCCCAGCGCCCATACCGGAGCAATCTGAGGCAAGCGCTGGGTCCACAGGGTCAGCAGGCTGGTGAGTATGGCAAATCCCGCCACGCCGAGGGTCAGAACACTGAGCGCCGATGTCACGACAAAGGTCTTTTCGAAGACTGCTAATGATTGCGCCTTCATGGCGGCCTGCTGGACCACGGCCTGACGCGGCAGGGCAAACCGCTCGCGCAAGGCTTGCGCCATTTCAGTCGCCCGCTCGGGGTTCAAACGGATGCCAAACCGTCGGGTTTCAGCCCCTGGTGCGATACGGTCAAGTTGGCTCATCGACACAATGGCTTGCCCGGTCGGGTTTCCATAATCCGAATAAACCCCGGCGATGGTCAGCGTTCGATCCGGGGACAGCGTCAGCGTATCTCCGGGCCAGAGGTTCGCGCGCCGTGCCAGTTGTTCGTTGATCAGCACCGCGTCTCCGGCCATGACGTCGTCCCATACGGTCGAGTTTGCCGATATCAACGGCCAGTGCTGCCGATAGACCGGATCGTCAATGACCCCGTACAGAAACAGGGGGCCCGTCTCGTGCGACAGTTCCATGTTGCGAATTGGAAGGATGGCGTCGACCTGTGGCCGCAGCCAATCCGTGATCTCGCGACCCTGTTCTTCGTCACGGACGGTCAGATAAAGCTCTGAAGTCAGGCGCTGGTCGAGCCAGCCCACAAGTGTCAGCCGGAAACTTGAAACCATTGTGCCCACACCGATATTTGCCGCAAGCGCAAGTAACAGGGCCATCAGGGCAAGCGACAGCCCGGGCAATTGGGCGCGCATGTCGGCCCAGACCCACTGCGCGACGGCGCCACGGGACCTGTTGCCAAAGACGGAAAGCGCAAAGGTCAGAAGCGCCGGCAACAAAAGCGCGGCACCCGTCAGCAATCCGGCCAACAGCACGAAACCGGCAACCAGACCACCGATGCCGAGATAGGCGATGACACCGCCGACGATCAGGGACAAGCCGAGCAAACCTGTCACAAGACGTGTGCCAGCATTGCCCTGCCAGGCTTGCACACCGGGCCCCGCCAGAAGTGGCATACGAGACAGTCGCCACAGCGCATGGCCACTGGCAAACAAGGTGCCGCAAACAGCCATCGCCATCCCGGCAAACACCCAATGGGGGTGCAATGTCAGCTGTCCGGTCACGGGCGCACCATACAGGCCGCGAAGGGTTGCTGCGACATCGGGCAACAACGCTCCGGCCAGAAAGAACCCAAGAAGCAGCCCCAAGGTTCCACCGATCAGGGCCAGCCCCGTCAGTTCGGTCAAGATCAGGAAGACCAGCCGCCGCATCGAAACGCCCAGTGCACGCAGGGTGCGGATCATGCCTCGGCGTTGGGCAAAAGCCAGCCCGACGGTGCCGTTCACGATGAACAGGCCAACGGCAAAGGACAGCAGGCCAAAAGCCGACAGGTTCAGGTGAAAACTGTCAGTCAGCCGAGCAGTATCGACTTGCGAGGATGGGCTGGCGCGCTCCAGTTCGGGCGCGACTTCGGCCAAAGGTGGCCGATCACGCGGCTGATCCGGCAATACAATGAGGCGCGAGATGAAACCGGTTTGGTTCAGCAGGGCTTCGGCTGTGCCGATATCCGTCAGAATTACGTCCGGTGGCAGCGCCGTGGTGATTGAAAACGGCGGAAGGTTGTTCTGGTCGCGCAACAGCGGCTCCAACTCTGCCGCGATCAGAAGCCGCCCCGGAGCGGTCAGCATGTCCGCCGGCTCAGTCGGCGTGGTGCTTTGGTCGGCTTCGGTGACGGCGGGCAGGGCCGGGTAGGCGACCATGTCCACACCCATCAGGCGCAATGTGCGGCCCTGGATTCGATAGGGGCCCTCCAGGACGGCCGCCACCTGCCAGCCAGCACGACGCAGATCGACGTAACGAGAAACCGGGATCAGACCGGAAGGATCGCGCAGCTCGTCGAACTGCCCAAGGGCAAGCTGCGCGTTGGCCCGGGCATAGCTGGCGCGTGCTTCGGCATTGATGGCCTGAACCGCGGACCAGAGACCGGTGGCCAATGCGATGCCGGTCAAAAGCGTCGCCAGTTGCAACCAGTGCACCCGCCAGTGTGACGTCAAAGCCTGAATGACGGCGCGTGTCATTGGATACGACCACCGCAGAGCTGGACGGTTCGATCCAGGCGGGCCGCAATCTGTTGGGAATGCGTGACCAACAGAAGCGCTGCGCCGGTATCAGCCACCAAGGCCAACATCAGATCCAGAACCCTTGCGCTGGCGGTTTCATCCAGATTGCCCGTGGGCTCATCCGCCAGCAGCAGTTTCGGACGCGCAGCCATGGCACGACCAATCGCGACCCGCTGCTGTTGCCCGCCGGACAGGTTTTCGGGATATTGGTCCAAAAGATCGGACAGGCCCAAGCGTTCCGTCAGATGCGCGGTCCAATCGGCATCCTCAGCGTCGGCAAGGCGGGCGTGAAAGGAAAGGTTCTGCGCAACGGTCAGCGAAGGGATCAGATTGAACTGCTGAAAAACCAACGAAAGCTGACTGCGCCGCAGTTCGGCCCGCCCGGAATCGTCCAGATGGGACAGGGGCGTACGGTTCAAGATGATTTCACCGCTGTCGAAACAATCAAGCGCTGCGGCAAGATTCAACAGAGTGCTTTTGCCACTGCCGCTTTCGCCGGTCAGGGCCAGTGTCCGCCCTTCATCCAACGTCAGCGACACGTCGCGCAGAACCGGGCGCCCGCCGGGATAGGTTTTCTGAACACGGTCGATGGTCAACAGCATGATCTGGCCTTTTTTCTTCCAAGGATGTGCGACGGAATTCCAAACTGTCCAGTGCGGACCGGTACCCGGTTCCATTCGCCGCAGGCTTTTGGCGCGATCGCCGGGGTTGTGCCTCGCACCTCAAAGGGCCATTCTGCCCGGACGGTCCACTGTCGTAAATCAGGATGAAAAACATGACGTTGCTGCATCAGATCGTTTGGGGCAGTACATTTCTGGCGCTCTGCTTCTTGGTCGAGATTCTTTTGTTGACCTGGTGTACCGTCACGATCATCAAGTGGGATGAAAAATGGTCGGCCAAGGGGGTGTTCTTTGGCACGGCAACACCAATCGCGGTATCTTTGGCCTTTATTGTCGCGACGCACACGATTCAGGTCTGGATTTGGGCCATCGTCTGGGTGTTGCTTGAGGTTCTGCCGGATTGGAACTCGGCCATCTATTTCTCATTGGTGACGTTCACGACCCTGGGATATGGCGATATCGTTTTGGGCGAAGGGTTGCGCATCTTTGGGTCTTTTGCCGCGGTTGCTGGTCTTCTGGCCTTTGGTCTGTCGACCGCTTATCTGGTGGCGATGATGACGCGCGTCTTTCAGGAGAAATTCTTTTCCTAGAGGATAGGCGCAAACAGTCGCGCCAAGGGGGCGCCAAACCGGATATGCGCGGGTTGCTGGGCCAGACGGCGCGTCAACTCATAGCTCGCCTCGAAATCCGCGCGCAGCATCTGATCAACAGCCAAGGCTGCGCGGGCATCGAAAAACAGGGCCATCGCCTCGAAGTTCAGCCGGAAGGACCGGTTGTCCAGATTGGTCGTGCCGACCGCGGCCAGCGTGTCGTCTACCACGAAAACCTTCTGGTGCATGAATCCATCCGTATATCGGAACACACGCACGCCGCAGTCGCGGATTTCGTCGAAATAGGCAAAAGCGGCCAGCCAGGGTAGCCGATGGTCGATCACATCCGGGACAAGGATGCGCACGTCCACCCCGCGCATCGCTGCATGTTGCAGGGCGGTCATGACGTCGATGTCGGGCACGAAATAGGGCGATGCGATCCACAGTCTTTCTTTCGCCTCGGCGATTGCCGAAAAGAACATCATGGCGCCGGTTTCGGTTTCATCTCCGGGTCCGGTGGCCACCAACAGGGCATTCATGTCTTGCTCGGCCTCGCTGCCTGCCCAGTCGAGGTCGTCAATCAGGTCTTCATCGCGGGCCCAGTGCCAGTCTTCGGTGAAGATGAGCTGCAATTGCCGGACGATGTGGCCGGTCATCTTGATATGCGTGTCGCGCCAATGGCCGAAATGCGGGTCTTCGCCCAGATATTCAACACCCACGTTGTGACCGCCGATAAAGCCTGTTTCACCGTCGATGATGACGGTTTTGCGATGGTTCCGGTAATTCAGCTGAAACCTGAAATTCGGCCCGCGTTGCTCACGCGGGTCGGCCACGTCAATTCCCGCGTCGCGCATTGTGTCCAGATAGGTGTTTGCCAATCCATAGCTGCCGACGGCATCGGTCATGAAACGGACATGCACCCCGCGTTTCGAAGCCTCTATCAGCTTGGTCTGAAGCTGTCGGCCCAAGGCATCGTCTCTGACGATGTAGAATTGGATCAGGATGTAATTCCTGGCCTCGTCTATCGCCTGGAAAATGGCGTCAAACGTTGCCTGGCCATCGATCAGAAGCTGAGCGCCATTGCCACTGGATACCGGAAGATGAGCCAGAAATTCGAATGGTCGTGGATTGACCGACATCGTGGATGGGTCAGGTCTGGAGTAGTCAGCAAAGGTCTTGATGCCTTCGACGACCCGTTCGCTTTGTTGGCGCGAGATGCGGTAGCCGCGAAACCTGTGGTGCCCCAGAAACAGGTACATCGGCACCGCAAAGATTGGCGCCGATACCAAAAAGACAACCCAGCCAACGGCTCCTTGCGGTGTGCGCGCGGTTTGTGCCGCGCGCACCGAAAACACAACTGCAGTTGCGTACAACGCAAAAACAAAGATGGATACAAGCAATGTCCACATGGGCGTTAAGTCTTTCGGGTCGTTCAGTTTCCTCCAGTGTAGACCCGCGACCAGTCTTTCGCCATATCGACGATAACCCAGCCTTTGTCCGGCCCCTGATCCAGACCGTCAACCAACCGCCCAATCGGACTTTCCCGATCATAGGCCCATTCACGTTCGGCATCCGTATGGTGGATCAGAACACCCAGCCGTGATCCGCTACCCGAGGTTGTCCAATCCAGCATTGCGAAATCGCCGTCTGAGTTTCCTCCGGCCAGAATGGGGCGTTTGCCGATCGTGCGTTCGATGTTGATGGGTTTGCCTTCCTTGTCGTCGATGAAGGCAATCCCGGGGGCCTTGATGACAGTCGGAACGCCATCGACATCTTCGAATGTCGAGTTTCCATATGTGCCCAGAACCTGTTCCGGCGGAATGCCATAGGCCTGTTCCGCGAAGACCCGCATGAAGTGAATGCCGCCGCCCGAGACAATATAGGTCTTGAACCCTTCGTCCCGAAGATAGCGCAACAGCTCGACCATGGGCTGATAGGTCATCTGGTCATAGGGCAATCCGGTGTCCGGGTGTCGGGCCTCGGCCAGCCACTGCGCAACTTGGGCTTGAAACGCCTCTACGCTGGTTCCGGAATGTGACTCGTTGACAACTTCGATCAACGCATCGTGGCCCCCTTGAAGAACCGTCGCAAGATCACCTTCGGCAGCGGCTTTCAAAGCGGGTGTGGACAGGATCGAAGGATCTTGTTCAGCCAGTTCAGAAAGCCGATCCATGGCAAAGATTAACTGGAAATAAACCGGCTGTTCGGCCCAGAGTGTGCCGTCATTGTCAAATACCGCGATCCGATCTGAAGGCGTCACATAATCAGGTCCTTCCGCGTCGGTAACACTGGACACGAATTCAAGGATCGCTTCTTTTGCCGCTGTGGCGTTCCAACTGGGCAGCGGATCAGCGAGCAGGGATACGGGAACACAGGTCAGAAAGGCACCCAAAAGAACGTGTTTCATGAAGCTCTCGATATCTGTTGTATTGAAGAAAGGCCGCCCTGCGCAGGGCGGCCTACAGCGTGGGGCCGCCTGGCCTAGTTGTTGGTCGGCGTTGTAAGCTTCTCCATGACCTGATCCAGGTTGAAGCTGGCTGCTTTCTGACGTGGCGGGAACTCCTGGAACGTGCTGAGGAAATTGCCAACGTATTGCTGGGCGGGCACAAGGAAATAGGCCCGGTCCAACAGCCAATCGTAATAGGTGTTGGACGTGCGGTACGCGCGTTCATACGGATCGCGGCGCAGGTTGACGATCAGCGGGATGCGCAGTTCGGTCCATGGCTCGATCCAGGCACGCAACGTGGCCCAGGCTTTCTGCTCCAGGAAGATGAGCTTCCAGTCTTCGAAACGCAGCGCCGTGAGGTCACCATCATCCGAGAAATAGAAGATTTCTTTCCGGGGGCTTGCCGCAGTCTCACCAGTCAGCAGCGGCAGAATATTGTAGCCATCAAGGTGCACCTTATAGTCGCGACCCATGCCCGATGAGCTGTAGCCTGTCTTCAGTTTTTCCTTGATGTCCGGATCGCCGGCCACAGCGAGGTAAGTGGGCAGCCAGTCCATGTGATGCACGATCTCGTTGGTGACTGATCCGGCCTCGATCTTGCCCGGCCAGCGTACCATTGACGGAACACGCCAACCACCTTCCCAGTTGGTATTCTTCTCGCCCCAGAACGGCGTCGCAGCTGCATCCGGCCAGGTGTTCATGTGGGGACCGTTGTCAGTGGAATAGTGCACGATCGTGTTGTCAGCGATGCCAAGCTCGTCCAGCAGATCCAGCAGCTGACCTACATGCATATCGTGTTCGATCATACCGGCGGTGTATTCATCAGCGACCCGCCCCGACAACTCATTGGCCTTGGCGCGCATCTCGTCTTTGACGTGGGTGCGGAAGTGCATGCGGGTACCGTTCCACCAGACATAGAAGGGCTGACCTTGCTCATGCGCCCGCTTGATGAAGTCGATGGCCGCGGCCACGGTTTCGTCATCTACCGTTTCCATGCGCTTGCGGGTCAACGGTCCGGTGTCTTCGATCGTGCCATCCGCTTTGGACTTGATGACGCCGCGCGGGCCATAGGCCTCGCGGAAGGTGCGCCCATCCGCCAGAACGCGATCACCCGGATAGTCTTCGTTTTCCGGCTCTTCTTCGGCATTCAGGTGGTAAAGATTGCCAAAAAACTCATCAAAACCGTGGTTTGTCGGAAGATGTTCGTCTTTGTCACCAAGGTGGTTTTTGCCGAATTGACCGGTCACATAGCCGTGGTCTTTGAGAAGCCCCGGGATAGTTGGGTCTTCAACCTGCATTCCAAGATCTGCCCCAGGCAGGCCGACTTTGGAAAGACCGGTGCGGAACACGGATTGCCCCATGATGTATGACGAACGGCCGGCGGTACAGGATTGTTCGCCGTAATAATCGGTAAAGATCATGCCTTCTTTGGCAACCCTGTCGATATTGGGTGTTTGATATCCCATGAGACCCATTGTGTAGGCCGAGATGTTGGATTGACCGATATCGTCGCCCCATATCACAAGAATATTGGGCTTTTGATCCTGCGCCCAGGCGGGCACGGCAAGGGCGACAGTTACGGTCGCCACTGCGAACCGGCGCAGTGTTCTACGCCAATTATCTGCAATCATTCGTGGAGAAGACATGAAGTGCTCCTGATCAGTCGAGCCTTAATGACCCGGAAAATTGAAATTTAATTGAAGCCGCTAGCCTATAACTTGAAGCTGCAAGCAAGTTCTTGATTGCCCGAATAAAAACAATTTCTTGTTCGGGCAGTGAACACAGCTATTTTACGCGATGAAACGTATCGAAAACTTATCATATGATCACTTTGAAAGATACAAATGTTTGATTCTGATGACGATATGCGGATTCTGGCCAAGACCGACTGGTTTGGCACGCGCGATTCAAAGTTTCAGAGCGATCTTATGACGTGCGCAATTCAAAGAACCTTCGATTCCGGAGAAACCCTGTACCACCACGGTGACCGCGCCAACGGTATTCATGCGGTGCTCGCAGGCGCGCTTCAGATCACGGCACCTGCCGATGATGGACAGGAATTCGTTTTGCATCAGGATGGATCAGGATTCTGGATCGGGGATCTTGCGCTGTTTGCCGAAGCCAAACGCCTGGTCAGCGTCGTTGCAACGCAAAAGACCCGCACCTTGTTTTTTCCCGGCTCGCGGGTAGAACGCCTGGTTCAGAAGAACCCGGAATACATCCGTGATTTCTATGCGTTGACGCATGAAAACATGAAGACTGCTCTGCGCATCATGGCCAATCTTGCGGTTACGGGGTCTGAAAAGCGCCTTGTGCTGCGTCTGCTGCATCTTGACGAAGGCGCCTTGAGTTCGGACGGATGGATTGTTGTGTCTCAGGAAGAACTTGCTGAAATGGTTGCGGTATCTCAGCCGACCTTGCATCGACATCTGCATCATCTGGCGGATCTGGGCCTTGTGGAATTGGGGTATGGCCGGCTGCGGTTGATCGACCGGCGCAAGCTGATCAGCAACTGTCAAAGTTGAAGTCTAAGGGTTGAGCGGGGGCAAAGACCCGCTCTTTCGTTCTGTTGCGCTGTTCAGTCCACCCAGGTGTTGCACGGCCGCTTCCCAGTCTTCCGGGCTGTTGCAAGTCGTCGCTGAATACCGCGCCGCACCGATATTCATAAGGCTCTTCTCAAGATCCAAAGAACACTCTGGATGCGCGCTTCGCGATTTCCAAAGACCCAATGCCTGATAAACTGCGGGCAAATCCCGTGATATTAAAGCGGATCGCAAGGCATCGACGGCATATTTCTCGGATGCCAGATATCTGCGGCGCCGTTCCGTTTTCCAGGTTGAGTAGCGCGGGCGCAGAAACCTTCCCAATGTCCACAATGCGAATACAACAATGACAAGGTAAAGAACTGATTTGATGATGGTTTGCGCGTCAGGCGGCTGTCGCCTGGGTGGTGCCAGTGTCAGCTTGGTCGAGGGAAGTGATGCCGTTTCGATCTGACCGGTGTCCAGATTGAACCAGTCGATGGAAACGGCCGACAACTGTGTTTCGCCACCATCTTGGGCGATGTACACGGTTTCTTCGACCCGCTGCCCGGACAAGATGCCCCGGTCTTCTGTTTCCGAAAAGCGGGGCTCCTTGGGATAGGCGCGAAGCAGTTGGCTTTGATCCTGCGGCGTCAGCGCCGGGATTGTCAGGGCCGTGGTGCCAGCGATCTGCGCGCTTATCTCGCGCGTGATGGAATCACCGGCCTGCATATCGGTCGGACCGTCCAGATTCTGATCAAGAGAGAAACCACTTGCGATGATCAGCGGGTCAAGACCTTGAGCGCCCTCTGGGATCTCTGCGTTCAGCTGTATGGAAGGAAGCGTCACCGAAACCTGAACCGGGTCATTGGACTGCGGGTCGGCAAATGTCACGACAACCTCTTGCGCATCATACGCGACCGGCCCTGATGTCAGCGGATACAGGCGATAACTGCGCTGTACTCCGGACCACGTTTCTCCGTCTACCGTTTCGCTTATCGGACCAGAAGCCCTCTCAGGCAGGCGAACAAGGACATTTTGTTGCTCCAATGATGGGAATACGGGCGGCTGCGGCATGAAGGTCGGTACCAGAACCTTGATGCGGACGATGGCGGGTTGGCCGACGATGACGGCCTCGTTCGGGACGTCCACTGACACCCGAGGTTGATAGGCTGAGTTTTCCTGTGCGGACACGGATAACGGCAACAACAGGATGAAGACAGCAAGGTATCTCATTCTGTTTGCTCCTGAATTTCCAAAAGGAAACGGTTTCTCAGAAAATCCTGCATGTCGGTGTCGATCATGCTGATCCACTGGTCGGCGGACAGTGACTGTGGCCCGTCCTTGGGGGCTTGAACCGTGGTGTCACTGCCACGTGCTGCATCGTTGTCAAACACCGTATCATCGGCACCGATGCCAGCCTCCTCCCCTGTGTCAGACTGTTCACGCGTCGTTTCGACATAGTCCAGGATGGCCTTGGACAGGTCGAGATTATGCTGGGCTTCGGGCCAGTCGGGGCGACGTTCCAAGGCGGTCTCGAACGCCGATATGGCTGGGCGATACTCGCGGTTTTTTATGCGGGCCATACCTTCGGCAAACGCAGCTTCCGGCGTGTCCAGTGTGGAAAACACGGACGACGCCTTTTCGTATTGACCATCCCTGAGATAGGCATATCCCTTGTGATATGGGTCTTCGAACATCTCGGCCGCGTCGCCAAATCGTTTTTGGGTCATCGCGATCTGGCCTTGTTGGTCGGAGGTGAAAAACCAGTCTCGCCATCCTTCTGCCCGCGCGCCGGATGAAGGCAACGCAATCAAAACCAGAACCGCCCAACGAATTACCCAGCCCTTGCGGAACCACAGCAGAGACAACACCGCAGCAGGCCAGGCCAGGATCCAGCCCTTGTCCTGCCAGTCCAGACGATCATCGTCATCCAGGGCGGCAGTATAGGCCGATTGAATGCGGCGCATCAGTTGATTGATGTCCCGGTCGTCGTCCGAAAACGCGACCACTGAGGCGTTTGGGATGTTGTCCAGCTGCGCGATACGACCACCATCCGGCAGCATGGTGAGAAAGAAAATATCAGAAGAAGAGGAGCTTAGCCCCATTACCTGAGATGGATCAAGGTCGTCCAATACAAACAGAATCGCCCCCGGGCTGTCGCTGTCGTCCAGAATGGACTGAGCCAACGCAAGCGCATCGGCTGCCGCATCGCCATCCTTCGGCATCACCGCAGGCGTCAACCCCTCAAGCAACGGACGAAGTATGTTCGCGTCTTCGGTCAAAGGCGCAACTCGGTGCGGCGTTCCTGCATAGGCGATCAAAGCGGTTCGTGCGCCGGCACGTTCGGTGATCAGGTCGGAAATCTTGAACCGTGCCCGATCCAGCCGCGATGGCGCAAGATCCGAGCTTTCCATGCTGTCGGTGACTTTGAGAGCGATCACCAACGGGGCCGTGTCTGCGATCAACGGGTTGGGCGCGCGCGACCATGTCGGACCCGAGGCCGCCAATGTGACAAGCGCCGCAATGATCAGCGCAACATCAATGGGCTGGATGCGCCTGTTTTCTTCCTTGCCCAGCAGCAAGGCCTCTGCAAGGTGCGGGGCGATCCCTGATGGCAGTTTGGTGTCTGCCATCGGTCTGGGTCTGATCCGCCACCACAACACAAGGATGGGAATGAGAAGCAGCAGGTAATAGCCTCGGATAAAATGGAAATCAGCCAGATCCATTGTCAGAGGGCCCCCTGGTGTCGCAGTGAAAAATGGAACCAGGTCATGCTGACCAAAATGACGATCAACGCGATGAGTAACGGAATATGGGCAAGGCTTTGCTTGGGGCGATAGCTTTGCGTTTCCACCATTCTGGGGTTCAGTGAATCAATGCGTGCATAGGTCTGTTCAAGGGCCGTTGCATCGTCGGCAAAGAAATATTCTCCGCCCGTGCGATCGGCTATGTCCTTTAGTGCCTGAAGATCGACACGGTCTTCGCCCGTGGCATTCGGGTCTCCAACACCAATCGTATAGACAACCACGTTCTTTTCCGCAGCAATGGCCGAGGCATTGACGGGTGTCATGCGACTGGACGTATCGGCGCCATCGCTGAGAACGATCATCAGGCGCTGGTCAACCTCGCTGGATTCAAAAGTTCGAATGCCAAGCCCGATCGCATCGCCCAAAGCCGTGTTCGGACCCGCCATGCCAACTTGAGTTTGGTCCAGGAACCCATTCAAACTGTTCAGATCTTCCGTGAAGGGCGCTTGAATGAACGCGCGTGTTCCAAAGATGATCAGCGCCATCCTGTCACCATCTCTTTCAGAGATGAACTGCTTGAGAACCTCTTTGACCGCCTCCAACCGTTGCATCGGGGCACCGGATCCGGTCTGGAAGTCGCGCTGATCCATCGAGCCAGAGATATCCAGCGCCAAAACCACATCGCGTGCAGATTTTTCCATCACCACGGGGTCGCCCAGACGTTCCGGACGCGCCAGCACCAGAACCAGAAGTATCCAGATCAAGCCGGCGCTGACTGTTTGCAGCCGGGCCCGGGTTCGGATCATTGACCCGGATTGCGGCTCGACGCCCGCCGCCTGGGCCACGCGGCGAAAAAACGGAATGCGAATGGACACGGTTGTTTCCCGCCGGGGCGGAGCAATGGCGTACACCAGCAGCGGCAGCGGCAAAAGCAGAAACACCCAGGGCGCAGAGAAGGAAAACATCACGTTCCCCGATACCGTTTATGGGACTTGACCCAATGCCTAGCAAGCTGGGTCAAGGCGCGGTTTGGCGGCAGGTCCTTGTACGGCGCGTCGATCAGCGTTTGCCCAATGTCTGATAAAAAGGACTTGTCATCAGAGATTTGCGAAAGGAAATTCAACCAGTCATCCCCGTGAATCCCTGCAACCTGCCTGCGCGGATACGCGACCAACGCGGTGCGGCGAAGGATTTCGGCAACTTTTGCCGACGTGATATCCGGGTCTGCCAGCTCGGCCAGCGCATGGCGGCGATACGCGTTCGCCCGACTTCGCCGGACGAAAAGAACACTGACCAGTACGGCAAGGCCAAGCAGTATGACGGCCAGCGCCAACCACCCCCATGTCTGCGGAAACATCGAAACAGGCGTGGGTTCCGGTGCCGGCTCGAGCATATTCAGCAGATCAACCAGAGATTTCCCTGTCGTGTCGATGCTCATTTCTGCCCCCTGCGATGTCCGAACAGATACAGCAACTGATCCAGGGCAGGTTCTGCGGTCGTCAATGGAACAACCGGAAAACCGTATCGACGGGACCATGTGTGCAGGTGGTCCAACCTGTCTTCCATGGATTTGCGAATTTTGCCGGACAATTCGGGGTCGGCGCTGTCGATTTCGATCTGGTCGCGCCCGTCCGAGACCGTGAGTTTCAGATCGGGCGCCAGCCCCTTGGCTGTCTTGTCAGCAATATTGAACACGATCAGATCGTTTGAGACCGCAATGCGGCGCAGCACGGATTCCGATTTTTCGTCAAGCCCGTCGCAGTCGGAAAACAGGCAAACCAGCCCGTTGGTTTGGGGCATACGCGCGGCTTCCGACAACATGTCATTCAGAGTTACGGTGGGTTGCGGGTTCAAGGCAGCATGCAAGGCCGAATTGGCAGCGCCGATGGAAGACAGAAACCGCATGAGCGCCGCCGCGCGGCGCTGCGGCCTGTGTTCAGCAACGCTTGTGTCATTGAATACCAGACCACCGACACGATCGCCCTGACCAAGAACGCGATGCGCGGTGATTGCGGCAGCTTCGGCGGCGATGACCGATTTCATGTAGACTTCGGTTCCGAAAAACATCGAAACGCGCTGATCGACCAGCAACAGGGCAGGGCGGTCTCGTTCCTCGGTATAGACCCTAACATGGGGCTCACCGGTTCGCGCCGTGACTTTCCAGTCAATTGTTCGGATGTCGTCGCCCGGTTGGTAGTTGCGCAATTCCTCGAAATTCAGGCCGCGTCCGCGCAGGCGTGATGCGTGTCTGCCATTCAGGATCGAGCGGGCAGGCTGACGTGGTAAAAAGCTCAGGGCACGGGAATGCAGTTCCAGACGCAACAGGTGATCCGCATCGACGTGAATGCGGGGATCATCGGGATATGCTGAGGATCGCTGCACCCGGCCAACCCTAACAGTCAGGGCAGCGCGACGAGACGCAGGATTTCCGCGATCACGTCATCTGCCGTTTTGGCGTTCCCCTGCGCCTCGAAGCTCAGCGTGATGCGGTGACGGAACACGTCATGTGCAATGGCTCGAATATCCGCAGGGTCCACATAGTCACGCTGGTTCATCCACGCATGCGCCCGACCGCATTTGTCCAATGCCAATGAGGCACGCGGGCTGGCGCCGATTTCGATCCAGCTGGCCAGTTCTTCGCTGAGCGCCGCAGGCGTCCGGGTCGCCTGAACCAGATCGGCCATATAGCGATCCATTGCATCCGAAACATGGATCTGCCCAATTTCCGAACGCGCTGCAAAAACGGCGTCCTGCGGGATTGTCGGTGGTGGCTCGCTTGACGCGCCTTTCCCGGCGGCGATCTCTTCGCCCCGCACCAGCCGGATCACTTCAACCTCGTCCTCGACCGGCGGATAGGTGATCTGAACATGCATCAGGAAACGGTCCATCTGCGCTTCGGGCAGGGGATAGGTGCCTTCTTGTTCAATGGGGTTCTGGGTTGCCATCACGATGAACAGCGGTTCCATCTTGTGGGTGGTCCCGGAAACCGTGACCTGCCGTTCTTCCATCGCCTCCAGCAATGCGGCCTGAACCTTGGCCGGTGCCCTGTTGATTTCGTCAGCGAGGACGATATTGGCAAAGATCGGACCGGGCTCGAACCGAAAGGTGCCGCCCTCATCGGTTTGTTGAAACACCTCGGTTCCCGTCACGTCTGAAGGCAGCAGGTCAGGTGTGAACTGGATCCTGCTGAAGTCTGCATCCAAATTGCGCGCCATCGCCTTGACGGCACGTGTTTTGGCCAATCCGGGCAGACCTTCGATCAGAAGGTTTCCGTTGGCCAGCATCCCGATCAGCAGTCGGTCGATGACCTCGGTTTGCCCGATGATGGACTGGCCCATGCGGGTTTTGAGATCAAGTATCTGATTAAGTGCATTCATGGGTGGTGGTCCAATCGGTGCCAAGCTGGAAGAAACGAATTGATAACGGAACAGGGGGTAAGCCGGTCAGGAATATCCCGAAATATCGGAATGCTAACAGGCTTTGGCGGACCGATCTACTGTGAATGCCTGGCGGTGAGGTGGCGCAAATCGTTCCTCAGTTCCTGTCGTATGGGCCCGATGTTTGGCGCGTCTCGCAAACTGTCCAGCCAGTGGGGTTGAGGCGCCTGTCCTGCGGCCCTGCTCCAGGTCAGATCCCGCAGGATTTTCTGTGCACCGACGTCAAGTGTGTCAGGAACTTCGAAATCATTCAGGGTGGCCCAAACGCCGCTCCACAAGCGTCCCACGGACCAGGGATTGTATCCACCGCCACCCAGAACCAGAAAACGAGGCGAAAGAGACTTCAGCGCCGCGACCGTTCGCCAATGCGCGTTGTTGGACAGGGTCAAACGCGAAAGCGGGTCTTCGGCCACGGCGTCTGCACCGCATTGCAGGACAATCGCTTGCGGTTTGAACGCCTCGGTCGCTGGCAGGATCAATTGATCCAGAATGGCGGCGAATTCGTCGTCGTTCAGATGCCTTGGAACAGGCAGGTTGAAGGCCGCGCCACCGGCGTCTTCCTCAAGTTGACCCGTGAAAGGCCATCGCCGCGTTTCATGGACCGAGATCATCCGAACTCTGTCCGACCCGTGAAACGCAAGTTCAACCCCGTCGCAATGATGGGCGTCGATGTCGACATAGACCACGCGATCCAGGCCAGCGCTCAAAAGGGTCTGTATCGCCAGAACCGGATCGTTCAGATAACAAAACCCGTTCGCCCGGTCCGCAAGGCCATGGTGGGTGCCGCCCGCAGGGTTGAAAACGATCCCTCCATCCCGGATCAGTTCGGCGGCCAGCATGGAACCACCGGCGGCGGTTGCCGGCCGGCGATACATCTCGGCGAAGACCGGGTTCGACAGAGTCCCCAAACCGTATTTATCCCGTGTTTCGTCCGTAACATGCTGGTCCGCTTCTGCCTTTTGCAGGGCGGCGATATAGTCCGGCGTATGAAACCTTTCCAATACACTTGGCTTTGCGCAGGGGCTGACGCGGTAGTTTTCGGGCGTCAACCAACCCAGTTCGCGACACAGATCGATGACGGTTGAAACCCGTGGGATGGCCAGCGGGTGTTTTGAACCGTAGGTCGAGTTGCGGTAGATATCCGATCCGATGAACAGGGGGCGCTTCATGACCTAGCTTGCTGTGGCCCGACTGTTATCCTCGCCCAACCTGCCATCCAGAGACATCAGTATAGCGACCGGCCGAAGTGCAGGGATGTGGCTGAAAACGATCAGGATGCATACGGTCAGAGGCACACTCAGAAACGCTCCGATCAGGCCCCAGACCGTTGTCCAGAAGGTCAGGGCCAGAATGACAAGAAAGGTCGACATGTTCAGGGATCGGCCAAGCATGGCCGGATCCAGGAAATTGCCGATCAGGAATTGGATCGTTCCACATCCCAGCACGATCACCAGGAAGGGAAGGATCGTTTCGAATTGAACAAGCGCGATCATGGCCGGAAAAAACACCGCTATGATCGAACCGATCGAGGGGATGAAATTCAGGGCAAAGGTCAATACGGCCCAGGTTTCCGCGTATTCCAGACCAAGCGAGCGGAAAACCGTATAGCTGATGGTTGCCGTTATCAGGCTGATCAGGGTTTTGACGCCGACATAGCGCTGCAAGCTGACCGAAATCGCATCGAGCATGGTGGAAAACTCTGCTGCGGCGACAGGATTTCCGGCGGCCAGTTGGATCTTTTTCCGAAAGGCAAGCCGTTCGGCCATCAGAAAGGCGACATAAAGGCTGATCAGGAAGAACTGGTTCAACAATGAGGTGGCGCTGCCCAGCAACACGCGTGCGACATAGGACATGTCGATACTGACCAGATTGTCACGAATGAAGGTGGTCACGTCGTTGCCGACCAGCCCCGTTACACGCTCGACCGCACCGTCAAACTGGTTTTCATAGGTGCTGATGGATCGTGCAAACTGCGTCGCCTGACTACCCAGCACGTACATAATCATGAACAAACCCGCCAGAACGACGGTCACACCGGCAATATTGGCCATCCAGACCGGAGCGCGGGTCAGGGCTACGACGCGATCGCTTAGCGCGATGATCAGAACATTGACCAGCAGCGCCATGGCAAGCGGGATCAGGAAGTTCGCACCGGCATAGAGGCCCAGCACGATCAGCGTCGCGATGATGCATGTATCCCGGACAACAGACAGTCGAAGCCTGGGACTAACCGTAATGTCTTTTTGATCCGGGGTCATTCGGTATCCTGTGTCTGGCGCATTTCCCGTCCTGCGCGACCCAATCCTGCACGCGAGGTCTTGTTTATGCAATGCGTTCAGGCGTTTGTTGGCCCTCATTCTCCAAATAGATATTCATGACGGGTTCTGTGTTCCATTTCGGCAGGTTAGGGTTGCAGCATGTCCACTGCCGCGAATCCCTTGTTTGGCCGACCTGTTCAGGCACTTTGGCTGTCGATCCGCCGGTTCAGCAGAAAGAACGGTTTCGTCATGAGCAGCCACGTGGCCATGTCGCTGATGATGGCGCTGTTTCCCTTTGTGCTGTTCACCGTGGCGCTGGCAGGGGCGTTATCGCAAGGCTATGTCACCGATGAGTTGATTGACCTGATTTTCGGCGCGTGGCCCAAGGACGTCGCAGATCCGATCGTGGCCGAACTGCAGGCCGTTCTGGCAGGATCCGGCTCGGGTGTCATCACCTTGGGCGGGCTTCTGGCGATTTACTTTGCCTCCAACGGCGTGGCTGCCGTACGTGCAGCCATGAACCAAGCCTACCACGACGAAGACAGTTGGCCTTTCTGGAAAACCCGACTGCTCTGTCTGGTGCTGGTCATTCTGGGCGGGTCGGCCATTCTGATCATTGCAGCGGTCGAGGTGATTTTGCCGGTCTATACAAAACTGGTGGCTGAACACACGGAAGTTGCCGTGGCCAACTGGTTTTCAGTGGATCGCCTGCGCTGGACGTTCACCGTGGCGGTTCCTGCGGGCACCGTTCTTCTGGCGCATCTTGTGCTGCCGACTCGCAGGCACAGCCTGATGCAAATTTTGCCTGGCGTCTTGTTGACTTTGGTCTTATGGGCGGCTGGTGGGTGGGCGTTTTCAATTTATATCAGCCAGTTCGCCACCTACAGCGCCACCTATGCTGGATTGGCGGGGGCCATGGCGGCATTGATTTTCCTGTATCTCTATTCGGCGATCCTGATCTTGGGTGCCGAATACAACGGTGCATTGATTGATCTGCAAAAAGCCACCCAAGGAGATACGGCATGAGATTTGCCCTGATACTGGCCTGCCTTGCAATTGCTGGTGAAGTTCAGGCGCAGACGGCAGAGTATGTGGGTTCAGACCAGTGTACCGACTGTCATCAGCAAGAAGCCGAAGCCTGGGCCGCGTCACACCATGCGCTGGCCTGGACAGACCCCGCTGACGGCGCTGTTGTGGCGGATTTCAACGGTACCCGGTTCGATCATGACGGCATGTCCGTCCAATTCAAAAATGAGGCGGGTAGGTTCACCGCCCGCGTAACGGAAAAAGACGGTGCAACGACGGAATATGACGTACATTCCGTCGTTGGAATCGAACCCTTGCAGCAATACCTTTTCGAGACCGAACCGGGCCGTTTGCAAAGTTTCGACGTGGTTTGGGACACCGAGCAAAAGCGCTGGTATCACCTGTACCCTGATCAGGACCTGCCGCCTGATGACGGGTTGCATTGGACCGGTCCTTACAAGAATTGGAACGCGCGCTGCGCCGAATGTCATGCCACGGGTTTTGAGAAGAACTACGACCCTCAAACCAGAAGCTACACGTCACAACAGGTCGAAATCGGGGTCGGGTGCGAGGCCTGCCATGGGCCGGGGTCCGCACATATCGACTGGGTCCGGGAAAAGCGTTCTTCAGATGGCCTGGCCAATGCCGGCTTTCTGTTGAGTTGGGGCAAGGGGCGGACCGAACAAGAAATACAGCAATGCGCCGGATGTCATTCCCGGCGCGAGGCGCATGGCAACGGAAACCCGGTTCCGGGAACCCCGTACCATGATGCCTATAATCTGGCCGTGCTGCGCCCCGGGTCCTATCATCCCGACGGGCAAATTCTGGATGAGGTCTACGTCTACGGCTCGTTCCTGCAATCCCGGATGTACGCGCAGGGCGTCGGATGCATGAACTGCCACGAACCACACAGCGCAGACTTGAAAGCCGACGGAAACGGGGTTTGCACACAGTGCCACTCGCCTGCCGGAAATCCGGATTTCGCGACCCTTTCCGCAAAGGACTATGACACGCCTGCGCATCACAATCACCCGGAAGACAGCGAAGGCGCCCAGTGCAAAAGCTGCCACATGATCGAGCGGACCTACATGGGTGTCGACGGTCGACGCGATCACAGTTTTCGCATACCGCGACCGGATCTTGGGCTGGGCGTTGATGCCTGCACGGACTGCCATCAAGACCAGGATCAGGCCTGGGCCGCAAGCCAGATAGAGGGCTGGTTTCCGGGATCGCCAAATCGACGCCCGCATTATGGGACAGTTTTCAAAGCCGCGGCCGAAGGGCAGCTCGACACGCCCGAAGGTTTGCTTGCGGTCGCAATGGATGCGTCGCAGCCGGGCATCGTCAGAGCGACCGCCGCGTATCTGTTGCAACCGTTTGGGTCGCCACAGATCGCCGCTGACACAGCGCCGCTGTTGCAGGACGTTGACCCGCTGATACGAGCAATTGCAGCGGCGCTGCAACGTCAGGCCAGCCCGGCAGATCAGGTGCGCAGGCTCGAGCCGTTGCTGTCTGACCCTCTGCGAAACGTGCGCATCACCGCCGCCAAAGAGTTCCTGAGCATACCGCCGCAGGGCTTGACGGCTGAGCAGCGGGCCAAGCTTGGGCAGGGCATGTCGGAATGGCAGCAGGTCATTTCGAACAGGTTGGACGCCCCGGAAACCCATCTTGTTCTGGGGGGCATGGCTTTGACGCTTCGCAACGCGCAGGCGGCGGAACAGGCGTTCAGAGAGGTCGTGACGCTGGACCCGCAGAGGGCAGAGGCGTGGCCGATGCTGGTGCAATTGGCGCAGATCAATCGTGGCCCGGAAGCTGCGCGCATAGTGCTGCAAGAGGCGCTGGACAGGTTGCCTGATGATCCGAACCTGCTGCAATTGTCGCAACAGTTCGGGCGTTGATCCGGCACATCCGTGCCCGAATTCTTTCATTTTGACGGCAGAATTCCTTGTTACAGCCAAGAACAAAGTGCTGATCCGAGGTGAGCCATGTCCAGAGAAGCAACAATGCGGAAGATGCCGGGTTCAAGCTCGGTTTCACTAGCCCAGCGGATCGAAGACCTGCGCAACCGGGAACCATCATACGTGACGCACGGAGATACGCTGATGTTGCAGGGAATGGCTGCCACGTCCTTGCGTGAACAGCGTCTGAGCGGAAATCTTATCCGGCTAGATGATTAAGAGCCGCCTCGAAACCCGGTTGCCACAACGAATTTTTCCGAACTGTCCGAGCGAGACGCCGGCGGTTTGACATTGGCGACTTTCTGGAATTTCTGCTTGAGCAACTTTTGCAGATCGCCCTCAGCCCCCCCAGCCAGAACCTTGGCAACAAAAGTGCCGCCTTCTTCCAGAACGTCAAAGGCGAAATAGGCGGCGGTTTCGCACAGTGCCATGATGCGCAGGTGATCGGTCTGCTTGTGCCCCGAGGATGCTGCGGCCATATCCGACATCACGACGTCTGCCTTGCCGCCCAGCCAGCTTTTGACCTTCTGATCGGCGTCATCTTCCATGAAATCCAGTACGTGGATTTCGGCTCCGGCAATTGGTTCGACCTCTTGCAGGTCGATGCCCAGCACGGTTCCGATCCGTTTGCCTGACTTTTCGCCCAGCGCGTTCACGCGTTTGACCGCCACCTGACACCAGCCGCCGGGCGCACAGCCCAGATCCACAACCCGCGCCCCGGGCACGAGAAAGCGGAATTTGTCGTCCAGTTCCAAAATCTTGTAAGCTGCGCGCCCCCGATAGCCCTCGGATTGCGCACGCTTGACATAGGGATCGTTCAGTTGCCGCTCGAGCCAGCGGGTCGAGCTGAGCTTGCGCCCGCGCGCTGTCTTGACCTTGACCTTCAGGTCGCGTTGCCCGCGGCCCGAATTGTTTTTTCCACTTGGTGTCTTCGCCATCAGAACGGTCCGTCTTCCAATACACCGTCCGCGCTCATCTGTGCGTAAAGCAGACCTTCGCGCAGCCCCCGGTCCGCCACCGAAAGGCGGTCAGTGGGCCAGCAACGGAGCAATGCCTGCAATATAGCCGAGCCGGACATGATCAGGGCTTGCCGGTCTTCACCAATGCGAGGGTCCCGGCGCCGCCCATGAGGGCCGAGTTCTAAATACCCGCGTATGACTTTGTCAATCTGATCGCTGGTCATGCGCAGCCCGTCCACTTTGGTCCGGTCATAGCGCTTGAGGCCCAGGTGCGAGGCCGCAACAGTGGTGACCGTGCCGCTGGTGCCGACGATCTGAAACCCTTCGCGCGCCTGTTCGTCCTTGTAGGGGGCAAAGTCGGCAAGGTTTTCCTCGAAAAACCAACTCATCAACGCAAAACGGGCCGCGTCATCCTCGACATCATTGAACTGGTCCCGCAGCGTTGCGACGCCCAGCGGCACGCTGATCCAGTCAACGACCTTGGCCGCTGGAAAAGGGCTGTCGACAGTGTGAAACCCGTGATGCAGCCGCATGATGGCCGCGGGTCGGTCGCGCCGCGGAACGGACGAGATGTCGATCCAGACCAATTCGGTCGAGCCGCCTCCGATATCGACGACCAGCAACTGCTCGGTCTTGGTCGAAACCAGTGGGGCACAGGAAATCACCGCCAGACGGGCTTCTTCCTCGGGCTGAATGATCTCGAGCGTAAGGCCGGTTTCGCGCTTCACCTGCCGGATGAATTCGCGCGAGTTCTTGGCGCGGCGGCACGCCTCGGTCGCGATCAGACGCATCCGTTTGACCTTGTTGCGTTTCAGCTTTTGCTGACAGATTCGCAATGCCTGAACGGTACGCGACATCGACGCCCGCGACAGTCGTCCGGTGCGTTCCAGACCCGCGCCCAACTGCACGGATTTGGAGAAACTGTCGACCACATGGAACCCACTTCCCTTGGGTTGGGCTATCAACATGCGGCAACTATTTGTCCCCAGATCCAGTGCCGCATAAAGAGCATCCGGATCGGGTCTTGCCGGCGCGGGGCTTTCGACCGCTTTCGGGAACGCGCCCGCACCTTTGGGACGCTTGGGCGCCATCTTTACGCCCTCCGATTTTCGAGTTACCCCGACCCTAGGCGGGGGATTGCCGACGTGCAAGTGATTTCAATTTTGAAATTAACGCGCATGTCACATGCCGTTCACAAAATGATGCGATCTCCATGGGCGAACCCACGTTCGGGTTTATCTATTAGCTCTCAGCCAGATACGGAGACCGCAATGAAAGATGAGCGCATCCTTTCCTTCGACGAATTCGATGAAGTCGTAAATCCGCGCCCAGAAGAATGTGAATTTGATCGCGTTGTCGAACGCGCATTGTCCCGTCGCGGTTTTCTGGGCGGCGTTTTGGCGATGGGCAGTTTCACAGCTGTTGGTGGTTCGCTGATTCCTTCAGGGGCTCACGCGGTTTCCAACCGCTTCGCGTTTGAGGCGATTCCCGTGTCGACTGCGGACGAGGTCATTGTTCCCGCTGGATACAAGGCGGATGTTATGGTGCGCTGGGGCGATCCGCTTTGGTCGGACGCGCCAGAGTTCGATCACGCGACCCGTGGTACGGCTGCCAGCCAGGAACGCGCCTTTGGTGACAATACCGATGGTCAGGACATTTTCTTGCATGACGGTCACGTTCTGCTGGTTGTAAACAACGAATATACCAATCGTGACATCCTGTGGGGCAACAATCCGGACGCCAAGCCAGCATCCGATGACGACATCGCAAAGGGCATGATGGCGCATGGTGTCACGATCGTGGAAATCGCGAGCACCGATGGCAAGTGGGGCATTGTGAAGGACAGCCCCTATAACCGCCGCGTTACACCGCAGACCGAAATGTCCATTACGGGTCCGGCCGCCGGTCATGACTTGATGAAAACGGCCGCCGATCCGTCCGGAACGACGTGCAAGGGAACATGGAACAATTGCGGAAATGGCGTGACGCCGTGGGGCACTTACCTGGCTTGTGAAGAAAACTTCAATGGCTACTTCTCGGCCGAAGACGAAAATCACGAGGTCAATGCTGATCTGAAACGTTATGGCGTATCGTCAAAAGACTGGGGTTACGATTGGGCCAAAATTGATGACCGGTTCGACGTCTCGAAAAACCCAAACGAACCGAACCGTGCTGGTTTTGTGGTTGAGATCGATCCGACTGACCCAACCTCGACTCCGCGAAAATTGACCGCTCTGGGACGCTTCAAGCACGAAAACGCCGAAGTCATAGTAAACAATGACGGTCGCGTCGTCGTTTACATGGGCGATGATGAACGCGGCGAGTTTCTTTACCGCTTTGTCTCGGAAGGTGTTTATGCCGCTGGTGTGGACACAAACGCACTGTTGGAACAAGGCACACTTTCGGTTGCCAAGTTCAACGACGATGGAACCGGTGAGTGGCTTGATCTGACGCCGGAAAGCACTGGCATGGCCTCGCAGGCCGAGATCAGCATCCACACCCGTCAGGCTGGTTCGGCAGTTGGAGCAACCACCATGGATCGTCCCGAGTGGGTTGCGGCTAATCCAAACGCGCCCGAGGTTTACTGTTGCTTGACCAACAACAAGAACCGTGGCGTGAAGCCGAATGCAGGGGGCGACGATACCTCGGCCAACGGCCCGAACCCACGGGACAAGAACAACTACGGTCAGATCGTTCGCTGGCGCCCGGATGGCGGCGATCATGCTGCGGCTGGCTTTGGCTGGGATCTGTACGTTCTGGCAGGCAATCCCACTGTCCACCAAGACGCCTATGCCGGATCCGAGAACGTGAACGCCGAAAATATGTTCAACTCACCCGATGGATTGAAGTTCGACAGCAACGGCTTGCTGTGGATCCAGACCGATGGCAATTATGGCAACGAAGGTGACTTCGCCGGGCAGGGCAACAACCAGATGCTGGCAGGCGACCCTGTCACCGGCGAAATCCGCCGTTTTCTGGTTGGCCCCAACGAATGCGAGGTCACCGGTCTCAGCTGGTCGCCGGACCGTCGTACGATGTTTGTCGGCATTCAGCACCCGGGCGAAGATGGCAACAGCCATTGGCCTGAAGGCGGGGACTCGGTGCCACGCTCGGCCATTATCGCCATTACGCGCGAAGATGGCGGTTTGGTCGGCTAAGGCCATTTGCCCCATCAATTCTTGCCTCGGACGGTTTTTCCCGTCCGGGGTTTTTCTTTTTCATGCAGCGCTTTCATAGAGACGATGAGAATTATGATATGCGCGTTTTCCCGGAAACTGGGTAAAAGCCACTACACAGCAGTGGGCGCAAAACGTCGTTTGGAAAGCGTCGTGTGTCGAAAATCGACCGACCCAGGCCTACATTGAAGTTTAGAACCGGCCCATCGGGTTAGGAGGAATCACAGCAATGCCTGACGTCACCATCGTATATTGGCGCGACATTCCCGCTCAGGTCATCGTCGGCAAAGGCCGTCGTGGCGCAAAGCGGCAGTTGGAAGAACGGTTTGAACAAGCAATCGACCGTGCCGCAATGAAGGTGAACGCCAAGGACAGTGATGCCTATCTGGCCGAATGGCGCAAAGCCGAACCTTTCGCGGTTGAAGGCGATCCTGCCGAGATTGCCGAAGCCGAGGCTGTGCGTCTGGAAACGGAATACGATCAGGACCGCGTCAAAGCGCTGATCGCAAATGACGGTTGGGCATGAGCCCCAGACTTTATGGGAGGCCGAAATGGCTTTGCTGAACTTCAAGAAACGTGATGCGGTCGAAAGCGGCCCAGTAAATCCGACCGTCGAAGCCTTTTTGCAAGGCTATTCGATCGAGGTCATGCCGCGTACCGCCGAAAAGGTCGACGATTTCCGCGCGCTGCTGCCCGAGGGGACACGCGTTTACATCGCCCATATCGAGGGCACGCCCATCGAAGACATGGTCAAGACGGCCAAGCGAATTGCGGCGGAAGGTTACCCTGTCATGCCGCATTTTCCGGCACGTATCATCAAGGATGCGGCGACGTTGGAAAACTGGATCGCCATGTATCAGGGCGAAGCAGGCGTTGAACAGGCGTTGTTGCTGGCGGGCGGTGTCGCCAACCCGCACGGCGAGTTCGACAGCTCGATGCAGCTGCTGGAAAGTGGTCTGTTTGACAAGGCGGGCTTCAAGCGCCTGCACGTGGCGGGCCACCCCGAAGGCAACAAGGACATCGACCCCGACGGTTCGACCAAGAACGTCGATGACGCGTTGCGCTGGAAGCAGAAGTTCAACGAGACCACGGATGCCGAAATGGCGCTGGCAACACAGTTCGCTTTTGACGCCAAGCCGATCATCGCCTGGGCCAACAGCCTGAAGGAAGCGGGCATCGATCTGCCGATCCATATCGGAATCGCGGGTCCGGCCAAGCTGCAAACCCTGATCAAATTCGCCATCGCGTGTGGCGTTGGGCCGTCTCTGAAGGTTCTGCAAAAGCGCGCCATGGATGTCTCCAAGCTGTTGCTGCCCTACGAGCCGACCGATGTCGTGACCGAACTGGCCAACCACAAGGCGGCCAACCCGGATTTCAACATCACCAACGTGCACTTCTTCCCGCTGGGCGGGATCAAGACCAACGCCAACTGGGCGATCAATAACGGCGGCGCTTCGGCAAAGCCTGTAAACTCCTAAGGAACGGACATGACCCGAACAGTCGTAGAATCAAAAACAAAAACAGCCGTCCTGGGCTTTGACGAACCGTTCTGCGTGATCGGTGAGCGGATCAACCCGACCGGCCGTAAGAAACTGGCCGCCGAGCTGGAAGCGGGCGACTTTTCGACCGTTGAAAAGGACGCCTTGGCTCAGGTGGCGGCTGGCGCGACCGTTCTGGATATCAATGCGGGCGTTGTCTACAACTCGAACCCCAACCCGAACGAGACCGAACCACCGCTGATGCGAAAGATCGTCGAGCTGGTGCAGGGTCTGGTTGACGTGCCGCTGTGTATCGACTCGTCGGTTCCGGGCGCGCTGGAAGCCGGCCTTGAGGCCGCAGAAGGCCGCCCACTGCTGAACTCGGTCACCGGCGAAGAAGAACGTCTGGAACTGGTTCTGCCGCTGGTCAAAAAGTACAACGTACCGGTCGTGGCTATCTCGAACGATGACACTGGCATTTCGGAAGACCCCGATGTGCGCTTTGACGTCGCCAAGAAGATCGTCGAGCGCGCTGCCGATTTCGGCATCCCTGCACATGACATCGTGGTTGACCCGCTGGTCATGCCCATCGGTGCGATGGCGACCGCCGGTCAGCAAGTGTTCGCGCTGGTCCGTCGTCTGCGCGAAGAACTGGGTGTGAACACCACCTGCGGTGCGTCCAACATCTCGTTCGGTCTGCCGAACCGTCACGGCATCAACAACGCGTTCCTGCCGATGGCGATGGGTGCGGGCATGACCTCGGCCATCATGAACCCGGTGGCGTTGCCCGTGACGCAGAAGAAGATCGCCGAGAAAAAAGAGGCCGTGGCGGCAGCCGGTATCATCCTGCCTGAAGGCATGGACGATGAAACCTTCGTGCAGATGTTCGGTCTGGGATCGACGAAGCCGCGCGCCGGCAAGGAAATGGAAGCCATCCGCGCGGCAAACCTGCTGACCAACAACGACCCACATGGCGGTGAGTGGATCCGGTTCAACAAAGCACCGGACGAAGCGGGTGCCGCAGGACCCGTAGGTGGACGTCGCGGTGGTGGCCGTCGGCGCCGCGCCTGATCTGAACGACACAGACTGCAAAGGCCGGGCTCAGCGCCCGGCCTTTTGCATTTGACCCTGATCAATGTCGAATTTGCAGAAGGTTTCAGAATACCCTGATCCAGGATGCATTGATCAGGTGGCAGCATGAGTAAACATCACCCCCCAAAACTCTCGGATGCGGATCTGACCAGGAAACTGAACAAAAAGGTCTACTTCGATCAGCTGATCGAATTGCAGACACGATTGGCCAGAATTCAGCAAGCTTATCTGTTTCACGGGCTCAAGGGCGTGTTGGTTTTCGAAGGGTGGGACGCTGCCGGAAAAGGGGGGACCATTCGCCGGATCAGTCAGGCCCTGGACCCGCGCAGCTTCAAGGTCTGGCCGATTGGTGCACCCCGGAACTACTATCTCAACCGGCATTATCTGTTGCGTTTCTGGGAACGCCTGCCGCCTTCGGGTGCGATCTCCGCCTTCGACCGCAGCTGGTACGGCCGGGTTTTGGTTGAGCGGATCGAAAAGCTGACTCCGGAAACACGCTGGCGGGCCGCGTATCAGGAAATCAATGATTTCGAACGAATGCTGGTCGATGACGGGACTCGAATCGTGAAACTGTTCTTCCACATTTCACAGGAAGAGCAGATGCGCCGATTTACTGAGCGGCTGACCAACCCGATGAAACGCTGGAAGCTGACCTATGAAGATTTCAGAAACCGCGAAAAATGGGATGTCGCAGAGGTGGCCGTGGATGAAATGCTGGCACGGACGTCTACAGAAGTTGCCCCTTGGCACGTGATCCCGTCCAACAACAAGAAATATGCGAGGATCACGGCCATGAAGGCCATTGTCGAGGCGTTTTCGGAAGGGGTTGATCTGAACCCCCAGCATCTGGATCGCCGTACTTTGGAAGCGGCAGGCAAGACCTTGGCAGTCGACCAGTCCCTGATCGACAGCCTGCGAGCCCGAACCGAGTAAGAACCCGAAAAAGGTTGGTTGCGATCCGGGTTGAACGTCTGGATGTTCTGGTGTTATTTCATCTGACAAGGCGGGTATGATGTAATGGTAGCCTGTCAGCTTCCCAAGCTGAACGCGCGGGTTCGATTCCCGCTACCCGCTCCAAAACCGGACTGTAAGGCGCTGTTAATTCATCAAAAAGGTGACGCTGCGTGGCTTTGCCACCGCCTTCACGGATCTAACCGGCACGTGTTTCCACGGATCTGCTCAACGGGCTTGTAAAGCCGGTTCTAGCTGTTGAGGCCAAGCAAGGACTCTCTGTCAACGATGTGCGTCGGCAGTTCAACAGATTTGCCCGGTGCGTTGGATTCGATCATCTGAATCAACGCCTGAGCAGCCTTGCGTCCCATGTCACGATGAGGAACATGGACAGTTGTCAGCGCAGGGGCGACTATGCGCGCAAGCTCGATATCATCAAAGCCGGTGATCGATACATCTTCGGGCACCCGCAGTCCCATCTGCTGAGCTTGCCTTACCGCACCGACGGCCAGAACGTCGTTGCCGCACAACACCGCGGTCGGCGGGTTGTCACTCGACATGAGATGTTTGAACGCATCGGCGCCGTTTTCAATCTCGTACGAGGTTTCGATCACCGAAAGGTCGTCTTGCGACAGTCCATGTCGGGACATCGCGTCTTTTATCCCTTGGATCCTCAAACGCGCACGGTCGTTGCCCTTGCTGATGCCTGAAATCGTTGCCAACCGCGTATGGCCTAATTCGATGATCTTGCTTGTCAAAGCCTCCATCGCCCGTCTGTTGTCAAACCCGACGGACGGTATTGGTTCGTTTGGCAGGAAGGACCACGCGACAAGGGCCGGCACTTTACGCCTTTCGAGATAGTCGTAGATTTGCACGTCCCGGTCATGCCCGATCAGCAACAGCCCGTCGGCGCCCCGCGCAACCAGAGTTCGGATCTGTTCTTCTTCTGCGGCCGGCTGGTAAGCCGAGCTGGAGACCAGCAAGGTGTAGCCCTGTTTGTGAATCTCCTCTTGGAACGCCTGCAACCCCCTTGCAAAGATTGCATTTTCCATCGTCGGAATTATCGCGCCGATCGTGAAAGAACGCCGTGCAGCCATCACTCGGGCTGCAAAGTTCGGCGTGTAGCCCAGGGTCTCTACGGCACAAAGAACACGTTTCCGCGTTGACTCGACCACCTGTTGCGGGGTGTTCAGGCACCGTGACACGGTGGCAGTTGAAACGCCTGCTGCCTTGGCAACGTCATCCAGCGTCGGTGCGGACCGATGTTTTGACATTCTCGAACTCTCAATTCCGGTTCACCTAAGTTAGTCGCATTTTTCCAAGGATGAAAGCGTTTATGTAAGCGCTTGCATTTATGATGTAAGCGCTTACAAATGTATTTGAGCCGATTCTGAAGGGAGTCCCGGAAATGTATCTCGCTGCATCAGTCATCGTTTTTGCGATCTATTTCGCAAATGTCGCTTTGGGTGCTTTTGCGAGCAGCGCGTTTCTTGGTGACGTTGGAGAGATGTTGGTTCTGTTCGCGGCTTCGATCCTGTTCGTTGTCGCAATTCTGAAAAAGGAAGCTGACCGGGACGCACAAGACGGCAGCTGAACTTTTGCTTGGGAGGGCAATTGATGAAAACCGACAAGACCGAACTGGCATCGGCCGAGCGCCGCAATTTTCTGAAACTGAGCGCCAGTGGCGCGTTTACGGCCGCATTGGTCGCTGGGGCAGGGGGCGTTTTGTGGTCTTCCGAGGCCGCCGCGCAGACCGCGAAGGAAGAGAGCGAGCGTGAAAAGGCCGCAGATCACGTGATGACCGTGGCCACGGCCTATGTGCTTGGCGCGTCGCGCAGCTATCCGATCATGCAGCTGGACCTGAAAGAAAACATTCAGAACGCCACCAACGGCAAGGTCTATGTCAAACTGGCCCCCGGCGGTCAGCTTGGTGCAGGTGGCGCACTGGTCCAGAAGGTGCAGGGCGGCACCATTCAGGCGGCGCAGCATTCGCTGTCGAATTTCGCGCCGTTCGCGTCGACAGTCGACCTGATCAACATGCCGTACCTGTGCGGCTCGAACCAGCGTTTCACGAACCTTGTCCATTCGGACACGTGGAAAAGTGAGGTTCACCCCAAGGTCGAAGCGGCAGGGTTCAAGGCTCTGTTCTATGTGAACATCGACCCGCGCGTCGTTGCGGTTCGTCAGGGCGGCAATGCCGTGCTCACACCCGGTGATATGAGCGGGATCAAGTTCCGCGTGCCGGGATCCAAGATGCTGCAACAATACTACCGGATGGTCGGCGCCAACCCGACGCCCGTTGCCTGGGGCGAGACCCCCTCGGCCATCAAGCAGGGCGTTGCGGATGCGCTCGATCCTTCGGTTGGCGCACTCTATGTCTTCGGCTTCAAGGACATCCTCAGCCATGTGACCTTCACGCAGGCGGTGCCGGACAGCCAAGTTTATTCCTGTAATCTGGAATGGTTCAACTCGATGCCGGCTGATGTGCAGGAAGGCATCATGTGGGGGTCGGAAATGACCAGCCATCAGAACCTGTCCAAGGTTCCGTCGGCCCGCGCCTATGCCATGGCCGAGCTGAACAAGGCCGGGGTGCAGTTCCACTCGCTCAGTGACGACCAACTAGCGGAATGGCAGGATGCAGGCGGGTATCAGAACGCCGATTGGGATCCGTTCAAGATGGAACTGGCCGGATCGATGGAAAACTTCGAAAAGCTGGTCGAAGCCGCCGGTACTCAAGGCAAATATTACGTCCACGACGCCTAAGGCCCAAGCCGTGGACGCCTGACGGGCGTCCACGAACCTTACTTTCAGTCAGCCCGACAACAACCCGCCACATCAGGCGCGGGTCAGGCTGTCCCTGCGCCGGAGGATCAGATGACCATTCTTCAAAACATAGACCGGAACGCAGAGCGCTGGTTGCTGCTGGTGTTCTACGTGATGCTGGTGATTACCATGGCCATCGAGGTGCTGCGGCGCGAGATTTTTGCCTATTCGTCGATCTGGGGCGAGGAAATTGTCCGGTATTCCTTCATCTACCTTGCCTGGATTGGTGCCGCGGCTGCGGTGAAAGAGCGGGCGCATATACGGATCGATGTGATCATGCACTACATCGGGCCGCGCCCCAAGGCGGTGCTTTATATTTTTGGCGATCTGGTGATGTTCGGCGTGGCGATCATCGCGCTCTACTGGTCGTATGAGGCGGTTCATGTTTCGGCCAAGTTCGGCTCGGTCACGGATGGGCTTCGGGTCTCGAAAGTCTGGTTCCTTATGGCCGTGCCCACTGGATTTGCCCTGATGATATGGCGGCTGATCCAATCCTTCCTGCGTGACCTGAAATCACTTCGTGACGGCACCCCCGTCTTCGAAGGCGACAAGCTGTTTGACTGAGGAGAATACGGATGCTTTGGAATTCCCTCAATCAAACCGTTGAACTGGGCTGGGATTTTTACCTGCCGGTGATCCTGTTCGTAGGCCTGATCGCCTTGGCCGTGCCCGTTTGGGCCGCCATAGGAACAGCGGCGATCGTGATGCTGATCATGTCCGGTGATCTACCTCTCAGCCTGGTCGGAGAAAGCCTGTTCACAGGTATCGACGCATTTGCCCTGACCGCGGTACCCTTGTTCATCCTGACCGGGGACGTTCTGGTGCGGACCGGTCTGTCGCGCAAATTCCTGGACGTAGCCGAGGCGCTGACCTGCTTCGCCAAAGGCGGGTTCGGGTCGGCCACGGTTCTGGTCTGCGGTATGTTTGCCGCGATTTCAGGGTCGGATGCCGCCGGGGCGGCTGCGGTTGGTCGGATGACCATCAACCGGCTGGTGGAAAGCGGATATCCGCGCCCCTATGCCTGTGCTCTGGTTGCGGCTGGTGCCTGTACCGGCATCCTGATCCCGCCTTCGATCGCCTATATCATCATCGGCCTCGTGCTGGGTATTTCCGCCTCGACCCTGTTTCTAGCAGCCTTGATCCCGGGTCTGGCCATCCTGGTGTCGATCCTGATCACCAACATCATCATGAACCGTCTTTACGCCTATGAGGGCGGCGGCATGATGACCATGAGTGAATGGCTGGCCAATCTGGGCAAGGCGCTGAAATCGGGCTGGTACGCGTTCATCGTGCCGGGGATCATTTTCTACGGCATCTTCTCAGGTCGCCTGACCCCGACCGAAGCCGGCGCAACCGCCGTGGTCGTCACCATCATCATGGGCTTCATCCTGCGCACACTGACGCTGGCGGACTTTCCATCGATGCTGGTCAGTTCGGCCAAGGTGAACGGAGTCATCCTGCCGATCATCGCCTTCTCGGCACCCTTGGCCGAAGCACTGGCGATCATGGGCGTGCCACAGGGCTTCGTGGCCTCGGTCACGTCGCTGACCGATGATCCGTATCTGTTGATCTTGCTGATGATCGGCATCCTGATCGCAGCGGGCTGCGTCATGGAGACAACGCCGAACATCGTGATCCTGGCGCCGATCCTGAAACCGCTGGCCGACAATATCGGCATGAATGAAATCCAGTTCTGCATCATGATGATCACCGCGCTGGGTGTGGGCTTCATCACGCCGCCGCTGGGTCTGAACCTGTTCGTCGTATCTGGCATTACCGGTGAGTCCATTCTGAAGATTGCCGCTCGGGCCATTCCTTTCGTACTGACCATGCTGATCGTGGTGATCCTGATCGCCTACGTGCCTGCTGTGTCGACCACACTGCTTCCTGAAATCTACCAATAGGACCTGCTGAACATGCCTCGTGAATATTTGAAAAAGGCGACTTTAACCGCTCAATCACATGCCTCAGAGGTGCATGATACGGTCAAGACCATCCTTGCCGATATCGAGGCCGGTGGCGATGCCAAGGCGCTGGAATACGCCGTCAAGTTCGACAAGTTCGAAGGAAATGTCCTGATGACGCAGGACGAGATTGATGCGGCCATCGCGCTGGTGCCGGAAAAACTGAAGGCCGATATACGCTTTGCCCATGACAACGTCCGACGCTTTGCCGAGACGCAGAAGGCTACCGTGTCGGACGTACAGATGGAGATCGTTCCCGGTTTCGTTGCGGGGCAAAAGGCGATCCCGGTGGATGCGGCAGGATGCTATGTTCCCGGTGGGCGCTACAGCCATATCGCCAGCGCGATCATGACAGTGACAACGGCCAAGGTCGCCGGGTGCCGTCATATCACCGCCTGTTCTCCTCCGCGACCGGGCGAAGGTGTTGCGCCCGCGATTGTCTATGCCGCGCATATCTGCGGAGCCGACAGCATTCTGGCCATGGGCGGTGTGCAGGGCGTGGCCGCCATGACCTATGGTTTGTTCGGTTTGCCGCGCGCCAATATCCTTGTGGGGCCGGGCAACCAGTTCGTGGCCGAGGCCAAACGCATCCTGTACGGCAAGGTTGGTATCGACATGATCGCGGGTCCGACCGACAGCCTGATCCTTGCCGACAGTTCCGCGGACGCCCACGTGGTGGCAACCGATCTGGTCAGTCAGGCCGAGCACGGTTACAATTCGCCCGTCTGGCTGGTGACGGATGATCGCGACCTTGCGCAGAAAGTCATGGAGCTGGTTCCGGTTTTGATCGACGATCTGCCAGAGCTGAACCGGGAAAACGCCTCGGCCGCGTGGCGCGACTATGCCGAAGTCATTGTTTGTTCCGACCGCGAAGAGATGGCCGCCTGTTCCGATGAATATGCGCCCGAGCACCTGACGGTTCAGGCCGAGGATCTGGATTGGTGGCTGGATCGCCTGACCTGCTATGGTTCGCTGTTCCTGGGTGAGGAAACCACCGTGTCCTACGGGGACAAGGCGACTGGGACGAACCATGTTCTGCCGACTTCGGGTGCGGCCAGTTACACCGGCGGTTTGAGTGTACACAAATACATGAAGATCGTCACCTGGCAGCGGGCCACACGTGAAGGATCGAAATCGATCGCCGAAGCCACCGCACGGATTTCCCGACTGGAAGGTATGGAAGGTCACGCTCGCGCAGCGGATGTGCGTCTGGCCAAGTATTTCCCGGATGAGCAGTTCGATCTGACCGCTGATGGATGACCCGCGCACATTGTTTGACCTGACGGGCCGGGTGGCCTGCATCACCGGCGCCAGTTCGGGGCTGGGGCGGCGGGTGGCGCGAACGCTTGCCGCGGCCGGCGCGCGTGTCGTCGGCGTGGCGCGTCGCAGCGACGCGTTGGCGCAGATGCAGGCCGAAATCGGCGAACACGCAGAAGCCGTCGTTGCTGATGTTGCGGATCGTGCCGGAATCGGCGGGCTGGTGCAGGTGATCAATTCCAAGTTTGGCGCACCGGATATTCTGGTGCATGCGGCCGGGGTCAACACGCGTGAGGCCGCCGACGAGGTGACACCTGATGGCTGGGATGCCACGCTTGCCCTGAACCTGAGCGCGCCGTTTTTCCTGAGTCAGTCGATGGTGCCCGAAATGAAAAAGAAGGGGTGGGGGCGCATCGTCAATTTCGCCTCGCTGCAAACGACGCGGGCCTTTCCGGGCGGCATTGCCTATGGCGCGACCAAGGCGGGGATCGCGCAATTGACCCGTGCCATGGCCGAAGCCTGGTCGCCCTTTGGCATTACCGCCAACGCAATCGGTCCGGGGTTCTTTCCGACCGAGCTGACTCAGGCCGTGTTTGACGACCCCCAGCGCGCGGAACGCAACGCCGCTCAAACCTGCATAGGGCGCAATGGGCGGATGCAGGATATCGACGGGCCGATCCTGTTTTTGTGCTCGAACGCGTCCGGCTATGTCACGGGGCAGGTTCTTATGGTTGATGGAGGGTTCACAGCCAAATGAAGGCACTGGTTTACCAAGGTGTGGAACAGATGGTGTTCGGTGATGTGCCGGATGCCGAGGCCGGTCCGTCCGAGCATTTGATCCGGATCGAGGCGGTTGGCATCTGCGGCTCGGACATGCACGCCTATCTGGGCCATGATGCCCGCCGTCCGGCTCCGCTGATCCTGGGACACGAGGCGGCCGGTGTGATTGTTGACGGGATACGAGCCGGTGATCGTGTCACGATCAATCCGCTGGTAAGCTGCGGTCAATGCGCGGCCTGCCTTGCCGGTCGGGAAAACCTGTGCCCGGATCGCCAGATCATCTCGATGCCTCCGCGGGAAGGGGCGTTTGCTCAATACGTCACCATGCCTGCCAGCAATCTTGTTGAGGTCCCGGAGGATGTTTCGTTTGCCAAAGCCGCGCTGGCGGAACCGCTTGCCGTCAGCTGGCATACGGTCCGGTTGGGGATCGAGGCTCTGCATCCTGCGATGGACCGTCGCGCACTGGTGATCGGCGGCGGGGCCATCGGCCTTGCGGCGGCATTGGCCTTGCGGGCAATGGGCGTTGACGATGTGACCATCGCGGAACCAAATGAGCTGCGTCGCAACTACCTGGCGAAAATCGAAAGCTTTGCGCTGGTGGAGTCAGCCAAAGGAACTTACCCGTTGGTCATAGATGCCGTGGGGTACGCTGCGACGCGGTCGGTTGCCTCGGCCATGGCCGAACCGGGCGGCGTGATCGCGCATGTGGGTTTGGGTGAGGATACCGGTGGTCTGGATGTTCGCCGGATGACCTTGCAGGAAATCACATTCATAGGGACTTACACATACACCGCCAAAGACTTTCGCCAGACGGCTCAGGCGATCTTTGACGGGCGGCTGGGGGCTCTGGACTGGATAGAAGAACGCGCTCTGGCCGACGGCGCGCAAGCGTTTTGCGATATCCGGTCTGGCGCCGTGGCCGCACCGAAGATTATCCTGAGACCCTGGGGATAGAACTGACAGAACTGGAGACCTTCATGTACACAAAAATACTGGTCCCGTTAGCTTTGGATCACGGCATATCGCAACACACGCTGGAAATCGCACGGGCCTTGTCAGGAGAGGGCGCAGAAATAATTGCGCTGCATGTCTACGAGATGCCTCAGGGATCGGTCAGCGCCTATCTGGACAAATCGGTTGTCGCCGAAGGGTTTGAACGGGCCCGTTTGCAACTGTTGCAAAAAGTCGAAGGGCTTGAAGGGGTGATGGCCGAAATCGTCAAAGGCCATACCGCGCGGTCCATCATCGACTATGCCAGCAGCAAGAATGTCGACTGTATCGTAATCGGCTCGCACAAGCCGGACCTGAGCGACTACTTCCTTGGATCGACCGCTTCGCGCGTCGTCCGCCATGCCCCCTGTGCCGTACACGTGCACCGAAGGGCCTGAATTCCTCAATCGCGCGTCTAGCGCCCCAAACAGGACCAAAAGCTGGATCATGAACATAGACAAAAAGATCACCGACGATCTGGTGGCCAACGATATCTCGTTTGTCACCACTGTCCCGTGCAAGCAATTGGCAGGTGTCATCGCAGAAATCGACGAGCGCGAAGGCATCTATCACATCCCGTCCAACAAGGAAGACGAAGGGATGGGCCTGTGTGCAGGGGCGTGGATGGGCGGCAAGCGGCCCGCGATCATCATGCAGAACACGGCCATTGGCGTGACCATCAATACGCTGGCGACGCTGATCCAGTATTACCGGATGCCGCTGCCGATGCTGATATCGTACCGGGGGGAATTGCGCGAACCCATTGCCTGCCAGGTTGAAATGGCGGTTCACACCAAAGCGCTGCTGGCTCAGCTGAACATCCCCACCTACCACTTCCACCATCAGGCCGATGTCGAAGAGCTCGACGCGATCCTGAAATACACATTCATGTGCAACAAGCCGGTCGCCATCCTGACCGACGCCAATTTCTGGGGAGGCTATGGCGACCAATGATCCGTTCTGAAATTCTGAAGGAAATCGCCCCGATCCTGCGTGATCAACTGGTTGTCTGCAACATCGGCATTCCCAGCCAGGAGCTGCATGCCATCGACGACCAGCCCACCAACTTCTACATGCTTGGCACCATGGGGCTTGCGTCCTCGATCGGTCTGGGGCTGGCGCTGTCGCAGCCGAAGCCGGTGATCGTGATCGACGGCGACGGCTCGATCCTGACCAATCTGGGCACCCTGCCAACGATCGCCAACAACGTGGCGGACAATTACATCCTGCTGATCGTGGACAACGGCTCGTACGGTTCGACCGGCGATCAGCCGACCTATGCGGGGCAAAAGACCTCGCTGGCCAAAATGGCCGAGGCCGCCGGGTGTGAGCGCGTGATCGAATGTGCCGCCGAAGACACCGGGCGTGTGCTGCAAGAGGCGCTGGATGCCAAACAGATGACCATCATCGTCAGCAAGTGCGAAAGCGGCAATGCCAAGATGCCGCCGATCACGATGGATCCGGTGGTCATCCGCGAACGCTTCATGAAGGCCGTTCAGGCCTGATGGGTGCAAGCGCCATCCACAGCGCCGAGGACGCCCGCCGCCTGGCGCGGCGGCGTCTTCCGTGGATGGTGTTCGACTATATTGATGGTGCCGCCGGGGCCGAGATGGGTGCCGGTCGCAATCGGTCCGCTTTGGATGCAATGATCTTGCGCCCGCGTATCCTGCGCGACGTCAGTGAAAGATCTCTGGCAAGTTCGCTGTTCGACCGGCCCGCGAAACGCCCGTTTGGTATCGCGCCGATGGGCATGTGCAATTTGTCCGCGCCGGGGGCCGACTTGATGCTGGCCCGCATCGCGGCACGCCACGAGGTGCCGCTTGGGGTTTCGACTGTGGCCTCGACCGCGATGGAGGATCTGATCGTCGAAGCGGAAGGCCATGCCTGGTTCCAGCTGTATTTCAGCGGCGATGGCAGCGGCACATTCAAGCTGGTCGATCGCGCCAAGGCAGCGGGGTACGAGACACTGGTGCTGACCGTGGATGTGCCCGAGGTTGGCCGACGCCCGCGCGAGTTGCGTCATGGGTTCAAAATGCCCTTCAAAATGGGGCCAAAGCAGGTGATGGATTTTGCCCTGCACCCCCGGTGGTCCTTGCCGGTCTTGCTGAAAGGCAAGCCGGAAATGGCGAATTTCCGGATGGATGGCTACGATTTCAACCGCACTGAAAGCCGCGCCAAGGCCACGTGGGAGACATTGGCCCGTCTGCGCGACCAGTGGACCGGAAATCTGGTGGTCAAAGGCGTATTGGACGCAGACGACGCGCAAAGGCTCAAGTCAGCGGGCGTGGACGCAATTCAGGTCTCAAGCCATGGTGCACGCCAGTTGGAAAGTGCGCCCGCGCCAATCACGGTGCTGCCCCAGATACGCAAGGCCGTCGGTCCGGATTTTCCGCTTTTCTACGACAGCGGGTTGCGTTCTGGTGAAGACGTTCTCAAGGCGCTTGCAAACGGGGCGGACTTTGCCTTTTTCGGCCGTATCCTTCAGTTTGCAATTGCGGCCGAAGGCGAAAAGGGTCTGGCGCAGCTATGGTCGGTACTCAGCGAAGAAATCAGCATCGCCATGGCCCAGCTGGGCGTCACGTCGCTGGACGAGGTCCGACGCAACGCCTGATGTGGGTGACAGCAATGACCCGAGGTTTCCCACGGGTCACTGAACTGTCGGTTTAACCGCGGCGCCTGCGACGACGTCCGCCACCTGTTTCGGTCTCGCCGCCGGTGTTGAAGCTTGGGTTGGGCAGCGTGACAACCTGGGCCAGTTCCGGGAACGGGTCGGTCTTGTGCGGGATCGCATTGGCGGCCACGAAATGATCCTGAAACTTCGGCTCAATGGCGGTTTCGATCTTGGTGATCTCGCGCACGACGCGCTCGATCTCGGCGCGCGATCCGATATTGCACAGCGCGATACGTGCGCCGGTGCCTGCGGCGTTGCCCGCGCTGGAGACTTTATCCAGTGGCGCGTCGGGTATCATTCCCAGCACCATGGCGTGTTTGGTCGAGATATGCGCGCCGAACGCACCGGCCAGAACCACGCGATCCACCTTTTCGACATTCATTTCGTCCATCAGCAGGCGTGCACCTGCGTACAATGCTGATTTCGCAAGCTGGATGGCACGGATGTCACCCTGCGTGACCGTGATGCGGGGGCCACCCTCGGCGCTGGCATCGTGGATCAGATAGGCATGTGTGCGACCTTCGGGCACGCAGCGGGCAGTGCCGGTCTGTTCCGCCGATCCGATCAGGCCGCCTTCGTCCAGCAGGCCTGCGATACGCATCTCGGCCACTGCCTCGATGATACCGGATCCGCAGATGCCTGTGATCCCGGTCGTGGCGATTTCCTGATCAAAGCCGTCTTCGTCGGACCATTTATCCGACCCGATGACGCGGAACCGGGGTTCCTTGGTGACAGGGTCGATCTCGATTCTCTCGATCGCCCCGGGTGCGGCGCGCTGGCCTGAACTGATCTGAGCGCCTTCAAAGGCAGGCCCGGTGGGCGAGGAGCAGGCGAGCACGCGGCTGGTATTGCCCAGCAGGATTTCGGCGTTGGTGCCCACGTCGACGATCAGAACCAGATCCCGCGACTTTCCGGGTTCTTCGGACAGGGCCACCGCCGCGCAATCCGCGCCCACATGGCCCGCGATACAGGGCAGGATATAGACATGCGCGCGTGGGTTCATGGTTGTCAGATCCATCTCGCGGGCGGGCAGGGACATGCTTTCCGACGTTGCCAGCGCAAACGGGGCCTGACCCAGTTCCACCGGGTCCAGCCCCAGCAGCAAGTGATGCATGACCGGGTTGCAGACGAACACCGTTTCCACGATCAGAGAGGCATCGATGCCTGCCTCTTCGGCAATCGACGTGACCAGGTCATTGATTGCCTCGCGCACTGCCTTAGTCATCTCCTGATCACCGCCGGGGTTCATCATGGAATACGAAACACGGCTCATCAGGTCTTCGCCGAACCGGATCTGGGGATTCATGAGGCCAGAGGATGCCTCGACCTCGCCGGTTTCCAGATCGGTCAGATGCGCGGCGATGGTGGTCGAGCCGAGGTCGATGGCCAGACCATACAGCCCGCCTTCATGCAGGCCGGGCCAGATTTCGACGATACGCGCCACGCTGTCCTTGTGACCTTTGTGGAGCGCCACGGTGACTTCCCATTTGCCCTTGCGCAGAACCGGTTGAAGTTTGGACATCAGCGTCAGGTCCGCCGTGACGGCTTCGATGTCCCACTGTTCGCGCAACGCGCGCTCGAGCCGTTCCAGATCACCGGTGGGCGAATGCATGTCCGGTTCTTCCACCACAACGAAGTAAAGGCGCGTGGCCGGGTCCATCGTGATGGCACGCGCGGCTGCCGCCTTGCGCACGACCTGCCGGTGCACCTGGCTTTCCGGCGGTACGTCGATCACCACATCGCCCTGAACCGAGGCCTGACAGCCCAGACGGCGGCCCGGTTTCAGACCGCGCTTGTCGTCATAACGCTGTTCGACGGCGTTCCATTCGCTCAACGCATCCTCTGACACCGTGACGCCGTGCTTGGGAAATTCGCCATAGCTGGGTGTGATCTGGCACTTTGAACAGATGCCGCGGCCCCCGCAGACCGAATCCAGATCCACCCCCAATTGACGGGCCGCCGTCAGAATTGGGGTGCCGACGGGGAAGTGCCCGCGTTTGCCGGACGGGGTAAAGACGACAAGAGGGTCGGTGGTCATCAGTGACATACCTTTTCATATTCGCGCGTATGTTGGGCAAGATATGGGTTTGCGCGAAAAGGGAAAGGCCATCAGCGGCACGATCTGCACAACGAGCGTCGTTTTCTTCCACTGCATCGACAACCAGAGCCAAAGAGTTGCCCCCAAGGGCTTTTCCTTTGGTTCAATCCATGTAATAGGGTCACCGCCAAACGGGCTTTTGCATGGGGTATTCAGATGCAGATTCGTGAGGCACTTACCTTTGACGACGTTCTCCTGGTTCCGGGCGCATCTTCCGTGCTGCCGGCAACGGCGGATACGACCACGCGTGTGACGCGCGAAATCACCATGAACATCCCATTGTTGAGTTCGGCCATGGACACCGTGACCGAGGCGCGCATGGCCATTGCCATGGCTCAGGCGGGCGGCATCGGTGTGGTACACAAGAACCTTTCGGTGGAAGAACAGGCCCGCGAAGTCCGCCGGGTCAAGCGGTTCGAATCCGGTATTGTCTATAACCCCGTGACGTTGCGGGTGGATCAGACATTGGCCGACGCCAATGCGCTGGTACAGCGCTACAACTTCACCGGTTTTCCAGTCGTCGACGAGCAGGGCCGCGTGGTGGGTATCCTGACCAACCGAGACATGCGCTTTGCAAACTCGGACGATACGCCGGTACACGCGATGATGACTTCGGAAAACCTGGCGATGCTACAGGAACCGGCCGATCTGGAAGAAGCCAAAAGCCTGATGCGGGCGCGCCGTATCGAAAAGCTGCTGGTTGTCGATGGCGAAGGCAAGCTGACCGGTCTTCTGACGCTGAAGGATACGGAACAGGCCGTTTTGAACCCAACCGCTTGCAAGGACCGCCTGGGTCGCCTGCGGGTTGCTGCGGCGACGTCGGTCGGGGATGCCGGGTTCGAACGGTCCGAACAATTGGTGGATTCGGGTGTCGACATCATCGTCGTCGATACGGCGCATGGTCATTCGCAGGGCGTGCTGGACGCTGTAAAGCGGGTCAAGACCCTGTCGAACGAGGTTCAGATCATTGCCGGGAATGTTGCAACAGGAGAAGCGACCAAAGCCCTGATCGATGCTGGTGCCGACGCAATCAAGGTGGGCATCGGTCCGGGATCGATCTGTACCACACGGATGGTGGCGGGGGTTGGTGTACCTCAGTTGACCGCGATCAGCGATTGTGCGGCGGCAGCGGGCGACGTGCCGGTCATCGCGGATGGGGGCATCAAGTTCTCGGGTGACTTTGCAAAGGCGATCGCGGCCGGGGCATCCTGTGCCATGGTCGGGTCGATGATTGCGGGTACCGACGAAAGCCCGGGCGAGGTGATCCTGTATCAGGGCCGTTCGTTCAAATCCTATCGCGGCATGGGCAGCCTGGGTGCAATGGCGCGCGGATCAGCCGACCGCTATTTCCAGAAAGATGCAGCCAATGACAAACTGGTGCCCGAAGGCATCGAAGGGCAGGTGCCCTACAAAGGCTCGGCCAGTGCCGTGATCCACCAGTTGGTTGGCGGCTTGCGTGCGGCGATGGGGTATACCGGCTGCGCCACCATCGAAGAGATGCGCAAGAACTGCAATTTCGTGAAAATTACGGGCGCCGGTCTGAAGGAAAGCCACGTCCACGATGTTCAGATCACCCGCGAAAGCCCGAACTACCGGGTCATGTAAGCCATCCAGCAAGACACAAGGCACCCGGGAACGGGTGCCTATTTGCCACTTGGATCGGCCAGCCGGGCCCATTTTCGCCAAGGTATTCCACAATGACACCCGCCGCCCGTGTTCAGGCCTCGATCGAAATTCTGGATGATATTCTGGCTGGCGCGCCGGTTGAAAAAGCACTAACCGGCTGGGCGCGGCGCAGTCGCTTCGCCGGATCCAAGGATCGGGCAGCCATTCGCGATCACGTATTCGACGCGCTGCGACGCAAGCGCTCGTATGCAGCGTTGGGAGGGTCCGACACCGGGCGCGGTTTGATGATCGGTGCGACCCGTGCGTCAAGCGGTGATCTGGCCGACCTGTTCACCGGCGACTGTCACGCTCCGATGCCGGTTGAGGAAACGGAAACGGCGCGAGATTTCGCGTCCGAGGCCGAAAGATATGACATTCCGGAGTGGCTGTGGCCTCGGTTCGTTGACTCTCTGAAGGATGCCTTGGTTCCTTGCGCGATGTCATTGCAGCACCGGGCGCCTGTTCACCTGCGGGTCAACTTGCGAAAAACCGATCTTGGCGGGGCCATCGACGCCTTGAAGTCCGAGGGTGTGATCGCCCATCCGGTTCAGGTATGCCAAACCGCGCTCGAGGTGACAGAGGGGGCCCGGCGCATTGCCCAAAGCCAGGCCTATGCCCAGGGTCTGGTCGAGCTTCAGGACGCTGCAAGCCAGGCGGTCGTGGCCGCGCTGGATCTGCGGCCGGGGATGCGTGTTCTGGATTATTGCGCGGGTGGTGGCGGCAAGGCGCTGGCGCTTGCTGCGCACGAGGGCGTCGACGTGTTTGCACATGATGTGAATGCCGGTCGCATGAAGGATATTCCGACCCGGGCGGAACGAGCAGGTGCAAAGATAACCATCCTCAACTCCGATGACCTTACAGGTGTTGATCCGTTTGATGTGGTTTTGGTTGATGCGCCGTGCTCTGGCAGCGGATCGTGGCGAAGGGCGCCGGCCGGGAAATGGGCCTTGACCGAGGATCGCTTGCGGGACCTCACCGCCATTCAGGCCCGTATTCTGTCTGACATTGCGCCTTTGGTGCATCCGGGCGGCCTGCTGGCTTACGCAACCTGTTCGGTTCTGAACGATGAAAACGGCGCGATCATAGACGATTTTCTGGATCATTTTTCCCAGTGGCGGGAAACCTTCCGGAAAACGTGGCACGTTACACACGAATCTGACGGGTTCTTTACGTCGCACTTGACGCGCTGAGCTTTTAGCAAATAACAACCTTGGGTAGATCGCTGCTTTCCGAACGCCGTTAAGCGGGAATTAACCAATTTTGACCGTTATAGCCGATAACTTTGCGCCCGAGCCGTTTATGTCTGACACAGCAGGATTTTTCAGCGACCCATCTCTTGTCCACACGCCTTCCGCATCTCGTCTATGGTCGTTGGTGGCGGTGGCATTGTTGATCAGCATTGCCCCCATGGTCGGGTTGCTGCCACCGAATTGGACCATGGGCATGATGGTCGCGGGAACTTCGCTTTTGATCGTTGCACTATGCGTCGTGATCAAGGGCCAGGTCCACGCCAGACATGAGCAACAAACCACTGCCGTCATGGCCGCGTTTGCAGAACAGGAAGAGTCACCTTTCCTGATCGCAAACACCTATGGCGACGTTCTGGCGTCCAACGCATCAGCGCGGGAACAGTTCGGTGCGGCGAAAGGAGCCAGCCTTGAAAACTGCCTCAGTTCGACGTTCTCGACCCCTCAGGTGATTTTGTTGAGGTTGCAATCTCAGGCCCGATCATTCGGTCGGGCCCGCGAAGACTGCGTGATCAGGGGAAACACAAGCAGTGTAACCGTGTTTCTATTGGCTCCCGACATTTTTTGCTGGCGGTTTCAACAGTCAGAACAGGAAAGCTGGCAGTCTCTCAACCTGCCGGTTCTGACCATCGGATGCGCGGATGACGTGGTGCGCCCGAATCCGGCGGCGAAAAAGTTGCTTGGGCCGCGTCCCGGTCGGGTTCGCGACATCTTCGGTGATGCTGACCCCCGGATCGGAGCCTCAAACATCATCAAGTCACAGGACGGAATGATTTCGGTCGCTGTGACGGAACTTTCCCGATCCAGCAAGGAACGAAGCCTTGGGTTGGTGCCGCTCATTGAAACTCAGGCGCCCGGGGCCAGCACGTCTTTTGCAGATCTTCCGGTTCCGGTTCTCACCCTGTCTCCGGCGGGGGCCATTCTGAATGCCAACAGGCTGGCGAATAAGCTGCTGGGAAATGAAAACCTGGAAGGCACGAACATAGCCGACATCATGCGGGGTATGGGGCACCCCATTCTGGATTGGCTGGCGCGGACGGCCGCGCAAGAAGACGCGCAACGATCCGAGTTTCTTCAGTTGACCCGAAAAGACAAGGAAGTCTTCGTACAGGTCACGCTGAGCCGTGTCGTTGTCGATGGTAAGATCTGTCTGATCGCGGTTCTGAATGATGCGACCGAGTTGAAGACTTTGGAGGCTCAATTCGTCCAAGGGCAGAAAATGCAAGCTGTGGGTCAATTGGCCGGCGGGGTCGCACATGATTTCAACAACCTGCTGACGGCCATTTCCGGGCACTGCGATCTGCTGTTGTTGCGTCACGATCAGAATGACCCGGATTATGGGGATCTGGTTCAGATCAATCAGAACGCCAACCGGGCCGCTGCGCTGGTCAGCCAGCTTCTGGCATTCTCGCGCAAACAGACTCTCAGGCCCGAAGTTCTGGATTTGCGCGACACGATCTCGGATCTCATTCACTTGTTGAACCGGTTGGTGGGCGAGAAAGTTCTACTGACCCTCAGCCATGATCCGGTGTTAAAGCCGGTTCGGGCGGACAAACGGCAGTTGGAACAGGTGTTGATGAACCTTGTCGTCAACGCGCGCGATGCCATGCCTGACGGGGGCGAGATCCGTATCGAGACCGAGGTGTTGAACCTGTCGCAACCGCTCAGTAGGGACAGGGCGACCGTCCAGCCCGGCGAATACGTTACGGTCAGGGTCATGGACAGCGGTGTGGGAATTCCTGCCGACAAACTGCAAAAGGTTTTCGAGCCGTTCTATACGACAAAGCGTACGGGCGAGGGGACAGGGCTTGGGCTTTCAACAGCGTATGGTATCGTCAAGCAGACGGGCGGTTTCATCTTTGTCGACAGTACGGTGGGTCGAGGCACCGAATTCACCGTCTTTCTACCGGTTTGCGCCACGGTGGCAGAGGCTGAACAGGACACTCCAGCCCAGCCCGAAGCTCAAAGCGCCCGGCAAGGAGAGGGCGTCGTGCTTTTGGTTGAAGACGAAGCGCCGGTCCGCGCCTTTGCAACCCGGGCCCTGCGGCTCAAGGGCTATACCGTGCTGGAGGCGGATTCGGCCGAGGAAGCCCTGCGGCTTCTGGACGATCCGTCTTTGAACGTGGACGTATTCGTAACGGATGTGGTCATGCCCGGCATGGATGGGCCGACGTGGGTGCGCAAAGCTCGGGAAACACGCCCGGACGCCCGCGTGGTCTTCGTATCGGGTTACACGGAAGGTGCCTTTGGCGATTCAGAACCCGAGATCGCCAATTCGACCTTCCTGCCCAAGCCGTTTTCACTCACCCAGTTGACCGAGGCGGTTTTCCAACAGCTGAACTGAACTCCCTACAAGGCTGCATCGTGGAGAACGAATTCCTCTGCGTGTCTTTTGCGAAATTTCTGCCGTGTCTCGGGCGTCAGCGTCAGATCACCCGGAGGTGATACATTCTCTTGCGGCAGGTCGATCTGCATATTCAGTCGCGCTTGCAGGAAGTCGAGAATTTTGTCCTGGTTTTCGTATTTGAAGATATGCGTGGCGCCGCGACCATTGCTGCGGGTACGGAAAAACTGGCTTTGGCTGCCAACATCGGCAAAATCCGGGCGCGGGTTTGTCATATAGGCTTGCACAAACGCATCGAAACTCATGTCTCGGGTCGAATGGACGTGGCCGACCAGATCGGCGCGGCTGCGAAATCGATACCAACTGCCCAGCCAGTCAACGGGTTCGCGAACAACTGCCAGGACCTCCATCTCGGTATCGTACATCTTCCGAAAAACGTTCTGGAAAAACCGATCATACCTGCGCACCGGAGCATGTTTGAGCTCGGGCGGATGAGTGACAACGATATCAGCGCGATCCCGCAACGCCGTGTGATAAGCCGTGCTGCCGGTTTTCGGAACGGCAAGGAAGGCAAGGCGTTCCTCATAGAAAACAAGCATTTAATTGCTCCAATTGTCATCCGGCTATGCGCGCAGATTGTCGTAAAGGACTTCTTAATACAATTACTGAAGACTAAATCTCGTAAGTTTTTATTGAAATGTTCTTCTTTTGGTCCCATAAGGAACAAGAGGCGAACAAAGCAGCGATTGCCGCCCGATCAAGGGTGTGACAAAAGGGAAGGCGACAGGACAATGGCGGATCTTCTGACAATGAGCGACAAGAAAAACGCAGACAAGCAAAAGGCGCTCGACAGCGCGCTGGCCCAGATCGAACGGCAGTTCGGCAAAGGCTCCATCATGAAGCTTGGCGAAGGAGCCAAACAGGACATCGACGCAAGTTCGACAGGCTCGCTCGGGCTGGACATAGCGCTGGGAATTGGTGGTCTGCCGATGGGGCGGATTGTTGAGATTTACGGCCCCGAAAGCTCGGGGAAGACGACGCTGACGCTGCATTGCATTGCGGAACAGCAGAAACGCGGCGGTGTCTGCGCCTTTGTCGACGCCGAGCACGCGCTGGACCCGCAATATGCGCGAAAGCTGGGTGTTGATCTGGACGAGCTTCTGATCTCGCAGCCCGATACCGGAGAGCAGGCGCTGGAAATCACCGATACACTGGTGCGCTCGGGCGCGGTCAACATGGTCGTGGTCGATTCGGTTGCGGCGCTGACGCCGAAATCCGAACTGGAAGGCGACATGGGTGACAGCAATGTCGGCGTTCAGGCCCGTCTGATGAGCCAGGCGATGCGGAAACTGACAGGCTCGATCAGCCGCTCGAACTGTATGGTGATCTTCATCAACCAGATCAGGATGAAAATCGGTGTTATGTTCGGCAGCCCCGAAACCACCACCGGCGGTAATGCACTGAAATTCTACAGCTCGGTCCGTCTGGATATCCGGCGCATCGGCGCGATCAAGGACCGGGACGAAGTTGTCGGCAACCAGACGCGCGTCAAGGTCGTCAAAAACAAGGTTGCACCCCCCTTCAAGCAGGTGGAATTCGACATCATGTACGGCGAAGGCATCAGCAAGATGGGCGAACTGCTGGATCTGGGTGTCAAAGCCGGTGTGGTCGAAAAGTCAGGGTCATGGTTCAGCTATGGCGACGAACGGATCGGGCAGGGGCGTGAGAATGCCAAACAATATCTGCGCGACAACAGCCGCATTGCCTTTGAGATCGAAGACAAGATTCGGGCGGCTCACGGGCTGGATTTCGACATGCCTCCGGGCGCAGCCGAGGATGATGACATCCTTGAAGCCTGACGATCGCTGACGGGGTGCGGTACGTTCCCGACCCGACATGTTGTGTTGAAAACACCATGAACAAGGCGGTCCCCGGGCCGCCTTGTTTCGTTCGGACACGCCTCTGCTGTGGACACTCGTTTGACAGGGGGATAAACCTGCGGGGACCAAGTTTTTTGTGCGCCGAGAGAGCCCTATGCCAACCCTGAACGACATCCGATCGACCTTTCTGAACTACTTTGAAAAACAGGGGCATGAGGTCGTGGCGTCCAGCCCGCTGGTGCCGCGCAACGACCCGACGCTGATGTTCGTCAATTCGGGCATGGTGCAGTTCAAGAACCTGTTCACCGGATTGGAAACACGTGACTACAAGCGCGCCACCACGGCGCAGAAATGCGTGCGTGCCGGCGGCAAGCACAACGATCTCGACAATGTGGGTTACACGGCGCGCCACCATACATTCTTCGAGATGTTGGGGAACTTCTCGTTTGGTGATTACTTCAAACACGAAGCGATCCCATTCGCGTGGGAGCTGATCACCAGGGAATTTGGGATCGACAAGAACCGCCTGCTGACAACGGTCTATCATACCGATGACCAAGCGTTTGAAATCTGGAAAAAGGTCGGTGTACCCGAAGACCGGATCATCCGCATCGCCACCAGCGACAATTTCTGGCAGATGGGCCCGACCGGCCCCTGCGGCCCGTGTACCGAGATCTTCTACGACCACGGAGACCACATCTGGGGTGGTCCTCCGGGCTCTGCCGAAGAGGACGGCGATCGGTTCATTGAAATCTGGAACGTCGTCTTCATGCAAAACGAGCAGTTCGAAGACGGCTCGATGGTCGAGCTCGACATGCAGTCGATTGATACGGGCATGGGGCTCGAGCGGATCGGTGCATTGTTGCAGGGCAGCCATGACAATTATGACACCGATCTGTTCAAGGCACTGATCGAGGCATCGGCCGATGCAACTGGCGTGGATCCTTACGGGGATCAGAACGTGCACCACCGCGTGATCGCGGACCACCTGCGTTCGACTTCGTTCCTGATTGCTGATGGCGTGATGCCCAGCAATGATGGCCGCGGCTATGTTCTTCGCCGCATCATGCGTCGTGCCATGCGTCATGCGCATCTGTTGGGTGCCAAGGATCCGGTCATGCACCGGCTCGTCCCGTCATTGGTACAACAGATGGGCGGTCACTATGCCGAGTTGACCCAGGCACAGCCATTGATCGAAGAGACCTTGTTGCTTGAAGAAACGCGTTTCAAGCAGACGCTGGACCGGGGGTTGAGGCTGCTGGACGATGAGGTGTCTGGCCTTTCCGAGGGTGCGCCTTTGTCCGGTGAGGCGGCATTCAAACTGTATGACACCTACGGTTTCCCACTGGATCTGACACAGGATGCGCTGCGTGAAAAAGGCCGGACAGTTGACACCGAAGGCTTTGAAACAGCGATGGCCGAACAAAAGGCCAAGGCGCGGGCTGCCTGGGCCGGGTCAGGTGAAGCCGCGGATCAGGCGGTATGGTTCGATGTTCTGGACAGCGCCGGGGCGACCGACTTCCTTGGCTATGACACCGAGAAAGCCGAAGCTCAGGTTGCGGCATTGGTTGTTGGCGGTGCTTTGGTTGAAAAGATCGAAGCGGGCGACAGCGGCTGGGTCGTGGTGAACCAGACGCCGTTCTATGGCGAAGCTGGTGGTCAGGTGGGCGACACCGGCGAGTTGCGGCGTCTTGAAGATCGCGATCACCTCAGCCGGGTGGAGGACACCAGAAAATTCGCGGATGGGAAGGTCTATGCACATAAGGTGACGGTCGTCAGCGGTGCCGTGTCAAAAGGCGATTCTGTCGAGCTGGAAGTCGATCATGCGCGCCGCACGGCAATCCGGGCCAACCACTCGGCCACCCACTTGCTGCATGAAGCGCTGCGGGAAACGCTGGGCGACCATGTGGCGCAGCGCGGCTCGCTGAATGCGGCGGATCGTCTGCGGTTCGACTTCAGCCATTCCAAAGCGCTGAGCCTGGAGGAAATCCAGAAGATTGAACGTGAGGTGAACGGTTTCATCCGCCAGAACTCGGCTGTCGAGACACGGGTCATGACACCGGATGACGCACGCAAACTGGGCGCGCAGGCACTGTTCGGCGAGAAATACGGTGACGAGGTGCGTGTTGTCTCGATGGGCAAGGCGCATACGGGCAAGGGCCATGATGGCGAAACCTGGTCGATCGAACTGTGCGGCGGCACCCATGTGCGCCAGACGGGTGACATCGGCACCTTTGTCATCCTGGGCGACAGCGCAAGCAGTGCCGGCGTGCGCCGCATCGAGGCACTGACCGGGGATGAAGCGTTCCGTTACCTTTCAGCACAGGATCATCGTCTTGCGCAGGTGGCGTCGGAACTGAAGGCGCAGCCGGATGATGTGGTGGCCCGCGTGAAAAGCCTGCTGGAGGAACGCAAGTCATTGCAGAACGAAGTGGCTCAACTGCGTCGAGATCTGGCGATGGCCGGCGGGAGCGGGCAGGGCGGCGGTGCCGAAGCGCGTGATGTGAACGGCGTTAAGTTCATAGCGCAGGCCCTCAGCGGGGTGTCCGGCAAGGATCTTCCGGCATTGATCGACGAACACAAGGCGCGTCTTGGGTCGGGGGCTGTTCTGCTCATCGCGGATACAGGCGGCAAGGCCGCTGTTGCGGCTGGCGTCACCGAAGACCTGACAGGAACCGTTTCGGCGGTCGATCTGGTCAAGGCAGCCGTGGTGGAATTGGGCGGCAAGGGCGGCGGCGGTCGCCCGGACATGGCCCAGGGCGGTGGTCGGGATGCGTCGAACGCGGATTCGGCGATCAAGGCCGCAGAACAGGTTTTGGGAGGGTAAGTTGGCTGCACTTTGGATTGCACATGTGACGGTGACCGATGCTGAGGCGTATGGAAAATATGCCGAATTGGCCGGGCCGGCCATTGCCAAGCACGGGGGCACTTTCATCGCCCGTGCGGCGCGTTACGTTCAGTTGGAAGGCAAGGAACGGCCACGCAACGTTGTTGCCCGTTTCCCGTCGCTTGAAGCGGCTGTGGAATGCTACAACTCGGTTGAGTATCAAGAAGCATTGAGTCATGCGCGCGACGCCAGTGAACGTGAATTGGTTGTGGTTGAAATCACGGAGTGAACGTCTGCGTTCACGAAGTGTAGCGCGGTTTGCCAGGTAAACGGGCAGCCAATAGGCAATCATTGGCTCATGCCACCAATCGGTCAAGGGAACTCAGCCCGCTAACAGGGGGGCTAGTTTTTTACAGTTATTTCAATATCTTATACTGCCATGCTATCGCGGATTTGCGCGTTTAGCGCCTGAATTGTGGCTGCTTCACCCAAATTCTTGCGCAAAAAGGTCAGATTGACGGACGAATTTCCGCCCTTTTTCCCCTTCAACTTTTTAGGTGATTGCCTGGGCGGGATTGTTCGCGGATAGTTTCACGAATCGGAATGCGACCCTGTTTGACGTGCAATCGTACGAAGAACATCGGATTGGGGTACAGGCATGAAACACTTCACAAATCTGGCCAAGCGGTTTGGTGCAAGACTTCTGCCGGTTTCAGTGCGGGCTTTCAGCATCAGTTGTTTGGCCGTTTGCACCATCGCCATGGCCCCCGTCGCACATGCGTCCGGGAACGGGTTTATCCCAAGTGTCGCGTCCTCGCCGCCACCGTCAGGAGCTATCAACCTGTGTGCTCAGTACAAATGGGCCTGTGCAGGAAAACGATCCGTATCCATGTCCAGCCAGCAAGAACTGAAGGTTGTCGAACAGGTAAATCGGCGCGTGAACAGATCGACGCGAGAAGTCACCGATCAATCTCAGTACAAGATGACTGAGCGTTGGGCGCTTCCGACAGCCAGGGGTGGCGATTGCGAAGACTTCGCGCTGTTGAAGAAAAGGGATTTGATCCATGCAGGCGTCGATCCAAGTAAACTGTTGATCGCTACGGTTCTGGACACGCGTCGGGTGCCTCACGCGGTGCTGGTGTACCGCTCTTCAAACGGTGATTTGGTTTTGGACAACCTCACAAACCGTATCAAACCCTGGACAGCAACGCGGTATCTGTTTCTTCGTATGCAAGACCCGAACCGGCCCGGACGTTGGGTTGGTGTGTACGGCCATAGCTGAGGAAACCTGAAAGTCTTTTTGACAAACTGAATACCGGTGCAATCGTGTCTTGCACCGGTAATATTGCTTCCCAATTAGAACGTTTCGCCGCCGCCTTCGTTTTCGCCGCCGCCTTCGTTTTCGCCGCCGCCTTCGTTTTCGCCGCCACCTTCGTTTTCGCCGCCGCCGCCAGAGCCGCTGCCTTCGCCCCCTCGGCCAGTGCCACCGCCGCCGGTGCCGCCGTTTTCACCGCTTATGCCGCCAGATCCACCGCTTGAACCGCCGCCTCCTCCGAAATCCGGGCTGCTGTCGACTGTCTCATCGGACGGACCATCTCCGGATCGCTGATCACTTGCGCCGATCGAGGCCGTGGGAAAATCAGAAAGCAAGTCTGCAAGTGGTGTACATTCAGCTCCGACACGCGCCAGAATTTGATCGAAATCGTGCCGGCGTTGAATGTATCGGATCATACCCGATGTCACAGCGTCGCACTCACATAACACCTGTGCGGATGCTGCGGATTGTCTGGCTGTTTGAACGGTACATGTTCCGGCTGCGAAAGCTTCGCCCGCGGGCGAAAACAAAAACGTCGTAGCAACAAAATACAGCGGGATATTGCGGGACCGGATACCCATTTGGAACTCCTCGAAACTCGATACTTTACTACGTGTTCATATGAACCACCGAAGCGAGTGTGTTTATGAACGACGTCACACAACTGGCACATTTTCACCTTAAACGGGTCTCAATCACAATATGTGGATTGGGGGAGTGATGGAGAATTAATGCAACCTAAAGAAGAAATATTAATCTTTTCAATGGAAAACCGGGCGTAGTGCCCGGTTGTCCGGTTTTTATCTTTTGTCCATTTGGACGCAAAATTGCCACACTTGGGCAATTGTTTCCGATTGCGGCAGCGGTCCGCCGGGTAAATCAGGCCGACTTGGCCATCCGCTTGCGCTCGTGCGGGTCAAGATAACGCTTGCGCAAGCGCACCGCATTCGGGGTGACTTCGACCAGTTCATCGTCGTCAATATAGGCAATTGCCTCTTCCAACGAGAACTGAATATGCGGCGTTAGACGAACCGCATCGTCCGAGCCACTGGCGCGTACGTTTGTCAGCTTCTTGCCTTTCAGCGGGTTCACTTCCAGATCATTGTCACGAGAATGCTCGCCAATCACCATGCCTTGATAGACATCCGTTTGAGGACCGACAAACATCCGGCCACGCTCCTCCAGGTTCCACAGGGCATAGGCCACGGCCTGGCCATTTTCCATCGAGATCAGAACACCCGCCCGGCGGCCCGGGATCAGGCCTTTGTGCGGCGCCCAGCCATGGAACACGCGGTTCAGAACGCCTGTGCCGCGGGTGTCAGTCAGGAATTCGCCGTGATAGCCAATCAGGCCACGGGACGGTACGTGGGCAATGATGCGGGTCTTGCCTGCACCTGCCGGGCGCATCTCGACCAACTCACCTTTGCGGGCCCCGGTGATCTTTTCGATCACGGCGCCCGAGTATTCATCGTCAACGTCAATGGTGACTTCCTCGATCGGTTCCAGCCGCTGGCCGTTTTCCTCGCGGAACAGAACCTGCGGGCGCGAGATGCTGAGTTCGAACCCTTCACGGCGCATGTTCTCGATCAGAACACCCATCTGCAATTCGCCGCGGCCCGCAACCTCGAAAGCCTCGCCGCCGGGTGTGTCGGTGACGCGAATCGCGACATTGGATTCGGCTTCTTTCATCAGGCGATCACGGATGACGCGCGACTGAACCTTCTTGCCGTCACGACCGGCCAACGGAGAATCATTGATGCCAAAAGTTACGGTGATCGTCGGCGGGTCGATGGGCTGTGCAGGCAGGGCTTCTTCGACCTGCGGAGCAACCAGAGAATCCGCCACGGTGGCTTTGCTCATGCCGGCGATGGTGACGATGTCACCGGCTTCGGCCACATCGATAGGTTGCTGTGCCAGCCCACGGAATGCCAATATTTTTGAGGCGCGAAAGTTCTCGATCAACGATCCGTCACGGCTCAGGGCTTTCAGGCTGTCGCCAGCTTTCAATGTGCCGCTTTCCACACGACCCGTCAGAATGCGGCCGATGAAAGGATCGCTGCCCAAAGTGGTGGCCAGCATCCGGAACGGCTCACCCTTATGCGCGATCTGTTTCGGGGCAGGAACGTGATCGACGATCAGATCAAACAGTGCGCTCAGGTCCTTGCGCGGGCCGTCCAGCTCCATATCCGCCCAGCCGGAACGGCCTGAGGCATACATGGCCGGGAAGTCCAACTGATCATCATCGGCACCGAGGTTTGCGAACAGGTCAAAGCATTCGTCCAGTGCGCGGTCAGGTTCCGCATCCGGTTTGTCGACCTTGTTCAAAACCACGATCGGGCGCAGGCCCAGCGCCAACGCTTTCGACGTCACGAATTTGGTCTGCGGCATCGGGCCTTCCGCGGCGTCAACCAGCAGGACAACGCCATCGACCATGCTGAGGATACGCTCGACCTCACCACCGAAATCGGCGTGGCCGGGGGTGTCGACGATGTTGATGCGTGTGTCTTTCCATTCGACCGAAGTTGCCTTGGCCAGAATGGTGATGCCACGCTCGCGCTCCAGATCGTTGCTGTCCATGGCGCGTTCCGCCACGGCCTGGTTTTCCCGGAACGCGCCGGATTGTTTGAGCAGCTCATCCACCAGGGTCGTCTTGCCGTGGTCAACGTGAGCGATGATTGCGATGTTGCGCAGGTCCATGAGAGGTCAGCCTTTGAACGGGAAGTTGCCGCGCGCATAGCGCGGCGCGACAAAATATACCAGCCCTAACCGATGATCAGTGACCGGCAGTCTTGGAAAAGAGGTGAATGATCAGGATTCCGGACAAGATCAACGTCAACCCCAGGATCGCAGGCCAATCCAGCCTTTGGCCGAACACGATGAATCCGATCACGGCGATCAGAAAGATGCCCAGACCGGACCAGATCGCATAAACGATACCGACAGGCATGTATTTCAGCGTCAGCGCCATGAGGTAAAATGCGAGTGCGTACCCTACGACCACAAGGACGGACGGCCAGAACCGCGTGAATTGTTGACTAGCCTGCAAGGCCGTGGTGCCAATGGTTTCCGCAACAACAGCCAGCATCAGATACAGATACGCTTGGGGCATTTTGATCCTCGAAACAGGAAAGATACCCTCGCGTTGAGCATGAAACCGAAGGGGTGGGCAAGGCGATTTTTTGGGTCTGAGGATATGAGAATACCATCTGAGGTCAGGTATACCTGACTATTCAGAGAATCGAATTGGTGTAGTCTTCTCAACGTATTTTATGATTTGTTATTGAGTTTTGAGTTATGACGACATTTTCGAAATCCGTAATATTTGCTGCGGGTCTGATAGTGGCGATTGGGTGGCTTGCTGACGGGGGGTCCGTCGAAGTTGAAGCAGCCAACATGGTTGAACAGTTTGATGGTAGTAGTGTTTTTTAAGCGCCACGTAGAGCTTAGCAGGGAAAAAGGAGCCGTCGGGCTCCTTTTTTCTTTTCTGCCTAGTGGTGTACAGCCTCGACGCTTTGGAAGTGTGCTGCCAGTTGCGGTTGCAGCCAATCCCACAGCCCGGGAGAACCTGCTGCAATCGCAGGCTGAACGCGTGCCTCAAGCTGGGCATATGTTACCTTGTAATCGACCCACGATCCGCCACCGGTTTCCAGATTGGCGACAGGTGTCTGAAAACGATCAACGGCTTTGGCGAACCTGGCGTCGGGGCTGTCTGCCGCTTCAAACTCGTGCCACAATGTCGTGAAGGTGTTGCATTGCGTGTCGGGCAGCAACCCGAACAAGCGCTTGGCCGCCGCTTGTTCCTTGGCTGCTTGCGCTGCGTGATCGACCTGCCCGTGGATCGGATTGTCGCCAGCGTCGATTTCAACAATATCGTGCAGCAACAGCATTTGAAGGACCCGATCAACACTGATCCCTGTGGGCGCATTTTCAGCCAGGACCCAGGCGTAGAGCATGATGTGCCACGAGTGTTCTGCCGAGTTTTCGAAACGATCACCCGCCATCAGCCGCGAGGCACGAAGAACAGACTTCAGCCGATCAGCTTCGGTCAGAAACGCCAGCCGTGTCGTAAACGCGTTGGCCTGCGTATCTGCACCAGCCAGCAGGTTTGCGGCGTGCTCGTAGGCCAGTGGAAAAACCTGTTCCAGATAGGCGGCGCGACCGCCTTCGAGATTTGAACGCGCTATGTCCACGTGATCCGGATCTGGGTTCGGGGCACACAGAACCTGAAACAGTGGCTGACAACGATCCAGAACCTTTGCAAACCGGGCGTCGGCGGTCTGATCCTCTTCAAATTCACGCCAGACAGCGTGAAACGCATCGGCCTGATCCTTTGGCAAAAGCCCAAACAGTTCTTTGGCTGCAGCTTGCTCAGCTTTGGCAACCAAGTTCCAGTCAGTCTTAAGGTGGATTGGATGGTCGCCGACAACGATTTCAACAAGGTCATGCAGCAACAGCATGCGTATGACCCGATCAATCGAGACATCCGGCCCTGCCAACGGGGCCATGACAAGGGCCCACAAGGCCAGATGCCAGCTGTGTTCGGCCGAATTTTCGGGTCTGGACTGATCAAGCAGGACATTTGCCCGCTCGACCATTTTCAGTTCGTCGGCCCGTTTCAGAAACGCGATTTGCGCCGACAAACGGTCGGTCATTGCTTTTCGATGGCCTTCTGCTTTGCACGATGCGCAGACAAGCGTTTGATCACGAACTGCCTGGCTTTCCGTTCAGCCAACCGAACACGAATTTCCGTCAGAAACGCCTCTTCCAGAGACTGAGACGCGGCCCCGAGCACTTCACCAACTTCGACAAAGAACCTGTCTTCGCCTGTCTCATCCATAACCTTCATCGTATCTTCGGCCAGTTTGGCGGCAAGAGATGTGATGGTGTCGGACATCAGCGGGTGTTCTCGGTCAGGCGGCGTTTCACATAGTCGCTGACATTGGTGATCAGCGTATCCATATGACGATCCTGAAAGAAGTGATCTGCACCTTCCACTTCGGTGTGAGTGATGGTGATTCCCTTCTGCTCGTGCAGCTTGTTCACCAGCGAGGTCGTGTCAGCCGGTGGCGCCACCCTGTCAGCGGTGCCGTTGATGATCAGGCCGGAAGACGGGCAGGGGGCAAGGAACGAAAAGTCATACATGTTTGCAGGGGGCGATACACTGATGAACCCCGTGATCTCAGGGCGGCGCATCAGCAGTTGCATACCGATCCACGCACCGAACGAGAAACCTGCGACCCAGCAGTGTTTCGAATTGTTGTTCATCGATTGCAGGTAGTCCAGCGCCGACGCCGCATCGCTCAGCTCGCCCACGCCCTGATCATACTCGCCCTGGCTGCGACCGACGCCGCGGAAGTTAAAGCGCAACACGGTGAAACCCATGTTGTAGAAGGCATAGTGCAGATTGTAGACCACCTTGTTGTTCATGGTCCCGCCGAACTGAGGGTGCGGGTGAAGCACGATGGCGATCGGTGCGTCTTTTTCCTTTTGCGGGTGGTAGCGGCCTTCCAGGCGGCCTTCGGGTCCGGGAAAAATCACCTCGGGCATGTGTGCTTTGGTCCTGTCTTTTTCGTACCGATGCCCGGATATACTTGACGATAATCGTCGGGCACCTTAGAACGGTTCTAATTATATTGCTTGGCGCATACCAGCGCTGTCAGTCGGAGATACGCACTGGCAACGTCGGCGTCAATGATTTCGCGCAAATCCTGCTGAAAGGGGACATGGAATGAAGCTGTCGACCAAAGGGCGTTACGCAATGGTCGCCCTGGCGGATATTGCGCTCCAGCCGACGGAACGACTGGTGACGCTTGGGGAAATCTCCGAAAGGCAGGACATTTCGTTACCATATCTCGAGCAGCTCTTTGTCAAACTGCGCCGGGCGGACATGGTGTCTTCCGTGCGGGGGCCCGGCGGCGGGTATCGACTGGCACGCCCGGCATCTGAAATTCGTGTCGTCGAAATTCTGGCGGCCGTGGACGAAACCGTTGATGCGCTGCAAAAAGGGGCCGGAGCGTCAGGGGCCTCGTCCGGCAGCCGCGCTCAATCATTGACCAATCGGCTTTGGGAAAGTCTCAGCGCGCATGTCTATGTGTTCCTGCATCAAACCCGTTTGTCAGATGTGATCAAGAACGACCTCGCCCCGTGCCCGGCCGTTCCGAGCCTGTTTTCCGTTGTAGATGAATGATCTGAACGGGCGGGATATGAAATGAAGCCTGTCGGCAAAAAGATGTATCCATGAAACGTGTTTATCTGGATCACAATGCAACAACGCCGCTGCGCCCCGAAGCGAGGGACGCGATGATTGCGGCGATGGATGTCTGCGGCAATCCCTCGTCGGTTCATGCGGAAGGTCGGGCCGCCAAAGCTCTGATCGAGCGCGCCCGGGCCCAAGTTGCATCGGCCTTTGGGGCGGATGGGGCGGATATCGTCTTTACATCTGGTTCAACCGAAGGTGCGGCGCTGGCATTGTCGGGGCGCCAATTGCACGGCGCGGCGATTGAACATGACGCGGTAAGAGCTTGGATCAAAGAGAATCTTACGGTTTCCGAGGCCGGAGACGTGCAGGTAACCGCACCTGAAATGTCGGCATTGCAACTGGCAAACTCAGAGACGGGGATTGTTCAATCACTGCCGTCCGGTCTGGCCGTGACAGACGCCACACAGGCTTTTGGCAAGCTGCCCGTCGCGTTCAACTGGATGAATGCCCAGATGGCCCTGGTCTCTGCGCATAAACTGGGCGGTCCAAAGGGTGTCGGTGCCGTTGTGATGCAACGCGGAACCGATCTGGCGGCACAGATCAAGGGGGGCGGCCAGGAAATGGGTCGCCGGTCTGGAACGGAAAATGTCATTGGAATCGTGGGGTTCGGCGCCGCAGCTGAAGCGGCAGCACGTGACCTTGCCAGTGGTGTTTGGGAGCAGGTTGAAGAATTTAGAAATATTCTAGAAAACGCTCTTGAGGCTGCTGTAAAATCACCTATTTTTGTCGGGAAAGGGCGGCAACGCCTGCCGAACACCTTGTGTTTTGCTGCGCCCGGGTGGAAGGGCGAAACCCAGGTCATGCAAATGGACCTGTCGGGATTTGCGGTCAGTGCGGGCTCTGCCTGTTCCAGCGGCAAGGTTCGTTCCAGCGCGGTGCTTACCGCCATGGGATTTGACGAGGAAACGGCCAGCAGTGCAATCCGCGTATCGCTGGGACCTCGGACAACGGAAGAAGATGTGCTGCGTTTCGCCGAAACGTGGCTTGAGAAAGAGAAAAAGCATCGCGCGCGCGCCGCGTGATCTGACGGAGGGTAAGTTATGGCCGCTTTGGACCAGACCCAGGTGAAAGAGGGTGTCGATCAGGAAACCGTGGATGCGGTGCGTGAGGTCGGAACCTATAAATACGGCTGGGACACGGACATCGAAATGGAGTACGCGCCGAAAGGTGTGAACCCGGACATCGTTCGTCTGATCTCGGAAAAGAATGAAGAACCAGAATGGATGACCGAGTGGCGTCTGGCCGCGTTTGAGCGCTGGACCAAGATGGAAGAACCGAAATGGGCCATGGTCACGTATCCCGAGATCGATTTTCAGGACCAGTATTACTATGCGCGTCCGAAATCGATGAAAGAGAAACCCAAATCGCTGGACGATGTCGACCCCAAGCTGCTGGCCACTTACGAAAAGCTTGGTATCCCTTTGAAAGAACAGATGATTCTGGCCGGAGTCGAAGGTGCTGAGGATGCTCCGGCCGAGGGTCGCAAGGTTGCTGTGGACGCGGTGTTTGACTCGGTGTCCGTCGGCACGACCTTTCAGGCCGAGCTGAAAAAGGCCGGTGTGATTTTCTGTTCGATTTCCGAAGCGATCAAGGAACATCCTGAGCTGGTCAAAAAGTATCTGGGCACTGTGGTTCCGGTGTCGGACAACTTTTATGCAACTTTGAACTCGGCGGTGTTTTCGGATGGGTCCTTCGTCTACATTCCGCCCGGTGTCCGCTGCCCGATGGAGCTGAGCACCTATTTCCGAATCAACGCCGAAAACACCGGCCAGTTCGAGCGTACGCTGATCATCGCGGACAAAGGCTCGTACGTGTCCTATCTGGAAGGCTGCACCGCGCCCCAGCGCGACACCGCGCAGCTGCACGCGGCCGTGGTCGAGATCATTGTCGAAGAAGACGCCGAAGTGAAATACTCGACCGTTCAGAACTGGTTCCCCGGGGATGAGAACGGCAAGGGCGGGATCTACAACTTCGTGACCAAGCGCGCCGATTGCCGGGGCGACCGGTCCAAGGTGATGTGGACGCAGGTCGAAACCGGCTCGGCCGTGACGTGGAAATACCCGTCCTGCATCCTGCGCGGCAACGAAAGCCAGGGTGAGTTCTATTCGATCGCGATTGCCAACAACTATCAGCAGGCCGATACCGGCACCAAGATGGTTCATCTGGGCAGGAACACCAAGTCGCGCATCGTGTCCAAGGGCATCAGTGCGGGCAAGGCGCAGAACACCTATCGCGGTCTGGTCTCGATGCACCCGAAGGCCAAGGACAGCCGCAACTATACCCAGTGCGACAGCTTGCTGATCGGCGACAAATGCGGCGCGCATACGGTTCCGTATATCGAGGTCAAGAACAACTCGTCCCGTGTTGAGCATGAGGCGACGACATCCAAGGTGGATGACGATCAGCTGTTCTATTGCCGTCAGCGCGGCATGGATGAAGAAGAGGCCGTGGCTTTGGTGGTCAACGGGTTCTGCAAGGACGTTCTGCAAGCACTGCCGATGGAGTTCGCCATGGAAGCGCAGCAACTGGTGGCAATCTCGCTGGAAGGGTCGGTTGGCTGATGACGCGGGCGTCACGAAGCGGCATCCGGAAAGAAGACGTGCTGACCTGGCTGGGTTACGCGTTGCCGGTTCTTGGCGGTCTGCTGGGTATGGCTTACGTCAACATCAACCACATGGAATTCATCAACCCGGTTTGGGCGGTTGGCGGAGGGGCGATCCTGGGCTGGATCGTCGCGCGTCTGATCCGCAAGTTGCTGGGATAAGAAGGTTTCGGGGCCACGGTGCCCCCTGCGATACGCAAAAGGATAAAAAATGCTGGAAATCAAGAATCTGCACGTGAAGCTTGAAGAAGAAGACAAGCAGATCCTAAAGGGTGTGGACCTGACGGTTGAAGCCGGCAAGGTACACGCGATCATGGGGCCGAACGGGTCAGGCAAGTCAACACTCAGCTACGTGCTGTCGGGCCGCGACGGGTACGAAGTGACCGAGGGTTCCGCCACGCTGAATGGCGACGATCTGCTGGAGATGGAACCGGAAGAGCGCGCCGCTGCCGGCGTGTTTCTGGCCTTCCAGTACCCGGTCGAAATTCCGGGCGTGGGCAACATGACCTTCCTGCGCACCGCCGTGAATGCACAGCGCAAGGCGCGGGGTGAGGACGAGCTGTCCGCCGCGGATTTCCTCAAGGAAGTGCGTGCCAAGGCCAAGACGCTGAAGATCGACGCGGATATGCTCAAGCGTCCGGTCAATGTGGGTTTCTCGGGCGGTGAGAAAAAGCGCAATGAAATCCTGCAAATGGCCATGCTGGAACCCAAGATGTGCATCATGGACGAAACCGACTCGGGTCTGGATGTGGATGCGATGAAATTGGTCGCCGAAGGTGTGAATGCGCTGCGCGATGAAGGTCGCGGGTTCCTGGTCATCACCCATTACCAGCGCCTGCTGGATCACATCAAACCCGACGTCGTGCACATCATGGCCGATGGCCGCATTGTCAAAACCGGAGGCCCAGATCTGGCGCTTGAGGTTGAAAACAACGGTTATGCCGACATTCTTGCCGAGGTGAACTGATGGCCTTGCCCGAAGTCAAACAATCCGCGACCGAGGCCCGGCTGTCTGCCTTGACCATGCCCGACGCGGGATGCACCCGCGCCGCGCGCGAAGACGCGCTGGCCCGTGTTCTGGAAACTGGTCTGCCCGGACGGCGTGACGAGTATTGGAAATACACTCAACCGGACACTCTGGTCTCGCCAGACGCGCCTCCGGCTGCGGTGTTTGCCGATGACGAGCCGTTGATGTTCAGCGGACTCGACCGGCTGAACATCGTCTTCGTGGACGGTGAATTCAGCGCCGAAGAGTCGGACGACCTGACGCTGGAAGGCGTGACCATCGACCGGCTCGAGGATATCTGCTGCAAGGACATTCATTGGGCGAAAGACCTGTATGGCGTGCTTGAGACGCGCGGTCAGTCTCCGGTCCAGCGTCCGCTGGCGGCGCTAAATACGGCCTTTGCGTCGGATGGTGTGGCCATTCATGTCACCGGCAAACCGTCCAAACCGATCAACCTGATCTATCGTCATGCGTCGCCAACCTCGGATGCGATCCTGCACCACGTCATTCGCGTCGAAAGCGGGGCCGAGGCCACCATTCTGGAAACCGGTCCGGCTGCGTCACGCTTCAACAAATGCATGGAGATCGACATCGCCGACAAGGGCACGCTGCACCATGTGCGCGCCCAGGGCAGGGACCATGAACGCCGGGCCGCGACCCATATGTTCACCCGTCTGGGCACGGAATCGGTCTATAAATCCTTCACTTTGACCGTGAATGGCGTGCTGACCCGCAATGAGCAGGTCGTCGAGTTGACAGGCGATGACGCGGTCGCCCATGTGGCCGGAGCCTGTGTTGGCGATGGCGACTTCCATCATGACGACACGGTTTTCATCACCCATGATGCGGTGAACTGCGAAAGCCGTCAGGTGTTCAAGAAAGTGCTGCGCAACGGGGCGACGGGCGTGTTTCAGGGCAAGATCCTCGTGAAGGAAGGCGCCCAGAAGACCGACGGTTACCAGATCAGCCAATCGCTGCTTCTGGATGATGACAGCCAGTTCCTCGCCAAGCCCGAGCTTGAGATCTATGCCGATGACGTGGCGTGTTCGCATGGCTCGACCTCGGGTGCGATCGACGAAACCGCGCTGTTCTATCTGCGGTCCCGTGGCGTGCCGGTCAAGGACGCAACCAACATGCTGACTTTGGCCTTTCTTGCCGAAGCGGTGGATGAGATCGAAGACAGCGCCTTGGCGGAAGAGATCGTAAGCCGTCTGGAAGGGTGGCTGGCGCGTCGTAGCTGATGGCCGTCTCGTCAGACATATTGGCTACATACCGGGGGCCGGGGCGCGTGGTGCGCCGGCTTCTTGAAATGGGTCAGCGGGAAGACAGGGCGCTGGTGTTTGTCATGGCGTTTTGCTTGGTGGCTTTTGTCGCGCAAATGCCCAGCCTTGCCCGCAAAGCGCATCTTGAAGGCGTCGAGCTGAACATGCTTTTGGGCGGCGCTTTGCTGGGGTCGGTGTTCATACTGCCGTTGTTTTTCTACACGCTGGCGCTGATTTCGTATTGGGCGGCGCGGATGACGGGCGGGCAGGGCACTGCTTATGGCGCACGACTGGCCCTGTTCTGGGCGTTGTTGGCATCCGCCCCCCTGGTCTTGTTGAATGGTCTGGTTGCCGGGTTCATCGGGCCCGGGCCCGCTTTGACAATTGTGGGTGTCGTCTGGGTTGCTGTTTTTGTCTGGTTCTGGTTATCCGGTCTGAGACAAGTACAAAGGTCCGCTGCATGACTATCAATTCCCTTGGCGCTCTGGCGGTTCTGACGATCAGAAGCCCAGACCAAGCCGCCCGCCAGCTGTTGTCCCTGAAACCAGGGCGGGAAGGGTTGTGGTTGGCCTTTGCGCTGGCAGTGGTTTTGAACTGTCTCGTGCAGTTGGGAATCGATTTGTCGGTGCCCGTGCCGCAAGGTCAAATCGCACCGCCTCCCGAAAGCATCCCCGTTGTTTTGCTGCGATCCGCCGGAGCAATGCTGCTGAGCATCCTTGCGTTTTTCGTCGTCGGAAAAGCGATAGGCGGCAAAGCAAGCTTTGACGATCTGATGGTTCTGACGGTGTGGTTGCAGTTCCTGCAAATCGTCGCCTTGGTCATGACCCTTGTTCTAAGCCTGACGATGCCGTTTCTGATGATGATGATGCTGTTCGCGACGGCGATCCTGAGCCTTTACATCACGCTTCATTTCCTGAACGAAGCGCATCAATTCGGATCCCTTTGGAAGTCCTTCGCCGTGATTCTGTTGTCAGCCCTGATTGCGGTTCCCTTCGTCCTGTATTTAACACCGGCCGCGCCTGTCTAGGAAAACCGTATCATGTATGATGTGCAGAAAATTCGCTCTGACTTTCCGATCCTGTCACGTCAGGTGAATGGCAAGCCGTTGACCTATCTGGACAACGGTGCGTCGGCTCAAAAACCTCGGGTCGTCATCGATGCGGTGACCCGCGCCTATTCCGAAGAGTATTCGAATGTTCACCGTGGATTGCACTATCTGTCCAATCTGTCGACCGAGAAATACGAAGCTGTTCGCGGCATCATCGTCCGTTTCCTGGGGGCATCGAACGAGGATGAGATCGTTCTGAATTCAGGAACGACCGAAGGGATCAATCTGGTTGCCTATGGCTGGGCCATGCCGCGCCTGGAAGCCGGGGATGAGATCGTCCTGAGCGTCATGGAGCATCACGCCAACATCGTGCCCTGGCATTTCCTGCGGGAACGGCAGGGCGTTGTTCTGAAGTGGGTGGATGTGGATGCTGACGGCGGGCTGGATCCGCAGGCGGTGATCGATGCGATCGGCCCGAAAACCAAACTCGTGGCCGTGACGCAATGTTCCAATGTTCTGGGCACCGTTGTGGATGTCAAAGCCATCACCGAAGGTGCACATGCAAGGGGCGTCCCGGTGCTGGTTGATGGCAGTCAGGGCGCGGTGCATATGCCGGTGAACGTGCAGGACATCGGTTGCGACTTTTACGCCATTACCGGCCACAAGCTGTATGGCCCGTCGGGGTCGGGTGCGATCTATATCAAGTCCGAACGAATGGCCGAGATGCGCCCCTTTGTCGGTGGCGGTGACATGATCAAAGAGGTCAGCAAGGATCAGGTGATCTACAACGACCCGCCAATGAAGTTCGAGGCCGGAACACCCGGCATTGTCCAAACAATTGGCCTGGGCGTTGCGCTGGAATACATGATGGATTTGGGAATGGACAACATTGCCGCCCATGAATCCGGCCTGCGGGACTATGCCATGCAGCGCCTGAACGGTCTCAACTGGCTTCAGGTTCAGGGCACGCGGCCAGACAAGGCAGCCATCTTCAGCTTTACGCTGGACGGGGCCGGCCATGCCCATGATGTATCCACGATTCTGGACAAAAAAGGGGTTGCCGTCCGCGCCGGGCATCACTGTGCGGGCCCGCTTATGGATCACCTGGGCGTCACGGCGACCTGCCGTGCCAGCTTTGGTCTCTACAACACGACGGATGAGGTCGACACACTGATCGAAGCGCTTGAATTGGCGCATGATCTTTTCGCCTGATTTTGGTTTCAAAGAGGGTGCAACAATCACGATTTTCAGTTGCACCCGGATTGGAACAAGGTTAGCTAACGGCCAAGGCACCTGTAGCTCAGCTGGATAGAGCGCTGCCCTCCGAAGGCAGAGGCCAGAGGTTCGAATCCTCTCAGGTGCGCCATTTCACTTTCGGCAGTTGAAAATCCCTCCAACACCTTGAAAGGGAAAGAAAAAATAGGGGTTCGAACACCCTGATTTCGGCTGTATCGAACAGGCTCCGAAAAGGCCAGTCGAAGCACCGTTTTTTGCCACTCAATCCGACCATTTTTCCAGATATTCCAAGGGCTTGACAGAAAGCGTAGCGCGAGCTCGAACGACTCCTCTAGAGTGTTCTTCGGCTTGCCGCCCATCGCCACCCGCTCTTCGAGCAGCGCCTTTTCGCTTTCTAGCTTGCCGATGCGCTTCTCATAAGCCGCAATCACGCTGCCAACGCCCGATTCAACTATGCGGTCGAGCAGGGCTTCGATTTGTTTCTCAATCTTGTGGATATCTCGCTTGAGCGTCTTCGACGTGTCCGCAGCTTGCGCGAGACGCGTATCCCAGACGTCTTTGAACATCGCCTTAGCGATCTTGAAGAGGCCTTCGGACGGCTCCAGGCGCTGGAGCAGTTTTTCGAAGTCGCCTTCGATCTGATCGCGCTTGATCGACTTCCGATAACTTTCGCAGCCCTTGGTCTTACAAAGATAGTAGGGGTGCTTCTTACCCGTCTTGCTGGTTGACCAGCAGGCGGTCAGAGCTGCTCCGCAATCATCGCACTGGATGAAGCCACGAAGCGGGAAGTCCAACGAGATGTCTTTGCGGGCAGGAGCCGTGGCTGTGCTCGTCAGCCGCTCCTGAATCTTCAGGTGTGTACTCATAAGAGATGAGACCTTCATGCTGGCCTTTGCGAACCGAAATGCCCCAATCGGCATGCTCGACATAGCCTGCATAAAGACAACGCGCCAGCATCTCATAGACACGCTGGTTGCGAACTTCTTTGCCATTCAGGTCCTTGGGGAAGGCAGGCTGGCGCTCAAGGAAGCGTTTCACTTCGACTTGCGTCTGGAAGCGACCGCTGGCGTAGCCTTCGAGCGCTTCTTGCAAGATCGACGCATTGGGCTCATCGCGCACCAAGACCTTGCCATGGCCAGCGCTGGAGCGCTCATAGCGATATCCGATTGGTGCCTGAAAAGGCCAATAACCATTTTGAAGTCGTGCGCGCATGCGGTTTTTAGTTTGCTCGCCGTTCTTTTGTCGCTGGTGCTGGGAAACAGATGCCAGCAGGTTTTCGACTAAGATCGAATCTGAGTCTTCTCCGAATTCAATCGAAGGACTTTCAAGGATTCCGCCTGCGGCACTTATATCTGCGCGGAGCTTGATATGGGCTTCAAGCCCGCGAGCAAGCCGCGTGATATCGTCGATGATCAGAATATGCGGTGTCTTCCGACGTTGGCGTAAAAAGGACAGCGTTTCTTTCATGCCAGGGCGCATAGAGTACTTGCCCGACATATCATCTTTGAAGACGGCAACGACTTCGTACCCTTTGTACTTGGCAAACTCGCGGCAGCGGGTCTCTTGCGAGTTCAGCCCATCACCGCGTGTGGTCTGCTTAGGATCGGACACGCGGCAGTAGATGACTGCCTTCGTGCCGATTCCAACATCCTTTTCTAAATGTACTTTCATATCGACTCCTAATCTCTGGCGGGTCGCGATTACGTATCATCGCTGGCGCGCTCGAATTCTTTGCTCAAAGTGTTTGCAGGCTTGGATTCATTAGAATCCTTGTTGCCTTGCACTTCAAGTGTCGCCCCGAGTTTTCCACAGGCTTCTTGGCCCAGTACCTCGTGGAGAGGATGAACGCCGAAGCCGAGGTCCACAAAGGCGGTGATGATGCTCCAAAGCGCTTGCACGATCTCTTCTTTTTGAGCCTCGCTAAGCGATGGATCATCGAGGTAGGCCTGATACTTCGTTGTATCGATCCCAAGGCCGGGCTTGGCCGCTGAATTCAGCGTGAAGCGGAAACCCTGACTTTCATTGTTCTCGTTCATGGCTGCACCCTCCTTTCCGACTTCAAGCGTGCGTTGTTCCGCATCCGCAACATGCGGATGTTCAAATTGTCCGTCACGTCCTTGAGGTGCCTCATGCCGAACAGCGGAGGCGGAAAGCGCAGCATCATTCGATACGCATTGCTCTACTTTCATAATACCACCTTCGGTTGTTTCATGGCAAATTTCCGTGCCGTCGCGGCAAGTGATCGTTTCAAGTTTCATGGCGTTATCCTTTATGTTGGTTCCAGTTTTCAGACGTTTGGGCGATGGCCTTCGATGAAGCTCCACGTCCCGTTTTGGTATTGCGGCAGATCAGCAAGCGCCGAAGGAACGGCTTCCGTGATCACCTTGAGAGATTGCTTCAGTTTGAAGCGGCCAGGCATTTTGACTTTTGAGAGATCGCGGTCGAAGTACGGGTTCGGCGCATAGAGGCCGGAGTAACGCGGCATGGCGAAGTACGGGCTTTTGTCCGCAAGGAACGGCGGAATGCCGTATCCCGAAGCCATCACCAGCGATTGCTTGTGGCTCATCCCGAGGATTTCCTCGGGCGTCATGAGTGCGCGCGCCTGCTTGCGCTTATGCCCGCGCTCATAATCCAGCGCCTTCATCGCAAGCCCTGTACGAATGGCACCGCCCTTGTTTCCAAAGAGCGCATCGTGCATCGCTACGCGCATCTCACGCTCAGCACGGTGCTGGGTGAGATGATCATCCAGCTCCAACGTCTGGTTGCCGAGCTTGGCGCTTAAGTGCCGTGCGGTCTCCAAATCCGAGATGCCGCCGCCGAGATAGACCTCCAGATCGGCGCTCGCCGAGAGTGTCATTGCACCCGTTGGCCCGAGGTTGTTTCGGATTTGACCGATGTCCTGATAGACGCAGACGGGGCAAAGTCCGAAGCCACGCCCAATCGAATAGAATTCGGCAATCTCGGGGAAGCGCCCGAGCTGGGCGGCTTCATCAATCACCAGATTGAGCGTCGGCGCATCGGGATGCAGTTGCTTGAGCGTGCGCAGGGTCGAGAAGAACTGTCGAATGACAGCAGCATTCTGCTCGGTCATCTCCGGAGGCATGACAAAGAAGACGAAGACGGGATCACTTGTCTTCTCGCAGAGAACATCCAGTGTGAAATCTGCCTCGCCTGTTCGAACAAGCGAGGCTTGCAGGCGCGGATCGTTCATGAAGGCCAGCGCATTGCTGATGCCGCCCATGACAGAGTCAAAGGTGCGGCGGCTCTCGGCTGCCATATCCAGCATCTCATCGAAAGTGATGCGAAGATCGCGTTCACCAAGAGCGCTCATCACCTCAGCCGTCTCTTCCCAGGCATCGGGGTACGAGCGCACCATGCCGATCAGTTCATAAAGTGAAGTCGGGGATACGCTGCCATCCAGATGCACAAGGCCGCGCATCAGGGCATCAAGCCAGTTCTGCCCTTTCTGATCGAAGAAGGCTGAGTCTCCGCCGCCGCTTTCGGGCAGAAATGTTCGCGCCGCACGGCGGCAATCTGCAACGAGGCGCGGGCCATCAGGCGTAAGGTGACTCAGAAGCGAGAGCCGATTACCTTGTACGCCGTGCGTGAAGTACGGGTTGATCTCGTACACACGCGCTTTCACGTGCGCAAAATACGGCTCCATCACCGCGCGCAGTTCGCGCTTGGGATCGAAGATCGCATAGCGTGCAGGCTCGCCGCTCCGACCAGGAGCATCCATGAGATGCGCGAGGATGGACGTGAACTTGCCCGAGCCAGCGCCGCCGATCAGCAGCATGCCAGCATTCTTGGAGTGATACAGTTTGCGCCCATTACAGAAGCCAAAGGGCACGCCGCCCTTCGCCTTGAAGGCGCGGCTGATTTCGAGGCTTTGCGCGAACCGCGCCGAGCCATAGGGGTATTGTTCCTCAAATCGCATGAGGGTCTCCTTTCATATTTCAGTTTTCGCTTGAGGTGAGATGACGGCTTTTAGAGAGCCGCCATCCTGTTGGTCGGATCAACCACCGATGAAGACGCCGATGATTGCCATGATGATGATAAATCCGGCGAGTCCTTCGAGGAATTCCTTCACCTTGTCACCGAAGGTCTTGACCTTCTGGCGGTGAACAATCTTTCCGACTTCGCGTTCAATGATCTTAGGCATTTGGTTTCCTTTCATGTTTCGTTTCAGTTTTGATGTCTGGCCACCTCAGCGCAGCCAGTCAGATTGTCTCAGATCAGTCGGTAGGCGATGTAGACACCTGCCACTGTCAGCCCTGCGATGATCGCGGCGCGAGCTGCGAAGAACGTCAGAGGCCAAGTCAGAATCATCCAACAGACCATGATGAAATTGACCATTTCAGGCCCGTAGCTTCGGCGAGACAATTCCCAGACGTAGGGAGCTGTGAACTCGTAGAAGGGAGGGCTGATGACGATGGAGACCATCGCGGCGGCGCATGTTGCAAAGCCGCCTTTTAGGTCTTCACCCGGACCCCGACCTCCTTGGCCGGGGTAGTGATTTGGATAGTGCATGTCTTTCCTTTCTCGTTTCTGTTGACCTGTGCGAAGGCACAGCGGTATCGGGCACTGAAAACGGGGTTCTCAGCGGTGGTTTGGTCTTCTCGTTTTGGATGGGCTATTTTGCCCTGTGTGCCCGTCTGGGCGGCGTGCCCTTTGTGGCAGCACAAGTAGATTTGTAAGCTGTGCGCCATGGGGCTGTAAATCTGGCCACGGAAGCAGAACCGCGAAACGCCTGCCTGTAAGTGATTAATAATATGATGAAAAAACGGAAATATCAGAGACAAAAACAGGCCAAGAAATCGCGCCCCCACAACAGATATGTGCTTGGAGCGAAGCTCTCCGAATATCGGTTTTTGAAGATTCTGAAGGGATTCGCCGAGGCCAAAACCGTCAAGGATTTGAATGCTGAATCGGGGATTTCAGAGAAGACTATTCGCGATACCTATTGGGAGCTTCGGAAGAAGCTTTTCGCTGCTGTCCACACCAACAAAACAAGCTTCAACAATGCTGGCTGCTATCTATTTCCATTTGGGAAGATCGAACGTCAGGGCACGTTGCTTATGGAAGCCGTTGCGGACAGTGGCGCTTTCGTTGACTTGATAGACCGCCAATACTCAAGCAACCGACCACCCACCGACGAACAAGTTGGTCTGTTAGTCTTCGAGATGGGGATACGGGTCTTGTGTAAATCGCCAAGCATGAGGCGCAAACTGGCCGAGGCTTCAGCGCCCGTAGTTCAGTGCCAACGCGAACTGGAGAGCCTTGTTGCCGAAATCGAACGGGTTCAAACCGATCTGGCCAACAGGTGGACGGCGGGCTACCTCAAGATCGAACTGGAACACAAGCTCATGGAGCTTGATTTGCTCAAGTTGCAGCAAAACCTTGAAGCCATCACGGCAGACCATCGCGTTTCGATTGATCCCAGCCACATGATATTCACGCAGCTACGCAGCTTTTTGGCGAAGAACCCGATTCAGTTTTCCTCTTCATCTTGATCACTGAAGAGGGCCGCTACATCGCGCGCACCATGTACAACATGGACGATGATTAGCTCGGTATTGGTGAAGGTATAATAGATCGCGTAGTTGCGGTGAAAGTGAACGCGAAGGCCAGCGGCCAAATCTGCGCGGGAGGGACCGATTTCCGGGTGATGGAGCAGAGGTTCAAAGTGCTGGGCGATCTGGTTGACGAAAGATGTTGCCGCCTGCGGTGACTCTTGCGCGATATAGGCCCAAATCTCGGACAGGTCGGTTTCGGCTTTGGCCGTTATTCTGAGCTTGAGCGGGCGGATAGAATGGCCTCCCCTTTGACAATTAGCCGCTGTGCATCAAAGTCGGATACACGTCCCTTCCTAATGTCATCCAGACCCGCCTTAATGCCAGCCTCCAGCATCTGCCGTTCGGCAGCGCGGCGTTCTTCTTCGTCCTCTAAAAGACGCAAGCCAGCACGGACAACCTCCGAGACGCCGTGGTAACGTCCGCTTGAAACCAGAGCCTGGACAAATTCCTGCTGGTGCTCAGTCAATGATATGCTGGGGTTGCGTGCCATATCGGTCTCCTTTTCACCATTGTAGCATATAATGCGACAAAACTGCAAACGCAGTGGAGCGATTAACCAAAACTTAACGCCTGCAAGCATATAATATCATTGTGAATTTTGAAAATAACGAAGAGATTTTGAACCTAACCCAGCGTTTTGCCAAGCAAGCGCGGGACTTTGACGATCTTCAGAATGAGATGGCTGGCCGCGATGTTGGTCGCATCGGGCGTTTCCTGCCGGCGAATGCAAGAACCGCCGACGCATCCGGCAGGTCAAAGCAAGACCGTACCGAGGCGTTGACGCGCTTACAGGCCATGATGGCGAACAATCCCGCCTATGCGGCGCTGTTTGAGGAAACCGCCAATGTCTTGATGGACGCCCAAAGCAGGTTGGAAATCGTCCTTGAGCGCGTTCAGCTTGAAATCCAGCGCAGCCAGTCCGCATTAGATGAGAAGCTGGAACGCGCTGCGCGCCTGCCTGATGGCACCCATGTTTTCAAAGACCAGAACGGGGATATTCGCCGCGAAGACGGATCGAAAGTCTCCGGTGATCTGGCCGCGACAATACTCTGGAACGGCACCGAGCCGACATTGGAAGACGTTCAAGCGGACAGGCAAAGGTTGCAACGATTGGGTATTCTGGCCGATGACATCCACGCAGGCCAAGCCGAGATCGGAGATATGCAGACCGAGATTAACGAAGACGACGCCCCGAAAAGCGAAGGCAGACTCAACGGCGTAAAAGACCGCGCCGGAGAGATCGTGGATGATGCGGAGAAACGCTTTGAGCGTGAACAGGCAATAGCCATTGATCAATCAGTATCTGGCACGCCCGATGTCACCAAATCTGCCGGATTGGCAATGCCTGAAATTTAGGACACAAAATTTCCCACATTCTTTCTCGATAACTGCAAGAATGACTGCTTGTGGGTGATATTCGGGGATGCCTTCCATCACCGAACGAATGACTGCCGCGCGTTTGGGGACGCTCTCTTGTCCTCCACCCATCCAGCTATCAATGCACTCGGCAATGTGCTCGCGGCCTTCAACTTGCGTGGCCACTATCCCAATCATCGTAACCGACGTTTGGAAGTAGTTATTTTGGCTTGCCTCCGGCCATTCCAGCACATCTGCACTGGTAAAGCCATCAGCAGCAGAAATCTGTGGAAAGCTGACCAAAGACAGAACAAAAGCATTTAAAAGCAAAGCTTTGCGGGTGATCATAATCGAAGGATTTTGAACACTGACTCTTTTCGGAGGATTATGAAAGAGCTATATTTCACAGACGCCAGAATTCGGCGTTTTCAAAAGGCATACGCGGGCGATTTATCGACGCGCAGCTCCTGTTCAGAAAGGTTCGTTTTTGAGCAGGGGGCGGTATGAGCATCTGGCCAAGTATTAGCGCGCCTGGGCGGCGGATCGGTTACGCCCGTGTCTCGACCAAAGACCAGAAGCTGCGCATGCAGCGAGACGCGCTCAATTCTGTTGCTTGCGATTTGATTTTCGATGACCATGGCGTGTCCGGCACCAACGCCAGCCGATCTGGACTGGATGATATGCTGACGGAGCTACGCGAAGGCGATACTGTAGTTGTCTTCAAACTCGACCGCCTTGGGCGATCCGTCTTACATTTGGCTGACCTCTTGGTACTGTTCCAGCGCGAGGGCATCCACTTTTGCTCAATCAGCGAAGGCATCAACACCACCACACCAGGCGGTAAGCTGGTCTATCACCTGTTCAGCGCCTTCGCCGAGTTCCAGCGCGACATTATCGCAGAGAACACGATTGCGGGGCTAGAAGCTGCCCGAAAACGCGGCACCCGACTTGGCAGACCGCCCACGCTCGATATCGAAACAGTCCTCGCCGCCCACCGCGCCATACAACAGGACGGGCTCTCCGTCGCTGAGGCCGCCCGCAGGATAAGAACCAATCGTACTACGCTTCAACGCCATTTAGGCAAGTTGGATCAGGCAGTTAGCTAGTGTCTGGGTCAGTCAATGCGGCCGCAGCGTGACCAATAGGCCAAAATATGATAACGGTTCGTATGTAAAATTAGATCTATTTTTATCGATATTGGACAAGATTATGGTCAATCTACCGAAGGTTTCTTTGAAACATATTCGCTTAACTTTCTTCGGGTCCGTATTGATTCTAGTGGGTGCGTGCGATGGTTTTTTGGCCGGAGGCACGACGGGGCAAAACCTTCCACAGGGTCCGCAGTCCGAGATTGAAGCTGGGCAGAGTTCTGGTTCCGACTTTGCATCTGTTTCCTCAGATTGTCAGAAAATTAAGTTTTTCGGTTCTGTTGGCGAACAGGCGCAGAACCGTCCGTCGATTAGCATGAACCTGTGTGAAGACGGAGTTTCGCAGGTTCGCTTATTTGGAGTATCTGAAGGTGATGGTCTAACCGTTGTTCGAAACGAAACTCCAAAAGAGGGGTTTGGTATCCAAACAGTTCTAGATACACCCGCCTTTTCTTCGGGTTTTCCAGCGCAATTTGAAAGAGTACCAGCGGCATCGTCAGCAACGACTATTTTGACTCTTCAAAACCTCAATGTCGTCGAGAAGACGGGTACGGCGTTGATCTGCATCAATGCTTCTGTTTGCAGCACGTCGAGCGCTGACTCACGGTATTCCATACTTGAAATTGAAGAGGTCGAAGCATGAAACTAGTATCGATACTTCTGGCTTTTGCGCTGGCGTGGATTCCAGGTCTGTCTCTCTCGCAGGAGACCGGGCGGGTGTTTCCAGATACACCTGTTCCGATATGTTGTATTACCGGCTCATGTGAGAACTGTGACGGCTCGTTACTCGCGCCTACTCAGTTCTCTGGGTTGAGTGTGAAACGCTTTTCAGTGCCATATGATCCGACAAAGCCTATGCCGAATCCCATTTGCTGTTGGACTGGCTCTTGCCCTTGCTCGACAAACCTGAGTGAACTGCCATTGCAGCAAAGCACTATTGCAGCCGTCGCGGTGCAGAATTTTGCGGCCTCTCTCAGCAGTGGAGAGAGCGTATCAGGAGATGATGAGCTAGAGACAATCTTGAATCGATTTCTAGACCGTGACGGCTGGGGTTTTTCGGGTCAATCCGAAGTAACGCGAGACTCAGACCAAACAGTTTCTGTTACGGAATGTAGCCCAGAAAATGCGCCAAGCGGTTGGTCGGAAGAGGACGCAGAAATTTTCAGGGTAGCGTGCGAACTTGAAAAGACAGAGCGTGGGCGACTGTGCACCGAAGCGGCCTATGAAATCTTCAAAGAGGGATCACGCGGCGGCCGATATAGTGCATACCGGGTTAGGTCAAAGCCATCGTCAGCCGATTGGGTGGCAACTCTCGAAATGTATCGGGAAAATTGCTTCGTCGAAAGCAATATTGCTGGCGTTTCCGATCAACTAATAGCTCGGATTGGTGTTCGAGAAGTAGTGCGATCAAAAGAAACCGACGCGTTTGTATCATGCACCGGATTTTTTATAGATCAGGATTTTACCTACTTCCTGACTGCGAGGCACTGCTTTAGCAAGCGAGTACCCGATTCCGCGACTGATTGTGAAGAACGCGAGGCGAACGGGGAGTACTGCGAGAAGATTATCCCCGACCGTGGGTGGAATCTCCTTGGTTTACCCGAAGTCAGATTTAAGCTGGGACCGGTTTCTAACCGCGACAAGTTGCGTGCGGTGTTTGAACGGAATGCAGATGTATTGCCGGACATAGAACGGCTCACCGGTCTGGAGTATTTTGGAGAATTACAGGTTCCGACGGATGGAATAATTCTTGAAGCTGAAGTTTCCGATATCTCAAAGTTGCCATTGGGGAGCAAAGAGCCAAAAATCCATAGCGTAACCGGTCTAGAGCCGTTGATGATACTTGGCCCAAACAATCTTATCAGCCACTTAAATATTCAGACATCTGGAGAGCCAACGAGGCAAGTGTGGGTCGACAATAGTCCCGTTTGCCGAGCATTCCGCGTAGAAAATGGTTGTATACATTCGTTGTGTCAAACCGAGGAAGGCACAAGTGGGGCGCCTGTCTTTGCTCTGGTAGATGGTGAGTGGGGTCTCGCCGGTAGTCACTCCGGAGGTTTTGGAGCGGGAGTTAATACCATGCCAGAAGGTTGCAAGGTTTCAAAAACTCAGGGAGTGGAGAATGTCGCAAGCCATCTGTTCTCGCATCGCTAATCTGTTCTTGCTTTTGCTGCTTGAGATTTCATTACCAAGTTTTCTTTGGGCTGGAAATGAAGAGATAGATTATGTTTCCCCTTCGTCGGAGGACCAAGGGGTGTCTCCAGAGTTTCTTGCCAGTTATCTCGACTTGTGGGTGGTCGTCGAAAACTACGATAAGGAGCTTCATGTTCTGGACAGAGGTCTGAATGTTTTCGTGAGCTTGTCTCTTGAAAACATTGGCGAAGTTGTTGATCTAAAAACGGCAAATGGCTCTATCATCGTAGTCAATACAGACGGTAGTGAGTTTGACATTACGCCTTCTGCATTTGCTCCAAGGGGAAGTAGCGGAGAAGCAGTGCAGAGCGAAATTCAGCCTGTAGAGAGCCGCGTCGGATTCGTCTACGAGGAAGACGGAACGTTAAGTGTATCTGTTTCAAATGAAGCACTTCTTGGCTTACGCGGTGTTGCTGAATCTCAAAATCTTTCTAGTCTCGAGTTTAGTTTAGAGCCGATCTCGTCAGGGGATTCCGAGTTGGTTGATTGGCGTCCATTAAATAGACTGGAAACTGGCGAAGTTATTCTTTTATGGACTGAGCGACAAAGAGCGGGAGGATTTGAGTTCGCAAGGTTCTTCGTGGGCCGCTTTGGTAGCGATGGCTTAGAAGCCGGCTTTGAAGTTCCGGCTTGGGAGAGTGAGAACGTCGGTAGTGTGCCCGTCGCAGTGAGCTCGACGGGGAACGCCAAGTTCCTCATGATTGATCGCGGCATTAACTTAGTAACCATGACATTTCAACCCGTAGGTGCTTTTCTGACGGCTGCTCAAAGTGAAGACCGCCTCAACGAGATATTAGATGGATACTTTGGTGATATCCAAGGTAGCGCTGTGCCGGAGATCGCCAAACCGCCGTTACCGAAAACTACTCGTGTCCAAATGTTGGTGACAGCGGAGAAGTATCTCAAAAACATCACTTTTTTATCAAGCCGAAACCTCGGTCTTTCATTGGATTTCGGGTGCCGCGGAGAAAGCCGTCACTTGCGGCCGAGAAAGTTAGAAAATGCAGTGGGCGGGAGCGTAATTGGAGGAGTTCCATACGCATGGGGAAAGTATGATTCTATTAGTGGCTATAGAGAAAAAGTGGCCAGTGGTTCGCTTGCGGGGGACATTTGCACAAACTTTCGGTACGGCGAGCTAAATGGAGGCGGAACCTGTAGCGGGAACTGTGTTATCAAAGAATCTGCAGGTGTTGATTGCTCTGGCTTCGTTACTCGAGTTTGGGGAATTGGTAGCCAAAAGTACGGCACGTCAACGCTATCGCAAATATCGTCTAAGCTCGAAAGTAAATCAGAGTTGCGCCCGGGGGATATTCTGTTGAAGGCTGGTTCCCACGTCTACATTTTTCTGGCGGTAGGCAAGGACAAACCAATCAGATTTCAGGTAATTGACGCAAGTGTTTCGAAGGGTGGCGTTGCACAACGCGTTCTTAGGGAGACTAATTTGGCTGGGTATCTGCCTTATCGGTACGATGCTGTTCAGGAATAGAGGTAGAAGAATATGAAGAAAGCTGGAAGCGCCGTTTCGATGATGGCATTTGTTTTGTTGGCAGGCTGCGATGAATTGAGTACCCAAGAAGGTCAGGCCATCTTAAACGAAAGCCTGTATGGAGCCGTTCAAGCAGCAACTTCAAGGGGAGCGAGTGATGGTGGGTGTCGGTTTGTACCAACGATCTCAATGATTTCATCTATTCTTGCGCTAAAGAACCCTTTGCTGGGAGCCGCCGACCCAATCGCTCGCGCGATCTGTGATGGAGTGAATGGAACTGGCGGAGAGTCTGCTGGTAGCGTTCAGGGCATTCCACTCGACGGCTTCTTCCTCCAATAGATATCTTGTGTGCGCCGCTGCTCAGGTACTACATCATAGCTCTATAGCGTAGAGATCGTGGACTTCCTTGTTCTGGATGCGCAGATATTCGAGCGTTTGTGCCTGCGTAGCGTGGCTATAGGCAGCCGTGAGCAAGGGCCGGGCTCGCTGATGATAGCCTCACGTCTTTCGAAGGCTGTGTGAGCCGAAGTTCTGCCCGCCTACATCGGCCTCAAGGCACCAATTCTTGATGTGCAAGATGTGTGCGTGGTACTACCACACACATCTTGGCAAGGGGGCCCGCTCCGAAACTTCGTTCCTGCGCGCCCCCGTTGCATCCCCCCGGCCAGTGGCTCGGATCAGGGCATAAAGCCCCTCCCAGAGCCACATAGAACGTATCCCCGTTCAATCAGTCGTTGGGCTTGGAGACGTGCCTCTCCACCAACACCGAACCATGCACAAACGGCTGCCCGTTTGACCACCAATCAGGGTAGCCTTCGAGCTCCCAACCGATACCCCCATGAGGATTTCATCCAGATCATTTCATGAAGACCAACCTTCCTCAGATTGGATGCGCGCCATTTTGTCAAACATGGATCATGATCAAAGGACCTATCACCGCCCGTTGAAACCAGCTCACAGGACTTGGAGAGAGTGACTTCTCCACCTGCACCGAACCAAACACAATCGACGGAACGATTGATCCTCCGCTTGAACATTATATGGCCTACGGATTCCCAAACCACTATTTATCTTCATCCAGTTATTCGGTAGGCCGTGTTAGTTCGAATACCAACTCAAATCCTAGCTCATTAGGGAACCGTTCATGCATAAGCTTGGCCTTTGTCTCGCCATTACTGATCTGGAACGGCTGGCGTTCTTCCAGCTTCGCGAATACCTCTTCAATCTTGGCTCGTGGTATCGCTCGTTTTGCAAGCAGCTGCGACAGCCTTGAAAACTCGTCCAGGGCCTCTTGCTTGACGAACTCATCCCGAAAGTGGCCGCGCAACTTGATTTGAGTAACCAGCCCTTCGATGCCAAGAAATGAATAGTTGGCTGTGCTTGGCAAAAGCGCGTCATCCAGCTCTTTCGAAGTTACTCCGCACCACCATTCTTCACCATCATAGCCAGAATGGTAGTCTCCGGTTCTCATTCCTTCTTCGGCTAGAAATTCGCGTGCTGCGTGCGGACTCCAACCTTCTTCGTCGCTCACATCAGGAGGGTTTTCCGTGTCGCGTTCGTGTTGAAGAATTTCACGGATGATTGCATCCACATCATTCTTTTCCTTTGCAGGTTTGATGTGAAATTGGCGAGTTGCGCGCCTCAATAGCCACGGTCGAAGAAGAAATGTTAGAAAGAAACGCTTCTTCGCATAGGCCTTTAAGTCGCTGGATTGGAATGTTTTCTGGTCGATTTGAATTCGCGCGCTTTCAATATGCGAATAACAATGAATCAGATAGAAAAACGGAATCGACCCTATGGTTAAATAGATCGGTAAACAGAAGGTTCTAAACGTTGTAGTCGTGAAAAAGTCTTTTGGTTCCGCCCAAATTTGAGAGATCGAATTCCAGAATACAACAATGGCGAAAACAGCTAGCAACCACGTCATTAAGTTATTCACGGCGGAATGTTCTGGATCGCGCTCTGATACTGCCGCGAGCAGCGCGACAACAGTGACAATGGGTGTCAGAACCAGCTCGGCTGGAAGGCTGAATGTCTTGGCGACATACAAAAACTCCAGCAGGGCAGTTCCGCTGAGCACCGATGTTGCATATCCTCGAAAATGTTGTGTGCCTTCTTTTGCATCAAACGCGCGAAATAAAAGCGGCAAACCGCCAACAAAATACCAGACTACGGTTGGCGTGATCAGCGCGTTTGTCCATAAACCCAGACTAATATCCAACCAAGCCAGAAGAGCTACAAAACCTGCATATCCAAGAAACAGAACTCGAAGCTTCGGAGCCGCTGCCGCTTTGATGATGCCGCCGATGCCGTTGCGAACGTCCTTTTTCAGAAAAAGAAGGGAAAAAACCAGCGTGAGCCAAAACGCTCCAGCGAGTTCCCGATTGTTAAAGTTTTCAGTGAGCCAGGGCCAAATTCCTGCCATCAGGGATTACTCGCACTCGCGCCATCCGGCAGATAGCGATCCAGCGCCGCGAACACGCCCGCGTTTTTCCAAAGCTGGCGGTTGCCGATCACGTATAGTGATGTCTGCGCACGTGTAACGGCAACGTTTACAAGGTTTGGCCTGCTGCCCGCCCAATTGCGCGCGCCGTTTTGTGATGATCCTTGCGCGCCGAGCACAAAGAACACTGTGCTGGCTTCGCGCCCCTGAACGGTATGAACAGTGCCGACATGCTCCCATACCCACGCATTCGGGTTGTTCGTCCACCCATCTAGTACGCCGCTTCGCAGCAGTTCTTGCCGCAAGTTATTCTGCACGATGACAAAGGGTGTGACGATGTAAAGATCAGAGTTTTCGCCAGCATCCCGTAGCTTCCGCAGCAGATCAATCAGTACAGTAGCTTCATCGGCACACCATTTATCCGGCCCCGGCTTTCCAACCACGTTGATCCAACTGGAACGTCCTAGGACGGGAGCATTACTTGACGGCTTTTTGGCCTGCACCATCAGGTTCGCGTAGGCGATCTCATTGGAAATTTCGAACATGGGGCTATCACAGCGCCGATGCACCAGAAGCGGCGCGCCGACATCTCTGTGTCCGCTTCCTATAGGAAAGCGGGCGCAATACATGCTGGCTGCATCGGCCACCGTTTGTACTGATGCCTCGGGGGCATTGAATTTCAGCGGATCAATCCCGAAGAACCCACAAATTTCCTCGGTCAAGCTGTTGGGAAGTGTCACAACAGGTTCGATCTGCAAGGGATCACCAACGACTACCGAGTTCTTCGTTCTGATCATTGCGCCGACCGCCGCTTGCGGAAGTGCCTGGCCCGCTTCATCGACCAGCAACCAGCCGAGTGCTTCTGCCGGAAGGCGAGAGAGCATGCGATGGACCGAAGCGAAGGTCGTTGAGACAACAGGCACAACAAGAAAGAACGATGCCCACATATCTGCGATCAAAGCGTCTTTCTGCGGCGTGCCCAGCGAGCGCGTGCCGAACGATTCAACGAAAATCGAGAGATTTTGCCTGATCGGATCGGCGGCGCAGTCAATAAAGGCGCGGTGCAGCGCAATGGCAGTCTCAAAGACCAGATCACGCTCGCGGTTGGCGGTTTCATCAAACCACACATTGGCAATCTGAATGTCTTCATGAGCCAGAGCAAAGAAGTCGGCATCCGGCATTGGAACATTGAGACCGTTCTTGGCAGCTTTGATTTCGTCTCTTAATTGCGCCTCTTCGGTTTGCAACGCCGTGATTTTCGATTTCGCTTCGTCAGTGATCCTTTGTTTTGTCGAAAGCTGGCTCCGCAGGTTGTCAAACGCCGTTCTGTTGGCATCTGTGACGGTCTTTTCACTAGCAACCTTCGCTGTTAGTTCATCGAAGCGCCTTTGCCAGTCTCTAAAGCGGCTGGTTCGAAACAATCGTGCAAAAAAGCCTGGCCGCCCCGCATAGTGAGCGCCTCGATCACGCTCGCTCCCTCTATGGATTTCATCTGCCTGCCGAAATTCTTCCTGCGCCCGTTTTGTCGAAGCTGAAAGCGCTTCAAGTTCTTCTTCATGTTTCGGTTGTTCTGCGTGCAGATCATCCAGCGCGTTTGCGATTTCAACAAGCCGAACAAGACCCTTGTGCAAATCTTGAAGCATGCTTCGAGTTTTCTGGGAAGTCTTGAGCGCTTGCAGGAATTCCTTGCGAGCGTTGTCCCAGCGTAGCTGTGCTTCGCGCGCGTTTGCGGGCGGCTTCTCGGCATCCACGATTTCGCGGTTTCGCTTTATGGGCGGGCCGTCATCTTGCGGCTCCGAGACGATCTGAGGCAAGCCGCTGGCATGGTTCAAATAGGTGGAAAGGCCATTTTCTTCATCGCGCCAGAAGGCTTGAGAAAATAGGTATCGGTTCGATGAATTTCCGAGAACCGCCGCTATGATCCCCCAAGTATCACGCTCCAACACCTTGTCAGAAATGCTCTTGAAGTATCTCAATTCGGGCGCATCTTCTGCGATGGCCTCCAGCGCGGGCAACTCGGCGCTGACGTTCTCAACCGCTTTGTTGTTTGATGATGCAACGACCATCTCGAAGCCCTTCAAACGCTCATCAAGCTTGTGCAGGGTGATTTTTGCGCCGCTTCTTTGAAGGCTCTGGTTTGTTGGGGTGAAGGCGCTAGCAGGTTTTTTGAGCTCGCACATGATCTTGGCACGCTCGATAAGCCTTGCTGCCACAACATCCCGCAGCAAGGTTGTCTTCCCCGTTCCCGGCGGTCCATTAACCGCCAATACCCCTGTTTCCATCAGGCGCTTGTCGGTGGCGTTGACAGCGGCTTGCTGCAACAAAGCCAATGGATAGCGGCCTTTGCCCGGCCAGCGCCCAAGCGGCGATAGCGCAGGTTGAAGAAGATGCTGCAAGCCCGCATCATTTTCCAACAGGTCTGTTTGCCTTGGCGGCTTGGCAATGCCCAGATAGTGTTTCAGTGCATGAGGAAGAGCGCCGCTGCTTTCCATGGTTCGGGCAAGCGCCAGATCTTCCAGAAAGAATGAATTCAGCAATCCAGGCTCGGGCGGTGTCTTGCTGGCAAAAAACTCATAGCGCCGAAGCGCAAAATATGGGGCCTTGATTTCATGACCAGCAAGATTCAATGCCTGCACCAGATGATCAAACAACTCCGCAATGTGCTTTTTGGATAGAGGAATGACATCATCATTGCGGTCGCGTCTGATCAGCCGTTTTTTGAACTCGCCCATCAATTGCTTTTCTTGATGTGGCCAGTCCGCCAATGCTTTCAGATCACCTTGAAGCGCGATGGGAACGCCCCAGGCAAAGCTGGAAATTGCGGCAGACGTATCTTCTTCCAGCGGTCTGCCTTCTTTATCAAGCAAAACACTGGCTATCGGGCAAAAGCCCTTCATGCTTGGCTTATCTGGCCGATTGTCGGAATAGAGCTTCAGAAGCTCTTCTACGGCGGGTGCAAGGGCGATAGCGCCTAGGATAAGCTCATAATACAGGCGCTTCTTTGGCCGTGATCTCTCACCGAGTTCCCAAGGCAAGTCTCTTTCATCGAAACGGGCAATTCTTGAGGTATCGCCAGCAGCCAAATCCGCTTCGCGCTTGTATCCTTGGGGTGAGAGAACTTCGAGTGCTGTCCAGGCACGCAAAATATCCTGCGGAGAATTCTCGACAGGTGGTTTTGGACCTAGATCACTGCGCTTCAACGTCATTTGCTTGACGGTCGGTTGAACGGGGGCAGGCTGGGCAGGTGTTTCGGCCTTCGGCTCCACCTTACCTCTGGTGCTTGGTTCTTTGATGTTCGTCTTGGTTTTGGGTGCAGCCTTTGGCGTGCTTTCATTTGCGGCAAGCACCTTGCTTTTCAGGGTAAGCGCCCGCTGCGTATTTCGAAATCCAAGCTCAGCTTTCAGATTGGTCAGAACAGCGGCATCAACACTGTTTTGAGCGAATAGTGCTTCCAGCTCTTTAATTGATTTATTAAAATATGGTCTGCTCGGCATTTCTTATTCTCGTTACTATTAAACCTCAACTTATCATGGTGTTAGGCATTCGTTGAGTATTTTCTGGGTGGCATCGTCATGCGATATTGCACACCAGTTATTGTCACGTTTGGGTGTCGGCATACAACCTACACAACGTATATTTTTAGGGAGTTTTGGGGCACACCCTTCGGGTCGGGCTGTCGTGAACCGAGTCCACCTTTGGTGGTCTCGGCCCTGCGGCTTCCATCCCTTGCGCTACCATTGCCAGCCGTGAACGGCTAACCCTTCTTCTTTTCGTTTGGGGCCTTGCAGGCCCGTCCTCCGTCAAGACCAAGCCCTCCGCTACGGCGTCGGGCGAAAGTCATGGCCGTGGCTCGGCTACGCCTGCGCCCGCACCCCTCCATGTCTTTCGGTCTGGACGGCCGTCCCCCCGCTCATTGGCGCGGGCCTAGTCCGGTTGCATGCGCAACCGAGCTTTCAAAGGAAGGAAAAAGCCAATGAGACTAGATACTTATCAAAAAGTAACCGACAAGATTATTGCTGATCTGGAACAAGGCGAGTTGTCATGGCTCAAGCCTTGGAAAGCTGGAAACCTTGACAGCAAATTCACAAAACCCTTGCGGCACAACGGCGTGCCCTACAACGGGATCAATATTCTAATGCTTTGGGGCGCCGCCGTGGAAGCGGGTTATCACTCCCCGTTCTGGATGACGTTCAAGCAGGCCAAAGAACTTGGCGCACACGTCAAGAAGGGCGAGCGCGGAAATCTGGTCGTTTATGCCAACACGATCACCAAGCTAGAGTCGCAGGGCGACGGGTCAGAGGAAGAGCGAAAAACCCCCTTCATGAAGGGATACAGCGTGTTCAACGTCGAGCAGATCGAAGGCTTGCCCGAGCATTACTATTCAAAGCCCGAGCTGATTATTGATCCCGCCGCACGGATCAGCCACGCGGAAGAATTCTTCGCAAACACTCGCGCAGATATCCGTCATGGCGGCAACAGCGCCCATTATGCTGGTGGGAGCGATCATGTGCAGATGCCGCATTTCGAGACGTTCAAAAGCCCCGAAAGTTACTACGCCACGCTTGCCCACGAGCTGACACACTGGACGAAGCACGAGAGCCGACTTGATCGCGAATTCGGGCGCAAGAAATGGGACGATGAAGGTTACGCCCGCGAAGAACTGGTTGCTGAACTTGGCGCGGCATTTCTTTGTGCCGATCTGGAATTGACGCCCGAGCCCGGCACCGATCACGCCGCTTACATTCAAAGCTGGCTCAAGGTCTTGAAGGAAGACAATCGGGCAATCTTCAGCGCCGCCGCTCATGCGCAGCGCGCTTTCTACATGGCTTACAGCCTGTCACCGAGGAAAGCCGAGTGGTAGGAGTCGCCGCATAGCAGCGGCTCCAAGCCAATCTAAAATACTTGCTGGCCTCTCGGCCAACTGATCCTTTTGGCGCAGAGGGCAGGAAGGATTGATCAATACGCGCTTGGAGACATCTGCAAAGTCAGAAAAAAACGTGCCACCAATGAAGAGTTATCAGATTGACTCATGCTCCTTCGCACGCAACGCTACCTAAGGAAAAAGTTGATCGCATGGTGCTCGTATGCCGAAGTATTTGAATAGACAGATTACAGAAAGAAGCGTCTTTTCCCTACTCCTATTTTTCATGGGCTCAGTTGCTGTCCATGGGCAAGCCACGAGTTACGAGCCTTTCCAGGACGCCTATCGTGGCAATGACGCTCATTTTTCGCATTGGTCCAGTCGGACTGAAGGTGAAGGCGGTGGCGCAACGCTCAAATATGCAATCTGCAATCATGACAGTGATGAAGCACTGATTTATCAGTGGCCTGAACCGCGAATAGCCTCGGGTCCGCGTGGTGCAATTCCTCCATTTCGGTGCCATGCGATATCAAGAACAGCGGCCTTCGCTGAGGACACTGAGGGCAGTATCTTGTTCACACAAGCGGGCTTTACTCATAGGGCTTCTGCTTACGTTTCGATACCGGACCAAATAGCCGATTGGCCGCGAGTAATAAGATCGACGGCGCAAGTATTTTTCTTCAGGGAGGGATATGAACAACCTTCTCTTGCAGACTTGACGATAATTGAGGCGTCCACTGGAGAAGGAGTTTTCTATCATATTAACTTTGGATTGGAGCCAGCAGTTCAGATCCTCTATGGAGTAGATCACATGGATGAAGAAGCAATATCAAGGTTTATCGAATTTGCTAAGGAAAACCGGTATGACGCGACGCTAACGGTGCCAGCCGAAGTGCTGACAGAAGAGAGTTTGAGCTATATTGATGACGGTAGAAGAAATGCGCCAGTATTGTCGATAACCCGCAGAGAGGATGCTGGTGGGCCTCTCCAGTTTAGAACCGTACAAGAAGTCTTTGGTTCAGCTGAAAACTTCATCAACATAATTGATGCACAAGGAAATTTAATTGTTGATGCAGCAATAGCATCCATACTTTCGCGACCTCCACGGTAAACTCATGAAAGATTTTCTCGAAAAATACTTTGAACAGATCGGCTGGCTAATCTCGTTGTTAGTGGCATGGCTAGCGCCAAAATTCACCGCTCCGATTGGCGTAGTGCTACCATTTGCACTATTTGCCGCTATAGGTGTGTTGGGAGGTTTCCTGCTTGGCAGCATGCATGCAAAAGGAAGGGCATTCACAGGGATGAGCGAAGGTATGATTAATTTGTGTTCCCTTGGAGTAGTCTTCGTCTCGGCATGTATATACTTCCCGATACTCACATATGTAGGCACGCCAACTATTTTCATGGAGGTCGCTGAAGCAGCTCCTTACTTTATTGGCCATATAGCAATAGGGGTACTAATTTACTTTGGCTACAAACACGGTGCAGAATTCATAATTAGTAAGTTCTAATTGGGCTCTTGCGAACTCGGTTCGATTAAGCATTCTTTAAATTCATCTGCGGTCATGCTTCCGGGTGTTTCTACTGCGCAGTCGCTTTCTTTTTGAAAAATCCAGTTAGGGCGTATAGGTTCATTGGTAAATTCAACAATTGCAGCAAAAGCAACCGCTCCGGCAAATAGTCCGCTAATCTTCAATTTAATGTTCATCTTTCCTCGCTTGAAGTGAGGATAGTAAAAGAAATTCTATTTAAAGTCAACGTGATAAGCGTATAACTATATTTGAAAGATTCCACTATCTAGACGCATTTCTGATGAATAGCTATTTCGAAAGTTTGAATTGCTCCAAGTGCGGCGCTCTGTGAAGAAGCGGCCAGCCTGACGGCTGACCGCGTGCGTTAGAGCTTGGGTGTTCGAACCGCCAGCTCATCTTCGATATTGCGCATACTCAACAGAGCATCTTGGCGCTGCTGGCTTCCGCGCGGAGCGGCGGCGAAGGCATTGAAGGCTTCGCTCAGAAGTCCGTGCAATTCCGCCGTGCTGCGGGATGCCGCTTCAAATCGTGAGACGAGTTTCATAACCATCCTCCTTTGTTTCAAGGAGGCCCCGAACCGTTCAGGGCCTTTCGGCCCCACGCACACCATCATTGGCCAATGAAGGCGCTGATGGGTCGGGGAACGACTTGGAGCGATGGAAAGAAGCGCATGAAATGCGGCGTCATCGGTTTGAATGGGATCACCGCGAAGGCGGTATTAATACGGCTCGATGGCAGCAGGCTTCGGAGGTGTTTGCCCGCCCGCGAGTGATGCCAGCGTCGCTTTACTTTAGATGTGGATTGTCGAAGTCGGGCATAGATCGGCACGCTCTAACGAGCGCGGCCAAGTCAGGTCTGGCCGCTCATTTCTTGGCTGTCTGGTCCCCTTCGCATCGAAGTGGCTTGCGCTGATTGCCCCAAAATCCCTGACCGAATGCGGCTCAGTCTTCAATGTCCTGCCCGCACCACCTGGCTTCGCCAGCCGTGTTGAACATGAACCCTGATCCTTTGCCTTCGTCCGAACGGGAGGGCGTTAGCAAGCCAACTTAGAAGCAAAGGAGAAAACCATGGCACGCGAAAACACGAACCAAAGTCTGAACCTGAACGCGCCTGACTATCTGGCGTGGCACGTCACGCAGAAAGGCGAAAAATCTTACTGGAACAAAGTCGGAGCCCCTTGGCAGCACAAAGACGGGCGAGGCTACACAATCCAACTCGAAACCTGCCCGATCAATGGCCGCATCGTCCTTCGTCTCCCGCTGGAAGATGCCCCCGAAACATCAAACGACGCGGGGCGTTCATGAGCGCCCCCATCGAGCCCAAGGAGTACCGCGTCGATCCTTCACGCCTTGCTTCTGGAACATGGTGCCATACGCGGGATCGCTGTGTCGGCGAAGGCGATATCGCGGCATCCTACAGCGCCGACAAGATCGGTCTGGAAGGAAAAGTACGGAAACCGTTTGTCTGGCAGAATTCACTTTGGGTCTGCACTGGCACTCACTACCAAGGCGATGGAAAATCCGCCGAAGCTTATCAGCTCATGCCTGAGCGCTTCTTTGATGGCGTACTTACGACCTACAGTGAAGTTGCAATGTGCCCAACGAACAACGTATCAAACCCGAGGGCTTTTATCACGGCATGCGTGTCCGTCATGGAAAACAAGGCTGCGTTCTTGTCGGACCGAAAGCAATATTTCTGCCGAAGAAGGATAGTGAGATGCTCAAATAAGCCGACTTATTTGATGCGCTCTAGAAAAAAGCGCCGCAGAAACACGCGGCGCTTTCTTCGATCTGGACTGGCTCATTGTGCGCTAGTCTAGATCAAGCTATTGAAAAGTATAGGTAAATATAGATTTTCGCGGTGGGAACTCGGGAAGTTCTTCACTTGCTTCATCTTTGGAAAGTATGACTTTCTCTTCCAAGACGCACCCTTCGTCATCGAGTATGGCGCGATATTCCCCTTCTTCGTCGCCTTTGTAGAAGGTGCTCACTGTCGCCACTGTATTTCCGTTGGTATCGACTTCAGCGTGAATCTGTCTGATTTGAAAACCACTTCCATTTTCAAGAGGAATGAAATCCAAACAAGGCAGAACAAAAAAGCGTTCGCCGCCTTCATCAATCCATCCGGTTAGGTGTGCGGTATTAATCGCCACCTTCTCATTATTCTCAACCAGCTGTGGCAGAACCGGAATATCAAATTCTTCGGCTATCAAGTCTAAATCCGTTACACCTTCAAAATCACTGTCACTCATTACAATTCTCCAAAGAATAATTATATAACTTTGGAGAAAACAGAGCAAATTTTCGGCATATTTTGCTGTTTTTTCAAATGCCTAGCACTACTTGATCTAGAGTGGGCCATTGTCGTCATCATCATACCAATCTTCGCGGTGCGCCGATGGCTTGAATTTCGGCACAAGTACATCGGGCTTTTTCAAGCGTGCATGAGCCAGCCTGATTGTGAGGCGGAGGGTATCTTCCGCCTTCAACCTGAAATGCTCGCGCAAATCATTGAGAAGATGAGCGTGTTTCTCATCTAGATTCAGCATGAAGGTTTGTCGTAGTTCTTGTCGCATGGGCGACCTCCTTATCGTTTGGGTTAAAACTCTCGGCTCCGATCATTGCCGCGCCCTCGGGTGCGTTCGCGTTGCCGCTGGCGCTGACGGTTTCCGCCCTGGCGGGAGCGCTCGCGCATCTTCGTCTTGGCTTGCTCTTCGCTCTGGTTGCGTTTGGCGAGGCTGGGGACATCGCCTCGCTTCATGGCGACGTAGGCCGCAATCTCCTTGCGGATTTGCATGATTTCTTGAGCGCGGGTCTCGCGCATCTTTCGAACAGCGTCTTGCAGGCGCTGGCGCTCATCAAGCTGACGCGCCACAAGTGCATCTTTCTCGGCGCGGTCACGCTGCCATGAGCGCAGCGCCTCCATTTCGTTCTGATCCTTGATCTTGGAAAGCTTGCCCGTGAGGCGGCTCCAAATGCCGCTGAATCCTTTCGGCAGACGTGCCGTACGCACCAATTGCTCGCGCTTTTCGCGCGCGGCAATACGTGAATATTCAGCATTGCGCTCTGCGCCATGTCGCGCCTTCATTTGCTGGCGCTTATGCTCAATAGCAGGCGAGGCGCGTTTGTAGCCGTCATCGACCTCCCGAATGTAGGTCTTGAGCTTATCGGTCATGCGGCTGGCGATATGCGTCTTTGTCTCCTGCACAGATGGCAGAAAGTCGGCATCGGGGATGCGCTCGCGCACGTCCTTGGCCTTCACGCCCGACCAACGTGAAAGCGAGAAAATCTCGCCGCGCACATCGACCGCAACCACGCCGCGCCGATCACCTTGCGCAAGAAAGAAGCCTTTTTCTTCGAGAGCAGCCTTCAGAGCATCGGTGCCGTCAGAGCTCTTCCAGCACTCCTGAATAGCCGCCTTAATAAGCTTGGGGTCTTGCTTGGAGCGCTGCGCTTGTTGCCATTCGCTCCGCGAATAGTTCAACGGATTGCGCATGGAACGGTCGATCATGCCCTTGGGCATGTCCCATCCGTGCTGAAGGTACAGATCGCGAGACACATCCATAAGCTTCTGCTTGTAGAAACTCATGTTCTTCGCTCGCATCTCATCGGTGTCGATGCGGCTCCAGACGGCGTGTGCGTGTCGCCGTCCGTCCTTCTCATGGAAAACCAGGGCACGGGCGTGATCGCCCAGTTCGAGCTTACGCTCGATTTGACCGATAGCCCGCTCGAAATCTTCGCGGCTGACTTGTGCGCCTTCGGGCGGATTCAGACTCATGGAGAATAGATGCTTTTTGCACTTGGTTTGACCTGCGATGGCATCCAGCTCTTCGAAGGCCTCATTCAGATCATCGCTGACGAACCCGCGCAGATCATACAGCTCGACATGTTCGTTATCCCGCATCGAAAGCAGATAGCTTGCGAGTTGGCGTGCATTGCCGCGTTCTTTGGCTTTGAGAATCATGGCGCGCCTCCATCCTTGAGGGCATCCATCAACGCATCGCGCATGTCTTTAACAGCGCGGCAAGCATCTTGAATCTCGGCTTCGGTTTCGGGGGTCACAGGCAGAGCGCCCATGTTCACCGCTCTGGCAAGCTGGTTCAGGTTCTGCGAAAGGCGGCTCTTGCCAAGTTCACCCAGAGCACGGCCAACAGCTTGTCCATCGCAGGCAGGCGTTTTGCTGCGGCGCACACCAGTTCGCGCCTCATCGAAGAGCACAGCCTTGATATACGCGCCAAGAGGCTCGCCCGCTGCCATGTTTTTGAGCGCGGTCTTTTCCTCGAAGCTCAGATGCAGCGAGAAGGGGGCATCCCGTTTCTTGGGGGAGGCGGCTGCTACCGCATTGAAACCACGTTCCGAAATGCTCATCACCGCACCCCGGATCGTTGTCCTGAGTTACGGTGTTGGAGTTTTCAATTGCGCGGAGATGGCGCTCCCACTCTTCAAGAACGTCGAACAGAGAGTTCGAACATTCTCCTACAGAGCGCGCCACCATCGCCATATTTCTAAGGCTTTTTGGCAAAACAGGAACTTCTGCGCCGAATTGGCAGAAGTTCGCGGGCCACATGGCCGTCGCTAATGAAGGACAAGGGTCCTGCGCTGGTCCGAGGATATGCCGCAGAATAGCGTCATTCAACATCTGACCGGCCAGGAATTCTTTTGCTTTCGCGTTCTCGGTTTCCAGCGCCCGAAGCATCTTTGCTTCCAACAGTTCCAACCCGCATCTGCTGTTGAAACTACGAAAGGTGTCCTGGCTGATCCCCTCTCGGGATATTTTCAACGCGAATACCCTTTCGGGCCATGGACAGTGTCTGCACGCCTTCGTTTTTCGCCCGCCTGCCACCGCCCTATTAATCCTGACAATCATTTTGAGGCTTAACCCCTCAAGCAGTGTTTTTTTTGATGTACACTTTCCGAACGAGGCTGGCGCGCGTCAGCTCAAATGGAGGAAGGAATGTGAAAGTCATCTCTTCAAATAAGAAGCTGATAATCGTTGTCGTGATTGTAGCACTATTGGGTAGCGCGATTACCGGGGTTTCGGCTTCAAGCGTTTTAGGATGGATCGTGGTCGCCGTAATTCTGGCGTTTATCCTTGGAAAGCTGACCGATGATGAAGAACTCGAAAGCGATGATGATTCAGAAAGCGACAATGCTTCCGGTTCCAGTGTTCCCACTGACGTCGGTGATGAAAAGTCTCGTGAGACCAGCAATTCCACTGCGGCGACAGCATCCAGCAATGACACCGGAGGCGGTGATGCCGGTGGCGGAGGGGGAGACGCGGGGATGTAACTGGCCGCCCCAGTCAAACCCCTGTCATATAAGCGGAGAGCGTGAAGTCGCTGTCTTACCCGCGCCAGGTGCGGACGACACCGCAGTCCATATGCACGAAATTGGACCTGTAATATTGACCGACACCGCCGGCCCGGCATGACATAGCAGCCTTAGCCATCTGCGAGACGGAGCGGGAAGACAGGCGCAGGTCTGCCGCTTGTCCCTTCATATGAAGCGACTTCCGGGCGACGCCGCGAGAGCGGGCGCGGAGCATGGCGTTGGTCTGGGGGGAGCGATAGCCCGACAGCAACATGTAAGGTTCGTTGACATCCAGAAGGTTGTGTGATGCCGCCATGATATCAATCGTGCGTAAATCGATGGACTTAACGTGATCCGTACGCCAATCGCGCATGAAATGGTTCACTTCTTTGACAGCGTCCTTGATATATTTACCATCGACCCAATAAATCATGTCCAACCGTTCGCCCGTGCGACCGGAATACATGCGAATGCGACGGATATCGCCGCCGCCGCGCAAAAAGCCTGCTGCTTTGGAGTAGGTGGGTGCTGCTGCGACTGCTGTTGCTGCAAACGCACCCAATAGGGCACGTCGGGTCAAGCCCGAGGAACTGCTCTTGGTCATTTTGGTTCGTCCCGTACTGTTCCTGCCTGCGCACGATGTTACGCGCGCTGTCTTAATTTTTTCCCATCCCAGATGCGGAATTTATGACACAATCGGATTCGACGGCCAAGAAGTGTTTCATAGTCACCTTTTCAAGGGGGAATTTTCGGCAGATTTTTGCGCAAATGTCACAGCCGAGCGCAGAATAGTTGCAGGTGTGAACTGCGCATCACCGGGCCGATGCAAACGCGCATCAGGCGACAATAGAAGCAATTCGGTAAGGAATTTGTGAATAGACAAGTCTGCGCAGTCAAACTCATAGTTGTTCGACGCACGTATCACCAACCAAGCCATTGATTCTAAGGCCATCCAATGCTTTCTGTTTTCCGAACCCGTACCAGTATCCTGCTTGCCGCCTGTTTTGCGGCCACTGCCAGTATGGCAAACACCACTTCTGAACCTGCGCACAACACGGCGTTTCAGATGGCCGTTGCAGAACATACCCCACGGGACTCGCAGATCGCAGAGTTTTACCGGACAAACGGGTTTTCGCCGATTTGGGTGGGTGAATCCGATGAGCATATGCAACGCCGGGCCGCATTGATCCAGGCACTGTCACATGCGCATCTGCACGGTCTGCCGCAGGCTGATGCCACTGTTTCATCCTTGATTCAGAAAATGCAGGATGCACGCTCGACACGCGACCTTGGCGCCGTTGAGGCTGAACTGAGCAGGGTTTTCGTAGAGTTTGCCGACGCATTGTACTCGGGTTTTCTTCGGCCCGGAAACATCGACGACGGACTTGTTCGGTCGGTGGATCGTCGCAGCGCGGCCGAGCATCTGAACGCCCTGAACACACATGGCGCCGCGTATTTTGCGCAATTGGCTCCTCAAACCCTTCAGTACCGGGCTCTTATGAAGCAGAAACTGGCGCTACAGGATTTGGTAGATCAAGGCGGTTGGGGGGCAACTGTCCCGGAAACCAAGCTAGAATACGGTGATACCGGGCCCAATGTCGTGAAGCTTCGCAATCGGCTGGTGTTGATGGGCTACATGAAACCATCGGCCAGCCCGTCTTTCGACGCCGTGCTGCTGGAAGGTGTCAGGGCCTTTCAAATCGCGCATGGATTGGAACCCGATGGCGTTGCAGGTAAGGGCACGATTGCCGAGTTGAATCGCCCGGCCGTGGACCGGCTCAAGGCTGTTTATGTCGCTCTGGAACGGGAACGCTGGTTGCCTCGGGAACGCGGCGCGCGTCATATTCTTGTCAACCAGACAGATTTTTCGGCAAAGATCGTGGATGACGGGCAAGTCACGTTTGAAACCCGTGCGGTGATCGGCAAGAACACGCATGATCGCCGCAGCCCAGAGTTCTCGGATGTGATGGAACATATGGTGATAAACCCCAGCTGGTATGTTCCGCGCTCGATCATCACCAAGGAATACCTGCCGAAGCTGAAAGCCAACCCCAACGCGGTCGGTCATATCCAGATCACGGACAGCAGGGGGCGGCAGGTCAATCGCGGGGCGGTTGATTTCAATCAGTTCACCGCGCGAAGCTTTCCTTTTGCGATGCGCCAGCCGCCCAGCAAAAGCAATGCTTTGGGGCTGGTCAAGTTCATGTTCCCCAACAAGTACAATATCTATCTGCATGATACGCCTCAGAAAAGCCTGTTCGCGCGTGAGGTGCGGGCGTTCTCGCACGGCTGCATCCGACTGGCTCAGCCTTTCGAGTTTGCTTATGCATTGCTGGCCAAACAGGAAGAGGACCCCAAAGCATTCTTTCATCGTGTTCTGAACACAGGAAAGGAAACCAAGGTCGATTTGGAGCAAAAAGTTCCGGTCCACCTGATCTATCGAACGGCATATGTCGGTCCAAAAGGCGAGGTGCAGTATCGCCGCGATGTCTATGGCCGGGACCGCAAGATTTGGGAGGCCCTACAAAAGGCAGGGGTGGCCCTGCCGGACGTTCAGGGTTAAGCACAGGGCAAATCCTGCCAAAAGGAAGCCCGAGATGCAGTTTACCATTCAGCAAATCGCCGACGCTTTGGGTGCCGAATGCCAAGGCGATGGTGGCCTGACGATCGTGCGGGCGGCCGAGCCGGGCGATGCCGGACCAACAGATCTGGCCATGGCCATGTCACCGAAATTCGCCGAAGCGCTTTCGAAAGGGGACGCGCGCGCCGCCGTTCTGTGGGAAGGCGCGGATTGGCAGGCCATGGGGTTGCGAGCGGCCATTTTCGTGAAGCGTCCGCGCATGGCGATGGCGGGGATCACCGCAATGCTGGATCGCGGGCAAGGGATTGAACCGGGCATTCACCCTTCCGCAGTGATCGATCCAACGGCCGAAATTGGACCAGATGTGGCGATAGGACCTCTGACTGTTGTTGGTGCTCGGGCGCGAATAGGTTCGGGCTCGGTCATCGGTGCACACTGCGTGGTGGGAATGGACGCCATTCTTGGCGAACAGGCCCTGTTGCGCGAAATGGTTAGTATTGGCGCGCGCGCACAAATCGGGGATCGATTCATCGCGCAACCCGGTGCAAGGATTGGCGGCGACGGGTTCAGTTTCGTAACGCCCGAGGTCTCTGGCGCTGAGCGCGCCCGCGAAACGTTGGGTGATCAAGGGGACGCCAAGGCGCAAAGCTGGCTTCGTATTCACTCTTTGGGCGCGGTTGAGATCGGTGACGATGTCGAGGTTGGCGCCAATTGCACCGTCGATAATGGAACCATCCGCAACACGCGGATCGGTAACGGCACCAAGCTGGATAATCTTGTCCATGTCGGGCACAACACCCGCGTCGGGCGGGATTGTCTGTTGTGCGGTCAGACGGGTGTGTCCGGCTCGGTCGAGATCGGCAACAACGTTGTTCTGGGTGGCCAGACCGGAGTGGTCGACAATATCTTCATAGGGGACGGCGTCATTTCGGGTGGGGGCACGAAGATTCTGTCAAATGTGCCCGCCGGGCGCGTCATAATGGGGTATCCGGGCATCAAAATGGAGACCCATACCGATGTCTACAAGGCGCAGCGGCGACTGCCCCGAATGGCACGCGACGTTGAGGCACTGAAAAAGGCTGTTTTCAAACAGACCCCAAGCGATTAAATCATCGTCAAACTGAAAATCAGGGGATCGACATGAGCATCAGCGACCGCGTCATCGCAATCATTGCAGAGCAGGCCGTGCTGGAGCCATCGGATGTGACGCCCGAAAGCACGCTGGAAGATCTGGGAATCGACAGCCTTGGTCTGGTCGAAAGTATTTTCGCCATCGAGGAAGAGTTCGACATTTCAATTCCGTTCAACGCCAACGAACCCGAGGCCAACGATTTTGACATATCCAATGTCGCTGCGATCATTGCCGGGATCGAAAAGCTCGTGTCGGAAAAGGTCTGACTGACGCTCATGAAACGTGTTGTCATTACCGGCGCAGGTACGATCAATTCACTGGGCCATTCGGTTCCTGACACCCTGGAAGCCATGCGCGAAGGCCGTTGCGGCATCTCGGAACTGGAATTTCGGGATGTTGATCGGTTGGCCATCAAAATCGGCGGGCAGGTTCGCGGCTTTGAGGCTGAAGGTCGGTTCAACCGTCAGCAGATGTCGTTGTATGACCGGTTCACTCAGTTCACTCTGACCGCCGCCAAAGAGGCCATCGATCAGTCCGGCATCGAGTTTCACGGAGAGTTGGCCGCAAAATCAGGTGTTGTTTTGGGGACCGCCGGCGGTGGCGTATCGACCTGGGATGACAATTATCGCTCGGTTTATGAGGACGGAAAGAACCGGGTACACCCGTTTGTTGTTCCCAAACTCATGAACAATGCGGCGGCCAGCCATGTTTCTATGGAACACAATCTCAAAGGCCCCAGCTTCACCGTGTCGACCGCCTGCGCGTCGTCGAACCATGCCATGGCTCAGGCCTTTCAGATGGTCCGAAGCGGCATGGCCCCGGTCATGATCACTGGCGGATCTGAATCCATGTTGTGCTTTGGAGGCGTCAAGGCCTGGGAAGGGTTGCGCGTCATGTCCAAGGATGCGTGCCGACCGTTCAGCGCCAACCGCAACGGAATGGTACAGGGCGAAGGGGCCGGTATCTTTGTTTTCGAGGAGTACGAGCACGCCCGCGCCCGTGGCGCCGAGATCATGTGCGAAGTCGTTGGTTTTGCCATGTCGTCGGATGCGGCCGATATCGTGATGCCCAGCAAGCAAGGGGCTTCAAGGGCCATGTCAGGTGCCTTGGCCGACGCCAGATTGAATGCAAGCGATGTGGGCTATATCAACGCACACGGCACCGGGACGGCCGCGAATGACAAAACCGAATGCGCCGCCGTTGCGGATGTTTTTGGGCCCCATGCTGACGACCTGATGATATCGTCGACCAAATCCATGCATGGTCACCTGATTGGTGGAACCGGCGCGGTGGAACTCTTGGCATGTATCATGGCGCTGCGGGACGGTGTGATTGCACCCACCATCGGATACGAGGAACCCGATCCGGAATGCGCGCTTGATGTTGTGCCGAACGAGGCTCGGGAAGCCAAAGTTGACGTCGCGCTCAGCAATGCGTTTGCTTTCGGCGGGCTAAATGCGGTTTTGGCGTTGAAGCGAATTTAATCAGCGAAGCGCCGCCGCAATCGGTGCGGCGGCACAATCGTAAACGCACCCTCAGTTCGCGTTGACGGTCAGAGTGTCATAGCCGGACGTAAAGCCGGACAACGACATCTCCATCTCCAGTACCTGATCAGGGAAGCGGGCCGGAACCAGCGAGAAGATCGCCTTGGTGCCAGCTTTCATTGCATCGATATCGCCTTGGCTTAGGCCCAGCTGTGCGACGCAGCCAACAGGCAGGCAATGATGATAGTTGTACAACTTGCGGGGCGCACCATCGATGGACAGGGCGAGCTGAGCTTGCAGCAGTGTTTCCAACGGAACGATCACATTCGCCCATGCAACTGCCGCGCCGCCCTCGGGCAGTCTTCCAATCGACACCTCAGCTATCGGGTCACCCTGGTTGCCCTTCAGAATCTGGACGATGGCGCACGGGTCTTCGCCTTGCTGCGCCTTGATGCAGGACAAGTCCCAGTCGCCGAACTTTTCCTTGACGAACTGTTCTCCGGGGCGCGGGCCTTCCTGACCCAAATCGAGACCGTTGTCCGGTTCGGATGTCGTTGTGTCCTGCGCATATCCTGCGCCACATAGAAGAATTGCCGCCACTGTACTTAGCGAGAGGATTTTCTTGATCATGAATGCCTCGACTTGATGCTTGAGCTTTTTGCTTCGTTTAACACTCTTCTGAACTGGTGTCAGGCACTAACAGAACGCCATGTCTGAACGTGAACGGATTCTTGCCAGAACACCAGAAACCAACTGCCCTGAGACAGAAAAAGAGAGCTGTATAAGCCAGCTCTCTTTTCCAAAAGGTTCTCCCCGTCGGACTGGCCGACTTATTTATGCGCAAACCCTACGAAAGGGGCGCAGACGGGTCAACAGCTATCCTCAAATTTTAATATTACGGTCAGAACTTTGAAACCAAATTCGAACCTGCAAAAAAGCCGTGCCCGAAGGCACGGCCAGTCGACAGGGAGGAAGTCTGCCCCACGTGAGGAAAACAAACGCGGGGCAAATTGACTATCGCAGTCAAAGGTTAACTTTGTATGCTGGTCACGGATCGGTGAAACATAAGGCAATGTTAATGGGCAAGAATATATTTTTGGGTGGCGGAGGCGAAGGCTATGGCCAGCCGCAGGAACTGGCGCTGAAATATGCGAACCGCCATGGGCTGATTGCCGGCGCCACCGGGACCGGTAAGACCGTAACGTTGCAAATCCTCGCGGAAGGCTTTTCCCAAGCCGGAGTTCCGGTGTTTTTGTCCGATGTCAAAGGCGATCTGTCGGGCCTGGCTTTGCCCGGAAGCGACGCGCATAAACTGCATCAGGCATTTATGGATCGTGCCAAACGCATTGGGTTCGACGATTTTGCCTATTCCGCCTGCCCGGTTACGTTCTGGGATCTTTTTGGCGAACAAGGCCATCCGGTGCGGACGACGGTCACTGAAATGGGCCCTTTGCTGCTGTCCCGGTTGATGGAATTGAGCGAAGCGCAGGAAGGCATCCTGAACATCGCGTTCCGCGTGGCCGATGAAGAGGGAATGCCTCTTCTGGATCTCAAGGACCTTCAGGCGCTGCTGGTCTGGATCGGCGAGAACCGGGCCCAGCTTTCATTGCGATATGGCAATGTATCGACATCCTCGATCGGCGCGATCCAGCGGCGATTGCTGGTGTTGGAAAATCAGGGCGGAACAAAGCTGTTTGGCGAACCTGCGCTGGATCTGTCCGATTTGATGTGCACCGATGAAAACGGGCAGGGGATGGTGAACATCCTTGCTTCGGACAAACTGATGGCCGCGCCACGGCTTTATGCGACATTCCTGCTGTGGCTGCTGAGCGAATTGTTTGAGGAACTTCCCGAAGTCGGTGATCCTGACAAACCCAAGCTGGTGTTCTTCTTCGACGAAGCGCATCTGTTGTTTGACGGTGCTCCGAAAGTGCTGGTGGACAAGGTCGAACAGGTTGCGCGCCTGATCCGGTCCAAAGGCGTGGGAGTCTATTTCATCACCCAGAATCCCGCCGATATTCCCGAGGATATTCTGGGGCAGTTGGGCAATCGCGTTCAGCACGCTTTGCGAGCCTTCACGGCGCGTGACCGAAAGAACCTGCGTCTGGCGGCGGAAACCTATCGCGAAAACCCCGCCTTCGACACCGAAGCCGCAATTCGTGAGGTGGGCGTTGGTGAGGCTGTCACGTCGATGCTGCAGAAAAAAGGTGTTCCCGGAATTGTCGAGCGCACATTGATTCGTCCGCCGGGTTCCCAGTTGGGGCCCATATCTGATGCGCAGCGGCGGACCATTCTCGATGCCTCGCCAATGGCGTCGAAATATGATCATGAAATTGATCGAAAATCGGCCTTTGAAATCCTCCAGGCTCGGGCTGAGGCCGCCGCCAAGGCCGCTGAACAGGCAGAGGCCGATGAATTGCTGGAGGCACAATCACCGATGGAACGAGAGTATTCTTCAGCTCGCAGATATTCAGGAAGCCGGGTTGGCAGATCCTCGTCCCGGGTGCAACGGAGGAAAGACACGTTTGCATCGGCGATGACCGACGCGGTTATCAAAGAACTGAAAGGAACGACCGGACGCCGGATCGTTCGTGGTATTCTGGGTGGATTGTTCCGCAACAGATGACGGAACGGCGCCCATCACGGGCGCCGCAATGTTTACTTCAGACGACGCTGGCCTTCCTGACGGCAGTAGGCGTCAGCCTCCGGCACGGACATTTTTGAAGCCGGGAAGTCAATCGCCCGGTCCCAGGTCACCCGGTCGTGACGGTATAGCTGACAGGTTACGACACCTTTGGGCGTTTGAACCTTGACGGGAGTTGTCTCAAGTTCTTCCGGTGTGGGAATGCAGGCGGTTGTTACGATGGCAACAACCGGAAACAGAAGCAGTGTCTTGAACCGTGGTGCTTTCATTTTTGACTCTTTTCAAAACGTGTAAATGATCGTTACAGATCGGCGTAGACGGATGTGAGTGCCGGCGACATACCGCAAAAAGAAAACACTGCGGTGTGTCCGTTTATTCAAAAAATCGTTAAGAATCAAGAAACCGCGCCGGATAAGAGGCGCGGTTTCGCTTATTGAAGGTGGAAGTGATCTATTTCTCTGGGATCAGCCCTCTTGGGCTGAATCTGAGAACAATCAACAAGATCAGACCCATCGTGAACAGGCGCATATGTGCGGCGCTGTCCAGCAGGTGGGCTTTCAATGCACTTCCGTCCGGCAAGCCGGCGGTAATGACATTCATCAGCCACAAGCCGATCGGTTCAACCTGAACCCACAGGAACCAGATCAGGAATGCGCCCAGAACGGCCCCGAAGTTGTTGCCCGAACCACCCACGATCACCATCACCCACACCAGAAAGGTAAAGCGCAGCGGTTGATACGCGCTTGGCGTCAACTGGCCGTCCAGCGTTGTCATCATCGCACCCGCGATACCGCAAACGGCCGAACCCAGTACGAATATTTGCAGATGACGACGGGTGACATCCTTGCCCATGGCCTCAGCCGCCACTTCATTGTCACGGATTGCGCGCATCATCCGGCCCCACGGGCTTTTCAGCGCCATCTGTGCCATCCAGAGCAGAACCAGAAGTACTATCATGAACAGCAGCGAATAGCCGAGTTTGACCGAGAGGGTGGACGCGGTGACGGGGTCCAACCCCAACCATTCGGCCCGCGCCAGAAAGGCCGGGTCGTTCTGCAAATCCACTTCGTAGCCCACAACGGGGGACGGGCGAGGAATGCCGTAGACATTCTTGACGCCCCGGGCCAGCCAGTCTTCGTTTTTCATGACGGCGATGATGATTTCGGCGATCCCCAATGTGGCAATCGCCAGATAATCCGAGCGAAGGCCCAGCGCCGTTTTACCGATCAGCCACGCAGCACCCGCCGCCAGCAAACCACCCGCCGGCCAGGCCAGCAGAACCGGCAGATTCAAACCTCCGATATTGCCGGCAATTGCCGGGTCGATGGCCTCGACCGCCGCAATGCTGGGATCGAACACCGCGCGATAGACAAAAAAGCCCACGACAAGAACGGCGATGATCGTCAGGGTTTGCACACTGCCTTTCGGCAGCTTTGTTGCCACCAGAACGGCGGCAACCACTGTCGCGGCACCCAGCAGCAAAGACAGAACGATGCCATAACCTCCGGCAGCCCAAGCACCGGGCGTGGGCGGCGTTGAAACCAGTACGACGGCCAGACCGCCCAAGGCGACAAAGCCCATCACGCCCACATTGAACAGACCGGCAAAACCCCATTGCAGGTTTACACCGATCGCCATGATGGCGGAAATCAGCCCCATATTCAGGATCAGGATCGCGGTGTTCCAGCTTTGCGTGAAACCGGTCAACAGGATCAGGCCGCCGACAATTGCGAACAGCAGCGTGTTTTTGACAGAGTCGGTCATACGGCCTTTCCCTTGAAAAGTCCCGTGGGCTTGAACAGAAGCACAATCAGCAGGATGACAAAGCTGACCGCGAACTTGTAATCGGTCGAGAGGAGCTGGACCAAACCTGACGGCGCCAGACTTTCAGGCGACACATAGGTCAGCACCTTCTTCCAAGCGTATGTTATCGTCACTTCGGAAAACGCGATGATAAACCCGCCTGCGATGGCGCCCAGAGGATTGCCCAAACCACCCACGATGGCCGAGGCAAAGATCGGCAGCAGAAGCTGGAAATAGACGAAGGGTTTGAAGCTTTTGTCCAGCCCGTAAAGAACGCCAGCAGTTGTGGCCAGTGCCGCAACGATGATCCATGTGATCATCACCACACGTTCCGGGTTGATGCCTGACAACAGCGCCAGATCCTCGTTGTCCGAATAGGCCCGCATCGACTTGCCCGTGCGCGTCTTGTTCAGAAACCAGAACAGCAGCGCCACGGCAACAACGGCCATGATCACCGTGATACCTTGCGACGTCTTGATGGCCAGACCCTCGCGCAGACCGGTCATCGCCTTGAAATCGCGTGCCGAAACAATGAACCGAGCCCCATCCGAGAACCGTTGGTCATCCGGCCCGATGATAAACCGGACAAGGCCGTTCATGATGAACATCACGCCCATGGAGACGATCACCAGAATAACGGGCTTTGCCTTTTGTTCACGGTAGAATTTGTAGACCAGCCTGTCGGTGATCAGCACCAGCACGATACAGCCCAGGATGGCAAAGGGCAGGGCAAGCAGGGCGGTTGGCAACGGTCCAAAGCTGATTCCGGCGGCCTGCAACCCCCATGTGACCAGTACAGCGACCATCGCGCCAAAGGCCATGGTGTCACCATGGGCAAAGTTCGAAAACCGCAGGATGCCGTAGATCAGGGTCACGCCAAGCGCGCCCAATGCCAGTTGGCTGCCATAAGCGACCGCTGGCACCAACACAAAATTCGCAAGCGCAACAAGCGCGTTGAGTAGATCCATTATTTCTTCTCACTGTCCGGGTGCGGCTTTATGGCACGACGCCGACGAAAGACACAACAATTTGGAACATGATTTTTAGGGCTTTATGCATGTTTTTATGCCGCTTGGCAGGCTTCGGACACGCTGGCAGAGGCCCCTTGGTTCTTCCCCAAAGAAAAAGACCGCGCCCCACTGAGGGGCGCGGTCCGAAATCGTGAAAGATCGCGGGGCTAGGCACCGGTTTCCGTGCATTGGCCGCGGTCATTGTGCAGAACCGGGCGGCGGATGGACAGGTTGTAGGACAGATCCGGGCTTTTGACGAAGAACGTCATGACATGCTGTTCGGTCGTCAGGATGAACGTCAAGTTGTTCAGCCCCGGAAACACCTGCGCGTCCCCGGTCGTGTCACCGAATTTGACCGATCCCTTTTGCGCACCTTCGAACCGCGTCAACCGATACTCGGTTCCATCAATTTCCGATGTACACACAAATTCGCGCTGCTGAGCGGCGGCACCGGTTGCCAGTTGTGCGGCCAGGGCGGCGATCATCCATTTTTTCATTTTGACTTCCAATTCTTGTGTCCCCAACCGGGGCGCGTTTCGGGGATTGGTTTAGGTGTTCGGGCGCAGCGATATTTTTGAAATTGGGCCTGATTAAAGCAGCAGATTGGCATTCGGCGCGTTTTCAATGTCTTTTTTCCGCAACGGCCCGCAGGAGATTAATTGATATTTTTCAGATACCTAATAAAGGTTCTCATGTCCTGAGCCTCGGTTTGAAGCACCGGTTGCCATGTTCTGGCCTTCAATTTTGCGCATTGCGATCAAGCAAAAGGACCAGCCGAGAATCTCGACTGGCCCCACATGAAAATCTGCCATTGAAAAGCGTCGATCAGCCGCCCAAAAACGACTTTCGCACCTCGGGGTCGGCCAGCAGTTCCTTGCCCGTTCCGGTATAGGCATTGCGCCCCTGAACCAGAACATATCCCTTGTCGGCAATCTCCAAGGCCTGGCGGGCGTTCTGTTCCACCATCAGGATCGGCAGGCCGGTGCGGGACACTTCGATGATCCGGTCGAAAAGTTCATCCATCACGATCGGCGAAACACCTGCCGTAGGCTCGTCGAGCATCAGCACCTTGGGCTGGGTCATCAGGGCGCGGCCCACGGCGACCTGTTGGCGTTGTCCGCCCGACAGTTCTCCGGCGGCCTGATTGCGCTTGTCGCGGAGGATGGGGAACAGGTCATAGACCTGCTCCATCGTCTGGCCGATGTCGTCGCGACGGATGAAGGCGCCCATTTCCAGGTTTTCCTCCACCGTCATCGAGGTAAAGATGTTCTGTGTCTGCGGCACAAAGCCCATGCCACGCATGACCCGATCCTGCGGGGTGAGGTTTGTAATATCCTCGCCGTCCAGACGCACAGACCCTGAACGGACATCCAGCATCCCGAACACAGCTTTCATCGCCGTAGACTTTCCCGCACCGTTGGGGCCGACGATGACTGCGATTTCACCCTTGTCCACCGCGATGGTGCAATCATGCAGGATGTCCGGCCCTTTGCCGTAGCCACCCGTCATGGTGTCGCCGATCAGAAAAGGGCCGCCCTCGACCTTATGCGTCGCACCACTTTTGCGATGGGCCGGCGTCATGGTGCCGACACCGTGCGGATTGGTGATCGAAGCGTCCTTGTTGCCCTTGTCATCCTGATAGGGGTTGTCGCTCACGCGCCTGCCTCCAGTTTGTCTTTGTTCTTCAGGCCGGTGCCCAGATAGGCTTCGATCACGTGCTCGTTCGCCTTGATCTCGTCCAAGGTACCCTCGGCCAGAACCTTGCCTTCAGCCATGCAGATGACCGGATCACAGATCTTGCCGATGAAATCCATGTCATGTTCGATGACAACGAAGGTATAGCCGCGTTCCTTGTTCAGCCGCAGGATCGTGTCGGCAATGGTCATCAACAGGGTGCGGTTCACACCCGCGCCGACCTCGTCCAGAAACACGATCTTGGCATCCACCATCATCGTGCGGCCCAGCTCCAGCAGCTTTTTCTGACCACCCGAGACCTGACCCGCCTTGTGATCGGCCAGATGTTCAATCGTCAGAAACTCCAGCACCTCATCGGCCTTGGCCTTCAACGCGCGTTCTTCATCAGCGATGCGCTTGCGGCCAAACCACGTGTTCCACAGCGACTCGCCTGATTGCGCGCCGGGCACCATCATCAGGTTTTCGCGGCAGGTCATAGACGGGAATTCATGTGCAATCTGAAACGTGCGCAACAGACCCTTGTGGAACAGTTCATGCGGGGGCAGACCGGTGATATCCTCGCCGTCCATCACCACCTTGCCGCTGGTCGGCGGCAGAACACCTGCGATCACATTGAACAGAGTGGTTTTTCCTGCCCCGTTGGGCCCGATCAGGCCGGTGATCGACCCTTTCTGGATTTCCAGCGATGCCCCGTCCACCGCATGAAATCCGCCGAAATGCTTGTGCACGTCCTCGACGACGATCATCTTTTCCCCTTGCCGCCTGTTCGGCGCTGTTGTCTCGACCCCGTTTGCCGGGTGCGGTCTTTTTTCATTGAAACAGCCCGGACACAAGGCCCGGGCTGCTTGCATTCATAGCTTTTGGCGATCAATCAACGGAAGTTGACGGTCTTGTTTTCACCGTCGGTCACTTCGATCTCACGATAGGAACCCGCGCTTTCGCCGGGGCCGATCAGCTCAACACCGGACGCACCGACATAGTCGATGTCCTGACCGTTTGCCAGCAATTCCAGACCCTTGGCCAGTTCGCCGGGATAGATCTTTTCGCCCGGAGCGTTGGCAACGTCCATGATCTTGCCGCCATAGTCGGCCGGATTGGTCGATCCGGCAGCCTGCATGGCCAGCATGAACAGAGCCGCAGCGTCATAGGATTCGGGCGAATAGGGCGACGAACCGTCGAAGCCTGCTGCCTCGGCCATGGCGAAATACTTTTCGGCGCCTTCACCGCCCGAACCGGCGATCTGACCGAACGAACCGTTCAGGTCGGGGCCGACATTGGCCGGCAGCGAGTCACCGATCATGCCGCCGGGCAGGCCAAAGGTGTCAAACGCACCGCTGTCCAGCGCCGACTGGATGATGCCCAAACCGCCCTGATCCAGATAGCCCGCAACAACCAGAATGTCGCCACCGGCCGAGGCCAGAGCACCAACTTCGGCCGAATAGTCGGCCTTGCCATCCTCGTGCGCTGCAACGATGGTCACTTCACCACCTGCTGCCTCGAAAGAGGTTTGGATCGCGTCCGCCAGACCCTTGCCGTAGTCGTTGTTGGTATAGGTCAGAGCGATCGAGTTGATGCCGCGATCCTTCAGGATATCCGCCATCACCTGGCCTTCGCGCGCATCTGAAGGCGCGGTGCGGAAGAACAGGCCGTTGTCTTCCATGGTCGACAGGCCCGGCGAGGTCGCCGAGGGTGAGATCATGACCATGCCATTCGGAATCGCGACGTTCTGAAGGATCGCACCGGTCACGCCCGAGCAATCGCCGCCTATGATGCCGGCAACACCGTCGGCAATCATGCGTTCGCCGTTCGAAGTGGCCAGACCGTTATCAATGCAGCCGGTGTCGGCGCGCGATGCGGTCACTTTGGATCCATCCAGCAGTTTTCCGGATTCGGTGACTTCCGCCATCGCCAATTCAGCGCCCGAACCCATTGCGGGTGCCAGCGATTCAATTGGGCCGGTGAAACCGAACAAAACACCAAGCGTAATGTCTTCGGCCAGCGCAGGACCGGCCAGCAAAGCGGATGCTGCAGTTGCTGTAAGCAGCTTTTTCATATGGTTACTCCCTATTGTGAACGTATTCGTTCTGGCCACGAACCTAGGCAAGCTGCCCGGAAAAGAAAAGTCCTAACGCAATCGTGCCTTTATCGATCGGAAATCTATCTGTTTTGTTAGGGTTTGCCCAAGATTGTCCGGAGAGGGGTCAACATGCTCAGAGCTGCCGCGATTCTGTTCTTCACTTTTTGCACTCAAAGCGCCTTGGCACAGGCGTTGTCGACCTCGGTCGGGAATATTGAACTTGTCGAAATGGCAGGCGGGCTGGATACGCCCTGGGCCGTAGGCATCCTGCCTGACGGCAGTTTTCTTGTCACCGAACGGGACGGAAACCTGCTGTATGTTAAGGACGGAGAGGCGAAAGCCATATCCGGCGTTCCCAAGGTTGCAGCTTCGGGGCAGGGCGGATTGCTGGACATCACGATCCCGCGCGATTTCAATCAAAGCCGCGAGGTCTTTCTGACCTTTTCAAAACCGCAAAAAGGTGGCGCAGGCACGGCTGTCACCGTCGCGCGCCTGTCTAAGAACGGCACGCGTCTGACGAATCTGCGGGTCATTTTCGAGGCTTCCCCCGGCGGATCAGGCGGGCGGCATTTCGGCTCGCGCGTTGTAGAAGCCAATGACGGCACGCTTTTTGTAACCATCGGAGACCGAGGAGATGCGCCACAGGCGCAAGATCGCTCGAACGCCATAGGGTCCGTGATCCGTATCAACCGCGACGGCTCGGTGCCGTCGGACAATCCTTTCATCGGGAAGGCAGATATCCGACCTGAAATCTGGACCTATGGGCACCGCAACCCACAGGGGGCCGATCTGGATGCGCGCGGCCGATTGTGGGTGTCTGAACACGGTGCGCGCGGCGGTGACGAGGTGAACCTTGTCAAACCCGGCGCCAATTTCGGCTGGCCGGTCATCTCGTACGGCACGCATTATTCCGGAGAGAAGATCGGCGAGGGCACCAGCAAGCCCGGTATGGAACAGCCGCGCCTGTACTGGGACCCGTCGATCGCGCCGTCGGGGTTGATGGTTTATTCCGGCGATATGTTTCCTGAATGGCGGGGCGACATTTTCGTGGGCTCGCTGAAATTCGACTATATCGCGCGGCTGTCCGGAGACCCGCTGCGCGAGGTCGAGCAGATCAAGGGCCCCGAGACCGAACGGGTCCGCGACATCGTGCAGGCCCCGGATGGGGCGATCTGGTTCATTTCAGTCGGGCAGGGCGCAGTTTACAGGATGTCTGTCAAACAGTGACATACAAGGCATGCCAGCAGACTTTACAATTCCGTTTGCGCGTTTCCATCGTCGCAGTCACTCTGTCCAACAGGTTACACGGTTAAGGGGATATCAATGAGTGATTTCGACATTGAATTGTGCACAAGTATCCCGCCAAGAACCGAGCTGAATATTATTTTGGAGCAATATTATGCTCTTATCGCTCAAAGAATGCAGGGTATGGGGTTCGAATTGGATCCTTCCGCACCGCAAAGCGCACTTGAGGAATTCTGGGCGAACACGGATGACTACATGCCTCCGAACGGATGCCTAATCGTCGCAAGAAACCGAGGTGGCAAAATCGTGGGGTGTGGAATGATGAAACGGTTTGATCAGTCTACCGGCGAGTTGAAACGTGTATTTGTAACCGAAGACGCTCGGGGTACCGGAGTCGGGCGCGCATTGATTCAAGCACGAGAACAAGCCGCCAGAGCTATGGGGCTGAAGCGGTTAATCGCAGATACACTCACCCCAAATGTGGAAATGAGGTCTTTGTATCCCAAGCTCGGGTTTGTGGAACTGGACTCTCCGATCGAGACAACAACCTACAAAGATCAGCCCATGCTCCGACCGTACTTGCACTATTTCGTCAAAGAGCTTTGACGCTGAGCCTTAGACTGACAGTCTTCCACTTTGCGCACCACGCTCGCGATAGGGCGTGGTGTTGTAATGCGCCCGGTAGCATTTCGAGAAATGGCTGGGCGAGGCGAAACCACAGGCCAGCGCCACGTTGATGACGCTCATGTCTGTCTGCATCAGCAGGTTGCGGGCCTTGTGCAGGCGCAGTTCCATGTAATAGCGCTTGGGGGAACGGCTGAGATACCGGCGGAACAGACGCTCCAGCTGGCGGGTTGACATACCCACGTCCTTGGCAAGGATCGAGGGCGAGATCGGCTCTTCGATGTTTTTCTCCATCATCAGGATAACCTGGCTCAACTTCGGATGCCGCACACCGATTCGGGTCGGAGTTGACAGGCGCTGCGTGTCCTGGTCGGTTCGAATCGAGGAATAGATCATCTGATCCGCCACCGCGTTGGCCAGATCCTCGCCATAGTCATCTGCAATCAGCTTGAGCATCAGGTCAATCGACGAGGTGCCGCCCGCAGTCGTCATGCGGCTGCCATCGATCTGAAAGACGGCTTTGGTCAGTTCGACCTCATCGAATTCCTCGATGAAACTGTCAGAGTTCTCCCAATGGATCGTTGCCTTCTTGTTGTCCAGCAACCCGGCCTTTGCCAGAGTATAGGCCGCAGTGCAGAGGCCACCGATCCGCAATCCCCTTCGGGCTTCGCGCCGCAGCCAGTTCAGCACGCGCTTGCTGGTGGCCGCCTGAACGTCCACACCACCGCAAATCAGAACAACGTCGTCTCGCTGCAGCTCTACCAGATCACTGTCAAGCTTGAACTCGGTCCCGGCCGAGCAGGTTACCGTCTCTCCGCCTTCTCCCATCAGCTTCCAGGTGTAAAGCTGTCTGTTCGCCATGCGGTTGGCGATGCGCAGACTGTCAAGCGCCGAAGCAAAGGACAGAAGCGAGAATTTGTCCAAAAGGACAAACACGAAATTCCGGGGTGGGGCCGCAGTGTCTTCCACCGTGACAACTTGGCGTTGCTCTTGCATGGCGAGATGTCCTTACTTCGCTGCTGGTCAGTTGATTATCCAGCAGCAGATTTGACAGCCACCATGATCAAAGCTTGTTTACGTCGTCAAGAGGCGCAAATGGGATATGGTCACTCTTCATTGCATTTTGTATAGAGACCACCTGAAAACTTCAGCGGAGATCAAAGCTATGACCGAATGGCAAAAATCGAACTGGCGCAACAAGCCCCGGGTTCAGATGCCAGATTATACCGACGCGGCCGCGCTGGCCAAGGTCGAGGCTCAGCTTTCAAAGTATCCCCCGCTGGTCTTTGCCGGCGAGGCGCGGCGTCTCAAACAGCATCTGGGTGCCGCCGGGCGCGGCGAGGCCTTCCTTCTGCAAGGTGGGGATTGCGCTGAAAGCTTTGAACAATTCAGCGCTGATGCGATCCGTGACACGTTCAAGGTGATGCTGCAAATGGCGATGGTTTTGACTTATGGCGCCAAGGTGCCAGTGGTCAAAGTCGGTCGTATGGCCGGGCAATTTGCCAAACCACGCAGTGCCCCGACCGAAGTCGTGAATGGTGTGGAACTGCCAAGCTACCGCGGCGATATCATCAACGAATTGGCCTTCACGCCCGAAGCCCGGATTCCGAATCCCAACAAGATGTTGCAGGCCTACACGCAAGCGGCGGCGACGCTGAACCTGCTGCGTGCGTTCTCGACCGGCGGCTTCGCGGATATGAGCCGCGTGCATGCCTGGACTTTGGGTTTCGCGGATGAACAGGACGTTCAGAAATATTCCGAGGTTGCCGATCGCATTCAGGACACCATCGACTTCATGGAAGCCGCTGGAATCACTGCGGAAACAACCCATGAATTCTCGACCGTCGAATTCTACACCAGCCACGAAGGGCTGCTGCTTGAATACGAAGAGGCACTAACGCGTCTGGATTCCACCTCGGGCAACTGGCTGGCTGGCTCTGGTCACATGATCTGGATCGGCGACCGCACCCGTCAGCCCGACGGCGCGCATGTCGAGTTCTGCCGCGGGGTTCTGAATCCGATCGGTCTGAAATGCGGCCCGACCACCACGGCCGAGGACCTCAAAGTTCTGATGTCCAAGCTGAACCCCGACAACGAAGAGGGGCGTCTGACCCTGATCGCGCGCTTCGGTGCGGGCAAGGCGGGCGAGCATCTGCCGCGTCTGATCAAGGCGGTCAAGGAAGAGGGTGCCAAGGTCACCTGGGTCTGCGACCCGATGCACGGAAATACGATCAAATCGGCCACGGGCTATAAAACCCGCCCGTTCGATTCTGTTCTGCGCGAGGTGCGTGACTTTTTCGGAGTGCATCAGGCCGAGGGAACCATCCCCGGTGGCGTGCATTTCGAAATGACCGGGCTAGATGTGACCGAATGCACCGGCGGTGTACGTGCCGTGACTGAAGAGGACCTGTCGGACCGCTACCACACCGCTTGCGATCCGCGCTTGAACGCGTCGCAGTCGCTGGAACTTGCGTTCCTGGTGGCGGAAGAGTTGACCAACCTGCGCCGCAACGGTTCGAAACGCGCGGTAAGCTGAGCGCATCTGTAACAATGACAACAGCGGGCCATCGGCCCGCTGTTTCTGATCACAGCAATCGGCAGGTCTCAGTCGTCGCGAGACACCACCAGATGAAGATGGCTGGCAGAGCGTTTGAATTCGCGTTGTTCCTCGGCAAAACCGTCCACAGGGCGGCGCTGTGTGGGCGCGGGCACCTGAATTTCAGAAACCGGTTTGATCCGCGTATCGGTCAGTGAAAACCGGCGCGGTGTCTTGCCGATTGCGCCATCGGCGATCATGACCCCCAAAACACGACTGACATCCCCAAGGTCACTTTTCAGCGGCAGAAGGATCATCCGGGCCTGCATCCGGGTACGTCCCAACACCCCGCCCGAGTTCAGACTCAATTCGGCAACAGCCGGGGACGCAAACACCTGCTCCAGTACATCCTTGGTCTGCGCGCGGGCATCGGGTTGAAAGAACGCGGTCAACGGCATTCCCCGCACTTCCATACCTGCAAGCGCGTTCAGATGGCTGCCTGCCAGACGAAAACGGGCCAGGCCGGGTGCGATGCGTTCCAGGATGAAAGTGTATTCAAGAACATTCTCAAGACCGCGCGGGTCGATTTGAGACCGCATCGGCACGCTGTCGCCGCTCAACAATGCGGTCCAATACGCCTCGGCCTGGCGGATCGGCGATAGGCTGCGCCCACTGTCAAAGCGATCCATTGCGACGATCTTTCCAAATTCTGACCCGGAACCTATCCCGAAAAAGGTTTTCATTTTCATTACCCTACCGTCAATTGGCCGCCTTTTTCATAAAATGCAACACATTGGAAGCATCTGCGGCCCGCAAACCATTGCTATAGGCATTTTGACTCGGGTTAATTCAATTTTGGAGCAATTCTTTAACGAATGGTTAACTTGCGCCAAACAATTGCGTCGTCAGCAAACTCTTGCTCTGCACCAGTCAATAGCATTAGGTGCGGCACATGCTCGAAACAGCAGGGGAACAGGAAAGGGCCATCATGATCAGATCCATGACCGGGTTTGCCTCGGGGAAGGGAACTTTCGGCCCGCACAGTTGGTCGTGGGAACTTCGCAGCGTAAATGGCAAGGGGCTGGACATGCGTCTGCGCGTGCCCGACTGGTTGACCGGCCTCGAAGTCGCGTTGCGGGCGTCCCTGTCCAAATCCCTGAGCCGGGGAAACGTGACCCTGTCGATGCGCTTGAACCGCGAGGATTCTCCCCCGGAACTGGCCTTGAACGAAACCGCGATGGCTGCGGCCCTGACGGCTCTTGAGCGAACTGAAGCGCGGGCAGCTGCGCGCGGCATCACGCTTGCGCCGTCGCGTGCGTCAGATCTTTTGGCGCTCAAGGGGATGATGGATGCAGGAACCGAGGCCGACGATCCGGCTCCGCTTGTTGCTCATCTAACGTCCGAATTCAAAGATCTTCTGGCGGCGTTCATAGATATGCGCAAAGCCGAAGGGGCAGCTTTGGCCGCTGTCTTGAACACGCAACTGGATCAGGTCGCGGAGCTGACGGCGCAGGCCGCAGAGATTGCCGAGCAACGCAAGGACAAGATGACCGAGGGGCTGCGCGAGAATCTCGCGCGGGTGCTGGAGAATACGCAGGGCGCGGATCCCGATCGTGTCGCGCAAGAGCTTGCGATGATCGCGGTCAAGGCGGATATCACCGAAGAAATCGACCGCCTGACCGCGCATGCGGCGGCCGCTCGTGAGTTGTTGGCACAGGACGGGGCCGTGGGCCGCAAGCTGGATTTCCTGATGCAAGAGTTCAATCGCGAAGCCAACACGCTGTGTTCCAAGGCGCAAAGCTCGGACCTGACATCGGTCGGGCTGGAACTGAAAGCGGTGATCGATCAGATGCGCGAGCAAGTGCAGAATGTGGAATAAGAATGGGAACGACTGACATGGCGGACCGCCGAGGCCTACTAATCATCCTGTCTTCTCCGTCCGGAGCGGGCAAATCGACCCTGGCCAGACGGCTGATGGCCTGGGATACGGATCTGGAATTCTCGATCTCGGCGACGACCCGTGCCCCGCGCCCCGGGGAAGAGCATGGGCGCGAGTATTTCTTCCTGTCCGAGGACGAGTTCAAACAGCAGGTCGCTGATGGGCAGATGCTGGAACACGCCCATGTATTCGGAAACTTCTATGGTTCGCCTGCCGAGCCGGTCAAAAATTCGATCAATGCCGGTAAGGACGTATTGTTCGACGTCGACTGGCAGGGTGAAGTGCAGATCCGAAACTCGGATCTGGGCAAACACGCGTTGTCGATCTTCATTCTGCCGCCGTCCATCCCCGAGCTGCGCCGCCGGCTGGAAACACGCGGGCAGGACAGTGATGACGTCATCGCCCGTCGAATGCTCAAAAGCTGGGATGAAATCAGCCACTGGGGCTATTACGACTACGTCCTGATCAACGATGACCTCGAGGCAACCGAAGAAAAGCTGAAAACCATCGTCAGCGCGGAACGGATGCGCCGCATTCAGCAACCCAGGTTGCAACAGCACGTCCGCAAGTTGCAGAGAGAATTCGAGGGACTGTCATGACCATTTATGCTTTGGGAGAGCAAGCTCCGCACATTCACGAGGACACCTGGGTCGCGCCGGATGCCAATCTGATTGGCAAGGTTGTGCTGGAGCAGGGGGCCTCGGTCTGGTTCGGCTGTACGATTCGCGCGGATCACGAAGAAATCCGGATCGGCGAGGGCAGCAACGTTCAGGAAAACTGCGTGATGCATATCGACGCCGGCTTTCCCCTGACGATTGGTCGAAATTGCACCATCGGGCACAAGGTGATGCTGCATGGCTGCACCATAGGCGAAAACACGTTGGTCGGAATGGGCGCAATCGTCCTGAACGGGGCAAAGATCGGTCGGAACTGCCTGATCGGAGCAGGGGCCCTGATCACCGAGGGCAAGGAAATCCCCGACAATTCGCTTGTCATGGGATCGCCGGGCAAGGTCGTGCGCCAGCTGGATGAGGCCGCAGCCCAAAGGATCACGTTCAGTGCGCTGCACTATCAGGAAAACATGCGCAAATTCCGCGAAACCCTGAAACCTGTGCTTTGACGCCACGGAATGAGTGGGTTTTGACGCATGACCGAAGACGTTCTTGAGGACATTGTTCTTGCGATCCCGCTGCCGGCGCTGATGGTGGATCAGACCGAACGGATCATTGCCGCGAACACAGATGCAACGTCCCTTCTGGGCCAGAACATTGTTGGACGTCATTTTGCGACCATATTGCGACAGCCACAGGTTCTGGACGCGATTGAGCAAAGCCTGACAAGCAGAAGCGCAAAGAAAGCACGTCATCTGTCAAATGACGGTGCGCAGGACACAACATACACAGTTGAATGCAGATACATGAACGGGGTCGCTTCCGAAGGGGCCGTCATGGTCACGTTTCAGGATACCACCCATCTGGAGCACGCCAGCCAGATGCGGAGGGACTTCGTGGCCAATGTCAGCCATGAATTGCGCACGCCGTTGACTGCCTTGATGGGGTTTATCGAAACCCTGCGCGGTCCGGCCCGGGATGACCCCGCCGCGCGTGACCGGTTCCTCAAGATCATGGCCGACGAGGCCAACCGGATGAACCGTCTGGTCGGGGATCTGTTGTCGTTGAACCGGGTCGAAAGCGAAGAACGTGTGCGACCCAGGCAACAGCTGGAACTTACCGGACTTCTTCAATCCACGATAAACTCGCTGCGGCCCCTTGCGGAGGATGCTGGCGTGGTTTTGTCGCTGGATGTGAAAAACGGCCCGCTTTCAGTCACCGGTGACGGCGACCAGTTGCGGCAGGTTTTCACCAATCTTATCGAGAACGGGATCAAGTATGGCGCCAGTGGTGGTAGTGTTACGGTACGTGTCCTGCCGGCGGACAGGGATCCGGCGATGCGCGGCCCGGCTGTCCGAATCCAGTTCATAGACAAAGGGCCCGGCATAGATGCCGTTCACCTGCCGCGCCTGACAGAGCGATTCTATCGCGCCGACAGCCACAGGTCGCGGCAGCTGGGTGGAACCGGGCTTGGCCTTGCGATCGTGAAGCACATCGTCAATCGCCATCGTGGAAGACTTCGTGTCGAAAGCGAATTGGGAAAAGGTTCTGTTTTTACGGTCATTTTGCCCCGTTGAAACAACTTGGAATGCAAGTTTGCTTTTAATCTGACCCCACGGGGCATTGGCTGTTCCAGGGGTCAAACGCAAAAAAATGCCCTGCTGTCATAAAACCGTTACGCATGTGTCACAAAAGGCTTACGCACGCCCCATAGGGGTCCCCGCAGGATCATCATGGTGGTGATCAAGTACACCTTTTCAGGGAGACTGAAATGTCCTTTGTAAAACTGTCGGCATCTGCGCTGGCTATCGCTGCCGTCTCGGCGACCACTGCTGCGGCGCGTGACAATGTTCAGATCGCCGGTTCGTCGACCGTTCTGCCTTATGCCTCGATCGTAGCCGAACTGTTCGGTGAAAACACAGACTTTCCAACTCCGGTTGTTGAATCCGGCGGTTCGTCGGCTGGTCTGAAGCGTTTCTGCGAAGGCGTCGGCGAAAACACCATCGACGTTGCAAACGCGTCGCGCGCGATCCGTGAAAAAGAGATCAAAGCCTGTGCCGAAAACGGCGTGACCGACATCATGGAAATCCGCATCGGTTATGACGGCATCGTATTCGCTAGCCAGCAGACCGGGCCTGCCTTCACCGCGTTCGAACCGTCCGACATTTTCAACGCTCTGGGTGCAAAAGTTCTGAAAGACGGCGAGATCGTTGACAACCCGTACAACACCTGGGCCGAGTTCAACCCAGAACTGCCCGATGTTGAAATCGCAAGCTTCATCCCGGGCACCAAGCACGGCACCCGCGAAGTGTTCGAAGAAAAAGTTCTGCTGATCGGTTGTGAAGAAACCGGCGCCATGGAAGCCATGATCGCGGGCGGCATGAGCGAAGACGACGCTGAAGATGCCTGTCTGGCGGTTCGCACCGATGGCAAATCGGTTGATATCGACGGTGACTACACCGAAACCCTGGCGCGCATCGACACCAACCCCAACGGTATCGGCGTGTTTGGTCTGGCGTTCTACGAGAACAACACCGACAAGTTGAAGGTTGCCACCATGTCGGGTGTCGCGCCGTCGACCGAAACCATCTCGACCGGCGAATATCCGGTTTCTCGCCCGCTGTTCTTCTACGTGAAGAAAGCTCATATCGGCGTGATCCCGGGCCTGAAGGAATACGCGCAGTTCTTCACCCATGACGAAATCGCCGGTCCCTCGGGCCCGCTTGCCAACTATGGCCTGGTCGCCGATCCTGAGCTGGCAAAAACTCAGGACGCGATCGCCAACGAAGTCACCATGGGTTCGGGCAGCTGAGCCTGACACTGTTCTAATGCAAATAGGGGCGACGGATCAGTCGCCCCTTCACTGTCTTTTTACTACTCGCAATCGAAGGCAATGGGGGTGTCATGCCGATACTTTGGCTCTTTCTGATCGTTTCGGCGATCGCGGCTGTCGGCTATCTGTTGGGACGCACACGCGCACTGCAAAACGCAGATGGTGACAGTCGGAATCTGCATTCCCTGCCATCATTTTACGGCGCAAACGTTGCGCTGAAGACACTTGTTCCGGCCTTCGGTCTCTTGATCGTGTGGCTGTTGGCGCAGCCTTTCTTCCTCAATGCGCAGGTGTCGGACATGATACCGGACTCCGTGATAAAGGAAGGTTCCTCCCGCAGCCTGGTGATGGCCGAAGTACGCCGCACCGCCGCCGGGCTGGACAATGCGGTCGCGCAAGGAAACCTGACCGAGAACGCCGCCAGTGATGCCGATGCAAATATCGCCGAGATCACACAGCTTTTGAAGGATGCGGGGCAGGTGGTGACCTCGGACATCACTCAACCGGTATTGCGCGCTGCGCAGAGCTATCGCGCCATGAGCTCGACCGGGTATGCGATCATGTCCATTGCCGTTGTCGCGGTTGCCTTGATCGGTGCCGTAGCGGGCTGGTTGCAAACCAACGCCGAATACCGTGCGCGCAACGTTGTGGAACAGGGGGTTCGTGTCCTGCTTCTGGCGGCCGCGTCGGTTGCAATCCTCACAACGGTGGGCATTGTCCTGTCTCTTGTGTTCAACACCTGGGAGTTCTTCAAACTATACCCGGCGTCAGATTTCTTTTTCGGCATGACCTGGGCGCCCAGCTTTTCGGGCCGAGGCGGGTTGTCCGAACTTGGTATCTTGCCGCTGCTGTGGGGGACGCTCTACATCTCTGTCGTGGCATTGCTGGTTGCGGTGCCGATCGGGTTGTTCGCCGCGATCTATCTCAGCGAATACGCTTCGTCCCGCTTGCGGTCTGTCGCCAAGCCGCTGCTTGAGGTGCTGGCGGGGATTCCGACCATCGTTTACGGTCTCTTCGCTTTGTTGACCGTTGGCCCGCTGCTGTTGGATGTTTTTGGTGAAAGCGGCCTGGGCTGGATGAAAGCCGGCACCGCCGTCATGACTGCGGGTCTGGTGATGGGGATCATGTTGATCCCGTTTGTCTCATCACTGTCTGACGACATCATCAACGCGGTGCCTCAGGCCATGCGTGACGGTTCCTACGGTCTTGGCGCCACGCAATCGGAGACCATCCGTCAGGTCGTTCTGCCCGCCGCGTTGCCCGGTATCGTCGGCGCGATCCTTCTGGCGGCATCGCGCGCCATCGGCGAGACCATGATCGTGGTTCTCGGGGCAGGGGCCGCGGCCCGCCTCAGCCTGAACCCGTTCGAAGCCATGACAACCGTGACAGCCAAGATCGTCAGCCAGTTGACGGGGGACGCCGACTTTGCCTCGCCCGAGGCGCTGGTCGCCTTCGCACTTGGCATGACCCTTTTCATTCTAACCTTGGGGCTCAACGTGTGTGCCCTGTATATCGTGCGCAAATACCGGGAGCAGTACGAATGACCGACACCAGTATGCAAAGCCCCCAATCCGGTCGCCATACGATCTCGCTTACGGCTTCGGATGAACGCACGAAAAAACGTGCCAAAGCCGAGAAACGGTTCCGTGCTTATGGCATCGCCGCAATCGCAACCGGTCTGTTCTTTCTGGTTGTTCTGTTCGCTTCGATCCTGTCGCAGGGGATTCCGGCCTTCCAGCGCACGGTCGTCAGCATTGATTTCACACTGACCGAACCGCAGCGGGACGAGGCCGAAGGGGCCCTGTTCAAGACAAAAGTCTATTCCAACCTGTTCGTCGCTCAGTTGAACAGTGAACTTGCTGAACGCGGGATCAGCGTTGATTTTGATGAGGCCGCGATCGAGCGTCTTTTGGGTAAAGTCGGCGGGACGATCCGGACCTTTTACACCGAAAACCCCGACAAGCTGGGTGAGGCGGTCAGTTTCGATCTGGCGGCATCCAGCCGGGTGGACGGATACTTCAAAGGCCGCGTTTCCCGCGACACGATACAGGACAGCCGGTTTCTGCAAAAAAGCGATCTGGATCTGGTCGATGCGCTGGAACAGGCTGGCATCATCAAGCAGGCATTCAACTGGCCCTTCATCACCGGCGCGGACGCAGGCGTGGACAACCCCGGCGGCGCAGGCATCGGTGTCTCGGTTGTGGGATCATTCTTCATGATGCTGGTCGTTCTTTGTCTGTCTCTGCCGATTGGCGTTGCAGCTTCGATCTATCTCGAAGAATTTGCGCCGCAGAACAAGTTGACTGACCTGATCGAAGTGAACATTTCGAACCTGGCCGCGGTTCCGTCCATCGTCTTCGGTATTCTGGGCCTGGCCGTTTTCATTCAGTTCATGCATCTGCCGCAATCGGCACCGCTGGTCGGCGGTCTGGTTCTTACCCTGATGACGCTTCCGACGATCATCATCTCGACCCGCGCGTCCTTGAAGGCCGTGCCTCCGTCGATACGCGACGCGGCGCTTGGGGTAGGAGCGTCGAAAATGCAGGCGGTGTTTCACCACGTGCTGCCGCTGGCTGCGCCGGGCATTCTGACAGGTACCATCATCGGTCTGGCGCAAGCCTTGGGTGAAACCGCACCTCTTTTGCTGATCGGCATGGTGGGGTTTGTCGCACGCGGATATCCCGACGGCTTTCTTGCAGGCTTTACCGAGCCGAATTCAGCCATGCCCGCCCAGATCTATACATGGGCCGCACGTGCTGACGTTGGCTTTTACGAGAAGGCGTGGGGTGGGATCATCATACTTTTGATGTTCCTGCTGACCATGAATATCATCGCAATCATCTTGCGCCGCCGCTTTGAACGCCGCTGGTAAATGGGGGCTGGAATGAACGACATGACACGAGTGGAGAGAACCGTGGACTCCAAAGACATCAAGATCAACGCCAAGAACGTACAGGTTTTCTACGGTGAAACCCATGCCATCAAGGACGTGAGCGTTGAGATCGAAGACAAGACCGTCACGGCATTCATCGGGCCATCTGGTTGTGGCAAGTCCACCTTCCTGCGCTGCCTGAACCGAATGAATGACACCATCGATATCTGCCGCGTCGAAGGCGACATCCTGCTGGATGGTGAAGACATCTATGACAAGCGTGTCGATCCGGTCCAGTTGCGCGCCAAGGTCGGAATGGTGTTCCAAAAACCCAACCCGTTCCCGAAATCGATCTATGACAACGTGGCCTATGGCCCGCGCATTCACGGCATGGCCCGCAACAAGGCGGAACTGGATGAAATCGTGGAAAAATCCCTGCGCCGCGGCGCGATCTGGGATGAGGTCAAGGATCGTCTGGATGCACCGGGCACCGGCCTTTCCGGCGGCCAGCAGCAGCGTTTGTGCATCGCCCGGGCCGTCGCCACCCAACCCGAAGTTCTGTTGATGGACGAGCCGTGTTCGGCCCTTGATCCGATTGCGACCGCACAGGTCGAAGAGTTGATCGATGAACTGAGGTCGCGGTTTTCTGTTGTGATCGTCACCCACTCGATGCAGCAGGCGGCACGGGTCAGTCAGAAAACGGCCTTTTTCCACTTGGGCAATCTGGTTGAATTCGGTGAAACCGGCCAGATCTTTACCAATCCGATAGATCCGCGCACGGAAAGCTACATTACAGGCCGTATCGGCTAAGCACAGGTATCTGACAATGAGCGAACAACATATTGCAACTGCTTTTGACCGCGACCTCGAGGCGATCCAAGCGCATATCATGAAGATGGGCGGTCTGGTCGAGGCCGCCATCATAGGCGCGGCCCGCTCGCTGGAAACCCGTGACGAAGAGTTGGCGCAAGAGGTGCGAAAAGGCGACAAAGCTATCGACGCGCTTGAAGAGCTGATCAACGAAGAAACGGCCAGGTTGATTGCGCTGCGGGCACCCACGGCCAGTGACTTGCGTCTGATCCTGTCGGTTCTGAAGGTATCCGGCAACCTTGAGCGCATTGGCGACTATGCCAAGAATATCGCCAAACGAACCACGGTTCTGGTCAATGCCAGCGAGATCAACGGAAGCGCTGCGGCCCTGCGCCGTATGGCACGCGAGGTCGAACGGATGCTGCGTGATGCGCTGGATGCCTACATTCAGCGCGATGCGGAACTGGCCACAGACGTCATCAACCGCGATGAAGAGGTTGACCAGATGTATAACGGCCTGTTCCGGGAGTTTCTGACTTTCATGGCCGAAGACCCGCGCAATATCTCGGCCTGCATGCACCTGCATTTCATCGCCAAGAACATCGAACGCATGGGCGATCACGTAACCTCGATCGCTGAACAGGTCGTGTATCTGGTAACCGGCGACCGCCCGGCCGAAGCCCGGCCCAAGGCTGACAACACGTCGCAAACCGTTTAGGAGACGAGCGAGATGTCCGCAGATCAACCTACCGTTTTGGTTGTAGAGGATGAAATGGCCCAGCGTGAGGTTTTGGCTTACAACCTTGAAGCTGAAGGGTTTCGGGTTTCCAAGGCTGGCAACGGCGAAGAAGCCATGCTGTTGGTTGACGAAGACTGCCCGGACATCATTGTTCTGGACTGGATGATGCCCAATCTGAGCGGTATCGAAGTCTGCCGACGCCTGAAAAGCCGCCCGGACACGCGTTCAATCCCGATTATCATGTTGTCTGCGCGGACCGAGGAAGTCGACAAAGTTCGCGGTCTTGAAACCGGCGCAGATGATTACGTGGTCAAGCCATATTCCGTGGTCGAGCTGATGGCGCGCGTTCGCACGCAATTGCGCCGCGTCCGTCCTTCGACCGTTGGTTTGCGCCTGGAATTCGATGACATCATTCTTGACTCCGAGACGCACAAGGTCAGCCGGGACAACAAACCCCTGAAACTCGGGCCGACCGAGTTCCGTCTTCTCAGCACATTCATGGAAAAGCCGGGCAGGGTCTGGAGCCGCGAGCAATTGCTGGACCGGGTTTGGGGTCGCGACATCTATGTCGATACCCGAACCGTTGATGTGCATATCGGGCGATTGCGCAAAGCTCTGACGCAATATGGCGGGACCGATCCAGTACGAACCGTCCGAGGCGCTGGATACGCCTTGGGATAACCACATCCTGCGTATATGGCGCCAAAATCGTTTGAATTTTGACAGGAGCCGTATTTGTGGGTGGCGCCTCCGTGGCGGCATTCGAGTGTTCGTATAATCGGTATTATGGTAATTAATGGCCGCTTGTAACTTGGCAGCAAAGTGAACACTCTGCCCAGAACACATAAGACTTGTTTTGGAATGCGCCATGGAGCTCAGAAATAGAACTGTCATCGTGACCGGTGCCGCAGATGGCATTGGCCGGGGTTTGGCGGAACGTTTTGCTCAGGAAGGTGCGCGCGTCATCTGTTCGGATATTGACGAAGCCGGAGCCCGTGAAGTCGCAACCCAAACTGGCGGCGTTGCCTTCACGTGTGACGTCTCGGATGAGGAACAGATCAAGGCGTTGATTGATTTCACTGAAGATACTGTTGGCCCAATTGATCTGTTCTGCGCAAATGCCGGCATCCTGACGCTTGGCGGTCTGGATGTTCCCGATGATCAATGGGAAAAAATTTGGAAAATCAACGTGATGTCGCACGTGTGGACCGCGCGCCATTTGGTGCCTCGTATGATCGGTCGCGGCGGCGGATATATTCTGACGACGGCCTCTGCGGCGGGTTTGCTGAACCAACCGGGTGCAGCGCCATACGGTGTCACGAAACACGCGGCGGTCGGATTTGCCGAGTGGCTGTCGCTGACATATGGCGCCAAAGGTCTGCGGGTTTCGGTTCTTTGTCCTCAGGCGGTTCGGTCAAAAATGACTGAAGGACATGAGGTTTCAGTGGCATCGATCGACGGAATGCTGGAGCCCGATGACGTCGCTGAAACCTGCGTACAAGCCATCCGGGAAGAACGATTTCTGGTTCTTCCGCATCCGCAGGTTTTGGATTATCTGCAACTCAAAGCGGCTGACTACGATCGCTGGCTGGGCGGGATGCGAAAGTTGAATCAACAGTTTACGCCAGATACTTAACGTTTTCTCTGAACCTTCCTCATAAGACCTTCCTGAGCCACCGACGCGACCAGGGTTCCGTCTTCTGAATAGATCGATCCGCGATTGAAGCTGCGTCCCTGCCCCGTCCACGGAGAATCCATCACATACAGATGCCAGTTCTGAAATTTCACAGGTGCATGAAACCACAAAGCATGGTCCAGACTGGCGCCGTTGAACTCTCCGGAAAACCAGCTCAGCCCGTGCGGTCGCAAACCTGACGACATCAGGTTCATATCAGACGCATAGGCCAAAAGCAGATGTTGAGTTTTCGCGTCCGCAGACGCGGCAGCCGCCATGCGAAACCAGGTTTTATTGCGGTCGTCCGACACTTCGGGGTTGAACGGATCCAGATGATCCACCTCCCGCACTTCGATCGGGCGTTCACGCAGAAGCTCACCGCGAAAACCTTCGGGCACACGATCCACATATGCGTGTCGAAGCTCGGAACGCGACGGGTATGTCTGTGGAGGATTCACGGGTGGCATCGGATGCTGATGATCCCAACCTTCATCCTGAACGTGAAAGGAAGCTGACATATTCAGGATCTGCTTGCCATTTTGAATGGCAACAACGCGACGGGTTGTGAACGACCCACCGTCACGCGCCCTATCCACCTGATAAATAACAGGTTTACCTGGATCCCCGGGGCGGATGAAATAGGCGTGCAGGGAATGGCACAACCGGTCTTCCACGGTTCTGTACGCCGCGGCCAGGGCCTGCGCAATGACCTGACCGCCGAAAATTCGGGTTGGTGTTTCTCCACCCGATCCTGTGCCGCGGAAAAGATCGACTTCAAGTCGTTCGATATCCAGAAGGTCCAGTAAGATGCGTTCCGCTTCGGTCATTGTCTGCTCATGGGCTAATTGATCGAAACCCGGGTATCAGCCTGAGCAAAATCATTCAATCATGGCGGCGTGCACTAAGGCCTTGAGTTCAGCCCGGGATGGATAGGAACTGGACGGCGACAATTGCGTGAAGAACACAGCCGTCAGATCGTTCTGCCAGTCGATCCAGAAATAGGTCGAGGCCATGCCACCCCAGCTGAAATCACCAACGGATCCGGGCACGCGCACCCGACCCGGGTTGAGGACAATCGACCCTGCAAGGCCAAATCCCATGCCTTCCATGGGCTGTTCTGCAAAGCTCTTTGGTCCCATCGAAGCTATATCGCCCGGCAAGTGGTTGCGCATCATGAAGTCCACCGTTTTCGGGCCAAGCAGTTGATGCCCGTTGCCGGACCCGCGATTGCGAAGCATGTCGACGAATTTGACATAGTCATCGATTGTGGAAACCAGCCCGCCGCCGCCCGAGAACGTTGTCGCATTCACAAATGGAGAAGCTTCGTGGGCATCCACCAGCCGCAAGGTATCGCCTCCCTGATCTGCGGAATTCAACGCCATCGCGTCGCCGGCCAGCGGCGTATAAAGCGAGGCGAACCGGCCCCCTGCCCCGTCGGGCACGGAAAACCCGGTTTCGCGCATCTCGAGGGGCGCCAAGATTTCCTGCCGGAAGAATTGTTCCAGGGTCTGTCCCGAGACGACCTCGACAACGCGCCCAAGCACATCGGTTCCAACCGAATATTCCCACCGTGTTCCGGGCTGGAAAGCCAAGGGAAACTCTGCCAGTTCACGTACGCGATCTTTCAGAAGGCCCTGATTTGGTTTGAATATAAGGTCCTTTTCATCCATCGCCTCCGGCAGGACCCCGGGGTTGAACGGATAGCTGAAACCGCTGGTATGGGTCAGCAACTGATGAAGGGTCGGGCTTGCCGCGTCCTCGGTTTGATCCAGCTTGTCCGCGCCGGTTACCAGAGCCTGCATCTGTTTGAACTCGGGAAGGAAATCCGACAGCGGTGCGTCGAGGTGAAACAGCCCACGTTCCGCCAGCATCATCAAGGCAACAGACGTAACGGGTTTGGTCATCGAGTAGATGCGCACCAGCGTATCGCGTTGGAACGGCAAGTCCTCTTCAAGATTTCGCAGGCCGCTGGAGTGGAAAAAGACCTCATCCCCCTTGTGCTTCAGCAAAAAGGAAGAGCCCGCGTATTTGCGCTGCTCAACATAGCGGTCCATCCAGATGCGAATCCAGTTCAGGCGCGTTTCATCGAACATGACTTGTTTTCGAAGCATTTTTGAGTTCCACCAGAAGTTGACTAACATCGTGTACGCGTAGGGCCTGAAACAACAGCAAAACCCGGGCTGAAATGAATGGTTATACAAGCAGAGCCAAGAGGCACGCCTTAAATCCAAGTGATACAGTGAAACCGTCACAGATTCGCTTGTAAATTGTTGGACGGCGACGTGCCGGATTGGCCTGGAGGAATAGCATGACGCAAAGCATAGATTTCGTTTACGATTTTTGCAGCCCAAATGCCTTTCTGGCCCACAAGATGCTGCCAGAGCTGGCCGCGCGGCATAATGCCAAGATCAGGTATTCCCCTGTCCTTCTGCCCGTTGTTTTCAAGGCAACGCACAACCAGAGCCCGTTTCAGGCGTTTTCCGAAAACCGCCAGAAAACCGCCTATCTTACTCATGACTTGCATCGGTTCGCGCGGCGTCGCGGGCTGAGCTTTCACATGAGCCCGCATTTTCCGATCAATACGAAATTTGCGATGCGCGGCGCCCGGTTCGCTAGTGGTAAATCATGGGAAATCAAATACATAAACGCCATCTTTGATGCCATATGGGTGCATGGCCAAAAGGCGGATGAACTGGCCGTTCTGATTGACATTCTACAGGAAAATGAACTGCCGGTTCGCAAGCTGCGCGAGGCCATGACAAGCCCTGAAATCAAACAGGATCTGAAGGATCAGACCAAATCGTTCGTGCGCCGCGGCGTTTTTGGCGTTCCCAGCCTGTTTTACGGCTCTGAAATGTTCTTTGGCAAGAACAGCTTGCCGAACCTGGAAATTGAACTGTCGAAAAACAAGAAACGACACAAATCCAACACGTTGTGAACGGGATCGGTTTTGATCGCAGCGCGACTTAGAAAGCTTCGGCAAAGATATTGCCCGACGTTACAACGTTGATCCCACCAGAAACCGGGATGATCGAACCGGTTACATAACTGCCCCCGCGTCCACACAGAAACAGCACGCACCCCGCTATATCTTCATCACAGCCGACGCGCCCAAGAGGCACTGACTTGCCGACCTTTTCACGCTTGTCCTCATCCGCCGTAGCAAAGGCTGTCATCCGCGATACGAACGGCCCCGGAGCCAGCGCGTTGACCGTCACGTGGTAGGGCGACAGTTCCTTGGCCATGATTTTTGTCAGATGCAGAACCGCAGCTTTCGAGGCTGAATAGCTATAGGCGCCATCCCCCATGGGAACCTCTCCCATCACGGATCCAACATTCACGACCCGGGCCGGATCGTCTGCGGTTCCGGATTGCATCAACATCGGCAGCAGCCTCTGGGTAAGCTCGAATACCCCGGCCACGTTGACCGACATCACCTTGTCCCACGCGTCATAAGGAAACTGGCCCAAGGGTGCCCCCCAGGTCACGCCAGAGTTATTCATAAGAATATCAAGCCCTTCCGTCCGGTTCTGAATGTCCGAAACCAGTTTGGCGATATTTGCCTCGCTGCCGATGTCTCCGGCAAACCCTTCGGCACTTCCCGGTGCCTCCAGCGCATTCAACTCGGCGGCGGCCGCGACACAGGCGTCCCCGTTTCGAGAAGCGATCAACACGCGCGCGCCGGCCCTGACCAACGCCTCTGCGGCCATCCGACCGATACCCGTGGCGCCTCCGGTGACCAATGCGGTTTTGCCGGGCAGCGAGAAAAGGGTATCGGGGGTCATTGTCGTGTTCCTCTGCTAAATCTGATTTCGGTTGCATTCCGACCCGGTTCAAAGCCTCGTTGTCTTTACGGCAATTAGCCGCCCGCTGCGTTGGCACGAAACCGGGTTGCACCAAAACTCCACATGACAATCTTCAATCGCATCAGAGACGGTTTGCAAGGATTACTCAGCGTCGCAAAGCGCCGGCTGGTAAGCCCGGATAGTTCCAATGTTCCGATACTGATACCGACGACGATGCGCCCGAAAACCTGTTTTCCGGCAATCGAAAAACGGACGTAAATGTACGGCCCAAGTCCAAACGGACGCGCGGTGTCGTCGTGTCGAAGGACTGAACTTGGTTTCCTCTTCCATCTCAAGGTCTGTTTTCAGGGCAACTCTCTGTATTCAATCCACCAAAGTCAGGTAGACAACCCGGCCTTATCGCGTCTATGAACCAACTATGGGGATCGTGAAAACATGCATAACGTTTTGGTATTGAATGGCCCAAACCTCAACCTGCTTGGAACACGGCAGCCCGAGGTTTACGGCAGTACGACACTACATATGATCGAGGATCGTTGCGTTCAGCATGGCGCCTCCATTGGGCTGGACGTCACCCACCTGCAATCCAATCACGAAGGTGTGCTGCTTGACGCCATTCACGCGGCCCGCGGTGTACAAAGCGGGCTGATACTGAACGCAGGCGCGTTCACGCATACGTCGATTGCCCTTATGGATGCGATTGCATCGGTGGAACTGCCGGTTGTCGAAGTGCATCTTTCCAACATTCATGCCCGGGAAACGTTTCGGCACAGGTCCTACATAGCCCCTGTCGCACTGGGTCAGATCTGTGGATTCGGTGCCCACAGCTATATCCTCGCGCTGGATGCGCTCGCGGCTCATCTGAAAGCAGGCAGCACGACATGAAGCTCAAGGAATATCTTCGGTTTGTCAGCTACGCCAAAACCCTGGAAGACCTGTGGGATGCACATTGCCGCCAAATGGCTGAATTTGGTTTTACCCGCCTGATCTATGGGTACACGCAATTCCGGACGGCCACGTCTCTGGGTGATCCAGAAGATTTCGTAATCTTGACGAACCACAAACGGGCCTATGTGGACGGGTTCATCAAGGATGGTCTGTATTTTCACGCTCCTATGTTGAAGTGGGCCTTGGACAACGAAGGCGCCGCCAGCTGGAAAATGTTGCAGGACATGAACTCGGGCGGGACGATGACCGCGAAGGAACGCGAAGTTTTCGAGTTCAACAAATCCATGGGCGTGGTTTCCGGTTATACCGTCAGCTTCAACTCGGTTTCCATGCGCTCGAAAGGGGCGATTTCCCTGTCGGCCAATAATGGGTTGAGCCAGGAGGATGTGGATGCGGTCTGGGAAGAGCACGGCGACGACATTCTACTTATGAACAATGTCGCCCACCTGAAAATCCTGACATTGCCGTTCCATCCGCCGAACCGGGCACTTACCAAACGCCAACGCGAAGCTTTGCAGTGGGTTGGTGACGGGAAAACCACTCAGGACATCGCGCTGCTGATGGGTCTGACATCTGCAACGGTGGAAAAGCACCTGCGACTCGCGCGCGAGGCGCTTTCGGTCGAAACGACGGCGCAAGCGGTTCTCAAGGCGTCACTGCACAACCAGATGTTCATTATGGAAGCATAACCGCAATATTTTGACGCTATCCCGCGTCAGTTTACCCTAGGTAAGGAAATCACTACTTTTCAAACCAATCGGAAAAGTTGCAAAGTGAGAGTGTTCCGTGAGTGGTGGCTTTAGCCAGGGAACATTGGATTGGATCTTTGCAATAACAAAGCTCTCCGATCACTCTGACAAGGGGGCGCCTATTTGTCCGCGTACCGGTGTCGGAAATTTGGGGGGCCTCGACCATCCCCATCATGCGGGGCCCTCCAATTCTTCTCTACATTTCAGAATTTTGAAATCCGCCGATGGCAGAAAAAAGGGTTACGCAGTGCGTAACCCTTTAGATTTGTTGGGAAAGGCCGTTGCTGGTACTTTCCCTGTGCCCTTTTAGCCTTGCGCGGCTTTGGCGACTTCGGCGGCGAAATCTTCTTTTTCAACCACGATGCCTTCGCCAACTTCCAGACGGATGAAGCCAGTGATGGTCGCGCCTGCTTCCTTGGCCGCTGCTTCGACGGTCAGGTCAGGGTTCACGACAAATTGCTGGTTCAGCAGAGTCGATTCCGCGACGAATTTCTTCATGCGGCCTTCGATCATCTTTTCGATCACCTGCTCCGGCTTGCCGGATTCGCGGGCGATGTCCATCTGGACTTGCTTTTCTTTCTCGACAACTGCCGGGTCCATGTCTGCTTCGGACAGGGCCGCCGGGTTCACAGCCGCGATGTGCATTGCAACCTGCTTGCCAATCGCTTCGTCGCCACCGGTCAAAGCAACCAGAACGCCGATTTTGCCCATGCCGTTGGTGGCCGCATTGTGGACATAGGACACAACGGTGTCGCCCGACAGTTTCGCCATGCGACGCACCGACATGTTTTCACCGATGGTGGCGATTTTGTCGGTCAGGGTGTCCGCAACGGACTTACCGCCCAGATCTGCTGCCAGCAGTTCCTCTACATTGTCGACGCCTTCAGCCGCATATGCAATCTTGCCGACCATTTCCTGGAACTCGGCGTTTTTCGCGACAAAGTCGGTTTCCGAGTTCACCTCAACAGCAACACCGCTGCCGCCATCGACGTGAACTGCAACCAGACCTTCAGCTGCGGTACGGCCCGATTTCTTGGCCGCCTTGGCCAGACCTTTGGTGCGCAGCCAGTCAACGGCTTCATCCATGTTGCCGCCGGTTTCAGTCAGCGCTTTTTTCGCGTCCATCATGCCTGCGCCGGTCGAGTCGCGCAGTTCTTTAACCATTGCTGCTGTGATTGCCATCTTTAGGCTCTCCTCAATTCAAATGGAATTGGGGCAGGTCTACCCTGCCCCATATGTCATTTACGTGACGGGCAGCTTACGCTTCGGCTTTGGCTTCCGGAGCAGCTTCTTCAGCGGGTGCTTCTTCCGCAACGGCTTCTTCAACCGGCGCTTCTTCGAATTCACCCAAATCAACGCCAGCGGCACCCAGCTGAGCGGTCATACCGTCCAGAGCGGCACGTGCGGCCAGATCGCAGTACAGCGAGATCGCGCGTGCTGCGTCGTCGTTGCCGGGGATGATGTAATCAACACCGTCGGGCGAGCAGTTGGTGTCGACAACAGCCACGACCGGGATACCCAGCTTGTTGGCTTCGGCGATGGCCAGTGCTTCTTTCTTGACGTCGATGACGAACAGCAGGTCAGGTACGCCGCCCATCTCGCGGATACCGCCCAGCGATGCTTGCAGCTTGGCCTGGTCGCGTTCCATGCCCAGACGCTCTTTCTTGGTCAGGCCTTCGGCGCCCGATTCCATCGCTTCGTCGATCTGGTTCAGACGGTTGATCGACTGGGAAACGGTTTTCCAGTTGGTCAGCGTGCCGCCCAGCCAGCGGTGGTTCATGTAGTACTGAGCCGACTTTTCAGCGGCTTCTGCGATCGGGCCAGCAGCCTGACGCTTGGTACCAACGAACAAAACGCGGCCACCTTTGGCAACGGTGTCACGAACGGCCTGCAAAGCCTGGTCCAGCATCGGAACGGTCTGGGTCAAGTCCATGATGTGGATGCCATTGCGCGAGCCGTAGATGAACGGGCCCATGCGGGGATTCCAACGCTGTGTCTGGTGGCCGAAGTGAACGCCAGCTTCCAGCAGCTGACGCATGGTGAACTCGGGAAGAGCCATGCTATGTTTTCCTTTTCCGGTTTACGCCTCGGCGGGGGTGAAAGAAGCGAATGCTCCAACCGGCGGGCCAGATAGGGATGTCTCCCCCACAAGGCCCAAACCCCGCCTGCGGGTTTGAATGGCGCGCGTATACGGCAGGTTTGAAGGCAGCGCAAGGGTCAAAGCCTTATTTTTCAAGCCGCGCCAATGCATGCGCGTGGCGCACTGCCGCCTCGCAATGGGCCGCCAGTTCCTTGCGGTTGGCGAAATCCCTGACCCGGGCGGGAGCGTGATAGATCAGCTCAACGGACCCCTGCCTGCGCGCGCCCAATGTCTTGAGCAGATGGGGCGCGAAATCCATATCGCCCCACCAGCCATAGAACCGGTCAGGCTGACCTTTCGGCGCGTGAAACACCACCGAGACCGGTTGAACATACATGAAATCCCGCAGCTCGTCTGCGAAGAAAGCGGCAAAGAGCGTTGTTTTAAATGGCAAAACACGCAATCCGTCGGTCGAGGTACCCTCGGGGAAAAACAACAGCTTATGTCCGGCCTTCAGGCGTTCTTCGAAGATCGCCGTCTGCTCGCGCGCCTTTTTGCGATCCCTTTCGATGAATACGGTCCCGGTGGCCCGTGCCAACCATCCGATACCCGGCCAGTTCGCAACTTCTGCCTTGGACACGAAGTAGACCCTTTTGCGGGCGTTCAGGGCAAAGATATCCAGCCAGGATGTGTGATTGGCGACAACGGCACCGTGTTCCTTCATCAACGCGCCCGAGCAGCGAAATCCGATTCCCAGGATTCGGAACGCGTTTCGGCACACGAACTGGCTGATGAACGGTGTAACGGGGCGACGAACACCACAAAGTGGCAACTCGATCAGTCGAATGGTCAACAGAACAAGGAGCCCACCGAACACAAGGATGGCCAAGGGCAAACCCCTCAGGATCACCAGAATCCAGCCGACAAAACCCAGTTCGATCGGATCCGGTGCATCCTCACTGTTCCAAAGCGGATCATTCACCGGATCAAGCCCCGCCATAGATGCGCTTCTGCCGCTCGTTCATACGGCTCGTATCCAGGATCAGGCACACATCGGTGGTGTTGAAGGAATGATCGATGAACGCCCCCTCACCCACAAACCCGCCAAGCCTCAGATAGGCTTTGATCAGGGCCGGAACCTGTACCATGGCACGGCGACGATCCAGCGCGTCCGGTGCGACAAGATCCATGGTCTGAAACACGCTCGGCTGGGCGCGCACCCGCAGGTCTGCCGGCGCCAGATGATTGTGATGCAGCATCGACAGCGGCTGGGCCAGTTCCTGAACATCCGTGCCGTGAAAGCTGGCGACGCCAAACAGAACTTCGATCTGGCGTTCGGCCACATAGCGAGAGAGACCATTCCAGAGATGATACATGGCCGTACCGCCCCGGTAGTCCCTGTGCAGGCACGACCGGCCCAGTTCTAGCAACTTACGGCCACTTTGCTTGAGAACGCTCAGATCGTATTCGTCTTCGGAATAAAACTGCCCCAATTCAGCGGCGCGATCACCCGGTAACAGCCTGTAAACGCCGACAACTTCTCCGGTCGCATCATCAATGGCCAGCATGTGATCGAAATAAGGATCAAACCGGTCCCGTTCCAGCCCGGCCACATGATCGACCAGCGCCCCTCCGCCGCCGAGTTCGCGCACAAATACGTCATAACGCAACCGCTGCGCTGCGCGCAGTTCGTCCTGGGTTTCCGCCAGTTTGATCGTGAACGAGAGGCCAGCGTCCGGCATGTCAGATTTATCAATCCTGTTTTATCAACGCGGCTGATACCTCAGTTCTTCGGGGGAAGGCAACAAGTGGAGATCTGGTCTTTTCCGTTAACTCTTCTTAAACCAGTTTCACGGATCAAAGACCGGCATCAGGGCGATGCGTGTTCCGTCGATTACCACTTTCCCCTGCTCGCGAAAGTTAACGGTGATCTTGCCTGCGATGTTGGACTGAACCTGTCCGACACCCCATTCGGGGAAATCCGGGTGGCGAACAAACATGCCCGGTGCAAGAATAGCATTCATGTCTGTCATTTGGGGCTTCCGGTTCCAGCGGCAGATACCGCAGGAGGTACGCATGGGCAACACGAACGTCAACCTGGCTGAATTGATCGGCTCACGGATCTGCCACGATCTGATCAGCCCGATCGGGGCAATCACCAACGGGCTGGAACTGTTGGACATGGTTGGCGCTGTCCAGGGCCCCGAGATGGAGTTGATCTCGGGCAGCGTCGGCAGTGCGGGCGCGCGTATCCGGTTTTTTCGGGTTGCCTTCGGATCAGCAGGAGAACAGCCGCTGGGCCGGGCCGAAGTGGCCGAACTGCTCAAGGACATCGAACGCACCGGACGGGTGCGGGTAAACTGGTTTATGACCGAGCCCATGCCGCGCAACCAAATCAAGCTGGCGTTCCTTGCGCTCATGTGCTGCGAAAGTGCCATGCCGATGGGCGGAGAGGTTGAGATCGAGAACCAAGGCACCAATTGGACAGTGACCGGAACTGCCGACAAGTTGAACGTAGACGATACCTTATGGAAACACGTTGCAACCGGCCGGTTTCCCAACAAGATTACCCCCGCGCAGGTCCAGTTCGCTCTGCTGCCGGAAACGGCAAATGCGATGGGTCGACGCGTTTCCGTGGAAACCGCCGCGACCCGCCTTGTGCTGCGTTTTTAATTCCGAATTGTTCCGTTCCCGCGCACCAGATATTTGAAACTGGTCAACTGTGCGGCCCCCACCGGGCCGCGGGCATGCATTTTGCCCGTGGCGATACCGATCTCGGCGCCCATCCCGAATTCACCACCATCGGCGAACTGAGTCGAAGCGTTGTGCATAAGGATCGCGCTATCCAAACGCTCAAAGAAACGGGCCACGGCCGTGTCATCCTCGGTCATGATACAATCTGTATGGTTCGACCCGTAATGCTGGATATGCGCAATGGCAGCATCGATATCGGCGACGGGCTTGGCCGCGATCACGCTGTCCAGAAACTCTTTTCCCCAATCCTCCGCCGTCGCGGGAATTGTACCCTCGACCGCAAGTGCGCCTTCGGCGTGAACCTCGACCCCTGCTTTCAGCAACGCGGCAATCACGTCACGCCCCAGCGTTTCGGCGATGTCCTGATGGATCAGCAGGCATTCGGCAGCGCCGCAGATCCCGGTACGGCGTGTCTTGGCGTTCAACACCACGTCCAGCGTTTTCTGCGGATCAGCGGCCTTGTCGACATAGATGTGCACGATGCCTTCAAGATGGGCAAAAACAGGCACACGGGCCTCACGCTGGACCAGCCCGACCAACCCCTTGCCGCCGCGCGGAACGATGACGTCGACATAGTCGGTCATGGTCAGCAATTCCTGAACCGCCGCACGGTCACGTGTCGGCACCAGTTGAATCGCATCTTCCGGCAGATCGGCGGCCTTCAGCCCCTCGACCAGGCAGGCATGAATCGCTGTCGAAGAATGAAAGCTCTCGGAGCCGCCGCGCAGAATGACCGCATTTCCGGATTTCAGACACAGCGCACCTGCGTCGGCCGTGACATTGGGGCGGCTTTCATAGATCACGCCGATCACACCCAGCGGGGTGCGTACGCGTTGGATTTTCAATCCTGTCGGGCGGTCCCATTCGGCCAGCACTTCGCCCACCGGATCGGTCTGATCAGCCACTGCGCGCAGACCATCGACCATGCCCTGAACACGCGCCTCATCCAGCATCAGCCGATCCATCATCGCCGGGCTCAGACCTTTCTCTCGGCCGAACTCCAGATCCTTCCGGTTGGCTTCGATGATCTGCGCCCGATTGGCCCAAACCGCGTCGGCCGCTGCAATCAGGGCGGCATGTTTGCGTTCTGGGTTTGCAAAAGCCAGATCGCGCGATGCCGCTTTGGCACGTTTCCCAAGATCAGCCATCAGAGCGGGAATGCTGTCGAAATCTTTCATGTCGCGTGCCTTTCAGGTCGTCTTTTCAGTATTTACAGGGCCAGATCATCCCGGTGAATCAAAGCCGCACGACCGGGATATCCAAGTGTCGCCTCGATCTCGGACGACTTGCGCCCCTTGATCGCGTCAGCCTCCTGCGCGGTGTAACGGCTGATCCCCTGCGCCAGCCGGCGGGCCTTGGGGTCAAGGATCGCAACGGGGTCGCCGCGCCCGAAATCGCCGGTCACTTCGACAATACCCGCGGGCAACAGGCTTTTGCCATTTGCCAGCGCGTTGGCAGCCCCTTCATCGATGGTGATTTCGCCACGCGGCTTCATGGCTGAAATCCAACGTTTGCGCGCAGCATGCGGATCCAGCGTTGCGGTAAACCACGTCGAATTCGCTCCATTTTCCAGCGTTTGCAAAGGGTTCAGAACCGATCCTTCCGTGATCGCCATCGCACATCCGCCCGCGGTGGCCATCTTGGCGGCCAGCAGCTTTGTCTTCATTCCGCCCTTAGACAGGCCAGAGCCCGCATCGCCCGCCATGGCTTCGATCTCGGGCGTGATCTTGTCGATCGTTTCGAAACGCGTGGCCGAGGCGTCCTCGTTGGGGTTGCCCGAATAGAAGCCATCGACATCCGACAGCAGGATCAACTGATCCGCCCCCACGGTCACGGCAATTTGCGCGGCCAGACGATCATTGTCGCCATACCGGATCTCATCCGTTGCCACGGTATCGTTTTCGTTGACGATCGGCACGACACCCAAACCCAGCAGAGTTTCCAGGGTCGCGCGTGAATTCAAATAGCGGCGGCGATCCTCGCTGTCCTCCAATGTCACCAAAACCTGCGCCGTGGTGATCCCATGAGGTGTCAACGCCTCTTCATATGCGCGCGCCAGACGAATTTGCCCGACGGCGGCCGCAGCTTGCGACTTTTCCAACGGCAATGTCGCCATGGGCAGACCCAAAACGCCGCGGCCCAGTGCAATCGACCCGGACGAGACGAGGATTACATCTGTCCCCTGCCCCTTGAGCCATGCGACATCCTGCGCCAACGAAAACAACCATTCCTTGCGCAACAGGCCGGTTTCGCGATCAACCAGCAAAGCCGACCCGATTTTGACAACCAATCGGCGCGCTGAAGTCAGGGTTGCCAAGGCTGCGCCTCCTCAGCGGGTTTCTGACGCACACGACTGTCATCGATCTGGCCGCGCAGCGCGCGCAAAACCTCGGTTACACCTTGATGAGCAACACCGGACATCATCATCACCGGGCCGCCAACGGCCTCTTCAAGCTCGGCTTTGGCCAAATCACGTTCTTCGTCATCCAGCGCATCGACCTTGTTCAGGACGGTGATCCGGGGTTTCTGGGCCAGTTCGCCGCCATAGGCCTCAAGCTCGTTGATAATCGTGCGGTAGTCATCGGCAACCGTTTCCGAGGTACCATCGACAAGATGCAGCAGCACGGCGCAGCGCTCAACATGACCAAGAAAGCGGTCTCCGATCCCGCGTCCTTCATGCGCGCCTTCGATCAGGCCGGGGATGTCGGCCACCACGAATTCCACGTTGTCGACCCCCACGACACCCAGATTTGGGTGCAGCGTGGTAAACGGATAATCCGCGATCTTGGGCCGCGCGTTTGACGTGGCTGCAAGAAAGGTCGATTTGCCTGCATTTGGCATGCCCAGCAGACCCACATCGGCAATCAGTTTCAGACGCAGCCAGATCGTGCGGTCAATGCCAGCCTGCCCCGGATTTGCACGCCGGGGGGCCTGGTTGGTGGCCGATTTGAAGTGCAGATTGCCGAAACCGCCATTGCCCCCTTTTGCAAGTAGAACGCGCTGCCCCACCTCGGTCAGATCGCAGATGACGGTTTCTTCATCCTCATCCAGGATCTCGGTGCCGACAGGCACGCGCAGGACAATGTCATCGCCATCCTTGCCGGTACGTTGCTGGCCCCTGCCCGGCTGGCCGTTCTTGGCAAAGAAATGCTGCTGAAACCGGAAGTCGATCAGGGTGTTCAGCCCGTCCACGACCTCGGCCCAGACAGACCCGCCCTTACCGCCGTCCCCACCGTCAGGGCCGCCGTATTCGATGTATTTTTCGCGTCGGAAGCTGACGCAGCCGCTACCGCCGGCCCCGGACCGGATGTAGACCTTTGCAAGATCGAGAAATTTCATGGTCTGTCCCCTACTGCAAAGGCCCCATCGGCCACAAGTCAGAGTTTTTTACTGTATGTCCAGGTGGGCACATTCGCATCACGCGCCACCGAATAGCTTTCTGCATCGCCAAGATACTGGAACCCGCAATGAGTCAGGACCCGGGCCGAGGCCGGATTGTCCTGAAACACGCTGGCAAACATCGTCGCGTTTTTCAGCGGGTTGGCATTTACCAGTGCTTCGACAGCCATCGACGCAATGCCGGTGTTCCAGTAGATCGGCGCCACCCAATAGCCCACTTCGGACTGGTTCCGATCCAGCCGCTTAAGCGTGATCAGACCAATCAGTTCCGGACCGCCGTCCTTGGTGGCATCCATGACCCAGACGTCCTCGTCCCGGTCCTCGGCCATTGAGCGCGTCACAAAGGCCTCGGTCGAGCCGGGGGCCAAAGGATGCGCGATACTCGTCGTCATGCGCGCCACACGCTCATCACCGGCATAGTGCTCGATCAGCCCCATATCCGACCGACGCAGAGGGCGCAGATCGAACCGCTCGGTTTCTATGACCGGCTGATTTATTATTGTTTCAAGTTTCATGGGTGTGTTCCTCCTCCGAACAACACGAAAAGTACGGACGCAACCGTAAGGCCTGCCAACGTCCACATCAGATATTTTTCAACGGGTCGTCCTTCAACCGCATGGGCAATTCTATCGCCCGCAAAAGTCCAGATCGGATGAAGGATCACCTGGCAAAACAACAAACACAGAGCAATCGTAACCGTCGCTTCGAAACTGGGGGTGCCCGCAGCCACGAACCCGGTGAACCCGGCAATGATCATGGCCCAGGCCTTGGGGTTGAGCGGATGAACAATCAGCCCGGCCAGAAAGCCGGGGGCGTTCCCTTCAGCCTGTTGTCGCGACAAACGCGTGTTGGCGATCTTCCACGCCAGCCAAAAAATATAGGCCGCTGACGCGTATTTAAGCACCGTAAACACCGCGGGTGCCTGATCCGCGAGATGCAGCAATCCAAAGCCGACCGGCCAAATGATCAACTGCTTCCCAAGGATAACACCCCCGACAAAAGGCAACGCGGCGCGAAATCCAAAACGCGCACCAGTACCCAGCAGGACCATGTTGGCCGGTCCCGGCGTGCCGACCTGGCTGGCGGCAAAGATCAGGAAACTGGTGGTTGCAACTGTCATCGGTTTGTTTGATCACGACTGCGTTAAAACGAAAAAGGGACCGGCACTTTGTGCCGGTCCCCCATGAATTTTTCTTAAACCTTCTGGGTTTCGGCTTACTCTGCGGCCTCCGCCACTGGCAGGACCGAAATGAAGGTGCGGTTTTTGAGCCCCTTGTGGAACTTCACGGCGCCATCAGTAGTTGCAAAGATGGTGTGATCCTTGCCCATGCCTACGCCTTCGCCCGGCCAGAACTTGGTGCCGCGCTGACGCACGATGATGTTGCCTGCGATGGCGGCCTGACCACCATACAGTTTCACGCCAAGGCGACGACCCGCTGAGTCGCGGCCGTTACGGGAGGAACCGCCAGCTTTTTTATGTGCCATTCTCTCTCTCCTTAGCCTTTGGCCAGCTCTTTGGCCTGCTCAACCCATTCGGGTTTCACTTTGACCGTTTCGATAGCAGCAATCTGCTCGTCCGACAAGGCGGCCAGAGCGGCAAAGCTCTCGATTCCGGCTTCGGCAAGCTTCTTGGCAGCGGCAGGGCCGACGCCGTTCAGCTTGGTCAGATCGTCCGCAGCAGCAGCGGCAGGTGCCTCTGCCTTGGCTTCGGCTTTCTTGGCAGGCTTTGCAGCAGGTGCCGCTTCGCCAGCCGGAGCCGAACCGGTTGCAGCCTTGATGCCCGACTTGTCAGCGCCCGACGACAGGATGTCGGTGATCTTGACCAGTGTCAGCTTCTGACGGTGGCCAACGGTACGCTTCGAGCTGTGCTTACGACGACGCTTGACGAACTTGATGACCTTGTCACCTTTGATCTGTTCGATAACTTCGGCCTGAACGCCTGCGCCTTCGATGAACGGTGCGCCAACAACCGGAGCGTCGCCACCCAGCATCAGAACATCGTTGAATTGAACTTTTTCACCTGCGTCGGCAGCCAACTTTTCAACGCGGAGGATATCACCCGCCTGAACCTTGTACTGCTTGCCGCCAGTCTTGAGGACCGCAAACATGCGTCTTTCCTTTGTCTAACCGCGTTCTGTGGTCCCCTTTCGGGAGTTTCCGGCTCCAAGACACTTGAAAGCCACCTCGAACAGCGCGCCCTTTTCGGGCTGTGTGAATGACCATCAGGACATCCCAAGGGTCAAATAATAACGATACCCGGCACGGAAAACCGGCCGGGATGCGCGCTTATCCATAGATCGCCGGGAAAAGTCAACACCAAAGCGTCGTCAGAGATCAGACGCCCTGAGTGTCTGTGCGACCGCCCGCCCCAACCGGAAAGAGATATCGTTGAACATCCGGTCAAAGCCGTCGAAAAGCGCCTCGTTCAGGGCGCGCCCGGTTTCGGTTCTGGAGAACGCAATATTCTCACGCATCTGGGTCTCGTCCAACGGCCGATAGGCCATCAGAAGAAAGGAATAAAGCCACGCCTCGGTTTCCGCTGCGCGGCTTTCTTTCTGTGACAGAAGTTCGGCCAGCAATTCCTGATCGTCGCCTTGCGCGTCGACATCAAGACCCTGAAAGAAGCTGTAGTCGGAACTCAGCGCCCCATGAACGTTCTTTTCGACAAGGTCATTTGCCTGGATGTACTCATCGACCAACTCGAAACGAGTCGAGTCGCGCTCAACGGACTCATAAGCTTCGCGGGCCATGTCCTCAATGGCCGGGTCCGACATCGCCTGACGGGCCGAGTTTTCCAGCGACACGATCGTCTGACCAAGATCGCTTTCGAAAAACAGGATCGCCTGATCAAGCTGCGCAACGGACAGACCCGCCTCAAAGGCATCCGTCAGGAATTTCTGCATCCAGACCGGATCGTAAATATCTTTGACCTGCGCTTCAAAATACGCGCCGCCGGTATTGTCCAACAGCGTTTCGTCAAGTTCCTCGCGGTGCCCTTGACCTTCCTGTACGAGAATTTCCATCACATGCGAAAGATGCATGGCCTGCGCCAGCCGGTCGACCCTTTGATCGGCCAGCAATTGAGCGCCCCACAGAACAAACGCAATCGCCAGAAAAACGCGGTGCATCAAATATCCTGCGCGGGATGCAGTTCGGCCATTCGGGCCGCAAGTACTTCGAACCGCATGGCCATGATTTCGTATTGGATCGCGTTCAGCAGTTCATACACTTCCTGCATCAGGGGTTGTTCCAGCGCCTCGACATACGAGTCGACATCCGCATCGGAAAAGTCCTGATAGGTATACGCTGCCCCCGCAAGGCTGGACAGTTGCAGCGACTGGCGCATACCGGCTTCGTTCCGCTTCATCAGCGCACGCAATTCATCCGCATCAAGTTGCAGGTCAATGACACCTGATGCGCTGGCTGCCAGAAGAAAACGCACCTGAATTTCTTGCAGGGCCCGCACTGCGGTACCGGTCGAATCGATCGCCTTGTTCATACGTTTGAAACTTTCGACCCGTTGCGATCCGTCCTTGATCAGGTCTGCAATGATTTTTTGGCCTTCCAGCTGCTTGGCCTCATCGTCCTCGAGCATATGCGAGGCGTTTTCGGCCTCAACCAGGCGCTGCCCCAGATCCGATGCATAAAAGTCAACCGCGTGTGTCAGGGCCTCATCACTCAGGGTTTGTTCGAGGATGGAAACTGCGGTTTCGTGCATGGCGCCGACGTCAAAGACTTCGTCTGCCAGACGCGTCCAATCCGATCCAAAGCCATCCGGATCAATCCCCAGCATCTGAGGGGCGGACCTCGAGCTCAGCGCGATGCTTTCCAGGGCGACGTCAAACCCGGTTGTGGTCAGAAAGGCCTCTATCCGATCGCGGCTGGCGGCGGAAAGTTCCAAGGGGATCAGAACAAGCGCAAAGAGCGGGGCCAGAAACCAAAAGGCGGAGCGGCGTACAAACTGTATCATGGATATCAGACTAGGAGTTTTGCGCTGGCAGGCAACGGAAAATCCCGGGTTTCTTCAAATCCCGAATTTTCTGCTTGCACCCCTGCCCGTTCCTCACTAAATCCCCCCCTCACAGACCCCCGCGGAGAGGTGCCGGAGTGGTCGAACGGGGCGGTCTCGAAAACCGTTGTGGGTGCAAGCCCACCCAGGGTTCGAATCCCTGTCTCTCCGCCACTTTTCCAATGCTGGCCCAATGCTGCCTTTTGGCCCACTAGAAACGCCCGAAAATTGGTTGCGCCTGCGGGCCATTCCCGGCGGATCGCCGCCAAAACAGGGCGCGACATCTTTGTGCCGGCGTGTTCTTGCCGCGTTTCAAAGGACAATGAGCATAGCCCGGCTTATACTCTATTCTGCTGAGAATTATCGGGAATTCCCCTTTGTACCTGAGTTATTTTTAGCGCATTCCGGCGACACAATTTCCAAAGGAGACACACATGTCGCGTACTCTTATTCTTGCCATCGTCATCGCCGCAATTGGCGCCGGCGGATACTATTACCTGAATCAACCCGAACCCACACCCGCCGAACGTTTGGAAACCGCGGCAGAAGAAGCCGCCGAAGCGGTGACAGACGCAGCTTCATCTGTACAGGACGCTGCCTCTGACGCTGTCGATGCAGCGACCGAACAAGCCGCCGAAGCAGCTTCGTCGCTGACGGACCAAGCTACAGAAGCGGCGTCATCGGTTGCAGATCAGGCAAGCGAAGCGGCGTCATCGGTGGCGGATCAGGCCTCTGATGCGGCTCAGGAGGCCAGCGATCAGGTGGCCGCGCTGGCCGGTCAAGGGCAGGAGTTGCTGAACTCATGGATTCAGGAAGGCAAGCTGGACCCGACCAACTTCGACTATGATGGTATTATGACATCTCTTCAGGACAGCACTCTGGCCACCGATCTGAAAGATCAGGCGATCAAGATTGTGAATGATATCAAGGATTCGCCTGAAACGATCGTTCAGAAAATTCAGGAACTGACCAACCTGCTGACCCAACAGTAAAGTGTTGAAGGCCGATCCACGGGTCGGCCTTTGCCCCGGGGCGCATCTGCGCTGCCCCTACGTTACGGTGTCGTTGAATTGACCTCTTGCGCGGCTTTTGATTGGCTGTGTCTGACAAAAAGCCCGCGCCCTGCGCGACTGGTCTGAGGCTTTTCGGACAAGGGGCGCGCTTTGATTCAGCCAAATACGAGGATCAACCGATGACCGACCTGCCCCAGACTATGTTCGCCGCAATCCTTAAGCATGACGGGTATTCCAGTACGGCCACCGGACCAGCCATTGAAAACGCCGCCGACTGGTTGGAAGAAGCCGAGGTTCCCACGCCGGAACCCGGCCCGGGCCAGGTGCTGATCCGTTTGCGCGCGGCTTCGGTCAATCCGTCCGATCTGCATTTCATCAAAGGTGAATACGGGCAGCCAAGGGTCAAGGGATTCCCCGCCGGATTTGAAGGATGCGGAGACGTCGTGGCCGCAGGAAAGGGCGCCGAGGCCCTGCAAGGGCAACGCGTCGCGTTCGTCGCCGCCGGATCGGGGGCCTGGGCGGAATATGTCGTCACGCAGATGCAGATGTGCATCCCTCTGCGCCCTGATATCTCGGACGATGACGGGGCCGCCCAGATCGTCAATCCAATGACGGCGATGGCCATGGTGGATATGGCCAAGGCCGACGGCGATGCCTTTGTCGTATCGGCCGCGACCAGCCAGTTGGGCAAGCTGATGTGCAGCCTTGGACGGGATCTGGGTTTGAAGCCGATCGCTTTGGTGCGTCGGGCCGAGACCGCAGAGATGTTGAAAGACCTTGGCGCTGCCGAAGTGCTTGTGACAACCGACGAAGACATTGTCGCAAAGTTTGCGGATCTGAGCGCGCAGCTGAAACCGCGCGTGTTTCTGGATGCCGTGACGGACCAATTGTCCGAACAATTGTTCTGTGCCATGCCCAACCGGGCGCGCTGGATCAGTTATGGCAAGCTGTCTACCGAGGCGCCGTCGCTGACTCAGACAGGGCAGTTGATTTTCATGGGAAAGCGGATCGAAGGGTTCTGGCTGACAAGCTGGATGATGTCGACCCCGCCCGCCGATCAGATGCGTGTCGTGGCCGAGGTTCAGGCCCGGTTTGCCGACAGGCGCTGGAAAACGGATGTTTCTGAACACCTTACACTCAGAAATCTTGTGCCAAACCTGGCTGATGCGCTGAAAAAGAGTGACGGCAAGGTGATAATAACGCCATAGTAGAACAAACCCGCGTCACCGGAGGATGCGCGCGGGCGGAACGCGACACCGGCAAACCGGTCGAGGGAGGACAGTTTGGATAACGCGCAGCTGCTGATCAGCGGACTGGCAAACGGGTGTGTCTATGGCCTGATCGCGCTTGGCTTTGTTCTGATCTACAAGGCGACCGAAGCGGTAAATTTCGCGCAGGGCGATTTCATGATGCTGGGGGCCTTTGTCACCATCGGCCTGACCAATACCGAATATATGGGCCTGCCGTTCTGGCTGGCCCTGCCGATCTCGCTGGGGATCATGGGGGCATTGGGATATCTTCTGGATCGCCTGATCATCCGTCGCCTGTTTGGCGAAAGTCAGACCGCCGTCGTTATCCTGACCATCGCACTGGGCTTCGTGATCCGTTTCGTGGCCGGATTGATCTGGGGGCACGAACCGCAAACGCTGCAAAACCCGCTTGCGGGGAAAGAGCTGCGCTTTGGCGGCCTTGTGCTGGGGCTGGAGGATGTCGCCGTGATCGTCGTCACCATCCTGCTGACATGGGGCCTTTACGTCTTTTTCAACCGTTCCAAGCTCGGGCTGGCGATGCAGGGGGCGTCGCAAAACCAGCTGGCGGCGTATTACATGGGCGTGCCTGTCAAGCGGGTTCAGGGGTTCATCTGGGCGCTGGCCGGGATCGTGGCGGGGATTGCAGGCATTCTGTTCGCCGCCAAGGGCGCCGTGGATCCGACAACGGGATTGCTGGGCATCAAGGCATTTGCCGCCGCCGTCATCGGCGGGTTCGGAAGCCTGCCCGGGGCGCTGGCCGGTGGTCTTGTCGTCGGGGTGATCGAGCCTTTCGCCAGCCGCTATATCGCGGCGGGTTACAGCCAGATCGCGCCATACGCCCTGCTACTTGCCGTGCTGATCTTTCGCCCCAACGGGTTGTTCAGTCAGGTTCGGGTCAAAAAGGTCTGAGCCATGCGGATCATCTTCAAAACCGACTACATGCAGGATATCCGCCCGTGGAAAGACCGTTACCAGCTTGTCCTGTATCTGATCCTTCTGACGGTGGTTGCCGCAGCCCCCTGGTGGCTGGATGAGTTTTATCTGGGCGAGCTGACAAACGTGCTGATCTGGGCCATTGCCGGATTGGGTCTGATGGTCCTGACCGGGCATACAGGTCAAGTCAGTCTGGGCCACGCAGCCTTTCTGGCTTTTGGCTGCTATGCCAACGTTGCCCTGATTGAAGCCGGGGTGCCCTTTCTTCTCGCTTTTCCGCTGGCCGGCATCCTGACGGGGATCGCGGGCGTGACCGTTGCGATCCCTGCCCTGCGCCTGCATGGCATCTATCTGGCCATCTTCACCATGGCTCTTTCGATCCTGATGGACGACATCATCGTTCTGTCCGAACCCATCACTGGCGGCGTTGCGGGCAAATATGTCGGCGGGGTCGAAATCTTCGGCCATCTGGTGGACCGCTGGGGAACGCCCGATCAGTTTTTCTGGCTGGTCCTGACCGTCGCCGTGCTGGTCACACTGGGATATATCAACCTGCTGCGCGCGCCGTTGGGGCGCAGCTTCATCGCGGTGCGCGACTCTGAGGTTTCGGCACAGGCGATGGGCATCGACATCGCGCGGACAAAGATGATCTCATTCGCGTTATCCTGCGCGGTGACGGGCTGGGCCGGGGCGCTGATGGGATTGTTCGCCGGAGCGTTCAACAACGAAACCTTCAGTGTTCTGATCTCGATCCAACTTCTTATGATGATCGTCATCGGTGGGCTGGGATCGATCCATGGCGCCTTTCTGGGCGCGATCGTGATCGGGTTCCTGCCGCAGTTTCTGTCAATCTCAAAAGAATATGCCGGCGCCCTGTTCGGCGGCAATACAGTCGCCATTCCGGGGTTGGAGTTCGGCATCTTTGGCATGATCCTGATCGCTTTCATCCTGTTCGAACCCATGGGAATCTATGGCCGCTGGCTGAAAATCCGCACGTGGTTCGAGCTGTTCCCCTTCTATCGAAAAGACATGTTCAAACGGCAGAAATCCTATCTCAAGACGGAGCGTCTGAGATGAGCTTGCTGGAGTTCGAAAATGTCACCCTCAAGTTCGGCGGCCTGACGGCGGTGGATGACCTGTCATTCGACGTTCGGGCAGGTGAAATCTTTGCTATCGTCGGTCCAAACGGTGCGGGCAAGTCCACTGTTTTCAACCTGATTTCCCGGTTCTACGATCCTATTGACGGGGCGATCCGGTATGACGGTCATGATCTGCTTCGGGTCAAACCGTCCGGTGTCGCCGCCTATGGCGTGGCGCGGACATTTCAGAACATCGAGCTGTTCGAACACGCAACCGTTCTGCAAAACCTGCTGGTCGGACGCCACCGCCACCGCAGGACAAACTTGATTTCCGAGATTCTTTTCACCCCGTCGGCAAAGCGACAGGAACTGGCAAACCGCGAGAAAGTGGAACGGATCATCGACTTTCTCGACCTGCAAGCCTATCGCGACAAGATGATATCGGGGCTGCCCTACGGCGTGCGCAAAGTGGTCGAAGTTGCACGGGCTTTGGCAACTGACCCAAAACTCTTGCTGCTGGATGAGCCGGCCTCGGGGTTGTCCGTGGAAGAAACAACGGACATGCGTTGGTGGATCGATGATATCCGTCGGCAGATGGGCATCACCGTTTTGATGGTAGAACATGACATGGGCCTGGTCTCGGGCGTGTCTGACCGGGTTCTGGCCATGGCAGACGGCGCAAAACTGGCGCTTGGGACCCCGGCCGAAGTTCAATCGCACCCGGCAGTGATCGAAGCCTATCTCGGGAAGGCTTCATGAGTGCGCCAATCCTGAAAATCCGAAATGTCGAAAGCTTTTATGGCCCGATAATGGCCATTCGCGGTGTTTCGCTGGACGTTCACGAAGGCACGATAGTCTCGATCCTTGGCGCAAACGGTGCCGGCAAGACGACGTTGATGAAAACCGTCTCGGGGGTGATGGACCCGGAAAAAGGCACGATCACCTTTGATGGAGACGACATTCAGGGGGCCGAGCCGCATACCGTCGTCCAGCGCGGGATCGTGCATGTACCCGAAGGGCGCGAGGTGTTTCCTCTGCTCACCGTCGATGAAAACCTGAGCCTCGGCGCGTATACCCGAACGGACAAAGTGCAGATCGACCAGGATCGCGAGCTTGTTTTCAGTTACTTTCCCGTTCTGAAAGATCGTCACACGCAAGAGGCCGGCACCCTTTCGGGCGGGCAGCAACAAATGCTGGCAATCGGACGTGGGCTGATGGCCCGTCCCCGCATCATGCTGCTGGATGAGCCGTCGCTGGGTCTGTCACCGCTTTTGGTGCAGGAAATATTCGCCATTCTGAAACGTCTGAACGAAGAACAGCATATGACGATGCTGCTGGTCGAACAGAACGCCAATGCGGCGTTGCGGCTGGCGCATCATGGATACGTGATGGAGGTAGGCCGCATTGTCATGGACGGCGCTGCGGATACGTTGCTGAAATCCGAAGACATCCAGAACTTCTATCTTGGCGTGCAGGAAGAAGGCGCACGCGAAAGCCGCCGGTGGAAACGCAAGAAGACGTGGAGGTAAGCAAGATGGATGCCACGCCCCTCGCCTCGCAGGTCAAGATCAACGGCGTTGAACTGAATGCAACCCCCGGACAACGCCCGTTGCGCGTGGATGGGTGCACCACCATCAGCATGCTGTTTCAACAACGTTGCGCGGAACTGGGGGATCGTACAGCCCATCGCGAAAAGGATTTGGGCATCTGGAAGTCATATTCCTGGGCCGACTACTGGCAGCACGCCAAGTGGATCGGGCTTGCTCTGCGCAAGCTGGGCCTGGAACGCGGCGACGTTGTTTCGATCCTGTCCGAGGGCCGCAAGGAATGGATGTGGTTCGATATGGGTATTCAGTGCGTCGGGGGTATTTCTTCTGGCGTCTACACGACGGATTCGGCCAATCAACTGCAATATCTGGTCAACAACAGTGGCAGCAAGTTCCTCATCGTCGAGGACGAAGAGCATCTGGACAAGTTTCTGGAAGTCGAAAATCAAGTTCCGGATCTGATCAAGGTGATCATTCTGGAAGACGAAGGCTTGCATGACCTGACCCATCCGCGCTGCATGATGATCGACGATCTTTACGCTTTGGGCCAGCAGGCCGAACAGGAAGATCCGGGACGGTTCGAAGCCGAAATCGCATTGGCCAAACCTCAGGATACAGCCTTGCTGGTTTATACATCCGGCACCACCGGCCAGCCCAAGGGTGCGATGTTAAGCCATGAAAACATCCTGGCCGGCATCGAGGCCGGTGCCTGGTCATTGCCGACGCAGGCCAGTGACGAACAACTGTGTTTCCTGCCCCTCTGCCATATCTTGGAACGCGACGTATCCGTCTATTTCCCACTGGCCGCCCGCTGCACCGTGAATTTCGCGGAAAGCCCCGAGACGGTCTTTGCAAATCTGCAAGAGGTCTCGCCTTCGACCTTCACGGCGGTGCCGAGAGTTTGGGAAAAGATCTATGCGCATGTGCAAATCCTGGCGCAGGATGCAACGCCGTTGGGTCGAATGGCATACGGTCTTGCCCTGAAGGCCGGCGCACGGCGGGCCGAGTACGTGAGTTCGGGAAAACCCGTTCCCGCCGCCATCGCGGCCCGGTTCTGGTTTTGGGATCAGTTGGTTCTGAAGAATCTGCGCCGGATGCTGGGCTTGGACAAGCTGCGCCGGGGTGGCACGGGTGCTGCGCCTATCTCGGCGGATTTGTTGAAATGGTACTGGGCCATCGGTGTGCCGATCGTCGAGGGCTTCGGCATGACCGAAACGTCCGGCCTTGCCACACTCAACACCGTGGAAAGCAACAAGATCGGAACCATCGGCAAGGTCGTCCCGGGGTGCGACATCCGCATCTCGGATGAAGGTGAAATTCAACTCAAAGGCATGAACATCTTTCAGGGCTATTGGCGCAACAACGCAAAGACGGCGGAAAGCTTTACTGCCGATGGCTGGCTGCGCTCCGGCGATATGGGACGTATCGACAAGGACGGGTACGTTACCATCACCGGCAGGTTGAAAGACATCATCATCACCGCCGGTGGCAAGAACATAACCCCGGCCGAAATCGAAAGCCGGCTGAAGTTCAGCCATTACATCTCGGACGCGGTGATCATCGGCGACCGGCGCAAATACCTCACGGCGCTGATCATGATCGATCAGGAAAATGTCGAAAAATATGCGCAAGACCAGAAAATCCCTTTCTCGAACTTTGCCTCGCTTTGCGCCGCGGCCGAAGTCAAGGAGCTGATCGGCGCCGAAGTGGCCGCGGTGAACAAGGAATTCGCACGGGTCGAGCAGATCAAGGATTTTCGCCTGATCGACGTTCTGCTGACCGCCGAGGATGATGAGCTTACCGCCACAATGAAGCTGAAACGCGGCCTGGTCGAAAAGAAACACGGACATCTGATTGAAGACATGTACACTTAGCCAAAGAGTTTTCGGGAGGAGAAAGATGAAGAAGTCATTCAAATGGCTGGCCACCGCCACGGCGTTGACCGCCTCGGCAAGCATCGGTTGGGCTCAGACGCAGGGCGTGACGGATGATGAGATTGTCATCGGGTCCGTCAACGACCTGAGCGGCATCTTTGCCGCGGTGGGTGTCCCGGCGACCAAAGGTGCCAACGTGGTATTCGACCGGGTGAACGAAGCCGGTGGCATACACGGGCGCAAAATCCGCTATGTGGTCGAGGACAACGGATACCAGATGCCGCGTGCGATGCAGGGCTACAACAAGCTGCTGAACCGCGACAAGGTGTTCGCCATGCTGCAATCGCTTGGCACGCCGATGAACATGGCTGGGTTCAAGTTGTTGGATCCCAAGGGCATTCCCAACGTGGCACCTCTGACCGCTGCGCGTCAGATGTTGCAAGAGCCGATGCGAAACAAGTTCACGTCTTTCTCGACCTACTATGATCAGGCGCGTGTCGGTGTGAAATATCTGGCCGGCGAATTTGGATCAAAGACGGTTTGCACCATGTATCTGCCGACAGATTTCGGTGAGGAAATTCTTGAAGGCAGCAAGGCCGGCGCCGAAGAAGCCGGGATCGCTTTTGGATCTGAAACGACCCACAAACCGGATGAGACGGATTTTGTCGGGTCGCTCAGCAAGCTCAAGGAAGAGGGCTGCGATATCGTCACCATGGCGCTCGGCGTGCGCCAGGCGATCACCGTAGTAGGCACCGCCAAGAAGATGGGCCTGACGGACATGAAGTTCCTCGGCACTTCGGCCAGTTTCCTGACTGTCGTGGCGCAGGTTCCCGGTGGGGTGACTGACGGGTTCTATGCAGCAGCTTCGTGGCAGGATCTTTGGGCGCGTGCGGACCAACCTGCCCCAGCGGCATTTATCGAAGAATACAAGGCCGCAATAGGCGAAGATCCGGTTGGATTTGCCATGTTGGGCTATTCCGCTGCGGAAATGATGGTCAAGGCGCTTGAGGCCGCAGGCCCTGACCTGACGCATGACAGCTTTATCGAGGCGATGGAGTCACTGGACTATCAGGATGATCTGGTCGGCAACCATATTTCCTATGGCCCGGACGATCACCAGGGGGCGGATACGGTTTTCGTCAACGTCGTTGAAAACGGCGCGTGGAAGCTGGTTTACGAAGAATAAGATTTCCCGCAAAAACAATGCAAAAGGGCTCGCAATTGCGAGCCCTTTCTTTGTTGGGTTTTCCCGGCGAATTAACGCTTGGAGAACTGGAACGAACGGCGGGCTTTGCGCTTACCGAATTTCTTACGTTCCACAACGCGGCTGTCACGGGTCAGGAAGCCAGCGGCTTTCAGGGCGCCGCGCAGGTTGGGATCGTACAGTTGCAGCGCTTTCGAGATGCCGTGCTTGACCGCACCGGCCTGACCGGTCAGGCCACCACCTTTGACGGTGGCGACAACGTCGAACTCGCCTTCGACACCAGCAACCTGGAACGGCTGGCGCAGGATCAGTTGCAGAACGGGACGTGCGAAATAGACGTCCTGATCCTTGCCGTTCACGGTGACCTTGCCGGAACCCGGCTTGATCCAGACGCGGGCAACAGCGTCTTTACGCTTGCCGGTGGCGTAGGAACGGCCCAGCTCGTCACGTACGGGTTCACGCACGATGACTTCTTCGGCCACGGTTTCAACGCCTGCGACGGCGCTCAGCTCTTCGAGAGTATTGATCTGATCAGCCATCGGTCATTAGCTCCGGGTGTTTTTCTTGTTCATGGACTTGACGTCCAGAACTTCGGGCGCTTGCGCCTCGTGGGGATGCTCGGCACCGGCATAAACGCGCAGGTTGGTCATCTGCTTGCGCGACAGGCGGTTGCCCGGCAGCATGCGCTTGACCGCCTGGGTGACGACGCGCTCGGGGTGTGCACCTTCCAGAATCTGCTGTTTGGTGCGCGACTTGATGCCGCCCGGGTGGCCAGTGTGCCAGTAGAAGTTCTCTTCGCGCTTCTTGCCGGTCATCTGGATCTTGTCAGCGTTGATCACGATGACGTTGTCGCCCATGTCCATGTTCGGGGTGAACGACGCTTTGTGCTTGCCACGCAGACGCATGGCGACGATCGAGGCAAGACGGCCCAGAACAACGCCCTCGGCGTCGATCAGGATCCATTTCTTGTCGATGTCTGCAGGTGTTGCAGAAAAGGTTTTCATGGCAGGATAGTCCTGTTTGATGTGAAAGACCGCCCCAAGCGAGGCGGCCCGAATTCGATGGATGCGTATCTAGACACCTACGATTGACACGTCAAGCGACCCAATGCTAATTAAATATATTTAAAACAATAACTTACAAAATAGGTATTATTTTACCCCATAATTCTGATGTGGAATTCTCCCAATTTCAACACTCTGATACACTAGATAGGAATTGATCGCGTCCAGCCACGGAGAGTTGCATGCAGGATTTGATGTACACAATTGAAAGTTACGGTGCCGCCTGGCAGGAAAAGTCCTCAGGAAAACGGTTTGAGTTCTTGACGCATTGTTTTGCGGAAAACGGTCGATATGTGGATCCAACAGCTGATGTTTCGGGGCGTGAGCGTTTGAATGCTCATATTGGAGAGATTCTTGAAAGCTCGAATGGGCGCGTTGAAATCACCAGCAGTCCGGTTTCGCACCACGATGTCGTTCATTTCACTTGGCATATGGTGGCGCCCGACGGCGCAATCATGGTGGCCGGGCATGATTTCATTCGATTGGACGAAGATGGAAAGATCGCTCATCTAGCCGGATTTTTTGGCGATCCGCCCCCGCTGACCTGAATGCTAGACGCTGATCTGTTCCGGTGGATTGTCCAGCAACGCGCGCAGCCTCAGCATTGCGTCTTCGAACCGTTCCAAAGAAACGTGACCATTCATGGCGATGCGTACTGCATTCGGCGCGCGCCCATCGCGCAGGGCAAATTCATCCGCTGATCTGAGTTGAATACCTTCTCGTTCGGCCGCGCGGCTGAACGCGGCAGAGCGCCACCCCGATGGCAGGTTCAGCCAGACGAAAGGCACGTCCGGAGCCCAGTTCAGATCGAACCCCCCCAGCGCATTGACGGCAATCCGGACATAGTCACCCATCCGCTTGCGCACATCCTGGGCAATTTGGCGGGTACGCGGGTCCGACAGCAGCAACCGCGTGAGTTCGGCCAGGGGTTGAGCCAAGCCAAAATACCCATATTCGGCAGATCGACGCAGATCGACACTGCGATCCTTTGGAGCAATGGCGAAACCCACGCGCAGCGCCGGTGTGAGTATCTTTGAAATGGACGACACGTGCCACCCTCGCTCGGGTGCAAGGGCGCGAAAGCTGGGTTCTTTGGCGTCCCCCATTCGATAGCAATCATCCTCAACGATCTGGACATCAAATTTCCGTGCGATCTCAACGATTTCTTTGCGTCTTTCCAAAGGCGTGTGTGTTGCGGTCGGGTTTTGAACTTCGGGTGACACGCATACCGCCTGCGCCGGGGTTTGGCGCAGAACATGTTCCATTGCTTCGGGATCGATACCCCATTTGTCCATCCGAATTCCGACCACCTCGGCGCGCATCAACTCTCCGGCACGACGGAAACCGGCGTAAGACAGGTCTTCAACCAAAACGACCGGCTTGGGCCCTTGCAGGATGGTTTGAAACACCAAGCATAGCCCATTCTGCCCCCCATGGGTCAGGACAATGTCATCATCGTTCAGTGGGCCCAGCGGAAGATCCGACAGCCAGTCAACCACAGCCTGTCGCATGGGCTGATACGCATCGCGTGTGGGGTAGTTCATGAATAATGCAGGATCGGATTGAGAGACTTTCTGCAAGCACTCGCGGATCAAGGACACCTGCCCCATATCCACCAGCCTGGGGCTGAACAGGCTGACATGGTGGGTGTTCTGCGCCTCGGCCAGATGAAGCTGCCGGGACCAGACATCATCCAGAATCGGAGATTTTGGCGGGGCTACGAATGTACCACGTCCGACCTCGGCTTGTAGCAACCCCTCATCGGTGAGAATCGTATAGGCGCGCGCGACAGTGCCGGGTGTAATTTGCAATCGATACGCCAGCTCCCGCACCGGTGGCAGTTTGGTGCCGATATCCAAAGTTTTGTTATCAATAGCTTTTCGTATTGTGTCGGCAACCAAAGTATACTTTGGCCCCTTGGACTTTGGCAGCGCGCTTGGCCAAATTGTATCCATTACAATTCTTCCTTTGCCTTTGACACAATTTCAAATGTATCAAACTTATGTACCAAGCAATACTGTTTTGTGTCAATACAATTTGAAAGGAATTCCGAGATGACACGCACAATGCACACCCCCGCCCTTCTGCTGCTGAACGACAGCCCACGGCTGCCTCTGCTCGCTGCTCTGGCCGTGCGGTTTGCGGCGGCGGTCACTCAATGGGAACGCCGTCGCCGCAGTCGCGTCAATCTGAGCTATCTGGATGACCGTCTGCTTCAGGACGTCGGGCTGACCCGCCATCAGGCTGGTCGGGAAACAAAGCGCTTTTTCTGGCAGCCCTGACTGATCCCCAGTCCCAATTATTGGGACCTTTTCCTGGGCCGGGGCCTGTCCCCGGCCTTTTTTATCCGAAATTCGCGGCAGCGGACCCTGCTGGCGGCAGGGAATAGGTCATCGTTGCCCGTGCAACCGGAAGATCACTGCCTTCCGAGTATAAAAGCACATCCCCAACGGCCAGTGTTTTTCCCAGCTTCAACAAACGACAGGCCGCAATCATATCGGCGCCGCCTTCCGGCTTGCGCAGGAAATCAAAAGAACTGTTGGTGGTAACAGCCAGTGACTGGCGCCCTTTCCGTGCCAGAACCATCGCATAGACACTGACATCGGCAAGCCCGAACATCGACGGGCCGGAAACCGTGCCCCCGGGACGCAGATGTTGATCCTGAACCACAAGGCGCATGGTGATCGAGTCTTCGGTCAAATCTTCAACGACGAAATCCTTGTGCACCTGCGGGAACACCTCTTTGAGGTATTGTGACAGTTCGTCCCGATTCATTGCCAAAGCCATACTTCCCCTCCTGCTCTTGCCGACCTAGAGTTGGCCCAACTTGGGAACGGAGGGCAAGATGGCAATTCTGGAACGTTACGACACGGGCGCGGTGGCACGGCTGACACTGAACGCCCCGGACCGGCTGAACGCACTGAGTGATGAGATGCTGGCTGCGCTGCAAGCCGAACTTGATGCGCTGCGCGACGACGGCTCGATCCGGGCCGTGGTCCTGTCGGGGGCGGGAAAGGCGTTTTGCGCCGGGCATGACCTGAAGCAGATGACAGCCGGACGCCAATCCGAAGATGGTGGCAAGGCCTACTTTCAAGATCTCTTTTCCCGTTGCGCCCGGATGATGATGTCGATCCAGTCCCTGCCGCAACCCGTTATCGCGCAAGTCCATGGCATTGCGACTGCCGCCGGGTGTCAGTTGGTAGCGACCTGCGATATGGCGGTGGCCGCAGAAGGAACACGGTTTGGCGTCAACGGGGTCAATATCGGCCTGTTCTGTTCCACGCCGATGGTGGCTCTCAGCCGCAACATCCCCAGAAAGCAGGCATTTGAAATGCTGACCACCGGCGAATTCATTTCAGCAGAGCGCGCCGCCGAATTGGGGCTGGTAAATCGCGTCGTTCCAGAAGCGCTGCTGGAACAAGAAGCCAACGGGCTTGCGGAACTGGTCGCATCCAAGCTTGGCGTCGCCGTGAAGATCGGCAAAGAAGCGTTCTATCAACAGCTGCAAATGCCTTTGGACCAAGCTTATGCCTATACCGGAGACGCAATGGCGCAGAATATGTTGTACCGCGATACGGAAGAAGGCATTTCCGCCTTTATTGAAAAGCGCCCCCCGAATTGGACCCAATGACGCAATTGTTTTGAACATTTTTTGCCACTGTTTTCATTTTTGCACTTTCCAAAAGGGCAACTCTGTGGCAAAGCTGGGTCGAGGCCAAGGCCTCAAGACACTTTTGGGTCGCCGTGGGCGGAAGGTCCCTCCAGCTGGTCTCTCTCACCAGCGCTGACATTCCCGCAGCGGCGACCCCAAGACCCCTCCACCAAATCAGTCACGTACAATACGGCAGTTGCGCCTGTGTGTGCGGTGCCCTATGTGGCTGCACATGACACAAGTTTTGCATATCGTCGGCGGTGGAATGGCCGGGTCCGAAGCGGCCTGGCAAGCCGCTGAAATGGGCGTTGACGTGGTCATTCATGAAATGCGCCCCAACGTTGGCACCTTCGCACATCAGACAGGAAACCTGGCGGAAATGGTGTGTTCGAACTCGTTCCGATCGGATGATGATGAACAGAATGCCGTCGGCCTGCTGCACTGGGAAATGCGGGCAGCCAATGGGCTGATCATGACAACCGCCGACGCGCACAGGCTTCCTGCAGGGGGGGCTCTGGCCGTGGATCGCGACCCGTTTGCCGAGACGGTCACCGCAAAACTGCGCGCCCACCCACGCGTGAGCGTCACCGATCAGGAAGTCACCTCGCTGCCTGATGACGGCCATTGGATATTTGCGACCGGCCCGTTGACCTCACCCGCATTGGGGGAAGCCATCCGGGCGGAAACGGGATCGGACGCGCTGGCGTTCTTCGATGCAATCGCGCCCATTGTCTATGCCGACAGCATCGACATGAGCAAAGCGTGGATGCAATCCCGGTATGACAAAGGCGAGACCGAGGAAGAACGCACGGCTTACCTGAACTGCCCGATGGACCGTGATCAATACGAGGCTTTCATCGACGCCCTTCTGGCAGCGGACAAAACCGAGTTTCACGAAGGTGAGACTGCAGGCTATTTTGATGGCTGCCTTCCCATTGAAGTCATGGCCGAACGCGGGCGCGAGACACTGCGCCATGGTCCGATGAAGCCTGTTGGGCTGACAAACCCCCATGCACCTGACGTCAAACCCCATGCCGTGGTTCAGTTGCGGCGCGATAACGCGTTGGGCACATTGTTCAATATCGTGGGGTTTCAGACCAAGATGAAATACGGCGCCCAGACCGACGTGTTCCGCATGATCCCCGGCCTGGAAAACGCCAGCTTTGCCCGGCTGGGCGGCATCCACCGCAACACGTTCATCAACTCTCCCACCCTGCTCGATGCACAGATGCGCTTGAAATCCAAGCCCAACATCCGCTTTGCCGGCCAGATTACGGGCGTCGAAGGCTATGTTGAAAGCGCCGCTATGGGATTGCTTGCCGGTCGCATGGCCGCCGCGGAAATACTGGGGCGTGACTTGCCCGAAGTGCCGAAAGACAGTGCAATGGGTGCGTTGATCCATCACATTACGGGCGGGGCCGAAGCCAAGACGTTTCAGCCGATGAACGTAAACTTTGGCCTGTTCCGCCCCGTGGACGGCCTGAAAGGCGGGCGGCGCGGCCGGAAGGACCGGTACAAGGCCTATACCGATCGTGCCAAGACAGAATGGCAAACCTGGTTGGATCAATGCTGACTGGACGCGCGGCGTGATCTCGGCCTAGCATGACGGGATGAGCGACAAGTTCCTGGACAGCACCTACGATCTCGACACGCCTGAAGACACTGAAACGCATTACCAGAACTGGGCCGCGACCTATGAAGAAGAGGTCGCGGAACAGGGATATGCAACCCCGGGACGGGTGGCCGCGGCTTTGTGGCAATTCCACCCTCACCCCCAAACGCCGATTCTGGACTTCGGCTGCGGAACGGGGCTTTCCGGTCTCGCCTTGCGGGCAGCGGGATTTGAGGTCATCGATGGTATCGATCCCACCCCCAAAATGCTGGAAGAGGCAGAGGCCAAGGGTGTTTACCGAACCCTGACCGGGTTTGACATCACCAAACCGGCCCCCCTCAGGCGCGGCGCGTATTCGGTGATCACCGCCATCGGCGTCATCGGTCAGGGCGCGGCCCCGCCCGAGACATTCGACCAGTTGATGCACGCCTTGCCCAAAGGTGGGTTGCTGGCGTTTTCCCTGAACGACCATGCGCTGTCAGATCACAAATTCACCTGCCGACTGACGGATTGGGTCGACATGGGTGCCGCACGTTTGCTATTTCGTGAACACGGGCCGCACTTGCCCGGCATCAACCTTAACTCTGACGTGTATGTTATAGAAAAAGCGTGACTTTCGTAACGCGTTTCGCGCCATCCCCGACTGGCCCGCTTCACCTTGGTCACGCGTATTCTGCGATGATCGCCAGTGATATGGCCAGATCTGAACGCGGCCGGTTCTTGCTTCGCATCGAAGATATCGATCGGTCCCGCTCGCGCTCGCATTGGGAGGACCAGATCTATGATGACCTCAATTGGTTGGGGCTGACATGGCCGGAACCAGTGCTGCGTCAATCAGATCGGCTGAGTATCTATGATCTCGCGTTGGAGCGGTTGTGGATGAAAGGTCTTCTGTATCCCTGCCTGTGCAATCGCAAGGATATTGCCGCCGCCGCAAGCGCGCCCCAGGAAGGCGCGCCCTTGCTTGGGCCAGACGGAATTATCTATCCCGGAACGTGTCGAAAAATAAACCAGGGTATAGACTTAAGTCAAAACCCTCACCCGAGGGACCAGGTGTTGCGACTGGATGTTGCCAAGGCCTGTCAAACAATCCAAGATCCGGCCAAATTCCAATTCTTGGAACTGGGCTCCGGCCCCGGTGGCGAAACAGGAACAATTTCTTTTACCCCGGATGAGTTGGAAACCAGTGTCGGCGATATCGTTCTGGCCCGCCGCGACATGGGCACGTCCTACCATTTATCCGTCGTTCTTGACGACGCGGCCCAGGGGATCACCCATGTGGTCCGAGGTCAGGATCTGTTCGAAGCCACACGCATCCATGTGCTGCTTCAGGTGCTGTTGGATTTGCCGACGCCTGTGTATTATCATCACGATCTGATCCGCGATGACGCCGGCAAACGGCTGGCGAAACGCGACGATGCGCGTGCCATCGCGAAATACCGGGCCGATGGTGCCAGCCCGGCAGACATCCGGCATATGGTGGGGCTTTGATCTGACTCGGTTACTCCATCGGGGCCATCAGTTCGGTCTCGGCCCCGTCCCGCACCGCAGTATAAAAGCACGTCCGGCGGTTGGTGTGACAGGCAGCACCGGTTTGACGCACCAGAACCAACAGGCAATCGCGGTCACAGTCGATGCGGAAATCCACCAGTTCCTGCACATGGCCCGAAGTTTCACCCTTGATCCAGAAAGACTGACGCGAGCGCGACCAATAGGTCACCCTGCCCGTTTCCAGCGTCTTTTCAATGGCCTGTGCGTTCATCCATGCCATCATCAGAACTTCGCCCGACACCTCATCCTGCGCAATTGCCGGAATCAGTCCCGCCTCGTTATATTTCAGAGTCGATGGTTCAAACGCGACGGGGTGAGACATGACAAAAACCTTTTGCATCCGTTGGGCTGGCCACTATGTATGAGGAACACACGACGAGGGAAAGCCATGAGCGGCGAGAACGACTTGATCAAGCTGTATTCCGGACGCATTCTGGCGTTGGCGGCCGACATCCCGCATCTGGATCGGTTGGAAAACGCGGATGCAACAGTCAAGAAACGCTCGCCTCTTTGTGGCTCTACCGTAACGGTTGATTTGAAGGTTCAGGATGGACGTGTCAGCGCCTTCGGGCAGGACGTCAAAGCCTGCGCGCTGGGACAGGCCTCTGCTTCGGTGGTTGGCGACGCGATCATTGGTGCCACGCGTGCGCAGGTCGAAGCAGCGCGCGATCAGCTTGCGGCCATGTTGAAAAAGGACGGCCCCGCCCCGGATGCGCCGTTTGACGGCCTTGAGGTCCTGATGCCGGCGCGGGACTACAAGAACCGCCACGCGTCAATTCTGCTGGCGCTGGATGCCGCCGCCGAAGCCATGGCGCAGGCCGAACAGGCAGATTGCGCCTGATCATAGCTATTTGATGTAAACCCGTTTACCTTCCGCTTAAATTTAAGGAGGGATGGGTTTTGGAAAATCTACTCGAGCATTTTGTAACTCTTTGGGTCGTAATAGACCCGATTGGAACTATTCCCGTTTTCATTGCCGTCACTGCGGGGCTAGAGGCCGCCGCGCGTCGCAAAACAGCGCTGTTGGCATCGATAATAAGCGCCGGTGTCCTTTTGTTCTTTCTCGTGTTTGGGCAATTGCTGATCGAAGCGCTGGATATTGGACTGAATTCATTTCAGGTCGCAGGCGGCATCATCTTGTTTCTGTTCGCTCTGACCATGATCTTTGGCGAAAGCAAACAAGACATAGAACAGCGTCAGGCCGAAGAGGATCAGGAAGATAAGTATCACAAGCAGAATCCCGCGATATTTCCTCTTGCGGTTCCGTCTCTGGCCTCGCCCGGCGCGATGCTTGCAGTGGTGATCCTGACGGACAACCATAGATACAGTGCAGCCGATCAGGGGATTACCGCATTGGTCATGCTGTCGGTTTTAGTAGTTGCCTTCGTTCTCATGCTTCTGGCCGAACCGATCATCCGCCTGATTGGCCATTCAGGAGCAGCGATCATCAGCCGTATCATGGGGATGATCCTAGCCTCGGTCGCGGTCAATTCAGTGCTGTCCGCATTGCTTGAGATTTTCAAAACCGGCCAGTTGTAAAAAAAACCGCCGCACCTTCCGGGCGAAAGGGCGGCGGCAGGCATTGCGTGTCTCGCGTGGGGTCCGGATTACCGCACGGGGCCGAGGCAAGGCCCCTCAAGGGGTTTGGGACAGGCAGGTCACCCTTGACTGAAATGGGGATGACAGCGCGGTTTTTTCGGCACGAGATCGCAGGCAGAAAGGTTCAGAAGCCAACCGGCAGGTGCAAGGCGACCATCAGGATCACGACCAGAGATATCACGCCCACGGCATCCTGTAGGATCGTCGATTGTGAGCGGCTGAATACGGTCTTGATCTGGGTCAGCATAGGGTCACCTCCGGTCAGAGCTTTAATCCTTTGTTGACCTTTTGTTCTCATATTTACCCGAGTCGGTAAAGAACTTTTTGAGAACATTTGTGAACTTTCTGGATCTTTTTGCCTAACCCACTGAAATCAAACGGATCGCCTGATCCTGCTTCATCAGCCACAAAAGCACGCGTGCCGCGCGCCCCCGGTCCGAGGTCAGCTTGGGATCCGCATTCAGCAATGCCCGGGCATCGGATTGGGCCACGGCCATCAAGCCGGCCTGACGCTCGAGGTCCGCAATGCGGAACTTTGGCAGACCGGACTGCGCAGTTCCGATCAGATCCCCGGCACCGCGCATCTCCAGATCGGTTTCAGAAATACGGAATCCGTCTTCGGTTTCACGCAGAACCTCCAGCCTTTTGCGCCCCCCCTCGCTGAGCGGCGGTTGATACATCAACAAACACGTCGATTCCGCATCACCCCGGCCCACGCGGCCGCGCAATTGATGCAGTTGGGCCAGACCAAAGATTTCGGCCCGTTCGATGACCATGATCGTGGCATTGGGCACATTGACCCCCACTTCAATGACGGTCGTGGCCACAAGAACTTTGGTGTCCCCGTTCTGGAATGCGGACATTGCCGCGTCTTTTTCCGACGGCGGCATTTGCCCGTGAACCAGCCCGACCACACCTTCGCCCAATATGGCACGCAAGCGTTTGAACCGTTCTTCAGCAGCCGTCAGGTCTGAAACCTCGGATTCATCGACCAAGGGGCAGACCCAATAGCATTGCCGCCCCTCATCAATCGCCCGACGCAGATGCGACACGACCTCGTCCATGCGCTGCGTACTGACAATCGCTGTCTTGATCGGTTTGCGCCCCGGCGGCTTTTCGTCCAGCACCGAGACATCCATATCGCCATATTGCGCCAACGCCAGACTGCGTGGAATCGGGGTGGCGGTCATCACCAATACATCCGCGCCCTGCCCTTTTTCCGACAACTCCATCCTCTGGCGCACGCCAAACCGGTGCTGTTCATCAACTATGGCCAAGCGCAGCGCTTTGAATTCAACATCACTCTGAAACACGGCATGGGTGCCGACCAGAATTTGGATATTGCCATTTTTCAAAGCCTCAAGCTTGGCGCGCCGCTCTGCGCCCTTGTCACGCCCAGTGAGCAGCTCCAGCACCACTCCGGCCTCTTCCGCCAGCGGTCGCAACCCTTCTAGGTGCTGGCGGGCGAGTATCTCGGTCGGGGCCATCATCACGCCCTGCCCTTTGGCCTCGACTGCAATCAGAAGGGCCATGAAGGCCACCAATGTCTTGCCGGCCCCCACATCACCCTGCAACAATCGGTTCATGCGGGAATCCGATGCCATATCGGCGGCGATTTCCTCGATCGCGCGGCTTTGTGCGCTGGTCGGACGATAAGGAAGGCTGGCCAACACCCTGGATTGCAACTCGCCTGTCCCTACGCTGACGACACCACGGGACTTCCGCTCTCGCTGACGCGCCAGAGCCAGCGTCATCTGATGGGCGAACAGCTCGTCATAGGCCAGACGCTGACGCGCGGGCGCAAATGGTGAGACATCATCAGCCCCCTGAGGATTGTGACCGGCACGAATTGCCGAGATCCAATCCGGCCAGTTTTGCTGTGCCATCTGCGCCGGGTCGATCCATTCCGCCAGCTTTGGCGCCCGCGCCAATGCGCTGCGGGTGGCCTTGAAGGCCGTCTTTTGAGTCAGCCCCTGTGTCAGATGATATACCGGTTCGAATTCCGGAATTTCACTGGCTTGCTCGACCGGCAACATATGATCCGGATGCACCATCTGAGCCATGCCGTCGAACAGCTCCAGCTTGCCCGAGATCACACGGCGCGCGCCCTGAGGCAGTACTTTCTTCAGATACTCCCCGCGCGCGTGAAAGAAAACCAGCTGGAAATCGGCCTGGCTGTCTTCGACATGCACGCGGTATGCGCCCCCCTTGTTGCGCGGCGGCCTGTGTGGGCCGACCGTCACTTCGACGGTCAACGTGGCGGGCAGATCGACGCCCTGAATCGTCTCTCGCCGACGTCGGTCGACGACGGCATAGGGCAAGCCGAACAGAACGTCGCGTGGGCTCTCAACGCCGGCCTGTTGCAGGACCTGCGCGGTCTTGGGGCCGACGCCCTCGAGTGTTTCAAGCCCCGCAAACAGCGGGAACAGCTGTTCCGGCCTCCCGCTCATGCGCCTTCGATCAGCTGCAACCAGCCATCCTCATCCAGGGTTTCGATACCCAGCTCTGCCGCTTTCCTGGCTTTCGAACCCGCACCGGGCCCGGCGACCAGAATGTCGGTTTTCTTGCTGACGGAACCAGAAACCTTCGCACCCAACGCCTCGGCCCGTGCCTTTGCCTCGGCGCGGGTCATCTTTTCCAAAGTACCGGTGAACACAACCGTCTTGCCAGCCACCGGGCTGTCTGAGGCGGGCGCATCAGGAGCGAAGATTGTCAGTTCCTTGCGCAACGTATCGAACGCGCGCCTCTCTTCCACGTTCGAAAATGCATCGGACAGGGACAGACCCAGCGTTGCGCCGATCCCGTCTATTCCAATCAACTCAGCCCAGGCGGCATTGGCATCCGGCGGAACACGCGCCGCGGTTATGGCCGCATCCCGCACTTCCTTGACACGTGCCCGACGACCTTCTGCCAGCGCGGCTGCCCGTTCGGCATCCTCGGCCTCATCCGCTTGCCGCTGAGCCAAAGCCGCAGGGCGGGCGGCGTCCAGGGCCTGCGTCATGGCCTCCCAATCGCGGTAAAACAGCGCCAGATCGCGCGCTCCGACCTCGCCGACATGTCGAATGCCCAAAGCGAACAACAGGCGCGCAAACGGAATGGTCCGCTTTTCGTCGATCGCGGCAAACAGGTTTCTGGCCGAGGTTTCTCCCCACCCATCCCGGTTTTTCAGCCGTGCCAGATTGGCCCTGTCACGCTGCTCCAGTGTAAAGATATCCGCCGGAGTCTTTATCGGAAGGATCGGATCATCATAGAACATCTCGATCTGTTTTGCACCAAGGCCTTCTATGTCAAACGCCTTGCGCGAGACGAAATGTTTCAGTTTTTCAACGGCCTGCGCAGGGCAAATCAAGCCACCGGTGCAGCGGCGGACCGCATCACCTTCTTCACGGATCGCCTCGCTTTGACATTCCGGACAGCGCGTCGGAAAGATAAACGGCTGCGAACCGGCCGGGCGCTTGGACAGATCAACATCTGACAGTTTCGGAATCACATCCCCGGCGCGGTATACCTGAACCCAATCGCCGACACGAATATCCTTGCCATCGCGGATCGTGCCGCCCTTGGCATCGCGCCCCGCGATATAGTCTTCGTTGTGCAATGTGGCGTTGGACACAACAACGCCGCCCACCGTCAGCGGATGCAACCGTGCAACCGGGCTAAGCGCGCCTGTACGACCGACCTGAATGTCGATCGCCTCCAGCCTCGTCCAGGCCAGTTCGGCCGGGAACTTGTGAGCAATCGCCCATCGCGGCGTAGTTGAGCGGAACCCCAAACGCGCCTGAAGCGACAGATCATTCACCTTGTAGACGACCCCGTCGATGTCATAGCCCAAGGTGGAACGTTGCGCTTCGATATCCCGGTAATGCTCCAGCATCTCTTGCGTCGTTTTGCACAGGCGGGTCAGGGGATTCGTCGAAAATCCAAGTGATTTCAACCGCTCGATCGCCCCTATCTGCGAGTCGGACAATGGCTCTGAAACCTCTCCCCAGGCGTAAGCAAAGAAACGCAACGGGCGCGAGCGCGTGATTTCCGGATCCAGTTGTCGCAAAGACCCCGCCGCCGCGTTTCTTGGATTGGCAAAGGGTTTTCCGCCGCGCTCTGCCTGCCGCGCGTTCAACGCCTCGAAATCCGCGTGAGACATGTAAACCTCACCCCTGACTTCCAGAACCTCTGGCGCGTTTTTCAGGTGCTGCGGGATATCGGATACCGTGCGGGCATTGGCCGTTACGTTTTCACCGACTTCACCATCTCCGCGCGTGGCAGCCTGAACAAGCTGTCCGTTTTCATACCGCAATGACAACGACAGGCCATCAATCTTGGGTTCGGCGGTGTAGGCCAAACTTTCACCCGCCCCAAGACCCAGGTATTTCCGGATCGACCTGTCGAAATCAGCCACGTCGTCATCATCGAAAGCGTTGCCCAGCGACATCATGCGCACGGCGTGCGTGACTTTCGAAAAACCATCAGCAGGCTTTGCACCCACTTGATCCGTCGGGCTGTCGGGACGCTTGAGATGAGGGAAGCGCGCTTCTATCTCGGCATTGCGCCGTTTGAGAGCGTCATAGTCGGCATCCGACATGTCAGGCGCATCAGCCGTGTGATACAGCGTGTTTGCTTTCGACAATATTTCGGCCAGACGTGCAAGCTCGGCACGCGCCTCATCTTCCGTCAGCTCGGATATGGAAATTAAGTTGCTCATGGCCTCGCCCTGTCACGCGTACTTGGACCTCAGTGATAGGGCGAGGCCATGGCCAGGTCCAGACGTGCTGAGCCGTGAGTGCAATGTGCCGCCCTGGACCACCGGCGGCACAGGTGGTTCAAATCAAAGCCCGACCGCCATCCGTGTTTCGTCCAGCGTGTTGCTTTGCGGATCTCGCAGCACATAGCCACGGCCCCAGACGGTTTCGATATAGTTCTCTCCGCCGGTCGCATTGCTGAGCTTTTTGCGCAGTTTGCAGATGAACACATCAATGATTTTCAGTTCAGGTTCATCCATGCCGCCATACAGGTGGTTCAGAAACATTTCCTTGGTCAAAGTCGTCCCCTTGCGCAGGCTGAGCAGCTCGAGCATCTGGTATTCCTTGCCGGTCAAATGAACCGTCTTGCCATCCACTTCCACGGTTTTTGCATCAAGGTTCACCGCAATTCGCCCTGTATGAATGATCGATTGCGAATGCCCTTTGGAACGGCGGATGATGGCATGGATGCGTGCCACCAGTTCTTCGCGATGGAAGGGCTTGGTCAGATAATCATCCGCGCCAAAGCCGAATCCCTTGATCTTGCTTTCGGTATCATCAGCACCGGACAAAATCAGAATCGGCGTTTCCACCCTGGCGATCCGCAACTGGCGCAGAACCTCGTGCCCGTTCATGTCCGGCAGGTTCAAATCAAGCAAGATCAGGTCGTAATCATAGAGTTTCGCCAGATCGATTCCTTCTTCGCCAAGATCCGTCGCATAGACGTTCAGGTTCGCATGCGTCAGCATCAGTTCGATGCTTTTGGACGTGGTCGGATCATCCTCGACAAGAAGTATGCGCATTTTTCACTGCTCCAATTCGGGTCAATAATTCCAATTAAATTTAAACCTGACCAAGAATGGTTAATCTGACGTTACCGTTGAATTATTTATTCACGCTCTCCTTTAGGTTGTCGATACTTTTTTAGCGCCGTCGCCTTCAACGCCTCGGCGCCGTGTTCCGCGACCAAAGAAACCCAACCGTTGAATTCTTCGTCGCTCAGGCCGTATTTCTTTTTTGCGTCAGACAGGCTGATCAGCCCGTAAAGCACGCCGCGCACGACAAGAATTTTGCGTGACGCCACCCATCGCCTTGTGTTCGCCGGCGGTAAATCCGCATGCGTCAAAATGGATCCATCCGGCAGAGCAACAGACCTTGGCCCTTCAACTTTGTGCAAATACATCGCTTTACCCTTCTTGCTGCACCAAAGCTGACCTCAGCCTACTTAAAGTCGTGTGAAACCGCCCCTTGAGAGTGTGTAGAATTTTCTTATATTCTGCCGGTCTTTCTTAACCCGGACTGGAATCTGCAATGGCCCTCGATACCGAGACCCCGCTGAACTCGCTTGGCTTTGCCAAACCGCCCTCGGAAACGCGGGTCGTTGTGGCGATGTCGGGGGGCGTCGACAGTTCCGTTGTCGCGGCCTATCTGGCCGATCAGGGCTATGATGTGGTCGGTGTGACGTTGCAGCTTTATGACCACGGCGCGGCGTTGGCCAAGAAAGGTGCCTGTTGCGCTGGAATCGATATTCATGATGCGCGCCGCGTGGCGGAAGAGCGTGGATTTCCACATTACGTTCTGGATTACGAGAACATCTTCAAGGATGCCGTGATCGACGAGTTCGCCGACAGCTATCTGGCAGGCGCGACGCCGGTTCCCTGCATCCGCTGCAACGAGCGCGTGAAATTCAAGGACCTTCTGGAAACCGCCAAGGATCTTGAGGCAGACTGCATGGCTACCGGCCACTACATTCAGCGCAAGATGGGCGCCAACGGTCCGGAACTGCACAGCGCCGAAGACGCCAATCGCGATCAGTCCTATTTCCTGTTCTCGACCACGCCCGAGCAACTGAACTTCCTGCGTTTCCCGCTGGGCCACCTGCCGTCAAAAGATGCAACCCGTGAGATGGCGGCGCAGTATGGGCTGTCCGTGGCGGACAAGCCCGACAGTCAGGATATCTGCTTCGTACCTGACGGCAACTATGCCAGCGTCATCGAAAAACTGCGCCCCGGAGCTGCGGAACCCGGCGAGATCGTTCACGCCGATGGCCGCGTTCTGGCGCAGCACAACGGTGTAATCCACTATACGATCGGGCAGCGTCGCGGTCTTGGCATCGGCGGCCTCAGCGAGCCGCTTTACGTCGTCAAACTGGACGTCGACAAAAAGCAGGTCGTTGTCGGCCCGAAAGAGATGCTGGCAACGCGTGTCGTTCCGGTGCGCGAGATCAACTGGCTGGGCGATGAACCCTTCACGTCACGCGATGAATGGCACCTGTCCGTCAAGGTCCGCTCGACCCGCCCGCCGCGCGAGGCGATCATTCGGCCGCTGTCGGACACCACGGCCGAGGTCGAACTGCTGACCCCCGAGGAAGGTATCTCGCCAGGGCAGGCCTGTGTGTTTTACGCGAACGAGGGCAGCCGCGTGTTCGGCGGCGGCTGGATCTGGCGCGGGTATTAAGCTGAAACCGGTTTGACCTCGGGTTCGATCTGAATCTGCAATGCATCGTTGAACCGATTGAACGCACCGCACAAGGCGATGCGCCAGGTCAGTTCGACGATCTGAGCATCCGTGAACCATTCCCTCAGCTCCGCCACTTCGGCATCCCGCATGCGGCCCGACCGGATCGTCACGGCTTTGGCATAGCGAACGACCGCCTTGTCACAGGCATCCAGTTCCGGATGATCTGCGACGTCTGGCAGACGCGCCGCCCCTTCGGGGCTCAGCCCCGCCACGGTCAGCAGCGGTGTGTGATGCGAGACGCAATAATCGCAGGAATTCAATTTCGAAACCGTCACCATGGCCAGTTCCAACGCACGGCGCGGCAGGTTCTCCTGCTCTCGCAAGGTTGTCAGCATTCCCGTGACATGGTTCAGAACCGGAGGGCAATACGCCGCAACGCGGGCCCAGTTGTCAAACGGACCATACGCGCCCAATGCTGCGTGGGATGCGCGCGCGTCGGCGGTCATGTCCTGATCCGACAAAGGGGGAATGCGGGTCATGTCGAAAGCTCCTTTTTCTGGATCACGATACCTTGGACCTGCATCACTGCAACAGACCTTTGCAGGTCACATATGCGAGACGAAGCGCTCTCTTTGCCGGGTCACAGCATGTCGGTGGGAGAGTTGAAGAGAATATAGAGCCCGACGCAGACCATGATATATGGCGCAATCCGATCCAGCCGGGCAACGCGCGGGCCAAGGCTTTTGGCGTGGGGGGCCCCCCATGCCGCAACAACAACCAGCAAGGCGGCCGCGCTGGCGGCACCGATCAACGCCACGACCCGATAGGACGGCGCCGAATCCGCAAGCAGAGGGGTCATTACCGCAAAACTGTCTATCGAGAGGCTCAGGAAAAGCGTCACCACCGAAGTCACGGCCCCTTTTGACACAGCACCTTCGTTGTCCGCCTCGCGAAACTGATGCCAGATTCCGCGCAAGCCAAACACCAATGGGACAAGGCCAAGGTAGCCGATCCAAAACGGAAGGCCGCTCTGGTTCAGGCCCACGGCCACGGTCATGGCCAGGGAAAGTACGATCGTCTGAGCGACCGCAAAGCCCACGATCGCACGGCGCTGTTCCATCACCAGAATCAAGCCCAACAAGACAGCCAAATTGTCCAGATTGGTAGAGATCATCGCGATCCCCGCAGAGACTGCAAACAGCGCGTGATCAAGCATTGCGTGGCTGCATTCTGTTCAAAACCGCCCGCGCCGCGCGCAAGCCGGGTGCTTCGCCCCCTCGCCCCAACCTGTCCATTGTCAGGTTCATGGCGTGCTGTTGCGCGTCGGGTGCGTCGGCTACCTTTCGCAAGGCTTCGGCGATCTTTTCAGGCTGACAATCATCCAGCAGGCATTCCGGCACGGCGCGCGTGTCCGAGACCAGATTGACCAGTGTAACGGTGTCCAGCTTGACCATCCGTTCCGCCATTTTCTGCGTCAGCCAGTTGAGTTTGTACGCAATGACCATCGGTGTATTCTGCGCCGCAAGTTCCAGCGAGACCGTTCCCGAAGCAGCAAGCGCAAGATCTGCGGCGCCAAAGGCTGCTCGTTTGTCGGCCGTGGCTTGCTCTGCCCCCACCTGGCGGGGGTCCAGCACCACGGGAGTGCCTGGCCATTCTGGCACCAGGTCGTTTATCAGATCGGTTGTCGCACCTACGGTCGGGATCACCACGCGGTAATTCGGGTGGTCATCGACAAACAACCGCAACGCACCGCCGAAAGACTCTGCCAGACGTTCGATCTCACCCCGCCGAGACCCGGGCAAGGCCAGCAAGATCGGCGCATTGCCCAGATCAAAGCGGTGGCGGAAGGCGGCGATCTCGTCAGGTGTTGCAATCGGTTCGCCAACCACTGGATGGCCGACAAAGTCGCATTCCATCCCTGCCCGCTCCATATACGGAGGTTCAAAAGGAAGAAGCGCCAGCACATGGTCGATGACCTTTGCCATCTTGCCTGCACGCCCGGGGCGCCAGGCCCAGACACTGGGCGCGACATAATGCACGGTTCGGATTTTGCTGTTGGCTTTGACCATCTTGGCGACGCGCAAGCTGAAATCAGGGCTGTCTATGGTGATCAATACATCCGGTTTCGTGTCCAGCACCGCCTGTGCTGTCTCGGAAATCCGCCGTTTCAGGTGGAAAAACTTCGGCAGAACTTCAACAAGCCCCATGACCGAAAGCTCGGACATGGGAAACCGGCTGCTCAGGCCCTGCGCTTGCATCAACGGGCCACCGACCCCGTCGAATTCAACATCAGGCACCAGGGTTTTCAACCCCTCCATCAGCGCGCCGCCCAACCGGTCGCCCGAAGGTTCACCGGCGACCAGAAAGACACGCATCAGACCGCCCGCTCGCGAATATAGAGAAACAGACCCAGACGGTTGCATTCAGCGATGACACGCTCTTTTTCCAGAACCAGTACACCGCCTTTTTCCAAAACGATCCCGGACAAACCTGCCGCAACCGTGTCCGCAACAGTTTCCGGCCCGATGGCGGGCAAATCGGCGCGCCGATCCTGATCGGGTTTGGGACCTTTGAACAGAATGCCGCCGCCAGCGTCGGGGCGTTGGGTCAGGGAGTGCAGCATCCACGCGGTGCCGAACACCCCCTCGATGGCCAGCGCCTGCCCTTTTGACACGGCACAGGCCTGCCCGGTATCCGCCGCCCCCATTGCCCGAAGAATCCCGGCGGCGCGGTCAGCGTCGGCCATGTCGGCGTCCGAGGGCTGGGCCTCGGTCAGACATCCCACAGGCGGCAACAAACCGGGCGCGATCTCATGCGCGGCCCTGAGGGTGAGGCCGGCCCCTTCAAGAATTCCGATCACGGCGCGCAAAGCTCCGTCATCCCCGGACAGGATGGCCTTTTGGATGATCGGAACCAATGGCAGCGTCGCGGCGTCAATGCGCGAGGGGTCGATTGGCGGGCGCCGAACAGCGCCAGCCAGACAGATATCGGTCACGCCCTGCGCCTTCAGGTCAGCAATGAAACTGCCCAGCTGTTCCAGAGGAAATACGACATCCGCGCTCAGGGTGTCCGGCAGAAACCCCTCCATCGCGCAGATCAAAGGGCGTTCTGCCAACTGCGCAACAACTTCGGTCGGCAGTGCCCCGGTTCCCGCAATCAACGCAAGCATGACCCTATTTCCTCGGGGTCAGGAAGGATCGGTCACTGTGGCCGGTGACGAAATCCACGATCTGCTGCACATAGTCGCTTTCGTTGCCTTCACCGATCCGGCTGGCGCGATCCATAAAGGTGCCTTCGCCGTCGGACAATTCCTTGAAGGCCGCGCGCAGCGCCGAGATATCTTCACGCGATACACCCTTGCGCTTGAGACCGACGAGGTTTAGGCCATCCAGCTCACCCCTCGACGCCTGTACCAGACCGTAAGGAATAACATCTTTCGGCACCATGGTCAGCGCGCCAATAATGGCCCCGCGTCCAACGCGCACCCATTGATGCAACCCCGAAATGCCACCGACGATCACGTCGTCTTCGACGATGCAATGCCCCGCCGCGCCGGCATGGTTCACCATGATCACACGGTTGCCGATCTGAACGTCATGGGCCACGTGAACACCCGCCATCAACAGGCAGTCGTCACCGATCCGCGTGACCCCTCCGCCACCTTCCGTACCAGTATTGATTGTCACATGCTCGCGAATGCGGTTGCGTTTGCCAATCTCAAGCCGAGTGTTTTCACCGCTGAATTTCAGATCCTGAGGGATCTCACCAATCACCGAGAAATTGAACACGACGGTATCGTCGCCGATCGAGGTGTCGCCCGTCACGACCACATGCGATTTCAACTCGACCCGATCGCCCAGTTTCACCTGTGGGCCCACGTGGCAGAAGGGACCGATGATACAATCCTGTCCAATCTGCGCACCATCTTCAATAATTGCGCTGGGATGGACTCCGTTCATGTTGTTTTTTCCATATCCCAGTCGACATAGGCCGAGAATTCCGCCTCGGCGGCGACTTCGCCTTCGACAGTTGCACGGCCGCTGAATTTGAACAGCTTTCCGCCTTTTTTCCCACGTACGGTTTCCACATGCATTTCCAGCACATCACCGGGCACAACCTTGCGGCGGAATTTGCACTTGTCGATGCTCATGAAGTAAATCAACAGTTCGGTGTCGATGACGTCCATTCCCACACCCAGCATCACACCGGCGGTCTGCGCCATTGCCTCGACAATCGTGACACCCGGCATGATCGGCGTACCGGGGAAATGCCCCTGAAAATGCGGTTCGTTCATGGTGACATTCTTGATTCCACGCGCCGACTGATAGCCCGAGATATCTACCACCTTGTCGACCAGCAAAAACGGATAGCGGTGCGGCAGGATCCTCTGGATCAGCTGAATGTCTGCGCTTTTGGTTTCAGTGCTCATGATGCAGATATCCCGTTTTGGATGTTTCTTTTTTTGCGTGGTTAGCAATACAGCACTGCAAGGGCAAGCGAACCTATTCGCCCTGACCCTCTTGCAAATCGCTTCCGTCACCAATCGCGGCGTTTATTCGGATGATTGCGGCTTCGGTGATGTCGGACGTGCTGACGACGACATTGGATCGCTCGATCATCACGCTGGCCCCAATTTCGCGCAACAGATCGACAAGCACCGGGCGCACAATTTCGGAAAAGGTCTGCTGGGCTTCTTCGCTGCGACGGGCCAGAACATCCAGCTTTGCCCTTTGCCCCTCGCGATGGGACTGAACCTTGAGATCAAACGCCTCGGCCAGGGGGCGGAACTCGTCGGCCGACATGGTGGCGCGCTGCTCGGTGAGTTCCTTTTCTTCGCGGCTCAGTTCCGCGACAATCCGTTGGTTTTCTTCGGCCAGTAAGGCGCTTTCCTTTTCAATTTCGCGAAAAACGCGCTGTCCAAAGGCGGACTTGGCAAACAGCTCTTCACTGGACAGGGTGACAACACTGGCTTGTGGCACACCAAGCTGCTGTGCATTTGCCAAAGGCGCCGAGACCATCGTCACAAATGCACACAGGGCCCAAAGCGGGCCCCGTGTTCTGCCAAGCAATCTGTTCAGCATCGCGGATCAGAACCGGGCCTGGATCGTGAAGTCAAAGTTCTGCTCCTTGTCGAAAGATTCTTTCTTGAGAGGCTGCGAGAAGTTGAACTGCAACGGCCCGAATGGAGTTTCCCAGAGCACCGAAATCCCAATCACGTGCCGGATCGATCCGTTTGCACCGACAATAGTTGCACCTGCCGTATTGACGTTGTCGATGTTGTAGAGGTTGCCAACATCATAGAACAAGCCACCGCGCAGACCGAGTTCCTCGGGAAGACCCAGCGGGAAGTCGGTTTCGAAACGGGCAACCCAGTAGTAGTTGCCCCCGATCGCGTCATCCTGACCGTTGGACAGGTCACGCGGTCCGATACCCGCAGGTTCGAAACCCCGGAAAGTATTGGGGCCCAGCACAAACCGGTCAACGGTACGGCTGAAATCGTTTCCGCGCCAGTGCAGAGCGCCCAGTTCCATCGTTGCCCGAAGCACCACCTCTTCGTTCCAAACCCGGGTTTGCGCGATGCCACGTGCCGTGGTCTTGAAGAATTTGTTGTCCCCACCAAGTCCGGCGGCATCAACACCTACTTCAAACAGAACGCCAGTGTTGGGGTCCAGGCCGCCGAGACGGCTGTCATAAATGTAGGACAGTCCCAATGAACTGGACGTCCGTTTGCCCTGCGCAATTTCAGAAGAAATCACCGCACCGTTAACTTCATTGTCCTGCTGCGTCATCTCGCTGCGGTCCCAACCATAGCGAACCCGCAGAGCCGACAATTCACCAATCGCGTAGGTCAGTTGAGGTGCAAAGAAAAGACTGCTTGTGTCGTAGCTTGCAAACCCGGAATTGGTAGCCGACAGCCCCAGACCAAGGTCAAAGCGCAGCTTGCGGCCCAGCAGATAGGGCTCTGTAAAGCTGAGCGTGTATTGTTCCGAGTCCTGCGCGGTCGAGATCGACACACCGAGGTTCTGGCCACGACCCAGAAAGTTGGATTCGTTCAGACCGACCGCAATCCCGAAACCGTCCGTAACCGAGTAGCTGCCGCCAAGGCTCAGCGAGCCGGTAGGTTGTTCTTCAACGTCCACATCCAGAATGACCTGGCTGGGCGACGATCCTTCGCGCGGTTCGACTTCCGCGACAGCGAAGAAACCCAAGGCATTGATGCGCTCGGCGGCTTGACGGATTTCGCGGGGATTGAACGGGTCTCCTTCGACGGTGTCGAACTGACGGCGGATCACCCGGTCCAGGGTGGTTGTGTTACCTTCAATATCGATCCGCTCGACAAAGATCCGAGGACCTTTTGTCAGAACAAATTCGATATCCAAAGTCAGATCGCGGTCATTGCGTGTGACACGTGGTTCCACCCGAAGGAAATCCACGCCTTGTTTCAGACCCAGACGTTCCTGGCGTGTAATGGAGTTTTCAACCAGAGACGGTGTATAGGTTACGCCGGGCTTGATCTTCAGCGCGTCCTGATAAGGGGCCGGATCCACGCCCGGAATCTCACTGACGGTCGTGATCTTACCGAACGAGAATTTTTGGCCTTCGGTTACATTCATCACCAGGAAAAACGCATCCCGTTCACGGGTAAATTCGACGTTGGCGCTGTTCACGCGGAAGTCGACATAGCCTCGTGAAAGGTAGAAGTCCCGGATGACCTGCTTGTCGAACTCGATACGATCGCCGATGAACGTGTCGTTCCGGAAGAACGTCCGCAGAAACGTTGCCTGCTTGGTTTCCAGAACGCGGCGCAAACGACGGTCCGAAAAGGCACGGTTGCCAACAAAACTGACACGTTCCACTTCAATGGTCGTGCCTTCTGCCACTTCAAAAACCAGATCAACTCGGTTGTCGCTACGGCGGATAATCCGAGGGATTACGGTCGCGGCAACTCGGCCTTGGGCTGAATACACTTCAGCAATCATGTCAGCGTCAGACTCGGCCAACTGCGGGGTAAAGACGCGGCGCGGCTGAGATTCGATAACGTCCAACAACACGTCGTCTTTGACACGGGCGTTACCCTCGATGCTGATCTGATTGATCGTCGGATATTCCTGAACCGTGATGACCAGCGTAGACCCCCGCGGCGTCAGCTCAACTGTTTCAAATACACCACTGTCAAGCAAACGCTGATAGGCATCATTGAGCTGGCCAGCAGTTACGGTCTGGCCAGGTTCGATTCCCGTTCGGGCGATGATCGTACCGGTTTCAATCCGGCGATTGCCCTCAACGTCAAACGAATTGATCGTGAAATTTTGCGCCAGTGCTGCATGCGGAAAAGTCATTAAGCTTGCAGCAACAAAAAGGAAAAGAACCGCTAGCGCCTGCCACAAAATATTGTTTGTTGGCATTTGCTGCCCGCAGGATGTGCCCGCCCCTCGCCTGTCAGTCATTTTATGCTCTACCCAGAATTTAAGACTTTAATGCTGAGTAGCGGGATTGAATGAGCTTGTCAAAAGGCGAAATAGAAGCAGCCGCGAAGACTGCCATTCAAATTGACGACGTTAATTTCGGTAAGAATCACATGGCCGCCAGATAGGCGGCACCTGCCATAGCCAAAGCCGTAACCGCAAAGCTCAGCAGAACGTCCCAATTCAGCACGAACAGGAAGCTAAAGCTCTGATACGATTTTTTCAGCGTTTTGGTCATGGCTTTTCCCTCAGACGCAAAAATCATAACGTCAGAATGAGGCAATATTGCGGCCCAATCTTGCGCCGCGCGCCACAATCAGCAAAACAGATCGTTGCTCACTGAAAACAGCATGAGGGTGAGAATTAAGGTGATCCCTACCCCCATGAGCACCCGCAAGGCCCCGTCACTGGGTGGTTTCCCTGCAATGGCTTCATAAGCGTAGAACACGAGATGCCCGCCATCCAATGCCGGGATCGGAAACAGGTTCAGCAATCCGACCGCCGTCGACAGAACCGCGATGAAGAAAATGAAGTTCTGCGCCCCCTGGCTGGCCATTGCCCCCGAGGTTTCGGCAATTCCGATCGGCCCCGAGATGTTGCAGGTGCTGATTGCCCCTGTCACCATGTGCCAAATACCCGACAGCGACCCTTCGATAATGCGGCCCGTCTGTCTGACACCGCCGGTCAGTGAATCCAGAATACCAGCCGGTTCAGTTGCCGGCTCCAGCATCATGCCCCCGATGATCCCAATCCGCCAATGGGTGACGAATCCGCCATCCGGCTGAGGTTCATCCGTGCGTCGGGGGGCCAATGCGAATTCCAGCTCGGACCCTTCCCGCCAGACGTCCAACAGCAGAACCCGGCCATCGGACCCTTCGACAAAATCCTTCAGCTGCTCGAAGGCAAAGATCGGTTCCCCGTTCACCGCCGTGATGACATCGCCTTGTTTCAGTTGGATATCCATCGCCGCGCTGCGTGGGGCCACTTGGCGGATCAGGGGTGGAAACATCCATGGTGCTTGTACATCCAGCGTTTCACCGTCCCGGATCACCGTGTAATCCAGAACCGGTTCCACAGGCAGCGCCTCAATAAAGTCCTGCCAGGCGCCCTCTTCATCATAGTCAGGCGTCGGAACACCGGCGATGGCCGTGATCACATCACCTTCTCTCAGCTCCTGCACAGTGCCCGGCAAGGGTTGCAACGATCCGACTGTCAGCGGCTCTTTCGATACGCCTTGTGACCAGAAAATCAGGCCAAACACCAGAATGGACATGACGAAGTTGAAGACAGGTCCGGCCGCGACCGTTGCGGCCCGTGCCCACAAAGGGGCACCGTGCATGGTGCGGCGCAGCTCTTCCGGGCTTTGGGTAGCGATGCCTTCCATCGCCTTTTCATCCTTGCCCGATGCTGCATTGGCATCGCCCAGGAACTTCACATACCCCCCAAAAGGCAGCAACGCGATCTGCCATCTGGTCCCCCGTTTGTCGACACGGCTCCAGAGAACCGGGCCAAACCCGATCGAGAACACTTCGGCATGGATACCGGACCAACGCCCCACAATGTAGTGGCCGTATTCGTGCACCGCGACGATGACCGACAATGCGATGACAAACGCGACAATCGTCCAGAGAAGATTGCCAAATTGCGGGATTAGGGAAAGTACGTCCAAAATTCTATCCTGCTCGTTCCACCACAGCGTCATCGACCCACTGACGTGCCAGATGGTCTGTTTGCTGTACGTTATCAAGGGTCATCGGGGCATCAATAAGGCTGTCTGACGCGTCGAACCTGTCGAGAACCGCGGCGACGGCATCAGCCATATCCAGAAATCCGGTCCGGCGCGCGATGAAATGATCCAGCGCACGTTCCTTCGCGGCGTTGAAAACAGCACCCGCCAGACCGCCACGCGCCATCACGTCCCGTGCCAGTTTCAATGCGGGATAACGTGCCAGATCCGGCGCGTTGAAACGCAACTGACCCAGCTTGGCCAAATCAAGGCGCTGTATCGGCAATTCCCGTCTTTCGGGCCAATGCAGCGCGTAACCGATGGCGTGGCGCATATCGGGTGCCCCCATATGGGCCATCATCGCACCATCACGATAGCCAACCAGGGCGTGTACTATGGATTCCGGATGCACCAGCACTTCGATCTGATCCGGTTCGACACCGAAATATTCTTTTGTTTCGATGACTTCCAACGCTTTGTTGAACATCGATGCGCTGTCGATGGTGATACGCTGCCCCATATCCCAATTCGGATGGCTGGAGGCTTGTTCAACAGTCGCGTTCACCAGTTCTCTCAGGGGCCAATCTCGGAACGCCCCGCCGCTGGCGGTGATGATCACACGCTCGACTGTTTCGACGTCTTCACCGACCAAAGCCTGAAACACCGCCGAATGTTCGCTGTCGACCGGCAGCAATCGCGCGCCATGCTGTTTGGCCGTTTCCAGAACCAATGATCCTGCGCAGACCAATGTCTCTTTGTTTGCCAGTGCAAGGGTTGTGCCCTGTTTCAACGCCTCGATGCCCGGCGCCAACCCGGCCGAGCCGACAATGGCCGACATGATCCAATCCGCCGGACGTGCCGCAGCCTCGACGATGGCGCGCCGGCCCGCAGCCGCCTCGACGTCACTGCCGGCCAAAGCGGAACGCAGGTCATCAAGCCGGTCTTCATGAGCGGTGACGGCAATATCGGCACCGAGCCGACGCGCGTCATCCGCAAGCCTTTGAATGTTGGCACCACCGGTCAAGGCCACGACGTCATACTCGGACGGTGCGCGCGAAATCAGATCAATCGTGTTCTGCCCGATCGACCCGGTGGCTCCAAAAACAGATACCTTTCGCATTACATTTCACCCGGCGAATAGATCAGCCCCGCGATCAGAACGAACAGCGCGGCCCCCATCATGCCATCGAACCGATCCAGAAAGCCGCCATGGCCCGGTATCAGGTTCGAACTGTCTTTGACACCGAACTTGCGCTTGACCGCGCTTTCGACAATATCACCGGCCTGACTTGCCATTGAAGCCAAAACGGAAACAACGACAAAAGCGAATCCAAAGCCGGCCAGGCTTGCAAAAACCGCGCCGACACATGCCGCGGCGGCCCACCCGCCGGCGGTTCCCGACCACGTCTTCTTCGGGCTGACTTTGGGCCAGAATTTCGGGCCGCCGACCGCCTTGCCCACGAAATAGCCCGCGACATCCGTGGCGACCACGACAGCAATCAGCCAAACCATCCAGCCAAAACCGGAATTTTCGCGGATCGAAATGAAACCCAGCCCGGCCCCGACGATCCAGACCACGAACATCCCGAACAGAACCTTCGAACGACTGATCTGCCCCACTCCCACAAGCGCAGGCGCAAGCACGACCGGCAAAGTGTAAATCGGAGGCAGATGATAGCTGAGAACCACGGTGATGCTTGTCAGAATCCCCAATTGAACGGCCACGCCGCGGGCTTGCGGGTCGATCATCCGAACCAATTCCCACGTCATCAGACCACAGGCTGCGGCAATGAAGGTTTCGAACCACCACCCGCCAAGCCAGACTTCGATTGATCCGATCACGACCAGAACTGCAGCAGAAAGAACCCGTGTTGTCAGGTCAGACCATCGGCCGTCTCTCATGCCAGAACCGCTCCGAACCGCCGATCTCTGGTGCCGTAATTCTGGCACAGACGGGCCAGTTCAGCAGCAGTGAAGTCCGGCCAGAGGGTGTCGATGAATTCATATTCCGAGTAAGCCGATTGCCACAGAAGAAAGTTTGAAATCCGTGCTTCACCGCTGGTTCGAATAACAAGGTCGGGATCAGGAAGAACACGCGTATCCAGATACTTAGGAAGAGTTTCTTCATCCACCTCTTCGGGTTTCAGCCGCCCTTCAGCCACATCCCGTGCCAGACGCTTTGTGGCGCGAGCGACCTCGTCGCGCCCACCGTAATTCAGCGCGACGGTCAAATGAACCAGATCGTTGTTCTTGGTTTCTTCTTCCAGCGAGTCCATCAACTCGATCAACTTGGAATCCAGCCGGACCCGATCTCCGATGAACCGAACGCGGATGCCATTATCCGCAAGTGTCCGGGTTTCCTTGATGATATAGCGGCGGAACAGGTTCATCAGGCCGGCCACCTCGACCTGGGTCCGCTTCCAGTTTTCGGTCGAAAAAGCGAACACCGTCAGGTACTTGATCCCCAAACCAGGGCAGGCCTCGACAACCTCGCGCACGCGCCGCGCCCCTGCATGGTGGCCGAACAGCCGGGGACGGCCGCGTGCCTGCGCCCAACGACCATTGCCATCCATGATGATGGCCACATGGCGCGGGCCGGACTCCAGCTCGGTTTGCGGGTCTTTTGGCATCAGTTCGGCTCAGACCTGCATGATTTCGGCTTGCTTGGTTTCGAGCGCAGCATCTACGGCCTTGATCATCTCATCCGTCATGTCCTGAACTTCACTTTCCCAAAGCTTCTGGTCATCTTCCGACATGCCGTCCGCCTTGGCCTTCTTGATCTGATCCATGCCATCGCGACGCACGTTCCGGATCGCAATGCGCGCGTTTTCCGCGTAGTGACCGGCGACCTTGCTCAACTCGCGGCGACGTTCTTCGTTCAACTCGGGTATCGGCAGCATTATGATGGTGCCGTTCAATTGCGGATTGATCCCAAGGCCGCTTTCGCGGATGGCCTTTTCCACCTTACCCACCAGTGACTTGTCCCAGACGTTTACAGTGACCATTCGCGGTTCGGGCACGTTCACGGTGCCCACCTGGTTGATCGGTGTCATCGAACCGTAAGCGTCAACCATGACAGGTTCCAGCATCGAGGCCGAAGCACGCCCTGTTCGCAATGATGCAAATTCGGTTTTCAGATTGGCCATTGCGCCATCCATGCGGCGCTGCAGATCATCGGTGTCCAGTTCGAAGTCGTCAGACATTCTGCTCACTCCCCGTCTTCAGGTAATCTTTGGATGGGTCTTACGCCATCGCAATTGGGATGTATAGCAATCATGATCGGGAATTGTATCAATGGCCAGAGGTGTTGCGACCAATTTGGGCAAACATCTTTTCCGGAACCTGGCCGAGTTTCTTCGGCCAGGTTGAGTTCATGGGTCAGCCTCAGGCGTTCACGTCCACCACGACGCGCCCCTTGACCTGACCTTTCAGAATGTCGGCGCCCAGTTGCGGCAGATCGGACAGACCGGCCGGTTGAACCATCGCCTCAAGCTTGTCCATCGGCAGATCCGTGGCGATCCGTTTCCACGCGCGCACCCTGTTGTCATAGGGCTGCATCACGCTATCGATGCCCAAAAGGTTCACGCCGCGCAGCAGGAACGGAATCACCGTCGCTGGCAAAGAAGCGCCCCCTGCCAAACCAACCGCAGCAACTGAACATCCGTATTTCATCTGGCCCAGAACACGCGCCAGCATGGCGCCGCCCACAGCATCAACGCAGCCCGCCCATGTTTCGCTTTCCAGGGGACGTTTTGTAGTCTCGTTCAGGTCGTCGCGCGGCACGATGGTCGTCGCACCAAGTGATTTCAGATAGTCACCGGTTTCGGGCCGTCCGGTGACCGCGGCGACCTCATAGCCCAAGTTACCAAGAATGGCCGTGGCCACCGACCCTACACCGCCCGCGGCCCCGGTCACCAATACCGGTCCTCGATCCGGGGTCAGCCTATGATCCTCCAGCGCCATAACCGCCAGCATCGCAGTAAACCCGGCGGTGCCCACAGCCATTGCCTGACGCGTTGTCAGCCCATCGGGCAGCGGCACCAGCCAATCGGCCCGCGCGTTGGCTTTTTGCGAATAGCCGCCCCAGTGTGCCTCGCCAACGCGCCATCCGGTCAGAACAACCTTGTCACCGGGTTTGTAGCGGTCATCCGATGAGGCCTCGACCGTGCCGGCGTAGTCAATGCCCGGGACATGCGGATAGGCCCGCACCAGCCCGCCCCCTTTCGGAGACAGGCACAGGCCGTCCTTGTAGTTCACCGTGGAATACTCGACCGCAACCGTGACATCACCATGCGGCAGATCATCCACCGACAATTGTTTGATCGAGCCGGTGGCGAGTCCGCTCTCTTCATCCTTGTCCATCACAAGTGCATTGAACATTTGTCATTCCTTTCGTGTTCAGCGACCAGCCCATGTCGTCAGCTGGTTCAAAATATCCCGAGGTCGACGCGGCAGCGTCCTTGATTCTGCTAGATCCAGAAATGCGATTGCACGGTCGCGCGGCGCATCCCGGCCGGTGTTTCCACTTCCAGTTCCGTCCCGGCATCCCAATGGCTCAGGCGCACCATACCGATCGCCACATTGGTTTCAAAATCCGGAGACCAGGCCGCCGATGTCACCTGCCCCACGCGCTTGCCGCTTGCAAACAGGTCCCAGGGACGATCGCAGCCCGGAACCGGATCACCGGCGATGGCGATTGGCCGGATTTGCTGCACCGGCCCTTCCTTGGCGACACGCAACAGGGCATCCCGACCGATACAGCCAATCGCAGTATGCGTGTTGCAGAACTTTCCCAGACCGCATTCATGCGGGGTATTGTCGTCGGTCATGTCGTTCCCATAGGACAACAACCCGCCCTCAATGCGTTCGATCAGGTTCGGGCAGCCTGCGCGCACGTGCAGGTCTTCGCCGGCGGCAAACAGGGCGTTCCACAAAGGCATGCCGATATCGCCACCTTCCACGTATATCTCGAAACCACCCTGTTTCGAATAACCGGATCGCGCGACGGCCAGATCGCGCCCCTCGAACTCGAACATATCAAATTTGAAAAACCGGATGTCGCGCACACGGTCCCCGAAGACACGGGCCATCAGCTCGTCCGCTTTCGGGCCCTGAACGGCAAGCGGCGACACGTCCGGTTCGTCCACCAGCACATCCAGACGGTAGCCAACGGCGATACCCTTGACCCACAGCAACAGATCACTGTCGGCAATCGAGATCCACCATCGGTCTTCGGACAACTTCACCGCCACCGGGTCGTTCAGCATGCCGCCGGTTTCGTCAACGATCGGCACATAGAAACATTGCCCCGGCAGCATACCGCGCAGATCGCGCGGGGTCAGCATCTGCATGAGACGCGCAGCATCAGGGCCACGCAATTCAACCTGCCGCTCGCACGACACATCCCAGACCTGAACATGGGTCTTCAGATGCCGGTAATCGGCTTCAACACTTTCAAATACCGTCGGCAACAACATGCGGTTGTAAACCGTATAGCCCTTGACCCCGGCAGCTTCGACTCCTTCAGAGAACGGAGTGCGCCGCAAGCGGCGTGAGGCGGAAATCTGCGGCATTCATACCTCCTGCGGCATAAAGACGATATCACTGACAGGCGCTTCCGAGCCCGTCTCGGTCAGCATTTTGTGCACTTGTCCCCTGTGATGGGTCTGATGATTGAAGAAATGGATCACGCACAGCGCGTAAGGCATTGTGACATCAGCCTCTTTTGCGGCGGAATACCACGTGAACGATCCGGTCAGCGGATCATCCCCCAGCCCTTCTGCCCAGTTCAGGATACGCGCATCGATCTTTTCGCGTAACGCCAACCAGCTTTGCAGATCCGGGCACAGGTATACGCTTTCATGGATACCTCCGCCTGCCTTGAGAATATTGCCATCTGGCCCGTCGCGCTTTTCGAAACGCGACATCCACATCCAGTCGCCCCATAGCAGATGGTTCACCGTGCCCATGATCGAGCCAAAGAACGCCCCGCGTTCAAGGGTCAGCTCCTTCGGTGTCAGAGATTGCAAAAACTCTGCCAACTGTTTGTTCTGCCAGTGATTGTAACGCGCCATTTCCTGCGCATACCCACCCGTGATCATCATTTGGGCCCGTGCCAGTCGATCGGGCAGATCTCTGCGGACTTGCCGCCAAAGTCCCAGACCCGGCCATAGTCGCGCACCTTCGATTTGGTGCCACGCGCCACGATGATGTCAGGTCCCATCCAGTATTTGGAATTTGAGACCATCACCGGATGCTCCGGGTCCTTGCCCGCAAGCATCTCGATCTCTCCCTGGATTTTGCGACCAATCGCGATCCGACGTTTGTTTCCGTCGCGCTCAATCTGGACCGGCGCCCGTTCCGCACCAATGATCTCGCTGACCAGCATGGTAAACAGACCGGTCGTGCCGCCCGCCTGACCGCTGAAGATTTGCAACAAACCGTTATAAGCTTTGCCGCTTGCGCGCTCGTCGACATAAGCGGCGACTTTCCACTGGCCTTCCCCCATCCGGCCCGGAATATCGACCAGCAAGCCGACATTCAGACCCGACAGATCCTCGCCTTCATAATGGCCTTCATCAACGATGATGCCCATCCAAGCATGGCAGTGACCTTCCGTCGGGGGATGTGCGCCCAGCGACACCACGCAGGGGCAGAACACGTCGCATGAACAATTCAGGATCAACTCGCCCTTGATGGCCCATTCCGTCGGGCTCATCTCTCGCCGCTTGGGATTGGGCATGCGGCTGTCGATGCGCTGGCTGACGGGCAGCCGGTCGGCGTCTGGTTTTCTGTTTTTAGCCATTGGCTTATCCTCCGTAGCTAATTGGATACACGAGCAGGACAAGACCGCCCGCAATCAACACAAACCCCATTGGACGGGTCACGGCGTGCCCGATCTGAGGAAGTTTCTCCAAAACCATGAACAGGGTCGCGAGCCCCATCCACAACAGGCTCATAACACCGCCGACAAAGCCGAGTGCCATAAAGCCCCAGCAACAGCCGACGCAAAAGGCGCCAAGACCCAGGCCCATGCGCACGCCACCTGCAAAACCGGTTCTCCAATGTCCCAGGAAATAGGTCATCGGGGCATGGCAGACACCGTGGCACACCTCTTTGGCGCGGGAAAACTGAAAGGCGCCCACGGCAATCATCAAGCCGCCCGCGACCCATCCGGATTTGGCAATTCCCAGCATATCGACAACACCGCCAAACAGCAGAACCAACTGAATTCCTGCGATCACGGCCGCAAACCCGACCCAGACGATGGAATACCCGGCCAGAACCCCCAGCCAGCCGGCGCGGCTGCCATTTGCGCTGCGGATCAGGTCATCGTAACTGCGCAGGGTCGGGATCAGGGTTGGCAGCATCATGGCCGCCATCATGATCGCCCACATTGAAAACAGCGGCCCGAACTCGGCCATGGGCATGTACATATCCATGCGCGGATCCATCGCGGCCATCGCCTGCCCCATCGGCCCCGGACGGCCGATCAGATCAAGGTCCATGTCCCGGCTCATCGAGAACATGACCCACCACGCCCACAAGATCAGAACATAAAAGCCCAGCCACATTCCGCTGCGCAGCCACGTACGACTCACTTCGGCCTCCCGACTCAACTCCCTTGCTTTTCAAATGTCAGACTTTTAAATGTCAGACAAATAAAAATTTGCCCAAGGTCGTTTGAAGATGAAAACCGCGCCCCGGAAAACCGCAGACCTGTCTGCCCAGATCGCCCAGGCCATTCGGGATGCGATCGTATCGGGTGAACTGATCGTGGACGCGCGCCTGCCATCCGAAGCCGAGTTGTCGGATCAGTTCCAGGTCTCTCGCCCGACCGTGCGTGAGGCATTGAAACGGCTGGCCGCGCAATCCCTGATCCGCACGCAACGCGGCGCTTCTGGCGGAGCGTTCGTGAATCGCCTGAGCTTTGAGGATGCCTATTCTCAGCAAGTCACGACTTCGACATTGCTGCTGTCGATGAATGCGGTCAGCTTCGATACCGCATGCGAGGCGCGATATGCCTTGGAAAGGGCCTGTGCGCCTTTGTCAGCGCAGCGGCGCACGGCAGATCACCTGGCGACCATGCGGGCAGAAATATTCCGCCAGTCCCAACCGGGCCTGACGGACGAAGCATTTTGCGCCTCGGACGTGACTTTCCATCGCGCGCTGGTGGATGGGGCTGGCAACCCGGTCCTGTCCTATCAGCTGGCAGGCGCCGTGGAAGCGATGCAACCGCTGATGAACATGATCACGTTCACGGCGCGATCCCGCGAAGAGATCATCGGACTGCACAGCAGAATAGTGGACGCGCTTGAGGCAAAAGACGCAGACACCGTAGACACCGCACTTATTGATCTGGAACATTACACACGACGGCTGGCCCATGACGTGGCCGAAAGCAAACGTAAACCGACCTGAGGGCCGCATTCGAAACAAGATCAGAACAAGGGGCAAAAAAGCGGGCAGATTGTCATCCGGCGCCAAGATCGGAACTCTCAATATGAATTGAAGTTCAATGACTTACGGGAGGACGTTATGAACCAAAGACCGGACCCAAGTTTTTATCCATCCGCGAAACTAGCGATGGAGGGCCCCGCTGAGACGCTTGCATTCACGCTGATGCTCAGCCCTGACTTTTCTCAACCTGACGGGCTGGCGATTGTGAATGTCGATCCAAGCTCGGACGATTTCGGAAAGATCGTGCATCAGGTGATCATGCCCGAAAAGGGTGACGAATTTCACCATTTCGGCTGGAACGCGTGTTCTTCTTCCCTGTCGCCGCTGAGCGGTCATGCGTTTCTGGAGCGGCGCTATCTTATCATTCCGGGCATCCGATCCAGCCGGATTTATGTCATTGACGTGAAAAACCCGCTTGAGGCCAAGATTCACAAGATCATCGAACCCGAAGAAGTCTTTGCAAAGACAGGGTATTCCCGTCCGCACACGATCCATTGCGGGCCTGAGGGCATCTATGTCAGCACCCTTGGTGGCGGCGGCCCCGACGGCACAGATGGCCCTCCGGGCATATTCATCATGGATTGCGAGACCTTCGATATCATCGGGCGCTATGAGATCGAGCGCGGCGTGCAGGACAAGCATTATGATTTCTGGTGGAACCTGCCGCGTGACTACATGGTCAGTTCCGAATGGGGCCTGCCGCCGCAATTCGAAAACGGGCTGGTGGCCGAGGATTTGTTGTCCAACAAATACGGCCACCGGATCCATTTCTGGAACCTTCGGAACCGGACGAATATTCAAACCATCGATCTGGGCGAAAACCATCAGATGGCCCTGGAAATCCGCCCCGCGCATGATCCCGTAAAACAATACGGGTTCTGCGGCGTTGTCGTCGATACGACCAACCTGCAAGGTGCGATCTTCACCTGGTGGCGCAATGATGACGGCACGTTCGAAGCCAAGAAGACCATAACAATCGATCCGCAACCCGCTGATCCTGATGATCTTCCTGACCTTCTGAAGGGCTTCTCAGCCGTTCCGCCGCTGGTCACTGATATCGACCTGAGCCTGGACGACAAGTACCTCTATGTCGCGTGCTGGGGAACCGGCGAGATGCATCAATACGATGTATCCGACCCGATGAACCCAACCCTGGCAGGCAAGGTCGAGATCGGCGGAATCGTCAAAAAGACAAAGCATCCAAATGGTCAAACCTTTGGCTATGGTCCACAGATGGTCGAAATCAGCCGCGACGGCAAACGCGTCTATTGGACCAATTCGCTCTATTCCACGTGGGACGATCAGTTCTACCCCGAGGAAGGTGGTGCGGCCATGGTCAAGGCTGATGTCGGCGAGAATGGTGGTCTGACATTGGATCCGAAGTTCTGGGTAGAGTTTCCTAAGGGCTATCGCAGCCACCAGATCCGGTTGGAGGGCGGAGACTGTTCAACCGACAGCTTCTGCTATCCGTCGGTCTGAGTTGGAATTTTTGATGTCATCAACGGCTGGCCTGTGGCTGGCCGTTGTTCTGAGCGGCGCCTATCACGGCCTGAACCCCGGCATGGGCTGGCCACTGGCGGTGTCTTCGGCTTTGATGGAACAACGCCAATCCGCGCTTTGGGGTGCACTCGCGGCTTTGGCTGGCGGGCATTTCGTAGCCATGCTCGGCGTACTTCTTCCTTTTGCCCTGATGGCCGTACTGGTCGATTATCAAAATGAAATCCGCATCGGCGCGGCTCTGGTCGTGATTGGCATGGGCCTGTACATCGCGATAACCCGCCGTCATCCCCGCTTTCTTTCGCGGATCCCGCCAAGCAGGCTCGCGCTTTGGTCTTTTCTTGTGGCGCTTGCCCACGGGGCCGCCCTGATGCTGGTTCCAATCTATCTGGGCCTGTGTGCCGTGGATGAACTGGACGCGGGCCATCAAGCGATTTCTCAGATCATGACCACGAACACCATTTTGGTTCTGGGCGTCGCCGCACTGCATACGGCCGCCATGGTTCTGGGTGGCGGTTTTTTGGCCTATGCGGTCTATCGTTGGCTCGGTCTGCAATTCCTGTCGCGCAGCTGGTTCAACCTGGAGCTCATCTGGGCACTGAGCCTCATTCTGGTCGGTGGTCTGGGTCTTTGGTCCGCACTTGGCTGACCTTGTACTTTGTTTTGAAACGCGCTTTGTCTGCATCGAAACAAAACTGGAGCTTCCGAATGCAGGACCAAACCCGCCCAACCGAAGTGCTGCGTCAGGGCAAAATCGACGACTGGACGGCCGCCACAATCCATGCCTTTACCCGCGAGTTGTCTGACGGCACCCTGCCCGAGAACAAGATGCGCTGGTATCTGCAACAGGATTATCAGTTCGTCGACGGTTTCGTGCGTCTTTTGGCCAGCGCCATCGCGCATGCGCCGACCCTTGCAGACAGCGTACCGGCCGCACAGTTTCTGGCGGTGGTCACAGGCCCCGAGAACACCTATTTCCTGCGCGCGATGGACGCTTTGGGCACTGAGCCCAGCACCGAGCCCGCGCCCGCCACACGCGCGTTTCAGGATCTGATGGCCGAAGCCGCAGCCTCTGGCCGTTATCAGAACATGCTGGCGGTGCTCGTCGTGGCGGAATGGGTTTACCTGAGCTGGGCCAGCCCGGAAAACCCGCCCAAGGACGGCTTGCCGTTCTGGTTTGCGGAATGGATCACGCTACATGCGGGCGAAGGGTTCGAAAGCGTCGTGGATTATCTGCGCAGTCAGCTGGACAACGTCTGGCCGACGCTGGATGCGGCCGAACAGGCCGAGGTCACGCGACTGTTCCATCGCGCTGTCGAACTGGAACGTGATTTCTTTGACGCCGCCTACGCGGCCTGAACCATAAGGGGGCCGGAATGGTCGCAACTCTGAACGTCATCGCGGCATTGCTGACCATCGGGTTCGGCGCATTCGGGTTTCTGGCGCCGGCCCACACCGCGTCGGCCCTGGATCTGGCCCCGACCAACAGCACGATGGGGTTGTCCGAGATGCGCGCCTCGGTCGGTGGTTTGTTTGTTGTGACGGGGATTGCCGTTATCTGGCTGAACAACCCAATGGCCTATGTCATGCTGGGCATTGTCTATTCCGGTGCAGCGCTGGGCCGGTTTGTGTCGGTCGCGCTGGACAATCCCCCCTTTGCCAAGGCGTTGATCTTTGGGGGAATCGAACTGGTTCTGGCCGTCTGGCTGATTGCTGCAAACTTCAACAAAGCCACCTAACAGATTGGAAATGTTAAACACGGTTGCGTTCATTCTGAGTTTGCATCCACCCATTACCTCACCTATATAAGAGTCGTCCTTCGGGACTATGGACATAAACGCGCTCGTAATAAGCGGATCGGACCCGGGGGCGGTACCCGGCGGCTCCACCAACCATCCTTCGTTTGGGGATTTTGGGGCCGAAACAGGATCGACGAACGTCTAAAGGGGTTAGCTTTGTCTCGGCTGTCTGCCACCGTTACCGGCGAAAACAGTACAATTGCAAACGACAATCGTGCTCCGGTTGCAGTTGCTGCGTAAGCAGTAGCAAGACCGAAACTTAAGCCCTTGCGCCTAGCCGCGTAAGGCGGGGTTCGCAGGTACCTGGCAACAGAAACCTGCATTAATCCCCTACATGTCTGATTTTATTTACCCGCCCTTAGGCGGATTCAGAGTTTATTCATTCCTTTTTGCCATCTTGCCAGCACTTGGACAGGAGAACTGGGATGACGAATTCAGAGATACTCAGAAAGTGGTACTCCGAGGTTTGGGAAAATGGAAACACCGAAGCAATTGATCAGTTCTTCGCACCCGAAACGATGGCCGAAGGGCTGATTCCGGAAATGCAGGTCGGTGCGGACGATTTCCGGGATCTGGTCATGGCGTTCCGCCATATTCTGGGGGACATCAAGGTCGAATTGCCCAAGATCATCGAAAACGGCGACTGGGTGTCCGCCATTCTGCATGTGCGTACTTTTCGGGCTGACAATGGCGCGCCAATGGAAGTCACCGGCCAGGTCATGGCGCGGTTCAAGGACGAAAAGATGGTTGAAGCCTACAACCATTTTGACTTCATCTCGTTTTTTGAAGAACTGGGCCAGTTTCCATCGGACACCCTGCCCGTATGCATGACCGGGCAACGTCTGGACTGGGCGTGAACCCAAAGCAATCTTGACCCCCATGACCCTTGCGCGCTAGCAATTGCCATGGGGTAAGATTGCGAACGCCCCGTGAGGCGACAGCCCAAGTTTCGCATGTATCCGCGGTCACAAGGAAACATGCTATGGCATCGCCCAACTCTATTTCTCCCAAACAGCTCCTGCGTCTGATTGGTACTCCGAACGTGCCCGTTCTATTCGACGTCTGCCTGAATGACGATTTTGAAGAAGATCCCTATCTGATCCCCGCATCAATCCGGCACCCGGCCGCAGATCTTCGGGAGCTTTCGTGCAAGATCTCCGATCGCCCAGCCGTGATTATCTGTCAGAAAGGCAAAAAGCTGAGCCAGGGCGTTGTCTCCTGGTTGCGCAGCGAAGGGCATCAAGCCGAATATCTGGAAGGTGGAATGCATGCCTGGCGCGACATGGCCGATGCACCACGTGTGCCCGCAGCACGCATTCCTGATCGAATTGGTGGCCATACGCTGTGGGTCACGCGTCACCGGCCAAAGATCGACAGAATCGCATGTCCCTGGCTGATACGCAGGTTTGTTGATCCCGACGCCAAGTTCCTGTTTGTGGCACCCGGCGAAGTCGAAAGCGTTGCGACTGTTTTCGGGGCGTCACCTTTTGATATCGAGAACACGTTCTGGAGCCACCGAGGCGACAATTGCACGTTTGACACCATGCTGGATGAATTCGGGCTTCACTCCCCTGCGCTGGACCGGTTGGCGACAGTCATCCGGGCAGCGGACACGAACCGGCACGCGCTTGCGCCTGAAGCGGCCGGATTGTTGGCGGTGTCCGTCGGGCTTTCAAGGCAGTATCGCGATGACCATGAAAACCTGAAAGCCGGGATGAATCTTTACGACGCGATGTATCGCTGGGCGCGCGATGGATTTGACGAAAGCCATGACTGGCCCACCGGGCGAACGTCATGACACCGACACTGGCCGAGATTACCAAGGTCTTTGGCAGGATCGGTTTGCTGTCTTTCGGCGGCCCTGCGGCTCAGATCTCCTTGATGCATCAGGAATTGGTAGAACGCCGACCCTGGCTGGATGAAAAGACTTACCTGCGCGCCCTGTCTCTGTGCATGTTGCTGCCGGGCCCCGAGGCGATGCAGCTGGCAACTTATGCGGGGTGGCGTCTGCGCGGCGTTGCCGGCGGGCTGATTGCCGGCAGCTTGTTCGTGTTGCCCGGCGCGTTGGTGATTGCGGTTCTGGTCGCGCTCTATTCAGCATTTGGCGATGTTCCCTTGGTGCAGTCGGCCTTCACGGGCATCAAGGCAACCGTCATCGTCATCGTTTTGCAGGCGCTCCGCAATCTTTCGCGCAAAGCATTGAATGATCGCGAGCATCGAACAATCGCAATTCTGTCCTTCCTGGCCATTTTTCTGCTGAACCTTCCTTTTCCGGCGATCATATTCGTTGCCGCAGCCTGGGGGTACGTGACCTTCAAAGGACCCGTAGAAACTCCCACGCGAGAAGGAACACCACATCTGGCGCGGTCTCTGCGAACGATTGCTGTCTGGTTGCCCCTTTGGTTGGGCCCGCTTGTCGCTCTGAGCGTCACAGGCCATCAACTGCTGAGCGATCTGGGGTGGTTTTTTGCCCGACTCGCCGTTGTGACCTTTGGCGGCGCATATGCCGTATTGGCCTATATGACTCAAACGGTTGTTGACCAGTACCACTGGATCAGCACGGATCAGATGATTGATGGGCTGGGTCTGGCGGAAACGACTCCGGGGCCGCTCATACTTGTCACACAGTTTGTCGCCATGCTGACCGGGCAACTGACCGGCGGGTTCACGCTGGCGCTTGCAGCCGGTGCAGTTGCATTGTGGGCGACGTTCGTTCCGTGCTTTCTTTGGATTTTTCTTGCGGCCCCATATCTCGACCGTCTGGCCGCGCGTCCCCGCCTGTCTGCGGCCCTGCATGGAATCACCGCGGCCGTCGTCGGGGTGATTCTCAACCTTTCCGTGTGGTTCGCCCTGAATGTTCTTTTCGAATCGGTGTCTGAAAAATCATGGGGTCCTCTGGCAATCCCCATGCCGCAGATTTCCGCGTTGAATTTTACCGCATTCGGTCTAACTATCCTTGCTGGGGCCTTGATTTTTCGACTGAAATTAGGGATGGGAACCGTGCTTGCCCTGATGTCGATTGCCGGCCTGGCTGCACACAATATCTGATCAATCCGGTCGTACCCGCCCTTTCGTTTCCGAACAAAACCCCTATGCTGAGCATAACCACTTTTGAGGATCACACATGTCGCAAGGCATCGATTATGGAAACCTGATGCACACCGCCATGCGCGGCCTGATCAAAACAGTGCTGAAGGACGTTTCTGAAACCGGTCTACCCGGGGCGCATCACTTTTTCATCACTTTCGACACACGTGAAGATGGTGTGGAAATCGCCGACTGGCTGCGTGAACGATATCCCGAAGAAATGACCATCGTCATGCAGCACTGGTTCGAGAACCTCGAAGTTGGTGACCTCGGCTTTGGCATCACTTTGAACTTTGGCGATGCCCCGGAACCGCTGTACGTCCCTTATTCTGCAATCAAGACTTTCGTGGACCCATCCGTGGAATTCGGCCTTCGCTTCGAAAGCCCGGAAGACGAAATCGAAGAAGATCAAATCATCGAAGACGACATCGAAGTCGAAGAAGAAGAAATACATCACGATGCGGATATCGTATCGCTGGACAGCTTTCGGAAATGAACCTTCAAACCCCGCCCGGCGCGGGGTTTATCGTTTCATCAGGAAAGTCTCGACCGATCGTGATTTTTGACCATCTATGAATCGTGAAAACGCGAGGTTCAGCCCGCCTTGGGCAAGCGTGCGGTCGAATTGCTGCAACTCATATCCTCCGTCCTCGTCAATGAACAAAGAAAACACGGTCAGTGTTTCGCCGACGATGCGGCCCCATACAAATGGCTCGCCCTTCATCGGGTCCAGCGGGACTTCGTGACCAAAGACATTGCGTTTCATCGCCGCCGAAAACACATCCGGGCGGTCTGACGGAACAAAATCAATCGAGAACTTCTGTTCCTTTACGCGTCCATCCAGCTTGTATGTCGTCGTCCGCCAACTGACGTTGAAACCGTTCTTGGTCTCGACGATGGAAACGCTCATGTCGCGGGGCGTTGTCGTGCCATCCGCGTCCACGACTTCGGCTGAACCGATATAATCTCCTATGAACGGTGTAATGTCTGCCGCGCGAGCCGCTGCGCTCAGAACCGACAGCCACAAAGCGCAAACTGCAAGTATCGCGACTGCTTTTTCAAGCGTAAAGCGATGGAAATTTGGCATTTTGTCCTCCATGGCGTCTATTGCTCCATTGTAGCCCAGAGGTATCCGCAAACAATGCACATTCCCCGCCAATAACGATTAAAGTGACGCACCCCGCGCCTATACCTTTGACGCCCTTAAGTTTAAGGTGCGCGCAACTGGCCGATTGCGTCACGGCGTGGCTGCGGCTAAACGGCATACAACTGCATACCAGACGGAGTGACCGATGTCTCAAACCCGCACAGAATCCGACAGCTTTGGCCCGCTCGAGGTTCCTGCCGACAAGTATTGGGGCGCCCAAACGCAGCGCTCGATCATGAATTTTCCCATCGGCTGGGAAAAACAGCCGGTCGCCATCGTGCGCGCGCTGGGCGTAATCAAGAAAGCCTGCGCCATGGAAAACAAGGCAACGGGCAAGCTGGACGCAAAGATAGCAGATGCGATCATCCAGGCCGCAGGCGAGGTGATCGAGGGCAAGTTCGACGACAACTTTCCGTTGGTCGTGTGGCAGACGGGTTCCGGCACCCAGTCGAACATGAATGCGAACGAGGTCATCGCCAACCGAGCCATCGAGATTCTGGGCGGCAAGATCGGATCCAAAGACCCGGTACACCCGAATGACCACTGCAACATGGGGCAATCGTCGAACGATACTTTCCCAACCGCCATGCATATCGCAACAGCGATGAGCGTACGCGACGTGCTGCTTCCCGGCCTTGAAAAACTGGCGTCCGGGCTCGAGCAGAAGGCCGAGGAGTTCAAGGACATCATCAAGATCGGCCGAACCCATACACAGGACGCGACACCGCTGACCTTGGGTCAGGAGTTCAGTGGCTATGCCCACCAGATTCGTCAGGGAATCGCACGCGTACATGCGGCGATGCCGGGGATTTATGAACTGGCCCAGGGCGGAACGGCCGTTGGCACCGGCCTGAACACCCAGCGCGGCTGGGACAAAGCCGTCGCAGGCCATATGGCCCAAATCACCGACCTGCCCTTCGTGACGGCGCCGAACAAGTTCGAAGCGCTGGCCGCCCATGATGCTATGGTCTTCCTTTCGGGCGCTTTGGCGACGATTGCCGGCAGCTGCTACAAGATCGCAAACGACATTCGTTTCCTGGGCTCCGGGCCTCGTTCCGGCCTGGGTGAACTGATCCTGCCGGAAAATGAGCCCGGCTCGTCGATCATGCCCGGCAAGGTAAACCCGACGCAGGCCGAAGCGCTGACGCAGGTCGCCGCGCATGTGATGGGCAACAATGCAGCGATGAATTTTGCCGGGTCGCAAGGGCATTTCGAATTGAACGTCTACAATCCGATGATGTCCTACAACCTGCTGCAATCGATCCAGCTGTTGGGGGATGCCACCGACAGCTTTACCGAGCGGATGCTGATGGGCATCAAAGCGAACGAGCCGCGCATCGACAAGCTGATGAAGGAATCGCTGATGCTGGTCACGGCGCTTGCCCCTACCATCGGTTATGACAATGCGACCACCGTTGCGAAAACCGCCCACAAGAACGGTACCACGCTCAAGGAAGAAGCCATCGCGCTGGGCTTTGTGGACGAAGCGACCTTTGATGCCGTCGTCCGTCCCGAACAGATGATCGGCCCAAGAGACTGATGGGCAAGCCGGTCAATCTGAACCGGTATCGAAAAGAAAAAGCGCGGACCGAAAGAAAGGCCCGCGCTGACCGGAACGCCGTCGCGTTTGGGCGTACAAAAGCTGAAAAAGAAGTCGTGAAGCTTCAACAGAAAAAACAAAAGCGCGACCTCGACGATCATGAGCTGGACGAATGAGCGGCCGTCCTGTCAAACGCTCTTTGACCCTGCAAGGACACCGAACCTCGGTATCACTCGAGGATGAATTCTGGCGTGCTTTTCGCGAGATCGCTCAGGAACAAGGCAAGCCAATCAATGTCTTGGCGGCCGAAATAGATGTGGCCCGCGACCCGGAAACGGGTCTTGCATCGGCCATACGCGTCTTTGTGCTGAACTGGTTCCGCAACCCTGATTGAGACTTGTCACGCCCTCGCCTCGAAGTGTAACGTGAGCGGGAACAAAAAGGGTACAACCATGAGCGACACCATTACCGGGCCGGATGGGCAGCAAAGATGCGCATGGTGTCAGGCCGCGCTCGAATTCTTTGAATATCACGACAATGAATGGGGTTACCCTGTCGGCGACGACCAACGGCTGTTTGAAAAACTGTGCCTCGAAAGCTTTCAGTCAGGCCTTAGCTGGCGAACGATCCTGAACAAGCGCGAAAATTTTAGGAAGGCGTTTTACGGGTTTGATTTCAACAGGATGGCCACGTTTTCTGATGCAGATGTAGAACGCCTACTACAGGATTCCGGGATCATCCGTCATCGCGGCAAGATTGAAGCGGTGATCAACAATGCGCGTTGCGCGCAGGACCTTGTGGCGGCCGAAGGATCTCTGGCGGCCTATGTCTGGCGTTACGAGGCTGAAACGCCTCCGCCTCCGCAAACGGCGTCCACATCGCCCGAGTCGGTGGCCATGTCGAAAGATCTCAAGAAACGGGGATGGAAGTTCGTTGGCCCTACAACCGTGTTTGCGTTCATGCAGGCCATGGGGCTGGTCAATGATCACGCCGAGACCTGCATCGGCAGAAAAAAAGCGGCACAGTTGCGCCGCTCTTTCGTCAAACCTGTCTGAAAGGTTAGACCGAGGCTTTGTAAATCTTGTCGATGTTGCCACCCAGCGCCGCGTTGAATTCGGCATCTGACTGCTGCTTCGACAGGCCTTCGGTCAAGGCCCGCGAGAAGGATGCAATCATCTTGCCATTCCGGCCCAACAGATCACAGGCTTCTTCCGTCGAATAACCGCCCGACAGGGCCACAACGCGCAAGACCCGCGGGTGGTCAGCCAGCGCGTCATACAGGTTTGCCTTTGTCGGGATCGTAAGCTTCAGCATCACTTCCTGACCCTCGGCCAGTTGATCGAGGTTCTTGAGGATTTCAGCCTTCAGGATGTCTTCCGCCTCGGCCTTGGTTGCCGAATGGATGTTCACTTCGGGCTCCACGATCGGAACCATACCGGCATCGGTGACTTCGCGGGCGACGTCGAACTGTTGGGCAACCACCGCCGCGATGCCATCGGCATTCGCTTCGTGAATGACCGAGCGTTCCTTGGTGCCGAACACACCATCGGCCTTGGCCAGGGTCTCGGCCAGACCGGGGATCGGTTTCATCATCTGAACGCCATTTGCCTGGTCTTCCAGGCCTTTGTCGATCTTCAGGAAAGGAACGATACCTTTGACCGACCAAAGGTAATCGGCAACCTTGCGGCCTTCGATCTCTTCGCCCAGGGTACGTTCGAACAGGATTGCGCCAATCACTTTGTCCTTTGTGAAATCGTCGGCCAGAATGATGCGGGCACGCATCTTCTGGATTTCACCGAACATCTCTTCCTCCGAGCTGTAGTCGGATGCCTCGACGCCATACAACGCAAGCGCTTTCGGGGTTGATCCGCCGCTTTGATCCAGTGCCGCGATAAAGCCCGTGCCGTTGATCATCTGCGCGCGCTGTTCTGCTTTGGACATGTTGTTTTCCCGTTCAATGATGATTCCGATGTTCTTCCCCGCATACAACAGGGCGTGAACCGATGGTAGGTTGTTAGCGCTCAAACAGGCGTAACCATATGCCATCTTTGGATCGAACCGTCAGGTGAGCGACCGGAACAGGTGTTTTTCCCGGGATTGTTTCGAACCTGTAGCGGCGCAAGAGCATCGACAGGATCAGCGGCCCTTCGACCATTGCAAACCCGGCCCCAGTGCACACTCGGGGGCCTGCTGAGAACGGGATGTAAGCGTCGCGCTGACACCGCTTGCCGTTTTCCGTGACCCAACGGTTGGGTTCAAAACCGTCCGGATCGTCCCACAAACGCGCCTGACGGTGCAAATGCCACGGGCTGATCACGATCTGCGCGCCAACCGGTACATCCCGGTTACGGAACCGTTCGAGGCACGTGGTCTCGCGGACCATCATGGGCACCGGAGGATAAAGGCGCAGCGCTTCGCGAAACACATCCCGGCTGATCCGGAGTTTTGAAACAGAGGCAAATGAAGGATCATCCAGAACAGCGGCCTCCTCTGCAACCTTCTGCTGCCATTCCGGATAAAGCGCCATCAGGTACAGCGTCCAGGCCAAGGCTGACGCACTGGTTTCATGCCCGGCAAGAAAAAAGATCGCCACCTGATCAACCATTTCCTCGGGGTCGAAGAACTGCCCGGTTTCGGGATCAGCCGTCGTCATGATCTTGGTCGCAAGATCGTCAGGTGCCGTTCCGTCCTTAATGGCCTTTGCGCGTGTTCTGGTCAGTTCGGCAATCAGCGCCCTGATATCCCGCGCGTTCTGTTTGGTCGCCCCGGAATGAAGCCGGGGCAGCCACTTTGGCAAGGGAACAAAAGCTGCCAGATTCAGCAAAGGTTGCGCGCGTTGATAGGCCCGGAACTTTTCGAACACTTGGCTGGCGATAGCGTTGTCGATAGGAACGGAAAACAGGGTGCGAAATATCACGTCCGCCGCTGCATGGCTTGTCTGTTCTTCGAATTCGAGTTCCCCTCCGACATGAGGCCGCAGCCGTTCCACACACGCCTCGGCAGCGGCCAGCATGGCCGGGAATGTATCCTTCAGACGCCCCCCTTCGAACGCGGGATCGATAATCCGCCGCTGTCGTTTCCAGGTCTCGCCATTGGTCAGAAATACCGAATTGCCAAGCAACGGGCGCAGGCCTTCGCTGATCCTGCCGGATTTGGGAAAATCGTCAGGCCGTTTCTTGAGGACGGTTTGAACCAGATCCGGTTGATTGATCAGGAACGACCGGAAGAACGGAGTTTTGAATTCTGCCATCCACGCGCGATACAGCCGGGCTGGCTGCGCCGACAGCAGGTCTTGCCTGAACAGTTTCACATAGCGCAGCAACGAAACCTTCTCGGGGCGCGGGTCTGGCTTGGGCGGGGTCATGGTCATGGCTGTACCGAGGTGAACTTGGAGACAGGCGTCTCGATACGGCTGCGAGAAGCCTCACGATCCGCAAACCTTTGCCCCAGCGTCAACGGGCCAGCCGTTATCCGGAAATAATCATAGCTTTCCGGCTTGTCGAAGGCGCAAAGATACTGAAAATGAAGGCGAAAAAAACGCCATCGCAAAGCTTTCCAGCGTTCCGGAGACAAGGTTTGCGAAAAAGCCGCCGACAGGACCAGCGGCCAGCGTTTATCAGCATCGGCCACCCCCGTGACCGCAACCGGATCGCAAAGCGCAAAGGCGCAGCCATCACCGGGGGCCGAGACATCGATCCAGCTGAGCTCGGACCGCGTGGACAGGAAATGCAGATCGGACCGCAAATCGTGTGCCTGGGGCAGAAACGAGACCATGGGAACCACCTGTCCCAGACTTAGAAACGACAGCACCGCGCCTTGCTCGTGCACTTTCGTTTTTCGGACCAGTTCGGCCAGAACAGACACCCCCAGATGCGCCCCCGAGCTGTGGCCAACGACCAGCACCTCATCCACATCGGAATTCAACGCGTCTTGGATCGCTTCACGAAACGAAGACAACCTTTCCCGCAGCTCGACCGGCATTTGCCCGCTCAACTGCGCTGAATAGGCGTAATCATGCATCAGGTAATACGCAAACAGCCGGTTATCGACCTTGCGAAACCACAGCAGTAACGCGACGGCGATGGCCGCTCCGGGGAATACCCCCCACCAACCAGCCATGGCTATGCACGCCCATGCCAACGCAAGCGCGATCAGCAGCTGAGACACCAACATCGCCACTGGATACAACGCAGCGATCACCGGGCCCTTGCGCAATCGCATCAGACGCCACAACGTACCGGTTGATATGTAGATCCACGCCGTGCGGGCCAATTGCCAATAGGTCGCCGAGATCGAGACCGACATGCTGTCGCGCACGATGTCGGACCACACCAGAACCTCGAATTCCGTTTCAACAGTCAGGCCATCTTGTTCCGAGGTCACCCGCCAGCCGAAACGTCCCTCCGTTGTCTTTTGGGATATGGCGATCTCGTACCCCGAGATCCGGGCCTGCTTCTGCGATTCACTGCGATACAGCTCGCGATATCGCCGGGGCGGCATCGGATCATAGCCGGGTATATAGAACACCCGACGTCTGCGCACCTGCGGCTGATTTGTGTGACTGCTCATGCCCTTACCTTCTGATGCGCAGGTTAACGCAGGCTTGAAGCCAAGGTAAGAGGGTCAGTTGATCACCCGAAATTTGCCAGCGCCGGAAAAGTTTCCAGCAACCACCAGCTGAAACGGGTGAAAAGCCCGGTTATCAGCATAATGCCCACAAACAGCAACAATCCACCCATGATCTTTTCGATCGTGCCCATATACGGTTTGATCCGGTTCATCACGGTCATGGAGCGATTCAGGAACATGGCTGCCAACAAAAACGGAATACCCAAACCCGCAGCGTAAACCCCCAGCAGAAACGTGCCACGCGCGACAGACGCTTCGTTCGCCGCCAGTGACAGGATCGCACCCAGTTGAGGCCCAATGCACGGGGTCCAACCGAATGCAAAAGCCAGGCCAAGGATGTAAGCGCCAAAGACCGACCCACCGGAATCACCGGTTTCAATCCGTGCTTCGCGATCCAGAAAAGGAATCCGGAAGACATTTAGAAAGTGAAGGCCAAAGACGATGACAACGGCACCGGACAACTTGGCGAACAGCACCTGGTTTTGCAGCACAAACGCGCCAAAGGCCGATGCGGTAAAGCCAAGCAGCAGAAACACGGTCGACAGGCCCATGACAAAGAACAGCGCCGACATGGTCGCCTTGCGCCGCGCGCGGGCCTCGTCCTGCATCTCATGTATGGTAACGCCGCTCATATACGCCAGATAAGGCGGTACGATTGGCAATACGCAAGGCGACAGAAAGCTGATCAGGCCACCCAGCAGCGCTACGAACATGGCGGGCAGCAGTCCCGCGTCTATGATTTCGATTCCGAACATGTTTCTGCACATATGTGATGAAGAGCGATCCGTCACGGGGCCAAACAGTCACATCCTCGTGCTCGGAATCTGGACAATATTACAACTGCGCCCTATCCCGAAAATCATGTCAGAGATTACAGATACCCTGGACGCTTTGGGCCTGTTGTGCCCCTTGCCCGTCCTGAAAGCCCGCAAACGACTGAAATCCATGCCGGAGGGTGCCGTTCTGCGGGTGCTGGCCGATGATCCTGCGGCCATCGTGGATGTTCCGCATTTTTGTGCCGAGGCCGGGCATACACTGCTTTCGCAGGACACTGACGGCGCACATCAGATCTATCTGATCCAAAAATCCAGCTGACCTTCGTTGCAAGTCAAAAAAAGGCGGGCCGATCAGCCCGCCTTTTTCATTAACTTCCCAGCGACCACCAACCGCGTCGTTTGGGCTTGGCGGGTACGGGTTCAGGCTCTTCCGCCACGCTTTCAAGCACCGGCTCGGGCGTTGCTTCCGCTGGCCCGGCTTCGGCAGGATCTTTGGTTTCTGCAACGTCAGCGGCTTCTAAGGCTTCCGCAGATTGCTTTTCCGCCTCATCCGCTTCTTCAACCGCTTGTGCCGCATCCACACCGTTTGCAGGTTGCTCTTCCGACGGAGGAGCGTCAGCCTGGGCTTCGGCTGGTTCAGCGGCCTCCTCAACCGGCTCTGCCACGACCTCTGCGCTTTCGCCCGCGATGCTCTCGCCGGTTTCCTCGGTTGCCGGCTCTTCCGTTGCAGCGTCGGCCGTCGTGGCGGATGGCTCTTCAGGCTGATCCGCAACTTCTTCGGCAACCGCATCTTTCTTGCGACGGCGCGGGGCGCGTTTGCGCTTGGGCTTTGCCGGTTTTTCTTCCTCCGAAGCCTCAGCTTCAGCCGGCTCAGCACTTTCGACGTCAGGCGTATCGCTCTCTGCGTCTTCTTGTGCTGGCGCTTCACCCTCTTCCGCAGCCTGCTCCGGCGCATCGCCATTGCCCGAACCTTTCTTGCGACGACGACGACGGCGCTTGCGCTTGGGCTTTGTCTCTTCTTCGGTCTGAGCGATTTCCTCTTCGGCCTCTTCCGCGTCCGATGAATCGACAAGATCCATCAGCGACGCATCGACAGAAACAACAGGCGCCGTGGCCTCGGGAACAATCCGGCTGGCCGTCTTGAACTTCTCCATCGAGAAGTCCGGGCTGACCAGATGGATATCCCCTTCGATCCTCACCGAAAGCCCATAACGCGCCTCGATCTGCGCAATATGCTCTCGCTTCTGGTTCATCAGGAAGTTGGCGATGCTGACAGGGCAGCGCACCAGGACTTCGCGCGAACGGCGGCGGGTACCTTCTTCTTCGATCTGACGCAGGATCGACAAGGCCATGTTGTCGTCCGAGCGGATCAGACCGGTGCCGTGACAGGCCGGGCACGGCTGTGTCGTTGCCTCGATCATGCCGGGGCGCAGACGCTGACGGCTCATCTCCAGCAGACCAAAACCCGAAATACGACCAACCTGGATGCGGGCGCGGTCCGTTTTCAGTTTGTCTTTCAAACGCTTTTCGACAGCCGAGTTGTTCTTGCGCTCGTCCATGTCGATGAAGTCGATGACGATCAGACCGGCGAGATCGCGCAGGCGCAGCTGACGCGCAACCTCTTCAGCGGCCTCGAGGTTGGTCTTGAGTGCGGTTTCCTCGATCGAACCTTCCTTGGTGGCCCGGCCCGAGTTCACGTCGATCGCCACCAGTGCTTCCGTCACGCCGATCACGATATAGCCACCGGATTTCAGCTGTACGGTAGGATTGAACATCCCGGCCAGATAGCTTTCCACCTGATAGCGCGCGAACAGAGGCAGCGCATCTTCGTACCGTCTCACGTTCTTGGCGTGCGACGGCATGATCATCTTCATGAAGTCCTTGGCGATGCGGTACCCGCCCTCGCCTTCGACCAAGACCTCGTCGATATCACGGTTATAAAGATCACGGATCGACCGTTTGATCAGATCACCTTCTTCATAGATTTTTGCCGGCGCGATGGATTCCAGTGTCAGCGCCCGGATCTGCTCCCACAAGCGCTGGAGGTATTCATAGTCGCGCTTGATCTCGGATTTGGTTCGCTTGGCTCCGGCGGTTCGAATGATCAAACCCGCCCCGGTCGGAACATCGATATCCGTTGCGATCTCTTTCAGCTTTTTCCTGTCCGCCGCGTTGGTAATCTTGCGGCTGATGCCACCACCACGTGCGGTATTGGGCATCAGAACGCAATACCGTCCTGCCAGCGAAAGATAGGTCGTCAGCGCAGCACCCTTGTTTCCGCGCTCTTCCTTGACAACCTGCACCAGAAGGACCTGACGTACTTTGATGACTTCCTGAATCTTGTAACGACGCGGGCGCGGTTTGCGCGGCGGACGAATGTCTTCGCTGTCATCATCATCAGCAACCGATTCAATCGATGCGTCTTTTGATGCAGCGTCTGTGCTTTTGGTTTCGTCAACGTCCTCATCAGGGTCTTGTTCATCATCCGCAGCTTCAACAGGTTCTTCTGCTTGCTCCGGCTCGGATTGGGCTTCATGCCCTTCCGATTGAATGTCTTCAACGGCTTCCACTGGCTCTTCGGCCTGATCCTCCGCGTCGTCGTCCGACACCTCGACAGCCTGTTCAGTGGCTTCCTCGGCAACGTCGTCTAGTGCTGCCTCATCCGATGCGGTTTCGGTTGCTTCTTCAGTGGCCGGCGCGTCATCGTCAACCGGCTCCTCTACCGGAGTTTCAGCGACGACTTCCATCGGCGACGTTCCTTCCGGAACCTCAACGCCTGCTTCTTCACCCTCGTCCAGATCGATGGTTTCCATGCCGGTTGGTTCGGTCGAAACCTCCATCGTTTCAACCGGATCATCCGATTTCACGTCAGCGGCCTTCGCGCGAGACCGGGTCCGCCGCTTCTTGGGTTTGGTCTCTTCAGCCTCATCACGCGCCTTCATGGCCTCGGCGTAGGCGCGCTCTTCCTCCATCAACGCCTCACGGTCGGCGACGGGGATCTGGTAATAATCCGGATGAATTTCAGAGAATGCCAGGAAGCCATGCCGGTTCCCGCCATAATCCACAAAGGCCGCCTGAAGCGACGGCTCAACCCGCGTTACTTTTGCAAGATAGATGTTGCCGGCAAGCTGGCGTTTGTTTTCGGATTCAAAATCGAACTCCTCGACCTTGTTTCCGTCAACCACCACGACGCGGGTTTCCTCCGCGTGGGTGGCATCGATAAGCATTTTCTTAGCCATTTGTCCTTGGTGCACCGCGCCAAACGCGTTGTCCTGACCTGTCCAGGCGGACAGGCGCTTTTGGGGAGGTGTCTTGTCAGGGCGATATCAGACGGCGCGCGGCAGGGTCTGGCGCTGTGGCCCCCTGCCCGTTCTCTCAATCGTTGCGCGCGCGTCATCGCGGTTCTTCTCCGACAGACGCGTCTGAACGCAGCCTGCCCATTTATTCCTTTCGCCCAGTGATCCCGGGCTCAGGTACTCCACTGCCCCTTGAGGGGCATAATCGGTCTGCTGAACCGCGAGGTCTTGACCCTCACCAACGGATCAGCAGCGAAACTCAAAGATTCGGGACTTGCAGGCGTCAAAATCGCCCGGCCCGTTCCGACACAATAAAAGCAACCCTGTGGAAAAGACAATGGGCAAACTTCATTCCGTGCCCAAACCAGCGTCGCCGCCCCCTTCATCTGGCCAAAAATATCCCGGGGGAGGCGCCATATGCGACGGGAGCAGAGCCCCCAAATCGCATCGCTTACAGATAGTCCGAACGCTGAAGGCCGTATTTGGCCATCTTCTCGTTCAGCGTCCGGCGAGGAAGGCAAAGCTCGTCCATGACTGACGCGATAGAGCCTTTGTGCCTGCGCATCGTATTATCAATCAGCATTCGTTCAAACGCTTCGACATATTCCTTCAGCGGCTTGCCCTCGGTGGTCATCACCGGCTGCATCTCTTCGTGATCGGACATCAACAGAGACGCGATGGTGCCCGAGCCACGGCGCGATTGCAGCACCGCCCGTTCGGCAATATTGATCAACTGACGCACATTGCCGGGCCATGGCGCCTGCAACAATTGCGCAGCTTCCTGCGCGCTCACCTGGGGGGCATCGCAACCGTATTCTTCGGCAAACTGCTCACTGAGACGGGTAAACAGGGTCAGGATATCTTCGCCCCGCTGCCGCAACGGCGGCATAGTGATGCGCAGCGCGGCCAGGCGATAGAACAGGTCCGGGCGCAGCACGTCTTCCGACGTCTTGCCCGCCTCCTGCAGGTTCGAGATGGCAACGATCCGGGTCTCCGCAGGTGTGCCCTGCTCGTTCATCACGCTCAGCAGCTTGGCCTGCAACGTATCGCTCAACGCTTCCACATCTTCCAGAACCAGCGTGCCGCCACGCGCCTCTTCGATGGCGGGCAGTTGCGCATCTTCGGGCATCATGGGGCCAAACAGGCGCTTGGCCAGTGCGTCTTCTTCAAGCGCGGCGCAGGACACCAGAACAAACTTCTTGCCGGCACGGCTGCCAACGGCATGAAGCGCGTGAGCCACAAGCGTTTTCCCGGTACCGGTTTCACCGTCGATCAACACATGGCCGTCAGCCTGGCCGAGATCCAGAATATCCTCACGCAGCCGCTCCATGACCGGGCTGGCACCGATCAGCTTGTTCATGATCTGGGTGCCGCCGGACAGCTCGCGCCGCAGGGCACGGTTGTCCAGAGTCAGACGGCGCGCATTGCTGGCGCGTTTGGCCAGTTCGGACATCTTGTCGGGGTTGAACGGTTTTTCAAGGAAGTCGAACGCGCCAACGCGCATCGCTTCAACCGCCATCGGCACGTCGCCGTGCCCGGTGATCATGATCACCGGCAAGGTGCTGTCGGCCCCCATCAACTTTTTCAGAAGCTGAATGCCGTCCATTCCCGGCATCTTGATGTCCGAGATCACGATTCCCGGATAATCCGGCCCCAGAACCTTGAGCGCGTCCTCGGCGCTGGCAAAGGTTTCCGTGTCATATCCGGACAAAGCAAGCCATTGGCTGATCGATTGGCGCATGTCCTGTTCGTCATCCACAATGGCGATTTTCATGGCCTGTGCCATAGTGATTCCTCGTTATTCCGCGGCCTCAAGGCCGTCGCTTCCCAGTGCTGGCAACTGCATTTCAAACACCGCGCCACCGTATTGGCCGTTGCGCGCAGTCAGCCGTCCCCCATGGTCGTTCACGATCCCCGACGAGATGGCAAGCCCCAGGCCCACCCCGTCTCCGGGCTGTTTGGTGGTATAGAACGGCTCGAACAGGTTCTCGATATCCTCGATCCCATGCCCGTTGTCGCGTACCGTCAGGACAGCCGTGTCACCCGCCGCCAGGATGATTTCCACATCCGGCTCTGCCACTGATTTGGTGGCGTCCAGCGCATTGCGCAAGAGGTTGACCATCACTTGCTCGATCCGCATCCGGTCCCCCATCACCACCACCGGTTCTTCCGGCAGGATCTGGGTGATCTTCACATGGCGCTGACGCAACTGCGGCTCCATCATCGACAAGGCCGAGGCCAGCGCTTCGCCAAGATTTACAGGTGAAAACGCATCAGCCCCCTTGCGCGCGTATGATTTGAGCTGCCGCGTAATCGCGCCCATCCGCTCGATCAGGCCATCGATCCGGCCAAAGCTGGCCAATGCCTCTTCCGGCCGGTTTCGACGCAACAGCAGACGGGCGCCGGCCAGATAGGTTTTCATTGCAGCCAGAGGTTGATTCAGCTCGTGACTGACCGCCGCTGACATCTCACCCAGAGCTGCAAGTTTCGAGCTTTGGGCAAGGGTCTGTTCCGCCAAATCCAACGTCTTTTCAACCCGTTCGCGTTCAGCGATTTCCCGCTGTAGCCTGGCGTTCAATGCGCGAAGCTCTGCCGACTCGCGCTGAAACAGGGTCATGCGCAGCGTCGCGCGTCGGCTCAGCGCGTAGAACGCCAGCGCCAGAAGAATCGCAAAGCCCATGATCTCGAGCGCCAGAACGCTGTTCACTTTCTCGCGGATCGAGGCATAGGTCGTGAATGAAGTCATTTGCCAGCCGCGGAACGGGATTCGCGTTTCCAGACGCATCACGGCCTCGCCTTGCAGGTAGGCGTCAGGTGGCAAAGCGGTCCAATCGGTCGTCGCCCGAATGGCCCGCTGGATCGCCCCTTGCGGCGGTTGACGCAGCAGGGCCGCCCCCTCATCCAGACCCCGCCAGCGCGGTTCGGTGGACAGAATGATGGTTCCGGTACTGTCAGTGACCATCACCGCATCCGAAATACCGGCCCATGCCTGTTCAAACTTTTGCAGATCAACTTCGACAACGATCACGCCCAGTATTTCCGCGCTGTTTTCAAGCCGGCGCGAATAGACAAAGCTGTATCCGCCGGATTCCTTGGGAATAACGGAAAAGATCGTCGCATTTGACCGGATCGCGTCCACAAAATACGGAATATTCCTGTGCGCCTCGCCCAGTCTGTTCCGATCCGTCGCCGCAACCGTTCGCCCGTCACCATCCAACAGCATCAACGACGCCGCACCGATTTCCTCCACGAACGAAATCAAACGCTGCGTCGACAACGAATAGTCCCTGGATTGCAGCGCCGAAATCAGTGTCGGGTCCCGCGCCAGCAACTGGGGCACGATCGAGTTGCGGCGCAGTTCGCTCAGCAAATTGCCGGAATACAGCGCAAGGCGCAGCTCGGCCCGGTTGCGGGTGGATTCGGTGAACCTGTCGGTCAACAAGCGGTTGGTGATCCAAACCGTTGCGATTGTTGCCACCATCAATACAATAACAGCCAGCCGCAGCCGCCACCCCAACGGGGCGCCGCGAAAGGGTTTCAGCAGCTTTGACCAGCCTGATCGCACGTCCGAGTTCATGATCAGACGTTACGCGCGGGCGCGCGTGACCTCAAGTCACGCCGCTTCAAACACACCTGACAATGCGCGGAACAGCGCCGCCCCGTCGGTGCCGCCATGCCCTTGATCGGCCGCGCGCTCGGGATGCGGCATCATACCCAGAACACGACGGTTTTCGGAAAGGATCCCCGCGATATCACCGACCGAGCCGTTGGGGTTCTCGGTATAGGTGAATGCGATCCTGTCCTGATCTCTCAACACTGCCAGCGTTGCGTCATCCGCGAAATAGTTGCCGTCGTGATGCGCAATCGGAATACCGATCACGTCGCCTGCGTTATAGCCACCGGTAAAGACGCTGTCGCTGGTTTCAACTTTCAGGCCCACAGTCTTGCAGATGTATTTCAGCCCGGCATTGCGCAGCAGCGCCCCCGGCAGGATACCTGTTTCCGTCAGAACCTGAAATCCGTTGCAGATCCCGACCGCATAGCCGCCGCGTTCGGTGTGGTTGACCACGGCCTTGCAGATCGGCGACTGCGCAGCGATTGCACCGCACCGCAGATAGTCACCGTAAGAAAACCCGCCCGGAACGCCCACGATATCAATACCGTCCGGCAGCGCTGCATCTTTGTGCCAGACCATGTCGACCTGAAAACCGGCCTGCTCAAAGGCGACCGCGAGGTCTCGGTCACAGTTTGATCCGGGGAAAACGATTACGGCTGCGCGCATGGCGGGCCCTCCTACGAGACAAAATCGGTGACGACCGCAACGCCCGGAGGAGTTGGATGGTCAAAGGCGGCAAGCTCGGCGCTCACCTGGTTGAGAGATATTTTTCGCGTGACCAACGGGCTCAGGTCAATTCCACCGCCCGCGATCAGCGACAACAAAGACGGATAGCGCCAGCTTGGCATTCCGCGTGTGCCAAAGACGGAAAGCTGGCCAGAGTAAAGCACATCCATCGGCAACGCCATCTGGGTGTGATCTCCGGCAGGCATCCCGATCTGCACCATGCGCCCCATTTTGCGCAGGGAACGCATCGCGGAAACGGTCGTAGCTTCGACGCCAAGCGCCTCGATCGCGACATGGGCACCGCCACCGGTGATATCCTTCACCGCCTGGGGCGCATCGCAGGTTGCCGCATTGACCACCGCGTCAGCGCCCAGAGCCTTGGCATAGTTCAGTTTGTCATCCGTGATGTCGACAATTACCACACGTGCGCCAAGCGCCTTGCCCAGCAGCAAAGTGGATATTCCGACACCGCCGCCGCCGAAGACGGCAATCCAATCACCACCCTGAACCTGTGCCCGACCGACCAATGCCTGCCACGACGTCGTCACGCGGCATCCCAAAGCGGCCGCGATGTCCGGCGCGATGCTGTCCGGTAAGGATGTCAGGTTCGCGTCAGCATGGGCCACCGCGACATATTCCGCAAAAGCGCCGTCACAGGTGAACCCCGGCACAACCTGATCCGCGCAGATCGTCTGATGACCCTGCGCACAATCCGGACACCGGCCACAGGCCAGAATGAAAGGCGCAATCACCCGATCCCCGACACGCCACCGGGTGACGCGCGCGCCGACGGAAACCACCTCGCCGCAATACTCGTGCCCTGGCGTCATGGGCAGGATGACGTCCGGGTCCGAACCAGACCACGCGTGCCAGTCAGACCGGCACACGCCGCAGGCCAGCACCCGCACGACCACGCCGTCTTCCGCCGGTGCGGGATCCGGGATCGTCGTTACCTCAAGCGGCTGACGGTAGGTGATCAGACGCGCGGCCCGCATTCCATCAGACCAGTTCGATCTCGTAGCGTTCGATAACAGTGTTGGCCAAAAGCTTTTCGCACATCTCGGTCACATCTGCTTCGGTCGCGCCGTCGGCCAGTTCAAGGTCGATCACCTTGCCCTGACGCACACCTTCGACCTGATCAAAGCCCATTGCGCCCAATGCGTGCCGAACCGCTTCGCCCTGCGGGTCCAGCACCCCGTTCTTGAGCATCACATGAACCCGTGCTTTCATTTTGGCAACTCCACCTGCGGGCCGCAATCCGAGGCCCATTTCGTTGCGCGGGGGATAGCGCGCCAAATGGCTTTCGACAACCCTGTTTGCAAAGCAGTTTGCCGCAGCAATCCAACTATCCGCCTTCTTTGGCCAATCCCGGGTAATGCGCGTCAATTGCATGGAACGTGCCAGTCAGAACCATCTCGACCGCGACAGCGACCAGCAGGATGGCCATGATCCGGGTCAGGACGTTGATCATTGTCTCACCCAACAGGCGCGAGATCTGATCTGCGAACAACAATCCCAGCCCCACGATCGCGCAGGCAATCAGGATCGCCGAACCCAGCGTCACGAGTTCGGCGCCGTTCGAAAGTTGGTGCGAAAAAACAATCGTGATGGCAATCGTGCCCGGCCCGATGGTCAAAGGTATCGCCAGCGGTACGACGGCAAAATTCAGTTTCCGCTCGTGCCCGTCATCCATCGCGGCCTGATCGCCCGGCGGCCGGTCCTCGGCCTTCAACATCGACATCCCGATTCCGAAGATGATGATCCCTCCGGCAATCCGGAAAGCCGGCACATCAATGCCAAAAACCCCAAGCACCTCTTCCCCGATCACGACAGCGGTCAGCGCAATAACCGTAACCGAGATCATGACAACAACCGCAACATGCCGCCGTTCTGCCGCGGTGCAGTTTTTCGTCATGCTCAGAAAAATCGGGATGTTGTAAAGCGGATTGAAGATTGCAAGCACGGCGGCCAGAAACTTCAGAAACACTGTCTGATCAAATAGTTCCGCCATTTGACACCCATCCTGAACCTTTTGTGCCTGCCCGAGGCAAACATGCTGGGGAAACGAGAAACTGTCAATTTCAACCGCGAACGAAAAAGCGCCGCAAACACGGTTGCGGCGCTTTGGCAAACTTGAGGTCCGGCCGTTCCTAGTTGATCAGCGTCGGCTTGGTGACATTGTTGCTGGGCAGGACACCCAGTCGGCGTGCAACTTCGGAATAGGCGTCGGTCAAACTGCCCAAATCACGGCGGAACACGTCCTTGTCCAGCTTCTGACCGGTTTCGATATCCCACAGGCGGCAGCTGTCGGGGCTGATTTCGTCAGCAACGATCAGGCGCTGATAATCGCCTTCAAACACGCGGCCGATCTCGATCTTGAAGTCGACCAGACGAATGCCCACCGCCAGCATCACACCGCTCATGAAATCGTTCACGCGCAAGGCAAGGCTGAGGATATCGTCCATGTCCTGCTGGCTGGCCCAGCCAAACGCGGCGATGTGTTCTTCGGTGACCAACGGATCACCCAGCGAATCGTCCTTGTAGCAGTACTCGACGATCGGGCGCGGCAGTTGCGTGCCCTCTGCAATGCCCAGGCGCTTGGACATCGATCCGGCGGCATAATTGCGCACGATCACTTCCAGCGGAACGATTTCGCAGTTGCGAACCAGCTGTTCACGCATGTTCAGGCGGCGAATGAAGTGGTTCGGAATGCCAATCTGGGTCAGGCCGGTCATGAAGAATTCCGACAGGCGGTTGTTGAGCACACCCTTGCCGTCGATCACGTCCTTCTTTTCCGCGTTGAAGGCGGTGGCGTCATCCTTGAAATACTGGACGATCGTTCCCGGTTCGGGGCCTTCGTACAGAATCTTGGCCTTGCCTTCATAGATTTTCTTGCGACGCGCCATAAGCGACCTTTCCACTCTGCACAGAGGGATTGAGTCCCCTCACGTTGGCGTCCTCATAGTCCAAGCACCCATTTCCCGCAAGTTCATGTACCCGAGAGGCTTTGACGCAGCGCAAATCCCTTGCGCATGGGACGTCGTATAGTCATATCATCAGGAAAGAAGACATAACCCAAGAGGTCCTTGCCCTATGACGACGTTCGACGAACGCGAAAACGCCTTTGAAGCCAAGTTTGCCCATGACGAAGAGATGCAGTTCAAGGCACAAGCCCGCTGCAACAAGCTTTTGGGTCTGTGGGCTGCTGAAAAACTGGGTAAATCCGGTGCCGACGCCGAAGAATATGCAAAGACGGTCGTGATTTCCGACTTCGAGGAAGCCGGGCACGAAGATGTCGTTCGCAAGGTTTCGGGCGATCTGGGCAACCTGTCCTCGGACGAGGAAATCCGCGCAAAAATGGCCGAGCTTCTGCCGGAAGCCAAGGCGCAGGTCCTGAGCGAGACCAACTGAGCCTAGGGCGTCCGACTCATGATCTTCATGAGTTTTATGAATTTGATTTGACGCCTTGGTCATGAGACACGGGGCGTCTCTTTTTTTAACGGCGTTTTGCGCCTTTTCCTGGAACAACCCTATGACAAACGCGCTGAGCAAGCTTCTGGAATCCAATGACGCCATTCTGGCCGATGGTGCCACGGGAACGAATCTGTTCAACATGGGCCTGCAATCTGGTGACGCTCCCGAACTCTGGAACGTGGATGCCCCGGACAAGATCCTGGCTCTGTATCAGGGGTCGGTTGATGCAGGCAGCGATCTGTTCCTGACCAACACGTTCGGCGGCACAGCGGCACGGCTGAAACTTCATGACGCGCACAACCGCGTGGGCGAGCTGAACCGCATCGGCGCCGAGCTGGGGCGCGAAATCGCCGACAAGGCCGGACGACCTGTCGTCGTTGCAGGATCGGTCGGCCCGACTGGTGAAATCATGGAGCCGGTCGGCAGCCTGTCGCACGCCGAAGCCGTGGAAATGTTCCATGAACAGGCGGAAGCGCTGAAAGAAGGTGGGGTGGATGTTCTGTGGGTGGAAACCATCAGCGCCCCCGAAGAGTTTCGCGCCGCCGCCGAAGCCTTTGCCCTGACCGACATGCCCTGGTGCGGCACAATGAGCTTTGACACTGCCGGACGCACGATGATGGGTGTCACATCGGCCGATCTGGCCCAGCTGGTCGAAACTCTGCCGAATCCTCCCATCGCTTTCGGTGCGAACTGCGGCACCGGCGCATCCGACATTCTGCGCACAGTACTGGGATTTGCCGCGCAAGGCACTGAACGCCCGCTGATCTCGAAGGGCAACGCAGGCATTCCGAAATACGTGGATGGTCACATCCATTATGACGGAACGCCCGAACTGATGGGGCAGTATGCCGCCATGGCGCGGGATGCCGGCGCGACCATCATTGGCGGGTGCTGCGGAACCATGCCCGACCACCTGCGCAAGATGCGTGAGGCGCTGGACAGCACGCCGCGTGGTGAACGCCCGACGCTCGATCAGATCACTGATGCGCTGGGTCCGTTCACATCCGCCTCGGACGGGACGGATGACGATGCGGCACCGGAACGTCGCACACGCCGCCGCCGCCGCGCATGATGTCAGCCTGATCAGCGCCCTTCGAATTTCGGAGGGCGTTTTTCCATGAAGGCCACGACACCTTCGGCAAAGTCCCTCGAACGGCCACATTCGCCTTGCAGGTGCGCCTCGGTCGCAAGCTGCTGTTGCAGAGTGTTTTCATACGTTCGGCGAATGGCTTGCTTGATCGCGCCATAGGCGGCCGTGGGGCCTTTTGCCAGATACTCTGCCCTCTTGCGCCAATGATCGGCGAAAGCGTCATCCGGCACGGCTTCCCAGATCATGCCCCATTCATCCGCCTGCTTTGCCGTGATCTTTTCGGCAAACAAGGCCGCGCCCATTGCTTTGGCCAACCCCATCTGACGGGGCATGAACCATGTTCCACCGGCATCGGGAAGCAGACCGATACGGGCAAATGCCTGTAGGAAGTAGGCGCTTTCGGTGGCAATCACCACATCGGCACAAAGGGCAAGGTTCGCGCCTGCCCCGGCCGCCGGTCCGTTCACCGCGGCAATCGTGGGCACCGGGCAATTGTGGATCGTCTCCAGCATCGGTTCATATTCATCGCGCAGCGACCGTTCCAGATCGATCTTGCCGGTTGAAGACGCATCGCCCAGATCCTGCCCGGAACAAAACGCAGGGCCCGAACCGGTGATGACGACACAGCGCGCCTTGATCGCTGCATCTTTCATGGCGTGCGTAATCTCTGCCCGCATCTGGGTGGTCAGCGCGTTCATCTTGTCCGGCCTGTTCAGCGTCAGAACCGCCAGACCGTCTGCAATCTCCAGAGCAACCGTTTCGTAATTCATGAAAACCCTCCCGTCGCGCCATGTGTTTTTGCACACTTACTGGCCCGGACGGGACGGGAAAAGCAGAACCACGCGTCAGTCTTCAAGAATTTGACGCAGACGTTCTTTTTCGTCCTCACTCAACGCGGCAGAGTCCACCGAAGCACGGGCCTTGGCCCGGGTACGGAGAAAGTTCAACCCAACCGCGGCAGCGATCAACAGCATGATTGGCCCGGCCAGCCACAAAAACAGGTTCGAGCCGCTGGCAGTCGGTTTCAGAAGTACGTATTCGCCATACCTATCAACGATAAACGCGATCGCCTGTTCGTCCGTATCCCCAGCCACCAACCGTTCCCGCAACAACACGCGCAGATCACGCGCGAGATCCGCGTTGCTTTCGTCGATGCTCTCATTGCGGCACACGAGGCAACGCAGTCCGGCGCTGAGATCCCGCGCACGCTGTTCCAGTACCGGATCATCCAGAACCTCGTCAGGCTGCACCGCAAAGACGGGTGTTGCGAGCATCATCAGAATCAGAACAAGGCGTTTCATTCCGCAGGTACTCCGCCGACCGGGGTTTTTCTTGCGCCTGCGGCCACACGGAAGCGCCTGTCACACAGGCTCAGGACACCGCCAAGCGCCATCAGGATACAGCCGCCCCAGATCCAGTTTGCAAGCGGCTTGATATAGGTTCGCATCACCCAGCCACCATCTGCCTGTTGATCGCCGATCACGACGTAAAGGTCCCCGAGGAAACGATAATCGATCGCCGCTTCGGTCGTGGGCATCCGCGCAACGGGGTAATCCCGTTTTTCCGGGTGCAATGTCCCGATCGGACGACCATTCTTTTCAACCAGAACATCCGCCGTGGTCGAAAAATAGTTCGGCCCCTCGACCCGACGGACATCTTGCAGCGTCAGCGTGAACTGTGCCACTTCGAAAGGTTGGTTGGGTTGGGCGACGCGAATATCCTCGTCCTCCCATGCAGTCAGGCCTGCAATGGCAAAGATGGTAACACCCAGCCCGGTATGAGCGACGGCTTTACCCCAATCCGCACCTGGCAGGCGGAACAAGCGTTTCAGGCTGCCGTTGCGCCCCGTACGGCTCCACAAATCAACGATGGCGCCAAATGTAATCCACGCCCCAAGGAACAGACCCACCGGCCCCAAAGCGCTGCGGCCGGTCTGCATCGCCCAAACCAGCAAGGCAATCGCCAAGGCCAGACCAAAGGCATAGCGCAGCGACCAGGCCGTTTTTCCAATCCGCCCGCGTTTCCACGGCAACATGGCCCCGATGGGAAGGATCAATCCCAGCAAAACCATGAAAGGAGAGAATGCAGCGTTGAAAAACGGCGCCCCGACCGAGAGTTTGCGATCAAACATCATCTCGGCCACCATCGGCCACATCGTACCGACAAAGACCACGAAACAACTGACCGCCAGCAGGACGTTGTTTACGATCAGCGCGCTTTCGCGGCTGACAATGCCGAAAACACCCTTGGCCTCCATCGCCTGCGCCCGCGCGGCAAACAAAGTCAGCGCCCCACCGATGAAAACCACCAGAATGAACAGGATGAACACCCCGCGTTCCGGGTCATTGGCAAAGGCGTGAACCGAGGTCAGCAGCCCCGAACGAACGATGAATGTTCCGATCAGCGAAAAACCGAAGGCAATGATTGCCAGCAGGATGGTCCAGCTTTTCAGCGCCTCGCGCTTTTCAACAACGATTGCCGAATGCAGCAGCGCTGCCGCCAGGAGCCACGGCATGAAAGAGGCGTTCTCAACCGGATCCCAGAACCAGAAACCGCCCCAGCCCAGCTCGTAATAGGCCCACCAGGACCCCAGTGCGATGCCGATCGTCAAAAACACCCAGGCGGCCAGCGTCCATGGGCGAACCCAGCGCCCCCATGCCGCATCGATACGCCCTTCGATCAGCGCGGCGATGGCAAAACTGAACGCCATGCTCAGCCCCACATAGCCGAGATACAGAAATGGCGGGTGGAAGGCCAAACCGGGATCCTGCAACAGCGGGTTCAGATCTCGCCCGTCAAACGGCGCAATTGCCAGCCGGTCAAACGGGTTCGAGGTAAACAGAATGAAAGCAAAAAACGCCACGGCAATGGCAGATTGAACCGCAAGCACACGCGCCTTCAGGCTTGGGGGCAACCCGCCCCCAAAGAATGCCGCCATCGCTCCGAACAGCGTGACAATCAGCACCCAAAGCAGCATCGATCCTTCGTGGTTTCCCCACGTCCCGCTGATCTTGTAGATCATCGGCTTGGCCGAATGACTGTTTTCGACCACGATCCGCAGCGAAAAGTCCGACACGATGAAAGCCCAGATCAGCGCACCGAAGGAAAATGCAGTCAGCAGAAACTGGACGATGGCCGCAGGCTCGGCAAAAGCCATCCAGCCGGTCCAGTTTTTTGACGCACCGACCAGAGGCACCACGCTTTGCACGATGGCGACGAAAAAGGCGAGGATGAGGGCGAAGTGGCCAAGCTCTGTAATCATGCCCCGGAATATACTGCGAGGCCGAACCGGGGGCCATTAACTTTCGCACGATCCGAGGGCACATAGTGTCGCGGGTCAAAGCCCCCGAAGCTTGCGCCAATCGGTCAATGCTGGATTCGCATCAGGACGCGAGGCGTTCTGTATCAGGTTGGCATCAGGGCCGGGGTCGGCGACGCCCGGGCTGTCGCTGCGCATGGCCCGCACCGTTTCTATGTTCCCCATGACCGTCGGCAACCGCTGCATGGCTGCGCCTATATCCCGCTGAAAATCCTGCATTTTGCTCTGATGGCGCGCGCCAAAATAGAAAGAGACAATCACGCCCAGCAACCACCAAAGAGGTTCCGGCACCAGCGCAATGCCCTGCATGCATTCAGCGAACCACAGCGGATCCACCATCGCGGCAACAAACAATCCCAGCGTTCCAAGCGCCAAAGCCGGGCGCGGCAACCGGTTGACACCATCCATGACGCGGTCGAACAGGCCTTTTTGAGGAACCACGAACTCTCGGCCGAACTGCGTCATTGCCTGACTTTGCAACTCTGTCGCGCGCTCGGCACGGGACTCGGCGTTTTCCCGGTATATTTCAACCGTCTCACGCACAGCGTTGCGACCGCCCCCGAACAGCAGCGCCAATACCCCCGAGATCAACCCCATGCCGCAACCCTTTCCTTGAATTCACTTTCCGTAAGACGATAGCGTGGCGACAGAAACTCTTCGGCCCGTTTGATCCAGCCTCCTTTGCCACCGGATCGGGTGCGCGCGTATTTTCTGGATGCCGGTCGTTTGTCGGCCAGCCGAAAGTAATAGTTCCGCCGCGCCACGCCGTACGCATCGCGCAACGCGTTGGGATCTGGTTGGGCCGCGTCTGTGCATGCGTGCGCCGTTTGCGCGCCGATCACGCCATCTGCCACCACGTCAAACCCCATATCACGCAAAAGCCGTTGCAGGATTATTACTGCTTGCGCACCGGCGTTGACATACATGTCAAAAACAGAGGCATGCATAACATCCGGCAACAGCGCGATGCGTGGCTTTTCAAAGTAGTGCTGAACAAAGATATCGACCGCCTCGCGCTGAGTAAGCGCCCGGACATCCGCCACGTCAACCAGCCCATCCCCCGTCAGATCCAATCCAAGCCGGCGCATCGTATGGATCGTGACACCGAACTTGGTTGCCCCGCCCGGATCGTCCGGGTCATTCACGTACCCGCCTTCCCGGCGCACAATTTCATTGGCAATCTGCCGAACCGTTTGCATAGCGCCCTCATTTCGTTGAATGGCGCTGACGATCCCGAAAAAGAATTAACAAGCCTGAACGACCGAGGGCGCTGCCCGCATCCCGCGCGCAACGCCCTCAACACGAATGTGGGTCAGGTCAGCTTTCTTCAGCCTCTTTGTACACGCCCTGCTCTTTCAACGCGTCCACGACTTCTTTCGGCATATAGGTTTCGTCATGTTTGGCAAGAATTTCAGTGGCTTCAAACACACCGTTCACGTAACGCCCGGTGCCGACCATGCCCTGATTTTCCGAAAACAGATCAGGCAGAACCCCAGTGAAAGATACCTTTACGCTTTCGCCGCCGTCGGTGACGACAAAATGTACGGTTTCGCCCTGCCCACGGATGATTGAACCTTCTTCGACCAGGCCGCCAATCCGAAAGACCTCGGTCGGCTTGGGTGGTTCGGCAATCACCTGGCTTGGCGAGCGGAAAAAGTTGATCCCGTCGCGCATGGCATAGCCAATCAACGCCGTCGATGCCACCAAGGCAACGACAGCTACCAGAATGACTTGTACTCGGCGACGTTTCTTGAGCGTTTTCATACCGTCCTCACGGAAATAACGGTGCCATCATCAGGCCCCGGGTTTCAATTTCACCTAACATCAGATTTGCGTTCTGCAAGGCTTGGCCACTGCTACCTTTTGTCAGGTTATCCAGCGCTGCGATCACGATCGCGCGCCGTTCGATCCGGTCTGCCACAACACCGATATGACAGAAGTTGGACCCGCGCACATGGTGGGTCGACGGTGTCTCGCCCATCGGCAGCATCTGAATGAAAGGCTCATCCGCGTAGGCCTTTGCAAGCGTTTCATAGATGCTATTCGGGTCCCCTTTCACGTAGGTGGTGGCCAGAATACCCCGGTTTGCAGGGATCAGGTGCGGAGTGAACTGCACATGAACCGTACGACCGGCCAGCTTGGAAAACTCCTGATCGAACTCGCCCAGATGCCTGTGGGTCCCGCCGACGGCATAGGCGTTGGTGCCCTCACTCAGTTCGGCGTGCAGCAGGTTTTCCTTCAGCGACCGCCCTGCCCCGGATACAGCACATTTCAGATCCAGCACGATATCGTCCAGATCAATCACCCCGGCAGAAACAAGCGGCCGCAGAACGTATTGACCGGTTGCCGCGTTGCACCCCGTACCCGCCACCAGCCGTGCGCCCCGGATTTCGTCGCGATAGAACTCGGTCAGGCCATAAACGGCCTCTTCCTGCTGCTCGAGCGCGGTATGCGGGTTTCCGTACCACTTTTCATATTCATCCGGGTCAGTCAGCCGGAAGTCAGCAGATAGATCGATGATCTTCAGATCCTTGGGCAGCGCACTGATCACTTCCTGGCTTGTCTTGTGCGGAAGGGCACAAAAGCACAGATCGATCCGGGAAAAATCGATCTCGGAAATCTTGCACAGGTCCGGCAGATCCATGTGGCGCAGATGCGGGAAAACCTGCGCCATGGTCATCCCCGCCTTGCGTTCGGCGGCCAGCGCGGCGATTTCCATGTTGGGGTGTTCGGCGATCAGCCGCACCAGTTCCGCACCGGTATAACCCGAAGCGCCCAGAATTGCGATTTTATGGGTCATGTCAGACCTCTTCTCAACGTGTGTCACATGTTACGACCGCCGATGCGACGGTCTTGAATTAATGAAAGCAGAGCGGCCGCGTCCTTGACCGAAGTCAGGCGGCCTCGAATGTGATTTGTCGTCGGAGGAACTGTGTCGCCCGATCGCTCACCACATTGGGTTTCCCCGTCGTCAGGAACCCTCCCGGGCCGTTACCCAGCATGTTGGGGTGGCGATGGAGATAATCCGCAAGGCTTTCCGCAACCAGTTCCCCCTGGCTATAGACCTGCACGTCAGGTCCCAATGCCGCCTGAAACACGTCAGCCATAAGCGGGTAATGCGTACAGCCCAGAATGGCCGCCTGCGGTTCAGGCATCTTGCGCTTGAGGGCTTCCACATGGCTGCGCACCAGCGCCTCGGCCAGGATCATGTCACCGTCTTCAATGGCATCCACGACGCCACCACATGCCTGCGCCTCAACATCCACGCCAATTGCCCGGAACGCCAGCTCGCGCTGAAAGGCCCGGCTGGATACAGTGGCTGGCGTGGCGAACAAGGCGACATGCTTGACCGCCACTTCGCGTGGGGGGGAATTGTCGCCCCATTGCCGTTCGGTCAGGGCCTCGATCAAGGGAACAAAGACACCAAGCACACGTTTGCCTTCGGGCACGCCCTCTTCCTGCATCCGGCGCAGCGCCGCCGCGCTGGCGGTGTTGCAGGCCAGAATCACCAAGTTGCAGCCGCGATCCCAAAGGTCCTGCACGGCCTTTCGGGTCAGCTGATAGATGTCCTCGGCATCGCGCACACCGTACGGGGCATGCGCGCTGTCCGCGTAATACAGGAAATCAACGTCAGGCAGACGTGTCTGCGCGGCGCTCAGGACGGTAAGACCGCCCAATCCGGAATCAAAGATACCTACTGCCATTAGCCCCTTCAGGCGCGATGCCGTTCCTCAAATTCATAGCCATAGTCATAAGACTTCAGCGGTGTCGGAGACAGCTCATACGTCGCTTTGCGCAGGAAATCCATCATCTTGCGCGTATCCTTGCCCAGCGGATCCAGAATGTCGCGCCCGATAGGCATGCCAATCACCACTTTGACCGGAGTATCGACACGTTTTTTGAATTCCTTGATCAGCAACCCCATGCGCAGGGTGTTGTGCATATGGCTAGCAATCTGAAACAGACGTGACGTGTGCCCGTCGAAGAACACCGGAACGACGGTGGCATTGGATTTGGCCACCATTCGGGCCGTGAAACCGCGCCAACCCGGATCCATGGGATGCGCGAACGGATTGACGCCGGTGCTGACCGTACCCCCAGGGAAAATCCCGATCGCGCCGCCATCGCCAAGGTAATTCAATGCGGTCTTCCGCGTATCCAGATTCAGTTTCACCGCTTCTTTCGTTTCATCAAACGAAACAGGCAAAACGATACGGTTCAGGTCTTCGGCCTTGCGGAAAACGCGATTTGCGAGAATCCGGAAATCACCACGGGTCTGGGACAATATATGCCCCATCATCAGCCCATCCAGAATTCCATATGGATGGTTTGCAATCAGGATAAGCGGACCTTCCTTGGGGATATTCGCCAGTGCGCCACCAACGACATCCAAGGTCAATCCATAGCGATCGACCATGACCGACCAAAAATCCCGACCCTTTGCGACTTCTTGTTCGTATCCGTCGGCCCGTTTGATCAGACGCAACCGTCCCGTGGTGTTCTCCATCAGCCTGATGACCAACCGCCCCCCCTTGGTTTCGGCGGAATGCGCATACGAGATGTCACGAACGACATGACGACGAGAAGACATGAAGGGCTCCGTTTTGCTGCCCGCAAAATAAGTACAAGCAACAGGTTTGACCAGCTATCGTGACACCCTTGTGACGAATTACTCTGCCGCAGCTTGCAATTCAGGCCCACCGCTGCGGATGACGGCCAGCAGCTCTTCTCGCCGTTTCGCAGCCTTGGCCTCATTTTCCCGCAGTACCGGCCCAAATCCGCGGATATCCAGCGGCAAACGGGCCAGGGCGGCAATCGCATCACGGGTGTCCTGTGACACCAGGGGCAGAACCTCGCGCATGTCCTTTTCATACTGTCGGATAAGGGCGCGCTCCATCTTGCGTTCGGATGAATACCCAAAAATGTCCAGTGGTGTGCCGCGCAATGCCTTGAGTTTGGTCAACAGCTTCAATGCAGTCAGGATGGATTCGCTGAAGGCACGCTTTTTCGGCCTGCCATTGCTGCCTGATCCGCCGAATATCGGCGGGGCAAGGTGAAAGGTCATCTTGAAATCACCGTCAAACTCGGCCGCCGCTTTTTCCCGACTGGTCAGCAGAAGGCGCGCAACCTCGTATTCGTCCTTGTACGACAACAGCTTGTGATACCCTTTTGCCACCGCTTCGCGCAAATCCGCGTCCTCGACACTGTCCACCAGCTTGCGGTACCGCCTGGCCAGCCGGGCGCTTTGATATTCCGTCAGGTGCTGCGCGCGAAACGCGATGATCTGATCCAGTGTCTTAGGCATCTCAGCCACGGTCGGCGCAAGGATGGATTGCACGTCTTCCGGGTGCAGAACCGCCCAACGTCCAATATCAAACGCACGTTTGTTGCGTTCGACCGCCGTGCCGTTCAATTCGATGGCCTCAAAGATCGCCTGATGGCTGACCGGCAACAGCCCGCGCTGCCAGGTCGCGCCGAAGATCATCATGTTGGAATAGATTGAATCCCCCATCACCGCGCGCGCCAGTTCGGTCGCATCAAACAGCGAGACATCTTCTTTCAGCCGCGCTTGCAGGGCCAGTTCCAGCTGATCCGCCGGAATGCGGAACTCGGTATCACGCGTGAAGTCGCCCGTCACCGTTTCATGGCTGTTCACGACGGCCCCCGTACGTCCAGTGCGCGTCAGGCCCAACGTCTTTGCGCCGGCCGAGACCACCAGATCGCCGCCGATCAGCGCGTGGGCCTCGCCAGTGGCGACGCGAATCGCGCTGATATCCTCGGGGCGGTTGGCCAATCTACAGTGGATGTGGACTGCGCCGCCTTTCTGCGCCAGCCCCGCCATTTCCATCATGCCCGCGCCTTTTCCGTCAATCTGCGCCGCCTGCGCAAGGATGGCGCCAATGGTGACGACACCCGTACCGCCAACGCCGGTAATCACGACGTTGTGCGTGCCGGTGATCTTCGGCAGATCTGGTGTTGGCAAATCTGGCAGATCAATTTCGGTCGTCGCCTCTTTGCGAATTTTCGCGCCCTCAAGCGTCACGAAAGACGGGCAGAAACCGTTCAAGCACGAGTAATCCTTGTTGCAGCTCGATTGATCAATGGCCCGCTTGCGGCCTAGCTCGGTCTGTTTGGGAACGATCGACACGCAGTTTGACTGTACACCGCAATCGCCGCAGCCTTCACAGACATCGGTGTTGATGAACACACGCTTGTCGGGATCGGGGAATGTCCCGCGCTTGCGGCGGCGGCGCTTTTCGGCAGCGCAGGTTTGTACATAGACGATGACCGATACGCCCTCGATCTCGCGAAACTTCTCCTGCACCTGCATGAGGTCGGCACGCTCGTATGTCTGAACGCTGGCGGGCAGAGCCTTGAAGTTGACGTCCTCTTTTTCATCGTAAACCAGAGCCACCTCTCGGACACCCATTGCCTTGACCTCGGCAACGATCCGTTCGGCGGTCAGGTCGCCCTCATTCTCCTGCCCGCCGGTCATGGCAACCGCGTCGTTGAACAGGATCTTGAAGGTGATGTTCGTTCCTGCGGACAACGCAGCCCGGATCGCCTGAACGCCCGAATGGTTGTACGTGCCATCGCCGAGGTTCTGGAACACGTGCTTGGTCGTCGAAAACGGCGCCTCGCCGATCCAGTTGGCGCCTTCCCCACCCATCTGAGTGAAACCGGTCGTCTCGCGATCCATCCATTGAACCATGTAGTGACAGCCGATGCCGGCATAGGCGCGGCTGCCTTCCGGTACCCTTGTCGAGCTGTTATGCGGGCAGCCGGAACAGAAATACGGAAGCCGCGTTGCTATTTCCTGTGCGTTGTCGGCCCGGCGCGCTTCTGACAAAGACGCCAGCCCGGCCCGGATACCATCGGTCTCGCGCCCCTCTTCAATCAGGATCTCGCCCAGCTTTTCAGCGATCATGATCGGGTCAAGCGCACCGCGCGTCGGGAACAGTTCTTCGCGGTGCAATGTCCCGGCACCGCCTTTGTACCAGCCATAGACCCGGCGTCCGCGCCGGTCGTCAAAGATGGCCTCTTTGACCTGAACCTCGATCAGCTTGCGCTTTTCCTCGACGATCACGATCAGGTCCAGCCCCTCGGCCCAGTCGTGGAATCCGGCCATATCCAGCGGGAAAGTCTGCCCCACCTTGTACGTGGTAATCCCCAGACGCTCGGCCTCGGCTTCGTCAATATTCAGAAGCGAAAGCGCATGTGTCAGGTCCAGCCAGTTTTTGCCCGCCGCGACAAAACCGATCTTGGCGCCGGGTTTGCCCCACATCCGTTTGTCCAGCTTGTTGGCGTGTGAAAACGTTTCGGCCGCGAACCTTTTGTAATCGATGACACGCGTTTCCTGCATGTGCGGCGTGTCGCCCAACCGGATGTTCACCCCCCCTTCCGGCATGTCGAATTCAGGGATGACCATTTGCATCCGGTCCGGACTTCCATCCACGACCGAAGTGACTTCGATCGTGTCTTTCATCGTCTTCAGACCCACCCAGACCCCCGCGAAACGGCTGAGTGCAAATCCATAAATTCCATAGTCGAGGATTTCCTGAACGCCAGCGGGGCTGACGATCGGCATGTACATGTCGACCAGCGACCATTCCGACTGATGCAGCACCGTCGAGCTTTCGCCGGTATGGTCATCGCCCATCGCCATGAGCACACCGCCATGTTTGGCTGTCCCTGCCATGTTTGCGTGGCGCATGACGTCACCGGACCGGTCAACGCCCGGTCCCTTGCCATACCAAAGCCCGAAGACCCCATCGAATTTGCCGTCGCCGCGCAGACCCGCCTGCTGGCTGCCCCAAAGCGCGGTAGCCGCCAGGTCTTCGTTCAAACCGAACTGAAACGTGATATCGCTTTCGGCCAGAGGCTTTTGGGCCCGCATCATTTGCTGATCCACTGCCCCCAAAGGCGACCCGCGATATCCGGTGACCAATCCCGCGGTGTTAAGGCCCGCTTGCCGGTCTCTGGCCTTTTGCATCAGCATCAAGCGCACAAGCGCCTGCGTTCCATTCAGAAGAACCGGGTTTTTCTCAAGATCGAACCGGTCGTTCAGCGTTATCTGTGGCTGGCTCATCAGACGTCTCCCCTCGTCAGATCAGTGTGCTTTACTTGGGTTCATTTTAGGTCATAATTTCTGACCTGTATAGAATTTATCCACTGATATGTAACGATTTCGTCCTTTGAATGTAGAACTTGTTACCTATTTCATATAGGGCTTCTGAAAGATAACGAAAGTTGCGGTGATGGATTGGGACAAGCTTAGAATATTTCACGCGGTGGCCGATGCAGGCAGCCTTACGCACGCCGGAGACAAGCTGAACCTGTCTCAATCCGCCGTAAGCCGACAGATCCGCGCATTGGAAGAGTCTCTGGATGCCACCCTGTTCCACCGTCACGCGCGGGGGCTGATTCTCACCGAACAGGGCGAGTTGTTGTTTGACGCCACATCCGCCATGTCGAAACGGTTGGATGCCGCAGCTGCACGTATTCGCGACAGCGAGGAAGAAGTCTTTGGTGTTTTGCGTGTCACGACGACCTTCGGCTTTGGAACACTCTGGCTGGCACCGCGCTTGCCGAAACTTTATGAGCAATACCCGGACCTGAACATCGACCTGATGCTTGAAGAACGCGTTCTGGATCTTCCGATGCGCGAAGCGGACGTCGCCATCCGCATGAAAGAGCCCAGCCAGGCTGATCTGGTGCGCAAGCGCCTTATGACCGTTCAGATGATGTTGTATGCAACCCAGGATTATATCGAAAACCACGGCGGCATGTTGCAGTCCCTGGAAGAGATCAAGGACCACCGTCTGATTTGTCAGACCCCTGCGGCGCCGCAGGTTGGGGCCAGTGCCGCTATGGTGCGCCACCTGATGACCTATAATCCCGGGTCCTTGCTGACTGTGAACAACTATTTTGGTGTGCTTCAGGGCGTTTTGCACAATCTGGGCATCGGTGTTCTGCCCGATTATGTCACTCAGGATTTTCCGCACCTCGTGCCCATCCTGTCAGACATCGAAACCGCAGATGTTCCGGTTTATCTGGCCTACCCGGAAGAATTACGGCATTCAAAACGCGTTGGCGCGTTTCGCGACTTCGTGCAGGACGAAATCATCGCACAGCGTAAGCAGCTGAAACAGATGGGAAAACTGTAGCTATGCGCAAATAGCATAACGGACATGAAGTGATCACAGAGTTAATTGCCTTGAACGTTCACAAACTGACCCCTAAATGAGCACTCGAAGGCGGTGATGCTGAAACGCTCATCATCTTCATACCTCCCTGTTGGACTACGGCCGAGCTCATAGCTCGGCCTTTTTTTTGGCTGGACCCTGCATTAAGTCAGCGAAAGCTCTGGGAAAAATACACGCACAGGCATATGATCCCCAAAAAACGATACAATTTCGTGTTTGAGGGAAAATACATGTTCCACCCACTCCGCCTGGTTTTGGCGCTCGTCTCCGCATTGTTCATGGCAGTGCCACTATATGCACAGGACTCCGGTTCAACTTCTACAGTGGCCATTCCGGAAGACCTGACACCCGAACAGGTCGACGATCTTGTTGCACGCATGTCCGATGATCAGGTTCGCGCAATTCTATTGGAGCGTCTTGATGCCGTGGCGGAAAAACAAGCCGCCGAAAAGGCGGACGTAGAAGACCCGTTGACCGAGATAAGCGAGATTTGGGCAGCCATGGTCGCATCCTGGACACATGTTCTGACTACCGCTCCCAACATTATCACCGCGCAGATTACCGCGTTCAGCAATTTTAGCGATACATTCGGAACGACCGGTGTCTTTACACTTATGGGACTTGTCCTTTCTGTGCTTGTTGTCGGGTTCATTGCGGAAAAGCTGTTCATCTTCCTGACACGTCGCTGGCATGAAGCGACCGAAGCGGCGGACGAGGCCGACCTTTGGGGCGCCGTCAGATACCTGTTTCGTCGGTTCTGCCGCGAAATCGCCGGGCTGATCATTTTCTATGTCGTGATCCGCGCGGTTGGCCGCGGTCTTCTGACCACGGAACAGATCACCTATGCTGCACCGTTTGTATTCTATCTTATCTGGGTGCCGCGATTGGGTGCAGCAGCGTCCCGGTTTGTTCTGGCACCGGAAAAGCCGCAATTTCGGCTGGTCAATATCGACGACCACTGGGCAAAGTACCTGCACCGCAACCTGATCGGCCTGTTGATCCTGATCGGGTTCACGCTGTTCGTCGTTCGGTTCAACGCGCTCAATGGCATCACGGGTGACGATACCCGCATCGGCTTCTGGCTGAACGCTGCAATTCACGTCTATATCGCCGTAATCGCGTGGACCGCGCGCGAAGGACTGTCGCAGATGATGCTTGGGACAGACCCGGATCACACGAAATTCGATGAAGAAGTTGCGCATTATTACCCCTATTTTGCCATCGGCGTTTCGGTGGCAATCTGGCTGCTGGTCGAGTTCCTGGTCGCGCAGCGTGATCCGGCAACACTGAGATTGCTGACCAGCGGTGCGCATTTCACGACGATGTTCTGGTTGTTGATTGCCCCTGCGCTGGATACGCTGATCCGCGGTCTTGTGCGGCATTTGCAACCGCCAATGTCGGGCGAAGGCCCTCTTGCCGAACGCGCCTACCGTTCCGCGAAACGCAGCTATATCCGGATTGGTCGCGTTATCGCCGGCTTGGTCGTGGTTTTCATGATTGCACGCGCATGGCATCTTGACCTGCGCAACGTCGCTTCGGCCGGTGTCGGTGCCGAAGTCGGCGGGGCTGTGATCGAATTCCTGCTGATCATCGCCATCGGCTATATCCTGAACGAGGTCGTCTCGCTCTGGATCAACCGCCGACTGGCCAGGGAACAGACTGCGGCCGAGGCCCTGGACGAAGAGGCAGGCGGTGAAGGCGGCGGTGCCGGCGGCTCTCGTCTGGCGACGGTTCTGCCTCTGATGCGGATCACGGCCCAGATTACGATTGCCGTGATTTTTGGCCTGCTGGCGCTGGGCGCATTGGGCATCAATATTACGCCGCTTTTGGCCGGTGCCGGTGTTCTGGGATTGGCGATCGGCTTTGGTGCGCAGAAGCTGGTTGCTGACATCGTGGGCGGGGTTTTCTTCCTGATCGACGATGCCTTCCGCGTCGGAGAATATGTCGACGTCGGCGGCACGATGGGAACTGTCGAGAAGATCTCGGTTCGCTCGATGCAGTTGCGTCACCATCGCGGCCCCGTACACACGATTCCCTACGGTGAGATTCAGAAGCTGACAAATTTCAGCCGCGACTGGGTGATCATGAAGCTGAAATTCACCGTGCCGTTCGACACCGATCCCAACAAGGTCAAGAAGATCTTCAAGAAGATCGGCGCTGAGATGATGGAGGACGAGACCCACAAGGATGGCTTCCTGCAACCGTTCAAATCGCAAGGTGTGTTCGATTTTGACGATGTCGGCATGATCATCCGTGGCAAGTTCATGGCCAAGCCCGGCAAGCAGTTCACATTGCGCAAAGAGATCTTCAACCGGGTCAAGGCGGCCTTCAAGGAAAACGGCATCGACTTTGCCCGCCGCGAGGTGCGCGTTGCAATTCCGGGTCTGGACGACAATGAAAACCTGACCCCGGAACAGAAGACGGCTGTTGGTGCCGCGGCCGCAGCGCAGCTCAACAAGGATCAGGGATCGGCGTAACCCTCGCGGCCCACGCCAGCTGCATGCACCCATTTCGGGGCGCATTCATCCGGAACCGGCAGTGATGCCGGTTCCGTTTTTCTTTGAAAGACGCAACCTGCGCCGTCTTGACCCTTTCCACACGCGCGCGCTTGCCCTACAAGGCGCGCAATCTCGGCCCACTTGGACACAGGACAGAAGATGCAAGAGCCCGCCATCACACCCGATCTGATTGCCGCACACGGGCTCAAGCCCGAGGAATATGACATGATCCTCGAGATCATCGGGCGTGAACCTACTTTCACCGAGCTCGGCATTTTCTCGGCCATGTGGAACGAGCACTGTTCCTACAAATCTTCGAAGAAATGGCTGCGCACCCTGCCCACCTCTGGGCCCCAGGTGATCTGCGGACCCGGTGAAAACGCAGGCGTGGTGGACATTGGCGACGGTCAGGCCGTGGTTTTCAAGATGGAAAGCCACAACCACCCGTCTTACATCGAACCCTATCAGGGTGCGGCGACCGGCGTGGGGGGCATCCTGCGCGACGTCTTCACCATGGGCGCACGCCCCATCGCGTCCATGAACGCATTGTCCTTTGGCGAACCCGGCCACCACAAGACCCGTCAACTGGTCAACGGCGTGGTCGAGGGTATCGGCGGCTATGGCAACTGCTTCGGCGTGCCTTGCGTCGGCGGCGAAGTCCGCTTCCACCCTGCCTACAACGGTAACTGCCTGGTGAATGCATTTGCAGCCGGTCTGGCCGACAGTGACAAGATCTTCTACTCGGCAGCCTCGGGCGTGGGTATGCCCGTCGTCTACCTGGGTGCAAAAACCGGTCGCGACGGCGTGGGCGGCGCAACCATGGCATCTGCCGAATTCGACGACACAATCGAGGAAAAGCGTCCCACCGTTCAGGTCGGCGACCCCTTTACCGAAAAACGCCTGATGGAGGCGACGCTGGAACTGATGCAGACCGGTGCGGTGATCTCGATCCAGGACATGGGCGCGGCGGGCCTGACCTGCTCGGCCGTTGAAATGGGCGACAAGGGTGGCCTTGGCGTGCGCCTTGATCTGGAAAACGTCCCACAGCGCGAAGAAAACATGACAGCCTATGAAATGATGCTGTCCGAATCTCAGGAGCGTATGCTGATGGTCCTCAAGCCCGAGCTTGAGGCCGAGGCCCGCGCCGTGTTCGAAAAATGGGATCTCGATTTCGCGATCGTCGGCGAAACCATTGCCGAAGACCGCTTCCTGATCATGCATAACGGTGAAGTCAAAGCCGATCTGGTTCTGTCCAAATTGTCTTCTACCGCGCCGGAGTATGACCGCCCATGGGAGCCTACGCCAGAGGCAGAAGAACTGGCCGAAGTGCCTCAGATCGACCCGATTGACGGGCTGCGCGCCCTGCTCGCTTCGCCCAACTACGCAGGCAAGCAGTGGGTCTATGAACAGTACGACACCATGGTGATGGCGGATTCCGTCCGCACGCCGGGTCTGGGTGCGGGCATGGTCCGCGTCCACGGGACCGACAAGGTGCTTGCCTTCACATCCGACGTGACCCCGCGCTATGTGCGCGCAAACCCTTTTGAGGGCGGCAAACAAGCCGTGGCCGAGGCCTATCGCAACCTCACCGCCGTCGGAGCCAAGCCGCTGGCCACCACGGACAACCTGAACTTCGGCAACCCCGAAAAGCCCGAGATCATGGGCCAGTTTGTCGGTGCCATTCAGGGCATCGGCGCCGCAGTCGGCGCGTTGGATATGCCGATCGTGTCGGGCAACGTCTCTCTGTACAATGAGACCGACGGACAGGCCATTCTGCCGACCCCCACCATTGGTGCAGTCGGCCTGTTGCAGCACTCGGACGAAGTCATCGGCAACGAGGTGCGCGAAGGTCATGTCGCGCTGGTGATCGGTGAAACCAAGGGGCATCTGGGTCAGTCCGCCCTGTTGGCAGAGGTCTTCAACCGCGAAGACGGCGATGCACCTCATGTCGATCTGGATGCCGAAAAGCGCAACGGTGATTTCATCCGCGCCAACCGCGAGATGATCAAGGCCTGCACCGACCTCAGCGATGGCGGTATCGCTCTGGCTGCCTTCGAACTGGCAGAAGCCGCCGGCGTTGGCGTATGTCTGGACGACGCCCCGACTGAATTCCTGTTCGGTGAAGATCAGGCCCGCTATCTTGTTGCCTGCAACTTCGATCAGGCCGAGGCATTGATGATTGCGGCCGGTCAGGCCGGTGTTCCGCTGAATGCGGTTGGTCGTTTCACCGGCGATACGGTGAAGATCGGCAGCTCGGAAGCCTCGCTTGATGAACTTGCCGCGATTTACCGCAACAGCTTTGCCGAGGCTGTCGCCTGACAACGCCACGCGAATGCCAATCGAAACCCGCGTCGTGACCCGGTGCGGGTTTGGTTGTTTTTGCATGTGCCAGTGCTCTTGCACGCCCGGTTCATGCGCTCTACATCTTGGGAAAGACCTTCTGGAGTTACCTACATGCCGATGAGCGCCCACGAAATCGAACACCTGCTGCGTGAAGCCTTTCCCGACGCCGAGATTCAGGTCGGCGGAAGTGACGGTGTTCATATGTCTGCCATGGTGGTGGATGAAAGCTTTCGCGGCAAAAACCGGGTTCAGCAACAGCGCGCTGTTTACGCAGCTCTGAAGGGCAAGATGGACGGCCCGGACGGAGAATTGCACGCGCTGGCGCTCACCACCAAAGTGCCGGAATAAGCTTCTCGGCTTCTTTCGAGGCGAACACATGACTCTCCCGTTGGAGAAACGAACAGGAAACGCAAAATGACCGATGTGAAAACCCAGATCGACGAAACCGTCAAAGCCAATGACGTGGTGCTGTACATGAAAGGCACCAAGGAGATGCCACAATGTGGTTTCTCGTCCCGCGTGGCCGGCGTTCTGAACTATATGGGCGTCGAATACACCGACGTTAACGTGCTGGCCGACGAAAACGTGCGTCAGGGCATCAAGGATTATTCCGACTGGCCAACCGTGCCGCAGCTGTATGTCAAAGGCGAATTCGTAGGCGGTTGCGACATCATCACCGAGATGACCCTTTCGGGTGAGCTGGACACGCTTTTTGATGAAAACGGTGTCGGCTACAACAAGGAAGCAGCCGACAAAATCCGCGAAGCAAACGCGTAATCCTGCCTACCGGCTGGAACAGTCCCGATAAATCGCCTGCTCATTGGCGGCACCCGCCGCCAAATAGCTGATTGACGCGTTCCAGCCTTTTGAGCGCAGGATATAGGTTCCTTCGGCTCCGAGAGACTCATAGCGGATGCCCGATCCGCTTTCGACCTGGCGCATCGCGACCAGAGTATTGTCCACCATCGTCGCCGCCGCGCCTGAACCGTCGGGCGCGTTGAAATAGGTCACCGGCAACGGCACGCCGTTCTCGCAGGTAAAGGTGACAGACAGAATGTCGATTTCGGCGAGTGCCGCTGTTGCCGGGAAAACAAGCAAAGCACCGCAGAAGAAATTGCGCAGATATGTCATTCTGCCTTCTTCTCCTCGACGACCGAAGCCAGCGCTTCTGCACGTGCCGCCAGTTCTGCCAGCGTATCCGTGACGGATGGCGGGACGACCGCGACTTCAATGCGCTCGGGCTCCGGCGCAGGCGCGTTTCGCAGCGATTGAAGCTCGGCCTCTGCCTCGGCCAGCTTGGCCTCTAACGCCTTGACCTTGTCTTCCGTTGCCGCCGTCTTGTCAGCCAGCAGCAGACCGGCCATCAGCAACATGCGCGCTTCCGGCATCCGCCCGATCTGATCGGACAGTACCTGCGCTTCGTCATCCAGCATTTTGGCGGCCGCGTGCAGAAAGGGTTCTTCCCCGTCCCGGCAGGACACGTCAAAACCCCGCCCGCCAATATGAATGGTTACCTCGGGCATTACTCTACCTCACCTTCTACAAGTTTTGCCTGCGACAGCAGAGGTTCCAACCGTGCCAACACGGCCTGGGCTTCGGCGGCATCCGAAGCCTGCGCGGCACGTGTCGCCTCCAACTCGGCGACGGTGGCGCGGTTCAGCAATTCAGCGTCCGTCAACCCTTCTGCGGCCGCAGAACGCAATTCTTCGACCGAATTCCGCAACTGTTCGTTCGCCTTGCGCATACGTTGCAGATCGTCATCCAGCCGGGACATCGCAGCGCCATGGCTGGCCCGTTCGGCCCGCAGCATCTCAAGCTCTGCGCTCAGTTCATTGACCCGTTCCGTATCTTCAAGTTCGGCCTTGAGGCGGCTGTTTTCCGCTTCAACTTCTTTTGCCTGAGCAAGCAATTCACGCATTTGCTCAAGCTCGGCCTTCAACGCCGAAGGATCTTCGATGCCGTCAAGTTCGGCACGCAGCCTTTCGTTCTCGGCCTTCAACGCGTCCAGTTCGGCACTGTTGTCCAAGGCCGCCTTGGCCTCGGCCAGCTCGGCGCGGGCCGCTTCGACAGACGCGATTTTCGCCCGGGCTTCCTCCAGCTCTGCGCGCAGCGCATCCGCGTCTGGGGCATCCGCTAGTTCCGTGCGCAGCTCTTCCAGATCGGCACGCAGCGCGTCCACTTGTTTTTCGTGCTGCTCTTTCAGGGTTTTCAGTCGTTCCTGAAGCTGTGCATTGGCGACTCTTTCGTCTTCAAGTTCGGCTTGAAGCCTCTCACTTGCCTCAGCATTCCGGGACGCACCGCCCAACCCCTCGACGCCCGCACTGATACGGTCCATCGCCGCAACAATGCGGTGCTGTAGTTCCTCTAACTGGCTCATGCCCCTGTCACCTCTTTATCAAGGTTCATTCTGTCGCGAAGTGATCCGAATCAAAACCGAATCCCGCCTGCTGACAGTCTAACGGAATGCGACAGAAAATACCCACTGTTTGGTTTCAACCACTTGGGCCGCACTCTTCACCCGCCCAGTGCAATCAAGGCCCAGTTCCGCTTGCACTTTGGGTGCTGAATGGTATTGAGCCCGCAATCTGCTTTTTATCCAAAGGAACAACGCCCGTGGACCTGACTGCGCTGCGCAAAGCCAACCCCGAACACTGGGACAAAGCTGCGGCAATCCGCACCCTGACCCTTGACGCCGTCGCCGCCGCAAATTCCGGCCATTCCGGAATGCCCATGGGCATGGCCGATGTTGCGACCGTTCTGTTCGAAAAGCACCTGAAATTTGATGCCTCGGCCCCGAACTGGCCGGACCGCGACCGGTTCATCCTGTCGGCTGGCCATGGTTCGATGCTGGTCTATTCGCTGCTCTATCTCACCGGTCACGCCGATGTGACGCTGGACGAGATCAAGAATTTCCGCCAGTTGGGCGCAAAGACCGCGGGTCACCCCGAAAACTTTCTGATCGACGGTGTTGAAACCACCACCGGGCCTCTTGGGCAGGGCATTTCCAACGCGGTGGGCTTTGCCATGGCCGAGGAAATCCAGCGCGCGCATTACGGCAAGAAGGTCGTGGATCACTATACTTATGTGATCGCGGGCGACGGCTGTCTGATGGAAGGTGTCAGTCAGGAAGCGATCACATTGGCCGGCCGTCATGAGCTGAGCAAACTGATCGTCTTCTGGGACAACAACAACATCACAATCGACGGCACTGTCGATATCGCCGATCGCACCGATCAGGTCCGCCGGTTTGCGGCCTCTGGCTGGCACGTGATTGAGATCGACGGTCATGACCCCAAAGCCATCGATGCGGCCATAGTTCAGGCGAAAAAGTCCAAGAAACCAACCATGATCGCCTGTGAAACCCATATCGCCCTGGGTCATGCTGCGCAGGACACCTCGAAAGGTCATGGCGCACTGACGGATCAGGAACAGCTGAAAGCCGCGAAAGAGGCCTATGGCTGGCCGCACGACACATTCGAAGTTCCAGCCAACGTCAAATCCGCTTGGGAAGCCATTGGTGCACGCGGCACAGACGAACGTGCTGCTTGGGAAGAACGTTTTGCCCAGCTTTCCGAGAGGAAGCAGGCCGAATTCAAACGCGCCTATGCATTTGAGGCCCCCAAGCGGTTGGCTGGCGCCATTCGTGCGTTCAAAAAACAGATGTCTGAAGAACAGCCGAAACTGGCCACCCGTGCCTCGTCCGAAAAAGTTCTGAACGTCGTGAACCCGATCATGACCGAGACTGTTGGCGGCTCGGCCGACCTGACCGGATCGAACAACACAAAATCGGCTGATATGGGCGTGTTCCTGCCGGAAAACCGCAAGGGCCGCTATATCCACTACGGCATTCGCGAACACGGCATGGCCGCAGCGATGAACGGTATGGCGCTGCACGGCGGTATCCGCCCCTATGGCGGCACCTTCATGGCCTTCACCGATTATGCCCGCCCATCCATGCGGCTGGCGGCACTGATGAAGATCCCGTCGGTTTTCGTAATGACCCATGACTCGATCGGTCTGGGCGAGGACGGTCCGACCCACCAGCCGGTGGAACATCTGGCCATCTCGCGCGCGACGCCGAACACCTATGTGTTCCGCCCCGCCGATACGATCGAAACCGCCGAAGCCTGGGAACTGGCGCTGACCTTCAAGGACAGCCCCTCGGTCCTGTCGCTGACCCGCCAGGGCGTGCCGACCGTGCGCAAGGATCACAAGACCAAGAACCTGACCGCACAAGGCGCCTATGTTCTGGCCGAGGCCGAGGGCAAGCGTCAGGCGATCCTGATTGCCACCGGGTCAGAGGTTTCGCTGGCCATGGAAGCCAAAGCGATGCTCGAAGCCGAAGGCATCGGCACCCGCGTCGTCTCGATGCCCTGCATGGAGCTGTTCGCACAGCAGGACGAAGCCTATCGCAAGCGGGTACTGCCTGCCGGTCCGGTCCGCGTCGGCATCGAGGCCGCCGTGCGCGCCGGTGGCTGGGATCGCTGGCTGCTGGGCGAGCGTGGCCGCGAAGCCAAGGCAGGCTTCATCGGCATGTCCAGCTTTGGTGCCTCGGCCCCTGCCGGTGAGCTGTACAAGCATTTCGGCATCACGGCCGAAGCAACCGTGGCCAAGGTCAAGGAATTGTTGGGACTGTAAGACAGTCCCTTCTGATCGAGTAAAGGGCGGCCTTGGCCGCCCTTTTCATTTTGGTTTCAATGCGTTTCGGATTTGCTGAACAGCGGCATGATTATCTTGGTCGCCACCGGGATCAAAACCAATCCCCAGGCCAAACCAAATACGCCATCCATCGTGGCCTTGGATACCCACTCAACCGCACCAACCCATTGACCAGAGACGGAATGCCCAATGGCATAGGCCCAATCATGGATATGATGGCCCAGCCAGCCAAAGCCCAGAACCTCCATCCCGTGGATGACGATCGAGCCCCCCACCCACAGCATCGCCGCAGTTCCCACAATCGACAGGGTTTTCATCACCCCGGGCATTGCCTTGACCAACCCTCGGCCCAAACCGCGACCGATAGGTGTCGGCGCGTTCTGCGCCAGATAAAGCCCCACATCATCCATTTTCACGATCAGCGCGACGGACCCATAGACGGCCACCGTCACGCCGATCCCGACAACGGCCAGCGTCGCGGCCTGCATCCACAGGTTCGGGGCTTCGATCGCCGCCAATGCAATGGTCATGATCTCGGCAGACAGAATGAAATCGGTCTTGATAGCGCCCTTGACCTTTTGCTCCTCCAGGTGGCCCGGATCGCGGTTTTTCATATCGTTCTCAATCACATGGCTGCCATGAGGAAACAGCACATGAAAAATCTTCTCGGCCCCTTCAAAACATAAATATGACCCGCCAAGCATCAACAAGGGCGTGATCAGCCACGGCGCAAAATTGGCCAGCAACAAGGCGACGGGCAGCAAGAGTATGATCTTGTTAAAGATCGACCCGCGCGCAATGCGCCAGATGATCGGCAACTCGCGCGCCGGGGCGAAACCTTGCACGTATTTCGGCGTCACTGCTGCGTCATCAATGATCACACCGGCGGTTTTGGCCCCCGCTTTGCCTGCCGCCGCGACCACATCATCCACTGATGTCGCCGCAACTTTGGCAATGCCTGCCACATCATCCAACAGGGCCAAAAGACCACTCATCGCGTTTCCCTTCAATCTGCTGTCGCCAACCGGACCCTACCTGATCCAACGGCTAGCGCAAGCGTTAGCGCAACCGGCGCAGGTTTGCGCTAACACCTTAAAAATATGCCGTTTTTGCCCTTTTGAGATTCCCTTTTCGCCGTTATATGGCCCTCAAAGCAAGCGCATCTGGAGACGTCATATGACCATCAAGGTCGGTATCAATGGTTTTGGCCGTATTGGCCGCTGCACCCTGTCGCACATCGCCGCGTCCGGGCGCAACGACATCGAAGTGATCAAAGTCAACGCAACTGGCCCGTTGGAAACCTCGGCGCATCTGCTGAAATATGACAGTGTTCACGGGCGTTTTCCGCGCGACATCACCATTGACGGCAATACCATGGATCTGGGTCGCGGCCCGATGCAGATGTTCTCGACCTACGACATGACCGAGTTGGACTGGGAAGGCTGTGACGTCGTTCTTGAATGCACCGGCAAGTTCAACGATGGCCTGAAGGCCAAAACGCATCTGGAACGTGGCGCCGGCAAGGTTCTTCTGTCGGCTCCGGGCAAGAACGTGGACAAGACCATCGTTTTCGGCGTCAATCACAACACGCTGGCCGCCAATGACAACATGGTTTCGAACGGTTCGTGCACGACCAACTGCCTCGCCCCGCTGGCCAAGGTGCTGGACGAGGGCGTCGGCATCGAACACGGCATCATGACGACAATCCACGCCTACACAGGCGACCAGCCGACACTGGACCGTCGCCACAGCGACCTCTACCGCGCCCGCGCTGCTGCAATGTCGATGATCCCGACCTCGACCGGCGCCGCCAAGGCGCTGGGTGAAGTTCTGCCAAACCTGAAAGGCCGTCTTGACGGTTCCGCCATTCGCGTCCCTACCCCGAATGTTTCAGCGGTGGACCTGACGTTCCGTGCCTCGCGCGACACAAGCACGGCGGAAATCAACGCCATCGTCGAAGAGGCCGCCAAAGGCCCGATGCAGCGCGTTCTGGGATATGAGCCCGCTCCGCTGGTGTCGACCGACTTCAACCACACCGAGGAAAGCTCGATCTTTGCACCGGATCAGACCCGCGTTGTCGATGACCGCATGGTCCGCGTTTTGGCCTGGTATGACAATGAATGGGGCTTCTCGGTCCGTATGGCCGACGTAGCTGTTGCGATGGGCCGCCTTAACTGACCCTTCGGACTTCGCTTGTACCTTGATGCCCGCTCAGGTTATCTGAGCGGGCATTTTACGTTCGGGACAGCCATGACCAACCAAATCGCTATCTGGCTCGGCCTTCTTCTTCTCGGCGGTATCATGCTGGATGTGGCGCTGTACGGCACCGAACATCTGCTTTTCCTCGGAAAGAAGCTTTACGACTTTCTGGACTGGCTCGCTTTCTGGCGGTGACAGAGGTTTTCCTTGACATTTCGCTTGATCTGTCATTGTTAGCGCTAACTCATGTTACTGAGACATTTGGACGGAGCAGACCATGACCTTGAAACTGGCGATCAACGGATTTGGACGGATCGGGCGCGGGGTTCTGCGCGCGGTGATGGAAAGCGGACGTACGGACGTTGAGATCGTCGCGATCAACGATCTTGGCAAACCCGAGATGAACGCGCACCTGTTTGAATTTGACAGCGTTCACGGCCGCTACCCCAACCCGGTTACGCTCAGCGATGCAGGTCTGGACGTGGGTCGTGGACCAATTCGGCTGAGCAGCGAGCGCAACCCCGAGGATCTGCCCTGGTCGGATATAGACGTCGTTCTGGAATGTACGGGTGTGTTTCGTACGCGCGAAGCGGCGGAACGTCACTTCAAGAACGGATCCCGGAAAGTTCTGATCTCTGCTCCGGCCAGAGGTGACGGCGGTGTGAAAACCATCGTCTTTGGTGTCAACGATGGCGAACTGACCGCCGATGATCTGGTGGTCTCAAACGCATCCTGCACCACCAACTGCCTGTCTCCTGTTGCTGCGGCTCTGGATGCCGGCCTTGGTATCAAGCACGGCAATATGACCACTGTTCACGCTTACACTGCCAGCCAGCCGGTGCATGATACAGTGGGAAAAGATCCCTACCTGTCCCGAGCGGCGGCGCTGTCGATGATCCCTACGACAACCGGTGCGGCCGCTGCCGTGGGCCTGGTGCTGCCGCAACTCAAAGGAAAACTGACCGGTCAGGCCATCCGCGTTCCAACCCCGAATGTCTCGGTCGTTGATCTTGTGGCCGAGGTTTCACGCCCCACGACCGAAGAAGAGGTCAACCAACTGTTCGTCGATGCGGCTGCCAAAATCCCCGGCGTTCTTGCCGCGGAAAGCCGTCCTCTGGTTTCCATCGACTTCAATCACGACCCGCACAGCTCGACCGTGTCACTGGCTGAAACCAAAGTCACTGATGGCACGCTGGTTCGTGTGCTGGCGTGGTATGACAATGAATGGGGCTTTTCGAACCGGATGCTGGATACTGCGGCCGCAATGGGTGCCTTAGCCTAACCTTTTTTTCAGCGCATCATTGACACGGGGCGTGACGAATTTCGACACGTCCCCGTTCAGCCGGGCGATTTCCTTCACCAGCTTGGACGCGATCGCCTGATGGCGCGCTTCGGCCATCAGGAACACGGTCTCGATCGAATCGTCCAGAGCCCGGTTCATGCCGACCATCTGAAATTCGTATTCGAAATCGGCAACCGCACGCAGGCCGCGCACGATGATTTGCGCGCCTACATCCCGCGCACAATCAATCAGCAGGTTTTCGAAGGGATGCGCGATGATTTCGGTTCCGGTCTGCTCGGACAGCCTGGCGCATTCCGCTTCGATCATGGCCACGCGCTCTTCCAGCGAGAACAGAGGGCCCTTGTCCCGGTTGATGGCCACACCGATAACTAGTTTGTCCACCAAAGCTGCCGCTCGACGGATGATATCGATGTGCCCCATGGTGATGGGATCAAAGGTTCCAGGATACAATCCAACCCGCATCGCGCCCTCCTGCGCAACAAAATTTCTGCGCAAGCAAACATAACTTTGCTGCAGGTGCAAGTGATTGCTTGGGCAACCCTTGTCGTCAGTGCCCCATTATCATGCCTTCAAGGGCGTCTTTTTCCATCGCGAGTTCGGAAAGCTGAGCCTTCACCACATCACCCAAAGTGACAATGCCTACGAGTTTTCCATCTTCAACCACCGGCATGTGGCGAAAGCGCCCCTCTGTCATACGGGACATAATGTCTTCCACGGTGGTCTGGCGCGTCGCCGTGACGAGGTCTTGGGTCATATAAGACTTTACCGGTTGGTTCAGACAACCACTGCCGCTGGCCGCCAGTTCCCGGACGATGTCTCGTTCCGACAGGATGCCGGCCGCGGTTTCGCCACCGTCGTCGGAAACAACGACCGTTCCGATCCGCTTGTCCGCAAGAATCTTCGAGGCCTCTGAGATTGTCGCCGTTGACGCCACGGTCACGACACCATCTGTCGCTTTGGACTTCAGGATGGCCTGGACTAGCATGAAGAATACCTCCGGAATAATAACACTTATTCCAAAGCGTTGCGCGATTGCCGCGACCTGTCAAGCGTCGGGACCTGCTTCCAAACGAAGCACTTCATCGCGAATACCGCGTGTCAGGGCATCCGCAAAGCGGTTCAACCGCTCGTTGCGCTGGTCACCTTGATGCCTGACCAGATAGAAGCTGCGCGTCAAACTCACTTGATCCGTCAGGATTTTCCGAAGCCCCGGGTGGAACGGCAACGTGAAATCATGCGCCACGCAAACCCCTGTTCCCAGGCAGACCTGCCGCAGTTGAACCGATACCGAATTCGATGCAAGAGCGACACGGTCAACGCCAATGTCATTCAGGTAGTCGAGTTCCCGGTCAAAGATCATGTCAGGGATATAGCCGATCAACCTGTGGCCCTTCAGGTCAGCTATGCTCCGGATCGGATCATGTCGCTTCAGATACTCTTCGGTCGCGACCATGTGCAGCTTGTAGTCGCTGACCTTCTTCACCAACAGCTGTCCGGCGGTCGGCGCACTGACCGTAACCGCCATATCCGCCTCGCGACGGGACAGGTTGATCACACGCGGAAGCGCAAGGATCTGAATGTCCAGATCAGGGTTTGCGTCGCTGATTTTGGCACACACCTGCGGCAGCAGATAGTTGGCACTGCCGTCCGGCGCGCCAATTCTGATTTGCCCGCTTAGCGTTTTTGTTGGCCCTGTTACCGCCCCGGCCGCCGCGCGCATCGCCTCTTCTGCGTGCAGCCCGTGTTCCAACAGCCGCTGTCCCGCCGGGGTCAGAACATAGCCTTGCTGCGACTTGGTGAACAATGTGGAATCCAGCGTCGCCTCCAGGCGCGCAATGCGCCGACCGACGGTGGCAGGGTCGATCTTCAGGATGCGACCAGCGGAAGACAGGCTTTCCTCGCGCGCAACAGCCAGGAAAATCCGCATATCATCCCAATTTGGGGTCATTTTGATCCCTTTTGCATTTTTGCAAAACTCTTTTGAGACATTGCCTCTGTTCGCGGGATTTCTGCAAGCCTATTCTGCGCGCAAATTTATCGGAGGAGCTATTGATGCAAGACCTGACCCATTTCCTGAACGGCGAAATGGTCGCCGGAACGTCCGGTCGTTTCGACGACGTCTACAACCCGGCAACTGGCGAAGTTCAATACAAGTGCCCGATGGCCAGTGCGGCGGAAACCACCTCCGCGATTGAGGCCGCCGCCGCCGCCCAGCCCGCATGGGGCGCAACCAACCCGCAGAAGCGCGCGCGCGTCATGATGGCCATGGTCGGCCTGATGAACCGCGACATGGACAAACTGGCCGAAGCGCTGAGCCGCGAGCACGGCAAAACCATCCCCGACGCCAAGGGTGATTTGCAGCGTGGTCTGGAAGTGATCGAATACTGCATTGGCGCACCGCAGATGCTGAAGGGTGAGTTTACCGACAGCGCGGGCCCCGGCATTGACATGTATTCCATGCGCCAGCCTTTGGGTGTTGTCGGCTCGATCATGCCGTTCAACTTTCCGGCCATGATGCCGCTCTGGCACGTTGGCCCTGCCCTGGCCTGCGGTAACGCCGTTGTTCTGAAACCGTCCGAACGCGACCCGTCCGTGCCGCTGATGCTGGCTGAACTGTTCGTCGAAGCAGGCCTGCCCAAAGGCGTTTTCCAGGTCGTGAACGGCGACAAGGAAGCGGTCGACACCATCCTCGACAGCGAGATCATTCAGGGCGTCAGCTTTGTGGGTTCAACCCCGATCGCACAGTATATCTACAGCCGCGCAACCGCGAATGGGAAACGAGCACAGTGCTTCGGCGGTGCCAAGAACCACATGATCGTCATGCCCGACGCCGATCTGGATCAGGCGGCGGACGCGCTGGTTGGCGCCGGTTTCGGTGCGGCTGGCGAACGTTGCATGGCCGTTTCGGTTGCTGTTCCCGTGGGTGAAGAGACCGCGGACGCACTGATCGAAAAACTGGTGCCGCGCATCGAAAAGCTGAAGGTTGGCCCCTACACTGCCGGCGATGATGTCGACATGGGCCCGGTTGTGACCGCCGCCGCCAAACAGCGCATTCTGGGCCTGATCAATTCAGGCGTCGAACAGGGTGCGAAACTGGTTGTCGACAACCGCGACTTCAGCCTGCAAGGCTATGAGGACGGCTTCTTTGTCGGCCCGCACCTGTTCGACCACGTGACGCCCGAGATGGACATCTACAAACAGGAAATCTTTGGCCCGGTTCTGTCCACCGTGCGCGCGGGTTCGTACGAAGAGGCCCTTAAACTGGCCATGGATCACGAATACGGCAACGGCACCGCGATCTTTACCCGCGATGGCGATACCGCACGTGACTTTGCCAGCCGTGTGAACATCGGAATGGTCGGCATCAATGTTCCGATTCCGGTTCCGCTGGCCTATCACACCTTCGGCGGTTGGAAGAAATCCATGTTCGGCGATCTGAACCAGCACGGCCCAGACAGCTTCAAGTTCTACACCCGCACCAAAACCGTGACCGCACGCTGGCCGTCGGGCATCAAGGAAGGTGGCGAGTTCAACTTCAAAGCAATGGACTGATCCCACAGTTTCCTGACGCTTGAAGCCCGGCCCGTTCAATGGCCGGGCTTTTTGCATCTTTCCGCCGAAAACCAGCTTTCGTCCGCTCGGTCACAGGAAATTCAAGTGGTTCACTCTGGAAAAATTCAACCAACACCCATATTTTGGCGTGAACGATGTACTGAGCAGTGAACTTATCGGAGGCAACCTTGTCCCAATCCCGTATGACCCGTCGCTCTGCCTTGCTGGGCGTGGCTTCTTTGGTGGCAACACCTGCCCTTGTTCGGGCACAAAGCACGGATGCTTTCCCTGAAACGGAAGACGCGATCAGTACGCAATTGCCAGTCCGACGCAATATATCGTCCTTCTCGCAGCAGAACTGGCAGGACCATTTCGATGAATTGGGCGTTGGTTGCCTGTTGGCCGATATCACCAGCCGCGCAGTCCATTACTGGGGGCCTGACGGCACATACAAACTGTACCCAAGTTCCGTACCCATGAGCGAAGAGCTTACCAAACGCGGGTACACGAAAGTTGTGCGTAAGACGGAATTCCCAAGCTGGACACCTACGGCATCAATGCGCGAACGTGATCCTTCGCTGCCGCTTCGGATGGAAGGTGGCGATCCCGGCAACCCACTGGGAACCCGCGCCATGTATCTGGGTTGGCCTGCCTATCTTGTTCATGGCACACACGACACGCGCAAGATCGGTCGTCAGAGCTCGTCAGGTTGCATTGGCCTGTACAACCAGCATGTCGAAGAGCTGTATCCGCTAGTAAAAGTTGGCACACAGGTTCGACTGGTCTGATCCACCCGGGCTGAAAAGCAAAAGCCCCAGTCGGTCGCCGGGGCTTTCTTGTCTTTGGAAGACGGCGTTTATTCCGGCAGGATCACTGCATCGACGACGTGGATGACGCCATTGCTGGCTTCGATGTCGGCCTGTACGACCTTGGCGTCGTTCACTTTCACGCCGTTTTTGGCGTTGACGCTCAGCCGGTCGCCCTGAACAGTCAGAACCTTGGCGCGTTTGCCCGCGATATCACCGGACATAACCTTGGCTGGTACCACGTGATAGGTCAGAATCGCGACCAACTGATCTTTGTTTTCTGGTTTCAAAAGCGTCTCGACAGTGCCTTCAGGAAGCGCAGCAAAGGCTTCGTCTGTGGGTGCAAATACTGTGAACGGACCGTCACCTTTCAGGGTGTCAACCAAGCCTGCAGCCTGAACGGCGGCGACCAGAGTGTTGAACGACCCGGCGGCAACGGCGGTGTCGACGATATCAGCGGCCTGAGCCTTGAGCGGCATAGCGAATGCAAGTGCGGCGGCTGCGCCCATGAATGTACGACGGAACATAGCTGTCTTCTCCTCTCCAGCGTGTTATGGAAAGGGTTACGGACCTTTTGCCGCAATGGATCACTTTGGTTTCAGTTTTCTTTGAACTGCACCCAGATGCTTTGCGCCCGCCCCTCGGCCAGAAACGGCAAGGCAACAACGGCATCAGCCCGATCCTGTTGCAGGTAATATCCCGGCCAAAGCATTGAATACGCGCCAGATTGCAGCAAGCTGTGCAATACGTACTGCTCTCCCCAGCCCGGGCAATCATAGAAGAAGCGCTTGGGATATTCGTAGGGCAAAAAAACATCGTGAACGTGGATCACCACCCCGGGGTTCAGCGACGGTATAATGCGGCAGAACAGATGGGCGACATCATTGCTCATCCGCACAACATGGCTGGAGTCGATGAACAGAATGTCTCCGGCCTCCAGCTCTGCGAACAATGCCGGGTCTGTTTCTTCAAGACGTTTTTGTTCGAACCGGTCAACCACATGGGCGATATCGGCGCGCGGGTACGGATCAACCGCGGTAATGGTGGTATCCAGATTGCCATCGATGATTGCCTGACGGGTCACACGGGTGGAATTGCCACATCCGACCTCGATCACGCGTTTGGGCTGAAAACGGCGGATCATCAGATACAACGCATCCGCATCCGGGCTGTCATAGTAACCATTGCCGGTACGATAACCGGTCTGGTTGCGTGCGGAATCTTTCAGCGCCTCCAGGGCAGCTTTGTGACGCCCGTATTCCGCCACAAGTTGAGAGATGTCGAACCCTTCCATCCCTGGCGACAACGCATAGGCGGGGCGCGTCAACCCTCCCGCCGCTTCGAAGGCTTCCAGCCGCGCCCGTTCATCCTGTTCCGCAACTCTGTCGACCAGTTTCACCCCCAATTCTTCAAGGGCGGCGTTGATCTTCGGGAATTTTCTGGGTTTCAAGGCGCTGGCTCCGCGATCTGTGATGCAATGTTCCTTACCGTTGCGAACCGTTTCTCTGCAAGGGCAAGCCTGTCAAACCCTTGGCAAAACGTAAATTTCCGTATTCACTGATGGGACTGACAACTGCGAGGGGCCCCATGCAGCAGGAATTTACACTCGGGATCGAAGAAGAATACCTGTTGGTGGATCGTGACAGCCTGCAATTGTCCGAAGCCCCCGAAGCGCTGATGGCGGCCTGCCAAAGCGATTTCGAAGGTCAGGTCAGCCCCGAGTTCCTGCAATGTCAAATCGAGGTTGGAACCAGACCGCACGCCACGGTCGCTTCGGCGCGCGAAGACCTGAAGCGGCTGCGGTCATGCGTTTCCAAACGGGCCACCGAATACAACCTGTCCCCTATCGCCGTCTCGTGCCATCCCTTCGCCAACTGGAAAGATCAACACCACACCCGGAAAGAACGGTATGACGCGTTGCAACACGCACTCGGCGGCGTTGCCCGGCGGATGCTGATCTGCGGGATGCATGTTCATGTTGGGGTCGAAGACCCTGCGCTTCGGGCCGACCTGATGCCGCAACTGTCATACTTTCTGCCGCATCTCCTGGCGCTGTCCACTTCTTCGCCTTACTGGAACGGCGAGGATACCGGCCTGTCTTCATACCGGCTGACGGTGTTCGACAACCTGCCCCGCACCGGGCTACCGCCAGTTTTTGCCAGTTGGAGCGAGTATGAACGGACCACGGGTATTCTGGTCGAGCTTGGCGTCATAGAAGACACCACCAAGATCTGGTGGGATCTGCGCCCTTCGCATCGTTTCCCGACTTTGGAAACACGGATCATGGATGTTCAGCCCCGGCTGGAGCACACGTTGTCGTTGGCGGCACTGGTGCAGGCCTTGACCCGGATGCTGTGCCGCCTGAAAGACCGCAACCTGCGCTGGCGGCAATATGATCGTTTCCTGATCGGTGAAAACCGCTGGCGCGCACAGCGCTACGGAGTGGGTGAAGGGCTGATCGATTTCGGCGACCGTTCGGTCAAGCCCATGTCCGAACTGATCGGCGATCTCATGGGGTTGTTGGCAGAAGACACCGAAGCACTTGGCACGATGACCGAGCTTGCACGGCTCAGGCAGATTGCTGAAAACGGCACTTCCGCCACGCGCCAACGCCGTATTCATGCCGAGGCATCAGCGCGCGGTGATGATCCCGGCCAAGCCGTCGTGCGCCACCTGATCGAGGAATTTCACGCCGATCTCTGAACGTTTCCGGCTTGTGACCCGTTTCAACCGACTCATTGTTGCGCCTGCAAAATTTCTGTAAGAATTCAGAAATAAACAACCGTTCAATTCATTGCCGACGGGAGGGAGCGTCATGGATTTCGCACTCAGCGAGGAGCAAACAGCCATATTCGACATGGCGCACGCGTTCGGGCAGGAAAACATCGCCCCCTTTGCGCGCCAGTGGGAAGCGGACGGAACCATTCCCAAAACCCTGTGGCCCCAGATAGGCGAGCTTGGTTTCGGCGCGCTGTACGTATCCGAGGAAAGCGGAGGGTCAAATCTGACCCGCTTGGATGCCACGCTGGTTTTCGAGGCGCTGTCGATGGCCTGCCCCTCGGTCGCCGCCTTCCTGTCGATCCACAACATGTGCGCCAAGATGTTGGACAATTTCGCAGATGATGACCTAAAGGCGCGCATCATGCCGGATGTTCTGAGCCTGAATACGGTTCTGAGCTATTGCCTGACGGAACCCGGTTCCGGCTCTGACGCGGCGGCCTTGAAAACCCGCGCCGAACGCACCAACGAAGGATATACGTTGAACGGTACCAAGGCGTTCATTTCGGGCGGTGGCTATTCGGATGCCTATGTTTGCATGGTACGCACCGGTCAGGACGGGCCCAAGGGGATCTCGACCGTATATGTCGAGGACGGCACGCCGGGGCTCAGCTTTGGGGCGCTGGAACAGAAAATGGGTTGGAAAAGCCAACCCACTGCGCAGGTTCAGTTCGACGACTGCAAAATTCCCGCAGGCAACCTGGTGGGCACCGAAGGCGACGGCTTCAAATACGCGATGATGGGCCTCGATGGCGGGCGGCTCAATATCGCGGCCTGTTCTCTTGGGGCTGCACAGGCCGGGCTGGATATGACCCTGCAATACATGTCCGAGCGCAAGGCGTTCGGCCAATCCATCGATCAGTTCCAGGCCCTTCAGTTCCGTCTGGCGGATATGGAGATCGAATTACAGGCGGCACGCACCTTCCTGCGTCAGGCGGCATGGAAACTGGACAACGGCGCGCCCGATGCCACGAAATTCTGTGCGATGGCGAAGAAATTCGTAACCGAAACCGGGTCGAAGGTGGTGGATCAGTGCCTGCAACTGCATGGCGGGTACGGATATCTTGCGGATTACGGCATCGAAAAGCTTGTGCGCGATCTTCGCGTGCATCAGATTTTGGAAGGCACGAACGAGATTATGCGCGTGATCGTCGCGCGCCAACTGCTCGCCAATCGCTGAGGCCCCGATGTCAGACATTGAAATCCGCACCACAGGCCGTGCCGGTCGCATCACCCTGACCCGTCCCCATGCGCTGAACGCGTTGAGCTATGACATGTGCATGGCCATCGACACGGCGATGCGCAACTGGCGGGAAGACGATGCCGTTGACCTGATCGTTCTGGACGCTGAAGGAGAAAAAGCCTTTTGTGCAGGGGGTGACATTGCCGAACTTTATGAAACGGGCACCAAGGGCAATTATGCGTATGGTCAGAAGTTCTGGCGTGATGAATATCGTCTGAATGCCCTTATCTTCGAATATCCCAAACCAGTCATCAGTTTTCTTCAGGGGTTTACCATGGGCGGGGGTGTCGGCATCGGCTGCCATGGCAGCCACCGTGTCGTCGGAGAAAGCTCCAGGATTGCCATGCCCGAATGCTCGATTGGCTTGATTCCGGATGTCGGCGGGTCATTGATGCTGGCCCTTGCACCGGGGCGACTGGGTGAATTCCTTGGGACCACGGGCTTCAGGATGGGGCCTGCGGACGCGATCTTTGCGGGGTTTGCCGACCATTTCATCCCCCAGTCGCAATGGTCTGACCTGATCGAAATTCTGGAAGCGTCTGGAAATGCCGAACTGGTGGCCGAACATTCCGAAACGCCACCCAATGGTGAATTGGCAGGGGTGCTGACGGATATCGACAATCATTTTTCCGGTGAAACTCTGGGCGACATCCTGATCAGCCTGCGCAATGACGGTCAGGAATTTGCAGACAAAACTCTGGAAAAAATAACGAAAAACGCACCGCTTTCCGTGGCCTGCACGATCGAGATGCTGCACCGTCTGCGTGGCCCCTCGCTTACCATGCGGCGCGCGTTGGAGATGGAATACCGCTTTACCCACCGGGCGATGGAGCATGGTGACTTTCTGGAAGGTATCCGCGCGCAGATCATAGACAAAGACCGCAACCCGAACTGGCAGTTTTCCGATATGGACGTCCCCCTGGTGGCCGTCTCGAAAATGTTGCAGCCATTGGGCGCGGACACCCTGACATTCGAGGAGGACTGAGAGATGCAGATCGGGTTCATAGGGCTGGGAAACATGGGGGCGCCCATGGCGGCCAATCTGCCAAAGGCCGGCCATCAGGTTCTCGGATTCGACACGGCCGGCGTTGCCGTTGACGGGGTGACTCAAGCCGAAACCGCGACCGAAGCCGTCGCCTCTGCCGATGCAGTCATAACCATGCTGCCGAATGGCGCCATCCTGCGGGCCGTTGCAGATCAGATCATTCCCGCCATGGCAAAGGGTGCCGTGCTGATCGATTGCTCGACAGTTGACGTGGACAGCGCGCGCGCAGTCGCGGAACAGGCCAGCGGCGCCGGTCTGCTGTTCGTGGACGCTCCGGTTTCGGGGGGTGTCGGCGGCGCGGCAGGTGGCACCCTGACATTCATGGCCGGCGGGTCAGACGACGCATTTGCAAAGGCTGCTCCTCTGTTCGACATCATGGGGCAGAAAGCGGTTCACTGCGGCGAAGCCGGAGCCGGCCAGGCCGCCAAGATCTGCAACAACATGATCCTCGGCGTGACCATGATCGCCACGTGCGAAGCCTTTGCCTTGGCCGACAAACTGGGTCTGGACCGCCAAAAGATGTTCGATGTGGTCAGCACCTCATCCGGGTACAGCTGGACGATGAACGCCTATTGCCCTGCCCCGGGCGTTGGTCCGCAAAGCCCAGCCGATAATGACTATACTCCTGGATTTGCAGCCGAGTTGATGCTGAAGGACCTGCGCCTCAGCCAACAGGCCGCATCCAGTGCGGATGCGGATACACCGATGGGACAGGCCGCGACTGCTCTTTACGAGCAATTCGTCGAAAACGAGGACGGTCTGGGCCGCGATTTCAGCGCCATGCTGCCTCGGTTTGAAAAGCGTGGGCGAAGTTGATCCAAGTCATATTCCGCCCACGGAATGTTTGATACCCAAAGGGTGCAACCTTTTGGAAAGGACTCTTACGTGATGACCAAAAACATGGGCGGGCTCGACAAATCGCTTCGGATCGCATTAGGCGCCGCGCTTATTCTGGGCGCCCTATTGGGATACGGAACCTGGATGTGGATCGGCATCGTGCCGTTGGTCACCGGTCTGCTGAATTCATGCCCGATATACTCTGTGTTGGGCATCAGCACCTGCCCAACCAAGAAAAACTAGATTGAGCAGGCGGTGGAGTGAAGGCAGCCTGAAGCCGCCTACTCCGCCGCCACCCGATCCGGGTTGAGCATGGTTTTCAGATACCTACCGGTATGACTGCGTTCGACTTGAGCGATCTCTTCGGGCGCTCCGACGGCTACGATCTCTCCACCGCCGTCACCGCCTTCAGGCCCGATGTCGATGATATGGTCGGCGGTTTTCACCACGTCCAGATTGTGTTCGATCACCACGACGGTATTCCCCTGATCGACCAATTCATGCAGCACTTCCAACAGCTTGCGTACATCTTCGAAATGCAGACCCGTGGTCGGTTCGTCCAGAATATAGAGCGTCCGCCCGGTTGATCGTTTCGACAGTTCCTTGGACAGTTTGACACGCTGCGCCTCACCACCCGACAGCGTGGTCGCCTGTTGACCCACCTTGATATAGCCAAGACCAACGCGGGCAAGCGCATCCATCTTGTCTCGGATCGAGGGCACGGCCTTGAAGAACTCCTGCGCGTCTTCCACCGTCATATCAAGCACATCCGCAATGGACTTGCCCTTGAACTTGATCTCGAGCGTCTCGCGATTGTACCGCGCGCCCTTGCAGGTTTCGCAGGTGACATAGACGTCGGGAAGGAAGTGCATCTCGATCTTGATGACGCCGTCCCCCTGACAGGCCTCACAGCGGCCGCCCTTCACGTTGAAGCTGAAACGACCCGGCTTGTATCCCCGCGCTTTCGCCTCGGGCAGCCCGGCGAACCAGTCGCGGATCGGGGTGAAGGCCCCAGTATAGGTTGCCGGATTCGACCGCGGAGTCCGCCCGATCGGGCGTTGGTCGATATCGATGACCTTGTCCAGATGCTCCAAACCCTTGATCGTCTCACACGGCGCAGGCGTCTGCCGCGCGCCATTCAGGCGCATCGAGGCGGTCTTGAACAACGTCTCAATCGTCAGGGTCGACTTACCGCCGCCAGATACACCCGTGACACAAACAAACTTGCCCAAGGGAAATTCGGCCGTCACGTTCTTGAGGTTGTTGCCCGAAGCCTTTACCACCGTTACCTTTTTCTTGTTCCCCTTGCGCCGCTCGGCGGGCACCGGAATCTCGCGTACGCCCGACAGGTACTGCCCCGTGATCGAGGCCGCATCCGCTGCGATCTGCTCGGGCGTGCCGTGGCTGACCACCTGCCCGCCATGAACGCCGGCGCCGGGGCCAATGTCGAACACATAATCGGCTTCGCGGATGGCTTCCTCGTCATGTTCGACAACAATCACGGTGTTGCCCTGATCCCGCAGATTCTTGAGCGTACCAAGCAACCGGTCATTGTCACGCTGGTGCAAGCCGATCGAGGGCTCGTCCAATACATAAAGCACCCCGGTCAGGCCCGATCCAATCTGGCTTGCCAGACGAATACGCTGACTTTCGCCGCCTGACAGGGTTCCACTTGAACGAGATAGCGTAAGGTATTCCAAACCAACATTATTCAGGAAACCCAGCCGCTCGCGGATTTCCTTCAGAATGGCCCGGGCGATCTCATTCTTCTGAGCGCTCAGATGGTTCGGAGCATCCTCGATCCAGGCAAGCGCTTCGCGGATGGACATTTGCACCACCTGACCGACATGCAGCCCCGCAATCTTCACGGCCAAGGCTTCGGCGCGCAGACGATACCCTTCGCAGGTGCCGCATGGGCGGTTGTTTTGGTACCGTTCGAATTCCTCGCGTATCCACGCGCTATCAGTTTCGCGATAACGCCGTTCCATATTTGGAATCACGCCTTCGAAGCTGCGTGTCACCTGGTACACCCGTCCGCCCTCGTCATAGCGGAACTGGATCTCCTCATCGCCCGAGCCCCGCAGGAACACCTGCTGCACTTTGCTGGGCAGGTCTTTCCAAGGCGTGTTCTTGTCAAACTCATAATGACGCGCGATGGCCTCGATGGTCTGAAGGAAATACGGCGACTTGCCTTTCCTCCATGGTGCCAGGGCCCCGTCATACAGTTTCAGCGTCTGATCCGGCACCACGAGACGCTCGTCAAAGAACAGCTCGACCCCCAATCCGTCACAATCCGGGCAGGCTCCGAATGGCGCATTGAACGAAAACAGGCGCGGTTCAATCTCGGGGATGGTGAAACCGCTGACCGGGCAGGCGAAGTTTTCGCTGAAGGTAATCCGTTCCGGCTCTCCTTCTCGTGGGGCGGTTTCCAGAATCGCGATTCCGTCCGCCAGATCCAAAGCGGTGCGCAGGCTATCGGCCAAACGCGTTTCCATGCCTTCACGAACAACCAGGCGGTCGACCACAACGTCAATATCGTGACGGAACTTCTTGTCCAATGTCGGGGGCTGATCCAGCTCATGGAACTCACCATCCACCTTCACGCGCTGGAACCCCTGCTTGCGCAGTTCCAGAAATTCCTTCCGGTACTCACCTTTGCGGTCGCGCACGATCGGAGCCAGCAGATAACCCCGCGTGCCCTCCTCCATCGCCATGATGCGGTCGACCATGTCCTGCACCTGTTGCGCCTCGATCGGCTGGCCGGTGGCCGGGCTGTACGGCGTACCTGCGCGCGCGAACAACAGACGCAGATAGTCATAGATCTCGGTTACGGTTCCCACAGTCGAACGCGGGTTCTTCGAGGTCGTTTTCTGTTCAATGGAGATCGCCGGAGACAGTCCACTGATATGGTCGACATCAGGCTTTTCCATCATGTCGAGAAACTGCCGCGCATAGGCGGACAGGCTTTCGACATAACGGCGCTGACCTTCGGCATAAATCGTGTCGAACGCCAGCGACGACTTGCCCGAACCGGACAGCCCGGTGATCACCACCAACTGATCCCGAGGGATGTCGACATCGATGCCTTTGAGGTTGTGCTCGCGCGCGCCGCGCACCTCTATATTCTTCAGCTCAGCCATTTCCGGCCCCCAACAAACAAGTGGTTTAGAGATAGGCGAGCTTGCCCGAGTCTCCAACAGAAAAGTTAGAACATTTAGTGAACGTACAGGTTTTCGCCGACCAAATCAAACGATGGGCATGGAATCGAACAGCTCAATGCCTGGCTATCTGGCGAACTTATGATTTTGAGAAGAAAATGGCGCGGTTGACGGGGCTCGAACCCGCGACCCCCGGCGTGACAGGCCGGTACTCTAACCAACTGAGCTACAACCGCGCATCTATTTCATGGCCTTTGCCCTGGACCAAGGTTGGCAGCGATGGCGCGGTTGACGGGGCTCGAACCCGCGACCCCCGGCGTGACAGGCCGGTACTCTAACCAACTGAGCTACAACCGCCCGCTGCATGTTCATTGCTGAACGTTTGGGTGTATTATGGCCACGGTCGGGCAGCGTCAAGCGGCGTTTTGCAGTTTTTTGTCAGAATCCAGTTTTTTGTTTACCCGCTGTTTTTTGCCCTCGCGAATTGTTCAATTTCGCTTGCAGCGCACCCCCGGGGAAGATATGACCGCGTGTCATGGGTGATTAGCTCAGTGGTAGAGCGCTTCGTTCACATCGAAGATGTCAGGAGTTCAAATCTCTTATCACCCACCACCCCCTTTTCGGATTTTCGCTTGAAACCAGCGGGCTTGCCATGTCGCGCGTTCGGTGGCTATCGTGCCCTATTTGGCCTGACAACAGGCCACACACACAAAGGCTGAGGTCACCATGACGGGGTTAAAGCGCGACATTGGCCTTCTGGGACTGACCTTCATTTCAGTCGGAGGAATCATCGGCTCGGGCTGGTTATTCGGCCCCCTTCTGGCCGTTCAGCATGCAGGGCCTGCGGCCACGATCTCGTGGATAGTCGGCGCGGTTGCCATGTTCATATTGGCCATCACCTTCGCAGAGATTTCCGCCATGCTGCCCATTCCCGGAGGGATCGCGCGCGTGCCTCAGTTTTCGCATGGCAACATCGTATCGATGGCCATGGGATGGACCGCCTGGATCGGCTACAACACCACAGCGCCAATCGAAGTCGAGGCCATGCTGAAGTACCTGGCGCCGTATGCGCCCTGGCTGCATACGGCCGAGACAGGTGATTTGACCGGGGCGGGTATTTTCGTTGCGCTGGTTTTCATGCTGCTGTTCGTCGCGGTGAATGCGCTTGGGGTCAAGTTCTTCACGCGCGTCAATGCTGCGCTGACCTGGGCCAAGATCGCCATACCAGTTGTCCTGTCCATTCTGCTTGTCGCAAGCCGGTTCAACATCGAGAACTTCACCCAACCGGATAGTTTTGCGCCCTACGGCGCGCAGGGTATCATGGCCGCCGTTTCCACCGGGGGCATTATTTTTTCATTCATCGGCTTTCGCCATGTGGTTGATATGGCTGGCGAAGTTCGAAATCCAAAATTTGCAATTCCGGCCGCATTGGTGTTGTCGATAGTTCTTTGCGCCTTCATCTACCTTGGCTTGCAAGTGGCCTTCATCGGTGCGCTGGACCCATCCATGCTGTCCAAAGGATGGGCACAGTTGAGCTTTGGGGGCGAAGGACCACTGGACGCCATCATCATGTCTGTTGGGCTGGTCTGGTTTCTGAGCCTGCTGAATATCGGATCCGTGATAGGCCCCTTTGGAAACGGGCTGGTCGCAACCGGGTCGAACGCCCGTATCGCCCTCGCCCTTTCAAAAAACGGTTTCCTGCCCAAACGGTTGCAGGTTTTGTCGTCATTCGGGGTTCCGCTGTGGGCGCTGGGGCTGAACTTTCTGATCGGAACGGTTTTCCTGCTGACAGTACCCTTTACCACCGTCATTGCCCTGAACGGTGCGGCCATCGTCTTGTCATTCGCCGTCGGGCCCATAGCCGTGGTATGCCTGAGAAACCTTATGCCAGATCATCCCAGATCGATCCGAATACCGGCCGTACGCCTTGTCGCACTGTCCGCTTTCGCCATCGCCACGCTGATCGTGTATTGGAGCGGATGGGACACGGTCTGGCGGCTTGGCATCGCGCTGATTGTCGGGAAAATTCTGTTGCTGATCCGGTTCCGGGGACGTTTGGATGAAATGGACGTTACCGAGGCCCTGTGGCTTGTGCCTTATTTCTCAGGCCTTGGGCTGATCTCATTCCTTGGGCAATTCGGAGCCGGTTCGTTGAAGCAGATCCCGTTTGGGTGGGACCTTCTGCTTTGCATCCTGTTTTCGTCGATCATTTTCGTTCTTGCCGTCCGCTCGGCGCTACCATCGAAAAAATTCAATAAATACATAGCCGAAGAAGAAATACTTGATCCAAAACAACCGGTCATTGGATTGTAAAAAAGGCAAGGCATTCGCCCCGCCTTTTTCATTCGCTCAATCTGCTTAGTGTGCCGTGGCCGATGGCCCCGTCGCCTCTGACGAGGCTGCTGCGGCTGCGGCGGCCTCCTCGGCGGCTTCGTCCCATTCAACCGGCTCCGGTGTACGAACGAGAGCATGCTCAAGAACCTCCGAGACGTGCTTGACCGGGATGATTTCCAGCCCTTCCTTCACATTGTCCGGGATATCCGCCAGGTCCTTTTCGTTTTCCTCTGGGATCAGGACCGTCTTGATACCACCGCGCAACGCAGCCAGCAGTTTCTCCTTCAAGCCGCCGATCGGCATTGCGTTCCCGCGCAACGAAACCTCGCCCGTCATAGCGATATCCTTGCGAACGGGAATGCCCGTCAGAACCGATACGATCGATGTCACCATCGCCAGACCCGCTGACGGACCATCCTTGGGCGTTGCGCCATCCGGCACGTGCACATGGATGTCGATCTTGTCGAACTGAGGCGGCTTCACTCCGATCTTGGGAGAAATCGACCGCACATATGACGACGCCGCATCGATGGATTCTTTCATCACATCGCCCAGCTTGCCTGTCGTCTTCATCCGACCTTTGCCGGGCAGCTTCAACGCCTCGATATGCAGCAGATCGCCCCCGACCGAGGTCCAGGCCAAACCGGTCACGACACCGACCTGATCGTCCTGCTCGGCCAGACCGTAACGGAACTTTGGCACGCCCAGGAATTCATCCAGGTTTTCTGGCGTGACCGTAACGGTTTCCGCCTCTTTCTTGATGATCTTGGTCAGCGCTTTCCGTGCCACCTTGGCGATTTCGCGCTCGAGGTTCCGCACACCGGCCTCGCGGGTGTAGGTGCGGATTATCTTTTGCAGCGCGTCATCGGTCAGCTCAAATTCCTTGGTTTTCAGACCATGGTTTTTGACCTGCTTGGCGATCAGGTGCTGTTTGGCGATCTCGCGCTTTTCATCCTCGGTATAGCCGGCCAGTGGGATGATCTCCATCCGGTCCAGCAACGGCCCGGGCATGTTATAGCTGTTGGACGTGGTCAGGAACATCACGTTGGACAGGTCATATTCGACCTCAAGATAGTGATCCATGAACGTGTTGTTCTGTTCCGGGTCCAACACCTCGAGCATCGCCGAGGCCGGGTCACCACGGAAGTCCTGCCCCATCTTGTCGATTTCATCGAGCAGGATGAGCGGGTTCGTGGTTTTCGCCTTTTTCAGCGCCTGAATGATCTTGCCGGGCATCGAACCGATATAGGTCCGGCGGTGGCCGCGGATCTCGGATTCGTCGCGCACCCCACCCAAGCTAATGCGAATGAACTCGCGCCCCGTGGCCTTGGCGACGGATTTACCCAAGCTGGTCTTGCCCACGCCCGGAGGGCCGACAAGGCACAGGATCGGGCCTTTCAGCTTTTTCGAACGCTGCTGAACGGCGAGATATTCGACGATCCGCTCCTTGACCTTTTCAAGGCCATAGTGATCGGCGTCCAGTATATCCTGCGCACGACCCAGATCCTTTTTGACGCGGGATTTGGTGCCCCACGGCAAAGACAGAATCCAGTCCAGATAATTGCGCACCACGGTTGCTTCGGCTGACATGGGCGACATGTTCTTGAGCTTCTTCAGCTCGCCTTCCGCCTTCTCGCGCGCTTCCTTCGACAGCTTGGTCTCGGCGATCTTGGCTTCCAGTTCGGCGATCTCGTTCGCGCCGTCCTCGCCATCGCCAAGCTCTTTCTGAATGGCCTTCATCTGCTCATTCAGATAATACTCGCGCTGGGTCTTCTCCATCTGGGATTTGACGCGGGTCTTTATCTTTTTCTCGACCTGCAGAACCGACATTTCGCCCTGCATCAGGCCATAGACTTTTTCAAGCCGCTCGCTGACGCTGAGTGTTTCCAGCAGGTCCTGCTTTTGTTCGACCTCGATGCCCAGATGGCCCGACACAAGGTCGGCCAGCTTTGCCGGCTCGGTGGTTTCACCCACGGCCGTCAGCGCTTCTTCGGGGATGTTCTTGCGCACCTTGGCATAGCGCTCGAACTCGTCCGCGACGGTGCGCAACAGGGCTTCGGTCGTGGTGACGTCACCCGGGATTTCGGTCAGATATTCCGCCCGCGCCTCGAAAAACTCTTCGTTTTCAAGAAACTCGGTGATCTGCACGCGCGCCTGCCCTTCGACAAGCACCTTGACGGTGCCGTCGGGCAGTTTCAGCAGCTGCAACACATTGGCCAGAACACCGGACTGGTAAATACCGTTCTCATCCGGGTCGTCGACGCTGGGGTCAATCTGGCTGGACAGCAGAATTTGTTTGTCATCCTGCATCACCTCTTCCAGCGCGCGGACCGATTTGTCTCGGCCCACGAAAAGCGGCACGATCATATGTGGGAACACCACGATATCGCGCAGCGGCAGGACGGGGTATGAGGAATTCAGAGGCTCTTGCATGCTCTATCCTTATCGTTGGCAAGATGGCGCTTGTCCCTCATGGAGGCAACATCCGGCCATCTCCTGTCTTGGACGATAAAGGTGGGGCCTCATCGCCCTTTTTCAACCTTATCGCCATGTATCGTGTCGCAGCATGAACCGAGGTTTTCGGGACTGCAAGATGTCCCGGGAACATATCCACCGAAATTAGTGTAGCATGCATATGCAATGCGCAATTTCGGGGTCAGAACACCTGCTGCACCGCCCGGGACAGAAAAAACCCGTGGCCATCCAGGTTGCGACATTCCAGACCTTTCGTGGAGGAGGTGCAGGTGAATCCTCCGAACCGACCGGTGATACCATATTCCGCAAGGTCAAATCCGTCCCGGTTCCGATTCAGCGGCTGGCACAGCATTTCCACGGCACCGGTGGCGAACATATGAAAATCATGCCCCCAGTCAGATTGACAGTTCGCGGGGCGCGGCAACGCCGTAGGGCCGTATCTTTCTATGATCGTACACCGAATGTCCGAGGACTCGGCGCTTTCACCCACCGAACACTGAATGTTTTCGGATGGGGTTTCAAAGGTCCAGACGTCAGCAACGGAAGGGGATGCGCAAAAAATGACTGCGCCGAGGAAAAAGCGGAACATCAAAAATTCTCCGGGTAACAAACAAAACAACTTTGAACAAAGTGGTTTCAGAATACCGGAAAACCCCGCAATTGTCACCTGAACGGACAGGTTACAAGGGCTCGATATCGCCCTGTGCGCGTTGCGCGTGGAACGCGGCCTGCCACGCCTCGAATGAGCCTTGAGCGATCGCGTCCCGCATGCCCTGCATGATTTCCTGAAAGTAATGCAGGTTGTGCCAGGTCAGCAACATGCCCGAGATCATCTCGTTGGCGCGGAACACATGGTGCAGGTAGGCACGTGAATAGTTCGAACAGGCCGGGCAAGAACAGTTTTCATCCAGCGGGCGTGGATCATCCGCATGACGCGCGTTCTTGATGTTCACCACGCCATGGCGCGTGAACACCTGACCGGTACGGCCCGAGCGCGAGGGCAGAACGCAATCCATCATGTCGATCCCGCGCGCCACTGCTCCGACTATGTCATCCGGCTTGCCAACGCCCATCAGGTAACGCGGCTTGTCCATGGGCAGGAAATCAGGCGCATAATCGAGACAGTCGAACATGGCTTCCTGCCCCTCACCCACTGCCAGACCGCCAACGGCGTAGCCTTCGAAACCAATCTTCTTCAACGCCTCGGCGCTTTCTTCCCGCAGATCCCGCTCCAGACCGCCCTGCATGATTCCGAACAGAGCATGCCCCGGACGATCCCCGAATGCGTCACGGGATCTCTCGGCCCAACGCATCGACAAACGCATGGACTCGGCGATCCGGTCGCGATTTGCAGGCAATGCAGGGCATTCGTCAAAGCACATCACAATGTCGGAACCCAGAAGGAGCTGAATTTCCATTGATCTTTCTGGCGTCAGCTCGTGTTTCGATCCGTCAATATGGGATTTGAAGGTCACACCCTTTTCGGTCAGCTTGCGCAAACCGGCCAGCGACATGACCTGAAACCCCCCCGAGTCCGTCAGGATCGGTCGGTCCCAGTTCATGAACTTGTGCAACCCGCCCAGGCGATCAATCCGCTCGGCCGTGGGGCGCAGCATCAGGTGATAGGTGTTGCCCAGCAGGATGTCGGCCCCGGTGGCCCGGACGCTTTCCGGCATCATCGCCTTGACCGTCGCGGCGGTACCAACCGGCATGAAGGCAGGTGTCCGCACCTCGCCACGCGGAGTGCTTATAACACCGGTGCGCGCCTTGCCGTCTGTGGCCTTGAGCTTGAAAGAGAATTGCTGGGTCATGTCATCGCCTCGGATCGCCGAACCGGGCAGGATTTGCCCGATCCGATCGGTCTTTGCAACCCGTCAGGGCAAGGATGCAACGCGGTCAGTAAACAGACGCACGACACCCGCCCCATCCACATCACGACAAACATGAACTGCGGGACGATCCCGGTCAGGTTGCGTCGCACCTATCCGGTCGCCTTCCGTCACAACACGCAGCCCGGTTTCGACCATGTCGAACATGGCCCCGTGCGAACAGGCGATCACGGCGGTTGAATCATGCAGGCCGCACCCTTCCAATCCGCCGATTTCTTTATAGAATCTCAGGTAAAATCGAGAGATATCACGCAGAAAAGATCCCATGCCGGGCGATTTTTGAGCCAGCGCGTCGAAATCCGCGGTCTCGTAAAGTGTTTTCAGGGTAACGTCCAAACCAACCAGCACGGTCTCGGGCGGTGCGGAAAAGACCGCATCTGCGGCAACCGCATCGTGATAGATGTTGGCTTCTGCATGGTCGGTAACGTTGCCTTTGCAGTAGACGGCACCGCCCATGATCACCAAACGGCCGAGATTACCGGCAAATTCCGGGTCCAATCGCATGGCGTTGGCAATGTTGGTCAGCGGTCCGACCGCACAAACAACCAACTCGTTTTTGTGCATCCGGGCCATCTCGGCCAGAAACTCTGCGGCGGGAAGATCATGGTTCCGTCCGATCTCGGGAATCTCGGTCAGATCGCCAAACCCTTCGGGACCATGGACATGGTCCGATGGGACGTGCATGTCAGCCCCCAGAGGGAAAGGCGCACCCTCCGCCACCGGAAGGTCCAGGCCCAGCTTGTCCAGCAGAAAACGGGCATTGCGGCTGGACTGATGAACATACGTATTGCCGAACACCGTGGTCAGGCCGATCAGGTCAAATTCAGGCGCAGCGGCGGCATAGGCAATCGCCATGGCATCGTCGATGCCGGGGTCTGTATCGATTATCAATTTCATCCCCGCCCGATACCGCAAACAAGCCGGGATGCAAAGCAGTCACAGCAGTTCGGCTCAATGCTGAATTCCCGTAGTGAGGCGTTTGCATCTGCCGGTTTTCCCTCCATACCAGAGTTGAAATCGAGCGACTCGATCCCCATATGTATACCATAGTACACAATAAAAAGAGGACAGAATGACCGAAGATCAGATCATCGGACTGCTTTCATCAAACATCATTTACCTGCTGGCCGCCGTGCTGGTGGTCATCGTTATTTTCAAGGGCATCAAGATCGTTCCGCAATCCGAAAAATACGTGGTTGAACGGTTTGGAAGACTGCATTCGGTGCTTGGCCCCGGCATCAATTTCATTGTTCCGTTACTGGACGTTGCCCGCCACAAAATCTCGATCCTTGAACGCCAGTTGCCGAACGCGACACAGGACGCGATCACCAAGGACAACGTGCTGGTGCAAATCGACACCTCTGTCTTCTACCGCATTCTCGAACCGGAAAAGACGGTCTATCGTATCCGCGACGTTGACGGAGCGATTGCCACCACGGTTGCCGGTATCGTTCGTGCCGAGATCGGCAAGATGGATCTGGACGAAGTGCAGTCGAACCGTGCACAGTTGATCACACGCATTCAGGAAAGCGTTGAAACCGCAGTGGATGATTGGGGAATCGAAGTAACCCGGGCCGAGATTCTGGATGTGAATCTGGATCAGGCCACCCGCGATGCCATGCTGCAACAGCTGAACGCTGAACGCGCCCGCCGTGCGCAGGTGACCGAAGCCGAAGGCCAAAAACGCGCCGTCGAGCTGCACGCCGATGCCGAGCTGTACGCAGCGGAGCAAACCGCCAAGGCGCGACGCATTCAGGCCGAGGCCGAGGCCTACGCTACAGGCGTCGTCGCCAAGGCCATTCAGGACAATGGCATCGAGGCTGCGCAGTATCAGGTTGCGCTGAAACAGGTTGAAGCCCTTAATGCACTGGGCAACGGTTCCGGCAAGCAGACCATAGTTGTGCCTGCCAATGCGCTCGAAGCCTTTGGTGACGCGTTCAAGATGCTCAAAGGAGGTAGATGATGGCTGATCCCTTTTGGCTGACCTGGTGGATCTGGCTGGCCGCCGCGCTGGCTCTGGGGATCCTGGAAATCGTTCTGCCCGGATTCATCTTTCTGGGCTTTGCAATCGGGGCCGCGATCACCGGTCTCATCCTTGTCATCCCCGGCCTGACACTGTCATTGCATGTGATCGCGCTGATCTTCGCAGTTCTTTCGTTGATCGCATGGCTTGTTCTGCGCCGGCTTTTTGCCTTGCCGCACGGTCAGGTCAAAACCTTCACGCATGACATCAATGACTAAGACACAGTGACGCTCACCCGAGCGTCACGCCCCTACTGGACGCTGTTGCAGGTATTCCCTATATAATCACTCAGGCAACTGACCCGAGGCAAAGATGACCCACCCGAGCGAACAGTTTGAAGGCACCCCGCTGATTGCGCCGTCAACGATTGAACACCCGCTGTACGAGGCAGTCGTCGAAGCGTGCCGCACGGTTTACGATCCGGAAATTCCAGTCAACATCTATGACCTGGGCCTGATCTATACGATCGACATTTCTCCGGACAACGCAGTGAAAGTTATCATGACCCTGACGGCACCCGGATGCCCGGTCGCGGGCGACATGCCTGGCTGGATTGTCGAGGCGATTGAACCTGTTGCAGGCGTCAAGGAAGTCGATGTCGAACTGACCTGGGAACCGCCCTGGGGCATGGAAATGATGTCAGATGAGGCGCGCCTGGAATTGGGCTTTATGTAGCCATCAGGCACTTGCCCTGCCAACTGTCACGAAAGCTTGGCATTTTCGTCACCTTGTCGTGCAGCCCCTGTCACACTCCTGACGGATAACATCTGAAGGTGGCATTCGCGTATGCGGTGCCGTCGGCTGGGCACGCCATGACCGCCCCCCGCTTCCCAGCTCAAGAATATGGGCCGTTCTTGCCCGAGAACGGTCCTTTTTTGTTCCGACAACGACGATCAATTCAGATTGCAGGTTTCCTTGATCTCTGCCGCTCTGGCGTCCAGCTGCTTGATGTAGTCACCTGACAGCATTTGCAGCCTTTTTTGCTCGGTTCCCGTGACCAGCCCCAACAGAGCCCCGGCAGGTGTTATGGCAGCAATGCTTTCCAGTTGTTTGTCTTCCGCATGTTTCTTTTCCGATGCAATTGCGCGCAGATCCCCTTCCGCCGTTGCACAATTCACCGGGTGCCGTTCGGATCCCGTGGCCGCCCAAGCTTCGTCGGACATCGCACACACGCTTACGAAAAAAAGTGCGGGCGCAAGCAAAGCTACTTTAACTTTCGACTCTAAGTAATTCATATTTTTACCACTTCATGTCATGCCATCTATTCGGACGGGGTTCCAAAACTTCATAAGACCGATGCTAACCCCGCCTCCCGTATCAAAGCAAGTTGGCAGAGCGGCGACGCAGAAACACTAAGCTTTCCAGCGAATTCAATTTCTTTACACGACATTGCCTTGAGCAAAAGAGCCTTGGCCCCTAGATTGGGTGTAACGCGCGACAACGGAGATTTACATGTTCGGCATCCCCGGCAAACAGGCTGTGACCATAACGCCCAAAGCCGCAGAGCAGATTACCCGCCTGATGAATTCGGGCGGTCACGCTGGTTTGCGCATCGGCGTCAAAAAAGGCGGCTGTGCAGGCATGGAATACACCATGGAATATGTCGATCAGGCAGATCCTCATGACGAAGTGGTCGAACAGGACGGCGCGCGCATCATGATTGCGCCAATGGCCCAGATGTTTCTGTTTGGAACCGAAATCGATTACGAAGTGTCGTTGTTGGATTCCGGATTCAAATTCAAGAACCCGAACGTCGTCGACGCCTGCGGCTGCGGTGAGTCGATCAAATTTGACGAAAACATCGCCCAACAAGGCTAAGCCCGCCTCATCACTTTTCATTTGAACGTCGCATGCGGACCCATCTTCGATGTTTCCGTCCGGGATCAGCATGCGAGCAGAATTGTAAGATGATGCCGACAATGCTATCCGCATGCTAAAATCATCGGATGATCAGGGAGATACCGAAATGCGGCAGAAGCTGGCGGCTGGAAACTGGAAAATGAATGGGACCGGCGCTGAGTTGACCGAGTTGAAGGCGCTGTCTCAGATCCACCCGGCGGCATCGGTGGATATCCTGATTTGCCCACCGGCAACATTGCTCAGCCGCGCATCAATTGCCGTTCAGGGCACCGCCATCTCTGTCGGTGGTCAGGACTGTCATGCCGCAAAATCAGGCGCACACACCGGAGATATCAGTGCGGATATGCTGGTGGATGCCGGTGCAACATCGGTCATCCTGGGCCATTCCGAACGCCGCGTGGACCACGGTGAACATGATGAAGATGTGCGGGCCAAGGCGCGCGCAGCGATGGATGCAGGTCTGAAGGCGATCATTTGCGTCGGCGAAAGCCTTGAGCAGCGCGAAGCGGCCAATACGCTCGACATCATCGGCGGCCAGATGTCCGGGTCGATCCCGGATCAGTCGACCGGCGAGAACCTGATCGTCGCGTATGAACCGATCTGGGCAATTGGCACCGGCAAAGTTCCCACCCTGGAAGAAATCGGGGAAGTTCACGACTTCATGCGCGCCCGGCTGGAGCGCCGCTTTGGCGAAGGCGTGGGCCGTTCTGTCCGCCTGCTTTATGGCGGTTCGGTGAAACCCAGCAACGCGGCGGATATATTTTCAGTTTCCAACGTCGATGGCGCACTTGTGGGCGGGGCCAGCCTGAAAGCGTCTGATTTCTCGGATATTATTCAAGCGCTGGAAGGCGCCTAGTTCCAGACTTCGTCCCACAGTTTCTTCGGCTCAAGGATCGGTTATTCAATAGATCGTCGCTTCAACGCGTTGCGGTCAGGGTTGTTCACTACAACAGGCCCGTCCCCTTTTATCGTACAAAAATCCTGCCTTGCGCACGAAACTCCGTGAGTTGACGAAGATACGCGGGATTCCGAACTGAGCGATGGGAAGCGAACAAAACTAAACTGGGTAATGGCGCGATATGTTTTCTGACGCCCCGCCTTGGGCAGGGCATCCAGCTCTTCCAGCACGGTCGGGTTGCCGCCCTGTACAGGATGATTGCGACCTTGTGAGACAACTCCGCCATCCCGCGCCAGAACCGATCCGATGCGACATCCGCCGTCGTCAAATCCGGCCTCCGCCTTTTCAGGAGCCACGCAAAATGCGTCTGTCAGAGCCGGTCAAAATTCCGAGCCGCGTGTGTGTACTATAAACTGCCGAAGTACTTTGGCTTGGCAAGTCAAGCGCATCAGGCCAGCTTCATCACCACAAGGCCTGTCACGATCAGAACCGCAGCTGCGATCCGCGCAGGTGTCAGGGCTTCGCCAAGAAACAGAATACCGACACTGAACGCCCCCACCGCACCGATCCCAGTCCAGATCGTGTATGCGGTCCCCAACGGCAAGTCCCGCATTGCAAGCGCCAGCAGACCAAATGAGCCCAACATCGAAACGCCCATCACGGCCGTCGGCCACAATCGGGTAAAACCGGCCGACTGCTTCATGGCAACCGCCCAGACAATTTCCAAAAGGCCAGCAAACAGAAGAAAGATCCAGGGCATAAGACAACCTCATAGCCGTACGGGTCGTCCCGAATGATGTTCCAGAAAGCAGAGGTCGTCCTCTGTGCCTCAAATAAGAACCCATCGCGCGGTTTCAAGACACGAAAAAGCCGGGCAGTTGACACCACCCGGCTTTGTTCAGTTTTCAGACAGTCTAGTTGGTTATTATTTCCGGCCCCATGAACGTGTTGGGCAGGAAGGTCGATATCCACGGAATATACGTCACCGTGATCAGGAAGACGAACAGCACCGCCAGGAACGGCAGCGCCGCCTTCACAACGCTCATCATCGGCATACCCGCAACACCCGAAGTCACGAACAGGTTCAGACCGACCGGAGGTGTGATCATCCCGATCTCCATGTTGACCACCATGATGATACCCAGATGGATCGGGTCGATGCCCAGCTCGATAGCGATCGGGAACACCAGGGGCGCTACGATGACCAGCAGGCCAGACGGTTCCATGAACTGACCGCCGATCAGCAGGATCACGTTCACCACGATCAGGAATGCGACCGGGCCAAGGCCCGCCGACAGCATCGCTTCGGCGATATGCTGCGGCACCTGTTCGTCGGTCAGAACATGCTTGAGGATCAGCGCGTTGGCGATCACGAACAGCAGAGTGACAGTCAACTTGCCAGCCTCGAACAGCGTATGCTTGGTGTCCGGGTGAAAGAAAGCCGTGATCAGCGCATAGGGTTTTTTCAGCAGCGGCAGGTTCTGGGTGCCTTCTTCCGTGCTCAGCGGGCCCATGTCCTTGTACACAAAGCTGGCAATGAAGAACGCGTAGACTGCGGCGACTGCGGCGGCCTCGGTCGGGGTGAAGATGCCACCATAGATACCACCCAGAATGATGACGATCAGGAAAAGACCCCAACCGGCCTCACGGGCCGAGGTAAAGATCTCTCCCCAGCCTTTCCATTCGCCCTTGGGCAGGTTCTTGACCTTGGCCATGACATAGATGGTGATCATCAGCATCAAACCGGCCATCAGACCGGGAATAACACCTGCAAGGAACATGCGCCCAACCGAGACTTCAACAGCGGCGGCATATACGACCATGACGATGGACGGAGGGATCAGAATACCCAGCGTCCCCGCGTTGCAGATCACACCGGCGGCAAATTCCTTGGAATAGCCCACCTGACGCATCCCCGCGATGACGATCGAGCCAATGGCGACCACGGTCGCCGGAGACGACCCGGACAGGGCTGCGAACAGCATACAGGCAAAGACGCCCGCAATCGCCAGCCCGCCGGGCAAATGCCCGACACAGGCGATCGAGAACCGGATGATCCGTCGTGCGACACCACCTGTTGTCATGAAGGACGACGCCAGAATGAAGAACGGGATCGCAAGCAGGGTAAAATGCCCTTCAAAAGCCTCGAACAGCGTGCCCGCGACAGAAGCGAGTGAACTGTCTGAGTAGATCAGCAGAAACAGGGTCGAGCTGAGGCCAAGCGCAACCGCAATCGGCACACCGATCAGCAGCAGGCCGACGACCATCGAGAAAAGAAGTACGACGTCCATCAGTTGTGCTCTCCTTGCTGAGCGCGGACTTCTTCGATCTCGTCCTCGACTTCGTGGCTGGCGACAAGGCGATCCGTTTCACCACGCCAGATCTGAACGGCAACCTGGGCGAACCGGATCACCAGCAGCAGCATCGATACCGGCAGCACCAGATAGGGCACCACCTTGGGAAGCTTCTCGTATCCTTCGCCATAGTTGATCAGGTCTTCCAGAAACCGCAGCGGAGCGACCATCGGGATATCGTCAACCTCATAGAAGCTCTGGCTGCGGGCGTCGAAGTTGAGCCCGGTCGGGAACCAGCGTCCGGATGTCGGCGGCAGATCCGCGAAGACCGCCCAATAGTCATAGGCGCCTTTCAGCAACAGCAGCGAAAACACCAGACAGCACCCCACAGCGATGAGCGCCAGAATGCGACGCGGCGCCGGGGCCAGCATGTTTAGGATCGCGTCAACACCCAGATGAGAGTGTTTCTTGACCGCGTAAGAGGCACCAAGCAGCACCAGCCAGCCAAAAGTGAACACCGTCAGTTCAAGCGCCCACAGGATATTGGAATTGAAAACAAACCGCGCGATCACGTTGGCAAATGTCACGACCGTCATCAGGCCCAACAGACACGCGATCAGGGTTTCTTCGATATGGTCGACCAGCCCGCCTTGGCCGGAATTCGCACCAGACATCTTTCTGTCCCCGCATTTTTTGTGATGAGAGAGTGTTGGGCGGGCTTGTTCAGCCCGCCCGGCCAGCGCGTCGAATACTCCCCAGTCCCCGGACGCGCTGCCTTTAGCCAGATTCAGAAGCCGGCGTTGATGGCCTGAGCCGCGTCGATCTTGTCCTGACCCACGTCACCTGCGAACTGGTCCCAAACAGGCTTCATCGCATCAACCCAGGCCTGACGCTGTTCCGGGGTCAATTCGCGGATGACACCGCCTGCTTCAACGATCGAGGCTTTGGCTGCTTCGTTCACGGCAAAGGCTTCTTTGTTCCGTGTTTCCGTGACTTCAGCCAGAATGGTCTGGAACTGATCACGCACGTCCGGATCCAGGCTGTCCAGCCAATCCACAGAGGTTACGACCAGATAGTCGATGATGCCGTGGTTGGTCTCGGTGATGCCGTCCTGTACTTCGAAGAACTTCTTGCCATAGATGTTCGACCAGGTGTTTTCCTGACCATCCACAACCCCCTGTTGCAGCGCGCCGTAAACTTCCGAGAACGCCATTTTCTGCGGGCTGCCACCAATGGCCTCCATCTGTGCCACCAGAACGTCCGAAGACTGCACGCGGAACTTCAGACCGTTTGCATCCGACGGATCGACCAGCGGCTTGTTGGCCGACATCTGCTTCATGCCGTTGTGCCAGAAGGCCAGCCCCTGAAGGCCACGGCGCTGCATGCTGTCCTTCATCGCCTGACCATCAGCCGAAGCCTGGAACGCATCCACAGCATCGATGTTCTTGAACATGAACGGCAGGTCAAACAGGCGGAACTGCTTGGTGAACTTCTCGAACTTTGACAGCGACGGTGCGGCCAGCTGAACGTCGCCCTGCAACATCGCCTCCAGCACCTTGTCGTCGTTGTACAGGGTCGAGTTCGGATAGACCTCCATGCACATCACGCCGTTCATCTCATCATTGACGCGCTGTTCCAGCAGCGATGCGGCAATGCCCTTGGGGTGTTTGTCAGTGTTGGTCACATGCGCGAACTTGACGACGATTTCACCATCGTCACAGGCTGCCATCCCTGCGGTGGCTGTGACTGTCAGCGCCAGAGCGGTTGCGGCTGTTGTCAGGAATTTCATCTGTCTTTTCCTCCCAGACTTCCTTGAAACTGTTCTTCGACACCAATTCGGTATCAGATGCAGCGAAGTGAAACGAATCGGCACAATCCACTCAACGTTTTGTTTTTTGCCCCTCGATTTTCTATTTATATATTTTGTTTCAAGAACTTAAAAAGCACTTTGCAATGCACCGTCGACGCACTCAAAACCCCGAGTGCGAGATTCCGCACAGCATTTTTCCAGTTTGTGCGAAAATCCGCACACCCTGCGAATCAAAACCCCCGAATCAACCGAGGCGAATCCGCAGCCCGCATCTGCGGGCTGCCCGGCCCAACAGCTTTAGACGCATGTTAATGCGGAAAAGGTGGCGGGAGCCCGGCCGTTACCGCCGATAATCTTCGGCCCGAATCTGGTACCGTGCCAGTTTGTCGTAAAATGTCTTGCGCGGCAGTTTCAACGCCTTCGCCGCATCTGATGCCTTGCCGTTGTGACGACCCAGCGCCGCGATGAGCAGCGACCGCTCCACCCGCGCCATCTGTTCGCTGAGGCCCAGGTCTGTTGCCTGCGCGACTTCTTCCGGCATTCCCAGCACGAAGCGCATCGCGGCTGACATCAAGGATCGCGCATTCCCCGGCCAGTCGCTGGCCATAAGCGACGCCAGATGCTCGGACGAGATGTCCGGCGCCACGATCCCCGCCTGTTCCGCGGCCTGTGCAACGTAATGGCGGAAGATCACCGGAATGTCGTCGGGACGTTCTGCCAGCGATGGAATACGCACCCGCATGACATCCAGCCTGTAAAACAGGTCAGCATTGAACCGGCCTTCGGAACTCAGCGCCAACAGATCAGCGGTCGTTCCCGCAATGATACGCCCTCCCGGCCCCCGCTCGATGATCTCCAAAGCCGCAAATTGCGTGGCATGGGGCATGGCCGAGACTTCATCCAGAAACAATGACCCACCTGCCGCATCTTCACAGCTCTTGGCCAAATCGTCGGGGCTGAGGCTTGAGGCCGTGCGTTTGACAAATGGTCCCTGCCCTGCTGGCGACATCAGATGCACGACCTCGGCGACCTTGGAGATGCCGCTGCCCGGCGGTCCCGTCACAAGAACTTCGGCACCTGTCGGAGCGACGGTCCGAACCCGCTCGCGCAGGGCCTCGGCCTGCGGCGACAGACCGAACAGCAAACGCGCGGCGGGGTCTCCTCGTTCCAGCTCGGATTTCGCCGCCCTTTGCTCCAATACCTGCGAACGGGCTGCAAAGGCGCGTTCAAGCACCTCCAGAAGGTCGGACGCGGCGCACGGCTTTTCCAGAAAATCGAACGCACCCTTTCCCATGGCGTCGACGGCCATGGGAATATCGCCCTCACCCGTCAAAAGCACGACGGGAAGATCCGGATCGATTTCCCGTGCATAAGACAAAAGGTGGAACCCGTCCCGCCCCGGCATGCGGATATCCGAGATGATGACACCGGGAAAATCGCGACTGATGTGATCCTTGGCCGCCACAAAAGACCCCGCGGTCGTTGGCAGATAGTCCGCCAATTCCAGAGTCTGAGACAGGGCCTCGCGTACGGCTGCATCATCATCGACCAACAAAACCCTGCGCATCATGCGGCCTCTTCCTCGTCGCAAGGTTCCAGTTCGACGGTGAACATGGCCCCATCCGCCGTGTTCGCGCCCCGAATATCACCACCGAAACTTTGAACCAGCCCGTATGAAATCGAAAGCCCCAGCCCCAAACCTTCCGACGATCCAACGCTTTTCGTCGAATAGAAGGGCTCGAACATCCGATCGGGGTCTTCAATGCCGGGGCCTGTGTCCTGTAGGGAAACACTCAGCCGGGCACCTTTTCGCAGCGTTATCGTTATAATCCGCTTTGGTCGCCCCAGCATTGCATCCGCCGCATTGTTGATCAAATTCACGAACACCTGCACCAAACGTACTTCCCCCCCCCAAACATACACAGCGCTGTTCGGGGGGGCCCAGTTCAGGGTTACGTCGTCGTCTCGCAGGCGGGCCTCTGTCAGTTCAACAGCGGTGTTGAGAACCTGTATCAGGTCAACACGCCCCATTGGTTCGCTTTCGTTGCGGGCAAAGGCGCGAAGGTTCTTGATGATCCGCGCCATCCGCGCCGCCATTTCCGAGATCCGGCCCAGATTCTCGGCGGCCATTTCAGGTTTTCCCCGCGTCATGAACGCTGAGCCGTTATCCGCAAATTGCTGTATGGCCATAAGCGGCTGGTTCAGTTCATGACTGATCCCCGCCGACATTTGTCCCAAAGCGCTGAGCTTCCCCGCCTGAACCAGGTCCGCCTGGGCCCGCCGCAGCGCCGCCTCGGCTTCTTCCCGTTCCGTTACTTCCTTGCGCAAACTGGCATTTGCCACTGTCAGGTCATGGGTGCGTTTGGCCACACGGCTTTCCAGAACGGCATTCGCTTCTGCCAATGCCCGCCGCCGCTCCATGGCTAGAAAGAGCATGGCCCCAAAGGCCAAACAGATCGCTGCGACGGCCGCCGCCTGAAGCCTGGCAAGCTGAAGGGCCGGCGCCACATCCACCAGAACCTCGGCAGTCATGTCGATCACCGGCAAATCAAGGGTCAGATGCAGCGCATCGCGCGGTAGGTAACGCCCCCAGTTCAAGTGCCACAACTCGTGCCTGCCGACCTGTTTCGAAGAAAAATCGACAGCCGCACCATCTGGCGGCGTCAATCCCGCCTCACCGTCCGCCCGGCGCCAGAACAGCAGGTCGGATCTGTTGGAAATGAAAACGACACCATCTGAATCGACAAAGAAAACCGCCTCGGTACTGCCACGCCACGTTTGTTCAACGTCCTGAACATCAGCAACGACCATCAACGCGCCTTCGATCTGGCCAGACGGGCCAAAAGTGGGGGCGGCATAGGAATAGATCCGGTCTTCGCCCGAAAGTACAACCTCATGCGCACTGCCCAAGGCGCCCTGCATCGCACGGCGGAAAGCCGGATGATGGGCCATGTTGCGCTGGGACACAGGCTGCGCCGATACCAGCACCTTTCCGTTCGTATCCAGATACATCATGTTTACGGCGGCCGTTTTGTCAGCGACGTCCAGCAGCGTTGCCCGGGCTTGGCGAATACCGGCCTGCGTATCCAGTTCATGCAAAACGGGATGAGTTGCCATCAGCACGGCAAGTTCCTGATACACTTGCATCTGCGTGCTCAGCCGGTCAGCCGCCAGCTCAAGATCTGCCTCTGCCTTCTCGCTCAGCTGAGACAGGGCCTGTCGATATCCATAAGACCAGACAAACCCCGACATTAGCCCAACGGCGAGCAAGAAACCGGAAATGAACCAAACCCTGTGCATAGACAGGGTCTTGCATTCAATGCGCCGCATGGCAAGTGTGCGGCGCATGAAGTCTTTTTCGCAATCACCGACAGACCCGGGTTTCGTCCAAAACCCCTACCCGTTCTACGACAAGGCGCGAGGCTCGGGCGATCTGTTCCATTGGCAGGACTACGGTATGGTCGCCGCGGTTTCATACCGCGCGGTTCGCGCCCTGTTTCGGGACCGCCGATTTGGCCGCGAGGTACCGCCCGAACTGGCAGAGCAAGGTCCCGCCCATCTGGCGCCCTGGCTGGCCATCGAGGCCCATTCACTGCTTGAGGCAGAACCGCCAAGGCACACACGCCTTCGATCATTGGTGATGCGCGCCTTCACGTCACGGGCGATTTCTGCGCTGCAACCTTCCATCGAAGATCTGTGCCACGGCCTGATAAAGGACTTCCCTCGGAACACGTTCGACCTGTTGGAAGCCTATTGCACTCAGGTTCCGGTGGTCACGATCTGCCGGCTTCTGGGCGTCCCCGAAGCCATGGCGCCCGATCTGCTACGGTGGTCTCACGATATGGTTGCCATGTATCAGGCCAATCGCACGCAGGACACCGAAGACACGGCCGCCAAATCATCTCGGGAGTTCACCGAATTCCTGAAGGAATACATAGAGCTGCGGCGCAATGATCCACGGGACCACCTGATAACCCGGTTGATAAGCGCCGAGGAAGAAGGCCAGAAACTGTCACTGGACGAGCTGGTTGCCACCTGCATCCTGCTGCTCAACGCAGGCCATGAGGCCACCGTGCATTCACTGGGGAACGGGGTGAAAACCCTGTTGCAGACCCGTACCGCCCCCGACGCCCTGGCACCGGATGGACTCGACGCAACCATCGAAGAAATCCTGCGCTATGACCCGCCTCTGCACATGTTCACACGTTACGCGTATGAGGACGTGGATCTGTTCGGCCATTCATTCAAACGTGGCGATCAAGTGGCACTGTTGCTTGGCGCGGCCAACCGCGACCCCGCTGTCTGGGCTGAACCGAACACGTTTCAGCCGAGCCGTCCGATTGAAGTCAACACAAGCTTTGGGGGCGGAATTCATTTCTGCGTCGGCGCACCTCTGGCGCGTCTTGAAATGCGGATTGCTTTGCCGATCCTGTTCGAAAGCTGCCCAAACCTGAAACTGGCTGCGCCGCCGCTTTACTCGGACAGCTATCACTTTCACGGGCTGAATCAGCTGCTGGTCAGACGTTAGCCATCACATTTCGCATATCTACACGACGCTTCCGGCGATTTTGCTTCCGGCCGGATGAAAACACCCATCAGTTCATCTGGCTCAAAGCCCCCTGAAAGACACTGGCGGAGGAGCCACGGTCGAGTGTTCTAGGCCCCCTCTGCCAACGCATTCAGCGGCAACATCGTCGTGGACTTGATCTCTTCCATGGACAACAACGCCGTGACATTGTGCACGCGCACCTCCGAGATGAGCGACTGATAGAACTGATCATAGGCACGTGCGTTCTTGACCCGGACTTTCAGGATATAGTCGATATCACCCGCCAACCGGTGCGCCTCTTGCACTTCGGGGTGATCCTTCAATGCTTTCAGGAATTTACGTTGCCAGTCCGCCTCATGTTCCGAGGTGCGGATCAAAACAAAAAAGGTGGCTTCGAACCCAAGTGCCTCGGCATCCAGCAGCACCGTTTGCTGGCCGATGATTCCCGCCCCCTTGAGCTTGCGAATGCGATTCCAGACAGGCGTCTTTGAACTACCGACCCGAGCCGCAATTTCGTCCAATGATTGGCCTGCGTCCCGTTGCAGCTCGGCCAGAATTTTTCGATCCGTGTCATCTATCCGCACCGACATTCCAATTTTCCTTCTGTTTCGACATCCCTGTTCCGGTTTTCCCGAAAATCGGAACATTTGTCCTTATTTCAGCGGCGATATGGCGCTTTGGTGGGAATATTTCCTATATTGAGGGTCAAGTCAAACAATGTCCGAGACGATCCGATGCAGGATTTTCACACAACCAAGCCCAAAGGTCATGTCGACTTTGTCGGCGCCGGACCCGGTGACCCCGAATTGCTGACGCTCAAGGCGTTGGCCGCATTCGAGCGTGCGGATGTGGTGCTGCATGATCGCCTGATCAGCAAGCCTGTGCTGGACATTGCCGCCCAGAGCGCCGCTTTGGTCGATGTCGGCAAGGCCGGGTTCGGCCCCTCGTGGAAGCAAAGCGATATCGACGCGCTTCTGGTTGAACACGCCCTGAATGGCAACCGTGTGGTGCGTCTCAAATCGGGGGATCCCACAATCTTTGGCCGCCTGGACGAAGAAATCGAGGCCGTCGATGCGGCCGGTATTTCCTGGCAGATCATTCCCGGCATCACGGCGGCCTCTGCCTCAGTGGCTGGCATCGGTCAAAGCTTGACCCGCCGCGGACGCAACTCATCGGTGCGTTTTTTGACCGGGCACGACATGCAAGGATTCGCGGATCACGATTGGAACGCTCTGGCTCAGGCCGGTTCCGTGGCGGCAATCTACATGGGCAAGAAATCCGCTCGGTTCATTCAGGGCCGTCTGATCATGCACGGCGCCGATCGCACCACCCCCATTACCTTGGTCGAGAATGCATCGCGCCCCGACCAACGGATTTTGGCCACCACCTTGGACCAATTGCCCACCGATCTGGCCGCCGCCGAAATGGATGGACCGGCCCTGACCTTCTATGGCCTTGCCCCGCGCGAAGCGGCGCAGGCTGTAACCGAATTCAACAAGGAGCTTGCCTGATGGCCCGCGCTTTTACCCCCAAAATCGTCACTGCAAATGACTTGCTCGAAGGTGACGTGATTTATCTGACGGAAGATGACCGCTGGTCTCGTGACCTGAGCGAAGCAGAACTGATCACCGACGAGGCGCATGCGCAGGTTCGCCTGCTGGATGCCGCGCGTCAGGCAAACAAAATCGTGGGCGCCTATCTGGCCGATGCCGTTGCTGGCGAAAACGGCCCCGAGCCCACCCATTTCCGGGAAGACTTCCGCCGCACTGGTCCGTCCAACTATGCCCACGGCAAACAGGAAGCTTCCCCGCAGCCCCGGGCCTGACCTCTGGCCCTTCTCTCTCCCCTTCAAGGCCCCGGGTTCGGGGCTGCAACCAAGGACAGCTAGACATGTATCGCTACTCCGAGTTTGACAAAGATTTTCTGGCAGAGCGTAACGCGCAGTTCCGTGCTCAGGTCGAGCGCCGCATTGACGGCTCGCTGACCGAAGACGAATTCAAGCCGCTGCGCCTGATGAACGGCCTGTATCTGCAACTGCACGCATACATGCTGCGGGTGGCCATTCCCTACGGCACGCTGAACAGCGCTCAGATGCGCCAATTGGCCCTGCTGGCTGAAAAGTGGGACAAGGGCTATGGCCATTTCACCACCCGTCAGAACATCCAGTACAACTGGCCGAAACTGAAAGATGTGCCGGACATGCTGGACGCACTGGCCGAGGTCGGCATGCATGCCATCCAGACCTCGGGCAACACCATCCGCAACGTGACCGCCGACCATTTCGCCGGTGCCGCAGCGGATGAGGTCGCCGACCCGCGCCCCTATGCTGAGCTTCTGCGCCAGTGGTCGACCGACCACCCTGAATTCCAGTTCATGCCGCGCAAGTTCAAGATCGCGATTACCGGTTCGGAAAACGACCGCGCCGTGATCAAAGCGCATGACATCGGCCTGCAACTGGTCGAACGTGACGGCGTTCTGGGCGCGCGCGTCATCGTCGGTGGCGGCCTGGGCCGGACGCCCATGATCGGCAAGGAACTGTCCGAATTCGTCGCATTCGATGATCTGCTGGCCTATCTGGAAGCCACCGTCTCGGTCTGGAACCAGATCGGTCGCCGCGACAACAAGTACAAGGCGCGCATCAAGATCACCGTGCATGAACACGGCATCGACGCCATCCGCGCCAAGGTGAACGCGCGTTTCTTGCAGGTTCGCCCACAGTTCAAGGGCGCCGACATGGCGCTTCTGGATGAGATCAAAGGCCACTTTGCGCCTCCGGCTTTCCGTCAAGGTTCGGTTGCGTCGTTTGAAAGCGCCTATACCAACGATCCGGTTTTCCGGTCGTGGGTCGATACCAACATCGCGCCGCACAAGCAGGCGGACCACGCGATCGTCACGATCTCGATCAAGAAGCACGGGGCAACGCCGGGTGATGCGACCGCCGAGCAGATGCGCGTGATGGCCGATCTGGCCGAAGAGTTCGCCTATGACGAGCTGCGTATCAGCCATGAGCAGAACGTGATCCTGCCGCATGTCCACAAATCGGACCTGCCTGCCATTCATGCGAAGCTGAAGGAACACGAACTGGCCACCGCCAATATCGGCCTGATCAGCGATATCATCGCCTGCCCCGGCATGGATTACTGCGCGCTGGCGACGGCCCGCTCGATCCCGGTTGCTCAGGAAATCGCGGCCCGCTTTGAGGATTTGAAGCTGGAGCATGATATCGGGCACCTGAAGATCAAGATCTCGGGCTGCATCAACGCCTGTGGCCACCACCATGTGGGCCATATCGGCATCCTGGGTCTGGATCGTGCAGGCGTCGAAAACTACCAGATCACCCTGGGTGGTGACGCCACCGAGACGGCCGCGATCGGCGACCGCACCGGCCCAGGCTTTGCCTATGACGAGATCGTGCCGGCCGTGGAACGCATCGTCGACACCTACCTGGATCTGCGCGAGAGTGCTGAAGAGACCTTTCTGATGACCTATCGCCGCGTCGGCATGGAGCCGTTCAAGGCCGCCCTCTACCCCGAGGCTCGGGCGAATGCCGCTTGACCTGATCCAAACGGAACTGGGCAAAGACCGCAGCGACCTGACTGAGAAGGTCAACGCATTGAATGCCCGGTTCCGTCACCACAGCGCCCATGACGTGATGCATGGCGCCCTTGAAGAGATCGACGAACTTGCTCTGGTCTCAAGCTTCGGTGCGGAATCGGTGGTGTTGCTGCATATGGCTGCGGTGGTCGACAAGATGACACCGGTGTTGTTCGTGGATACTCAACTGCTGTTTACCGAAACGCTGGAATACCAACAGGAAGTCAGCGAGCGTCTGGGGCTCAGGAACATCAAGATCATTCGGGCGGATGACGAAGAACTGCAACGCGAAGACCCCTATGGCGCGCTACGCCTGCGGGATACGGATGCGTGCTGCAACCTGCGCAAGACCTTTCCGTTGCAACAAGCCCTGACAGGCTATTGCGGTTGGATTACCGGCCGGAAACGGTTCCAGTCCGGCACGCGCGCCGCGCTCGAGTTCTTCGAGGTCGAAGATGGCACGGGCCGGATCAAGGTCAATCCGCTGGCCCATTGGGCGCCGGACGATGTGCGCGCCTATATGGAAGAAAACAACCTGCCCCGGCATCCGCTGGTGGCCAAGGGATACCCATCGATCGGCTGTGCGCCCTGCACCTCGCCGGTCAAAGAAGGCGAAGACCCCCGCGCCGGGCGCTGGCGCGATCAGAACAAGGAAGAATGCGGCATTCATTTTGTCGATGGCAAGATGGTGCGCATCGGAGAGAAAACATGAACGTAATCGTAACGGATGAGGGCTTTTCGCCCGATGACTGGACCGACGGCTTTGTCACTCTGGATGATGCCGCAAATGACGTGGTTGCGCTGGACGTCAGCTCGGACACGGACCCGGATGAGCTTTTTGACCGCTTGGGCAGTGCCAAGCTGGTCCGGGTGGATTTTCCATCCTTTGCCGACGGTCGAGGCTTTACCATCGCCCGCACCCTGCGCCTTAAGGGCTATACGGGACGCTTGCGCGCCAAGGGTCATGTTCTGGCAGACCAATATGCCATGGCACGTCGCTGCGGCTTTGACGAAGTTGAGATTGACGGAGACCTGGCAGATCGCCAGCCCGAAGATCAGTGGCTTTCCCGGGCCAACTGGAAAGAGAACAACTATCAGGCGCGTTTGCGCGGTTAAAAGCCGCCCATCGCCAGCTTGAAACGCAAAGGGGGCAATCTGTCCCCTTTTCCTGACTTGGATCAAAGATTAAACGGAGATGTCGGTTTAGCAGACCGGCAGGTAAACGATGACAGAGATGAAGCCCGTGAGCGAAGCAACTGCCGTGAAGGCCCCGGTCCTGCCGGACGCGCAAACTGTAACCGAGGTCAAGCATTGGACCGACAGCCTGTTCTCTTTCAAGGTGACGCGCCCCGCCACGCTGCGTTTCCGCTCGGGCGAATTCGTGATGATTGGTCTGCTGGGCGACAATGGCAAGCCATTGCTGCGCGCCTATTCAATCGCTTCGCCGTCGTGGGACGATGAGCTGGAGTTCTATTCGATCAAGGTTCAGAACGGCCCGTTGACGTCGAAGCTTCAGCATATCAAGCCCGGCGACCAGATCATCCTGCGCCCCAAGCCGGTTGGCACGTTGGTGCATGACGCACTGTTGCCGGGCAAGCGTTTGTGGTTTTTTGCCACCGGCACCGGCTTTGCCCCGTTTGCTTCGTTGTTGCGTGAACCGCAAACATATGAAGACTATGACGAGGTGATCATCACCCATACCTGCCGCGAAGTGGCCGAGTTGGAATATGGCCGCCAATTGATCGACAGTATCCGTCAGGATGAAATGCTGGCCGAACTTATTGGCGAAGGCTTTGCTGACAAGATCCGCTACTACCCGACAACCACGCGCGAAGAGAGCCCCAAGATGGGCCGGATCACCGACCTGCTGAAGGATGGCACCGTGTTCAGCGATCTGGGCATCGAAGGCGGAATCAAGCCCGAAACCGATCGCGCCATGGTCTGCGGTTCGCTGGCTTTCAACCTGGACATCAAGGAAATCCTTGAAGGTTTTGGTCTGCGTGAGGGCGCGAATTCCGAACCCAAAGAGTTCGTGATCGAAAAGGCCTTTGTCGGCTAAAGGCACCATGCGTTCGGAGCTTTGCAGCCCCGAACGCAAAAATCAGCGGACAAAACACTGTTTTTTCGCAACTGCCGGTGTTTATGCCGCTTGAAGTGTGGCCCGGCCCGGTTTAAATTCCGGGCTCGAAATTCTGCAATTATCAAAGGAATGAACCCATAGCTCGCAGACCTCACAACGCGCCGCCACAACGAGACACCGGCCCGCGCGTCAATGATAAGATCCGTGCCCCCGAAATTCGCCTGATTGGCGCCGAAGGTGAAAATGTCGGGGTGGTTCATCCCGCCAAAGCCATGCAGATGGCCGCTGATGCAGGTCTTGATCTGGTCGAAATTTCGCCCAATGCGAATCCACCGGTCTGCAAGATCATGGACTTCGGCAAATTCAAATATGAAACGCAGAAACGCGAAGCCGAAGCCCGCAAGAAGCAAAAGATCATCGAGGTGAAAGAGGTCAAGTTCCGACCCAACACCGACACACATGATTATGACGTCAAGATGCGCAACGTCTTCAAGTTTCTGGAAAACGGCGACAAGGTCAAAGTTACCCTGCGTTTTCGCGGTCGCGAAATGGCACACCAGAACCTGGGCCGCGAATTGCTGGAGCGCGTTGCCGAGGACGTCAAAGACTTGGGCAAGATCGAAAACATGCCCAAGATGGAAGGCCGTCAGATGATCATGATGATCGGCCCGCTGCCGCAGAAATAATCCGGTACAAAGATCGAAACGGTCCAAGCCCCTTCTCTCTTGAAGGGGCTTCTTTTGTTCACGGCGCCCGCCTGCTGCGCAACCAACGGGCCGCATCCCGGAAATCGAATACCAGCGAGGTGATATCGACGATCAGAAGCACCCGGAGAAAGCCGGCAAAGGCTGGGCTCAGGGGGTCTTCGGAAAAAAGCAGAAGCGTCGCGATGATGACCAACGGCACCCAGCACAGAATGTGCGGCAAGGCCATCGCACCGCTCATCCCGCGTGCACCCAACATGATAGGCACGTTCAGCGCCATGCCTGAAATTGCAAGCAATGCAATCAGGTGCCCCTGTGGCTGATCCAGAAATGCCAACGGAAGCAGGTTTACCGGTACTAAAATGAAGGCTACCCAGACCTGCACCCACACAGGGAGCGTTCGGAAACTGCGCCAGATATCCAGCACCATGGACGTCGCCTTTTCCAATTCCATTGCCCACGACACATAGCAAACGCGTCCCAGGCAAACAGGGTGCTCACGGTATTGTCAGAGAACGGCTGAAAAAGAGCGTTCCAGTTTGCTGACAAGTTCGCCTATCTGCTTGTCATCTATGATGAAAGGCGGCGCAAGAAGTATATGGTCTCCGTTCTGGCCATCCCGGGTGCCCGCCATGGGATAGCAGATCAACCCTTCGGACAGCGCCGCCTTCTTTATCTTTCCGGCAATGCCCAACGATGGATCAAAGGGGGTCTTCGTCTCGCGATCCGCCACCAATTCCACGCCCCGGAACAGGCCGCGGCCACGCAAATCGCCCACGTTCGGGTGCTGTCCAAACGCGGCTTCCAGTGCGGAATGCAGTTTGCTGCCCATGCGTCCGGCGCGCGCCGGTAAATCACCCTCTGTCAGTTCACGGACCACCGCAAGAGCCGCAGCCGTGGCGACAGGATGGCCGATATAGGTGTGCCCATGTTGGAAAAACCCTGACCCATCGCGAATCGCACCGAAAATTATATCGGTGCACAGCATCGCCCCGATCGGTTGATAGCCTGCGCCCAACCCTTTGGCGATGCACAGAATATCCGGTGCAACTCCGTCGTGATCGCAGGCGAACAGATGACCGGTGCGCCCCATGCCACACATCACCTCATCCAGAATCAGCAGCACGCCATATTGGTCGCAGATTTCCCGGATGCGTTTGAAATACCCCTCAACCGCCGGAACCGCGCCAAGCGTAGCACCGACAACCGGCTCGGCCATGAAAGCCATAACCGTTTCGGGACCAAGGCGCAGAATTTCCGCCTCCAGCTCGTTGGCGACGCGCTGACCATAGTCAAAGCTGCTCTCACCCTCGGGCTTTTCGGCATATTCATAGCAGGCCGAGATATGGGTCATTTCGATCAGCATCGGTGCGAATTGGGCCCGTCTCCAGGCGTTTCCCCCGGCAGACAAGGCCCCCAGAGTGTTGCCATGATAGCTTTGCTTGCGCGCGATCACGTGGCGGCGCTCGGGCTGCCCGATTTCCAGAAAATACTGGCGCGCCAATTTGATGGCCGCTTCGGTCGCCTCGGACCCGCCCGATACGAAATACACCCGGTCCAAATCCCCCGGCGCGTGCTGGATCAGCAGATCGGCCAATGCCTCGGCCGGTTCCGAGGTCATGAACCCGGTATGGGCAAATGCGACCTGTTCCACCTGCTGTTGCACGGCCCGGATCACTGCCGGGTTGGAATGCCCCAGACAGGACACGGCCGCATCGCCGCAATCCAGATATCGCTTGCCGTCGGCATCGATCAGGTAAGCGCCGTCGCCACCCGCTGCGACGGGAAGTTCAGATTTGGTGTGGCGTGGGAAAACATGACTCATGTTCCGGTCCTTCCAAGTGTTTCAACCAAAGCCGCGACCGAGGCCGCGTTGTCCGTCCAGAGCGTGCCATCCGGTGCCGTCAGGCTGTTTTCGAATCCAACACGCAAGTCACCGCCGCGCCGCGCTGTTTCGGCAAGACAATCATGTTCCTGCGTCCCAAAGGCGCACACCATCCAATTGGCCGGGCTGGACGGAAACGCATCCAGATCCGCTGGCACGGATTGCTGGTTCTGACTGTAGCGTCCCAACACAAGCAATCGGTCTGTCTGGTCCGGCTGGACGATACCTTTTGACTGCCAGTCTTCCAGCAGCTTCACATCTTCCAAGTCGTAGAGAATATGCTGAACCCGCGTGCCCTGAGCCGCACATAGCGCATAGACCCGAGGCGCAAGATCAAGGGCCCGGGCGATTTCCCGGACTGAAATCGAGGCCCATTCAGGCCGGACCCGTTGCAGACATTCAAACTGCGACGATACGTCGAACACGCCTGCTGCCTCGGTGGTGATCTGAACATCCATGCCCGGCACCACCCTTTTCAGTTCCGCGATTGTTTCGCGATACAATCCGGCATCCAACGTGTGGTGTCCGTCGGCATCCCGTACATGCAGGTGTATGCCATTCGCCCCAGCCTCGTGGCAGCCCCGCGCCGTTGCGACGATCTGATCCGTCGTGACTGGCAAGGCCGGGTGATCCGCGCGGCCCCGCCGGGCCCCGTTCGGAGCAACCAGAATATATGGTTCTCCGATGGTTTTCACTGTGCTCTCGGTCATTGCGCCCTCGTGTTCGTCTGTCCTCAGCTAATGAGCTCAAGTTTCGTTTTCAATTTACCAATTAGAAAACATATGTTTTGCTTGCCACATGACCCGCGCTCTAACTGCCATCGTTACGCAAATGCGCCGCGAGATCGATGAAATGCCTGCGCAAATGCAGGTCGCTGTAAAGTACATCATCGATCATCCCGCCGATTTCGCGTTGAATTCGATCCGCACCACCACCGATCGCATCGGCATCAGCTCGAACGTTCTGATCCGGCTGGCGCAACGCATGGGGTATGACAGCTTTGACGCTTTTCGGCGCCCATTTCGAAACGCTCTGACAACCGATGGTGAGGACAGGTTTGGGCAGGATTGGCTGGAACACCTAAAGGAACAAGGACAGTTTGGTGCGGCGCAGGCACGATTTGCGCAGAACGAAATAAATGTCGTGGCCAGATCGCTGCGCCTCATGGCCCCCCAATTGACGGAACAGGCCGTCGCGCACATCAGGTCGGCGCGCCGCTGCTATGTGACGGCCACACGATCCAGCCACGCGCTGGCCTATTATTTTCACTACGCTGCACGCATGGCCCATCCCGGGCTTCAGCTGGTGCCCCGCCACATGGGTTCGGCCATCGACGATCTGGTCGAAGCCACCGCCGAGGATTGTCTGTTTGCCATCACGGTTCACCCCTATTCCGCCGACACGATTCAGGCGATGCGGTATGCTCGTGACCGGTCGATGCGCATCGTCCTGTTGTCGGATAGCGAGGTCATCGCGCCGGGGGTTGAACCGGATGTCGTCCTGCCTGTCAGCACGCGAACCTTGCACCCGTTTTCCAGTTTTTCGGGGGCAATGGCTGTTCTTGAATGCCTGCTGGGCCATTTGTTTGACGCGGGCGGAGAGACCGCCAGAGAAAGAGTGGATGCCTATCAGAAAGCGCGGGAAGATACCGGTGCGTATTGGCGACCCGGCGTATTGCCAAAGCTCAGAAAACCATAAACCGGTTCCGCCAAAATCCTCTGGGGTCAACCTCAGAATTCAGCCCCGCTCAGGATCAGCGGCGGATCATTCTTTTCGTTTGGCGCGCGGCTGAGGTCTGGTCGGGATTTCTTTCAACAATCCTCCGACCCCCATTCCGGCAATATCCGATCCGGTCGTTTCGATCCCGCAGGCAACCCGTGACAGAACCCAATCCGCCCCGTTCAGCGCCGGAGATCGTGCGCACCCGGGCAACCCGATCACCGGTCGATCCTGCATCGCACCCAGAAACAGCAGGTTTCCCGGATCAACCGGCATCCCGAACCGATCCACCCGCCCGCCGGCAAGCCGAACAGCAGACGGGGCAACATCGTCCGGATCCGAGGTCGCGGATCCGGTCAGGATCATGAGCAGATCACCGGTCGCTCTGGTAACCGCCTTGGCCAGCGCATCCACGCGATGCGGCACGATCTGCACATCACACAAATCCAGACCCAGGGCTTCGGTCCGTCCGCGAATGGCGGCGATCCCCTTGTCGTTGGGCGGGCCGCCGGGGATATCCGTGACGATCAAACCTGCCGTCTTGTGAACGGGTCTTACCAGGCGCACGGCCCCTTGCGCCAAATTGGCGGCCCGCCGAACATCAGCCTCTGGCACGGCATATGAGATGACCTTGATGGTGGCGACCATGCCCTTCGGGCCCATCTGCTGGTATTGCGGAACCGTCGCAACCGTGATCATCGGGTTGACCTGATTGAACATTTCCAGCGCATCCACATCCAGAACCGCCACGCCCGGCCCGTCCGCCAACAGGTTGACCCGGCCGGTGAACGCGTCTGTCACGCGCAGATTGGCCGACGCCGCATCTGGCGCAAGTGCCGCGGCCAAACGACGTGCGGCCTCGTCTTCGTGACAATCGCCGGGTTCAAGGCGCGCAACGATCACTTCGCGGATGTCCGCCTGCGTCAACTGCGCTATATGCTCTGCCTGCAGTGACAGCCCCTTGCGCAGCTTTTGACCGTCAGCTGTCACCGAATGGGCCAGAATGGCGCCTTTTGCTTCGGAGACGGGTACCGGACCAAACCTCATGCCTTACCTCGCAGAACGGCCGTCATCTGCGCCAGAATTGCAACGGCAATCTCGGATGGGCCGGCAGCCCCGATATCCAACCCGATTGGCCCATGAATCCTCGAGATTTGCTGTTGGCTGAAACCGGCTGCTTTCATACGCTCGACGCGTTTGGCGTGGGTACGTGTCGATCCCAATGCACCAATGTAAAACACACCCGCATCCAGTGCAGCTTGCAATGCCGGATCATCCAGCTTTGGATCATGTGTCAGCAGGACAATTGCGGTGCGCGCATCCAACCCGAGTTTTGCAACGGCCACATCCGGCCAATCCGCAAGGATCGTTTCGCCTGGAAAACGGGCGCTGGATGCAAACGCGTCGCGCGGGTCTATTATGGCCGGATCATACCCGGCAATTCGCGCCATCGGCACCAATGCCTGTGCGATATGCACCGCACCAACAACGATCAATCGCAGCGGCGGGTTGTGAACAGCCACAAAGGTCTGACCATCTTCTTCAAAACCAGACCGATCCATGCGCAGCCGTTCCGCATAGGCGTTTCGACGCAAGGCTCTGTGCCCGGTATCGATATTGACTTCGTAAGCGATTGGTTCACGCGCTGCGCGGGCTGCAACCAGTTCCGCAAGCATCGGTTCAGGCAGCACCTTTCCAACGGGTTCGACAAGAACGCGAATGGTCCCGCCACAGGCCAGCCCGACCGCAAATGCATCTTCGTCGCTCACTCCGAATTCCAGCAAGCGGGCCTCGCCTTCGTCAATGGCCTCAAGCGCCTCGACGATCACCGCGCCTTCGACACAGCCGCCCGACACAGAGCCTTCGATCCGGCCATCGCCGCCGATAACCAGCTGAGAACCCACCCGGCGTGGAGCGCTGCCCCAGGTTTCGACAACCGTGGCAAGCGCGGCGCCGCTGCCATTGCGGTGCCACTTCAATGCCGTTTCCGGGCTGTTGTCGAATCGTTCCATCAGGACCTCCAGACGTCATCTGTCTCCAACATAGGCAGGATTGGCGGGATGAAAAGCGCAACGCCCTTGTCAAAACGTCTATGTTGAACCCTGCAAGCCGATGCTAAAGCCTGAACAATATTCAATAAATCATAGTATTGATTGTTATGGGCCCGGGTTTTAGCTTGTGCGGGCAGCGGGCCAGTTGCCCAAGCTGCATACCAAACACATTTTTTCGGAGACAAGCAGTTGAAACATTATCTTGCACTGGGCGCAGTGGTTGGCCTTTTGACTTCGACCGCAGCGTGGGCTGACACATTCGAACGTTATGGAGAGGTCGAGGGCTGGAAAGTCTTCATCGACAACGAAAAGAAATCCTGCCTGATCGAGGCCGTGGACGATGCGGAAAACGTCGTTCAGATGGGCCTGACCGAAGATCGCGGCGTGGGGTATGTGGGGGTATTCACCAAAGCCGATACCGACATCAAACGTGGCGAAACCCAAGAAGTGGCCATCCTGATCGGGGACAACATCTATCTGGGTGAAGCCACAGGTATGAAAGGCAACATCACCAAGGGTTATTCCGGCGGCTATGTTCTGTCAGACAACCCTCAATTCGCGGATGATCTAGCCAAGAAAAAGGTCATGATCGTGTTCCCCGAGACATCCTATGCATTTACCGTCGATCTGACCGGCACCTACAAGGCCATGGAAATGGCCCGGAAGTGCAACGAAGAACAGTTGTCGTAACGGTCTATTCGGAAAGCGCGGCCATCAGCCGTGCTTTCTGCCCCTGGTCGTCAGGTTGTGAAATCACGGCGGCCAGATCCTCGAGCGAGGCAATCGAGTGCCCTGCCCTGAAACTGTCGACATGGGGCAGCATGGCCGCCACCCCCTGGGCCTTGGGGGCAAACCCGTCCCAGCGCAGCAGAGGGTTCAGCCAGATCAGGCGTTTGGAGGACAGGTGCAGCCGCTCGATCTCTTTCTCAAGGCTCTCAGAGTCACCCCGTTCCAAACCGTCGGTGATCAAAAGAACAACCGCACCTTGCCCCATAACACGTCTTGACCAGTCTCTGTTGAACTGATGCAGACAGTCGCCGATGCGCGTGCCCCCCTCCCAATCCTGTGCCTCGGCCCCGGCAGCGGCGAGCGCTGCGTCAACATCCCGATGATGCAAATGGCGGGTTATGTTGGTCAGGCGCGTGCCGAACGTGAAGGCATGAACCTTGGCCCAACCTGCCCCCTTGGCGTTCGAGACCGCGTGCAGGAAATGCAGAATGACTCGGCTGTATTGGCTCATCGAACCCGAAATATCGGAAAGCGCAACAAGATTTGGCCACCGAGGTTTAGGCTGTAGTCGGGCGATATCACGCAATTCGCCCCCTTGCCGCATGGCAGCGCGCAAGGTGCGGGCACGATCGATACGGTGCCCCAGATGGCTGGCCTGTCCGCGGCGCGATTCAATGGGTTTGACCGGCAGGGTCATCCGCGCCAATACGCGTTTGGCTTGCGCGATTTCTGCGGTGCTCATCTGTTCGAAGTCCAGGTTGCGAAGACGCTCTTCGGACGATGCCGTTTGCGTGGCGTCAATCTCGATTTCGGTTTCGCCTTCATCTTGCGCAGCCGGCTGGGGCGCGTCACGTTCGACTCCATCCAGCAGGGCCTCGGCTGCGCGCTTTTCACCGGCATCCGCCTTGCGCTCCTCTTGCACGCCCCGAATGGCAGGAAGCATCATGGCCATCATGTGTTCCATGTATCGCGGGTCGCGCCAGTACATTCGGAAGACCTGCGCAAACACCGTGCGATGTTCGGGGCGGTTCACGAAACAGGCGTGCAGCGTCCAGTAGAAATCCCGTTTCTGGGTAAAACCCGCGGCTTGTACCGCACGAATTGCATCGATCACCCGCCCTGGACCAATCGGCAGCCCCGCCTTCCGCAGCGCGCGGGCAAAATGGGTGATGTTCTGCGCCAGCTTCGGGTTGTCGGGAATCTCCAGCGGGATTTGCTCGGCCATAGCGCGTCAGGCCGGTTCAAGCGTCGCTTTGGCCTCATCCAGAATGCGCTTGGCCTCAGACCCTTGCAGCTTCTGGATGTCGTCCTGATATTTCAGAATCGCCCCCAGCGTGTCACCGATCACCTCGGGGCTAAGGTTCATCACGTCCAGCGCCAGCAGACATTTGGCCCAGTCAATGGTTTCGGCCACGCCGGGTTTCTTGAACAGATCCTCGGTGCGCAGACGCTGAACGAAAGCCACGACTTCGCGGCTGAGCGCATCGGCGGCCTCGGGCGCGCGCGCGTGCAGAATTTCGATCTCGCGTTCGAAATCGGGATAATCGACCCAGTGATACAGGCAGCGACGCTTGAGGGCATCGTGCACTTCGCGGGTCCGGTTCGACGTGACAATCACAATGGGTGGTTGGGGTGCTGCAACGGTGCCCAGTTCAGGGATCGTGACCTGAAAATCACTGAGAGCTTCCAGCAGAAAGGCTTCGAACGGTTCATCGGTCCGGTCCAGTTCGTCGATCAGAAGAACCGGTGCTCCGTTTTCGTCGGGGCGCATTGCTTGCAGCAAGGGGCGTTCGATCAGGTATTCATCCGAAAACAGTTCCGCCTGCAACGCGCCCCGGTCGGCCCCGCCCGAAGCTTCGGCCGTTCGGATCGCAACCATCTGCGCCGGAAAGTTCCATTCGTAAACGGCCGAGGACGCGTCCAGACCTTCGTAGCACTGCAACCGGATCAAACGGCGGTTCAGACCGGATGCCAGCGCCTTGGCGATTTCCGTCTTTCCAACTCCGGCTTCGCCTTCCAGAAACAACGGGCGTCCAAGCTTGAGCGACAGGAACACAACCGTGGCAAGGGCCCGCCCGCAGACATAGCCCTGACGTCCCAGCATCTGCTGCACGGCATCGATGGAATTTGGCTGCGTCATGGAAATCCTCTCTACTTCGCCGACAAACAGGTCACGCAAGCGCCTTTGCGTCAAGGCCCTAGCCCCTGTCAGGGCTACGACGTTCCGGTTGGTTGACAAGTTTTTTCGGCAACTCGTACCGGGCTGGTTGGTCTTTCGGAGCAGCTATGCTAGCGGAAGGCCATGACTGATACCCTCACGATCCGCCGCCCCGACGATTGGCATCTGCATCTGCGCGATGGCGCCATGTTGCAGGCCGTTCTGCCCGAAACTGCACGTCATTTCGCCCGTGCAATCATAATGCCGAACCTCGTGCCGCCGGTTGTGCGCGGGGATCAGGCCGCCACTTATCGCGACAGAATCCTGGCCGCCCTGCCCGACGGCATGGTGTTCGAGCCACTGATGACCCTGTACCTGACCGAGGATACAGATGCGCAGGACGTCGCCGCCGCCCATGCCAGCGGGCTGATAAAAGCGGTCAAGCTGTACCCCGCAGGGGCCACGACCAATTCGGCCTCGGGCGTGCGTGACTTTGACAAAGTGCGCCCGGTTCTGGAGAAAATGGCCGAGATCGGCCTGCCCATGTGTGTCCATGGTGAAGTGACTGACGCCGAGATCGACATCTTTGACCGCGAGGCCGTGTTCATCGACCGCGTTCTGGACCCAATCCGAAAATCGACGCCGGGTCTGCGCGTGGTGATGGAACATATCACCACGTCCAATGGCGTGGACTATGTCAAAGCCAACGAAACGGATCTGGGTGCGACGATCACCGCGCACCACCTGATCATCAACCGCAACCATATTCTGGTGGGCGGGATCAAACCGCATTACTATTGCCTGCCGGTCGCCAAGCGCGAGGAACATCGCCAGGCTTTGCTGGCTGCCGCCACCTCGGGCGACCCGAGGTTCTTCCTGGGCACGGACAGCGCTCCGCACACGGATGCAAACAAAGAAATGGCCTGCGGCTGTGCGGGGTGTTTCACCGCGACGAATACCATGTCTCTGGTGGCCGAGATGTTCGACCGCGAAGGTGCACTGGACAAGCTCGAGGCGTTCGTCTCGCTCAACGGGCCGGGCTTTTACCGCCTGCCTGTGAACGAAGAGACGATTACCCTGACCAAAGGCGAGCCGGTTGCATACCCGTCAAAGATCGACACGGGCGATGGACCTGTCACGTTGTTCGACCCCGGTTTTCCGCTGCACTGGCGCGTGGCTTAACCCGCCATACGTTCGGCCAGATCACGGGCGCGACCGCCGGTGCGCAGCATCGACCAGATCGCGTCCGCCTCATCCGTTCCGATCAGCTTCGACGCTTTGGCGCGCACACGATCCTCGCGGTCAGACCGCGACATTGGGGTCAGCAGGTCATGCGTCGCCTCGCGGCGGATACCGTCGCGACGCAACAAGGCCAGATGCGCCTGCGTTTCCGACAGGTTTTCATCCGCTTCGACCGTGATGCGATCTTGCAGAGACGTAATGCGCGGGTCCGCGCAGACCTTGTCGGTGTAGCTGCCCGGCAAAGCCGTATCATACCCCAGCGCCTGCATCGCGATGACCGTCCGGTAAGAGAACTTGGCCCCCAGCCCGGTTGTGGGCGAAAGCTGATTGCACACACTCATCCAACGGGGATGGGTTTTGATTTTGATCTCGGCCACTTCGGGTTCCGCGATGTCTAGCGCGCGCGCCGCCTCCAACGCCGCGTGCAGGCCGTGACAACAGGCGTGGAATTTGTGGCTGACTGTTTCGAACAACCATTCATCACCCAAACCATCCAGCGCGCCTTGATCCGCTGCACCCTGATGGGTCGCGCCAAATCCATACGTGCCTTCCAGCGCGTCGGCGTTGGGTTGAAATCCACGCTGAACAAGCACAGTCGCCTCGACCCCTGCCGAAGCGGCAAGCCCAGCATTGTAAGGCTTGCCCATTGTTCCGAACTGGGCCTTCAGCCCGGCCGCGCGCGTTGCCGTCAAACCCAATACGGACCGCATTTGAACCTTGTCGAATCCAAGCAACCGCCCCGCGGCGACAGCGGCTCCGAATGCACCGGATGTCGCTGTCTGGTGAAACCCGGCCTGATAATGCCCCCTGCCCAGCCACAGGCCGACACGGATTGACGTTTCCATACCGACCAGCGCGGCTTCGAGCAGATCAACCAGAATGCGGTCATCCCACTCGGCAACGGCAAGGGTCGCAGGCAGGATGGCGACTGACGGATGCCCGATATGCGCGAAATGCGTGTCATCGTAATCCAGCGCGTGGGATATGGTTCCATTCACCAAAGCTGCGCCGCGCAATGGGGCCGCGCCCCCTCCGAACAGATGGGCCTGAGCGTTCCCGCCCTCGGCCAGAACCATATCGCGTACTATGCAGGATACCGGCTCGGACGCCCCTGCACGACCAACCGCCATCCAATCCAGAACGGACAGCGACGTGACAATCCGCGCTTGAGCCGTCGTTGAAACCGGGCCCGCCGCGAAGGTGGCCAATGCTGCTGTGAAATCCGTCATGAGCGCAGTCTAGCGTGCGCCCTTGCCGCGTAAAGACCTAGCCGTAGAGTTCTTTCGCACGCGCCTCGAATGCGCGGACGATCCGCTGCATGGCTTCGTTGAACACAACGCCGATGATCCCCTGAAGGATGGCGTTCTTGAATTCGAAATCCACATGGAACGAGATGTTGCACCCCCCGTCGGGCGCGTCCTCGAACTGCCAGTCGGATTTCATGTATTTGAAAGGCCCGTCCAGATACTCGGTATCGATCTTTTTCTGATCGGAAAACAGGGTCACCCGGCTGCCGAACCGTTCGCGGAACACTTTGAACGAGATGACCAGATCGGCCTCCATCACCTCGGCCTCACCAACCGCATAGGTCTTGCGGATCCGGGCCGCGGCGCACCAGGGCAGAAACTTTGGGTAGCTGCCCACATCCGCAACAAGATCATACATCTGCTGGGCTGTGTATGGCAGGTGGCGGGTTTCCGAATGGATTGGCATGATGTCCGGTATTTGCAGGTGACAATGGCGCGTCATGTCGTATGTTGCGCGCCAAAGATCAAGGGGGCTGCGATGACTAACCGCGCATATGTGATAGATGAGATGATCTCGGCCAAGGCCATCGCGGCGCGGATCGAAGAGTTATGCCGCGAAATCACGGATGAGTTCGGCGATACCGACAAGCTTGTCGTCGTGGGATTGCTGCGCGGCAGTTTCGTTTTCATCGCCGATCTGGTGCGGGAACTGGACCTGCCGATCGAAGTGGATTTCCTTGAGGCGTCCTCGTATGGCGATTCGATGGAGAGCAGCCGGGAAGTGCGCATTCTCAAGGACTTGCGCGGCGCCATCGAAGGCCGCGACGTGCTGGTGGTCGAAGACATCGTCGACACCGGGCACACGCTGAACCACGTCACCAACCTGCTGCGCAGCCGCAAGCCGAAACGGCTCAAGTCGATTGCCCTGCTCGACAAACCCAGCCGTCGCGAAGTTGATTTCCGGTCAGACTGGATAGGCTTTGAAATTCCGGATGAATTCGTCGTGGGTTACGGGATCGATTACGCTCAGCGCAACCGCAACCTGCCGTTTATCGGTAAAGTCCGGTTCACCGAGGACTAGCCGCACTTTACCCAGGCAATTTGAGTGGCTACCCAGCGCCTCAAATTCAAAACACCGAATAATAATAGACAAACTTATTCGCGCGCCCTTACTCTTTCTGTCAGCACGGGAGGATTATGGATGAAGCGTGTAGTTGCGACAGCTGTTGTCGTTATGGCGATCGTGGCACTTGCAAGTTCGGGTGCTGCAAAAGACAACAAGGGCAAAGGGCAAGGTGCCAATAAAAACAAGGTAGAGAAATCCATCAAGTCAAACGGCAAAGCCGTACCGCCCGGTCAAATCAAAAGATACACGCGCGGGCAGAAGCTGCCGGGTGATCTGAGTTTTGACTATATCGACGATCTCGACAACTGGAAGCTCAAGCCTTTGGGGCCCGGCCAGCGCTATATCCGGGTGGATGATGAAATACTCTCGATATCTGATGATACAAAGACAGTTATAGAAGCCGTTGGAATCGTTGGTGATCTGGTCAAATAAGTGGATCGTGACTAGCAGGTTTTGCCAAGCACGGCATCAATCGCGCTCAGGAAAATCCCGGTTCCAATCGGAATAAGCGCATCCGGGAAATCGTAATCCGGGTTGTGCAGTTGCGGATGGTCCTGCCCCGCCCCCAACCAGAACATGGCCGCCTGCGCGCCTTTGCCAAATTGGCCGAAGTCTTCGGAAAAACGCTGTGGCTGATCGACCAGCCTGCACGCGACGCCCCGATCGGCACAGGCTTTGGCCAAAACCGAAACGGTTTCACGGTCATTGACGCAGGCTCCGAACACCTCGTCATAGCTGATTTCGAACGCCAGACCTTCGGCCTCCGCCGTCTTTCTGACCAGAGTTTCGGCCTCTGCCATCAGGCTTTCCATCCGCGCGTCCGAAACCGTGCGCAGGGTTACCCACAGTTCGGCTTGCCCCGGTGCGACACCGACTGTGCGCTCGCCCAGTGTGGCGTGGGTGACCGTGGTCAAAGCGTAGGTGTCATCCAAGTCGCCACCCGCCCCCAAGTTGGCCAATGCCGGAATCAACGTGGACAAAGCACCTGCCGGTGACACGCCGTCCTGAGGGGCGGCTGCGTGTGAGGTTTTGCCTGTCAGAACGATTTGCATCCCGCGCGAAGCACAATTCGCGGGACCTTCACACAGTTCCACCGCCCCCAGTTCCAGCCCCGGCAAATTATGCAGAGACAGCACGATGTCAGGGGAAACCTCAGCGAACTGAGGATCGGCCCGATAAGCAATCGCACCATGTCCGGTTTCCTCGGCGGGTTGGAAGATCAGAACCACGCGGCCAGATTTTGGGCGCTGTTCCTTCAACGCCTCCGCCAGCCCGAGAACCATCACCATGTGGCCATCATGGCCGCACAGATGCCCCTTGCCTGCAATCCGAGATGTATATTCCAGATCCGAGAGTTCCTGAATTGGCAGCCCATCCAGTTCGCATCGAATTCCAACTGTGGGGCCGGGAACACCGCTTTCGTAAACGGCCGCAACACCGTGCCCGCCGATGCCACACAAAACCCTGTCCGCACCCGCTTGGCGCAAAAGATCCGCAACCCGCGCCGCGGTATTCTCCTCCTGCCCCGAAAGCTCTGGCTGTTGATGAAACTCGTGGCGCAGGCGGATGAGCTGCGCGATCCGCTCTGGCGTCACGCTTGCTGTAGCTTTGCTTGCCGGGCCGCGCGAAGCCGAGCGAAATCGTCACCCGCGTGGTACGAAGACCGGGTCAGAGGCGTTGCGGATACCATCAGGAACCCCTTGCCATAGGCCGCCTTTTCGTAAGATGCGAATTCTTCCGGGGTTACGAACCGATCCACTCCGTGATGTTTCGGAGTCGGTTGCAGATACTGGCCGATGGTCAGGAAATCGATATCCGCCGCGCGCATGTCATCCATGACCTGGCGCACTTGCTGTTCGTTTTCGCCCAACCCGACCATGATGCCCGATTTGGTGAAGATCGACGGATCAAGCTCTTTCACCCGCTGTAGCAGGCGCAGGGAATGAAAGTACCGCGCACCCGGGCGCACTTCGGGGTAGAGACCCGGCACCGTTTCCAGATTGTGGTTGAACACATCCGGTTTCGCTTCGACCACAATCTCAAGGACCGTGCTGTCGCATTTCAGGAAGTCCGGCGTCAGAATCTCGATCGTGGTTTTCGGAGAACGATGACGTACCGCGCGAATTGTCTGCGCAAAGTGCTCGGCCCCGCCGTCTTGCAGGTCGTCACGGTCCACCGAGGTGATCACCACGTGGTTCAGGCCAAGTTTTTCGACCGCATGGGCCACGCGACCGGGTTCAAACGCGTCAAGATCGTCGGGGCGACCGGTTGCGATGTTGCAGAAGGTGCAGCCGCGCGTACAAATCTCGCCCATGATCATCATGGTGGCATGACCTTGGCTCCAGCATTCTCCTACGTTGGGGCACCCCGCTTCTTCGCAGACCGTCACCAGATTGTTGTCGCGCATGATCCGCCGCGTATCCGCATAGCCCTTGCCACCGGGTGCCTTGACCCTGATCCAGTTCGGCTTTTTGGGCTGTGCATTGTCCGGACGATGGGCTTTTTCCGGATGGCGCTCTTCGGGGATCTTCAGATCTCGCACGGTCGTTTTCCTGACTTTGGGTCAACTCTTCTTGCTCATAACATAGTCAGAAGCGCGGTGTTAGACCAGCGGCGCATAGCCGCTATGCGTTGTACCCTCGCAAGCGCAGAAATACATCATGCGCGTATTCGTATTTGCAATTTAATTTCAACATCTAGCAAGACGTTGGCCTTATTCGCAATCGCAGCGTTTACGCGATTGAATGCGGTTTAGAACTGTTTTAATTCACACCTAAATCACATGTGAATCACAGGAGTTTGACTATGAAAACCGGCGCAAAACTGCCCGACGTGACCTTTCACACCCGTGTCCGTGACGATTCCATCGAAGGACCAAACCCATTCCGTTGGGAAGACAAGACGACAGCTGACTATTTCGCCGGTAAGCGCGTAATCCTGTTCTCATTGCCGGGTGCGTTCACCCCGACCTGTTCGACTTATCAGCTGCCTGGGTTTGAGAACGGCTATGCCGATTTCAAGGCCATGGGGATCGACGAAATATACTGCATGTCCGTCAACGACAGTTTCGTGATGAACAAATGGGCCCAGGATCAGGACCTGAAGAACGTGAAAGTCATCCCCGACGGATCGGGGGAGTTCACCCGGAAAATGGGCATGTTGGTCGACAAGGACAATCTGGGTTTCGGAATGCGCTCGTGGCGCTATGCGGCCATCGTCAATGATGGCGTTGTCGAGGCGTGGTTCGAAGAGCCCGGCCTGATGGATAATTGCCCGGAAGATCCCTATGGCGTGTCCTCGCCGGAAAACCTGATGAAACACCTGAAGGCGTCAGCAGAACCTGAAATGGCCTAAGCCTCAAATCCAAAGAAAAGGCCCGTATACACCGGGCCTTTTTTCTGATCAGCCGATCATCCGATCTCGTTCCGCCTGTTCCTGATAATGCCGTTTCAGCCGTTGCAGGGCGATCCTCAGGACGATTTTGCCGGACCGCGCTGACCAACCCATTCGCTTTTCCGCCAGCTCCAACCCTTCCAGATAGCAACAGCATCGCAACGCAACATCACTCAGACCCGGTCCCAGGTCGGACAAGGCCCGTGCAACGCGGTCCTTCGCATCAGAAGCCCCCTTTCCTCCATGGCTTTCACTGTCAAAGCTGCTTCGACCACCTGTCGTCAGAAAACGATCCCAGTTCTGCGAAACCTGAGGGCCGATCTGTGCCAGCTCAAAATCTTCGCGCAAGCGCTCGCCGGCGCTGACGAGTGAGTCATCCAGAAACGGTTTTCCGTCACGATCCCGTCTGCGCGACAATGCTATCAGCGGGCTTTCCGCAGCACTGTACCGAATGCGTTTGACCCGCTCGGCGGACCCGCCCGAAGGCTTGCCCTGAAAGCTACTCTGAGCTTCGGCAAAACCAAAGTCAGTCCCGGCACGTGCCTTGTTTTCTGCCTTGGCGATCAAATGGCTTAGCGCCGTTCGTCCCGCTGCGGAAATCCGATATCGCGAAATGCGTCCGGGATTGTCGCAGGTGATCCAGTCTTTCAAAGCCAAGGCCTGCGCGATCCTGCATTCTACGACTGCGGTTCTTGTAGCCCCGGCATTGCCGGTGTCGCGTACGACGACCGCCTTGTCCATTTCCTCGGCCACGGCAAGGACCGAACCCGTCTCGCTCAGGCGGCGCAACACACGCAGTGCCTCATTTTCAAATTCTTCTTCAGCCGCGTTTTCTGACCCGCTTGCCGGGCCGTCGGCGCACTCCGAAGCGGAAAAATGTGTCTCTGCGAGCGATTGCAAGGCCGCATCCACCAATGGATCGTCGCGGCGCATTTCGATGCGTCGAATTTGCCTGAGGATAGTCGACGCATGGCACCCGGCTGATCGCGCGATATCGCGGATCGAGCGACCGGTCTCGGTATGAGCAAGGTATCTTTGCGCCCCTTCTGGAACCCATGCCGGAATGGTGAAAGCCATGTTGTTTTCCATAATTATTTGCCCTCGTCGACAAAACAAACTGCCACTTTTCGCCCTCGGAATGTGGGTTAACCAAATCTAACTAGAGGTCCATTCGTTACTCGTTCGTTAACCACACAAGGCAAGAACCAGATTTGATTCAAAAAGATAAACAGTCGTGAAACCATCGTTCGGGGAGACTCTGACCAAGGCAACACCCGCTTAAGTTGTGCAAAAACAGGATCCATCAATTTCCGAAAAAAGGACACATAACATGCAGGACCTGATGACAATGATCGCAACCCTCCGCCGCCCACGCATGTTGGCGCGTGCTGCCAGATTCGGGGCGCGGGATTACAATCGGGACAGGCATCTGCAACGCATTCTGGGATACGGCTCGCTGCCCGGTTCAGGTCAGGCGCTGCTGCGTTTGCTCGAGATGGAGAAAGAGGTAAATGAACTGCGAAAAGAAGATGATGCCGCCTACTCATTGGTGCGGCATCTGGATCTGCTTATTGCGCTGTTGGGTGAGGCGCAGCTGTATCAGGCCAGCCGCGCCTCGGTTCTTCAATAATCAGGCGAAAGCATCCGGCATGGAGGCCTTTTTCTCGGCGATATAGGCTTCCAGCGCCGCCGCGGTATCCGGGTCCATCTGTGGTTGCTGATAATTGGCCAGCAAATGTTCTACTCGCGCCGTGGCCAAAGCCCGCGTGTCACGCGCACCCTCTTCCTGCCAGGTTTCATATGGCTTGTAGTCCAGCACTTCGGATTTCCAGAAGGATTCCTTGAAGTTGGCCTGCGTATGGGCACAGCCGAGATAGTGACCACCCGGCCCTACTTCGCGGATTGCGTCCATGGCCTGCGCGTTTTCATCATAGGCCACGCCCTTGGCCAGTGAATGCAGCACTCCCAACTGATCCGCATCCATGACGAACTTCTCGAAATCGGCGACCAGACCGCCTTCCAGCCAGCCGCAGGAATGCAGCATGAAGTTCACGCCCGAAAGCAGACCCATGTTCAGCGAATTCGCTGTTTCGTAGGCCGCCTGCGCATCCGGCAGTTTCGAGCCGCAGAACGACCCTGCCGAGCGGTATGGCAGGTTCAGACGACGCGCCAGCTGGCCTGCACCATACGTGATATGCGCGGCTTCTGGTGTGCCGAAGGTGGGTGCGCCCGAGTTCATATCGATCGACGTCACGAACGCGCCGAAAATCGCAGGAGCACCCGGACGGATGATCTGGCTGTAGGCAACACCGGCCATGACCTCGGCCAGAACCTGGGTCAAAGTACCGGCCACCGAGACCGGCGCCATCGCTCCACCCACGATGAAGGGCGAGATGATGCAGGCCTGATTGTTGCGCGCATAAACTTCCAACGACCCCATCATCACATCGTCGAATGTCATCGGCGAGTTGATGTTGGTCAGCGAGGTCATCACGGTGTTTTCCTGCACGAACTCCTTGCCGAACAGGATTTCGCACATTTCAACTGAATCCTGTGCCCGGCTGGGATCGGTCACCGAGCCCATGAATGGTTTGTCCGACAGGGTCATATGCGCCTTCAACATGTCCAGATGGCGCTTGTTCACCGGAATGTCGGTCGGCTCGCACACCGTACCGCCCGAGTGGTGCAACCACTTGGACATGTAGGCAAGTTTCACGAACTTGTTGAAATCGTCCATGGTTGCATAGCGTCGACCACCCTGTGCATCACGCACGAACGGAGGACCGTAAACCGGGGCCAGAACCATGTTGCGGCCACCGATCACAACCGATTTTTCGGGGTTGCGGGCGTGCTGGGTAAACTGGCTGGGAGCTGTCTTGATCAGTTCACGCGCCAGACCACGCGGGATGCGCACACGCTCTCCGTCAATATCTGCGCCCGCGTCACGCCACCGTTCCAAAGCTGTTGGATTGTCGACAAAGTTGACGCCGATTTCTTCCAACACGGTTTCAGCGTTGTTTTCGATAATCTCAAGCGCCTCTTCGTTGAGGATCTCGAAATTCGGAATGTTGCGTTCGATGTATTTCGCAGTCTCGATACGAACTGCGGTACGCTCGGCACGGCGGGCAGCGCCACCGCCACCTCTCGCCCTGCGCCGGGTGTTTGCCTCTGCCATGAGAAAATCCCGTCTGATTGGTTAGATTGAGCGTTTTGATACAGGTTTGCCGGAACTCAAGCATAGGGATTGCGGCGCTCTGGGGGGAAAAGCGACATTGCCGCCCCACCAAGAAGCAACCGGTCAGTCAGGATCGACCGCCAACGCTTTCTCCATGGTAAGGCCGCTGCCCGCCTGATCCGTCACTTTCCAGCCCATGTGCCGATACATCGCAATCGTGTCTTTCATCATTTTATGAGTTCGCAACTTCAACTTGGATAGTTTGCGCAACATTGCCTCTTCTTCGGCAAACTGCATCAATCGCCGCGCAACCCCCTGCCCTTGGGCTTCGGGCGCAACCGCAAGGTTGAACACCATGATTGCGTCGTCAACCTGGTCAAAAACGATGACCCCGACTATACCGCCGGATATCGCAAGCACGACGCGGTGGGTCTTGATGTCATCCGCGATTCCGGCAGTAACGTCCGGCAGATCTTCGATCCGGCTTATTGCATTTGCATAAGCCCTTTCCAGGCACCGCGTTACCTCATCCGCATCCACCACAGCAGCCGTTCTGAACTCGATCTTTGACATGGCACCTGATCTTTCCGCCGGTTTGACTCAGCTTTTGCTCCAAATGACGCCATACCGCTTGCACATGCAAGGCTTGCAACTTATGAGCCGGTTATGACCCAGACATCCCACGACCGCCTTCTGATCATCGACTTCGGCAGCCAGGTTACGCAGCTTATCGCCCGCCGCCTGCGCGAGCTGAATGTCTATTGTGAAATTCACCCTTACCAGAATGTCACGATGGGTTTCGTGCGGGAAATGGCGCCACGCGCCGTGATTTTCTCGGGCGGCCCGGACAGCGTGACGCGCGAGGGCTCGCCCCGCGCCCCGCAAGAGATTTTTGATTACGGCGTTCCGATTCTGGGCATCTGCTATGGCCAGCAGGTGATGATGCATCAGCTTGGCGGCAAGGTCGAAAGCGGCCATGGCACAGCCGAGTTTGGTCGGGCCTTTGTTACACCGAAAGACAAACTGGATATCCTGGAAGGCTGGTTCGCGGACGGCGATGAACAAGTCTGGATGAGCCATGGCGACCATGTCAGTGAAATCGCACCGGGGTTCGAGGTATTCGGAACCTCGCCCAACGCACCTTATGCGATCACGGCCGATCCATCGCGGCACTTCTATGCCGTGCAGTTTCACCCCGAGGTACACCATACGCCAAAAGGCGCGAAACTGTATGAGAACTTCGTAAAGCTGGCCGGGTTCAAGGGCGACTGGACCATGGGTGCCTATCGCGAAGAGATGATCCGCAAGATCCGCGAACAAGTTGGAGACAAAAAGGTCATTTGCGGATTGTCCGGTGGCGTCGACAGCTCGGTTGCCGCGATCCTTATTCACGAAGCAATCGGGGATCAGCTGACTTGCGTCTTTGTCGACCATGGGCTGCTGCGCAAGAATGAAGCCGAAGAAGTCGTTGGCATGTTCCGGGACAACTACAACATTCAGTTGATCCACGCCGACGAATCCGAGTTGTTCCTTGGCGAACTGGAAGGTCAGAGCGACCCCGAGACCAAACGCAAAATCATCGGAAAACTGTTCATCGATGTGTTCCAGAAACACGCCGATACCATCGACGGCGCCGAATTCCTGGCTCAGGGCACTCTCTATCCCGATGTGATCGAATCGGTGTCGTTCTCGGGCGGGCCTTCCGTAACGATCAAGTCCCACCACAACGTGGGTGGCCTGCCGGAAAAGATGGGCTTGAAACTGGTCGAACCGCTGCGTGAATTGTTCAAGGATGAGGTCCGCGCCTTGGGTCGCGAGCTTGGTCTGCCGCAGAGCTTCATCGGGCGCCACCCCTTCCCCGGACCGGGTCTGGCCATTCGCTGCCCAGGCGAGATCACCCGCGAAAAGCTGGAGATTCTGCGCGAGGCCGACGCGATCTACATCGATCAGATCCGCAAACACGGGCTTTATGATGACATCTGGCAGGCTTTCGTCGCCATCCTTCCCGTCCGCACCGTCGGCGTGATGGGCGACGGGCGCACCTATGACTATGCCTGTGCGTTGCGGGCCGTCACCTCGGTCGATGGGATGACGGCGGATTACTATCCGTTCAGCCATGAGTTCCTTGGCGAAACGGCAACCCGGATCATCAACGAGGTCAAAGGCATCAACCGGTGCACATATGACGTCACCTCGAAACCCCCCGGAACCATCGAGTGGGAATGATCCGGTAAAACGCAACCTCGGTCGACGCCAAAACGACCCGATCCCGGGAAATCTGCCCTAGTCGTGCCTGAAAAAGCCGGGCACGGCCTTGAACCTGACGCTTCATAAGCGTTTCAATGATTCAACGAATTCAATCTTATTGATCGCGTAGCGAAAGCCCCGGTACCGGGGCCGCGACCGCGCGGCCAGGCCGGGGTGCGGTACGTGAATCAGACACAAAAAAACACATTCAAGGCCGCCTTGTGGATGACCGGAGCCATCGCGTCCTTCTCCTCGATGGCGGTTGCCGGTCGCGAATTGAGCCTCGTGCACGACACCTTCGAGATCATGATGTATCGAAGCCTCGTCGGGTTTCTTGTTGTCGCCCTCGTACTCACGGCCACAGGAGGTTGGATTCAGGTTTCCACGCAACGCCTGGGGTTGCACGCCCTGCGAAACACCCTGCATTTCACAGGGCAGAATCTTTGGTTCTATGCGGTCGCTGTTGCGCCTCTGGCGCAGGTATTCGCGCTGGAATTCACACAGCCGCTTTGGGTGATCCTGCTGTCGCCGCTGCTGCTGAACGAACGTCTGACGCCCCTCAAAATAACGGCAGCACTTATCGGTTTTGCTGGTGTTCTGATTGTCACGCGCCCAGGCAGTGCGCCTTTAAGCCCTGGCCTTGCTACCGCAGCCGCGTCTGCGATTTTCTTCGCATTTACAACGATTACAACAAAAAACCTCACTCGTTTTGCCAGCATCGGGTGCATCGTTTTCTGGCTTACTTCCATGCAGGCGGTGCTTGGGGCCATCGCAGCCGGTTTTGATGGGCAGATTGCCTTGCCCACGGCGCAAACCGCTCCGTTTTTGGTTCTGGTCGGTCTGGCGGGGCTGCTGGCACATTTCTGCATTACCAACGCGCTGGCGATCGCCCCGGCGACAGTTGTGATCCCATTTGATTTTGCGAGGCTTCCGACCATCGCTGTGGTCGGAATGATCCTGTACCACGAACCCATTGACCATTGGGTTCTGATCGGTGCGGCGATCATCTTTTCAGGAATATTCCTGAATATCTGGTCTGAAAGCCGTAACAGTTTAGCAACAGTTGAAAACAGTAGTCGCAATACGTAACGCACCGTCACCAGTTGACCTTAAAGTAACCAAAAAGAGAGTATCGCTCATCATACACGGGATAGGCGTTCGTAACACTCAGCCAAACGCCATTGAAACCCGCCTGAGATTGTTAGGGAGGACAGAATGAAAAAAACACTACTCGCGACCTGCGCTTTGTGTGTTGGAGCGACGGCAGGATACGCAGGCGGCCTGGATCGAAGTGGTCAGGGCATCAACCTGATCTTCGAAGAAGGGTCAGCAGTCCAGTTCCGGTTGGGATACACCAACCCCAGCGTAACGGGCACCATGCCTGCTTTGGCTGGACCAAACATCGGGCAGCCGGTCGATTCCGGAGAAGTTGCGAACGACTTTTTCACACCGCATCTGGGTTATAAAACGTCACTGACCGAAAAGCTCGATTTCGCGATCATGTATGACCAGCCCTTTGGGGCCGACATTGAATACGCAAACACCTACCCTCTTTCGATCAACCCTATTCCGGGTGGTCGTACCGATGTTTTGAGGGCTACAGCAGACACGGACGCCATTACGGCATTGCTGCGTTACAAATTCGATGGCGGGTTCAGCGCAATCGGCGGTATTCGAGCACAGCGTGTGAAGGCTTCTGTCACCGTCCCGCTTGCAGCAGGGTACCAGGTTGACACCAATGCCGACACTGCATTCGGCTACGTTATCGGGGTTGCATGGGAGAAACCGGAAATCGCAGCACGTGTGTCACTGACATACAACTCCAAGATCAGCCACGATCTATCGCAAACAGAATCTCTGAACCCACCACCGTTCCCTCCGATTCCACCCGGGACCGTGGCCACCTTCAACACAAACAGCGAAATTGAGACGCCCCAGTCGATCAACCTGGACTTCCAGACGGGCGTCGCGCCTAAAACGCTGTTGTTTGGTTCCGTTCGTTGGGTCGACTGGCCACAGCTGGTGTACAACCCGCCAAACTACCCGCCGACCAGCAACCTTGTTGACTACGACGATGCGACCTTCACCTATTCGTTGGGCTTGGGGTATCAATTCTCGGAAGAGTTCAGCGGTGCTGTAACACTAGGCTATGAGTCTTCTCAGGGTACTCCTGTATCCAACCTCGGCCCGACCGACGGGTTCTGGAGCGTTGGTCTGGGCGGAACATATTCGTTGGAGAATGCCAAAATTTCCGGTGGCGTACGCTACACTGACATCGGTGATGCAACGGCAGATGGCGCCTTTGGGCAAACAGCCACCTTCAGCGGCAATAGCGCCTGGAGTGTTGGGTTTCAGATCACTTACGCTCTGAACTAAATCCAAGGTGTTTTCATCTTAGGCTCCGCTGTATCAGCGGGGCCTTTTTTATGCGCAGGTTTCGGGTCGTATATCTGTCGAATGAATGAAATTGTGCGGCCATGAACACGCAAAAACACCTTTCTCGGCGCGCCTGGGTCGAGCTTCTTCTTCTGGCCGTCATCTGGGGCGCATCCTTTGTAGCCATCCGGATCGCTCTGGACTCCATTCCCGTTATGACATCGGTTCTGCACCGCACGTTCTGGGCGATGCTGGTGCTGTGGCTGGTGGCTTGGGGCAAGGGGCTTTCGCTGCCCCGCTCTGTGCGCATCTGGGGTGCATTTCTGATCATGGGATTGCTGAACAATGTCATCCCGTTCAGCTTGATGGCATGGGGTCAGCTTTACATCGATTCTGGTCTTACGGCCATTCTGAACGCGACCACAGCCATCTTTGGCGTTCTGGTTGCGGCGCTGTTTTTCAAAGATGAGCGTTTGACACAAGCCCGGGTTATCGGAGTCGTTTTGGGTTTTCTCGGTGTCTCGATCACGATCGGACTAAAGACCTTCACGTCTTTCAGCCTGCAAAACACAGCGCAGCTTGCCGTGTTGGCCGGAACGCTGTCGTATGCTTTTGCGGCGGCTTGGGCGCGGCATCATCTGTCTGACCTTCATCCCGTAGTCGCGGCAGCAGGAATGCTGACCGGTTCGACTGTGCTGATCCTGCCGCTGGCGCTCATGACGGACGGGGTGCCAACACTTGCCCTACCCGCGATTACCTGGGTTGCGATTGGCTATTACGCCATTGTGGCAACAGCGGGGGCATATCTTTTGTACTATCGAGTCCTGGCAATGGCGGGCAGCGGCAACCTGATGCTGGTGACGCTTGTTATCCCTCCTGTCGCCATCGTGCTTGGCGCAATTCTGCGGAACGAAGCGCTGCCGCCGAATGCCTATTTCGGCTTTGTCATCCTTGCCATGGGTCTTCTGGTATTGAACCGAGCTGGCCGCCGTGATTGACGCCGTGCGCTGCCCGATTTAGCAAAGGCAAAAAAGGGACAGCACAAGATGATCTACAATTCAGCCAAAGACTGGCGCACGGCAAGCCGCAAGAAGGTGCTGTTCTTTGGCATGTCCGGTCTGGGCAAGACATATGTCTCGAACATACTTCGGGACTCGGGGAACTGGTTTCACTACTCGATCGACTATCGCATCGGCACCCGGTACATGGGCGAGTACATCACCGACAATGCGAAGGCCGAGGCGATGAAAGTCCCGTTCTTGCGTGACCTGCTCCTGTCGGATTCCATTTACATCGGCTCTAATATCTCGTTCGCGAATCTGACTCCGGTCGCAGCCTATCTGGGCAAACCGGGCAACCCTGCCCTTGGCGGATTGGAGATGCCGGAATACCGCCGCAGGCAGGAACAGTTTCGGCTGGCCGAAATACACGCGCTGCTGGATACCGAGTATTTCATCGACCGGGCCGAGCGTTTGTACAAATACCCCCATTTCATCTGCGACACCGGTGGATCGATCTGCGAATGGGTAGACCCCGAAGATCCGAACGATCGGGTACTGTCCCAACTTTCGCAACACACCCTGATGATCTGGCTGAAGGGGGATGAGGAACACACGGCAGAGCTTGTACGCCGTTTTGACAAAGCCCCAAAGCCGATGTCCTATCAGGCCGAATTCCTGACCAAGGCGTGGACAGATTATCTGGACCTGCAAGGCTGTTCAGAAGCGGATGTGGATCCCGATGATTTCGTCCGTTGGACCTATGCACAGGCCTTGGCACACCGCCAGCCGCGTTACGAAGCCATGGCGAATAACTGGGGCGTGACGATTGCCGCCAACGACATCGGAAAAATTCGCGATGCCGCCGATTTCGATGAGTTGATCGAACACACACTTGAGACCACGCGCAACAACGCCTAACTATCAGTTTTCACTGATCTCTTAGAAGCCTGACACATGCCCATCAAAATCCCATCGGAACTGCCTGCTTTTGACGTCTTGACCAAAGAGGGCGTCATGGTCATGGACGAAGATCAGGCAATGCGTCAGGACATCCGCCCGCTGCGCATCGGTTTGCTGAACCTGATGCCCAAGAAAATCCAGACCGAAAACCAGTTCGCGCGTCTGATCGGGGCGACCCCGTTGCAGATCGATCTGTCTTTGATCCGCATGACCGAACACCGGACCAAGAACACCGCCGCCGAGCATATGTCCGAGTTCTATCGCCCGTTTCAGGAGATCAAGGATCAGAAACTCGACGGCCTGATCATCACCGGTGCCCCGATCGAACATCTGGAATTTCATGATGTCACCTATTGGGACGAAATCAGCGAGATCTTCGACTGGACCCAAACCAACGTACATTCCACCTTTGGTGTGTGCTGGGGCGGGATGGCGATGATCAACCATTTTCACGGTGTCAAAAAACACATGCTGGACGCAAAAGCCTTTGGGTGTTTCCGGCATCGCAACCTGGATCCGGCGTCTCCGTTCCTGCGCGGTTTCTCGGATGACTGCGTAGTTCCGGTCAGTCGATGGACGGAAATGAAACAGGATGAAATCGATCGCGCACCCGGGCTGAGGACCCTGTTGGGCAGCGACGATGTCGGCCCCTGTCTGGTCGAAGATCCCGGCCATCGCGCGCTGTATATATTCAATCACTTCGAATACGACAGTGATACGCTGAAACAGGAATATGATCGGGACGTCAGCAACGGCACGCCTATCAACGTGCCGATAAACTATTACCCTGATGATGATCCATCCAAAACGCCGCAGAACCGGTGGCGCAGTCATGCACATCTGCTGTACGGCAACTGGATCAACGAAATCTATCAGACCACGCCTTTCGACATAACGAAAATTGGCCACTAAAGCCCTGATATCCCTTGGCTTGGCCGTTCTGGGCCTTGTCATACTGACAACCTGGCGCAGCGCCCGGAACGAAGCGCTGGCCGAGGCGGCTTTCCCCCCCGAGGGTCGGTTTCTGGATGTGGGCGGCATCGCCGTGCACGCCGTGGTCATGGGGGACGGCCCTGATGTCGTTCTGATCCACGGTTCCAGCGGGAACACGCGCGACATGACCTTTGCGCTGGCCCCCATTCTGGCCAAGTCATACCGCGTGATCGTTTTTGACCGACCGGGCCTGGGCTATTCCGAAAGCTTCAATCCGGATGGCGAAACCATCATTGAACAGGCGGATATCCTGCAACGGGCGGCGGCTCAGCTTGGTGCGGAAAAACCCATCGTGGCCGGGCAGAGCTATGGCGGATCGGTCTCGCTGGCCTGGGCCGTGACCCGACCCGAGAATATCTCGGCTCTGGTTCTGATCGCCCCAGCCGCTATCCCATGGGAAACGCCCTTGGATGGGTTCAACCGGCTTGCGTCAACCACGGCGGGCAATCTGCTGGCCTTGCCCTTGATCAGCTCTTTCGTGCCCGAATGGTACGTCACACAGGCGTTGGACAAAGTTTTTGCACCGCAAACGGCGCCCGAAGGTTATGCGGAACATTTCGGGCCCGGGCTGACGATCCGGCGTGGCTCGATGCATGCAAACGCCAAGCAGCGCGCCAACCTGCTGGACGAAATTACCCGACTGCAACCCAGATATAGCGAAATCTCCGTTCCGACGGAAATCATCCACGGAACGGCCGACGACACCGTTGGTCTTGAATGGCATTCTGAACGCCTGATCGAACAGATCCCCGGGGCCGAGTTGATCGAGCTACCGGGTGTCGGCCATATGCCACAGGTGGTCGCAGCGCCCGAGGTTGCCGCCGCGATTGATCGCGCGGCGCAGCGCGCGGGTTTGCGTTAACCCACGCTCTAATCCATAGTCAGATATGGATTTTATCGCGAGGTGACATATGGCCCGGTCAGGAAAAGGCTCTATCGAGAAGTATTTTCAGAAAGACGCGCCCAAATCTGTACGGGAAGAGATTCAAAACGCGAAAAAGGGCGATATTCTGAACCCGACCTACCCGTATTCCGAAAAAATGAAGACCAAAGATTATGATGAGCAGATGGACCTGCTTCAGATTGAATTGGTCAAAATGCAATCCTGGGTCAAGGAAACCGACCAGCGGGTTGCCATCATATTCGAAGGTCGCGATGCCGCCGGCAAAGGTGGCACCATCAAACGGTTTCGCGAAAACCTGAACCCGCGCGGCGCGCGCAACGTTGCGCTGGCCAAACCATCAGACGCCGAACGCAGCCAATGGTATTTTCAGCGCTACATCCCGCATCTTCCCGCCGCTGGAGAGATCGTGTTCTTTGATCGCAGCTGGTACAATCGAGGTGTCGTCGAGAATGTCTTTGGCTTCTGCACTCAGGAACAGCGTGAGAGGTTCTTCCGTCAGGTCCTGCCGCTTGAAACGGGCCTGGTGAATGACGGCATCCATTTGTTCAAGTTCTGGCTCAATGTCGGGCGCGCAGAACAACTGAACCGTTTTCTGGCGCGCGAAAACGACCCTTTGAAGCATTGGAAGCTCAGCGCGATCGACGTCGCAGGGCTGAACAAATGGGATGAATACACGCAGTCGATCTCGGAAACCCTGACCCGGTCGCATTCTGATGCCTGCCCGTGGACAATTGTGCGTTCTGACGACAAAAAACGCGCGCGCCTTGCGGCCATCCGAACGGTTCTGCATGCCTTGGACTATGTTGAGAACGACAAGAACAGTATCGGCGAGATTGATACCCGTATCTGCGGTGGCCCGGATATGTGGGAGGCATAAATTGTCTCTCTGCCCTGCCCCGTCGATGGCTTCACGATCATGTATTGGACGACAATGCGTCGGTGGTCTATGTCCTTGTCTTCCAACACGCAATCAATGCAACTGAGGCCGGGATGACGAAACGCGGTTATCACCACGGAAACCTGAAGCAAGCCCTGATCGAGGCTGCCTTGTCCCTGATCGAAGACAAGGGCCCGACCGGTTTCACGCTGTCCGAGGCGGCCAAAACGGCCGGTGTCACGCCTGCCGCCGTCTATCGTCATTTTCAAGGGCGCGAGGACCTGATTGCCGAAGCCGCACGGCAGGGGTTTGAGATGTTCGCAGACCTGATGCAATACGCCTATGACGAGGGACAGCCTTCAGCCCTTGCCGCTTTTGAAGCAACGGGGCGTGCATATCTGGCCTTTGCGCGCAAAAATCCCGGGCATTACATCGCCATGTTCGAAAGCGGAATTTCCCTGAACCGGACACCCGAACTGTCCCTGGCAGCCAACCGGGCGAAGGCCGTTCTTGAAAAAGCGGCAGCGGACTTGTCCCAACATATTCCGCCTGACAAGCGCCCGCCCGCGTCGATGTTCAGCGCCCATATCTGGGCGATGAGCCACGGAGTCGTCGAGCTGTATGCCCGAAATACCGGCGCAACTTCGCCTTTTCCTCCCGAAGATTTGCTGGAAAGCGGTATCGGCATCTACCTGCGCGGTTTGGGCCTGATCCCCCAGGACGAGTGACGCGGTCAGAACGAACGACTGCCCTGAGGCATACTCAAGCCCGATGTCACATTGATCAGATCCATCTCACCCATGCCCTTGATATCAACGCACCCAAGCTCCGAGACCTGAAACTCGTCAATCAGGGCATATTTCATCTCTTCCGGGGCCACGATGTTCATGGGGTTGGCAAAGACCTGCAACCGGGACGCGATGTTTACGGCAGGGCCAAACACGTCATAGACATATTTCTGAATGCCCACGACCGATCCGACCGCCGCACCCATCCCCAATCCGATCCGCGCCTGCCACTTATGCGGATGGCTTTCGTTGCGGCGTTCGAGATAGCGCAGGAACCTTACCGCACAATGCGCCACGGCGGTCGCATGATCCGGTGTTGGATCTGGCATACCTGACACGGCCAGATAAGCATCTCCGATCGTTTTGATCCGCTCACACCCGAATTGTTCCACGATCCGGTCAAAGGCCGTGAAGATGTCGTTCAGTTCACTCAAGGTGACCGTCGGGTCGGTCTTGGCCGCAAAATCCGTGAACCCGACAAAATCCAGCATCACTACCGAAACCTGCTGATACAGCTGCGGTGTGACAACGCCGAACGTCTTGAACTCTTCATACACGGCTCGGGGCATCAGGTTCAGCAACAGGCGTTCCACTCTTTCCTTTTCGCGCTCAAGCTCTCGGGTGTTGCGCTCGACCATGGTGGAATAGCTGTCGATCATGCTTTCCAATTCGCGAATGCGGGTGATGTTCTGACATTCCACAATCAGCACCTGCTCGGACAAGCCATTTGCCAGTGAGACCGTGACAGCAAAAATCAAGGTCCTGCGTTTCGGCTTTATCTGCAATTCGACCGAGTACCGAAGGCCGGACTGCTTTACATCCTCCAGTTCTTTGGGGTCGAGATCCGACAGAACGTCGCTTAGGGTACTCCCTTTTTCAGGAGTGCCGAACCACTCCGTGAAAGGCCCGTTGTGAAAAACGAATTGCAGGTCGGATGCGCGCACCACGGCGACGCCGACTCCGATCGCACGGAGCAATTGCTCGTTTATCGCCAGAATGCTCATGCCGCGTTCCGAGTGACTATGATCGAACGTTTGCCTTCGATTGCGGTCAGCGCAGTTTTGATGTCTCCATCGGACATGCCATGCTGACTCAGCGCGTCGCCAAACAGCTCGGCCATGACGTCGAACTCGTTGTGCGAAATGTTTAGATGCCGATGAACTGCTTCGATCCTGTCATCACTGAAGGATGCCGGCCCGCCGATCAAGGACGAAACGAACTTGGTTTGATGGTCGATCAGGCGCGGCATATCAATGTCTTCGAAATGATGGCCGATCTCATCCGAATCCAACGCCATTTCATAGAAGGTCATCACGACCCGGCTGATCGTTTTAAAACCGCCATATTTTTCATAAAGTGTCTGTGCCACACGAATACCCGCGCGTTAACAATCAATAACCCCACAACATTATATCAAATCGATATTTTTGTTAACGCTTATGATTTTCTGGCCCGGAAGGATCCAAAACCGTCTTTCCGCACAGGAAAACCTGCCAGAGCATCGCTGAGGCCGAAGAGGACCCTTCATACGTTCTTTGAGAATGGGAAACGAAGGAAAGTTACACCAAGCGGGATTATCTATTGACTGATCTTAAAGCGCTCTGATGGGCTGGGCCGGATCAGCTTTGAACGCAAACAGCCCGCCCTTCTGGAGGAAATTTTCCTCTGGTCCCCCCAGAAGTAGCCGTTCAAAGAGAATTTGGTTTCAATACGGCGTGTCCTCATGTTCACATGCAAAAAATGGCTTAACCATCGAAAGGACCAAAAGTGCAGGAACATGGATATGCGTCCGGGCGACTGAATCTTCCTTTTGTCGGAATATCGACCTTCGCAAAATCTCCATATGTCGAGAACTGGGACAAAATTGACGCCGACGTTTGCGCGCTCGGCGCGCCGTTCGACTTTGGAACTCAGTGGCGCCCCGGCGCGCGTTTTGGTCCTCGGGCCGTGCGAGAGGCATCGACACTTTTCAGTTTTGGCCATGCCGGCGCCTATGATCATGAGGATGACGCGACCTATCTGGACAGCTCGGTTCGGATCGTCGACCTGGGCGATGCGGATATTGTCCACACCAAGACCGAGACGAGCCACAAGAACATAGCCTTTGGCGTGCAAAAAATTCTCGAGGCCGGGGCACTTCCGCTGGTGATTGGCGGTGATCACTCGATCAACATCCCCTGCATTTCCGCATTTGAAAGCGACTGCGCCGAAAACGGCCCGATCCATGTTGTTCAAATCGATGCGCATTTGGACTTTGTAGATGAACGTCACGGCGTCACCAACGGGCACGGAAATCCCATGCGCCGCGCGATCGAGAAAGACTATGTTTCAGGGATGACCCAGCTGGGCATTCGAAACGTATCGTCCACCGCCAAGGAAGGGTATGACGACGCGCGTGCGCGCGGATCGGACATCCTGTCCGTGCGGCAGGTTCGCAGATTGGGAACAGAGGCTGTTCTTGACCGCATTCCCGAAGGCAAACGGTACTATGTAACGATCGATATCGATGCGTTCTGCCCCTCGATCGCGCCCGGAACCGGAACTCCGAGCCATGGAGGTTTTTTGTATTACGACATTCTGGAAATCCTTCAGGGGCTGGCGAAAAGGGGTGACGTGGTGGGCATCGATCTGGTCGAGGTGGCCCCCGCTTACGACCCCACTGAAAGCACTCAGATTCTGGCGGCGCAGCTGCTGTTGAATTTTCTGGGTTTCATTTTTCACGAACGTGCCCGACGCGCGTGAAAAGCGGGTGGAGCGGAAGCTCCACCCCAAACCTCAGGCGTCGATAATGTTGTGTCCCGGCCCGTAGGGGAAGCCTGTGATGTTTTCGGCTCCGTCTTCGCCCACCACCAAAATATCGTGTTCCCTGTAACCGCCTGCACCGGGCTGGCCTTCGGGGATCCACAGCATCGGCTCGATCGAGACCACCATGCCGGGTTCCAGCACTGTGTCGATGTCTTCGCGGAGTTCCAGACCGGCTTCGCGACCATAGTAGTGGCTCAGAACACCAAACGAGTGCCCATAGCCGAAGGAACGATATTGAAGCAGGCCTTCGTCGGCAAAGAACCGGTTGATCTCGGCGGTGATACCGGAACATGTGGCACCGGGTTTGATCAGGCTCAATCCAAGTTCATGCGCGGCCACATTGGCCTTCCACAGGCGCAGGCTGTCGGCATCCGGCTCGCCCAGAAACAGGGTCCGCTCCAGGGCGGTGTAATAGCCCGAGATCATCGGAAAGGTGTTCAGCGACAGGATATCACCTTTTTGCAACGCGCGTTTGGTGACCGGGTTATGCGCGCCGTCGGTGTTCAAACCCGACTGAAACCAAACCCATGTGTCGCGGTATTCGGCATCCGGATAGGCCCGCGCGATTTCCACTTCCATCGCGTCTCGACCAGCCATCGCGATTTCGATTTCGGTTGCGCCTTCGCGGATTGCGGCATGGATCGCAGCACCACCCACATCGGCCGTGCGCGCTCCACCCTTGATCAATTCGATCTCTTCAGCGGATTTGATCATCCGCGCGGCCATGGTGTCGGCCGCGATGTCAACCAACTCTGGCTTGTCCAGCGTGTTCAGCGCCGTGTCGCGCGCTGCAAGCGTCATGTGGTCGCCTTCGATGCCGATCCGCTTTGCATTCCCGATCAGACTTGCAACTGCCCGCCAGTAGTTGTCGCGTTTCCAGTCCGTATAGATCACATTGTCTTCAACCGACCGGCGCCAGGGTTGCCCGGCATCAATATTGGCAGAAACGGTGGTGCATTTGTCCTGGGTCACAACACAGCCATAGGGGCGCCCGAACGCACAGTACAGAAAGCCTGAATAATAGGCGATGTTCTGCATCGATGTCAGCAGCACTACCGGTATATCCCGCTGGGCCATGATCGCGCGCAGCTTGCCAAGACGGCGGTCATATTCGGCTTTGCTGAACGGCAACGGGGCCTTGTCGCCATTATGGCAGGTGAAGAACTGAGGGCGGTTAGAAATGTCAGTCATCCTTGGTCTCTCATCTATGCCGGGCATGCATTTTCCCGGCCACATGTCCCGGCGTTCAGGACAGGCGGTCTCGGGGTCCGAGAGCCGATCACCTCGGTAGTCGCCGCGACGCCATCGCGGCAGAGATGAACAGGTGAATCGTTAGATCAGACGATTTGCTGCGTCAAGCGGGCGAAAGGCCCCGCAGACGCTCCGACCGACGCCGCAACAGTTCAACCGTCGTCAGCAGGGCAATGGATAGGACCACAAGGATTGTCGCGACCGCCAGAATGGTTGGACTGATCTGTTCCCGCAGGCCGGTGAACATCTGCCACGGCAATGTCTTTTGCGAGGCGGAGCCCACAAACAAGACCACGACCACTTCGTCGAACGATGTGATGAAGGCAAACAGGCCGCCCGAGATTACGCCCGGTAATATCAACGGCATTTGTATCTTGAAGAAGGTCCTAACGGGCCCTGCGCCCATATTGGCCGCCGCCCGTGTCAGAGATCGATCAAAGCCCACCAGGGTCGCCGTCACGGTGATGATCACAAAGGGAATACCTAGCACTGCGTGGGCCAGGATAACTTTCAGATAGCCTACGAAGTTCTTGTTCATGCCAAGTGTACCTTCGAGGAAACGTCCGATATCACTGTAGAAAAAGAACATACCCGTCGCCGAGATGATCAGCGGAACAATCATCGGCGAAATCAGAATTCCCATGATCGCACGGCGTCCTGGAACGTGAGACTGGCTGAGCCCGATCGCGGCCAGCGTTCCTAACGTTACCGAGATAACCGTCGCAATCGGCGCGATGATCAGCGAATTCTTGAAGCTGCGTTGCCATTCGTTGTTGGTGAAGAAATCTCGGTAATGCTTCAGCGAATAGCCTTCCGGATCAAGCCGCAGCATCTCGGGCGTGAAGGTAAAGAAGTCCTGCGCGTTGAAAGACAACGGCAACACCACCAGAATCGGCGTGATCAGAAAAACGAAGATCGCACCACAGATCACGCGAAACAGGTAGTGATAGAAAACCTGTTGTGCCGTGAGATACGGCAGCAGCTTGCGCCTATACCGCCCCTCGTACAACCAATAGATAAACCAGGCGAAAAACCAGCCGCCGAGCAGCCCCAATACACCGCCCATCAACCCGGCCACTAAAAAACCCACGACACCGAATCCGATGATATTGATCAAGCGTGCGAGGTTTTCGTTCTTCACGATATTTATGTAGACCCAGGCCAGCCCCGCGATCAGGACGGCTCCACCCAGTATGCCCAGAAGGACCGAACCATTTCCGGCCCCGACGAAAATGCCGGCAAATGCCCCGGCTAGTGCGACACTGGGCAAAACCATGGACATGGGTTTGCGGGATATCGGTGTCAGTGCTGCCATCTTGATTATCCCAACTTCACGTTATCGATGCCCACGATCTTGTCGTAGACCCAGTAGAGCAACAGCACGACCGCCAGAAGGATCGTACCCAAGGCCGCAGCCAGCCCCCAGTTCAGTGAGGACGAGATGTGATAGGCAATCCGGTTCGAGATGAAGACGCCCTTGGTGCCGCCCACGATCTCGGGCGTGATGTAGTACCCAATCGCCAGAATGAACACGAGGATCGAACCGGCACCGATTCCGGGCACGGATTGCGGGAAGTAGATGCGCCAGAACGTCGTCCAGTTCGTTGCACCCATGGATTTGGCCGCACGCGTGTAAGACGGCGGAATGGTCTGCATCACCGAATACATTGGCAGGATCATGAACGGCAAAAGGATGTGTGTCATCGCGATGATGGTGCCGATCTGGTTGTTGATTATGATCAGGCGAGCGTCATCAGCGACCAGTCCTAACCAAACGAGGGTATCGTTAATAACCCCCTGTTGCTGCAACATGACCTTCCAGGCTGACGTTCGAACCAGAAGGGACGTCCAGAAGGGCAAAAGGACAAGTATCATCAACAGGTTCGATACCCGCATTGGAAGTGTCGCCAACAAATAACTGACAGGATAAGCAAGCAGGATACAAGCACCTGTTATTACGAGCGACATGAACAGAGTACGTCCAAAAAGCTTGATCAGGATCTGCTTGTCTTCGGGTTGGGCCTGTGCGCCTTCCGGGGTTCTGCGCATATCGACGGCATTCAGGAAGTAACCATTGGTAATCGCTGGTGAGTGGGTCTTGATCACTCGCCAGGTTTGCGGATCTCCCCATCCGTCATGAATCTCGATCAATTTTTCCTTGAACGGCCCATCCGTTTCAGGGTCCAGTTTTTTGATCTGGCGCCCGGATCTGCGGAACATCGAAGACATGCCAGTCTCTTCGTAGTTCAAACGCGAACCGAGCCTTGTGTGCTCTTTGTTGTCAATCGCAACAATCATGTCGCGGACAAAGGCCTCGTATACATCCTCACCCGGCAACTCACCTGACTGCTCGTCCCAGTTGTTCAGGGCTTCTACGGTCAAGGGAAGCGTGTCGGACACGATACTGTTTTCAACGGACCTGAACAGCATCGATGCAATGGGAACGATGAATGAAAACAGGACAAAGAGGAGAAGCGGAGCAACCAACAGCAACGCCCGGAGCTTTTGCCTGCGTAGCGACCGCGCCAGCGACTGCTTGAGCGGTGTTCCATCAGCGGCCAGCATAGGGCCCGCGTTTTGGGTGGCGTCGGTCATTGTTGCCCCTTGGCTTTTTTGGGGTCAGGGGCAGTTTCCCGCCCCTGACAGTGTCACCAATTCAAAACTGGATTATTGCGCCAGCCACGCCTGGAATTTGGCGTCGATGTCGTCACGGTAGTCCGCCCAGAACTCATAGTTGTACAGGAACGTGTTCTTGGCGTTTTCCGGATCGGTTGGCATATGGGGTGCCATATCGATACCCAGTTCGGCATGCTTACCCACCAGCGGAGCCGACGATGCACGGGCCGGGCCGTACGAGATGTACTTGGCCTGATCCGCCAGACGCTGGGTATCGGTCGCGAACATGATGTAGTCCAGCGCGCGCTTCTGACGCTCTTCGCTCAGACCAGCGGGAATGATCCAACCATCCAGATCGAACACCTGAGCGTCCCAAAGCATGGCGACCGGCTGCTTCTGCTCTTCGATTACGCTGAACAAACGGCCGTTATAGGTAGAACCCATGACAACCTCTCCATCGGCCAGCAGCTGCGGCGTGTCGGCACCCGCAGACCACCAGACAACGCTGTCTTTGATGGTGTCCAGCTTGGCCAGCGCCTGATCCTGACCTTCCGGAGTGGCCAGAACGTCATAGACATCATCCTTCGCGACGCCATCGCACAAAAGGGCCCATTCCATATTGTTGATCGGGCGTTTTTCCAACGAGCGCTTGCCGGGGTAAGCTTCCAGATCGAACACAGCGCAGATATCGGTTGGGGGTGTATCGCCGACCAGGTCAGTACGGTAACCGAAGGTGGTTGAGTACACGATCTGCGGAATAAAGCAGTCGCTGACCAACAGGTCGCCGAAATCTTCGGAGGCAGGTGTGCCATCCGGCGCGGGGGCAAGCTGGGTGTCAAAGTCGATTTCCAGCGCAAGCCCTTCGTCACACAGACGAATTGCGTCTGCGGCCACAACATCGACCACGTCCCAGGTGATATTGCCGGCTTCGTTCATCGCGCGCAGTTTTGCAACCGCTTCGGCTGAGCTGTCATCATTCAGGATGGTGACACCTGTCTTTTCAGAATAGGGCTCGTGATACGCCTTCAGCTGCGATTTGGAATAAGCGCCGCCCCAGGAAACGATCGTCATCTCCTCGGCGAACGCACCGCCGGCAACCGCCCCAACTGCAGCTGCTGTCAACAATGTTTTGGTTTTCTTCATGAATTACTCCCAGTTCTTCCCGTTTATGTGTGTGGTCGACTGATGCACGGGTTTTCACCAGCCGGTCCCTCAGTGAGGTCGCGCTTGTTCCGCGCGACTTGGCCTATGCGTCGAGCGCACGACAATCCTGAGCCAGCCAGCCGATCTCGATCTCCTGCCCCGGGGACAGGCGGATTGCGTCTGGCGCGTTCCGGGTCTTGACGATGAACTCATCATTTCCGGCAACGGACATGCGGAAACGGAATACGTCACCCATGTAGATGAACTCTTTGACAGTCGCTTTCAGCGTATGAGCATCGGCGTGCAAGCGATCCTTGTTGAATTCCACCCGCTCAGGCCGGATTGACACCTTTGTCCTTTCGCCCGGATTGCGAACATTGATCGGAACCGCGTCAATTTCAGAGCCATCATCAATTTGGACAAGGCATGTGTCGCCATCAATCGATTTAATGACACCTTCCAAGGTGTTGTTTTCCCCGATGAATTGGGCAACAAAGCTGTTTTCTGGTTCTTCATAAAGTTGATCAGGCGGTGCAAGCTGCTGAATACGGCCGTCGTCGAACACAGCGACACGATCCGACATAGTCAACGCTTCGGTCTGGTCATGCGTCACATAGACCGTGGTAATTCCAAGCTCATGCGCAAGACGCGTGATTTCAAACTGCATATGCTCGCGCAGCTGTTTGTCCAGTGCGCCCAGGGGTTCATCCATCAACACCAGTTCGGGTTCGAAAACCAAGGCGCGCGCCAAGGCTATTCGTTGTTGCTGACCGCCAGACAACTGAGCCGGGCGTCGCCCACCAAACGCACCCATCTGAACCATGTCCAGGGCGCGCTGAACCTTTTCATCCCGTTCAGACTTGCCCAATTTGCGGACTTCCAAGGGGAATGAAAGGTTTTCGGCCACCGTCATATGCGGAAACAGGGCGTAGTTCTGGAAGACCATGCCAATCCCACGCTTGTGTGGAGGGATATTGTTGATTGGCTTCCCGTCAAGAAGGATTTCGCCATGTGTGGCGGTTTCGAATCCGGCAAGCATCATAAGGCAGGTAGTCTTTCCAGACCCGGACGGCCCGAGCATGGTCAGGAATTCGCCTTTAGGCATTGCAAGGTTGAGATCTTTGACAACGAGATTCTCGCCATCATAAGATTTTTGTACGCGTTGGAATTCAACAAACGCGGCATCAGTATTTGTGTCGGTCACAAGACCCCCTGTTGCGTCAAATGATTATCCGAGAGTTGCGGATTTCATTGATCTGTAGTCAGCAGTTAAGACCATGCAGTAGGCACTTGGCAACATTAGATGACGCTTTTGCGAATATTCATATCATATTTGCTGTTTCAATCAGCAAGATTGAGGCGACCCATATGCCATGCAAGACTTTGATTGCTTGAAAGAACAGGCTTACCAATCCGTTTGCGAATCTCAGGGATTGCTTCAATGGTCCGAAGGTTGGTGCAGCTAATGAATACCGCTTCTACCGACGGATCAGATCCCAATTCTGTCGCAGCTTCGATCACGGACTGCACCGAAATCCGAGCAACCTTTGCCTCTTCGGCCTGCCCGAATGTCCCGAAAACATCCATGGTTATTCCGTTTTCTGAAAACGCGGCACGCAGCGGTGCGTTGACCTCTTCGACATAAGGCGACAGCAGCGCAAACCTGGACACGCCAAGATCCGCGGCGCAGGCCGTGGCCGCGCGCAAAGGGTTCGTAACCTCTTTTGTATTGCACGACTGTTTGACAAGTTCCTCCACACGTTCTGATCCAATGACGGAACTTGCGGACGTGCAGCCATAACCCACCACCCGGAAAGGACGCGCGCTGGGCAGCAATCCCGCCGCCGCCGGCAGGGCCTCTTCCATCTCGGCCAGGGTTTCCGGTGTCACTTCAATGCCGCTGGGTATCCGTGTTACATACAACGGGTTTTTCCGGTCCGAGAAAATCGTGCTGAATTCCGGCTCAATCGTCTCGTCGACCTGAAGAACAATCAATCCAAGCGGCGGGGCTTGCGGGTCGTCCTTGTCAAGCGTGTACGGCACGTAGGTCATAGCTGGATCATCTCCGGCCCGATACGCGGGCTGATAAAGCGCGGAACATCGTCTGTTACGACGATGTTTTCTTCGTGAACCAAGATCTTGCCACCAACGGCAATGCCCGGCTCCAAGGTCAGCACCATGCCTGGCTCAAGAACTGTCTGGTCCGTCGGGATGAGCGACGGCCATTCGGTCAGCGACATTCCCAACCCGTGCCCCAACCGACCGGCATCTGTGCTTTCGGATGCCTTGGTCAGCACGGTGTTCATGGCATGAAACAGCTCTGCTGCGGTGGCGCCGGGGCGGGCGATTTCGAAAGCAGCGTCAGACGCCTCAATCAGCCTAGCGTAAGCAGATTTCACGTCCGGATTTGCTGGGCCGACCGACCAGTTGCGGTCGAAGTCACTGAAATAGCCATCCCAGACCAAGCCGGTATCAAGCATCAGTACATCGCCATCCTCCAAGGGGGACGAAGACGCCGGCGATATTACGTCAGAGTAACCGCCCTGCTCTGCCCCACCTGCGAGATACGGCACCCAGTCGGCACCCTCTTCCAGACAGAGTATCTGGAAACCGCGAAATACTTCATCCAAAGGCACGCCTGCCCGAGCAATCTCGGGAACTCGGGCGAAGGCCCGACCGGCTATGGCGCATGCGGTTTCGATCTTGGCGATTTCCGCCTCGGATTTGACTATGCGAAGTTGGCGCAAAACACCGTGATCTCCGGTGATGTGGCGCGAACCGAGCCTGTTTCGCAGGCGTTCAATATCCGACATGGGCATACGCGCGTGCGTCTCGTGACCATCGGGCATTCCAATACGGCCTGTGAGGGGTGTCAATTCCGTCAGGGCATCCGTCAAAAGCGAGACGCCGTCATCCTGAAGGTCGGGTGAGCTCCACGTTCGGATGTCGTCGATCCAGGTTTGCCCCATCAACGAGGCGCCGATCGAGGGGATAACCGCAACCGGTTTACCGGCCACAGGCAGGATCAGGAACCACGGGCGGGTCGGGCTTTCCCAGAATCTGGTCAGGTATCCGGTAAAGTAACGCACGTCGGTTTCCGTGGTCAGCAGCAGCGCCGACAGGCCAGCGGCATTCATCATCACCTGTGCGCGTTCGGTGCGCGCTGCGAACTCTGCTGGCTCGAACCCTCTCATCCGGCGACCTCAGAGGTGGGGCGCCGCATGCAGGCTGAACCGTTGAAACGACACCGCTTGAATGGCCCGGTGCTATGGCCTGTTCGGTGTAGATTGATATCGGCTTTCATGCAGCCCCCTGAATTTTCGTTCGTTGACGTGAGCGGATCGGTAGGGTTCTGTCAACCAAAGTCTTTTGTTGACCGGAGGCGCCAATGACCCACTCTGATCCAGCCTTCAGCCGGGTGGAATATGATCGCCGTCTTGCCAAGACCCGAAAGGCGATGGCCGCAAATGGAATTGACTGCCTTTTTGTCGAAGACCCTTCGAACATCGGATGGCTCACCGGTTATGAGGGCTGGTCTTTTTACGTTCACCAAGGTGCCTTGATCTTTCTTGACGCGGACCCGATCTGGTGGGGGCGCCGGCAGGATGCAAACGGTGCGCTGCGCACGGTGTGGATGGGGGACGATCGGGTTTTCGGATACGCGGATCACTTCGTGCAGTCGACCACACGGCATCCAATGCAGGATCTGGCCCAGCTTATTGCGGACTGCGGACACGGCCAAAGCCGAATTGGGGTGGAGCTGGACAATTATTATTACTCGGCCAAAGCCCATATTACACTAACAACGGAACTGCCCGAGGCGACGCTGATGGATGCAACGGCCTTGGTCAACTGGCAACGGGTCGTGAAATCCGACGAAGAAATCGCCCTGATGCGCAAGGCGGCCCGAATTTCAGAATTCGTGACTGACGGCGTGCTTGAACGCGTTGAACCCGGCCTGCGCAAGAACGAGCTGGTCGCACAGATATACCATGACGCAATAACGGGCGTCGGGGATGACTGGGGGGATTACGCGGCCATCGTACCACTTTTGCCGTCCGGCTCAGACGCCGCCGCGCCGCATTTGACCTGGAATGGAGATGTGTTCAAATCGGGTGAATGCACCTTCTTCGAACTCTCCGGCTGCTATCGCCGATATCATGCTCCGTTCTGCCGGTCGGTATTTCTGGGTCAACCGCCTGATCATCTTAGAAGGGCCGAGGCGGCCTTGGTCGAGGGGTTGGAGGCGGGTCTGGAGGCTGCGCGCCCCGGCAATCGCGCAAAAGATATCGCCAAAGCGCTGGCGGCGCCTCTCGAACGTGCGGGGATCGAACGCGGTGCCCGCTGCGGCTATCCTGTCGGCCTCAGCTATCCTCCGGACTGGGGCGAGCGCACGATCTCGTTGCGGGACGAAGACAATACGATCCTCGAAGCTGGCATGACATTTCACTTTATGCCCGGGCTATGGATGGATGATTGGGGGCTTGCGATCACCGAGACCATCCTGATCGATGAAAACGGTCCGGCCGAGTGTCTGTGCAAACGACCACGCAAAATATTCGTCAAGCCCTGACAGGTGCACGAACGATTGCAGGCCCGCGCCGGATCAAACCCGTATCTGTTCAATCAACCAGTCACGAAACAATGCGGCCGCCGGATTGCTGGCATCGGCGGAAAGATAATACCCTTCGTTGCATTCGACAGTACTGTCATGTGCGCTTTCGACAAGACCGGTTGCCATCGCATGTTTCGCCAGAAACTCGCTGATCAGGGCAACCCCGCTGCCATGAACGGCCAAATGAAGCGCCATGCCGAACGTATCGACGAAAACAGCAGGCTGCCGCTGCACGCCCTGCTTGTCGAGCCACGTCTTCCATCCACTGGACGTGCCGACTGCTTCTATCAGGGGAAGGTCAAACGGATCCCCGGCAAGCGTCGGCGCCTTGACAGCGACAAGCCTGTCAGGTCTCAGGCGCTCGGCCCCCCTGCCCACTTGTTTTTCTGACCCGAACCTGACCTGAACATCAGCTTGCGACGCGTGAAAATCGTCAGGCCAGATTGCACTGAGCAGCCGCACGCTGATCTCTGGATTGCGTGCGGTGAAGTCCGCGAGGTTTGGGGCGATGACCCATTGCGCGACGCTGACAGATGTGGCCACCGTCAGGACATCTCCTGGCGCGCTTGCGTCGGCCCTTCCGGCGGCGGCGGCAAGCGCCTCAAGCGCGCTGCCGACTTCGGGTAACAGTTTTCGCCCGGCATCCGTCAGGGCCAGACTGCGCGGATGCCTTACAAAAAGTGCTGTCCCCAGACGCATCTCAAGGGATTTCACCTGCTGACTGACGGCTGACTGAGTCAGGCCTATTTCCTCGGCAGCCGCAGTAAAACTCAGGGTCCGGGCTGCTGCCTCGAAGGATCGGAACCAGGTCAGCGGAGGAAGTGATTTTCCCATTGATCAAGTTAGCCATTAATCTTTCTAATGCGAAAGCACATAATTCAATCATTTGTCAAAAACCACACCCGTTTCTACTTTCTCCCTGCGCGACAGGAGAGGTGTGATGAAGCCGGAAATACGCAAGATTGTTACCTACGACGAGGAAGTTCTTGTCGAGGGATTTCGCCCTGCGGAAATCCCATGGCGCATGTTTGCCGTGGCCGCAGTGATTGCCAATCCCTGGGCGGGTCGATATGTCGAAGACCTTAAACCGGAAATCCACGCATATGGCCCCGTACTGGGAAAGATGATGACGGACCGCATGATCGCGTTGGCCGGCAGTGGCGACGCAATCGAAGCCTATGGCAAGGCAGCCGTCGTCGGGCTGAATGGCGAGGTCGAGCACGCCTCGGGCATTATTCATACCCTTCGCTTCGGCAACCATTACCGGCAGGCGGTCAGCGCGAAATCCTATCTGGCTTTCACGAACACGCGCGGCCCCGCAAATGCGCCGATCATGGTGCCGTTGATGGACAAAAACGATGCCGGGCGGCGTTCTCACTACCTGACCGTTCAATTCTCGATCCCGGACGCACCGCGCGACGACGAAATTGTCGTCGTGCTGGGGGCCGCAACCTCGGGCAGACCGCATCACCGCATCGGCGACCGGTATCAGGATCTCAAGGATTTGGGCCATGACGTGGACAACCCGGCCGCGGTCTGAAATCGGCGGGCTGGCCGCGATCCAAACTGGCGCAGGTCCGGACATCCTGTTGCTTCACGGGGTTGGCCTGCGGGCCGAAGCCTGGAGCGCGCAGCTGGACGGGTTGGCGTCTGAAGCTCGCCTGACAGCGCCGGACATGCCCGGTCACGGAGAAAGCCCGCTGAGTTTTTTCGGCACGGAACTGTCGGAATACAGTGAAGCCGCAAGGAATGTGCTGGGCAGTCTGAACGGGCCGGTCCTTGTTGTCGGCCACTCGATGGGCGCGATGATGGCGTTGGACCTTGCCGCCAAGGCGCCAGATCGGATTTGCGGCGTCGTGGCAATGAATGCCGTTTTTGAACGCAGTGCAAAGGCAGCGCAGGCCGTTCAGGAACGTGCTGCGGGACTGGATGGTGAAACACCGGTTGATCCAACCAGCACGCTGCGCCGGTGGTTTGGTGACATCGGTTCGCCTGAACGTGATGCCTGCCGCGACTGGCTGACGGCCATGGATCCGGCGGCTTACAAGCTGGCCTATACGGTTTTTGCCCAAAGCCAAAATCCGCGGCGCGACGCGCTGGAGAAACTCGCCTGCCCCGCGCTGTTCATAACCGGCAGTCAGGAGCCGAACTCCACCCCACACATGTCGCGTAGAATGGCCGAAGTCACCCCGAACGGACGCGCGCTGATCATCGATGGGGCGGCCCATATGATGCCGATGACACATGCAATTCAGGTCAACGCCGCCATCTCCAACTTTCAAAGCGAGGTGCAATCATGACCGATCTCGACCCCCGCGACCTCCGGCGGGCATTTGGCAAATTCATGACCGGCGTGACCGTAGTTACCACGCGCAACGCCTCTGGCATGGCACTGGGCTTCACGGCAAATTCCTTCACTTCGGTTTCGCTCGACCCGCCGCTGTTGATCGTTTGCCCCGGCAAGAACTTGTCTTCATACGGCGAATTCTCGACCTGCACCCATTTCACGGTGAGTGTTCTGGCCGAGGGGCAAGAGGATGTGTCCAACACTTTCGCCGGCTTCAAAGGTGACCGGTTCGCCAAAACCGACCATGACCTCGACGCGCGAGAGATCCCTTTGATCAACGGCGCGGTCGCGACATTTTCCTGCCGGACCCATCGGGTGATCGAGGCAGGAGACCATTGCGTTCTGATCGGACAGGTCGAAACCTATTCCCACAACGACCGCCCGGCGCTGGGCTACGCGAACGGGCGGTACTTCAGCCTTGGGCTGGAACGGGGCGCGCTTGAACCGACGGGGCGCAGGATCGTCTGTGGCGCAATCATCGAACACGAAGGCCGCGTGCTGCTTGAGAAAACGGATGCCGGTTTCAGGCCGCCGCAGGTCACATTGTCCGACCGTCGACAGTTGCGCGACAGCCTTTGGCAGGATCTGCATGATCGTGGCATCGACGCACGTCTCGGCGTGGTCTACTCGGTCTATGACGATGCCACAGCGCATCATGTCTACATATTGGGAAATGCGCCGGAACTTCCCAAACATGGCAAGCTTGAGGCCGTCGCGATTGAAGACCTGGCAACCCTTAGCTACTCGACGGCGCCAATCACCACCATGATTTCTCGTTTCGCGCTGGAAAGCCGAACCCGCGACTTCTCACTGTATCTGGGCAGTGCGCAGCAAGGCGACGTGCACAGCTTTTCTGAAAGGACCTGATGGATGGAGTTTTCCCTTTTTGCACACATGGAACGGCTGAGCCCCGATCAACCCCATGAGAAACTGTATGAAGAATTCATCGCGCTGTGTAAAATGGCCGATGAGGCGGGAATGCGTGCCGTCTGGACCGGCGAGCACCACGGGATGGACTTTACGATCGCGCCCAACCCCTTGATGTCTTTGGTAGATATCGCACATCACACCAAGAACGTGCGGCTTGGCACGGGTACAGTTGTTGCACCGTTCTGGCATCCGATCAAACTGGCGGGCGAAACGGCTGCGGCGGACCTGATGACAGGCGGCCGTATCGAGCTGGGCATCGCCCGCGGCGCCTATTCGTATGAATATGAACGGATGATGCCGGGAATGGATGCCTGGGACGCTGGCCAGCGCATGCGGGAAATCGCGCCGCTTTTGCCCCGGCTGTGGGAGGGTGACTGTGCCCATGATGGAGAGTATTTCAAATTCCCCGCCACCACCTCGGCCCCTAAACCGGTGCAACCCGGCGGACCACCGATCTGGATCGCGGCGCGGGATCCGAACAGTCATGAATTCGGTGTGCAGAACGGCTTTAACATTCAGGTCACGCCGCTCTGGCAGGGCATGCAAGAGATTGAAGCGCTGATGGGCCGCTTTGAAGATGCGTGTGCAAACCATGAGGGGCCGCGCCCCAAGATCATGCTGCTGCATCACACTTACGTCGGCAGCGACGATGATGATCTGGGTCAGGCCGCGCGGGAATTGTCCCTCTTCTACAACTACTTTGGGGCCTGGTTTCAAAACAAGCGACCAGTCCGGCAAGGCTCGATCCAGACGTTGACGGATGAAGAGATGGCGGCCAACACGATGATGGCACCGGAAAACCTGGCGCGCGATCTGACTGTCGGCACCCCGGATGGGGTCACGGAACGTCTGAAACGATACGAAGATCTGGGCTATGATGAGTATTCGTTTTGGATAGACAGCGGTATGAGTTTCGAACGCAAACGCGCATCGCTGGCCCGTTTCATCGACGACGTCATGCCAAAGTTTTAGTAAGGATCGATGATGCATCAGAAACCACACTTCCAGCTTTATATCGACGGCGCGTGGACCGAAGGGGCACGCGGGCAAGTGATGCATTCGCAAAACCCGGCGACGGGCCAAGACTGGTCCAGTTTCGCCTGCGCCGCACCCGAAGACGTTGACCGCGCCGTGTCCGCCGCGCGTCGGTCACTTGATGATCCCGCGTGGCGCGACATGACGCAAACCGCACGCGGCAAATTGTTGTTCAAACTTGCCGAACTGATCGAGGAAAACGCCGGACACCTGGGCCAGCTTGAGACCACAGACAGCGGAAAGCTGCTTGCCGAAACCGCAAGCCAAACAGCCTATGTCGGTGACTATTATCGATATTATGCAGGGCTCGCGGACAAGATCGAAGGGGCGGTTCTGCCGATCGACAAACCGGACATGCACGTCTTCACCAAACGCGAACCGATTGGCGTGGTGGTCGCAATCGTCCCCTGGAACGCACAGATGTTCCTGACCGCGACCAAGCTTGGCCCCGCGATAGCAGCAGGCTGTTCGGTCGTGCTGAAGGCCTCTGAAATTGCGCCCGCTCCGATGCTGGAATTCGCACGGCTGATCGATGAAGCCGGCTTTCCGCCCGGTGTCATCTCTGTCATTACGGGGGATGCCGAAAACTGCGCCATCCCGCTTACCCGGCACCCGGACGTGGACCGGATCGCATTCACCGGCGGCCCGGAAACAGCGCGCCATGTCGTGCGCAATTCGGCTGAGAACTTTGCGGTGACCACTTTGGAACTGGGCGGGAAATCCCCGATCATCGTCTTTGAGGATGCCAATCTGGATGGCGCCGCCAATGGTTTGATTGCTGGAAATTTCGGCGCCTCGGGTCAAAGCTGCGTGGCCGGCTCGCGCGGGTTGATACATCGCCCGGTACTGGAAGCGCTTGTTGACAAGATCGAAGAGAAGATGAAGGGCGTCGCAATCGGCGACCCATTGGAAACGGCCACCCATATTGGCCCGCTCTGCACCGCAGCTCAGGTGGAAAGAATTCAGGCGACTTTGGCGAAAGCCACAGAACAAGGCGCACGCACCCGCTTCGGGGGAAAACCTCTGGACCGGCCGGGCAACTTCATGGCCCCTACGCTGGTGGAGTGTTCGAGCCCAGAGACCGAGACGCTGAAGGTCGAAATGTTCGGCCCCGTGATGTCTCTGCTGCCATTCGATACGGAAGAAGAAGCGATCGCATTGGCCAACGACTCGCAGTTCGGGCTTGGGTCCGGCGTTTTCACTGAAAATGTTGCCCGCGCCCATCGGGTTTCATCCCGCCTGAAATCGGGAATTTGTTGGATCAACACATACCGCGCAGTGTCCCCGATTGCTCCGTTTGGTGGCTACAATCAATCCGGCTATGGTAGGGAAGCCGGGATCGAGGCCATTCACGACTACACAAGGACCAAAACCGTATGGTTGAATACGTCGGAACAGCCAATGTCGAACCCATTCGTCATGCGGTGACAAGATCTTGTAGCATTGTTTTGTCAAAGGCGCCGGACTTTAGCGTTTAGGGTCACCTACAAAGCCTTCTTGCAACTGTTCCAACCAAATAGCTGCGTCTTCAAATCTCGTGCACGCAATAAAGTCCGAGTTTTGAGCCAGCATCTTTTCACCAATCTCGTCCTCAGAGTTTTGCGGGCGAACGAGGGAATTTCTGCAAAGAGATAATAATATCTGGTGCCCATCAGGTGTAGTGACGAAGGCGGTGGGTCTGGTGTCGAAAACCTGCTCCGGTAATCCCAACTGCGCGACACGCAGGTCCCAGACGCCCACCTGCCACTTTGGCTTGCCGGAGGCATGGCCACTGAGGTCGAAGCACTGTGCCTGGCCCAAGCGGGACCGAACACCTCAAAGCCGGCGCAAGAGCAACGGGCATATCGCGGATCTAAACTCCGCCGCCGGTCAGCGTCGCGATAGCATCCTTGACCCGCGCCGCGTGATCGCGGTCGGCCGCCGCTGAGTGTGGATCAGAAAAATGTCCGCTGTCATTGTCGAAATACAGCCCCGAGGCATTGGCAAATTCGTCCGACAGCGCGGCCCGTCGCAGGATATCAGCGCCGATCGCCAAGTCATTGCCGGCCATTCCAAAACCCTCTCGAACCATCTTTGAGGCCAGAAGCGAGCCAGGGTTGACCGCGACGAAGACTGGGCCTTTTGGGTGCGCGCGCGCCATTTCCCGTGACCAGATCGTGATCGCCAGCTTGCTTTGCGCATAGGCCTCCATGTCACTCAATTGCCGCTTACCGTGCATCGCTTCTACATCCACCGGCGCCTGCGCGGCCGATGAAAGGTTCACCACGCGCCCTTCGGCTGGGATGATCGGCAACAGCCGTCGGGTCAGCACATGGGGCGTCAGCGCGTTTACCACGAACCGAACATCCATCCCGTCGGCCCGGCGTGGGTGCGGAGTCTTGTAGACACCGGCATTGTTGATCAGAACGTCCAGCCGGTCGTGCCGGGCGCGCACGGCGTCAGCAAGCGCGGCGGCTTCGTCCAGATCGGAAAGATCGGCGCGGAAGGTCTCGGGGTTGCCGCCAACCGTCTGCGCGGCGGCCTTCAGCTTGTCAGAGCTGCGTCCGTGCAGCAGCACGCGGTGGCCTTCGGCCGCCAGTGTATTGGCGGTCAACAGGCCGATGCCGTCGGTCGCGCCGGTGATCAGTATAGTCTTGGGCATTGAGGCCTCCTTGGGGATGAAATCAGTCGTGAAACTCGGGCAGGACCTCGTCGGCCAGCCGGTGCAGGGTGGGTTCGATCCCGGCCACGTTAAAGCGCAGGTTCAGTGCCACGTGGTTGATGCCCAAATCGCGGATCTCGTGCAGGTAGCGGCGCAGGTAATCGGTGCCGGCACTGAACCCAAGATGGATCGGGCGCGGCGGAGCGTCGGCTTGGTCCACCAGATCAACATAGAGCGACTGCATCACCGGTTTGTCGGGCAAGCCGGCCTGTGCCACGCGCGCTCGATAGTCGGCCACAACGCGGGACTGCGCCGCCGTACCACGCGGATAGGTCATCCAGCCGTCACCGTGGCGCGCCACCCACTCTGGCGTCCTCTGGCTGCCACCGGTGATAAGCAGCGGCAGGCGCCCGGCGGCAGGCTTAGGCAACATGTCGATACCGCCCGAGAGGTCGCCCTGCGGGTTATCCAGTCGCGGGTAATCCTGCGCCATGGCGCGGATATAGGCGAGGCTGTCACGGAAGCGTGCCCCGCGATCAGAGAAATTCTTGTTCAGCGCCGGATATTCCTCGGGACGATCCCCCGAGGCCACCCCCAGAAGCAGCCGCCCGCCCGACAGCTGGTCGGCCGAGGCTGCCGCCTTGGCCACATGGGCCGGGTGCCGTAATGGCAGCACGATCGAAGCCACGCCAAGCGCGATGTCGCGCGTCGCAACACCCAGCGCGCCGAGATAGACGAAAGGATCGAAAACCTGCCCCGCATCGCCAAACGAGGGCACGTTGAAGGGCACGTCTCGCAGCCAAAGCGCGGCAAAGCCCAGTTCGTCGGCCAGCGCGGCGCGCTCCAGATGGCGCGTCATAGTAGGTACCGGATCGTTGCGGTTTGCCTCGAGCGGGACCACAAGCCCAATGCTCAGCCTGCCAGGGCGGAACACCGCGTTGAACGCGCGGTTGAGCGGCGCGAAGTTTGGCGTGTTGGATTTGTCCAGCATTTTCTGCCTTTCTCAGAACCGCACCAGCGCCCGGCTTTCCAGGCTTTTGCGGATGGTGTGCCGATCGGGATCTTCGGCAAGATCAATCGCGCTGTGGCCCACCGTTGGACGGCCGCGATTGTCGTAGATGTTGAACCAGACGATCTCGTCCGGCGTCATGCGCGACAGATACACCCAATCATGACGCGGATTGGCCGCCAGACCGAGGATACGACCGCGCCGGTCGGGATAGATCAGGTCGATGTTGATCCAGTCCGCGTCGTCCACGGTTGCAGGGCGTACGAAACCCAGCGGGGCGGTGTTGATCGGGTTTTCCACCGGCCGCCACAGGTTAACGAAGGCGTAATGCCCCGCCGCCCAATCGCGCGCCCGCTCGGGCCCGAGGATGTCCACCAGCCGCTGGTGCGCACCTTGCGGGCTCAGGTCGCTGTGCACGTTGCGCGCGGGGCGGCGGTTGGCTGCCGGGTCGTCAATGCGCAATGTGTGGTCGAAGAACAGCACCTCGCGCGCGCCGATCCGGTCGCACAGCAGCTCGGCCAGTTCGCGGTCGTAGACCTCCTGCCAGCCGGGGGATTCGAAACTGGTCACCCGCGTCGGTGCCACACCAAATTCGAACCCGTCAGAGACAAAGCTGGCCCCTGCCCGCCCGGCACGCAGATCGGTCAGCGCCACCTCGGTCGCGGCCAGTTCGGGCGAGACCAGATTGCCAGCGATGCTGTCCGCGTCCAGCACGAATGCCTGCGGCGCGGGCTTGTGAACATGATAATTGACGGTTCCGGTCCGGGTCATGAAAGCCTCCTTGGGGGTGCCGGCCCGGCATACCGGGCCAGTGCTGCATTCAGGCGAGGTCGTCCTGCCCCGCGATCAGGTAGTGATGGCTGACCGAGCCCTTGGTGCGGGAGGCCAGGTGCGGTGCATAGGCCGGGTCCGCCATGAAGGCGCGGGCCGCCTCTTCCGAAGGCCACTCGATGATGATCCTCAGCCCGGCGGGCTGATCCTCGCCTTCCATCTGCGCGTGGGTCGCGGTACGCGCAAGATACTTGCCGCCATGTGCCGCCACGCGTTCGTTGGCGGTGGGCAGGTAGCCGGGGATCCAGTCCTCGGCGGTGGGGGTGACGTCCAGAACGGAATAATAGGTCATCGTGTATCTCCTTCGGGGTCAGAACCAAGCGACGGTGTCTTGCATCGTGCGGCGGGTCTTGGGGAATTCAGGATCTTTCGCGCGATGACCAAAGGCGAACATCACCGCCGGTTTCCATTTCGCGGTATCGACGCCGAAATGTTCGGCCAGCGTCTGCGTCGTCCGCTCCATGTCGAAGCCCTCGATCGGGCAGCTGTCGATCCCCATCAGCGCACCGGCGGTCATCATGTTGGCCAGCACGATATAGGCCTGCTTGCCCGACCAGTCGGTGATCTCGCGGTCAGAGGTGATCTTGTGATCCTCGGCCTGGAACTTGCCGTATGCGCCGTTGAAGATCTCGATCACTTCCTCGGGCAGCTGCTTCACTTGCCGGTAGTGGTCTTGCAGATAATCCGATCCGGCGCGCATCAGTTCGCCCGTCGCCGCAAGGATGATGCCGAAATGGCTGGCGGTGCCAAGCTGGCCGGTCGACCCGTTCATCATCCCGTTGGCACCCCATGAAAACTCGCGGAACAGCTCGCGCTTGTCGGGCGACTGGATCATCAGGATGCGGAAGGGCTCGTGCCCGAACGAAGTGGGCGAAAGGCGTGCAGCCTCTAGGATCGTCTCGAAGTCAGCGTCGCTCACCTTGCGTTCAGGGTCGAAGATCTTGGTGGCATGGCGAGAATTGAAGGCCTCAATGATCTGCGCGTTGATATCGGTCTTCACCTCGGTGATCGCGTTCATTTTATGTCTCCGTTGGGGTGTGTGTCGGTGTGCACCTGACTTATCACTTGCAAGAACAAGAAAAAGATGGTCAAAAATAAGTTCAGTTTTCGCATTTTGGATATAATCAATATGGATACCGACAGCCTGCGCCTGTTCGTCATGGCGGCCGAACGGCTCAATATCAGCGCCGCCGGGCGCGAGCTTGGCCTTGCACCGGCGGTCTCGAGTGCCAGGCTGGCCAAGCTTGAGAACGAACTTGGCGTCGAGCTTTTGCACCGCACCACGCGCAAGGTGTCGTTGTCATTGGAAGGGTCGGAGTTTCTGCCTTATGCGCGTGAAATTCTCGCCCAGACGGATGCAGCGCGCGCTGCCCTCGGAGGCACGGATACCGGCCCCACAGGCACCTTGCGTTTCGCGGCCCCCAGCAGTTTTGCCCAGTTGCACATCATGCCGCTGTTGCCCGAGTTTCATCAACGCTATCCCGACCTGACGCTGGACCTACGACTGTCGGACAAGCCCTTCGACGCCATCGAGGGCAGTTTCGACCTAGCCCTGCGCAACGCGCCGCTGGCCGATAGCAGCCTCAAGGGGCGCAAACTTTCAGATGACATCCGCCTGCTCTGCGCTGCGCCGGAATATCTCAAGCAGCACGGAGTGCCTTCGACACCCGAGGAACTGACGGCGCATCGCTTCATCGCGTGGGCCAATCTCGACCGGCGCGAACTGGTTGATCCTGCTGGTCAGAAGGCGGTCCTGAACCCGCGCGCGATGATCAGCCGAACCATCGTCGATGATGGCACCGCGCAACGCGAGGCAACGCTTGCCGGAGCGGGGCTTTCGATCAACTCACTCTGGAGCGTGGCCCATGAACTGCGCTCCGGGCGGCTCAGGCAGGTATTGCCTGACTGGCGGCTGAATGATCATGCAGGGCTGTGGCTGATCTATCCGCGCTCGAACGTGCTGACGCCCAAGACGCGAATCTTCATGGATTTTCTCGTCGAAAAACTCGGCGGCAGGTCAGGCACCGGCTGGGTCGAAGCGCAGCAGGACAGCTTGTAATCGTGCATCGCGTTCGCGGACAGGTTCAGTTCAAGTTTCGCAATGGTGATGTTGGCGGAGAGACAGGGATTCGAACCCTGGAGACGGTTTCCCGCCTACACACTTTCCAGGCGTGCGCCTTCGACCACTCGGCCACCTCTCCGTGCCGGCGATATTTGGACGAATGCCGTCGGATTTGCAAGGCCCCAATTCGACGAATTCAGGGGAATAGCGCAATTTAATCAATGCACCCACCGACGGGTGATCTCAGGTCAACACGTGCCGCGATCTGGCCCCTCAGATCTCATCACCGGCATCCGGGTCCATATCCGCCTCGGTCAAATCCGCCGGAGCCTCTGCAACTTTGCGTGGCTTATCCTGCACAGGTGCGGAAGGCTCCTGCTTGCTCGGGTCAGATGCCCGCAGGGTTTCGGGATTTCGCAGCCAGACATCACGTTGTGCGAACGGGATCTCGATCCCTGCTTCCGAAAATCTGCGGTTGATTTCATGGTTCATGTCAGATTTCACCGACAGAACCCAATTCACATCCCGCAGGATCGCCCGTATTTCAAAATCCAAGGAATCTGCTCCAAACCCCTGGAACACAACGCTTGGTGCCGGGTTGGCCAAAACCATCGGATGGCTGTTGGCAATTTCGCCCAGAATGGTTTCTACCAGACGCGTATCAGTTCCGTATGCAACACCCACCGGAACGATCACCCGCCCGATCGTATTGCCGCGGGTATAGTTCGTTACGACACCGCTGATCAGGTCAGAGTTCGGAACGATAACATCCGTCCTGTCGAACGTCTCGACCCGGGTCGAACGAACGGAAATGTCCTTAACATATCCCATCATGCCGTTAACATCGATCCAATCCCCCTTGGAAATCGGACGCTCGACCAAAAGGATGATGCCAGAAACGAAGTTCGACACGATTGTCTGCAAACCAAAGCCGATGCCAACAGACAGCGCACCAGCGACGATCGCCAGCGATGACAGATCAAAACCGGCCACCATGATTGCCACCAACGCGGCAAGGAATATGCCAACGTATCCCGAACCAGCGACAATCGCGTTTTGGCCACCCGGATCTATGTTGGTTTTCGGCAGAAGCGAATTGCGCAGCCCGCTTTGCAACAGACGCGTCAGCGTATAACCGATTGCAAACACGGCAACAAAGGTCAGAAAGTTGCTGGGCGAAATTGTGACACCACCGATATCAAAACCAAGCAGCAGGCGCGACCATGCTTCCAGCAGGTCTGTTTCCCGCGCACCCCAATAGATCGCCAGAATGGGAAGCGCCAAGATGGCCAATGCAAACCCGACCAGCACGGAAAAAAGCGAATCCCCTGCGGCTTCGCCCTGCCCGGTGACCCAACCGTAAATCTGACTGATGAACCGTTGCAGGATGACCAAGGCCCCGATCAGCACCAATGTCTTGACGGCAGGAAACACGATTGCTTCGGCCGCATTGGTGTATCCGAAAATCGCCAGTAAAGGAGACATGATCCCCAAAAGGAACAAAGCCCGGCGCAGGAACTCGACCAGTTGGCTGAAACCCGCGGAACGGGTCGAGCCAGCTTGATCCGGAGGCCCGTCGGTTGTTCGAATCTGACGTACTCGCAACAACAACAAAGCCGTCGCGACAATGACCGGGAAACTGACTACGGCGCGAGTCGCGTCGGAAATGTTTTCGATCCGTTCGAACAAAAACGCCAATTCGTGCAAAACCAGCATCAGGGCAAGCAGATCGATATACACGCGCAGTTCAGTGATGCGCGCAGCGGACAGACGTTTGAACCCTTGCGACGCGCCGATCACGTATACTTGGCGACCAATCCAGTCATAGAAAAACACGATCGCCGCCCAATACGGAACATTCTGAAGCAAAAGACTGCCCCGCAGACCCGGAACGCCTGTGAGACTGATCGCCGTGACCACGGCCACCACACCGATCCATGGCAACAGAATTCGCAATAGTGAGATTACGAACGACCAAACCCCCGTCCCGGCCCCGCCGAGTAACCTCAGGTAGTCGCCTCCAAGTTCAGACCACCGTTTGCCAAAGATCAGCAGCACGGCTGAAATGACCAGAAGTATGAAAATTGCGAGCCCACGAGCGCGAATTTGCTCGCGCACGACATCTGAACGCAAATTTGTGATCGTTTCGTTTACCAGGCCTTGAACGGCCTCTTTGACATCCACCCATGCCGGACCCCAATACGCCGGGTTGATCGGCGACGGGCCCTGTTCAAAGAACTCTTTTTTCTGGCGTGCGCGAAGAATCTGATCAATTTCGCTGATCAGCCCGTTCGCACGGCTATACGCCTCTTCGGATATGATGCGCGGAACACGCAGGCTGTTGAGCTGTTCTTCAAGATGCACGCGAAGATTTGCTATGTCTTCAGGTTCAGTCGTGTCCCCTTCGGGTTTGGGCCCCAACGCTTTTATCTGGCTTTCCAGCGTCGTTATTCGGTCGGTATTTGCACCACGAGCTCGATTGAAGTCGTCCCTGTAACCATTTATTTCAGAACGTAAATTCTCCAGCGCAGCGTCAGATGCCCGGTTCGCCTCGATGACGGCTTCGGCCCGGCTCGCGGTTTTGACCCAGCCTTGGTAATACTCACTTTGACGATCCGTCAGCTGTGCAACAGCGCTATTCGAAAACCCGACAAAGCACAGGAATAGCAGGGTCAGAAACAGGCGGACCTGTCCAAGCATCACACGTCCTCGAAAACGCCGGGAATGCTGCGCGGTGCCTCGGTCATCCAATCCGGAACCGGAAGCTCTTTTTCACGCAGGAACTCGGGGTTGAACAGCTTTGATTGATAGCGTGTGCCATAATCGCACAGGATGGTCACAATGGTATGGCCGGGCCCCATTTCCTTGGCCATGCGCACCGCCCCTGCCATGTTGATCGCGGTCGAGCCGCCCATGACCAGGCCTTCGTCACGCAGAAGATCAAAGATGTAGGGCAGCGCTTCGTTATCGGTGATCTGATAAGAAAAATCCGGCGTGAACCCCTCAAGGTTTTTGGTGATACGCACCTGCCCGATACCTTCGGCGATTGACCCACCTTCCATCGCGATCTCGCCTGTTGTGTAATACGAATACAGGCCAGCCCCCATGGGATCTGCAAGACCGATCTTGACGCCCTTGGGTTGCAAAACTTCGGCAACGCCTGCCAATGTCCCACCCGACCCGACCGCGCTGACGAACCCGTCAACTTCGCCGTCTGTCTGGTCCCAGATCTCGGGGCCTGTGGTTTCCACATGTGCCTGACGATTCGCCACATTGTCGAACTGGTTGGCCCAGATTGCGCCATTGGGTTCTGTCTGCGCCAATTCCTCGGCCAGACGGCGGGAATAGTGCACGAAATTGTTGGGGTTGCGATACGGGGCCGCGGGTACCTGAACCAACTGTGCGCCCGCCAGACGCAGCATATCCTTCTTTTCTTCCGATTGGGTCTCGGGGATAACGATAACCGTTTTGAACCCCATCGACGCACCGACCAAAGCCAGACCAATACCGGTGTTGCCGGCGGTGCCTTCCACGATGGTGCCGCCCGGTTTCAGATCCCCGCGTGCGATGGCATCTTTGATGATAAAAAGAGCAGCACGATCCTTTACCGACTGTCCCGGGTTCATGAACTCGGCTTTGCCAAGAATCTCGCATCCGGTCTCTTCGCTGATGCGGCGCAGCCGGATCAACGGTGTTTTTCCTACTGCGTCAGCAAGATCTCGTGCAATGCGCATGGTCGCCTCTTGTCATTTGGTATCTTCGAAGATTTACAGGCGCACTGCCGGGACCACAAGCGCGATAGTCACGCGCGCAAACGATCCCGATGGCGGGCCAGCCAGTAAGCCAGGGACACCAGCTGCAAATCCTTGAAAAGATGACGGTCTGTCATATCGATGAATTCGTCGAACGGCAGAATCCGACTGCGAATATCTTCGCCTTCTGTGTCCAGGCCACCGGTGATGGTTGTCTGGGTCAAGTTGCCAAGCCCGACATAGAGATACATGAAACCCGTCGACGACCCGCTGGAGGAATACGCCCCGCCCGCATATTCCAGCCTGTCAAATCGAACTCCGGCTTCTTCCATGGCTTCGCGATGTGCCGTCTGTTCCGGCGTTTCGCCGGGGTCGATCATCCCGGCAACCGCTTCCCAAAGCCAGGGCTCTGGATCGTCGATCAAAAACACCGGCGGTCTGAACTGCTCGACCAGAAGCACGGTGTCGCGGATCGGGTCATATGGCAGAACGGACACCGCGCTGCCCTGCATCAAACCGCCCCGGTGCAGCACGGGACCCATGCTGCCGTCATGCTGCCGGTGTTGAAGATCTATTTCCTCCATCCCGAAATAGTCGACGTAAACGCGTTCGTGCCGGTGGACGATCACGTCTTCGGCTATGTTCCGCGGATCGCCGGTTCGTCGTTGCTTGGCCATGATCTTTGCCCAGGCGCGGGTTTGAATGGCGCGGACGCTGCGCGCCATGGTTTTGGGATCGACTTTGCCGAAATAGGCCATTTCTTCTTCGGCAGCGAGCGCCGTAACCTCGCCCAATTTGTCTGCCCAGCCCTGCAACGACCACAACTCACCGGGTTGCCACGCGCCCGGGGTCGGAAAAAAGACCTGCGCCTGTGCTTCGCCCCCGTCCTCCAGAATGACATTCAACGATTTCAGGTCATAGTCGAAGGATCCTTCGTAATAAGCCAGTCTGGCCAGATCATCGGAGGACAGGCCCTGCACCAGCAGACCTTCGGCAGCGGCACCCTTGGCGGGCAGGATCATCGGGAAATCTTGCCCCTGGACCGCGTGAACCGCGTGATCGCACAGCTTGGCAGCGTGAAACGTTATTTCGCTCAGCGGACGGCCCAGGACACGCTGCAACAACGGCAGATACCGCAACGTTCCATAGAAGAACAAATCAGACAAATTTAATCTCTCTTGTGACGAAACGGTTCAGCGCCATTTGCGGCTGGCCTGTTCGGTGGCCAGACCGGCGACAACGGCGCCAATTGCGAGTGCAACCAGAATTTCGGGATAGATAAGCTGCTTACCATAATCGATACCGATCGAAAAAATGGCCATCACAGCTTCGAACGGGCCGCCATATCGATTGCGCATCGCAAGGTCGAACATACGGTAGCACCCCTGCACAAACAGCGCCCAGAAAAGCAGCGAAGCAACGCCGGTCAGGCCGTTATTAATACCCGCTGTCCAACCACGCCCAGCGCGCTTGCCCATGATTTTCCAACCACAGATCGCACCAAGAGCCATATTCACATAGGTGAAGTAGCCATAGTCCTTACCCTCTTCGCCGTTTTCGATAACCATGCTTGAAACAAGAAAGGCCAGCACGACGAGACAAACAGCGGCGACGAGACGCGAGGCAGTGGGCATGTGACGGTCCGTGAGTTAACTTGGTTTTGCTATTGTGATCTGTGTCACATCGCAATTGCCCGTGTCAAAGGCCGCACCGCACGCAGTCAAATAATAATTCCACATGCGGCGGAAACGCTCATCAAACCCCATGTCCGAGATCTGATCCCATTTGTCGTTGAACGTTTCATACCAACGGCGCAGAGTCAGATCATAGCTTTTCCCGAATTCCTTCGAATGCACGACTTTCAACCCGGCCTGATCGATCTGCTGACGCAGGATGGTCGGCGACGGTAGCATCCCGCCGGGAAAGATATATTTCTGAATGAAATCAACGCCATTCTTGTAAAAATCCCAGCGATGATCACCCACCGTGATGATTTGCAAGGTTGCCTGGGCACCGGGCTTCAACCGCTCACGAACGGTTTCGAAATAGACCGGCCAGTATTTCTGACCCACGGCCTCGAACATTTCGATGGATGCGATGCCGTCATAGACCCCGCGTTCATCCCGATAGTCTTGAAGCTTGAATTCAACCCGATCTGATAAACCTGCTTTTTCAATACGTTCCTTGGCGTACTTGAATTGCTCCTCACTGATGGTCAGGCCGGTGACACGCAAACCTCGTTCCTTTGCGGCATATTCCGCGAAGCCGCCCCAGCCACATCCGATCTCCAGTACATGGTCACCCGGTTTGGCACCCATCTCATCCACAAGACTTGCGTATTTGGCTATCTGGGCCTTCTCGAGGCTTTCCTGCCCAGACTCAAAAATCGCGCTGGAATAGGTCATCGTGTCATCCAGCCAAGAACTGTAAAATTCGTTACCCAGATCGTAGTGATACGAGATGTTCTTTTTGGCTTGGGCCCTGTTGTTTCTGTGCAGCCAGAACCGCAGCCGTTCGTAAGCCTGAACCAGAAACTGGCCCGTAAACCCGTCATAAACGGTCTCGGTTCCAAGATGCACAAGATCCATGAAAGACCGCAGATCGGGTGTACTCCAATGGCCGTCCAGATACGCATCGGAGAAACCCAGTTCACCTTCGCGGATCAGGCGCGCAAAGACATCGTCGTCGTGAATATCGACCTGTGCCACCGGCCCGGCCTTTGCGCCTTCTGCGCGAAACGTGCGACCGTCGGGTAGTCTGATATCAAGACGCCCGGATTCCATCCGGTTCAACATTTTAAAGACTTGGGCGAAATATCTGGGCAGGTCTTTTTGCCCTTCGGTCGTCGTCAGGATCATCCGCTCTCCCCTCTGCGGTACGCGTACAAAGCTAGGCGGCGAAATTGTTTCTGGCAAGTTTTCAGTTCCTTAGTGGGATTTTCGGCTTTCATATGCGCGCAACGCGCGAGTCCGCCCTTCGGGCAATTCGACTATGGGTTTGGGGTATTCCGCATCCGGACGCAGCCCCCATGAACGCGGGACGGCATCAAAATACGACAGGGCGGTCTTGCTGGGTTCGGAATAACCTTCGGCAATCCAGCGATGCGTATAATTGCCGTCGGGATCGAATTTCTCGGCTTGCGTCTTGGGATTGAAAATCCGGAAAAACGGGGATGCATCGGGCCCAGATCCAGCAACCCATTGCCAACCCATGGCATTGCAGGCCGGATCCCAGTCGATCAGGCAATCCTCAAACCATTTCATCCCTATTTTCCAGTGGGTCATAAGATGCTTGGTCAGATAGCTTGCGACAATCATCCGAGCCCGGTTATGCATTCGACCCGTCACATACATTTGCCGCAGCCCAGCATCGACAACAGGTATTCCAGTTCTGGCCTGCCGCCACGCGGTGACTTCGGGATGGTCCGGATCGGTATTCCAAGGAAAACTGTCCCATTCCGGCTTCCAGTTGGAAGCCACCAGTTGGGGCGTGTGATACATCAGGTGATAGGCAAACTCGCGCCAGACGAGTTGACGTAGATAGGCATCGGCACCGGGTGTACCGGTCAACGCGGCCCTTTGGACCATATGCCAGACTGTACGCGGCCCGATTTCACCCAAAGACAGGTATTCCGACAGGTTAGACGTTCCGTCCTGATCCAACCTGTCCCGGTTGCTGGAATAGTGGGAAAGTCGCCCAAGAAACGCCTGGAGGTGATCCAGAGCGGCCTGTTCGCCGGGTTTTACTTGAGGGCGAACGACAGCCGCGCCCCTGTTCATGGCATCCCCCATCTGCCAATCGCTCAATTTGTCAGAAGCGGGCCACGACAACGGGGCCTGCAAATCGGCAACCCGCGCGTCGGGAAATTGTACATCCCGCCCCTGAACCGCACGCCACATGGGCGTGTAGACCCGAAACGGGTTTCCTGTTTTTGTAGCGACAGTCCAGGGTTCGAAAAGAAGATGCCCGGCAAATGACTTTGCCGTCACTCCTTCTTTTGTAAGCACAGTCTTGATCGTCTTGTCGCGTTCGATTGAGGCCGGATCGTAAGCGCGAGACCAGAAGACTGAGGTTGCGCCGGTCTCGGCCATGACCTGTTGCACCTGTTCAAGTGCGTCGCCGCGTCGGAAAATCAGTCGGCTGCCCATATTGGCCAGTGACGCTGTGAAAGCCTCCAACCCCAAGCCCAACCGCCACTTCGGCGCGGCCCCCATCTGTTCGACAAGGTGGTCATGAATAAACAAAGGAATGACCGGACGGCCACTTTCGGCCGCTGCAGTCAACGCGGGGTGGTCCGACAGACGCAAGTCCCGTCGAAACCACAAAATGATCGGAGCCTGCTGTTGCTTCACAATACGCCCTTGAGGTTTTTTGATTTCTACGCACCCTCAAGAGTAGTGGATCACAAAACGCGCTCAAGAGCCTCTAAAAGCTGATCAATTTCCTGCTTCGTGGTGTAGTGGGTGAAGCTGACCCTCAAAACACCCTGCGCTGGGTCGACGCCCATCGCCTGCAAGGGGCGCACCGCATAGAAGTCTCCGCCACCAGCCATGACACCATATTGCGCCAGTTCCGCCGCAACCGGTTCAGCCGGACAGTTCAACGAAAGCGCGACGGTGGGCGCGCGCCGACTGGCGTCGGAAGGACCGATCAGGCGCACAGCGTTTCGATCCTTTACCGCATCCAGAACCGGTTGCAGCAATGACTCTTCGTGTGATTGCATCAGATCGTGGACAAATACGCCCTGCTCCGCCGCGCCCGCCTCAGGCCCGCCATGGTGGGCGCAAAGCAGCTCAACATAATCCGCCATACCTGCACTGGCCGAAATCTGCGCGTGATCGGGTCCCGCCGGGGTGAACCGCTTGTACAGGACGTCACCGTTGAAATAATGCGCCTGGTTGGGCAACAGCTCACCCAATGTGCGGCGGATGACCATGCACCCCTGGTGCGGGCCATAGGTCTTGTACGCAGAAAACAAATAGATATCCGGCCCCAGATCGCCAACATTCGGAAATCCGTGCGGGGCGTAGGATACGCCATCAACGCAGACAAACGCACCCGCCGCATGCGCAATAGCAGTGATCTCGGTGACCGGATTGATCTCGCCAACGACATTTGAGCAATGCGGGAAACAGACCAGACGCACTTTTTCGTCCAGCATGTTTTCCAGATCCTGAGGGTTCAGCGACCCGGTTTCGGGGTCGATCTGCCATTCCCTCACCTCTATCCCGGCCTCGACCAGACGACGCCATGGGCCAGAGTTGGCTTCGTGATCCTGATTGGTCACGACGATTGCCTCGCCGGGCTTCATCCATTGCCGGAACGCCTGCGCCAGGACATAGGTGTTCTGGGTGGTTGAAGGACCAAAACTCAGTTCATCCGTGTCGACGCCCAGAATGGCAGCCATACGCGCACGCGCCTCGTCCATTTCGGCGCCCGCAAGGCGGCTGGCCTCATATGGGGCGTAAGGCTGAACCTTGCGCTGCGTGTAGAACCGCGTCAGCCGGTCGATCACTGGTTTGCAGGTGTAAGACCCACCTGCATTTTCGAAGAACGCCTGCCCTTGCAGGCTGGGTTCTGAAAAGGCCGGGAACTGCGCCCGAACGAAATCGATATCCAGAGAGCTCATGCCTCATTGCTCCTTAGTTGTGCAGTCAGATCAATGAGATGCCCGCGCATGTTTCCGGACATCTCAGAAATCATGGCAGGTCTTCCAGCCCAGCCTGTGCTTGGGCCTTTGGCCGACGAAACACGGGGCAGCCCTTCGCCTTGGAAGGACACCGATACTTAGACAGGGCCGCCCACAACCGTCAAGCGAAAGCAAAACGCAAAAGCCCCGGCTCGACGCCGGGGCTTTGAAAGCTTGCGGAATTGTCCGGCGATTCCTCTCGCCTCAACCCTGAACCTTGGTATAGGTCCCTTCGCCCGCGAGAATTCCTCGGAAGCCGCCGGGCTCATCAAGTCCGAAGACGATCAGGGGCAGATTGTTGTCGCGTGCCAAGGCAATGGCCGAAGCATCCATGACCCGCAAACGTTTGGCCAGCACGTCATCATAGGTCACGGTATCATAGCGTACGGCGTCAGCATGTTCCGCTGGGTCTTTGTCATACACGCCATCCACTCCGTTCTTGCCCATGAAGATCGCCTCGCACGCCATTTCGTTGGCGCGCAGGGTGGCTGCGGTGTCTGTCGTGAAATACGGGTTGCCAGTACCGGCGGCGAAAATACAGACCCGCTTTTTCTCGAGGTGCCGAACAGCACGGCGGCGGATATAGGGTTCGCACACCTCGTCCATGCGAATGGCCGAGATCACGCGGGTGAACACTCCGATCTCTTCCAGTGCGGATTGCATTCCCAGCGCGTTCATCACCGTGGCCAACATACCCATATAATCCGCCGTTGTCCGCTCCATGCCTTGGGCTGAACCGCTCAGGCCGCGAAAAATGTTTCCGCCACCGATGACCATGCAAATCTCAACGCCCAGATCGTGAACCGATTTCACTTCTTGCGCGATGCGTTGAACGGTTGGCGGGTGCAAGCCGAATCCCTGATCCCCCATCAACGCCTCGCCTGAGATTTTCAACATGACCCGATTGTACTTTGTTTTCGGGGTCTCGGCTGTTTCAGAAGAAGGGGAAAGGCTCATGTTGCGCTCCGGGCTGGCACGGGGTTAATTTCCGGCGCAAAATGAAGCAAAAGCTCCGCAGGTTCAATGCGGTTGGTGAGGATAGAGGCAACCGCGCATGACCCGGCGATCAACAGACCTGCTTTTTCGGCAACTGCCGCCTGTTCCGGACGACAAGCCGGTTCTGATCGCGGGGCCTACGGCATCCGGGAAATCAGCGCTGGCGCTGGAGATCGCCGAACGCCATGGCGGGGTTATCGTCAATGCGGATGCAAGCCAGGTTTATGACTGCTGGCGCGTCATCTCGGCCCGGCCATCCGCCCAGGAAGAAGCCCGCGCGCCGCATCTGTTGTACGGGCACGTCGCCTATGATCAGGATTATTCCACCGGCCATTGGCTGCGCGAGGTCCTGCCCCTGCTAACGGGGCATCAACGCCCGATCATTGTCGGTGGGACAGGATTGTATTTCTCGGCCCTGACCGAAGGCATGGCCCAAATCCCTGCGACGCCACCCGAAGTTCGGGCCGAGGCCGATCAGATGCCCATGGCAGACCTTCTGGAGGGGGTCGATGCAGACACGCTTGCAAAGCTGGACATACACAACCGTGCCCGCGTGCAACGCGCATGGGAGGTGCAGCGCGCCACAGGTCGCAGCCTGTTGTCCTGGCAAGCCGAAACGCCCCCACCGGCACTTCGGCTGAACGAGACCCTACCGGTCGTTTTTGACGTTGATAAAGCATGGCTGCTGAACAGAATAGAACGCCGCTTTGACCAGATGCTGGAACAGGGCGCGATCGAGGAAGTGCGTGCCATGCAGGACCGGTTCGATCCCACCCTTCCGGCCTGCAAGGCCATAGGCGTGCCGGAACTCAGGGCATATCTGGACGGCGCGATGACTTTGGATCAGGCGCGAGAGCGCGCAACCATTGCGACGCGGCAATTCGCCAAGCGTCAGCGCACCTGGTTCCGCGCCCGTATGAAGGCCTGGAATCACGTCGATCCCTCTGTGTGATACCCGGCACGTCTGACGTTGCACGAACAAGGCGCCCGCCAAGTCTCAAAGCTTAAGAGAACTTAATGATTTGCTGCGGTTTCCCTTAACAAACCGGGAAAAGAATGGGGAAGTCGGCATCGTTTTGGACGGCCTGAAGAAATGCGTCTCAACGACTTCAACAGATCGCGAATGTCGTTTTTGTACTACTTATGACGATTTCGAACATTGACCTTATCAGAAATCTGGTGCCGAATAACGACATGGGGATGACCAGAGTCCAAAAAACAAAATCCTTCGCTCTGGCGACCGTGAAAATCCGGGTCGCGTAGAGCCATAATCAATCAACAAAATCAGTGTCACAGGGAGACATCCATGACGAATACCGTATCCACCGAAGACAAGGTGCACTGGGCGGCAGCGATGCACGCTCAGGAATACCGCGACGGCAAGCTAAGCCGAAGGGAATTCATGACACGCGCAACCAGTCTTGGGGTTACTGCCGCAGCGGCCTATGGCATGATCGGATTGCCGACACCTGCTTTGGCCGAAACAGCAAAGCAGGAAGGCGGCACGCTGCGTGTGCAGCAGGAAGTCCGCGCCCTCAAAGATCCCAGAACCTATGACTGGTCGCAGATCGCAAACGTGACGCGCGGCACGCTGGAATATCTGGTCGAGTACAACTCGGACGGATCGTTCCGTGGCATGCTGCTGGAAAGCTGGGAAGTCAACGACGACGCGACCGTTTACACTCTGAATGTCCGTCCGGGCGTCAAGTGGAACAATGGCGACGATTTCACGGCTGACGACGTTGCCCGCAACATCGCGCGCTGGTGTGACAAGAGCTCGGAAACCAACTCGATGGCGGGCCGCTTTGCAACCCTGATTGACGCGGATACCGGTCAGGCCGGTGAGGGTGTCATCGAAGTCGTCGACGCAACCACGGTCAAACTCAACCTGCCAAAGCCGGATATCACCCTTATTCCGGGCATGGCCGACTATCCCGGCGCGATTGTTCACAGCTCGTTCAGCGAGACTGACCTGCTGAACAATGTGGGAACCGGCCCATATCTGATGGACGAACTTGAGGTTGGCGTTAAAGCCGTTCTGGTTCGCAACCCGGATCACACCTGGTGGGGCGAAGAAGTGTATGGCCGCCCTGCCCTGGATCGTATCGAGTACATCGACTACGGAACCGACCCTTCTGCCTGGTTGGCGGCGCTGGAATCCGACGAAGTCGACATGCTGTATGAATCGGTGGGTGAATTCATCGATGTGATGGACGGGCTTGGCTATGTGAAGTCAGAAGTGGTAACCGCCGCGACCATCGTTATTCGTCCCAACCAGCTGGCCGAGATCGACGGGCAAAAGCCTTATGCGGACAAACGTGTCCGGCAGGCCCTTCAGATGGCCGTAGACAATTCAGTTTGTTTGGAACTGGGCTATGGCGGTCGCGGAGCGCCGGCGGAAAACCATCACGTGGCGCCGCTGCATCCGGAATATGCCGAGCTTCCGCCGCAAAAGGTTGATCCCGCAGCAGCCAAGGCGTTGATGGACGAAGCCGGTTTCGGAGATTTCGAGCACGAGATCATCTCGATCGACGATGACTGGCGTCGCAACACCACAGATGCCGTTGCCGCGCAGCTGCGCGATGCCGGGATCAAAGTCAAGCGGACCGTTCTGCCGGGCAATACCTTCTGGAACGACTGGGCCAAGTACCCGTTCAGCTCGACCAACTGGAACCCGCGTCCGTTGGGTGTTCAGATTTGGGCGCTTGCTTATCGTACGGGCGAAGCCTGGAACGAGTTCGGCTATGCGAGCCCCGAGTTTGACGCCATTCTGGAAGAGGCGCTGGCCATTGCCGACGCGGACAAGCGTCGCGAAGTCATGGCGCGTGGCGAAGCACTGCTTCAGGAAGATGGGGTTACTATTCAGCCCTATTGGCGCTCGCTCTATCGCCACATGAAAGAGGGTCTTGTTGGAACCGACATGCATGTGACCTTCGAACACCATCACTACAAGTGGGGCTGGGCTGCCTAAGCACTGCAATCCACACACGAGGGGCGCCTGACACGGGCGCCCCTTTCCAGCCGCAGACTTGCCGACGCGGGGTCGGACGTCCGAGGCCAGAAAATGGTCCAATGATCTGCGGAATACCTGAACAACAGGGGCCACCATGGGACTATTTATCCTACGACGGTTCGGAGTAATGCTGCTTACGGCATTATGTCTGACATTCGTCGTCTTTTTCCTGACCAACCTATACCCGAACCTTGAAAAGCTGGCGAAAACGCAGGGCAACCAGCGTATGTCGGATGAGCAGGTCGAAGCCTGGTTGGAAAACCGCGGCTACTTGCAGCCGACACTCGTTAAATACGGCCAATGGTTGGGCGTGATGCCCGGGTTCCAGAATACACTGGAAGATGGCCAGTTCGTGGGAACCTGCACAAGACCCGGTTCGACGGCAGAGGACACGGCAAGATATTGTGGTGTTCTTCAGGGCGATTGGGGATACTCAACCGTTTTCAAGGAAGAAGTCGGAACCATCGTTGGCAAGCGCTTGGGCAATACAGGTTACCTGATGTTCTGGGTTTTGGTCCTGATGGTGCCATCTGCACTGATCGTTGGTGTACTCGCCGGGATGCGAGAGGGATCAGCCCTGGATCGATCATTGTCGACCTTCTCAATCATCACGACAGCGACACCGGAATACGTATCGGGCGTTATCTTCATCGCGATTTTCACCTCGTCCACCGTGGGGCTGAAATGGTTCAAGGGAACCGCGACGCAAGCGATGGAGAACCCGACATTCGAGAACTTCTTCCTGCCGGTTCTCACCATTGCGCTGTACGGTATGGGCTATATCGCCCGGATGACCCGCGCTTCGATGACCGAAGTGATGACGGCGCAATACATCCGGACCGCACGGCTGAAGGGTGTCTCGTTCCCGAACATCGTCATGAAACACGCCTTGCGCAACGCGTTGATCGCGCCGTTCACAGTTATCATGCTGCAGTTCCCATGGCTGCTGAACGGCGTGGTGATTGTTGAAACCCTGTTCAACTACAAGGGTTTCGGCTGGGCGCTGGTTCAGGCCGCTGGCAACAACGACATCCAGCTTCTGCTGGCGATCTCGGTCGTGTCGGTCTTCGTGGTTCTGATAACGCAGCTGATCTCGGATATCGGCTACGTTTACCTCAACCCGCGCATTCGCATTTCATAAGGAGGGTGAGATTATGGAACCACTAACCTGGACCGGCTCTATCGCCTTCCTGAACCCGCTTCTGATGATCGCACTGGCTGCACTTTTGCTGTCGATCATGGTCTGGATCATCGCCAGTATCTTTTTGCCTGAACAGCAGATTGTCGTGAATCCGGATGGATCCGTCAGTTCTGGCGGCGGTGTCCGTGGATTGATCCAGCTTGCGCTGCATTACAGTTTCCTTGCCAGCGTGGGATTGGCCGTGGCTTATCTGGTGCTGGGCGTCCTGATGGGCACTGGCGCAGGGATCATCGGCGCCATTTCCCAGCAATTCCTGCCTGTATGGGTCGCGCTGATCATCATGTTCGCCATGTCCATCGCCTTCAAACGACGGTTGGGGTTGTACGGCAAACTGTATGACAGTCCCATCGGAATGATCGGCTTTGGCCTTGTGATGTTCTGGGTCTTTACCGGCATCTTCGGCGCGCTTGATCTGATCGTGACCCATGACCCGCTGACACAGATCTCTGGCATGAAGAACAAAGTGCCGGGAACGCCTCTGCCAAATCTGGAGGACGGCGAGTATGCTTGGTATCTTCTGGGCGGTGACAATCTGGCGCGCGACGTATTCAGCCGGATGGTCAAGGGGGCCTGGGTTGTGGTGCAAATTGCACCGCTGGCAACGATGTTCGCCTTCATGGTCGGCATTACGCTGGGGCTTCCCGCCGGTTACTATGGGGGCCGTTTTGATACGTTCCTGTCCTTCCTCGCCAACCTGATCCTCGCCTTCCCGGTGATCCTGCTGTTCTACCTGCTGGTGACACCGGAGATCGTGGCGACCGGGGTACCGAACTACATGGCGGCCGTGCTGTTCGTGTTCCCGATCCTGTTCATCGGCGTATTGCTGAATTCGCGCTATTACACACGCCCGAATTTCCGTACACCGTTGCTGATCGGTGTTCTGGGTGTTGCGATCTGGCTATATCTGTCGCTGATTTCGACCGGTGGCTACATCATCAATACCGAGGCCTACCGGATCTGGGGTCTGCCGACCTATCTGGACCTGTTCGATATCCCCGGCGGTATTCTGGTGGTGTTCGTCTCGGTGGTGTTCGTCAACTCGCCCACGGTCTTCCGTATCGTGCGCGGCCTGGCGCTGGACATCAAAACCCGCGATTACGTGGCTGCGGCCCAGACACGCGGCGAAGGGCCGTGGTACATCATGCTTTGGGAAATCCTGCCCAACGCCCGTGGCCCTCTGATCGTCGATTTCTGTCTGCGCATCGGGTACACCACCATTCTTCTGGGGACTTTGGGCTTCTTCGGACTGGGCCTTCCGCCGGAAAGCCCGGACTGGGGATCCACGATCAACGAGGGGCGCAAGCTGCTGTCGATCTACCTGCACCCTGCCCTTCCTCCTGCCTTTGCCCTGCTGTCGCTGGTTCTTGGTCTGAACCTGCTGGCTGACGGTCTTCGCGAGGAAAGCCTGAAGGACTGATGTGATCGAGGCCGGGGGGCCAGCCCCCCGGACCCCCCGGGATATTTTTGGCCAGATGAAGGGGATCCCCGCATTTGGTGAGGAGTAAGCAAAATGAGCAAAATGGCGGATTATGACGGCCCGATCCTGGAGATCGACAAGCTGTCCATCTCATTCTTTACCCGCCTGCGGGAAATCCCCGCCGTGATGGATTTCTCGGTCAGCGTAGAGCCCGGCGAAGCCGTGGGGCTGGTTGGTGAATCCGGTTGTGGCAAATCGACCGTGGCACTGGGCGTGATGCAGGATCTTGGCAAGAACGGTCGCATCGTCGGAGGCACGATAAAATTCAAGGGCCGCGATCTGGCAGAGATGTCGGCCGAAGAGTTGCGCGACATTCGCGGCAATGAAATCGCGATGATCTATCAGGAACCGATGGCATCGCTGAATCCGGCGATGAAGATCGGCAAACAATTGATGGAAGTGCCGATGATCCACGAGGGGGTAAGTCAGGAAGAGGCTTATTCCCGCGCGCTGGAAGTGGTGACGGATGTTCGCCTGCCAGACCCCGAGCGGATGTTGAATTCGTTTCCGCACCAACTGTCGGGTGGTCAGCAACAGCGGATCGTGATTGCAATGGCGTTGATGTCGAAACCGGCGCTGTTGATCCTGGACGAGCCGACAACGGCTTTGGACGTGACCGTCGAGGCCGCCGTGGTCGAACTGGTCAAGGATCTGGGCAAGAAATACGGCACCTCAATGCTGTTCATCTCGCACAATCTCGGGTTGGTTCTGGAAACCTGCGACCGTCTGTGCGTGATGTATTCGGGTGAAGCGGTCGAGCGTGGCTCGATCAAGGATGTGTTCGACGAGATGCAGCACCCTTATACACAGGCGCTGTTCCGTTCGATCCCGCTGCCGGGGGCTGACAAGAACACGCGTCCGCTGGTGGCTATTCCGGGGAACTTCCCATTGCCCCACGAGCGGCCTCCGGGTTGCAACTTTGGACCGCGGTGCGACTATTTCGAAGAGGGGCGCTGTGACGCGAAGGAAATCCTGATGGAGGCCGTTCCGGGAAATGACCGGCACCACACCCGCTGCCTTAAATTCCAGGAAATCGACTGGAACGCCCCACTTGCGCTGGCCGATCAGAAAGAAAAGGGTGAAATCGGCCGAACGGTTCTGAAAATGGACAACCTCAAGAAATATTACGAGGTTGCGGCAAATGCCTTGTTTGGCGGCGGTGAGAAGAAGGTGGTGAAGGCCAACGAAACGCTCAGCTTCGAGGCGCACGAGTCCGAGACACTGGCCATCGTGGGGGAATCCGGCTGCGGCAAGTCCACCTTCGCCAAGGTCCTTATGGGATTGGAGACGGCCACAGACGGGCAGATCCTGCTGGACAACCGCAACATCGAACAGGTGCCCATCGAAGAACGCGATGCCAAGACGATCGGCGAAGTTCAGATGGTTTTCCAGAACCCGTTCGACACGCTGAATCCGTCGATGACCGTTGGCCGTCAGATCATCCGGGCGCTTGAAATCTTCGGTGTCGGAAACTCTGAAGCCGAGCGAAAGAAGCGGATGCTGGAACTGCTTGATCTGGTGAAGCTGCCGCGCGCCTTTGCAGACAGGATGCCGCGACAGCTGTCCGGTGGTCAGAAACAGCGCGTGGGTATCGCGCGCGCCTTTGCCGGCGATGCACGTATCGTTGTGGCGGACGAACCCGTCTCGGCGCTGGATGTGTCGGTTCAGGCTGCCGTGACGGATCTGTTGATGGAGATACAGCGACAGCACAAGACCACGCTGCTGTTCATCAGCCACGATCTGTCCATCGTGCGTTACCTCAGTGACCGGGTCATGGTGATGTATCTGGGCCATGTCGTAGAGTTGGGCACCACGGATCAGGTCTTTGCCCCGCCCTATCACCCCTACACCGAGGCGCTGCTGAGCGCGGTTCCGATTGCGGATACCTCGATCGAAAAGCAGCATATCGTTCTGGAAGGCGATATTCCCTCGGCCATGAACCCGCCACCAGGCTGTCCGTTCCAGACGCGTTGCCGATGGAAATCCGAGGTGCCTGACGGTCGGTGCGAATCCCATGTGCCGCCGGTGCAGACGCTGGCGGATGGGCACCAGATCAAATGCCACCTGGCCGAAGACATTCTGGCCCGGATGGAGCCGGTGATCAAAGTCGCGGCGGAGTAAACCCATTTCTGAACCTTGAAAAAGGGCCGGTCAGGGACCGGCCCTTTCTTTTGGCGCCAAGTTTTCTTGGGGAGACAGGCGGCGCTTGGGAGTGGCGTGAGTGGCGACCCCGGTAATTCGTCAGCCGGTCATGACGTTGTTGCCGAAATGCATGAATTCCTGGTTCATTCCGGCAATGTCACCGGCTTCAAGCTGAAGGCTGGCACTGTCAAGCATCTTGTAGCTCTGCTGCCCCTTCACCCAGTCGTCGGCGGATTGCAGAGTGGTCAGCGTGTAGGATGTGACCTCATTCAGGTAATGTGTGGGGATGATCACCTTGGGCTTGAGCTTGGATACGATGTCGTTGCCATGATCGAAGCTGAGGATATGTTCCGAGCCATCAACCGGCAGCGTCAGAACATCCACCCGTCCGATCGCGTCCCAGAACTCCTGCGGCGGGTTGTGGCGGTTGTCGCCCCAGATCAGCGCTCGAATGCCGCCGGTCTCGACCAGATAGACGACCATATCCATGTGGCCCACGTTGTTCGGCGGGCAGGCTTCCACGCCGAACTCGGCCAGCGCATTGGTCCAATCATACCATCCCGGCGCGACACAGGCGTGCTTGTCGGCAAAACCGGTGATCTTGATGTCTGCAAACTCGAAATTGCCCACCATGCGATCCAGCACCATGGTCGAACTTGGGCGTTCAATCGCATCGTGATCAAAATGGGCATGGGTCGACAGGGTGATATCCACCGGGATTTGCGGGAATTCGTTGCGGAACCAAAGCCCCCATGCGCCCGACGGATCATCGCGCCAGGGATCAAACAGCGCTGTTGAGCCATTGGGCGAGGTGATCTTGATCGCACAATGACCATAATAGTCGATGCCAACCGTCCCGGTGCTGGCCTGACCCGTTGCGCCTTGCAGATCGATCACATGGTTGTTGTTGCCCGGCTGTAGCCACGCCTGAGACTGCGCCTGAGCCGATCTTGCGCCCAGTACGGAAGCAGTCGCGCCGACACCGACAGCCCCCGCCGCCATAAAGAAAGACCGGCGAGACAGCCCCGGCGCCAGATGATCCTTGTCCCCGTTCAGGATGGTTGGTTTCAGATCTTTGCGATCCATTTTTGTGTACCTCTCTGTTGGACATGTGCAGGTTTTCCGCACGTCCCAACCAAAGGTAACAAGCCAAGGCATCTTGGCTCAGACCGAAAAAATGGGGGCGGAATATGGGGGAAAACCCCATATTCCGTGTTCACGAAATCGAGAGCAAATGACTGCGCAGGTTCTGGCTGCGCCCTTCAAGGCCCAGCTTGCGGCGAATGTTGTTGCGGTGAAAATCGATTGTCGATGTTTCTCGGGACAGGGCCTTGGCGATGTCCTTGGTTGTTTTTCCAAACATGACCATCTGCGCAATCTCGATCTCGGTCGGGGTCATTGCTGCAAACGCATCCGTCAGTTTGTCCGACAATGAAGACGTGATCTCGTTCAGGTTCTTCTCGGCCAACTCAAGATAGACATACTTTGCTTCGTCCCCTGAAAGCTGCGTTCGAGCCTTTTCCAGATAGGGCAGAACTCGGCCGCGCACCTGTTCGACAATTTCGTGATCGCGGTTTTTGCGTTCGTCATCCAGACTGGACAGTAGGACGCGCAGCGCCGTGTTGGTTTCCTGCAACTCACGGGTACGATCCGCGACACGGGTTTCAAGCTGCGCCAGGGTTTCGTTGAGCTTCTCTTCCAGCACGCGGCGCAGGTAAACCTCTTGCAACAAAGCCAAATCCGACTCGACCATGCGTGCGAACTGCGCCAACCCTTCGCGGAACAACAAGGCACGCCGGTTCTGCTTTCGATCCAGAACACAAATCGTTCCGAACACCGATCCATCGGGCCATTTCAGCGGCAGGCCGATGTAAAATGTCATCCCATGTTCCAGATCGTCATTGTCGGCCCAATCCGGATCGCAGGCTGCATCCTCAACCACCAGCTCTCCGTCCCGCTGCAGGACGCCCTGACAATAAAGTTTGGGATTCAACTGGAAACTCAAACCAACCGGATACGGGTTTTCGGGATGATCCGAAGTGATCAGCACCGCGTGATCCGGTGCGTCGGTTTTCATGATCAGGCTTGCGGGGACATCCGCCAATTCCGCGACCAGATCAACCAGTTGCTGCCAGTTGGCCAGCGTTTCTTGCGGAATCTCAGGGTGGTCAGCAGGCATGAGGAGACCTCACCAGTTACTGGACGATACCCTTTAAGATTAGTTGGACTAGTTGAGCCTGATCAAGAACCGGACGTTCTGCGCCGCGGCATCGGGTTTAACCGCCCCAGATTACCTTCACGTAGTTCTGGGTTTCCTTGTATGGCGGTATGCCGCCATGCTTTTCCACCGCTTTTGGGCCGGCATTGTAGGCGGCCAAAGCCAGTGGCCAGGATTTGAACTTGCGATACTGCCAGGACAGGTATCTGGCCCCACCTTCGAGATTCTGCTTGGGGTCATGCGGGTTGACCCCCAGAAGCTCGGCGGTCTGAGGCATCAATTGCGCCAATCCCAGAGCACCCTTGTGAGACTTCGCATGCGGGTTCCATCCGCTTTCCTGCTGAACAAGGCGCAGGAACAAGTCTTCGGGAATGTTGTGAAGGCGGGCAGCCTGTTTCGCCAGATCCAGATACTGGCCGCGATACTTGCCAGTATATCGCTTGCCGGTATGCGCACGGGATGTTTTGGGTTTCAACCTCGCGGAGTCGCGATACTGCGTCGCCGCACGGGAATCCAGTATCTTGGACTGCTTGAGGAAGATATCCTTGCGGCTTTTGGTAGACAGAGTCTGCGCCTGCACAGGCAAAACGGCCAGCACAAGGCAGACAACAGAAAACCCAGCAACCCAAGAACGCATCAATGCCTATCCTGCTCGATAAGAAACCAGTCGGATTATAGGTATTCCCACAAAAAATGAAAGCTTGGTAAAGACCAAAGTAAGACTCTTGCCCAACACTGTTGTATCTACTGTTTTCATCCATGATGCAGGCCGTATAGGGTCTCACGAAACAAGTCGCGCCAGATTCGGCGCACATACGCGAAAACAGAACGAGGAATTACATGGCGGGTTCAGTCAACAAGGTCATTCTGGTAGGTAATCTTGGCCGCGACCCCGAGGTCCGGTCGTTCCAGAACGGCGGAAAGGTTTGCAATCTGCGCATTGCCACGTCAGAGAACTGGAAAGACCGCAACACGGGCGAACGCCGCGAACGCACGGAATGGCACTCGGTCGCAATCTTCTCGGAACCGCTGGCCCGTATTGCAGAGCAATACCTGCGCAAAGGCAGCAAGGTTTATATCGAAGGCCAGCTGGAAACCCGAAAATGGCAGGATCAGTCCGGGCAAGACCGTTATACAACCGAGGTTGTTCTGCGCCCCTACCGCGGTGAATTGACCTTGCTCGACAGCCGCGGCGAAGGCGGCGGCAGCGGCGGTGGTTACGGCGGCGGCCAAGCCGGTGGCAGCGGGTACGGAGATCCTTACGGCGGTCCGTCCAGTTCCCCGGCACCGGCATCGGGTGGAATCGACGACGACGAGATTCCGTTCTAGAAAATTCGGAGACACGACATGACATGGTCCTTTTCTCTCGGCCGGTTGCTCGGGTCCGAACTGAGGGTCCATGTCACGTTTTTCCTGCTTCTGGCCTGGGTGGGCTTTGCGGCCTATTCCGCCGGTGGCCTGCCGGCCGCCATAGACAACCTGTTGTTTGTTCTGGCCTTGTTTGCCTGTGTGGTCGCGCATGAATTCGGTCATGCCCTCATGGCGCGGCGCTTTGGAATCAAGACCCCAGACATAACATTGTTGCCGATCGGTGGGTTGGCCCGGCTTGAAAGGATGCCGGAAAAACCGATGCAAGAAGTGCTTGTGGCACTTGCAGGTCCGGCGGTGAACATCGTGATCTGGGTCATACTGGTCGCCTTCGGAGCAGGAGTGCCGATCGAGACGCTTTCCCAGATCGATTCACCGGGTATCGGGTTTCTGAACAGGCTGGCCTACATCAACCTGCTGCTGGCCGTATTCAACATGATTCCGGCCTTCCCCATGGACGGAGGGCGCGTATTCCGCGCGCTTCTGTGCCTGCGCATGGACCGCGTCAAAGCAACACGCGTGGCTGCGGTCGGAGGTCAGATCGTTGCGGTGGGTCTGGGTTTTTTGGGGCTGAGTTCAGGCAACCCGTTTCTGGTGCTCATCGCCGTATTCGTGTTCATCGCCGCCAACGCCGAAAGCCAGGACGTCGCCCTGCGATCCGCAGCGCGCCGGGTTTTGGCCCGGGACGCGATGATCACCGAGTTTCACGCGCTTTCCCCCGACGATACGCTGAGAACGGCGGCGCAAGCCGTGATCCACACCACTCAACACGAATTCCCTGTATTGGACTCAAGCCAGGCCCTGCTGGGATTCGTCACGCGTGAACGGCTGTTTGCTGCGCTGGCAAGTGACCAATCCAGATCAGCACCCGCCACGTCGATCATGGACGCGGCGGTCCCCTCGGTTTCGCTTACCACCGGGCTCGAGACCGTTCTGGAGCACTTGCACAACGGCGCTCCGGCCATCGCTGTGGTCACTCGGGGTGGTCGCATGATGGGTTACATCACGCGCGAAAACATCGGTGAACTGATGGTCATTCAGGGGCGCTAGGCCTTCAGGTCAAGCCGTGGCAAGCGCATCCGACAGGACCGAAAGAACCGCATCTTTCGGTACATCTGAGGTCACGAACGCCTCTCCGATCCCACGCGCCAGAATAAACCGAAGCTGGCCATCCACGACTTTCTTGTCCTGTCCCATAAGATCCACCAGCGCCTCGGCGCTTGGCAATTCGCCCGGAATATCGGCCAGATCCGTCTTCATCCCCATCGCGCGCAAATGCGCGCGCACCCGGCTTGGGTCCTCTTGCGAACACAAACCCAGCCGCGACGACAATTCAAACGCCAGCGCGCAGCCAATTGCCACACCTTCGCCATGCAGAAGGCGGTCGGAATAGCCCGTCGCGGCCTCCAGGGCGTGGCAGAACGTGTGACCCAGATTGAGAAGAGCCCTGTCACCTTGTTCGGTTTCATCCCGCGCGACGATGTCGGCCTTCATTTGCACCGAGCGCGTCACCGCATGCACACGGGCCGCCATGTCACCCGAAGAAACGCTTGGCCCGTGCGCCTCAAGCCAATCAAAGAATTTCGCATCGCCAAGCAATCCGTATTTCACGACCTCGCCATAGCCTGACAAGAAGTCTCTTTGGGTCATGGTCCCCAGAACAGAGGTATCCGCCAGAACCAGAGACGGTTGATGAAACGCGCCGATCAGGTTTTTGCCCTGTGGTGCGTTGATCCCGGTCTTTCCACCGACCGAACTGTCCACTTGCGCCAGCAAGGACGTTGGAATCTGCACAAAGCGAACACCGCGCCGCAGAACCGCCGCTGCAAAGCCTGCCAGATCTCCGATGACGCCGCCCCCCAAGGCCACGACGACATCCCGGCGTTCGACTTTTTCTGCGAGCAGCCACTCGACGGCGCGCTCGAAATGCGGCCAGCTTTTGGTTGCCTCTCCGGCGGGCAGCGCCAGCGCGGTCATCTCGATCCCCGCGGCATTCAGCCCGGCGCGCATTGCCTTAAGATGCAGACCGGCCACGTTTTCATCCGTCAGAACCGCGACTTTTGGCCGGGCCAGAAGTGGTGATATCCAGCCCCCTGCTCGCGTCAGAAGATCCGGACCGATTTCAACATCATAGGATCGGTCACCCAGGTCCACATGTACTGTTTGGTGCATTTATTTGAGTTCCAAAACATCAGGGCGCGCCAACAGAGCGTCGACAACGCGGCCTACCATATTTTCGATCGAGGTCTCGCCATCCGAATCCACTGTCAGATCGGCCTGAGCATAAACCGGCACGCGGGCCTCGTAGAGGGATTTCAGCGTCGCATAGGGATCGGCGGTGCGCAGCAAAGGACGGGTGTCTTTGTGGCGCACACGGGTCCACAGAACATTCAGATCCGCGCGCAGCCAGACGGCAGCGCCCTTTTCGGCGATGATGCGACGGTTTTCCGGCTGGAGAAACGCCCCCCCACCCGTTGAAAGAATGCCTTTTTGTTCATCCAGCAAGCGCCCGATGACCTGCGATTCCTTGGTGCGAAAGAAAGGTTCGCCGTCACGCTCAAAGATTTCAGGAATGGTCATGTTGGCGGCTGATTCGATCTCGGCATCGCTGTCCAGAAACGGAACACCCAGACGTGCGGCCAACGCGCGACCCACCGCAGTTTTGCCAGCCCCCATCATCCCCACCAGAACCACGGTTTTGTGCAGATCAAAACCACCCTGTGTGTCTGTTGAATGTGTGTTATGCTTAATTTCGCTCATTTAAACGTGAATGACGTGATCTTGGGAAAAATGCCAGTTATAACTTGGCCAAAATCAAAAATTGAGGCAGCGTGGGGCCATGGGCCGACTGATCAAATTCCTGATATATGTTCTTTGCCTGGTATTCATTGGGCTGGTCGCCTACGCCTATGTTGGCCCATTCTTTGGCGCGGATTTTTCTGCGCCTCAAAGTGAAATCCGCGAACCGGTCGTATTGGATGTCAACTAAACAGGCGCTGTTGGCGGTCTTTCTGGCGGGATCGGCACATGCGCAGACCCCGTTATCCGCGATCGAGTGGCTTGCGGATCCGCCGGAAAACCTGCCCGGAACCGTATTGTTGGAACCGCCGGTGGCACAGAACGGCGGATTGCCCGAAATTGAGGTCACGCCGCTTGAAGCGTTGTCGCAACCTTTGGGCCTGGTCGCATCATCCGTCACTGGGTTGCCCGTGGATTTGTGGCAAGGCAGCGATGCGAACCGGCTGGCGGAGCTGATCGCGAAGACGCCCGTGCGCGACAACCCGGCCATGCAACGCCTGTTGTTTACATTGCTTCTGTCGGAAACCCGGGCACCGGCGGGCCCTGATGCGCAAGAGATTATGCTGCTGGCGCGGCTGGACCGTCTGATGCAACTGGGCGCGGCTGATCCCGTGCAATCGCTGGTTCAACTGGCCGGGCCGACCGATACACAGGATCGGTTTCAGCGCTGGTTTGACGCAACGCTGCTGACCGGTGATGAGGATCGCAGCTGCACCGCCCTTATCGCCGAACCGCATCTGTCAAAAGACTACGCCGCGCAAGTGTTCTGCAAAGCCCGACGCGGAGATTGGGCATCGGCAGCGTTGACGCTTGAGGCAGCGCATGCCCTGGACATCCTGCCGCCGGAAGAGCTGGCGGTTCTGGATCGTTTTCTAAGCCCTGAACTCTATGAAGGCGCGGCTTATCTGCCCCAACCTGAAAACCCGGATCCATTGAGTTTCCGACTGTTCGAAGCGATCGGAGAGCGGCTTCCTTCCGCCTCGTTGCCACGCGCTTTCGCCAACGCGGATCTTCGGGATGTGGCCGGATGGAAAGCGCAGATCGAAGCCGCCGAACGGCTTACACGCATTGGCGCTTTGACGCCCAATCAATTGCTTGGCCTTTATACCGAAAGGTCCCCGGCAGCGTCCGGCGCAGTTTGGGACCGGGTCGCGGCCATCCAACGATTTGAAAGCGCGTTGGATACGCGAAACGCTGAAGCTATCGGAAAAACGCTGCCACCGGTCTGGCAGCAGATGCGCAGCGTCGGGCTTGAAGTGCCCTTCGCCGAATTGTTCGCCGAGCGTCTGTCGAAGGTTTCGCTGTCGGTGCCGGCGACTGAAAACCTGCGCTGGCGCATTCTGATGCTGTCTGGCCTGTACGAACAGGCTGCGCAATCAGCACCGGACAACTCGATCGATACCCTGTTTCTTGCGGCGCTGGCGCAGGGTGATCCGGGGCGGGCGGTTTCTCCTTCTCCGTTGGCGGACGCGGTTTCTCAGGGGTTTGCATGGGCGGCACCCGTACCCAACGACATTGACGCCTTACTGAACAACGGTCAGCTTGGTGAAGCCATACTGGAAGCCATGCAGCTGTTTGCGCATGGTGCACGGGGCAATCTGGTGGATCTGACCGCAGCAATTGCAACCTTCCGACGCGTGGGCCTGGAAGACACCGCGCGGCGTGCTGCGCTGAGCCTGTTGATCCTGCAAGAGCGTTGAAGATGGCAATTCCGGCGACAAATGAGCTATGGATTTCGACCTTTCTACAGGCCCAAGCAGCGGAACTTGGCGCGGCGACAAATACCTTGCTGGCCTATGGGCGCGATCTGAAAGACTTTGCGTCCTGGTTGCAGCGCATGGGATCCGGATTCGATCAGGCAGATCGTGATCAGATCGAGGCCTATCTGATCGACTGCCAGGCACAGGGCTTGTCACGTTCCACCCGCGCGCGGCGATTGTCGGCGATAAAACAGCTGTACCGCTTTGCGTTCGAGGAAGGCTGGAGCGAGACGAACCCCGCCATCCAGATCAAAGGTCCGGGGCGACAGAAGCGACTGCCCAAAACGCTGGACGTGCCCGAAGTCGACCGTCTTCTGGCAGCCGCCCGACAAACCGGGCGCAGCAAGGCTGATCGCGTACGCAATACCTGTTTGATGGAAGTGCTCTACGCCACCGGGATGCGTGTGACCGAACTTGTCTCTCTGCCTGTTTCCTCGGCCCGTGGCGATCCGCGTATGCTGTTGGTGATGGGCAAAGGCGGCAAGGAACGCATGGTGCCCCTGTCCCCACCGGCGCGGGATGCTTTGGCTGCCTGGTTGACCGCGCGGGACGAAGCCGAAGACCAGACCGTCGAGAAAGGCGGTCAAAGGTCTCGTTTTCTGTTTCCGTCGCGCGGCAAGTCCGGCCACCTGACACGGCACAGGTTTTTTCTGCTGGTCAAGGAACTGGCCGTTCAGGGTGGCGTTTCACCCGAGAAAGTAACCCCGCATACCCTGCGCCATGCCTTTGCAACGCATCTGCTGGCCAACGGCGCTGATCTGCGTTCGATCCAGACCTTGTTGGGTCACGCCGACGTTGCAACGACCGAGATTTATACTCATGTTCTGGATGAACGGCTGTCGGAACTGGTGTTGCAACACCACCCGCTGAGCAAAGACCCTGACGAAGACCGGGGCTAAGCCCTTGATCCAGCAGCGCGGCATCCCCATAACGGATGCGTCACCCTAACCCACCAAGGACCAATGGAACCCTCATCTTCTCTGATCGACAGCGCATTCTGGTTTACGTCAGGCGCGATCCTCTTGTTGCTCGTTTTGTCCGGCTTTTTCTCGGGTTCGGAAACGGCGCTTACAGCCTCTTCTCGCGGAAAACTGCGGGCGCAGGCCGACAAGGGATCACGGGGCGCAAAAAAGGCGCTGGAAATCACCGATGACAATGAACGCCTGATCGGCTCAGTTCTTCTGGGCAACAACCTTGTCAACATCCTGGCGGCCTCGCTGGCGACGGCCTTGTTCACCCGTTTGTTCGGCGAAAGCGGCGTGGCGTTGGCGACCCTGGTCATGACTTTGCTGGTGCTGATCTTTGCCGAAGTGCTGCCCAAGACCTACGCCATCACCAATTCCGAAAAGGCCGCGGCGGCTGTCGCGCCGATCATTAGCGTCGTCGTGACGGTGTTTTCACCCATTGTGGCCGCGGTGCGGCTGCTAGTGCGCGGTGTGTTGCGCCTGTTCGGCGTGCAGATCGATCCCGACAGCAACATTCTGGCTGTACGCGAAGAGATTGCCGGCGCCTTGCAACTTGGTCATTCCGAAGGCGTGGTCGAAAAGGAAGACCGCGACCGCATCTTGGGTGCGCTGGATTTGGGCGACCGAACGGTGGAAGAGATCATGCTGCACCGATCGAATATCGAGATGATCGACGCCAACGCCGCCCCCGAGGCAATCCTGAAACAATGTCTGCAAAGCCCCCACACCCGTCTGCCTGTGTTCCGGGACGAGCCGGAAAACATCGTGGGTGTTGTCCACGCCAAGGACCTATTTCGCGCCATGTATGCGCAGGCAGGCAGCAGCGACGGCGGGACCGACCGTTTGGCAAGCTTTGACATCGGAAAGGTGGCAAACGACCCTTACTTTGTGCCCGAAACCACGACGCTGGACGACCAGATGCGGGAATTCCTGCGGATGCACAGCCATTTTGCATTGGTTGTGGATGAATATGGGTCACTGCGAGGCCTGATCACGCTTGAAGATATTCTTGAAGAAATCGTGGGCGAGATTGCCGATGAGTTCGACATAGATGAAGAGGTGCCGGTAACACGCACCGAAGATGGCCAGTATCTGGTTGAAGGTTCCATGACAATCCGGGATGCCAACAGGGCACTGGACTGGTCTCTGCCGGATGACGAGGCGAACACGCTGGCCGGTCTGGTGATTCACGAGGCCCAGATGATCCCTGACGTCGGTCAGGTGTTTTCGTTCCACGGTTTCCGGTTCGAGGTCACGGCGCGTGAAGGCAACCGCATCACCGGACTGAAAGTGCGCCCCCTGTAGCTCTTGCGATTTTTCTGAAATGTTCCGCGCGCTGCCCAAGCGCCTGTCGTCAACCGAACGACCCCATTGCGCTGAACCGGGCGCGGATACTCCGATCATCGCAAAGTTCGGCCCAAGCACGGAGCTGGGCGAGATGGGCCAGTTTGATCACCCCGACTTTGTTGCCGCCGTGCAATAAAGTGAAAAAGCGGCCTTTCCGGCCGAAAACCCACCGGGCGATGTCGTGCTGAACGAGGCGCAGGCCGTCTGTTTGTTTGCCCTCGGTTACAGGTTTCGACGCACTTTGGCTGCGCGAGAAGGCTGTGCAAATCCAAAGCTGGTGCAATAGGTGACATGCGACACTTGTTGTCGCTAACAGACGAGTAATATCCCCATCGGCTCGACAGTTTTTTCCATAATCATAGGGAGGAACACTGTGAAAACCACCTGTCAGGTTGCCGTCATCGGGGGCGGCGTCGTCGGTTGTTCGGTGCTCTATCACCTGACCAAGCTGGGCTGGTCCGACGTGATGCTGCTGGAGCGGTCCGAACTGACCAGCGGATCGACCTGGCACGCGGCGGGTGGGTTTCATACGCTCAACGGCGACACCAACATGGCCGCGCTGCAGGGCTATACCATCCGGCTGTATAAAGAGCTGGAAGAGATCACTGGCATGTCCTGCGGGCTGCACCATGTGGGCGGCATTACGCTGGCCGACAACCAGGACCGGTTCGACATGCTGCTGGCCGAACGCGCCAAGCATCGCTTTATGGGGCTGGAGACCGAGATCGTCGGCCCCGACGAGATCAAGAAGATCGCCCCCATCACCAACACCGACGGCATCATCGGCGCGCTCTATGACCCTTTGGACGGGCACCTCGACCCCTCGGGCACGACCCACGCCTATGCCAAGGCCGCGCGCATGGGCGGAGCCACGATCGAGACCCACTGCATGGTGCGCGAAACCAACCAGCGGCCTGACGGCACATGGGACGTGGTCACCGACAAAGGCACCATCCACGCCGAGCATATCGTCAACGCCGGCGGCCTCTGGGCGCGCGAGGTGGGCGCGATGGCGGGCATCTACTTCCCGCTACACCCGATGGAACACCAATACCTGGTCACCGACAACATCCCCGAAATCGAGGCGATCATCGACGCAGGCGGCGAGCATCCGCACGTCATGGACCCGGCCGGCGAGAGCTATCTGCGGCAGGAAGGGCGCGGCCTGTGCATCGGCTTCTACGAACAACCCTGCAAGCCTTGGGCGGTGGACGGCACGCCGTGGGAGTTCGGCCACGAGCTGCTGCCCGACGATTTCGACAAGATCACCGACAGTATCGAATTCGCCTATCGCCGCTTCCCGGTTCTGGCCGAGGCCGGAGTGAAATCGGTGATCCACGGCCCCTTCACCTTTGCCCCCGACGGCAACCCGCTGGTCGGGCCGGTGCCGGGCGTGCGCAACTACTGGTCGGCCTGCGGCGTGATGGCCGGGTTCAGCCAGGGCGGCGGCGTCGGCCTGACGCTGGCGCAATGGATGATCGAGGGCGAGCCCGAGCGCGACGTCTTTGCCATGGACGTGGCCCGCTTCGGCGACTGGATCACCCCCGGCTACACCCGCCCCAAGGTGATCGAGAACTATCAGAAACGATTCTCCGTCGCCTACCCCAACGAGGAAGTGCCCGCCGCGCGGCCCAACCGCACCACGCCGATGTATGACATATTCAGCGATCTGGGCGCCGTCTTTGGCCAGCAATACGGGCTCGAGGTCGCCAACTTTTTCGCGCAAGCGGGCGAACCGAGCTATGAAACCCCGTCCTTCCGCCGCTCGGACTCCTTCGACGCAACGGACCGCGAGGTGCGTGCCGTGCGCGGGGGCGTGGGTATCAACGAGGTGCACAATTTCGGCAAATACCTTGTGACAGGTCCGCGCGCCCGCGACTGGCTGGATCGGATCATGGCCGGGCGCATCCCCGCCCCGGGCCGCCTGTCACTGACCCCGATGCTGTCGCCCAAGGGCAAGCTGATCGGCGATTTCACCGTGTCGTACCTGGGCGAGGAAGACTTCCAGCTCACCGCCTCCTACGGGGCACAGAACTTCCACATGCGCTGGTTCCGGCAGCATCAGCAAGACGGCGCAACCGTTGAAAACATCTCTGACCGCCGCAACGGCTTCCAGATCGCCGGCCCCAAGGCCCGCGAGGTTCTGGCCGCCTGCACCCGCGCCGATATCAGCGGCATGCGCTTCATGGACGTGCGCCGCATGGTCGTTGGCATGACCGACTGCATCGTGCAGCGGGTCAGCTATACCGGCGACCTAGGGTTCGAGATCTACTGCGATCCGATGGCGCAGCGCCAGCTTTGGTGGACCCTATGGCAGGCCGGCCAATCGCACGGCATGGTGCCCTTCGGCATGCGCGCGATGATGAGCCTGCGGCTCGACAAGTTCTTCGGCTCGTGGATGCGCGAATTCTCACCCGACTACACCCCCGCCGAAACCGGGCTCGACCGCTTCATCGCCTTCAACAAGCCCGCTGATTTCATCGGCCGAGCCGCCGCCGAGACGGAACGTGCCGACGGCCCCGCGCGCAGGCTGGTGGCCTTCGAGGTCGACGCAGACGACGCCGACGTGAACGCCTATGAACCGATCTGGCTGGATGGCACTGTCGTGGGCTTCTGCACCTCGGGCGGTTATTCGCATTATGCCCGCAAGTCCGTCGCCATCGGTTTTCTGCCAACCGAACGCGCAGCAGAAGGGCTTGAAGTCAAGATCGAAATACTGGGCCAGATGCGCAAGGCAAAGGTCATCTCGACGCCCTTGTTTGACGCAGATGGCGCCCGAATGAGGGGATGACTCGCGCTCGGGCCCACGGCATTGTACCGAAATGACCGAAATACCCATTATCCTTTTGGCAGCGGGTCAATCCAGCCGCATGGGCGGCATCGACAAATTGATGCAGCCGATCAACGGCATTCCGTTACTAGCCCGCTCGGCACGCACAGCCTCCGCCGTGGGTCCTGTGATTGTCGCCCTGCCCCCTGAACCAAATCCCAGATATGGCGCACTTGATGACATGGATGTCCAGATCGTTCCGGTCCGGGATGCGGCAGAAGGCATGAACGCCAGTTTGCGCGCCGCAATCCAAAAACTGCCGCCGGATGCATCCGCCGCGATGGTTTTGCTGGCCGATCTGCCCGATCTGACTCAGGCTGACCTGGCAACAATCCTGAAAGCGCGACTAACCCATCCCGACTACCTGATCTGGCGTGGTACAACCGAGGATGGAAAACCCGGTCATCCGGTGGTGTTTGACAGATCCCTTTTTGGTCAACTGTCACAGTTGCAGGGGGACGACGGTGCACAAGAGATCGTGCGGAAGCATAAAGACTTTGTTCATCTGCATCCGCTGCCTGGCCGAAACGCACTTTTGGATCTGGATACCCCGGGTGACTGGAAGGCTTGGCGCAAAAAACATGCCCCTTGAACAAACACGGCCCGGTCTTATCGACCGGGCCGGTGCCCAAAACAGGACTACCACTTTGCTCAATCTCCAAAGTGTGGCCAGTGTGCTTTCAGAAACACTCCGACTCCCAAACAGCCAAACCTAAACAAGACCCCCTCGTTAACACGCCGCTATCACTTTTGGTGATCGAGTTAGCCGCCAGCGCCCCCTAGCGCTTTTGGCTCCCCTCACTTGGGCATCTTCATCCTCACTTATCCGATCGCTCGAAACAACGTAAAATTGGAAGGAATGGTTAATTTGGGTCTTCTGCGAATGGCTTTTACGCAACATCGCGCGAGACCAGGATCAACTTAAAGGAGACTGCTCAAATTCGGAAGGGGTAGCGATTCGTGATTAAGCGCAAACTTATTCACCGATATCCGCACTCAATAAGATTTTTGGTGTGTCAAGCCATGCCTCACACAGACCCACCCACAACCATTGGAAGAGCAGCTTTTTTCTCCATCATTCGGAAGGATGATTGTCAACAAAACAAAACAAATTCAATATTTTTGAAAGTTTGACGCCATTTTTAGCAACAATCCTCCGATTCGCTCTGGTGCGGATCGGTGAAATTCCGCGAATCCCGATCGACGTCGACCGCAACCCAACACCGGCTTTGTGGCAAAATTAAGATTTATTAATTGATCAGTCAGGAAACGCCAATTCTGAGCATGCAACTGTTGTCTCAACGCGCAGCCGCAACTGCGTGACGATAATCAGGAGACACAAATGAGCATCCGCAAATCCTCGCTTCTACTTCCCCGCACTTCCAACTGGGTGGGTGTCAGCGCGCTCGGCGCGGCCCTACTGGCAACGACGGCTATACCGTCCATGGCGGACGAGGCATTGGCCGATCTGGTTGAGACCGTTTCACCCTCGGTCGTAACCATCATCGCTGAACAAGATACAGCGCCGACCCCAACCCAGGGGCAAAACTTTGACTTCGAAGGTCACCCTTTTGGTGAATTCTTCAAACGCTTCGGCGGCCCCGAAGGGTTCAACATGCCGCAACGCGGCCCGTCTCAGGGCCTGGGTTCGGGATTTGTTCTGGACGAAGCCGGATACATTGTCACCAATCACCATGTCGTCGACAATGCCTCGACCGTGACCGTAAGGCTCAGCGATGACCGTACCTTCGAAGCCGAAGTGGTCGGAACGGACCCGCTGACGGATATCGCGGTTCTGAAAATTGATGCAGGAACTGACCTGCAAGCCGTGGAGCTTGGCGACAGTGACGAGATCCGCGTAGGTGAAGATGTGGTCGCCATCGGCAACCCCTTCGGCCTGAGCTCGACCGTGACCACAGGCATCGTTTCGGCAAAAGGCCGCAACATCTCGGAAGGCCCTTATGCCGAGTTCATCCAGACAGATGCAGCGATCAACAAAGGCAACTCGGGCGGTCCCCTGTTCAACATGGATGGCGAAGTGGTCGGTGTGAACTCGGCCATCTATTCACCCAGCGGTGGTTCTGTGGGGCTTGGATTTGCCGTCACGTCGAACATCGTTGAACACATCGCGGCCGATCTGCGGGATGACGGACAGGTGAGCCGCGGCTGGCTGGGCGTGTCGATCCAGAACGTAAGCCCACAACTTGCGGCAGCGTTGGGAATCGAGGCTTCCTCGGGTGCGCTGGTGTCTGACGTGGTTGCCGGCAGCCCGGCAGACGGTGCCTTGAAGCAGGGAGACGTTATCCTGACCTTCAACGACGATGCCGTGGAGTCCAGCGGTGACCTTCCCATCCTTGTGGGTACGACCAAGGTCGGCACCGACAGCACTCTGACCGTTTTGCGTGACGGCAAGATGGAAACGGTGACCTTGACGGTTGGCCAGCATCAGGCCGCATCGGCCGAGGCCGACAAACCAGTCGAGGCGGAAGTTGCGGGAACAACTCTGGGTGTGACCGTGGCCCCCCTGACCGAAGCGGTTCGGGCAGAAACCGGTGTTGCTGAAACCGTCGAGGGCGTCGTCGTCACCGACCTGAAGCCCGACAGCCCTGCGGCAAAGGCTGGCCTGCAGCGCGGCGATGTGATCGTCAAGCTCGGCAATCAGGACACTGTCACTCCGGATGCGCTGAAGGCTGCGCTTGACAGTGAGAAAACCGATCCTGCCCTGGTGCTGATCAACCGTGGCGGCAGCCAGATTTTTGTCGCGGTCGAACTGGCCTGACCTTGAACATGCGTGCGCCGCTTGATGGGGATTTTCGGCGCACGCCTCACCCGGCGGATCAGAGTTGTCCACTATCCGCCGGGCTTGCCGGGTGCCGGCCCAGCACCCGGCAAGAACTTCTTCTAACCATATGCTTTAGTTAAAATTTGTGTTTAAATATCAAAAGAAAGGATCCCGACCATGAGCCGCCGTCTGTTGATCGTCGAAGATGATGCTGACACCAGGGACTTCATCGCCAAAGGTTTTGGCGAAGAGGGGTATGTGGTCGAAACCGCGGCTGACGGTCGTGAGGGGTTGTACCATGCCACGGACGGTGGGTTTGACGCCATTGTTCTGGACAGGATGCTGCCCGGTCTGGATGGGCTGTCGCTGATCAAGTCGATGCGGGCCGCCGGTTTGAAAACTCCGGTTTTGATGCTGACGGCGATGAGCGCCGTGGACGAAAGGGTCAAAGGGCTGCGCTCGGGCGCTGACGATTATCTGGTCAAGCCGTTCTCGTTTCAGGAATTGCACGCCAGAATCGAAGCCCTTTTGCGTCGCCCTCAGGAATCCGAAGAGTCGCCGACATTGACTTGCAAAGACCTTCAGATGGATTTGCTGACCCGCAAGGTCACACGCGACGGGCACGAGATCACCCTGACACCGCGTGAGTTTCAGATTCTCGAATTTTTCCTGCGCCGCAAAAACCGCGTGGTGTCGCGCACCATGTTGCTTGAAGGCGTTTGGGATTATCATTTTGACCCAAACACCAACGTCGTGGACGTGCATATTTCGAAGTTGCGGCGCCAATTGGACGAAGGCGGTGACGCGCCATTGATTGAAACTGTCCGCGGAGCGGGTTACATGATGTCCGATGGATAACCTTCGGCTTTCCCTGAACAATTCCCGCACAAGGCTGGTTGCAACCAGCATGTTTCTGAGCACGATTCTGACGGCGTCTGTACTCGCCATCGTCTATGTGACCGCCAATCGAAGCATCGAGGCCGAAACCCGCTCGGTCGTGTCAGCCGAGTTGACAGGGCTTGCGGATGAATACGAAAGGCGTGGGCTGATAGGTTTGATCACTGCAATTGAGCGCCGTTTGCCAAGTGCCGCCGAGCGGGACGCGCTGTATCTTTTGACAGACAGGTTGGGGGTCAAACTTGTCGGCAATCTCAAGTCTTGGCCGGTGAACATTGCCGCTGGAAGCGGTTGGGTGGACTTGGAATTGCGCCGGGCCGACAATGATCAGCTTGTGCCGGTTTCAGCTGCATCCATCCGCCTTCCGGGCGGCGAGCGCCTGCTGGTTGGACGGGATGCAGCGTCGCGCCAGCAATTCGACAGGGTTTTGTTTCGCTCGGTTGCGTTGGCGCTTGGGATTGCTTTGGTTCTGAGCGTCATCACCGGCTGGTTGTTCACGCGTTTGGTGTTTTCGCGCCTTTCGGATATCGCCAGTACGGCCGAGAATATCGTTTCAGGCGATCTGTCAAAACGGATGCCGCTGCGCGGAACCGGGGACGAATTCGATCAGGTTTCAGGCACATTGAACAACATGCTTGACCGGATCGAGGAGTTGATAAGCAACCTTCGGACCACATCTAATTCGATTGCTCATGATCTCCGCTCACCTTTGTCTCGCCTGCGGCAAAGGGTCGAGGCCCTCTCTGAACCCGACAAAAGCGACTTGGATCGCGAGATCGACATTGCGCGGGCGACGGGTGAAATCGATCACGTCCTGCGGGTTCTGGGGCAGCTCACCGAAATTTCTCGGGCCGAGGCCGGCCTGGGGCGCGAGCAATTCGAAACCATCGATTTGCAGCAACTTGTTGGTGATGTTGTCGAGCTTTATGACCCGGTCGCCGCCGATCAAGGCGTGCAGCTTGAAGTCAAGGGTTCCGCCCCTGCCATTCAGGGGCACCGGCCCCTTCTGTCGCAAGCTCTTTCCAATCTGTTGGAAAACGCAATGCGTTACGCGCCGGAACATACTGCAATCACGATCTCGATCGGTACTCGCGACGGTTTCACCCAACTGAGCGTCAGGGATCGTGGCCCCGGCGTTCCGCCTGAAGAACTGGATCGCCTTCAGCTTCCCTTCGTGACACTTGACCCCGCGCGGACGGAACGCAATGCGGGTTTGGGCCTGGCGCTGGTGGCCGCAATTTCACATATGCACGGTGGGAAATTTGCCGCCCGGAACTGCGATCCCGGGCTGGAAACCACGATCAATCTGGCACAACAGCGTTAATCCGGAACACCGTGTATCGCCATGGTCTTGTTCTTGTAACGCGTGTCGGCGGTGACATCCGCGCCGAACCAATCCGGTGGCACGTATCCTTTGGCCTGCTCCTCCGAAGTGAACTCCACCTCGACCAGACGCAACGGCGCCAGATCGCCTGAAAAGACGTCCAGCTCGAACAGCAGACCATCGGGCAAATGGCCGGTGTAGCGCTCTTTTTCAACCCTGCGCCCTTCCGTTTCCGGCCAGAAGGTTTCGAACTGATCCGCGGTGATCTCGGCCTCGCGCTCTACCCGGACCAGGCCACCAACCCCTTTCAAGGTCAGGAAATACGCATCGTTCTTTTGCCTCAGCCGCAGCTCGGTGGAATCGTCGGGGGCCGTCAGATAACCCTGTCGTACAACGGCTTTTTTCGCTTTGCTCAGGTCCGGCAGGCTTGAAACCAGAAACTTGCGCTCGATTTCCTTGCTCATTGGTTCGAAATCACTCCGTTTTCCAGCTCTTCAAACAGCGCCCTGTAAGACGCACAAGACGCACTGCGCCCGGCATAGGTACAGACCGGGGCACGATACTGACCCATCTTTTCGATATCCGCAGCGAAAGGAACCACCGTCTGCAAAAAGCGTTTTGGATACAGCTTGCGCATCGCCTTCATGGTTTCCTGATGCAAAACCTTCCGGTGTTGTACCATCGAAAAAAAGGCCCGCAGTTTTTTCTTGCGCAGCTTGTGTTGTTCAAAAAAGCGCACCAGCTGATCGAAACTCCGCTCGGACAGGGGCGTCGGAATGACCGGCACGACGATTTCATCGGCAGCTTTGAAGATATTCTCGGACAGGGTCGAAAAATTGGGCGGGCAATCCAGAATGATCACGTCATAGTCGCTGCCCGCGGCAATCAAAGCTTTTTTCAGCCGCGAGCGTTTGTTTCGCATCCGCGACAGGAACACGTCGAAGTCGCGGAAGGTCAGGTTCGCCGGAAGCACGTCCAGCCCTTCGAAATCGCTGGCCCGGATTGCCTTGGTAAACCGTTCCACATCTTCGAAAAACCGCGCATCCGTCAGCTTTTTCGAAGGCTTCACCCGAAAGTAGAACCCCGATGCGCCCTGGGGGTCGAGATCACACAACAGCACCTGTTGCCCCGCCTGCGCATAGGAATAAGCAAGGTTCACCGAAGTTGCGGTTTTGCCGACACCGCCCTTGTTGCTGTAACAGGCAATGATCTTCATTCCTCACTCCTTTTGTCGGTGAAACAAGGTCCGGAACAAGTGCCGGGTTTCCGGCCCGTCGAATTTCTGAAAGCTGGCAATCACGCGGCTCCGCTCGGCCTTTTGGCGTTGATCCAGAATCGCAATCAATCCCCCCACGGCCAGACCCATCCGCGCATCCACATGACCCCGCGTGTCGCTGTGCTGCGCGACAAAAGCCAACAAGGACTTTTGCTGAACAGAGCAGTCGTTGAACACGCCCAGATTGTCCTGTAGCTTTTTCAACGGCTTGATGATGTTCTTGAAGCTCTTTTCATCGAACAGAGGCCCAAAAATCTCCATCAGATAGCGCAGTTTCTTGCAATCGATACGAAGGTCATGCACGGTTTCGTCCGGAGTTTCGTCGGTGATACCGCGTGCGATTTTGCAGACCTTGCGATACCGTTTCCAGATCAATGTGCACGCGTATTCATGTGCTGCCCGTTTCGCGTTTGATCCGGGCGTCAGGTGATCCGTTCCGTTGAACATCGCCGTCAGATCGGACATACGGGCGTCGTATTCGTCACTGCGCAACCGGCGGGACAAGCGTGACAGTTCCTTGGCGCGCTCCTTCTCGAAAAGGTCGAACATCTCTTGCAGGCCCGCGTGAAGACTGGGCGGTACCAGACTGAAGTATTTATCTTTTTCCAGAAGGTAGACATCCAGATCACGCATACGCCCGGTGGCGGCCATGAGATCGGAAAAGACACGCTTCAATTGCACTGTCTGCGCGTCGGAAAATACGCCTTTGAACAGGCTGATCACGGATCGGACCTTTCGCAATGACACCCGGTAATCATGCAGAAACTCTGTGTCGATATCGGCAATCACCCCATATTCGTTTTGCCGGGCAACTTGCAGGTATGTTTGAATGATATCTGCCGCGACCTGAATAGATGGCTCAGCTTTTCCCAACTTGATCTCTGGCTTGGCCCGATAGGCGGCCATGCCCGGGAAAAGTCCGGCACAAAGCGCTTCGACACCCGGCCCGCCCCCGGACAAGGCGGATATCGCGGTGTTCACTTTTTGAAATTCTTTCTCATACCCCCGCAGCCGCTGAAGCTGAACGATTGCTGCCTGACCCGTCTGCGAAGACAGGCACCAAACCGTTCCCCTGACCAACGTTTTCTCAAGCTCATCCAATATGACGAGGGGTTTCGTCTGAATCTCTCCGGTTCCGATCTGCATCAGCGCACGCAGTTTGGGGAAACCCTTCAAAGCCCTTGTCACTGGACCCTGCGGCAGGTCTTGAACAAACCGCCCCTGCCCCTTGCAGCGTTGAGACAGCGGCGCACGGCCATTCTGGAAAAGCCACAGTGTTTCTGCGACCTCGACCAGAACACGACCTGAATTCCGCAACGATTGATCGTGGCAATCCAAAAGCACGAAAGATCTCGATTCCGTTGATGGGCCGATCCTGATCGTGAACCCGGGAATGAGCTTTTCAACATGCGCTTTGTCAATGGATCGGGACAGAATGCACTGAACACCTGAAGGTTCGGTCATGATCCACCAATCCGGGGCGTTTTCAGGTGTTCAATGACATTTGTCTCAACGATCTTCTGCACGCTGGTTCCTTCTTCGACGGTTCTGATCCTTCATCACGTTCAGCGTATTCGGCTTTTACCTTGGTCAGCAGTTTGTCTGGCCCTGGACCGACCCGCGTTTGGTATCTGTTGGCTTTTGAAACCCGGACCGCCGAGGCAGCATGACTTCATGAGAGCGGAAACACCAGAAGACAGCAAGGCATTATGTTTCGCCAACGCGCAAACATGGGTGACAGACCCCAGAGGTGCAATTAAGACAGGCTCATGAGCGATCCAGTTTCTTCGATCCGCAACCTTGGCCCGGCTTTCGAGCAGGCCTGCGCGCGCGCCGGCATCCACTCGGCTGATGAACTGCGACAGCTGGGACCGGATGAAGCCTATGCCCGGCTTTTGCGGGCTGGTACCAAAGCACATTTCATCGGCTACTATGTTTTGGTGATGGGGCTTCAGGGACGCCCCTGGAATGATTGCAAGGGTGAAGAGAAAAAGAAGCTGCGACAACGTTTCGACGCGATCAAGGCCGGCAACAGCGCCGCGCCGGAAAACCGGATGGTTGCCGATCTGGATGCCGTCGGGGTTCGGGTTGAACCCAAAGATCTAAAGCAGGTCTGAACAAAAAAAGGCCGCTCCTGGCGGAGCGGCCCGATCTTTCGGCAAAAAACCGGTTTAGCCGACCAGTTCGATGCCCGAGAAGAAATATGCGATCTCAACAGCCGCTGTTTCCGGTGCATCCGAACCATGGACCGAGTTTTCGCCAACCGATTCAGCAAATTCCGCGCGGATGGTGCCCGGTGCTGCGTCCGCCGGGTTGGTTGCACCCATGACTTCACGGTTCTTCGCAATGGCACCTTCGCCTTCCAGAACCTGAACAACGACCGGAGCCGACGACATGAATTCGCACAGTTCGTCATAGAACGGACGCTCGGCATGTACTTCGTAGAACTTGCCGGCTTGTTCCTTGGTCATGTGGATGCGCTTCTGCGCAACGATACGCAGCCCGGCTTCTTCGAACTTGGCGTTGATCTTGCCAGTCAGGTTGCGGCGCGTTGCGTCGGGTTTGATGATCGAGAATGTACGTTCCAGTGCCATGTCGGCCTCTCCTTACAATGTGGCGCGGGTCCGCGCCGAAATCCATCGCGCGCCGCGTACCACGGTCTTTCGCTCATGAAAAGTGTTATGATGGTTTGCCTGCCGCTTTGGCGCTCAGAATGTATCCGGCAAAGGGTCTACCCGGTCCAGACGCCGAACGTAAAGCACTGCAAGCAAACCTGCAAAGCTGCTGGCCCACATCATGCCCAGAACCAGAAACGGCCCGTTTTCAGGGCTGACAAACGCACCCGTCATCGAGGTCAGGATCGCGCCAAGCCCGACCACCATCGCCCCAGACAACCCTGCCGCGCTGCCTGCCAGTTTGGGTCGCACGGACATGACCCCTGCCGAAGCGTTTGCATTGGTCAGCCCATTGCCGAACCCAACGCAGATGGCCGAACCGAAGAATACCCAGACTGACCCCAGCCCGGCGATGAACAGAAGCAATCCGCAGAATGGCCCGGTCGAAGCCACAACGCGGCCGATCAGGATCATTGTGGTCAGACGTGTCCGTGCCGCGATCCGACCAGTAACGAAGTTACCGACCATGAACCCGCCTGTTATGATACCAATCCCAAGTCCCAACATGGCAGGGCTCAGATCAAACCATGCGGCAGCAACCAATGGCGCGCCGGTGATGAAGCTGTAGAACCCACCAATCGAAAACGATGCGCATAAGGCATAGCCCCAGAATCGGCGGGCGCGGAACAGATCCGGATACTCGCGCAATTGGGCTGTAAAGGTTGAAGAGCGGTTTGTATTGGTCTCGCCCATGTCGAACCAAAGCAAAACCAGCAGCCCTGCCCCCAGCACAGTGTAAAGAACAAACCCCGAGCGCCAGCCAAAGAGCATGTCGAGTGTCCCACCTAGCATAGGGCCAAGCATTGGGGCCAAAGCCATGGCCATCGCCACATACCCCAGTTTGCTTGCAGCCTCGTTCGGCGGATACCGATCTCTGATCGATGCGCTGGACAGAACTGACCCAGCCACCACCGCGGCCTGCAAAAGACGAAAGCCTAGGAACGTCCAAATGGCCTCGGCCAGAAAGCATCCGATTGAGGCGATGACGAAGATGGTGATGCACATCAATAGTATCGGTCTGCGCCCGTAACGATCGGAAAGCGGACCCATGATTAGTTGCAACACGGCTGAGACCGCCAGATACCCGGCAACCGACAGGTTAACCAAGCCATAATCTACACCGAAATCCGTACTCATGTGGGCCAAAGACGGCAGGAACATGTTCAGTGACAAAACCGACAGTGCCGTGGCAAAAATCAGAGTGACCAAGTGCGGAGGTGTCCGGGCCGCGCGCATGTGAAAACCGTTCTGAATAGCAAACGACACAGCGCTATCACATTGCTGAAAGCTTGAACATGCCGAGCCGCTGGCGGTGGCTACACAGCTCTGCTAAGAGCGCCCCATGTTACGGATCGAAGACATCACTTATGCCGTTGAAGGTCGCCCGTTGTTTGACGGCGCAACCGCGACGATTCCCGATGGTCACAAGGTTGGCCTTGTCGGTCGGAACGGAACCGGAAAGACCACGCTGTTCCGCCTGATCCGGGGCGAGTTGGCTTTGGAATCGGGTAATATCTCGGTCCCGAAACGCGCTCGGATCGGTGGCGTGGCGCAAGAGGTGCCCTCTTCTGACGTTTCGCTGATCAACACGGTCCTGGCTGCCGATACCGAACGCAGTGCGTTGATGGCCGAGGCCGAAAGCGCCGAAGACCCGACACGTATCGCTGAAATTCAGACACGTCTGGCCGATATCGACGCCTGGTCCGCCGAGGCCCGCGCGGCTTCGATCCTCAAGGGGTTGGGCTTTGACGACGAAGACCAGCAGCGCCCCTGTTCGGATTTCTCGGGCGGCTGGCGGATGCGCGTTGCGCTGGCGGCGGTGCTGTTTTCTCAGCCCGATCTGCTGCTGCTGGACGAACCGACCAACTATCTGGACCTCGAAGGCGCGCTGTGGCTGGAAAGCTATTTGGCCAAATATCCGCACACTGTGATCACCATCAGCCACGACCGCGGCCTTCTGAACCGCGCCGTGGGTTCGATCCTGCATCTGGAAGACCGCAAGCTGACCTATTACGCCGTGCCCTACGATAAGTTCGCGGAACGCCGTGCGGAACGGCTGGCACAGGCGGAATCGGAAAACGCCAAGGCCAAGGCCCGCATCGCACATCTGCAAAGCTTTGTGGATCGGTTCCGCTACAAGGCCTCGAAGGCCGTTCAGGCCCAGTCGCGCCTGAAGATGATCGAACGCATCCAACTGGTCTCGACCCCGCAAGAGGCCGCCCTGCGCGCCTTCAGCTTTCCGGAACCCGAGGAACTGTCTCCACCGATCATCCAGATCGAAGGCGGCGTCACCGGCTATGGCGAAACCGAAGTGCTGCGCCGCCTGAACCTGCGTATCGATCAGGATGACCGTATCGCGCTGTTGGGCAAGAACGGACAGGGCAAGTCGACCTTGTCCAAGCTGCTGTCGGACCGGCTGCCCCTTATGGCGGGTAAGATGAACCGCAGCAACAAGCTGCGCATCGGGTATTTCGCACAGCATCAGGTGGATGAGCTTTACGTGGACGAAACGCCGCTGGACCACCTGCGCCGTCTGCGCCCTGACGAAGCGCCGGGCAAGTGGCGATCGCGACTGGCCGGGTTCGGGTTGAATGCGGATCAGGCGGAAACCGAGGTCGGGCGCCTGTCGGGCGGACAGAAAGCGCGGCTTTCACTGCTGCTCGCCACGATCGACGCGCCCCATATGCTGATCCTTGACGAGCCGACCAACCACCTTGACATCGAAAGCCGCGAGGCGCTGGTCGAGGCGCTGACGGCTTATTCCGGCGCGGTGGTTCTGGTCAGTCACGACATGCACCTGCTGAGCCTTGTCGCGGATCGACTCTGGCTGGTTTCGGACGGTACCGTCAAACCTTTCGACGGCGACCTTGAAGCCTATCGGTCCCTGCTGCTGGCGCGCGACAGACCCGTCAGGGAAAAGCCCCGGGCGGTCAAATCGAAACGCCCCCCGCGCGAGACGATACTGGCCTTGCGTGCGGATCTGCGCAAATGCGAGGACCGGATCGAAAAGCTGACGGAAATGCATGACAAGCTTTCGACCAAACTGGCCGATCCGGCGCTGTACGAGGACGACAGGATCAACGATCTGGAAACCTGGAACCGCAAGTTCACCGAAGTCACTGAGGCCATGCAAAAAGCCGAGGCATTGTGGGTCGCGGCCGCCGAACGGCTTGAACAGGCAGAAACCGCATGAGCACGCCCATCACGGACACCGACGCCATGATTGCGGGTATGCATCCCGACTTGCAGCCCGGTGAATTTGCCTTTGTCGTATGGCCTGAAGACAAACCTTGGCCACAGGGCACGCGGGCCAGCTGCGCCGAGGCCGAAGGGCAGTCTCTTGTCGTCCCGATCGCGGCGGCTCCGCAAGATGCTGTCGCGATGCGGTGCATCACGTTGCAGGTTCATTCCTCGCTGGAAGGTGTTGGTTTGACCGCCGCCGTTTCCAGCGCGCTGGCACGGGCCGGCATTCCCGCGAACATGGTCGCGGGGTATCATCACGATCACGTCTATGTCCCATCAGGTTGTTCGCAAGATGCCATGCGTATCCTGCAAGACCTGCAACGGAGCAGCAGATAGCAATGGACAGTGCATTTCTGATTACCGCGTTCACAACGCTTTTCGTGGTCCTTGATCCGCCCGCGCAAACGCCGATCTTCGTGGCGCTGACACAGGGTATGGACTGGCACACGCGCCGGTCCATTGCCATTCGGGCCTGCCTGACGGCGGGTTTCATCCTGGCCCTGTTTGCCGCCTTTGGCGAAGCCCTTCTGGGGTTTGTTGGCATCTCGATGGAAGCGTTCCGCGTTGCAGGAGGTGTCCTGCTGTTCCTGACCGCGCTGGATATGCTGTTTGAACGCCGCACCAAGCGACGCGAAAGCAGCGCCGAGGAAGAGGAACACCCGGATCCGTCCGTCTTTCCCCTGGGCATCCCGCTGATTGCAGGCCCCGGATCGATTGCAACGATGATTCTGCTTGCGGGCCAGCAGCCGGGCATTCAGGGCCTTGCTATTGTCATCGGTGTGATGCTGGTTGTGCTGGCAATGGTCTTCGTGATGTATCTGACCTCTGGCGCGGTCGCGCGGGTTTTGGGCAAGACCGGGCTGAACGTGTTGACCCGGCTGCTGGGGATGTTGCTTGCGGCCTTGTCGGTGCAGTTCATTCTCGATGGCCTCAAGGCCTTTGGTTTTGCGTCTTAAACCCCCATATATGTGACGTGCAATTTGAGTGGGGTGAACCCTGTGGACAGCGTCGATATCGGACAACTGGTCTATCTGGTCGTGCTTGGGCTGGCCGTCGCGTTCTGGTTCGTTTCGCAAAACCGCCAGTCCCTGAACAAGACGTTGCAGCAGGTGATGGCCTGGGTGTTCATTTTTGTTGGCGTCATCGCCGTCATCGGCCTGTGGGAAGACATCCGGTCTTCGGTTGGCCCTGCCCCGCAGATGACCGTCACCGGCAACGCGATCGAGGTGCCTCGTGCCTATGATGGTCATTATTACCTTCCGGTTTTGGTGAATGGTGAGCCGATCAACTTTCTTGTCGACACCGGCGCCAGCCAGATCGTTCTCAGTGCCCGGGACGCAGAACGTGTAGGCATCGATCCCGATCAACTGAACTATTTCGGCCGCGCCCTGACCGCCAACGGCGAGGTGCGCACGGCGCCGGTGCGGCTTGACACCCTGACCGCAGGCCCCATTACCGACCAGAACGTATCGGCCTGGGTCAATGAGGGCGAGCTGGATAAATCGCTTTTGGGGATGGAATATCTGCATCGTTTCTCGAGCGTCCAATTTGCAAATGGCAAGTTGATCCTGTCTCGTTGACGGCCCTGATCACTTGAGAACAAAAATAGAACATGCTAGCATTCCGGCATGTCCACTCAACTTCTTGGCCACAAAACTGCGCGTCAGGCGCCGGGGGTAAAGCTCCATCCGCAGATCACCCTGGAACTGGGCCGCGTGCACGAGGCATGCGGCCCCGCCCGGCGCAGCTTTGCCATGTGGCTGGCCGGTCAGACGCAGGGGCCGGTCTTGTGGATTTCCCCCGCCTGGGAACCCGGCCAGCTGAACCCCGATGGGATGATGGCCTTTGCCGATCCGGCCCGGTTCATTTTTGTTCATCCCACCCGTGCCGAAGATCTGCTGTGGTGCCTGGAGGAGGCGCTGCGCAGCGGGGCCATTCCGCTGATCATCGGCGACCTGCCCGGCGCACCGGGGCTCACGCCGATACGCCGGATGCATCTGGCCGCCGAACAGGGGGGTGCGATGGGGCGGGCTCCGCTTGGTTTGCTGCTGACACCCGGAGATGGCGGCGCGCAAGGGGTTGAAACGCGCTGGCACATGGCGGCCACCCATCGGGATGAGGCTCGGATCTGGGCTCTGACACGCCGCCGCGCCCGTGCCCTGCCCCCGGTCACATGGCAGGCCACCATGACCGCCGCCCGTGCCGGGTTGCATCTGGAACGGATCGAAACCAAAGACACACCGGCATAAAGCCACACGGATCACGCAAGATGTGACTGGTCAAAACGCGGGCCGCGCCCTAGCGTCACCACATGAGCCATCCGATCCATGACAGCCGCTATTCCTGGCTTCGCCTTCTGATCACGCTCGCCATTGCAACAGTGGCGAATGTGGGCATGTGGGCCGTGATCGTGGTCATGCCCGCAGTCGAAACCGAATTCGGGGCCGGTCGTGCCGAAGCCTCGATGCCGTACACTTTGGCGATGATCGGTTTTGCCCTGGGCAACATGTGGCTGGGGCAGGTGGTGGACCGGCTGGGCGTCACCAGCGCCCTGATCGGAGCAGCCGTCTTGAGTGCGCTGAGCTATGTGCTGGCAACGCTGGCACCGAGCATAATGTTGCTATCCGCGGCGCATCTCCTGCTGGGGCTGGGCACATCGATTGGGTTTGGCCCGCTGATCGCAGATATCTCACATTGGTTCATGAAACGGCGCGGCATTGCCGTCGCGTTGGTCGCCAGTGGGAATTACCTGTCCGGCGCCATCTGGCCCACCATGCTGTCCGGAATTCTGGCGCGGGATGGATGGCAACAGGTCTATCTGACGCTCGCCGTGCTGACGCTTGTCGTCGTCATTCCCCTGTCGCTGCTGCTACGCCGCAGGGTTCCGGTCGAGGCACACAGCACCGCCGCAGCATCCGCCCAAATCAATGCACGAAGTGTCGGTGTGTCACCGCGCGCGCTGCAATATATTCTGGGCCTGGCCGGGATCGGTTGTTGCGTCGCCATGTCGATGCCACAGGTTCATATCGTCTCCTATTGCGTCGGGCTGGGATATGGGCCCGCGGTCGGGGCCGAGATGCTGTCACTGATGTTATTGGGTGGTGTTGTCAGCCGGATCATCTCGGGTCTGCTGGCTGACCGGCTGGGCGGAGTCATGACGCTTTTGATCGGTTCGCTCCTGCAATGCATCGCCCTGTTCCTGTTCCTGCCCTACGATGGAATGGTGTCGCTTTATGCCATCAGCCTGCTCTTTGGTCTGGCACAGGGCGGCATCGTGCCCAGCTATGCGTTGATTGTCCGCGAATACATGCCGCCGCAAGAAGCTGGTGCGCGGGTCGGGTTCGTCATGATGATGACCATTCTTGGCATGGCACTCGGTGGCTGGATGTCAGGATGGATCTACGACCTCACCGGAAGCTACCAACTGGCGTTCGTGAATGGCATCTTTTGGAATGGTCTGAACATTGCGATCATTCTGATGCTGCTCAGAAGATCCCGCCCCACACGGGAAAGCGTCATGGCATGATCCTTCTGACCCGTCGCAGCCTGCTTGCCGGGCTGGCAACCCTGCCCCTGACCCAGGCGGCACAAGCCGCATTGCGGCCATACATCCTGTCGGATGAAGGCACCCGGGTCGGGTTCACGTTTGATCTTGCGGGGGTGACACAGTCAGGGACGATGCCGATCCGGACCGCCAATGTTCAGATTGACACAGGTCGGCTACAGAACAGCCAGGTCACGGTGACACTGGACGTCAGCAAAGCCAGAACGCGGCTTCCCTTTGCCCGTATGCCCATGCTCAGCCCCAGCGTTTTGGACGCGAAGCAGCACCCAACGATCCGGTTTGTGTCAACGGACATACAACTGGGCGCGGAAGGGCGGATATCAGATGGCGCTCGGATCACGGGTGATCTGACGGTCCGCGGCGTGACCCGCCCGATCACGTTGGAGGCCAATCTGTACCGGCAGGTAGGAAGTGCAGTGAACGATCTGAGCCGCCTGACCATTGGCCTGAAGGGCGCTTTGAACCGGCACGACTTCGGAGCTTCGGGCTATCCTGACCTGGTTGACGACACCGTCGGCCTGGACATCCGCGCCGAGATCATACGCGCGACCTGATCGCCGAACGGCAAAAAACGACTCGCTAAAGTCGAATTGATGCGCGCATTGTGCGGCGACCCTGCCAATCTGAGACCACCATGCGCACGATCATTTCATTTGCAGCCCTGTTTCTTTCGGTCATTCTGCTTCAGCTTTCGACAGGAGGCGTCGGGCCACTCGATGCCATATCCGGCATCACGCTGGATTTCACGACCGAACAGATCGGTCTTTTGGGGTCTTCGCACTTTCTGGGGTTTTTCATCGGCTGCTGGTGGGCACCACGTCTGATGGGCAATGTCGGTCATTCGCGCGCATTTGCAGTTTGCACCGCGTTGGGCGCGATGGGCCTCATCGGACATACGCTGACCGAAAACCCATATATCTGGGCCGCCCTGCGTGTGGCCTCGGGCACCTGCGTGGCAGGCGCATACACGGTGATCGAGGCCTGGCTGAACGCGAAGGTCACCAATGAAACCCGAGGGCGTGCAATGGGAACGTACCGGATCGCGGATATGGGCGCGTCCCTGTGCGCCCAGTTGATTATCGCCGTTCTGCCCCCGGCCTCTTACGTCTCGTATAACCTGCTGGCGATCCTGTGCTGTGCGTCACTGCTGCCGCTGACGCTGACCAAAGCAAGCCAACCCAAGACACCTGACGCGCCCCGCCTGAAACCCAAGCTGGCTTGGCGCAGCTCACCCTTGGCCGTGGCTGGCGTGATCGTGGCCGCGCTCAGTTCGGCCTCGTTCCGAATGGTGGGTCCGGTTTACGGGCAAGAGGTCGGACTTGGCGTCGATCAGATCGCATTCTTCCTGGCCTCTTTCGTACTTGGTGGAGCGCTTGCTCAATACCCCGTCGGCTGGCTGGCTGACAAATATGACCGGCGCTGGGTCCTTATCTGGCTGTCGGCTGCCGCGGTACTCAGCTGCGGCGTCACCATGGCAGCCAGCGGCACCGGAACGATCGGGGTCATGTCGGCGGCCGTGTTCTTTGGCCTGACAACCTTTCCGATCTTCTCGGTCTCATCCGCCCACGCAAACGACTTTGCCACGACCGAGGAACGGGTGGAACTCTCGGCTGCCCTGATGTTCTGGTTTGCCTTGGGGGCAATTGCATCGCCCTACATAACCTCGACCCTGATCCAGCAATTTGGCCCGGGTGCCCTTTTTGCCTTCGTGGCGTTCGGACATGTCTTCCTGATCGTGTTTGGTCTGGCGCGGATGCGGTCACGCCCAACCCCCGAGGAGCGCACGAATTATGTTTACGCCCCGCGCACTTCATTCACGATTGGTCGCCTTCTGAAACGGTCGCGGGAAGAGTGAAAAACTGGGCACCCCCGTGTTCTTTGAATGTCTTTTGTGATCACCCCGACCTTTTCGGTCGGCTCGGTATGGAACAAGTACGGGGCACTGCGACTCGGATTCAAAGAGGTGAAGTCCCTCTGCTTGCCCCAAAAGCTTTGGGCATGTCCCCGGAACGCGATCCAGATCGTTGCGGCAGCACGATTTTCGTTGCCTTCGGGGTCTAAATCGACAAGCAGGTCAATGCCGGGCTTTTGCTAGGCGATCACATCATGTAGACGGGCGCGCAGACAGTTACGCGGAAACGGATCATGGCTCGGATTCTCATCACCTCGGCGATCCCCTACATCAACGGGATCAAACACCTCGGCAATCTGATCGGCTCGCAATTGCCGGCTGATTTGTACGCGCGTTACCAGCGTGGCCGGGGGAACGAGGTCATGTTCCTGTGCGCCACGGATGAACACGGCACACCCGCCGAGCTGGCCGCCGCCAAGGCCGGCAAGCCGGTGGCGGAGTATTGCGCCGACATGTATGCGATTCAGGCTGATATCGCCAACCGGTTTGGCCTCAGCTTCGATCACTTCGGCCATTCGTCCAGCGAGCAGAACAAGCGCCTGACCCAGCATTTTGCGGGCAAGCTGGATGACGCGGGCCTGATCCGCGAAGTCAGCGAGAAACAGGTGTATTCCAACGCCGATGGTCGCTTTCTGCCTGACCGCTATATCGAAGGCACCTGCCCCAATTGCGGCTATGATCGCGCGCGCGGCGACCAGTGCGAAAACTGCACAAAGCAGTTGGATCCGACGGACCTGATCGAGCCGCGTTCGGCCATTTCCGGATCGACCGACCTGGAAGTGCGCGAGACCAAGCACCTGTATCTGCGTCAATCCGCGATGAAGGACAAGCTGGATGCGTGGATCGACAGCAAGACGGACTGGCCGGTCCTGACCACTTCGATTGCCAAGAAGTGGCTGCATGACGGCGACGGCTTGCAGGACCGTGGCATTACCCGCGATCTGGACTGGGGTGTACCGGTCAAGAAAGGCGATCAGGATTGGCCGGGGATGGAAGGCAAGGTCTTTTACGTCTGGTTCGACGCCCCCATTGAATACATCGCCTGCGCCAAGGAATGGGCGGATGCCAACGGCAGGACCGATGCGGATTGGGAACGCTGGTGGCGCACCGATAAGGGCGCGGACGACGTGCGCTACGTCCAGTTCATGGGCAAGGACAATGTGCCGTTCCATACGCTGTCCTTCCCGGCCACCATCCTGGGCACCAACGCGCATAATGAAGAGACCGGATCACCCGAACGCTGGAAGCTGGTGGATTACATCAAGTCGTTCAACTATCTGAATTATGACGGCGGCCAGTTTTCGACCAGCCAGGGCCGTGGCGTTTTCATGGATCAGGCGCTGGATATTCTGCCTGCCGATTATTGGCGCTGGTGGCTGCTGAGCCATGCGCCCGAAAGCAGCGACAGCGAATTCACCTGGGAGAACTTCCAGCAATCGGTGAACAAGGACCTTGCAGACGTTCTGGGCAACTTTGTCAGCCGGATCACCAAATTCTGCCGCTCGAAATTTGGTGAAACCGTGCCCGAAGGTGGACAGTTCGGCCCCCGCGAACAGGCTTTGATCGAAGAGCTCACCAAACGTGTCCGCGCCTATGAAGGCCATATGGAGGCGATGGAGGTTCGCAAATCCGCGCAGGAGCTGCGGGCAATCTGGGTCGCAGGAAATGAATATCTACAGGCCGCAGCTCCGTGGTCCACATTTAAAGAAGACCCCGAGCAGGCCGCCGCACAGGTACGTCTTGGCCTGAACCTGATCCGGCTTTACGCCGTTCTCAGCGCACCGTTCATCCCCGAAACCTCGGCCCGCATGCTGAGCGTGATGAACACGCTGGATACCAGCTGGCCCGAAGATGTTGCCACCGCGTTGAACGCCTTGCCGTCCGGCCACGACTTTACCGTGCCAGACGTTCTGTTCGCCAAGATAACGGATGAACAGCGCGAAGAATGGCAGGACAGGTTCGCGGGAACCCGCGACTGATCGGTCCGGCGCATTGGACGCAGGGGGCCCATTTCGGGCCTCTCTTGCTCAAGCCCCGCGGCCACGTCAGTGCCTAAGCCAGCATAAGTGCTTGAACTTTTGACATCCGTCCCGACCGGCGCGGGACTCATCACGCTTGAGATATCGGCACAAAAAAGTCATCCTGAGACAAGGTTCCTCCGACTCACGTCGCCGTGGCGACTGGGTCGGCATCTTTTGTTTCTGCATCGAACGAGGCTTTCGCCATGTCCCCAGCATTCCTTTCACCCAACAAGATCAGCAGGCATTTGGCCGCCGCATTCATGCTGATGTCCTTGGGTTTGGCGCATCCGGCGACCGCGCAGGAAGAAGGGGCACCACCAAAGGTTTCCATAGCGGCGGCCTATACCGAGGAAATCACCGACGAAGCCACGTTCATCGGACGTGCCGAGGCAATCAACAAGGTCGATATCGTGGCGCGGGTGAACGGGTTTCTCAACAGCCGCGAGGTCGAGGATGGGGCGACTGTCAAAGAAGGCGATCTGCTGTTCACCATCGAACCCGACCTGTACGAGGCGACGCTTGAGGCCCGAAAGGCCGATCTGAACCGGGCCGAAGCAAATCTTGAACTGGCAAAGGTCGATCTGGCGCGTAAAGAAGAGCTCTACAAACGCGACGCGACGCCAGAGTCAGAACGCGACATTGCCCGCGCCAACGAACTGGTCGCCGAGGCAGAGGTGAAGGCGGCCAATGCTGCGATCCAGCAGGCCGAGCTTGACCTGAGCTACACGCAGATACATGCGCCATTCGACGGCCGTATCGGCAGGATCACGACCAGCGTCGGAGATGTGGTCGGGCCAAACAACCCTCCTCTGGTCAATATCGTCAGCGAGACGCCCATATATGTGAATTTCTCGTTGAACGAAAAGCTCTTCACCTCAGTCTTACAGACTTATGGTGAAAACTCGGCATCGCTGGCGGAAAGCCCGCAAAGCCCGAACGTGCACGTCATCCTGCCCAACGGCACCGAGATGGATGAAGTCGGCAGAATTGTATTCGTTGACAACCGTATCGACCCATTGACCGGCGCAATTACCATTCGCGCCCAGTTCGACAACGCGGACCGGCTGATTCTGGACGGCGCCTTTGTGAATGTGCAGATCGAAGCGCTGGAACCGACCTTGCAGGTTCTGGTGCCTCAAGCCGCCTTGCAGCGCGATCAGCGGGGCGAGTTTGTCCTGGTCGTCAACGACAAGCAGATGGTTGAACAGCGTTACATCACCACCGGTGACACGGTTGGAACCGCGATTATTGTGCTGGACGGGCTGCGCGAAGGCGAAAGCGTAATTGTCGAGGGCCTGCAACGGGTTCGCCCCGGCGTCGCTGTTGACGCAGTCGTCGCCTCTGAGCAACCGGGAGAGTAACAGATGTTCTCAGCCCTGTTCATCAGCCGGCCCAAGCTGGCGCTCGTCATTTCGCTGGTGCTGACCATCATGGGCGGTATCGGATACCTGGTGCTGCCGGTCGCGCAGTTCCCCGATATCACGCCGCCTGTGGTCAACGTCTCGACCACCTATACAGGCGCAAACGCCGAGACCGTTGAAAACACTGTTGCCGCGCCGATTGAGGCGCAGGTCAACGGTGTGGACGACATGATTTACATGACGTCCAGATCATCGGACAACGGGTCCTATTCGCTGGATGTGACCTTTGAGGTCGGCACCGATCCCGACATCGCATCGGTCAACGTTCAAAACCGGGTGGCGCAGGCCATGTCATCGCTGCCAGCCGAAGTGACTTCGTCCGGTGTGGTGACACAGAAATCTTCGACCAACATGCTGATGCTGGTCACTCTGACCTCACCCAATGGGACCTATGACAGTGTGTTCCTGTCGAACTATGCCTCGATCAATCTGCGCGATGCGCTGGCGCGGGTGCAGGGCGTCGGCAAAGCCGATGTTCTGACCAACCTTGAATACGCCATGCGGATCTGGATGGATCCGGACAAGATGGCGGCACTGTCCATCACACCGGGGGATGTCATCAATGCGATCCGGGAACAGAATATCGAAGTGTCCGCCGGTTCGATCGGTGCGCCACCCGTTCCCGAGGGGCAGACGTTTCAATACACGATCAAATCCAAAGGCCGCCTGACATCCGCAGAGGAATTCGGTGACATCGTGATCCGAACAGGTGACGCCGGTGCCATCGTCCGCGTCAAAGACATCGCCCGGGTAGAGCTTGGCGCAGAATATTATGCGGCTTCGGGCTATTTTCAGGCGGTTCCAGCCACGGTCATCGGCATCTATCAGGCCCCCGGTGCAAACGCTTTGGCGGTTTCGGAACGTGTGCAGGCGGAATTGGCGCGGCTGTCCCGCGCCTTTCCGACGGATGTCGAATATGATGTCCCCTTCAACACGACCGACTTTGTCGAGGCATCTTTGAACGACGTGGTCTCGACCCTGATCCTGACCTTCATTCTGGTTATTTCGGTTGTGTTCGTGTTCCTGGGAAGTTGGCGCGCAACGATCATTCCAGCCGTGGCAATCCCGGTATCCCTGATCGGTACTTTTGCCTTCCTGCTAGCGTTCGGGATGTCGCTGAACACCATCTCGCTGTTCGCCTTGGTGCTGGCCATCGGTATCGTGGTGGATGACGCCATCGTCGTCGTCGAGAACGTGGAGCGCATCATTGCGGATGAAGGGTTGCCCCCTGCTGAAGCGACCCGAAAAGCCATGGGCCAGATCACGGGTCCGGTCATCGCGACCACACTGGTTCTTTTGGCGGTGTTCGTGCCGGTGACGTTCATGCCCGGCATCTCGGGGCGGTTGTATTCACAATTTGCGGTCACGATCTCGACCGCTGTCGTAATCTCGTCCATCAACGCGCTGACCCTTTCGCCTGCCCTGTGCGGCTTGGTTCTTCGCCCCCGGTCCGGCCCTCCCAAAGGGGTGCTTGCGATGTTCGAAAACTTCATCGGCACCGTACGCAACGGCTATGTGGCCATTGTACGAAAGCTGTTGGTTTTTCCGGCCATTGCGCTGGCCATCGTGGTTGGGCTTGGCATGGGAACCGGAACAATCATGTCCAACACCTCAGCCGGATTCATTCCGCTTGAAGACAACGGGTATCTGTTCGTTGATGTACAGTTGCCTGATGCCGCAACATTGGAACGGACCGAGGCGGTGACCGCACGTCTGGATGAACAGATAAGTGAAATCCCGGGCGTCGCGAGCACGGTTCTGGTCAACGGTTTTTCGATGCTGAACGGCACGATCACCAACGGCGCTGCGATTTTCGTCAACCTCGAAAACTGGAGCGAACGGCAGGAAGACGATCTGAGCGCGGACGCCATTCTGGCCAAAGTGCTGGCGATCGCGAACGGTGAATCAGCGGCTTCGGTCCTTGCTTTCAACCCACCGCCCATCCAGGGCCTTGGTATGTCCGCCGGTGTCGAGATGGAAGTTCAGCAAACCGGCGGTGGCACACCGCAGGATCTGGCCTCGGCCGTGGGTTCGTTCGTGTATTCGGCCAATCAGAGACCCGAGATCGGGCAGGCCTATACAACCTTCCGCGCCAACGTCCCGCAGCTGTTCGTTGATCTGGACCGCGAAAAGGCCAAAACGCTTAATGTCTCGGTCGCCGAGATTTTTCAGACCATGCAGGCGCAGCTGGGGTCTTACTATGTCAATGACTTCAACCTGTTCGGCCGTGTCTATCGCGTGATGATTCAGGCCGATGGGACCTATCGGGACAATGTCGAAGATATCGCGAACCTCTATGTCCGTTCTCAAAACGGAGACATGGTGCCGCTGGGGACACTGATCGACGTTGAAAACGTGCTGGGTCCGGTCCTTCTGAAGCGCCACAACCTGTTCCGGTCGGCCACGGTGACGGCGGTCCCTGCACCCGGCTTGTCCAGCGGCGATGCAATCAGCGTGATGACCGAAGAATCCGCAACCGCCCTGCCCCCGGGCTATGCGTTCGAATGGACGGGGACAGCGCAGCAGCAGCTGGCTTCGGGCAGTCTGGTGATCATCATCCTCGGGCTTGCCATCCTGTTCGGTTACTTGTTCCTGGTGGGTCAGTACGAAAGTTGGACCTTGCCTGTTTCAATCCTGCTTTCCGTTGTCGTGGCTTTGTTTGGTGCCGTGGCAGCCGTGGCCATCGTGGGCAGTGACATCAACCTCTATACGCAGATCGGTATGATCATGCTTGTCGGGCTGGCCTCGAAGAACGGTATTCTGATCGTCGAGTTCGCCATGGAGCAACGCGCCAAGGGGCTTTCCATCAAAGAGGCCGCCGCAGAGGCTGCGTATCAGCGTTTTCGCGCTGTAATGATGACTGCGCTGTCCTTCCTGCTTGGCGTTGTCCCCCTGCTGGCCGCGAACGGAGCCGGTGCCGCCAGCCAGAAGGCGATTGGTGTCGCGGTGTTCGGCGGGATGCTGGCCGCAACACTGGTTGGTGTGATCGTGGTGCCCGTGCTCTATGCCCTGATGCAAGGCATGCGGGAATGGTTGAAGGGCAGCAAGAGCGACCCCGACCCTACAGAAAAAGCCGCCTGAACACAGAAAGCCCCATCTGAACTGATGGGGCTTTTTTGCAGATACGCTGACAGCCTCGAGGCGTTTTCAGGCTACCCCTTATCCGCGGACCGTTCGGACAACCATTGATCGATCCGCGAAATCTGTTCGGCACTCAGCCGCAAGCCCAGCTTGTTGCGGCGCCAAACCACATCTTCGGCTGAACGGGCATATTCCTTGTCCATCAGCCACGCGACCTCTTTCGCTGTCAGGGTTGCGCCAAAATCCTCTCCCAGATCGGATACCTGTTTTGCATCACCCAAAACATCCCTTGCTTCGGTCCCGTAAGCTCTGATCAGGCGGGCAGCCCAGCTTTGGGTCAAAAAGGGATAGGCCGCCAAAAGATCGCTTTTCAGGGTTTCGACGGCATCCACCGGAAAATCCCCCCCCGGCAGTGCGACACCAGCGGTCCAGGGGCCGGGCAGGTTCGGAAAAAACTCACCGACCTTCTCAAGCGCGCTTTCTGCAAGCCTGCGATAGGTCGTGATCTTACCGCCGAACACATTCAAAACAGGCGCCCCGCCCTGCGCATCGACTTTCAACGTGTAATCCCGCGTTGCAGCAGTGGCACTGCTTGCGCCGTCATCATAAAGAGGCCGCACGCCGGAATAGGTCCACACGACATCGTCGCGCGTTATGCTTTTTTTGAAGTACTTTGATGCGAAGGCGCACAGGTAATCCTGCTCGGCCTCGGTGCAGACCGGTTTGGTCGACGGGTCCGGATGATCCTGATCCGTTGTCCCAATCAAGGTAAAATCCTGCTCGTATGGTATAGCGAAAATGATGCGGCCATCTTCGCCCTGGAAAAAATAACACTTGTCGTGATCGTAAAGCCTGGGCGTCACGATATGACTGCCCCGAACAAGCCGCACGCCCTCGCGAGAGTTCACGCGGATCTTAGATTGAATGATGTCGCCCACCCAGGGCCCACCTGCATTGATCAGCATCTTGGCCCGGACCAAACGGGTCTCACCGTTGTTTCGATCCCGAACGGACACTTCCCAAAGATCACTGACCCGCTCGGCCGAGGTCACTTCGGTTCGGACCATGATCTGCGCGCCGCGCGACTCGGCGTCACGCGCATTCAGGACCACCAATCGCGAGTCTTCGATCCAGCAGTCGGAATATTCATAAGCTGTTTCGAACTTGTCCTGCAACGGGGCCCCCTCGGGTGCTGACCGCAGGTTCAATGACGTCGTGCCCGGCAGGATTTTGCGCCCGCCCAGATTGTCATACATGAACAGGCCCAACCGGATCAGCCAGGCCGGACGCCGCCCGCGCATCCACGGCATGACCGTGCTGAGCAACCGCGAGGTCGGCGTTTCGGAATCAAACCGCATATCCTTGTGGTAGGGCAGCACAAAACGCATGGGCCAGCTGATATGCGGCATCGCGCGCAGCAGGGTTTCACGCTCGATCAGGGCCTCACGCACCAGGCGAATTTCAAAGTACTCAAGATACCGCAATCCGCCGTGAAACAACTTGGTCGAGGCAGAGGACGTGGCAGAAGCGAGATCGTTCATCTCGGCCAGCGTCACCGAAAGACCTCGCCCGGCGGCGTCCCGCGCTATTCCACAGCCATTGATCCCGCCACCGATGATGAAAAGGTCTGTGATCTGGTTGTCCGTTGACTGCATATCCATTGATTCCCTGCCTGACACGGTTGCGGGCATTAGCCAGAATGACTTTCGCTTCGTCAATGTTTATGTTCGTTTATTTTCTTTTTGCAACACAGGTATGATTTTCAAGCAAGTTGGCTTGCCAAAATCGACAAAAAGAACAAAAACGAAAATCAATCCTTTGCACCGGAACTGCCCATGTCCTTGTCCTTTCGCCAATCCGACATTCTGGAAATCGCCAGCACCGAAGGGCGCGTTACCGTCGAGGGGCTGGCTGAACGCTTTGGCGTCACCGTTCAGACGATCCGGCGCGACCTGACCGAACTTGCAGATGCGGGCAAGCTGGACCGGGTTCACGGGGGCGCTGTTCTCCGCTCGGGTGTTTCAAATATCGGATACGAGGACCGCCGCGCGCTGAACGCGGATGCCAAGACCCGCATCGCTCAAACCTGCGCAGCTGATATCCCGGATGGCGCATCAATTTTCATGAATATCGGAACCTCGACCGAGGCCGTGGCAAGGCAGTTGCTGAACCACAAGAACCTGCTGGTGGTGACCAACAACATGAACGTTGCAAACATTCTTGTCGAAAACCCGGAGTGCGAAATCATCATGGCCGGCGGCGTTTTGCGTCGGACAGACGGGGGGCTGATCGGCAACCTGACCGTATCGGCCATCCGGCAGTTCAAATTCGACATCGCCGTCATAGGATGTTCGGCCCTGGACACGGATGGCGATCTTTTGGATTTCGACTTTCAGGAGGTTCAGGTCAGCCAGGCCATCATCGAGAAGGCGCGCCGCACTTTTCTGGTTGCCGATCATTCGAAGTTTCAACGCTCGGCCCCGGCGCGGATAGGATCAATTGCCGAGCTTGACACGGTCTATAGCGACCTGCCCCTGCCCGGCAAGCTGCCAGAGCACTGTCGCGAGTGGCAGACAGATGTCATCATCTGCGACTAGAGGCGGGCAAATAACAACGTCCGCGCGAGTTGCGCGGCTTGCCAGATCGAACTTGGCCTGACACTATCCTTAATACAAGAATTTGTGCACGGGAGGGGAGGACCGGGCCATGATTGCGCTTTTATTTTCGTTGTTTATCGCCACGATGGGGCTGAACTATTTCAAGTTGACCAAGGCTGGCAACGCTTTGTTTTTCGTCACGTTGGCCATGTGTATCTACTGGCTGAAATTCCACGCCACCACACCGCTGACTATTCAACTCTGAGGGGCTTGTCATGACACCTGAACTGTCCCGCACCCTCAACGCGATCGGTATGCTTGCCGTCTGCCTTGTACTGGCCCTGGCGTTTTTCTATCAGCTCGTCCTCTATGAACTGCCCTGCCCGCTTTGCCTGCTGCAACGTGTTGGGTTCGTTGCCGTCGGTGTGGGGCTTGGTTTGAACCTGCTCTACGGTCCACGGCCGCAACACTATGCCATCGTGCTGATTGCGGCCTTGTATGGCGGCACTGTATCGATCCGCCAAATTCTTCTGCATATCGTACCCGGCACCGGGCACTACGGCTCTCCTGTTTTGGGCCTGCACTACTATACCTGGGCCGGGATCGCCTTTTTCCTTGTGTTGCTGGGCACGTCGATCATGCTGTTGTTTGATCGCCAATACGCCGACCCGTCTGGTCAGGAACCAAGGTTCGGCGGAAATGCTCTGGCCAAGATCGCGTTTTTCGTCATGCTGGCTTTGGCGGTGCTGAACGCGGGTTCGACCTTGTTGGAATGCGGGCCGGGTATCTGCGCCGACCCGCCGACAAGCTACAAGTTGATTGACGAATTGGACGCCGGCAACTGAAGATACCGTAACCTTCCCCAAAAGGAGGCGCGAGCATGGGATTACTGGGACAGCCGCTTGGCTATTATGACTATCTGACTTTTGTGGCATTGATCCTGCTTCTGGCGGCGGTGATGGCACTGTTTCTCTTTCTCATGGGCCTTCCGGGTCGGATCGCCATCAAGCGCAACCATCCCCATGCCGAGGCCGTAAAGATAATGGGCTGGATGGGATTTCTGGCCGTGGTGCCCTGGGTCCATGCCTTCATGTGGGCGTTCCATGATGGCGTTACGGTCGACATTCGCCGTGGCCCTGACGAGGAAAAAGACGCCATTCGTGATGAAATCAAACGTCTGGGTGGTGATGTCCGGCCTGAATATCAAGGTCGTCTGGACACAGACGATCCGCAGCAAAGCTAAGGCCAGAGGAAGTCACAAAACATGTTTGTCGCCCTTGGCATCACGCTATTTTACATCATTTTCGTCTGGCTTATTTTCTTCAAGCTGGAACTGCTGAAATTCAACATCGCCTGGGGCATCGTATCCTTTTGGGTTGGCGCGCACCTGTTGCTGATTTTTCTGGTCGCATTGCGGTTCTTCCAGCCCTTCTCGGCCGACAGCCACGTGGTGCGTTCGACCATACAGATCATTCCCAAACTGACACAGCCGACGATCCTGACTGAAGTTCTTGTGGAACCGAACACACCGGTCACCAAGGGCGATCCACTCTACCGCTTTGATGACACAGTATTTTCACTGGCGGTAGACAATGCGCAGGCGCAATTGGTCGCCGCTGAACAGAATTCCAAGATTCTGGAACAGGATGTGATCGCGTCGACCGAAGCTGTTGAACGCGCAAACGCGCAGCTGGCCTATGCGCAGACTCAGCAAGCCCGGTACGAAACCCTTGTGCCCGCCGGCGGAGCGCGGCAAGACGAACTGGACCGCTGGAACGAGCAGGTGACCGAAGACCTTGCTGCTGTCAAACAGGCCGAAGCAAATCTGGAAAAGGCGCAACTGGCCGTGGAGTCCCAGATAGACGGCGTGAACACGGGTATTCTCCAGGCAAGGGCGCAGTTGGCCGAGGCTGAGTATTTTCTTGAAAACACAACAATCTACGCGCCTGAAAACGGCATGATCGTATCGCAACAAGCCCGCCCCGGTCTGGTCGTCGGCGATGTTCGACTGGGCGCGATTGCCAGTTTCGTGACCGAGGACAGCCCCTATATTCTTGCGACCTTTCGCCAGCAGAACCTGAAATTCGTGGAATCGGGGCAAGAGGTCGAAGTGGCGCTGGATCTTTACCCGGGCGAAATCCTGACGGGCAAGGTCGAGGCGATCTGGTGGGCCACGCGCCAGGGGCAACTGATCCCTTCAGGCCGCCTGCCCGGCTTTGAACTGCCGAAACTGCCCGGTCGAATTGCCGTGCAGATCACCGTCGATATCCCGGAAGGGCACACTTTCCCGGCCGGCGGCCACGCCGCAGTGGCGATCTACACCGGACAGGGCAAAAGCTTTGAATTCCTGAGACGCATCAACATCCGTCTCTATTCCTTCGCCAACTTCATCCGACCGCTGGATATTTGAGGATGCGCGCCATGACACTCCGCCGGTTGATGGGAACTGCACTTTGCGCCGCCATTTTCGCGGCCTGCACGCCCGTGGGGCCCGATTTCGTGCGCCCGAACTCTCCGGTCGTCAAGCAATGGATCGAGGTAAACAGCCCCAGCGTCGGCCAAAGCGGCCTGACATCGCGCAGCGCACCCGTGGTCAAATGGTGGGAGACATTCAATGACCCGACCCTCAACCGTCTGATTGCCAAAGCTTATGCCCAGAACCTGACGCTTCAGGTCGCGGGAGCGCGGGTGCTTCAAGCGCGGGCACAGTTGGGGATCGCTTTCGGCGAATTGTACCCGCAATCCCAGGCCATAGGCGCGTCTTTGCAGCGGCGGCAAATCAGCGACAATCTTGGGCCAGTTGCCGATATCAACCGGATCATCCCCCTGGATACCGAATTCTCGACGTCTCAGGTTGGGTTCGACGCCCAATGGGAGCTGGATGTCTGGGGCGCACAACGGCGCGGCGTGCAGGCGGCGCGGTCGAATCTGGCTTTGCAGGTCGCAAACTATGATGACGCATTGGTGACACTGACCGGCGACGTGGCCGCGCTCTACGTCAATATCCGCGCGTTGCAGGAATCGTTGGCGGTCGCCCGGGAAAACATCAAATTGCAGCAGGAATCGGCGGACCTGACCCAGCTGCGGTTCAACAACGGGGTCACGACCGAACTGGATGTTCAGGAATCCACTGCCCTGCTCAACAATACCAAGGCCTTGGTGCCCGAGTTGGAAAGCGACCTGCAACAGACCAAGAATGCGCTGGCCGTGCTGCTGGGGGCCACGCCGTCCCGGATGACCAACCTGCTGGGGAATTCCGGCCGTATCCCGTCAGCGCGAACAAATGTGGCCGTTGGGGTGCCGGCAGAATTGCTGCGCCGCCGCCCGGATGTCCGCGCGGCGGAACTGGCTGCTGCGACTCAATCGGCGCAGGTGGGTATCGCGATGGCTGACCTGTATCCTCAGTTCGTGCTGTCGGGCGCGATCGGTTTGCAGGCATCGGGAGGGCGCGATCTGTTCAGCGGCAACAGCTCCACCGGTCTGGCAAGTGCCGGCGTGGTCTGGAACGTGCTCAACTATGGCCGCATCAAAAACAACGTCCGTGCGCAGGATGCAGCCTATCAAGCGCTGATTGCCAATTATCAGAATACCGTTCTGACCGCGTATTCCGAGGTGGAAAGCGCAATGGTCGCCTATGCGCAAGCGCGAAAACAGGTTGGGTTCTATCAGAAAAGCGTCGAAGCTTCGCGCAAGGCCGCAGATATCGCCGTAAGCCAGTACAGGGACGGAATCGCCAGCTATTCTCGCATTCTGAACACGCAGACCGCGCTTTTGCGGTCGCAGGCAAATCTGATCGAAGCGCGGCAGCAGGTGTCCAGCAATCTGGTTGCCGTTTACAAGGGTCTGGGCGGCGGATGGCAGATCCGGCAAAACCAGGAATTCCTGCCTGAAACCGTGCTGGCGGAAATGGCCTATCGCACCGATTGGGGCGATCTGCTTGAAAAAACCCCGACCCGGGCCAGCCTGAACTAGGCGCTACTTGGTCAACCCGCGCAGCCCACCCGAGATCAAAATATTGACCTCGTAAAGGATGCGGGGCGCAGCCAGCCCGCCGGGGCTAGCCAGATAGTTGGGGCTCCATTCCGGATCGAATTTCTGTTTGAAGGCGCGCAAACCTTCAAAATGATAGAACTGCTCACCATGTTCATAGACAAAGCCGCCGATGCGGTTCCAAAGTGATGCAAGCTGACGGTTTTCGATGCCTGAGAACGGCGCCGCACCCAATGAGAACCAGTGGAACCCCTGCTGCGATCCCCAGTTCATCATCTCGGCAAAAAGCGCATCCATGACAAAGCTCGGGCTGTCAGGCTCATAGCGCATCAGATCCAGCGACAGTTCGGATTTGTTGCCGCCCTGAAACAGGTTGGCAAAGGCCATGATCTTGCCTGTCTTACCGTCACGCAGAACCGCATGATCGAAATATGACAGGTACTGATCGTCAAAGCCCCCCAACGCAAAGCCCTTTTCGGCACCCGCCTTTTGCGCCAGCCAATGGTCTGAAATCGCGCGCAGTTCCGGCAAAACCGGGGCCAGGTCTTCTTTCGGGATGATCTCGAATACATAGCCCTCCCGCTCGGCCCGGTTTCTGGCCTGTCTGAACCGCTTGCGTGACTTTCCGTCCAGCGAGAAATCCTTGAGCGGAACCCGCGCGACCTCACCAATCTTCAGGATCGACAGGCCCAGATCCAGAAATGTCGGCAGGTACTTGGTTGAAACACTGTAGAAGGCACACAGTTTTCCTTCTCGGTCCGCCATTTCCCTGAGTTGCCAGATCAACTGCCGCCCCGCCGTTTCATCGCCAACCGGCTCTCCCTTCGAGATCAGAGCGTTGCCCGTGTCTGCATACGCAATGAATGCGGTCTGATCCGGTGAGATGAGGAACTGCTTGTCACCGGTAAGCGAGATTTGGGATTCGGTATCTTCGCACTCCATCACAAGCTGTTCAACGACCTCGGGGATTTCCGTGCGCACAGGCGTCGGAATCTCTCGCCCGAACAGAGAGTTCACGGCCACGACGCCCACGATCACCGCCACGATGAGGCTGGAGCGCAAAAAGCGCGAAGCGTCACCGTTCCAGGCAAACTCCCACCACAGGGCGTTCTGGTACTCGACATGGGAATAGGCGAACAGTCCGATCCAGAATATCACCGCCAACAGCGCCACGACACTGACCAACCAAGGAATATTCAGCCTGAAGATCGACGCGCCACTGACCCGATAAAACGCCCCGCGGAACATCGCCAGAAGGCCAATCGTGCCCAGCATCGACAGCGCTTCGTGAGTGTCCAGCCCCTTTGCCAGCGAGGCAAAGAACCCGGCCACCATCAACAACATTGCCACCACCCATGCGCGGTAGAGCTTTCGAAACAAACCGCGGGACACCAGCAAAAGCAGCACGCCGACAGCACTGCCGGCAAGGTGCGATGCCTCGACAAACGACAGCGGCAAGACCTCTCTCAGAACGCCAAGGTTCTGCGTGCCCGCTGGCAATGCGCCGGACACCAGCAGGACCACCCCCGCCACGGCCGCAACCCCGGCTGCCACCATCGGAACAATGGGACGGATGACCCGATAGACCCATGTCGCGGCGCCACCGATCCTGTGCCTTTGCGTCAGTGCGGACGCGATCGCAATGGACACGCTGGCGATACCGAACGGCAAGAAGGTGTAAACGACGCGATACAGCAACAAGGCTGCGATTACATCCGAACGTCCCGACAACCCAAGCCCTGCGATCAGCGTGGCTTCGAATACCCCAAGCCCGCCCGGTGCGTGGCTGAGAATTCCAACGGCGATGGCGGCGATGTAGATCGTGAAGAAATAGGGATAGCCAACGCCCAGATCGTCCGGCATCAGGACATAGAGCGCCATGGACGCGCCAACCAGATCTCCGATGGCGGCCAGTGTCAGAAGGCTGGCCAGTTTGCCACCCGGCAAGTCAAACCCGATACCGGCGACGGCCAACCGCCTGCCGCCGCTGGACAACCATATGAACATCGCAACCAATGCCCCCAATAGGCACAGCCCGATGACGGTTTCCACCGTTTCGCTGACAGGCATCACTTTGGAAATTCCGTCCGGATGCACGGTCAGCAACACACCCAGAACCAGAACAAGCCCCATCCAGAACGCGACCCAGGATGTCGCGATAACCCCGGCCACCCGCCCCAGATCCAATCCCAGCGACGCATATATCCGATACCGGATCGCAGTTCCGGTAATGTAGGAAAAACCCAGACAGTTCGACACGGCATAGCCGCTGGCCCCTGCCATTCCGGCAACAGGCAATGGCACTTTGCCGCCAGCTACACTTTGCACGGCAAACACATCATAGAGCGACAGCGACAGGAAACTGAACGCGGTCCAGCACAAGGCGAAAAACATCAGTTTCCACGACGTCGTTGCGATATCGGTCTGGACATCTGACCATTTCACATGCGCCGACAAATCATGCAGAACCGTCAGCGCGATCCCGGTCACAAGAACCGGTATTGCAATCCGCAGCCAGGGTTTTTCCAACATGGCCGTAAGCTTTTCGGCCCAGTGCACGGCCAGAGGTTCACCGTCACTTTTCGCATTGGTCATGCTGCACGTCCCTGCCAGTTTCTGATCGCAGATACCACGCGCGGCTCACCCGCCCGTCGACGATTCAGACATCATCTGCCAACGGACTCTGGCACATTTTGGTTTTATCTCAAAGCGCTAGAGCCGCCCCTTGCGTGTTGACAGCAAAAGGTTCGTTTCCGAACGCGTCACGCCGTCGATCCTTCGGATCTGAAACAGAACCTCATCCAGTTCAGCCAGGGTTTCCGTACTGATCTCGGCGATCAGATCCCAACTGCCATTTGTCGAATGAACTGCCGTCACCTGACGCATGGCACCGATCCGGGCCATGACGCGTTCCGTCCCGCGCCCCTCAATCTCGAGCATCATCAACCCGCGCACCGGGCTTTGCGCCAGATCGCGACGCGTCAGGACGGTAAAGCCGACGATTTCACCGGACTGTTTCAGCCGCTGCAACCTGCTGCGGACCGTGGTGCGGGTCACGCCCAGTGTTTCCGACAGCTCTGACAGGCTTGCCCGAGCATCCCGCTGCAACGCATTGAGCAGTCGATTGTCCAATTCGTCCATAGCGCTTTCTCATAAAGAATTTTCCGAGACCATTTTGAGCATTTTGCCGACTTCACGCAAGACAGTCGGACGGCCTAAATGAACACATGGAAATCAAGGATATCATACTGGTTGGCGCCCCAATGGACGCCGGGAAGCGTCGTCAGGGATGCCGGATGGGACCTGATGCGTATCGCGTGGCAGGGTTGGATCAAGCGCTGTCTGATCTTGGTCACACCGTTCACGATTGGGGCGACGTGCAGGCCGAAAACGTCGACATTCCCCAACACCCGCACCTGTTCGCCCTGCCCGAATGCGTGGGGTGGACGCACGCTCTCAGCAAAGCTGCGCAAGACGCGGCGGGTCAGGGCATTCCGATTTTCATGGGGGGTGATCACGCCCTGTCCATGGGTACGGTGGCCGGGATGGCCGCCCATGCCGCTCGGATCGACCGCCCTCTCTTTGTGCTATGGCTTGACGCCCACAGCGACTTTCACACTCCGGACAGTACCGGCAGCGGCAATCTGCACGGCACGCCGGTGGCGTATTTCACCGGCAGACCCGGATTCGAGGATTTCCCCCCTTTGCCGGCCGTCATACCGACGGATCGCGTCGGCATGATCGGATTGCGTTCTGTCGACCCGGCGGAACGGGCGGCGCTGGAGCAAGACCGCGCCATGCTGGCGGATATGCGCAGCATTGATGAAAACGGTATCAAAGCCCCCCTTTTGGCCTTTCTTGATCGCGTGAAGGCAGAAAACGCTCTGCTACATGTTTCTTTGGATGTCGATTTCCTCGACCCGGCAGTGGCCCCCGCGGTCGGCACGACCGTGCCCGGCGGTGCAACCGAGCGCGAAGCTCACCTGGTAATGGAACTGCTGCATGAAAGCGGACTTGTCTGCTCGCTGGACCTAGTCGAATTGAACCCGTTTCTGGATGACCGGGGCCGAACCGCAAAACTGATGGTCGATCTGGCCGCCTCGTTGATGGGTCGCCGTATCTTCGACCGTCCCACCCGGAGTTTCTGATGCTGTCTCTTCAAGCGCCATCTGCCGCCGTCATGATCCGGCCGCACGCTTTTGCGTCCAATCCGGAAACACGCGATGACAATGCCTTTCAAACGCTGAGCACCGCATCCGCCCAGGCCACGTCGGAAGCGGCCAGGGATGAACATGATCGGGCGGTGCAGCAATTGCGCGACGCCGGAGTCACTGTTCATGTGTTTGACGATTTCGGCGACCTCAACACACCTGACAGCGTTTTTCCAAACAACTGGTTCTCGACGCATCCCGGCGGCCATGTGGCGATCTACCCGATGTTCGTGCCATCGCGCAGACGCGAACGCCGGACCGATGTAATCGAACTGCTCAAACAGGAATACCGTGTGCAGGATGTCATCGACTATTCCGGGCTGGAACAAGACAACCTGGCCCTGGAAGGGACCGGCGCGATGGTGTTGGATCATGTGGCCCGCATCGCTTACACGGTGACGTCCAATCGCGCCGATCCGGTCCTGTTGGAACGGTTTTGCACACATTTCAACTATGAACCAATCGCCTTCGAAGCCCGCGATGCCAAGGGCCGGGACGTTTATCACACCAACGTTTTGATGGGTATCGGCACGCATTACGCCCTGATTTGCCTCGACATGATTTCGGACCCGGCCCGCCGCATGACCGTTCGCAATCGGCTGGAAGAATCCGGTCGAACGGTCATTGACCTGACGCACGACCAAATTGCCGAGTTCGCAGGCAACGCCATTGAACTGACCGGACGGGATGGGTTGGTTCTGGCCCTGTCCAGCAGGGCACTTGCCGCCCTCACACCAGACCAAATCGCAACAATCCAGGACAGTTCAACACCGTTGCCGCTGTCCGTTCCAACAATTGAAACCGCCGGTGGGTCCGTGCGCTGCATGATTGCAGGCGTTCACCTTGCCCGCCGATAGGAGAGCACCATGCAACCTTCAGACAAGGCCCTGGTACCATTCGTTTCCGTCGACAACATGATGCGACTGGTACACCACATTGGCGTCGAACAGATGATCACGCAGATTGCCGCTCAGATCGAGGCCGATTTCAAACGATGGGAAAGCTTCGACAAGACACCTCGCATTCCGGCGCATTCTCCTCATGGCGTGATTGAGCTGATGCCAACTTCGGATGGCGAGGCGTACGGGTTCAAATACGTAAACGGCCATCCCAAGAACACCTCCGAAGGGCTGCAAACCGTTACTGCATTCGGCCTGCTGGCGGATGTCTACACCGGATATCCGACGCTGTTGACCGAAATGACAATGCTGACCGCGCTGCGCACGGCGGCGACTTCGGCTCTGGTCGGGCGCTATCTGGCCCCGAAAAATGCCAAGACAATGGCCATGATCGGCAATGGCGCACAGTCCGAATTCCAGTGCCTGGCCTTCAAGGCAATGTGCGGGATCGACACCGTTCGGCTTTATGATATCGATCCGAATGCCACGTCGAAATGCGCTGCGAACTTGCAGGGCAAGGGCCTGACCGTCATCCCTTGCAAGACGCCGGAAGACGCCATTGAAGGTGCCCAGATCATCACCACCTGCACGGCAGACAAGAAATACGCAACGATCCTGACCGACAACATGGTCGGGCCCGGCGTGCACATCAACGCCATCGGAGGCGATTGCCCCGGCAAGACCGAGTTGCATCGCGACATCCTGTTTCGTTCGGACATCTTCGTCGAGTACCCCGAACAAACCCGGATCGAAGGCGAAATTCAGGCGCTGGACGCCGATCACCCTGTGACCGAGATGTGGCAGGTCATCACCGGCGCCGCCAAGGGGCGCATCGATGAGCGGCAGATCACTTTGTTCGACAGTGTAGGCTTTGCCATCGAGGATTTCTCGGCCCTGCGCTTTGTGAAACAGGCGATTGAAGGCACAACCTTCTTTGAACCTCTGGACATGTTGGCCGACCCGGACGATCCGCGCGATCTGTTCGGAATGTTGATGCGAGCTGGATAGCGCGCGATCTTGGGGGCTCTGCCCCCGTCGCGCTGCGCGCGCCTCCCCCGGGATATTTTCAGCCAGATGAAGCAAGGGATCCGAACTTCATCTGGCCACAAATATCCCGGAGCGCGAGGCAGAGCCTCGCTTCCGAGCTATCCCGCAAGCGATGGCAGGTAGAGGACAATACCCGGGAATGCCACAAGCATCGCGATGGTCAGGGCGTCCGCGATGAAAAAGGGCGTGACGCCTTTGAACACATCTTGAACGCTCAGGTCCGGGCGCACACCGGCAACGACAAAGCAGTTCAGCCCGATGGGCGGTGTAATCAGGCAAAACTCGGCCATCTTGACCACCAGAATGCCAAACCAGATCGCGCACATCGGGCCGGACATTCCAAAAGCGCTGTCGGCGGCACTGACGGTCTCACCACCATTCAAGGCCATTACCGCTGGATAGACGACGGGCAAAGTCAAAAGCAGCATCCCGATCGCGTCCATGAACATGCCCAACACCGCATATGCCAGCAGAATGCAGATCAGGATCATCATGGGCGACATCTCGAGCCCCGTAATCCAATCCGAGAAGGCACCCGGAAGGTCGGCGAACCCAAGAAACCGCACATAGATCAGAACGCCCCAGATGATCGAAAAAATCATCGCCGTCAGTTTGGCGGTTTCCAAAAGTGCGGATTTGAACTCGGCCCAGCGCATTCCGTGGAACAAGGCGAAACAGAATACGATGAAGGCGCCAATGGCACCGCCTTCCGTCGGAGTGCCCCATGCTTTTTCACCAAACGGGTTATAGACAAAGCAAATGATAATCAGAATGACGGCGACAATCGGAATGGCACCGGGAAGTGCTGCAAAGCGCTGTTTCCAGGAAAACCCCGTGACCGGCGGGCCAACGGATTTGAAGATCACTGCAATCCCAATGATCAGAAGGCCGTACACGATTGCGGAAAACGCACCCGGAATGAAACCCGCCAACAGCAGTTTCCCGACATCCTGCTCGACGATGATCGCGTAGATCACCAGAATGGCCGAAGGCGGGATCAGGGAGGCCAGCGTCCCGCCCGCGGCAACCACACCTGCTGCAAAGCGTTTGTTATAGCCCACCTTCAGCATTTCCGGAATCGCGATACGGGCGAAGACGGCGGACGTCGCAACCGAAGCTCCGGACACCGCAGCGAAGCCGGCCGTGGCGAAAACGGTCGAAACCGCCAACCCGCCGGGCACCCATGCGACCCAGCGTTTTGCGGCCTCGAACAAAGCGCGGGTAAGCCCCGCGTAATACGCCAGATATCCAATCAGGATAAAGGTCGGAATCAGGCTGAGAGTGTGGGACGCGACCTTGGAATGTGGCACCTGCCCCGCGGTCTTGACCGCCACTGTCAGCGCCTTGCCAAACCGTTCCGGATCGTAACCGAACTTGGCCCAGAAAATCCAAACCAGTCCGACAAGCCCTGCCAAACCGGCTGCAAAGGCAACCCGCATGCCCGCCACGACAAGGACCAGAAGGCCGCCAGTGACCCAGAGGCCAATCTCAATCGTGTCCATCTATCAGTCCTGCCCTTCGAACTGTTCGGCCTCGGCCGCCGCCTGCGCCGCTGCATCCTGTATCAACGGAACGGCCGCCGGAGCGCCCAGCCCCAGCCAGAACGCCCGACCATACCCCCAGACTTGCAGCGCAAGGCGCAGGCAGAGAACGGAAAATGCAACGGGTGCCAGCAGCTTGGCCGGCCACAAGGGTATGCCGATGTCGATCGAACTGTCCCGGCTCCACATTGGGGCGCCAAAATCAAAGGACCGGTCGAAATGAGACCAACTGCCCCAAACCAGAGCCAGCATCAGGATCAGGATCAGAACCACCGAGAGCAGTTCGAACAGCCACAAAGCCCGACCGTGCAAGCGGGATATGACGATATCCATCCGGATATGCCCCCCATCACGCTGAACATATGAAATGCCCAGAAAAGCGATGAGAGGCATCGCCTGTTCGATCCAGTCCACGTAGCCCGGCAAAGGAGCATTCAGCGCATTTCGACCACTGACCGACACAACGGCCAATACCATCAGTGAAAAAACCGCCAATCCGCTGATCAGTGCCAGAAACCGTTCGAGCACGAGCAAACGCTGATCCAACTGGCTCAGACGGCTGCCGTCTACCAGAACCGTGGCTTGTCCTGCCATTCCGGTGTTTCCTTGTTGTTTGTTGCCGGGCGCCTTGAAAGCACCCGGTCGTGTGGATCAGTTGCCGCCGCGCTGTTGCTTCAGCGTCGTCTGGACAAGATCGTAAAGGTCCTGCGCCGGCAGGCCCTGTGCGGTCATGTCCGCAATCCATTTTTCACGGATCGGATCAGCGGCCTTTGTGCGGAACTCTTCAATTACCGCGTCGTCGATCATGACCTTCTGGACACCCTTTTCTTCCAGGACACTGTCCCATTGTTCGAGCAAGCCGCCGTAATTCGCCAGGTAGTGATCGATCGCCTCGTCAATCGAGCTGTCCAGGGCTTCACGATGTTCGGCTGGCAGGGCCTCGTAGGCATCGATGTTGACGACAACCGGGCAGTTCACCGTTCCCGGATTCAGGTTCGCGGTCCACCAGTCCGCTTCGTTGATCGTTCCGAATGACAGGTGCGCGTGCTGGGCAAAGGCCACGGTGTCGACGACGCCCGATTCCATCGCATTGAAGGCTTCGGTCGCCGGAACCGATGTCGGCACCCCTCCGACCGCCTCGAAGGCCTGACCAAGGCCACCGGTCGCCCGGACCCGCATTCCGTCAAATTCAGCCAGTTCATCCCGCGGCTCGCCCGTTCCGACAAGGTTATACTGCGGCATTGGCGAGGTCATGATGATGCGGGCGTTCCATTGCGCCATCTCTTCCTTGACCGCCGGATGGTCGTATACCGCATGGCTTACCGCAACTTCTTCCTGCAGGTTGTTCACACCCAGGAACGGCAGTTCCAAAACGGTGATCGCCCGGTTCTTGTCGCGGTGATAGCCGGCACAGAACTGCGCCATCTCAAAGGCGCCGATTTCGATCCCGTCCAGGTTTTCCCTGGGTTTGGACAACCCGCCATAGCTGACATTGATTGTGAATTCGCCACCGGTTTTTTCGCTGACCAGTTCGGCCAGCTTTTCAACATGTTCCGTAAAGGCGCGGCGCTTGCCCCAGACGGATGCGTTCCATTCTGTCGCCGCGGCTTCGGTCACAAAAGCAACGCCAAGGGCGGCGACTGCGGCACCGCTCAACATCTTTTTCATAGTATCGTCTCCCATAGGTGCGCCCCCTACCGAGGCGCTTGCCGATCAAGCTAGCGCCAACATTCGATTGTGCCAACCCTAACCGGGATTTGCGTATTTTGCAGAATAAGCCCCAGAAACGACCCAAGACGACAGAAGCCTTGCGGTCACCTGTCGTTGCAACCACAATTGACACACAGCGCCCTCAATTCTCGTTACCTTTAAGTGACTGTTTTTGTTCTATTTTAGTGATTCTTTTGCCGATTTTTTTACAGATTTGGCCGCATTGTTAAAATTTCTTTACAAAGAAATCCAAGGATTACACCAATTTATTTATTTATTTTCAGAACGCGGTAATATTCAAACTTGGGGAGGAACAGGATCGACATCGCCTGAATGACAGGCAAAAAATCCAAAAGCAATCCAGTCCAGAGGGAGGAGCCTCAAAGATGACCACCGCTGCCCAGGCAGATGCCAAGACTTATCCGCCATCCGCAGAAACTGTCGCTCGTGCGCATGTCGATGCGGCAAAGTATGCTGACATGTACGCAGCCTCAATCAGCGACCCCGACGCGTTCTGGGGCGAGCAAGGCAAGCGCATCGACTGGATCAAGCCCTTCACCCAGGTCAAGGACGTCAGTTACGAGTTTGGCTCGGTCAAGATCAACTGGTATGCCGATGGCACGTTGAATGTGTCGGCCAACTGCCTGGATCGTCATCTGAAAACCCGCGGCGACCAGACCGCGATCATCTGGGAGCCGGATGATCCAAATGACCCGGCCCAGCATATCTCTTACGCAGAATTGCACCGCCGCACCTGCCGGATGGCCAACATTCTGGAATCCCTTGGCGTGCGCAAGGGCGATCGCGTAGTCATCTATTTGCCGATGATCCCCGAAGCCGCTTACGCCATGCTGGCCTGTGCGCGGATCGGCGCAATTCATTCCATCGTTTTTGCGGGCTTCTCGCCCGATGCTCTGGCCGCGCGCATCAACGGGTGCGACGCCAAGGTTGTGATCACTGCGGATGAAGCGCCGCGTGGCGGCCGCAAAACGCCGCTGAAATCCAACGCAGACGCCGCCCTGCTGCACTGCAAAGACACGGTAAAATGCCTTGTGGTCAAGCGCACCGGCGGTCAGACCACCTGGATCGACGGTCGCGACTTTGACTACAACGAAATGGCGCTTGAGGCTGACGACTACTGCGCCCCAGCCGAAATGAACGCCGAAGATCCTTTGTTCATTCTTTACACGTCCGGTTCGACCGGTCAGCCCAAGGGCGTTGTGCACACCACGGGGGGGTATCTTGTTTACGCCTCGATGACGCAAGAGATCACATTCGATTATCACGAAGGTGACGTGTACTGGTGCACCGCTGACGTGGGCTGGGTCACCGGGCACAGCTATATCGTCTATGGCCCGCTGGCCAATGGCGCAACCACGCTGATGTTCGAAGGCGTGCCCACTTATCCCGACGCCTCGCGCTTCTGGCAGGTCTGCGAAAAGCACAAGGTCAACCAATTCTACACCGCCCCCACTGCGATCCGCGCTCTGATGGGTCAGGGCAATGAGTTTGTCGAAAAATGCGACCTCAGCGATCTTCGCATTCTGGGCACCGTGGGTGAACCGATCAACCCCGAAGCCTGGACCTGGTACAACGAGGTTGTCGGCAAGGGCAAATGCCCCATCGTCGATACTTGGTGGCAGACCGAAACCGGCGGCCACCTGATGACGCCGCTGCCCGGTGCACATGCGATGAAACCCGGATCGGCCATGAAACCGTTCTTTGGCATCGAACCGGTGGTTCTGGACCCGCAATCCGGTGTCGAAATCGAAGGCAACGGTGTCGAGGGCGTTCTGTGTATCAAAGACAGCTGGCCCGGCCAGATGCGCACCGTCTGGGGCGATCATGAGCGGTTCGAGAAAACCTATTTCTCGGATTACAAAGGCTACTATTTCACGGGTGACGGCTGCCGTCGCGACGAAGATGGCGACTATTGGATCACCGGTCGTGTAGACGACGTGATCAACGTGTCCGGTCACCGCATGGGTACGGCCGAGGTGGAAAGCGCGCTGGTTGCACATGCTGCTGTTGCCGAGGCTGCGGTGGTTGGATACCCTCATGAAATCAAAGGGCAAGGCATCTATTGCTATGTCACGTTGATGAATGATCGCGAGCCTTCGGACGAGTTGATGAAAGAGCTGCGCACATGGGTCCGCACCGAGATCGGTCCAATTGCATCCCCGGATGTGATCCAGTGGGCACCCGGCCTGCCGAAAACGCGCTCGGGCAAGATCATGCGCCGTATCCTGCGCAAGATCGCCGAGAACGATTTCGGATCCTTGGGCGACATTTCGACACTGGCCGATCCGTCGGTGGTCGAAGACCTGATCGAAAACCGTGCGAACAAGTGAGGGTATGATGGACGCTGCCACGATCACCACGCCCGCCGTTCTCATCCTTCTCGGCCCTCCGGGTGCCGGGAAGGGCACACAGGCCCGGATGCTGGAAGAGAAATTCGGACTTGTACAACTCAGCACCGGTGACCTGCTGCGCGAAGCGGTCGCGGCCGGAACCGAAGCCGGCAAAGCGGCAAAAGCCGTTATGGAAGCCGGCGATCTGGTAAGCGACGAGATCGTCATCGCCATCTTGCGCGACCGCATGGCACAGCCGGATTGCGCCAAAGGCGTCATTCTGGACGGTTTCCCGCGCACGACGGTTCAGGCCGAAGCGCTGGACAGCCTGCTGGCATCGAACAACCAGAAGATCAACGCCGCGATCAGCCTTGAGGTGGAAGACGCGGAGATGGTGACCCGTATTTCGGGCCGCTACACCTGCGCCGGCTGTGGTGAAGGCTACCATGACCAGTTCAAGAAGCCTGCCGAAGAAGGCAAATGCGACAAGTGTGGCCATACCGAATTCAAGCGCCGCGCCGACGACAATGCCGAAACGGTGGCCTCGCGCCTTGCAGCGTACCACGCGCAGACGGCACCACTGATCGCCTACTATGACGGTCAGGGCGTGCTGCAGCGTACAAACGCCATGGGCAGGATCGAAGACATTGCCAATGACCTTGAAGGGATCGTTGACGAAGTCATGAAATAGGGGGTGGATTTAGGGCCGCAAGGCTCTGATCCCAAACAGAATACTTCAAAAGACCGCTTTGGCGGACTGGAGGAGTTTTGCCTGACGTCACATGGCGTCTGGCGCAAGTGAGAAGCGGCCCGACGCACTGGAGGATGTGGGCATCGGGCCGTCCAACGAGGAAGCGAAGGAGGAACCCGCGATGGCGGATCATTCAACAAACTCCGCGCAGACTGCCGAGTCCGACAAGGGCTATTGGCAGGCCAACCTGCGCCTCATCTACATCAGCCTCGCGATCTGGGCGCTGGTGTCGTTTGGATTCGGCATTCTGCTGCGTCCGTTGCTGTCGGGGATTGCCGTAGGCGGAACCGATCTGGGCTTTTGGTTCGCACAACAGGGATCGATCCTGGTGTTTCTGGTGCTGATCTTCAACTACGCCTGGCGCATGAACAAGCTGGACGCCGAATTCGGCGTGGACGAACAATAAGGGAGAGCGGGGACTATGGATCAGTTTACCATCAACCTGCTGTTTGTTGGCGCATCATTCGCGCTATACATCGGCATCGCGATCTGGGCCCGCGCGGGTTCCACATCGGAGTTCTACGCCGCCGGTCGCGGCGTTCACCCGGTCACCAACGGTATGGCGACAGCGGCAGACTGGATGTCTGCGGCCTCGTTCATCTCGATGGCGGGCCTAATTGCCTTTACCGGCTATGACAACTCGACCTTCCTGATGGGGTGGACCGGTGGCTATGTGCTGCTGGCACTGCTGCTTGCGCCCTACCTGCGTAAGTTCGGCAAATACACCGTCTCGGAATTCATCGGCGACCGTTTCTACAGCCAGACCGCGCGTGTCGTTGCGGTGATCTGCCTGATCGTTGCGTCGGTGACTTACGTGATCGGTCAGATGACCGGTGTGGGTGTGGCCTTTGGCCGCTTCCTCGAGGTGTCTAACACGTCCGGTCTGCTGATCGGTGCATGTGTGGTCTTTGCCTATGCGGTGTTTGGCGGGATGAAAGGTGTGACCTACACCCAGGTTGCTCAGTACTGCGTGCTGATTACGGCCTACACCATCCCGGCGATCTTCATCTCGTTGCAGCTGACCGGCACGCCCATCCCTGCACTGGGTCTGTTTGGTGATACCGCCGGTGGTGAGCCCCTTCTGACCAAGCTGGACGCCATCGTGACCGAGCTGGGTTTCAATGAATACACAGCCCACCACTCGAACACGCTGAACATGGTGCTGTTCACGCTGTCGCTGATGATCGGTACTGCGGGTCTGCCGCACGTCATCATGCGCTTCTTCACCGTGCCGAAAGTGTCTGACGCACGCTGGTCGGCTGGCTGGACTCTGGTCTTCATCGCTCTGCTGTACCTGACCGCCCCTGCGGTTGGCGCAATGGCGCGTCTGAACATCACCGACATGATGTGGCCCAATGGTGGCATCGAAGGTGGCGCTGTCTCAGTCGAGGAAATCGACACCGATCCGCGCTATGACTGGATGAAAACCTGGCAGAAAACCGGTCTTCTGGATTGGGAAGACAAGAACGGCGACGGCAAGATCCAGTACTACAACGACAAGTCCGAAGCGATGGCCACCATTGCGGAAGAAAAAGGCTGGGTCGGTAACGAGCTGACCAAGTTCAACCGTGACATCCTGGTTCTGGCCAACCCCGAAATCGCCAACCTGCCGGGTTGGGTGATCGGTTTGGTCGCTGCCGGTGGTCTTGCGGCTGCTCTGTCAACCGCTGCGGGCTTGTTGCTGGCGATCTCGTCAGCGGTGTCCCACGACCTTGTCAAAGGTGCGATCAACCCGCAAATCTCTGAAAAGGGTGAACTGCTGGCTGCGCGTATCGCAATGGCCGTAGCCATCGTTGTTGCAACCTACCTTGGTCTGAACCCACCCGGATTTGCGGCGCAAACCGTGGCTTTGGCCTTCGGTCTGGCGGCGGCCTCGATCTTCCCGGCGCTGATGATGGGGATCTTCTCGACCCGCATCAACAACACCGGCGCGGTTGCGGGTATGCTGGCTGGTCTGGTTGTGACCTTGGTCTACATCTTCCTGCACAAGGGCTGGCTGTTCATTCCGGGCACCAACTCGTTCACCGATGCTGACCCGCTGCTGGGTCCGATCAAGTCGACTTCGTTCGGCGCTATCGGTGCAATGATCAACTTCGGCGTTGCTTACGTCGTTGCCGGTATGACCAAAGAGACCCCGCAGGAGATCAAAGATCTGGTCGAAAGTGTGCGCATTCCCCGTGGTGCGGGCGCAGCTCAGAATAAGTGAGCTTGATGCGGTCGTTGGTTCTTGCCTTCGACCGCGTCTTTCGATCCACTGTTCCCGCCCGGCACACCACTGGGCGGGATTTTTTAACCAGAACACCGGAGACAACACATGCCCCTGTCCCATGATGAAATTGCCCGGTTTCTGAAATCCGTTCACCCCTATGACGTGTTGCCTTCCGACGCCCTGGATCAGATCGTCAAACAGATCGAGGTATGGGAAGTTGAGGAGGACGCTTCTGTCTATGAGCTGGGTCACAAGTTGCCCGGGGTTTTCTTGATCTACGAAGGACAGGTTGAGATTACCGATGAGAACGGGGCCATCGTCTCTCATCTGGGGCTGCGCAACTCCTTCGGCGAGAGGGGCCTGCTGAAAGACGGCAAAGCCGCCACCAAAGCCCGTGCTCATACGCCGTCGGTCCTGATGGTTCTGCCACCGGATTTGGTGCGCAGTTTGATCGACAACCACGACGTCGTTGCCAAATTCTTCAATCGAACCCGTGGAGATCGCAGTGGCCCGCAAAGCCTTGCGACCAGTTCGATTGACGTTTTGATGGCGCGCGATCCCGCCACCTGCCCTGCGGACACGACAGTTCAGGAAGCGGCACAGATCATGCGCGACAAACACATCTCGTCGCTATGCGTGACAGATGGAGAGAAGTTGAAAGGTATCGCCACCCTGCGGGACATTTCGGGCAAATATGTTGCCAACGGGTTGCCCGAAACCACACGGATTTCCGAAATCATGACTGCAAATCCCGTAACCCTGTCGCCCAGCGATATCGGCTCGGACGTTCTGCATATCATGATGGAGCGCGGCATTGGCCACATCCCGGTTTCCGAAGGCGGTCGTCTGGTCGGGATCGTGACGCAGACCGATCTGACCCACTATCAGGCCGTCAACTCGGCCGAATTGGTTGGTCGGATCGCAAAGGCTGACAGTGCCGAAGAGATGGCGAGGGTGACGGCGGAAATTCCGCAGTTGCTGGTTCAGTTGGTTGCCGGCGGGAACCGGCACGAGATCGTCACGCGGCTGATCACCGATATTGCAGACACGGTTACCCGCCGCCTGCTGAAATTGGCCGAATCTGAACTGGGGCCGCCGCCTGTACCCTATTTGTGGCTGGCCTGCGGCTCACAGGGACGGCAAGAACAAACCGGCGTATCGGATCAGGACAATTGCCTGATGCTGGACGATAGCGTCACCGACGCCGATATGTCCTATTTCACCAAACTGGCCAAATTCGTCTCTGACGGGCTGGACGTCTGCGGGTACTTCTACTGCCCCGGCGACATGATGGCGACCAATCCGCGCTGGTGCCAGCCGGTTCGTGTCTGGCGCGACTATTTCAAAGGCTGGATTGCCAAGCCAAACCCCGAGGCGCAAATGCTGGCCTCGGTCATGTTCGACCTGCGCCCCATCGGCGGTGCATTTGAGTTGTTTGGCGATCTGCAAGCGGACACTCTGGCAGTGGCCAGGGCAAACTCGATCTTCGTCGCACACATGATTTCGAACTCGCTGAAGCACACGCCCCCCCTGGGCCTGCTGCGCGGTTTCGCGACGATCCGCTCGGGCGAGCATCGCAATACGCTGGATCTGAAACACAACGGAGTTGTGCCCGTCGTCGATCTGGCGCGCATCTACGCACTGCAAGGCGAACTGACCGAAGCCAACACCCGCGCCCGCCTGAAAGCAGCCGAGGCCAGTGGCGTGCTCAGCCCTTCTGGTGCGCGTGACTTGCTGGACGCCTATGATCTGATCGCTGAAACCCGGCTGGAGCATCAGGTGCGGCTGGTTAAATCCGGAGCGATGCCCGACAACTACCTGCCACCGTCTGAATTGTCGGACTTTGAGCGAAGTCATCTGCGTGATGCTTTCGTGGTGGTAAAAACGATGCAATCGGCAGTTGGCCACGGCAAGGGAATGCTGGGCTGACATGCGACTGACCAACGGAGAGACCACATGTTTCTGGAACTGATCGGCACGATTTTCGCAGGGGTCGCATGTGCCGGCATCGTTCTTCTGCTGAACAAGCTGACCGGAGGGCGTTTGCCAAAATGGACAACGCCGGTTGCGGCCGGCCTTGGAATGATCGCGATGACCATCAACAGCGAATATTCCTGGTACGATCGCACGCGCGACCAACTGCCGGAAGAGATGACCATCGTGCAAGAGGTCGAAAGCCGCGCGTTTTATCGTCCCTGGACCTACGCGGTGCCGTTCGTTGACCGGTTTGCCGCAATCGACACCGTATCGGTGCGCACAAACGAAAACGTTCCGGAACAACGGCTTGTCGATCTTTACTTCTTTGGCCGCTGGGCTCCGGTTTCGAAACTGCCGGTGGCCGTGAATTGTGCAGAAGGCCGCCGCGCAAACCTGGCGGATGGTGCCGAATTTGCCGAGGACGGGCGTCTGGTGAACGCTGACTGGATTGCAGCCGGAACCAATGACCCCGTCATCGCAGCCACTTGCGGGGTGTAATCATGCTGACTGGATTGAGTTTGAGGCTCAGGATCTTTCTGTTCTTCTGCCTCCTCGCCCTGGGCGGGGTTGCCATCAGCGCCACCGCTCTCTGGATCACCTATTCCCGTGCGGGAAACCCCGGTCTGCTGAATGATTTCGTCTTCGCCGAAATCCTGATCGGATTTGGATTTCTGGCACTGGTCGCGGGTGTTTGGCTGCTGTTCGACGACAACGTCGCCAAACCGATCGAACGGCTTTCCGCCCAGCTGCGTGCCCGTGCACATGCCGGTGTAAGCACCGACCTGGACATGCAGGCCGCGCGGTATCTGGGTGATCTTGCCCCGGCAGCGGCGGGATTGGCAGAACAACTGGCCTCGAACGCCATGCGCACGGCCGAGGCCGTGGCCGCCGAAACCGCGCATCTGGCCGCCGAAAAACAGCGCCTGACCGCGCTGCTGACGGAAATCCCTGTGGCCATGCTGCTGGCCAGTCCGAAACATCAGATCGTTCTGTACGACGGGCAGGCCGCCGAGGTTCTCGCACAAATCGCGCATCCTCGTCTGAACGCATCTCTTTTCGAATATCTCGAAGCCACCGGCCTGACGGACGCATATGCCAAGATGTGCAAAACCGGAAAGGACGTCTATTGCACCCTGTCCAGCGTGGACGGGCGGCAGACCTATTCCGCCAGGATGAAACCCTTGGGGGATGCACCCGGATATATGCTTGTCTTCGAAGACAGCGCGACACATATGTCACCGGACGATGCCCGCCCGCTGGTCTATGATTTCGAACTTCTCAATACACCGGGGGATGATGCGTTCGAGAACCGCCCCCTATCGGATCTGTGTTTCGTGGTTTTCGACACGGAAACAACCGGTTTGCTACCTCACAAGGATGAGATCGTGCAGATCGGCGCAGTGCGCGTTCTGAATGGTAAAATCGTTCAGGGTGAGCATCTGGACATGCTGGTTGATCCCGGCATTCCGATTCCCCCGGCCTCGACCAAAGTACACAAGATCAGCGATCGTATGGTTCAGGGGGCGCCCGATATCGCCGAAGCCGGACGCGTATTCCATCAGTTTTCGCGCGACGCGGTGATCGTGGCGCACAATGCCCCGTTCGACATGGCGTTCCTGCGCCGCCATGCCAAACGGATGGGTGTCGAGTGGGATCATCCGATACTCGACACGGTTTTGCTGTCCGCAGTGTTGTTCGGGGCAAGCGATACGCACACACTGGACGCCTTGTGTGAACGGCTGGAAATCACGATCCCCGAAACGTTGCGCCATACCGCACTGGGCGACGCGGTTGCCACGGCCGAGGCATTGATCAAGATGCTGCCGATCCTGCAAGCACGCGGCCTGACGACTTTTGGCGAGGTGATCATGGAAACCCGCAAACATGGTCGTTTGCTGGAAGATCTGAACTGACGGCATAAATTGCACCCGGCAGTCAGCTTTTCATGGACAATCCGGGCCACGCATGGCACCTGATGCGCGGCCAAGGATTAAGCGCGCAATGACCGAAAAGACCTTCAGACCGACCCCGGATCAAAGCCCCGCCTTTCGGGAAGCGCTGGGATGCTTTGGCACCGGTGTCACGGTGATTACCGCGCAATCCGACAAGGGCCCGCGTGCCATAACGGTGAATTCATTTGCCTCAGTCTCATTGGATCCGCCACTGGTCCTGTGGTGTCTGGCCAAGGAATCATTCCGATTTGATACGTTCAGTACCTGTGATCTCTATTCTATCCACGTCATGGCGCAGGATCAGCAGGATCAGGCGTTGCGGTTTGCACGCGATGGGGCGGATTTCTCACATGCAAACTGGACCGAGGATACGGTCGGGCGTCCACATCTGGCCCAGTGTCTGGCCCGGTTCGATTGCCGCCTTAATGCCCGTCATGACGCAGGGGATCATCTGATCATCGTGGGTCAGGTAGAGCAGGTCATGTATCGCACCGGCAAAGGGCTGATCTTCAAACGCGGGCAGTTCGGCGGGTTTGTCGACCTGATCTAATCGTCCAACGACCCGTGAACCGCCAACGCCTCCAGTTCCGCGTCCTGAGGAGTGATCACGCGAAAGGCTTCGTGAACGCCTGTCTCTGTCAATTCCCTTGCGACGGTCAACAACGTGTTGGCCGGATGGTCTTCGCACAACTCTAACATGTGGTCGATTTCAGCTTGCGCAACGCCCAATGCGGCCTCGACCGAGGGTGCGCCATAGAACTGCACAAAATGTTCGGCCAGGTTATGCGCAATCTGATTTTTCTCTGCGGCTTCGATCTGCGTCACGGCGACAAAAGTCACCCGACCAAAGGTTTCCAACCCCAGCCAGCCATTCGCAAAGGCCTGTCGAGCCTTGCCTTCAATATCGCCCTGCCCCCAGTTGGAAAACTCAAACCCGCCCGAAACGCACCACTCTCCGGTGCGCGCCGGGGAATGAAACACGTTCATGTCGCTTTCGTCGAAATGGATCGCTCGGGCCAGTTTCATTCTCGGTTCTCCAACAAGTCAGTCAGGGGGCGCAGATACGTATCGACCCCGTCGCGGATCAGCATCCCGAAACGTTCATCCGTTCCAAGGAATACGCCACCGTCGATCAGCGGTTCGCCCACGCCGCGCAGCAGGCCCATCCATTCGGCGTGCAAGGACGCGTTGCCATCCTCCTGCCAACGGTTGAGCCAGGTCAACATGTGTCGTGACCAGCTTTCCACCAACTGCGTTGCAGAAACCTCGGCACAGCCTTCATCGTACAGCGCGGTGATATCAGGGGTTTCACCCGGCGCATCACTTGTTTGCAACAGCGTCAGCTCCCAACCGACGATCAGCCAGTCCGGCTCTTCCTCGGGCATTGATGTTGACGCAGCCGCGCGGAACCGGCCGCACCGCGCCCCGTTCACGCAAATCAGACCATCCCAACCCAGATGCACCGCAACCTCTGGCGGGGCCAAAGCGCCCAGCGCGTTCTGAAATCCCACAGCACAAAGCGGCAGCATCGCCACGGCATCCTGCAACGGTACCTCGGGGGCAAAAACAATTGCCACGCGCAGGAAATCCGCCTGAATATTGTAGACAACCGTCCCCGCATCACAGCCTAGCGCAGCCATGGCCTGCGCGCGCTCGAACGGGTCTTCCCCACCCTGAACCGGGTGGCCCGTCAGCAAGGGTGGGAAAACCGGCTGGCTCATGCGTTGCCTTTGGCGATCATGTCGCGGGCGATCTTGCGGAATGCCTCGGCCTGCGGGCTGTCAGGTTTGCTGACCACGATGGGCGCGCCTCCGTCGGCGGCGACGCGGATGTCCAGATGCAAGGGGATTTCACCCAGCAGCGGCACGCCCAGCGCCTCTGCCTCGGACTTGACACCACCATGACCGAAAACATGTTCTTCGTGCCCACAGTTCGAACAGATATGCGTGGACATGTTTTCGATCATCCCGACAATGGGTGTCTTGAGCTGGTTGAACATGTCGATCCCTTTTCGGGCATCAATCAGGGCCACGTCCTGCGGCGTTGAAACGACAATGGCACCATCCACCTGGAACTTCTGGCTCAGCGTCAGTTGCACGTCACCGGTGCCGGGCGGCAGATCGACGATCAGAACATCCAGCGCGCCCCATTGCACCTGGCTCATCATTTGTTGCAGCGCACCCATCAGCATCGGCCCGCGCCAGACAACCGCCTGACCTTCGTTGGTCATCAAACCCATCGACATCATGGTGACCCCGTGGTTGCGCAGCGGCAGGATTGTCTTGCCGTCAGGGCTGGCCGGACGACCCGAGACACCCAACATCCGGGGTTGCGACGGCCCGTAAACATCCGCATCCAGCAGACCTACACGCCGGCCTTCCGCAGCCAATGCGCAGGCAAGGTTGGCCGAAACGGTGGATTTGCCAACCCCACCCTTGCCGGAGGCAACGGCGATGATCCGATCCACACCCGGCACTGCCTGCGGCCCGGTTTGCGATGGCTTGGGTTTCGGTTTCAGATCCGGCGGTGCCTTGTCGGAATGCGCGGTCATCAAGGCCGAAACATTTGCCACGCCTTCCACCATCTGAGCGGCCTTTTCAGCCGTGGCGCGGACGGGTTCCATCTTTTCCGCATATTTCGGGTCGACCTCAAGCACGAAGCGTACCGTGTCGCCTTCCACATTCAAGGCGCGCACGATGCCTGCGCTTACGATGTCCTGCCCGGATACCGGGTCGGTGATCTTTTTCAGGTTCGCCAGAACCGCGTCACGAACACTCATGCTTGTTCCCCTTGATCCGCCCTGCTGACAGGGGCGTGCGTATCGACTCGCCGCTCATTGCACGTGTCTCCGTCTTTGTCTGTACATTTGACGCATCCCGCCCCGCGAAGTTACGTTGAGCCATGCGCTTTGTCCTCTTGTGCCTGAGCCTGACGCTCTCTGCCACCCCCTCTTGGTCACAAGAGGCGATTGGCCTTGCGGCCCCGGCAGAGGTTAAAGACTCCGGCCTGTTGCAACATATCCTTCCTCGCTTCTCTCTCAAGACCGGGATCCGTGTTATTGCAGACGACGCCGGGGTCATGGTGCTGGAAACCGCGCCGCCCGGTGATCCGGTCTTTGCCCGCAACAACGTGATCTATCACCTGCGTATCGAAGACAACGACCGCCAGACCCGTTTTCTTGAATGGCTGAAATCGGATATCGGCAAGCGCACGGTGGAAAGCTTTGCCCCGGCAGACGGAGGGCCCTACTCTGCCAGTTTTGATATTGCCGTGGTTGAGTCCGGTGACATCGTTGAAGGCGACACCCAACTTGGCGAAGAACTTTCGATGACCCATTGCGGGCGCTGTCATGTCATCGGGCCAAGGAACCGCATGAATGGCCTGGGGTCGACGCCCTCTTTCGCCGTTCTGCGCGCAATGCCCGACTGGTCGCAGCGATTCGAAGCGTTTTTCGCCCTGAACCCCCACCCCGCATTCACACAGATCGACGGTCTGACACCGCCTTTCGATCCCGAACGCCCGTCTCCTATTCACCCGGTTGAGATGACATTGGACGATCTTGACGCGATCCTGGCGTTCGTATCGCGCATCGACGCTGCGGATCTGGGTGCACCTCTGAAACTTCAGTGATCCTTTCTGTCTGAATAGTAATCCTCGGTCGTGACGACCCGAGGCTTGGGCTTTGACTGGAAAGGATTGTCTTGCTGTTGGAACTGCACGTTCACCCGGCAATTGTCACACATCTGGATCATCCGCGCCTGATCCGACGTCGCGAACATCGGATGCGTGCCCGACAGCTTCTCCATGATCCGCTCAACGGTGGATTTCACGCCGAACAATGCCCCGCATTCCACGCAGGCAAAAGGTTCTTCTTCGTTCAGAACCTGCTGTGACAGGGCCGCATCGCTGAGATCAAGTTGTGGAACAAGCGTGATCGCATCCTCGGGGCATATGGTCTTGCACATCCCGCATTGCAGACAGGCATCTTGTTGGAAGTTCAATTGCGGCATATCCGGATTGTCGATCAACGCACCGGATGGGCACAGCGACACACAGCTGAGGCACAGGGTGCAGCTGTCGGTATTCACTGCAACCGCCCCGTAAGGCGCATTTTCAGGCAGCGGCAAAGGCGATTCAGCCTGCGGGTTCAGCGCCTGTGCTGCCAGCCGCGCGATTTGCCGGCGATTGCCCATAGGCAAGACCGGATCGGACAAAGGCCGGGGCACCGCCTGCCCGTACAGCAGATCGGACATCGCATCGGGGTCTGTTTCGTCAATCAGGCCTATACCCTCGGGGCCAGCAATGGCATGTGCCAATTCAAGCTCCCGGTTCAACGCCTCGCGTTCAGTCGTCGGCGCCAACAGCACAACCACCCGCGCGAACCCATGCGCCAGAGCCGCCAGCATCTCGGCATGGCCAAAGCCAGATATCACGTTCAATTCCAATGGAATCACATCCGAAGGTAATCCACGCCCGAAACGCGCCGCCAACCGGATCATTTCGGCCCCGTCGGCGTCATGGACAAGCAACCGAGGCGCGGTGCCGCCGGCCCGTCGATAGGTACGGGCCAGAATATGCATCCGCGACAACAGCGCCGAAACAGGTGGGTCTTCGTAGGTTATGGCCGTTGAAGGGCACAGCGCGGCGCAAGCACCACAGCCTGCACATACCATCGGGTCAATCGCCACATGCTCGCCCGCCGGGGAAATCGCACCGGTTGGGCAGATATCCAAACAGTTGGTACAGCCCACCTGCTCGGCCCGGGAATGGGCACACAGGGTTTCTTCCACCCGCACATAAAGTGGCTTTTCGAATGTCCCCACCAATTGCGCGGCTTCAAAAGCCAGACGTTCCACGGAAACCGCATCCCTGGGATCAGCCCGCAGATAGCCTTCGCGCTTGTCCGGGGCCTGAACAAAGGGCGTTTCTCCTGCCAGATCGATGACAATGTCACACGATGAAAGCGCACCGTCCTTTGGATCGGTCCAAGCAAACGCGCCGCGCCCACCGGGCACGACCTGCTGAAGCGCGTCCAGACGCAACGAAAACCCACCGAGCGCACCGGAAACCGAACGCAGCCGCCCCCGTACCACGTCATAGGCGCGCGAGAGAGGCTCTGACAAATCGGTCGTCATGACGGTCACTGCCAACGAATCCGCCAGACGCTCTGCCAGATCAAAGGCCACCGCACCGGGCCCGATGATGAAACAGGTGCCTTCACTGAAGACATCCACGCTGGGTGTGACCGGTTGCGCCAGAACGGCCTCGGCCGCCAATGCCGCCATCTTGGGGGTCGCATCCGCACCTTGGTCTGACCACCCGGCCCGATCGCGCAGATCGACAAATCCGGGCACGTCGATATTCAGGTCTTCGGCCAGTGACCTGAAAACGTCATGCTCTTGCGCACAAGCGATGACGGTATCACCTTCTTTCATCAAGTCCGCGGCGGACTGCAACTCATCGGTACAAAGCGCGGTATGCAACCTGGAACAGGCAACGCCGCAGGCGCTTTCGATCTTGTCCGGATCGAATGCCTGTGTTCCGGCGCAATCACATAGCAGTAGTTTCGTGGCCATATCCTCTCCTCGGGCAACCGCCCCGGTTCCATGCACACTAGGCTGTACCCCCGGGAAAGCAACTTCAACCCCTTGCCGCGTTTCCTGCATAGGGTTGAATTTCGGCAATAAATGCCACGAAATACAAGCATTCACAGGACCTGCTCACGCAGTTGCTACCCTGGACTACGACCAAAGTCGTAGAGCTTAGGCTTGGCACACAGCCAGTTTGTGTACCATAGTGGACTTGGAAAGGCAGGGGAGAGCCTTTCGGGGAGGAGCCAGTGGCCAAGGCCGCAAGCCAGACTGAAATGCCGGTTGGCGTCATCGTGCGCAAGACACCCGGGGTCACACGGTGGGCCCGGTGGAACTGGCGCGCTGTGGCCCTTTTACCCGGCGCGGGGCCGGCCGACTGGCAGGAACTGCGCCGCGAAGGCGATGCCGTCGAGTATCACGCGGCCACCTTGCCCCTGACGCTCTGGGCAGATGAAACCGAAGCCTACATGGTCAATTTGTCGGATGAGCAGCCTTCGCTGTACCTTGTGCTGCGGGACGAACTGAAAGGCGAAACTCCCCTGAATGCAGTTCTGATCACCGCCTCTCCGTTCGAGGGGCAGGATTACGCGGATACCGGTGAAGAAATTGTCGAGAAGATCCCGATGACTGTAGGGCTGATTGCCTGGGTTCGCGATTTTACTCTGAAACATCATCAGCACGAAGTTTTCGTCAAGCGCCGCCGCGACAAGAAGCGGACAGATCTGGTTGAAGACGGCAAGGGTGATGCTCGTATCCGGCAGACGTCGGACGTGTATCGCGCCCCGAGAAAGGCGCTGCAATGAACCGGCCCGATGATTTCTGGTCTCGCCGAAAGGCCGCCGTTCACGCCGAAGCCGAGGCCGAGGCACTGGCGCTTGAAGAACAGGCGATCGCAGAACGGCAAGCGGAGCTGGAAGAAAAGGATGACGCCGAGATCCTCGCCGAGTTCAACCTTCCCGACCCAGAGACCCTGCAACCCGGCGACGATGTTTCGGGCTTCATGGCCAAGGCCGTGCCTGATCGCCTGCGCCGTCGGGCTTTGCGTCGGCTGTGGCGGCTGAACCCGGTTCTGGCCAATGTCGACGGGCTGGTTGATTACGGCGAGGACTACACCGATGCGGCCTGCGTGATCGAAAACATGCAAACCGCCTATCAGGTTGGAAAGGGCATGCTGGCACATATCGAAGCACTGGCGGCCGACGCGGAAGAGGCCAAAGACGATGCTGCTGAAAGCGAAGCCGATACGCGCGCTGAACCCGAGGCCGAGCCGGTCGAACCCGATACCGGGCCCGAACCGGTTTCCGTCGCCCGCGCGGACGAGCCGGAAGAAATCGACCTTCCCCCGGCGCCACGTCGAATGACATTTGAATTTGAAGGATGACCGAATGACCGCAAGTGACGCGCACACTCTGGACGTTTCAGCCGAGGATCGCCTGCGCGCGGATTTCTACAACTTTCTGGGCTTGCTGCTGGCCGGTCCACCCGACCAGATGCTGCTGGATCAAATGGCGAGCCTTAGCGGGGATGACACTGATCTTGGTCAGGCCATCCAAGCCATGGCGCGGGTTGCAAAAGTCACCAAGCCCGCCGCCGCGGAACGGGAATTCAACGCATTGTTCATCGGTTTGGGTCGGGGCGAATTGCTGCCCTATGCCAGCTTCTATCTCACGGGTTTTCTGAACGAGAAACCTCTGGCGCAGCTCCGCAATGACATGGCGGTGCGCGGGATCACACGCGCCCAGAACGTGTTTGAGCCCGAGGACAACATCGCCTCATTGATGGAGATGATGGCAGGCATGATCGTTGGGCGTTTTGGCAGCCCGGCATCGCTTGAAGACCAGAAAGCATTCTGGAGCAAACATATCGGCCCATGGGCCGCACATTTCTATTCGGATTTGGAAGCTGCTGAAAACTCTGTTCTCTATGCATCCGTCGGCACCGCCGGTCGGGTATTCATGGAGATCGAGCGCGAAGCGTTCCGGATGACAGCGGGGTAGCCCGCACATCGCCGGTGCCCTGTGGGCACCAAACCGCAATTGGGACAGGAGGAGCCCATGAGCAAGACCAAGGAAGAAGGCGCCACACGCCGCGACTTCCTCAAACTGGCCGGAACCGCAGCGCCTGCTGCTGTTGCCGCCGCCAGCCTGACCGGGAAAGCCGAAGCGGCCGAAGCGCCGACAGACGATACCCGCATCCAGGATACCGCGCATACACGCGCCTACATCGAAAGCACCCGGTTCTAGGATCGGACGTTTTCACACCCGACTGACGGTTGCGATTGGCCCCGACGTCGGCTTCAGCAGTACCAAGCCAGCCGTGGCATACACGGCGCGCAAGGGAGGAAACAAATGCTTAGGAAAAAGACCAACGGGGTTGCGAGACGCCCCCAGCGGACAAGTATCCTGTCCCAGGTCGGCGAGAAAACCGTCGATCGCCGCGCATTCCTGCGTGGATCGGGCCTGACGATCGGCGGCCTTGCCGCGATCAGCGCCACGGGTGGAACCGTGACGCCAGCCAGCGCCCAGACCGCAGCCAACACGGCTGTCGAGAACATCAAGTCCGTCTGCACGCATTGTTCGGTCGGTTGCACGGTGGTTGCCGAAGTTCAGAACGGCGTCTGGATCGGGCAGGAGCCCGGCTGGGACAGTCCGTTCAACCTGGGCGCCCATTGCGCCAAGGGTGCCGCCGTTCGCGAGCACGCCCATGGCGAGCGCCGCCTGAAATATCCGATGAAAAAGGAAGGCGGAGAGTGGAAGCGCATCAGCTGGGAAGAGGCGATCAACGAGATCGGCGACGGCATGATGAGCATCCGCGAAGAATCCGGGCCTGACAGCGTGTACTGGCTGGGTTCCGCCAAGCACAACAACGAACAGGCCTATCTGTTCCGCAAGTTCGCCGCCTACTGGGGCACGAACAACGTGGACCATCAGGCCCGGATCTGCCACTCGACCACTGTTGCGGGCGTTGCGAATACATGGGGCTACGGCGCCATGACCAACAGCTACAACGACATGCACAACAGCAAGGCGATCTTCATCATCGGCGGCAACCCGGCCGAGGCGCATCCCGTCTCGCTGCTGCATATTCTGCGCGCAAAAGAGCAGAACAACGCCCCGCTGATCGTCTGCGACCCGCGCTTTACGCGCACTGCGGCGCACGCGGATGAATATGTCCGTTTCCGCCCCGGCACGGACGTTGCGCTGATCTGGGGTATCCTCTGGCACATCTTCGACAACGGTTGGGAAGACAAAGAGTTCATCCGCACCCGTGTCTGGGGCATGGATCAGATCCGCGAAGAAGTTGCCAAGTGGAACCCGGATGAGGTGGAACGTGTCACCGGCACTCCGGGGTCGCAGTTGAAGCGGGTTGCCCGCACGATGGCCAACAACCGTCCCGGAACGGTTGTCTGGTGCATGGGCGGAACGCAGCACACCAACGGCAACAACAACACCCGCGCGTATTGCGTCCTTCAGCTTGCACTGGGCAACATGGGAACCTCGGGTGGTGGCACCAACATCTTCCGCGGTCATGACAACGTTCAGGGCGCAACGGACCTTGGTGTTCTTTCCCATACCCTGCCCGGCTATTATGGCCTGTCCGCAGGCGCATGGGGTCACTGGGCCCGTGTCTGGGGCGAAGAACCTGAATGGCTGGCCGGTCAATTCGCCACGATCAAGGACAAGGACGGCAAGGACAAACCGCTGCAGAACGAGCGCGGCATTCCTGTTTCCCGCTGGATCGACGGTGTTCTGGAAGACCCGGCCAACATGGATCAGGACAACAATGTCCGCGCCATGGTTCTGTGGGGCCACGCGCCCAACTCGCAGACCCGGATGACGGAAATGAAGACGGCGATGGAAAAGCTGGACATGCTGGTCGTGATCGACCCGTATCCCACCGTTTCCGCCGTTCTGCATGACCGTACCGATGGCGTCTACCTGTTGCCCGCCTGTACGCAGTTCGAAACCCGTGGTTCTGTCACGGCCTCGAACCGGTCTCTGCAATGGCGCGACAAGGTGGTCGATCCGCTGTTCGAAAGTCTGCCGGACGAGGTCATCATGGCCAAGTTCGCCAACAAATTCGGCTGGGCGGACCGGTTCTTCCGCAATATCGAGATGGAAGATCCCGAAACCCCGAATGTTGAAAGCATCACGCGTGAGTTCAACTCGGGCCTCTGGACCATCGGCTATACCGGTCAGTCGCCGGAACGTCTGAAAAGCCATATGGCCAACCAGCACACGTTCGACAGAACCACGCTGCAAGCCATTGGTGGACCAAACGACGGCGAGTATTACGGTCTACCGTGGCCCTGCTGGGGCACACCGGAAATGGGCCATACGGGGACACCAAACCTCTATGACATGTCCAAACCGGTGGCCGAAGGCGGCCTGACCTTCCGTGCCCGTTTCGGCGTGGAACGCGACGGCGACAACCTGCTGGCCGAAGGGGTCTATAGCGTTGGATCGGAAATTCAGGATGGCTATCCAGAGTTTACGATGCAGATGCTGATGGATCTTGGCTGGGACGGTGATCTGACGGCCGAGGAACGCGCGGCCATCGACGCCGTGGCCGGACCAAAGACCAACTGGAAAACCGACCTGTCCGGTGGTATCCAGCGGGTCGCGATCGCACATGGCTGTGCGCCCTTCGGGAACGCCAAGGCCCGTGCGGTTGTCTGGACCTTCCCGGATCCGATCCCACTGCATCGCGAGCCACTCTATACCAACCGGCGCGATCTGGTGGCGGACTATCCCACCTACGAGGACCGTCAGGCCTATCGCCTGCCCACCCTTTATGCATCGATCCAGAAGAACGACTTTTCAAAGGATTACCCGATAATCCTTACGTCTGGTCGTCTGGTCGAATATGAAGGCGGCGGTGACGAAACCCGGTCGAATCCGTGGCTGGCCGAGCTTCAGCAGGACATGTTCGTCGAGATCAACCCGCGCGATGCCAACAACCTTGGCATTCGAGACGGATCACAGGTCTGGGTCGAAGGTCCCGAGGGCGGCAAGGTCAAGGTGATGGCGATGCTGACCAACAGGGTCGGTGCCGGCGTGGCCTTCATGCCGTTCCACTTCGGCGGCCATTTCCAGGGCGAGGACCTGAGGGAGAAATACCCCAAAGGTGCAGACCCCTATGTGCTGGGTGAAAGCACCAACACCGCCCAGACCTATGGCTATGATTCAGTGACCCAGATGCAAGAGACCAAGGCGACTCTCTGCAAGATCTGGGCAGCGTAAGGAGGACGATAAATGGCTAGAGCAAAGTTTCTCTGCGACGCTGAACGCTGCATCGAGTGCAACGCCTGCGTAACCGCGTGTAAGAACGAACACGAGGTGCCGTGGGGCATCAACCGCCGCAGGGTGGTGACGATCAATGACGGCAACCCGGGCGAACGCTCGATCTCGGTCGCCTGTATGCATTGTTCGGATGCGCCCTGCATGGCGGTGTGCCCGGTCGACTGCTTCTATCAGAACGAAGAAGGGGTCGTCCTGCACTCCAAGGACCTGTGCATTGGCTGCGGCTATTGCTTCTATGCGTGCCCCTTCGGCGCGCCGCAATATCCACAGGCGGGTAACTTCGGATCGCGCGGCAAGATGGACAAATGTACCTTCTGCGCCGGCGGCCCCGAGGAAACGCACTCGACCGCAGAGTTCGCCAAATACGGTCGCAACCGGATCGCCGAGGGCAAGCTGCCCATCTGCGCCGAAATGTGTTCCACCAAGGCCCTGCTCGCCGGTGACGGCGACGTGGTTTCCGCAGTTTACCGTGAACGCGTCGTGGCGCGCGGTTTCGGCTCGGGCGCCTGGGGCTGGGGCACGGCCTACGACCAGAAGGACGGTTGAAATCCGGCTTTTGACAAAGCAGCCTCCCGCCCTTTGCGGGGGGCTTTTCAAGTGATGTGATCGGGGATCCGTTTCCTGCAACGTCACAGCAAACAAATTTGAGAGGCGCGCATGACCAATGATGTTTACTGGCTGCTGAAGCTTGACCTCGATCTGGATAAAAAGGATGAGTTCGAAGCGCTTATGGCAGAAATGGTCACGGCCACGCAGCAGGAGACCGGCGCCAGAAGCTATGAATGGCACATGACCGGTTCGGCTGTTCATATCTATGAACGCTACGCCAGTTCCGAAGATGCCATGATACATATGCAGAATTTCGGTGCCAGTTTTGCTGAACGGTTTCTGGCCCTTCTGACGCCAGTAGGGTTGGACGTGTATGGTCCGGCCAAGGATGATCTTCGCGAAGCGCTCGCACCGGTCGGCGCCGTCTTTCACCAGCAAATTGGCGGGTTTGACCGCTGATATGAAATTGCACAGGAGGATACCCCTATGCGTCTGATCCAGTATCTGCTGGTTTCGATTTTTCTGACCGGAGCCGCATGGGCGCAAGAGACCTCTGAACCCACGGCAGATGAGCGCACCTCGACCGGCGGAGCGACAACGCTGGAAGACATTCTCGCCCGGCAGCGTGGTGAAACCGTCGACAACAGCTATCGTTCCGAGAACACTGGTCAGGGCAATGCCGAGGGGTTGCTGGGGCAGCTTGGCACGCGTGGTGTGGCCTCGGACAGTGACGTGTATCGCGCTTTGCGCTATGGCTCGGCTGATGTGACGGTGTCTTCTCATGGTCCGGCAGACAGCGTGCTGATTCAGGATGGCGGCATGTGGTGGCTGACCTTCCGCACCGGACCGCTGCGCGAATACGGCACCTATATCGTTGCCGGGATGCTGGGCATCATCCTGTTATTTTTCCTGATCCGAGGCAAAATTCGCATCGATGGTGAGAAAACCGGCCGCACGGTCACGCGTTTCAACGGATTCGAGCGGTTCGGCCATTGGCTGTTTGCCGGGTCGTTCCTGATCCTTGGCGTCACGGGCCTGCTGACGCTTTATGGGCGCGACTTCCTGATCCCGGTTTTCGGGAAAGAGGGCTTTGCGGCCCTCGCACAGGGCTGCAAGTGGTTGCACAACAATCTGGCTTGGGCCTTCATGCTGGGCCTGATCATCGTCACGGTAAACTGGATTGCCCATAACATCCCCAACCGCGTCGATCTGAAATGGCTGGCCGCAGGTGGCGGGTTGTTCACCAAGAACAGCCACCCACCGGCAAAGAAGTTCAACGCGGGACAAAAGATCATATTCTGGGCCTGCATCCTGCTGGGCGTCTCCATCAGCCTGTCGGGTCTGTCGCTGTTGTTCCCATTCGAGATGCCCTTGTTTGCCAAAACCTTCCAGATCGCCAATGCGACCGGTATTCCACAAATGATGGGCTTGAACCTGCCGGAGCAGATGTCGCCGCAGGAAGAAATGCAATATGCCCAAGTCTGGCACGTGATGGTTGCTTATGTGTTCATTGCGATCATCGTGGCGCATATCTATCTCGGCTCCGTTGGAATGGAGGGCGCCTTTGACGCCATGGGCACCGGCGAGGTCGAAGAACAATGGGCCCGTGAACACCACTCTTTGTGGCTGGAGGAAGTTCAGGAAAAAGAGGCTGGCAAGACCGCCACCTCGCCTGCTGAATAGATGCGGGGGCTGGTTCTGGCCCTGGCGCTGATCCCTCTGCCCGCCTTGGCCGAATTCTTCACGCTCAAGGGACACGGCGGCCCAATCATGGGAATCGCCACAGCCCCGGACGGGCGGATCGCAACAGCCAGTTTCGACAATTCCGTCGGGCTCTGGGCTGATCGGACCCCCGAATGGCTGGAAGGTCACGAAGCCGCCGTGAACGCCGTTGCCTTCAATGGCACGGCCATCTACTCGGCCGGAGATGATTTCACCCTGCGCAAGTGGCCCGGCGGCGACGTGGTTGGGCGACATCAGGGCAAGATCGTGGGTCTGGCAGCATCCAAGACCCACGTCGCAACCGCCAGTTGGGACGGAACGATTGGGATTTGGCCCGTGAACGGAGCCGCGCCCACAACTCTTGGACCGACCGGAAGCGGTGTGAACGCGGTGGTGTTTTCTTCTGACGGCACACGGCTTTATTCCGCAGGCATGGATGGGTCGCTGCGCATTTGGGACATCTCGAACGGGCAAGAGATCAACCGGCTCATCGAACACGGGTTCGGCATCAACGAATTGGTCCTGAATGAACAGGACAACTGGATCGCTTACGGTGCTGTTGATGGAGTGACCCGAATACTGGACCTTTCCACCGGTGAAGAACGCGATTTCACTCTGGATCGTCGCCCGATCCTTGCCATGGCGCTCAGCCCGGATCGTCGGTTTCTGGCCGTGGGCGACGGCGAAGGCTATATCATGGTCATCGATACCTCGGACTGGCGCATCGCGCAGGACTTTCGCGCAACGTTGCGGGGGCCAGTCTGGGCCCTGGCCTTTTCGGTCGATGGTGAAAACATCCATGCGGGCGGAATTGACGAGGCCATGTACAGTTGGCCAGTCACCACCTTGTCCGACCGGCAACAGATGGCTTCTGCCGAGCCGAGTTTTCTGCAAAACCCCGACGAGATGGACAATGGTGAGCGTCAATTCGCGCGGAAATGCTCGATCTGTCACAGCCTGACACCCGACAGCCAACGCCGCGCAGGTCCCTCCTTGCACGGGGTTTTCGGCAGACGCGCGGGCACGTTACCGGGATATTTGTACTCGGATACGCTGCAAGGCTCTGATATCATTTGGAATGACGAAACGATAAATGCTCTTTTCGACGAAGGGCCTGACCATTACATTCCGGGGTCCAAGATGCCGATGCAGCGAATTACACAAGCTCAGGATCGTCAGGATCTTATTGCTTTTCTGCGCCGCGCAACGGGTGCCCGGAACTGAACTGGAGGAGACCATGAAAGCTTTTCTTGCCGCGGTCGCCGCGATGGTCGTCATTGCAGTGGCAGCCCCTGCCGTGCTGGATCGGATCGGTTTCACCGCCGCCGACGCCACGTCCGGCTCTGCCGTGCGCCTCGACTGAATGTCGCAATACCTGACCACCCGCGAACTGGCCGATCTGCTGCGCATCGGCGAGCGCAAAGCCTATGATCTTGCCTCTTCGGGCGAGGTGCCCTGTGTTCGCGCCATGGGCAAACTGCTGTTCCCGCGGGCCGAAATCATTGCCTGGCTCAACGCGTCGCGATCCGGTCCGCAGGTGGCCGAACCGCCTCTGCCTCCGATTGTAGCAGGCAGCCATGATCCTCTGTTGGACTGGGCGCTGCGTGAAAGCGGATCGGGGCTTGCCACCTATTACGACGGCTCTTTTGACGGGCTGACACGGCTGAGCGAACGCAGCGCACAGGCGGCCGTGTTGCACATCCACGAAGACGGAGGGTTCAACGAAATATCCCTGCGGGACGCCTTGGGCGAAGGGCCGGTGGTGTTGTACGAAGTCGCCCGGCGCAAGCGCGGGCTGCTTCTTGCCCCGGGCATATCGGATATCAAATCGTTCAAGGATCTCAAATCGCGCCGCGTGATCATGCGTCAGGACAGTGCGGCCAGCCAACACCTGTTCGATAGCCAGCTGGAAGCCCATGGCATGAGCCGAGACGATCTGGACGCAACCCCCGGCTGCGCACGCACCGAAGAGGAACTGGCCATCGCCCTTCACGGCGAAAAGGCCGAGGCCGGCTTTGGGCTGGGGGCTTTGGCAGGGCTTTACAACCTGGGTTTCGTCCCCACCCATTCCGAGAGGCTGGATCTGGCGATTTGGCGCAGGTCATATTTTGATCCGCCAATGCAGAAACTGATAACGCTGCTGCGCTCGGATCAATTTGCGCAAAGGGCCCGTGAATTCGGTGGCTACGACCTGTCGGGCCTGGGCACGATACACCACAACGGTGCCAGCGGTTGAGCCCTCACCCGCCTTTTACCTTGTAAGGATACGCCCGCCGCAGGCCGGCTTAGTCGGCGTTCGGAAAGAACACCTGCTGCCCGTCCAGCCTGAACGACGCAATCGCCTCCTGCCCGTCCGGCCCCGTCAGCCAGTCGATGAAACGTTGGCCGGCCGCCGCGCGCACATGCGCGTGCTTGTCGGGACTCACGAGAATCACGCCGTATTGATTGAACAGGCGTGGATCCCCTTCGACCAATACCTCAAGATTTCCGCGGTTCCCAAAAGACAGCCACGTGGCCCGATCCGTCAGCGTATAGGCATCCATTCCACTGGCCACGTTCAGCGTCGCCCCCATACCAGATCCGGTCTCGCGATACCACGCACCCGAAGCCTCGGCAGGGTCCAGCCCGGCCGCGGACCAATAGCCCAGTTCAGCCTTGTGTGTTCCGCTGTCGTCACCGCGTGATGCAAACGGCGCTTCGGCCTCGGCGATTTTCGACAGCGCGGCCAACACATCGGTACCGCCGCGAATTCCGGCAGGGTCAGACTTGGGGCCGACCAGAACGAAATCATTGTACATCAGATCCTTCCGCTCTACGCCCCAACCGTCAGCAACAAATTTCTCCTCGGCCGGTTTGGAGTGAACCAAAAGAACATCCCCGTCCCCGTTGATGGCGTTGCGAATGGCCTGACCGGTTCCAACCGCCACGACACGAACATCGATACCTGAATCGGCTTCGAACCACGGAAGGATGTATTCCAACAGTCCCGAGTTCTGTGTGGACGTGGTCGACTGCACCACAATAAACGGCTCTTCCGCCGAAACCGCGCTGGTCAACAGGCCCAAAGCCACCGCCGCTGCCCGAATTGCTTTTCGGAACATCACTCTCTCCGCTTTCTCAGTTTCAAGTAACCAATCCGCCCGCCAAATAGCGGCGCGACGCATCGCTTTCGGGTGAATCCAAAACCTGTTTTGCCACACCATGTTCCACGACATGCCCGCCCTGCATCATGACCACGTCCGAGGCCAAACGACGTGCCTGACCGATATCATGCGTCACCATTACGATCCGCACGGCCCGAGCCGATGCCCGCAATATCATTCGTTCGATCATCTGGGTCGCGCTTGGATCCAGCGCGCTGGTGGGCTCGTCCAGAAACAAGGTCTCGGGGTCCAGCGCCAGCGCACGGAGAATCGCCAATCGCTGCGCCTCTCCCCCGGACAATGACCGCGCGGGTTGTCTGGCCTTGCCGTCCAGCCCGCCTTCGGCCAGCAATTCGGCGATACGGGCCTTACGGGCGCTTCGCCCCATGCCTTGACGCTTGAGAACGAAGTCAAGGTTTGCCGCAACTGATCGACGCAGCAGAACCGGTTTCTGAAACACCATCGCCTGGCGGGCTTTCTGTGCCGCGCCCAGCGGTTTTCCATCCTGGACGACCTGCCCCCGATCCGGCGTGATCAAACCGTGCAGGCAGCGCAGCAACAGGCTTTTGCCTGCACCGTTGGGGCCAAGAATCAAGGTTGGCCCCGGCCCATCCAGAACCAATGACGAGACGTCCAACAACGCCTTGCCGTTACTGCGGATTTGCAGGTTCTCGACTTTCAGGCAATTCACCGCGTCGCAGAACAGGTCACGCATGACGTACCCCTTCCCGTTCGGCCCGCAGGCTGACCGCGCTGACCATCGCGTTCACGGCCACCGCGATCCCAATCAGGATTGCCCCCAGCGCCAGAGCCAGCGCCAGATTTCCCTTTGACGTCTCCAACGCGATCGTTGTCGTCATCACGCGCGTCACATGATTGATGTTGCCGCCCACGATGATCACCGCGCCGACCTCGGCAATGGCGCGCCCAAACCCCGCAAGCAAGGCCGTAACCAGTGCCAGCCGCGCATCCCAGAGAAACACGGGAACCGATGCCAGCCGCGACACGCCCAGTGATCGCAGCTGTTCAGAATATTCCTCGGCCAGCATTTCGACCACCTGCCTGGTCAATGCCGCGATAATGGGAGTGACCAACACGACCTGCGCAATGATCATGGCCGTCGGGGTATATAAAAGCTCTAGCACACCCAACGGGCCGGAACGGGACAGCATCAGATAGACCAGCAGCCCCACGACCACGGGCGGGAACCCCATCAGGGCATTCATCAGAACGATCAGCATCCGCCGCCCCGGAAACCTGGCCACAGCCAGGGCGGCACCGACGGGCATGCCGATCAGGGCAGAAATCAGAACCGCAAACACGGATACTTTTAGGGACAACAGCACAATCGCCCAAAGCTCTGAGTCTCCCTCAAAGATCAGCGCGATGGCAGAGCTGAATTCTGATGCAAATCCCTGCATTTTATCCCGTGAAGTTCACATTTCGTATGAAATGCGTTCGTTTACAGGTAAATACTACTCTGATTTCAGGTCGAGTACAGACACATATCCGGCATTTAGAATGAAAAACGCGGCCCCGCTTGGGACCGCGCTTCAATTCCCTAAGGAAAGGCTGAGATCAATTCAGTGCAGCATCGGTGATCTGATGTGTCCAGGCCCCTTCGGGCTTTTTGGTAATAACCGGATCAGACCCGCCTGCCAGCAATGTGTTGACGGTGCGGTCGAAATCAGCCGGGTCCAGCGCGCCGTTCGACCCTGCGGTCAACTTGGCGATCTCACCCATCATACGCTTTTGGTGCTCTTCCGTCTGGGCACCGGTTGCATCGTTTTCCAGAACGATTTCCGCCGCTTCGTCCGGGTTCTCCTCGGCATATTTCCAGCCCTTCATCGACGCGCGCACGAACCGCTCCATCTTGTCGGCGAAAGCCGCATCGCTCAGGTTCTCTTCCAGCACATAGAGACCGTCTTCCAGCGTTGCCACGCCCTGGTCTTCGTATTTGAAGGTCACCAGCTCATCCGGGCTGACACCGGCATCGATGACCTGCCAGTATTCATTGTAGGTCATGGTGCTGATGCAATCCGCCTGACGCTGAAGCAACGGGTCGACGTTGAAGCCCTGCTTCAGAACTTCCACTCCGTTTTCGCTTTTGCCATCGGTGCTGATGCCCAACTGGCTCATCCAGCTCATGAAGGGAAACTCGTTGCCAAAGAACCAGACACCCAGCGTGCGGTTCTTGAGGTCCTCGGGCGACGAGATCCCGGCGTCTTTCCAGCAGGTCAGCATCATGCCAGAACTTTTGAAAGGTTGCGCGATATTCACCAGCGGCAGCCCTTTTTCACGGGCAGCAAGCGCGGCGGGCATCCATTCGACGGTGACATCGGCGCCACCGCCTGCAATCACCTGTGTCGGAGCGATATCAGGCCCGCCGGGCAGAATGGTGACGTCCAGCCCCTCTTCTTCATAAAAGCCCTTGTCCTTGGCAACGTAATAGCCCGCGAATTGTGCTTGCGTGACCCATTTCAGTTGCAATGTCACCTCATCCGCCGCCAGCGCCGCACTGGCTGCCAGACCAAAGGCGGCAACCGCCCCGCTGAGTAGCTTGTTCATCTTCATTTCTCCTAGTTGCTTGTTGTGCCCCAATTACGGGGTCTGTTGATTTCTTTGTTTTATCCGCGCTGTGACGGGTGCCAGAAGGTCACCACTTTTTCGATCCCCGCCACCAGACCATAAAAGGCTGTACCTGCGAGTGCCGCAACAACGATTTCGGCCCAGACCATGTCCAACGACAGTTGCCCGACACTGGTTGAGATCCGGAACCCCATACCAAGTGTCGGCGAGCCGAAGAACTCGGCCACGATAGCGCCGATCAGCGCCAGCGTGGTGGAAATCTTCAGTCCGTTGAAAATGAAGGGCATCGCCGCAGGCAGTCGCAGCTTCAAAAAGCTCTGCCAATAGGTTGCGGCATAGGTCTCCATCAGATCGCGTTGCATCGAGGTGGCTTCACGTAGCCCGGCCACGGTGTTCACGAGCATCGGAAAGAACACCATCACAACCACCACCGCCGCCTTGGAGTGCCAGTCGAACCCGAACCACATCACCAGGATGGGGGCGGTTCCGACAATCGGCAGGGCGGCCACGAAATTGCCGACCGGCAACAGGCCCAGGCGCAGGAAATCCCAGCGATCCACGGCAATCGCCATCAGAAAGGCGGCAATGCACCCGATGACATAGCCGCTGAGCGCGCCCTTGATGATGGTCTGCACAAAGTCAGCCCACAGGATCGGAAGGCTGTCCGCAAACCGCACCGCAATCACCGATGGCGCAGGCAGGATGACCAGTGGAACCTCAAGCCCGCGCACCAGAAGTTCCCAGATCCCGATGACCGTCAGGCCAAAGATCAGCGGGGCCAGAAGCCGCACCATTCGGGTGTCGGCGTAAGGCCCGCTGGCCAACCGGCTGTTCAACCACCAGCCAAAGAGCCAAAGCAGGACAGCACAGAAAACCAGTATCATTGCGCCATCCCCATTCGTTTCAGTACGGCCCGTTCAATCAGCCCCAGCAGCCCGACCAGGCACGCCGCCAGAATGGCTGCCGCGAACAGGGCCGACCAGATTTGTACCGTCTGACCGTAATAGCTGCCAGCAAGCAACCGCGCGCCCAGACCGGCAACAGCCCCTGTCGGAAGCTCACCAACAATGGCACCGACCAGCGACGCAGCGATCCCGATTTTCAGCGAGGTGAACAGATACGGCATGGATGCCGGCAGGCGCAGCTTCCAGAAACCCTGAGACCGGCTGGCGTTATACGTCCGCAACAAATCCAGCTGCATCGCATCAGGACTGCGCAATCCTTTGACCATGCCGACGACAACCGGAAAGAAACTCAGATAGGCCGATATGATCGCCTTGGGAATGATCCCTTGAATACCAACGGAATACAGCACCACAATGATCATCGGCGCCAGCGCGATGATCGGAATGGTTTGACTGACAATGGCCCATGGCATGACCGACAGGTCCATCACGCGGCTATGCACGATACCCACGGCCAGAAGGATCCCCAGGCCGGTGCCAATCGCAAATCCCAGCATCGTCGCGCTGAGCGTGACCCAGCCATGATAGATCAGCGACCGTTTCGAAGTGATCTTTTTCTGGACCGTCGTTTCCCACATTTCCACGGCGACCTGATGCGGGGCCGGCAGTCGAGGCCGGTCCTGTTCCCACGTGGCCGGGATGGCGAATGTGTTGTTCAAAACAAGACCAACCTCAGACATGTCCCGCCGGTCCTTGGCGGATGGCGGCTGCACGATGGCCCCCGCGCGTTCCTGTTCGGTCAACACGCCCTTTATGTTCATCGGAATACAGGCCACGTACCAGAACAGAACAATTGCGGCGATGACTGTGAATACGGCGATGACCTGCTTCATGCACGCCACTCCATCCGATAGACGGGCACGGTATCCGGCGGCACAGGGGGTTCCTCGGCCGTCACTTCAAACCCTTCACGGCGATAAAAACGTTGCGCCGCCGTATTGGGCCGGTGCGTCGTCAGCCAGAGAAAATTTCGGCCCTCTTTTGCTTTGTCGACAAGGCGCTTGCCGATACCCTGCCCCGTCCGGCTGCAATACAGCGCGCCGATTTTATTCTGTGCCGGGTCCACTGACATGTAGCAATCGACCGGATCACCTGCGACCCACATTTCGCGGTTGTCGAATGCGTCGCTGATCAGTTTCGCCAGTTCATCGACCGGCAGTTCGTCGGGCATCCAGCTTGTTTGCGTGGCCCAGTCATGAACAACCCTGGCGCAGGCTGGCACATCGTTTGGCGCCGCGCGCCGAATCTTATCCGCATTCAACTCAGCCGTCATTGGAATGCCCACCCCGCAAACCTTCGCGCACACGGTGCGCGACCTCGATGAATTCCGGAGTGTCGCGAATGTCCAGCGGCCGTTCCTTGGGCAGCGGGCTGTCAATCACATCGGCGATCCGCCCGGGCCGTGGGCTCATCACCACGATCTTTGTACTCAGATAAACCGCCTCGGGAATGGAATGCGTCACAAATCCGATCGTCTTTTCCGTTCGCGCCCAAAGCTCAAGAAGCTGCTCGTTCAGATGGTCCCGCACAATCTCATCCAGCGCCCCGAACGGCTCGTCCATCAGCAGGATATCCGCGTCGAACGCAAGGGCCCGAGCAATACTGGCCCTCTGCTGCATCCCACCGGACAACTGCCAGGGAAACTTGCCGCCAAACCCTTCCAAATCAACTAGTTCCAGGACCTTTCTCACTCGTTCATCCTGTTCGGCAGCACGGTATCCCATGATCTCAAGAGGCAGTTTTATGTTCTTTGCAATGGTACGCCAGGGATATAGGCCCGCCGCCTGAAAGACATACCCGTACGCCCGTTTTCGACGCGCCTCATCAGGCGTCATGCCATTGACGGTCAGCGTCCCGCCCGTAGGTGTCTCAAGGGCTGCAATACAGCGCAGAAAGGTGGTTTTGCCACAGCCGGACGGCCCGATGAAACTGACGAAATCGCCCTTGTCGATAGTCAGGTTCACGTCTTTAAGCGCGTGTACTGGCCCATCATTGGTCTGGAATGTCAGGTCCAGCTGCCTTGCCTCGATGACGGGCTGGGTCGTGCTTTCAGTGTTCATTTTATTGCCTTGAAAAGAGTGGTGTCAGGGCCGCCAGCAAAGCGGCCCCAACTGATCAAACACCGGTCGCCGGAATTCCTGTCCGCTCGACGGGTCTTGGGGCGGTCAGCTCTTTCCAGGTGCTCAGCGCCTTGTTGACGGTGGTGTTCGCCTCACGCGCGACAAAGTCCCCATGACCTTCCTGCGTCCGGATTTCACCGTCATGCACCGCCACCTGACCCCGCGTCAGAATAAAGCGCGGCAGACCTTTGACCTCTTTGCCCTCGAACACATTGTAGTCGATCGAAGATTGCTGCGACGCGGCGCTGATTGTCTTGCTTTTCTCAGGATCCCAGACAACAAGATCAGCATCCGCCCCGACCAGAACCGCACCCTTTTTAGGATAGCAATTCAATATCTTGGCAATGTTTGTTGAAGTGACAGCCACGAATTCGTTCGGTGTCAGACGCCCAGTGTTGACCCCATGTGTCCACAGCATCGGCATCCGGTCTTCCAGCCCGCCGGTGCCGTTTGGGATCTTGGTGAAATCCCCGACGCCAAAGCGTTTCTGTTCGGTTGTAAAGGCGCAATGATCAGTTGCAACCACGCTCAGCGTTCCCGATTGCAGGCCATTCCACAGGCTGTCCTGATGCTGTTTGTTGCGGAACGGAGGGCTCATGACCCGTCGCGCCGCGTGGTCCCAATCCTGATTGAAATATTCACTTTCGTCCAATGTCAGGTGCTGGATCAGGGGTTCTCCCCACACCCGTTTACCCTGCATTTTTGCCCGACGGATGGCTTCATGCGCCTCTTCACACGAGGTGTGTACAACATACAGCGGGACACCCGCCATGTCCGCGATCATGATCGCCCGGTTGGTGGCTTCGCCTTCCACCTGCGGCGGGCGCGAATACGCATGTGCCTCGGGGCCGGTATTGCCTTCGGCAAGCAGCTTGGCACTCAGCTCTGCCACCACATCCCCATTCTCGGCATGCACCAGGGCGGTACCGCCAAGCTCGGCAAGACGCTTGAACGAGGCGAACAGCTCATCATCATTCACCATCAGCGCGCCCTTGTAGGCCATGAAATGCTTGAAGGTGTTGATACCGCGCGTCTCGATCACGGTTTTGATGTCGTCGAACACCTGTTCCCCCCACCAGGTCACCGCCATGTGGAACGAATAGTCACAATTGGCCCGTGTCGACTTGTTGTCCCAACGTTTAAGCGCATCCAGCAGGCTTTCACCCGGATTGGGAAGTGCAAAATCGACAACCATGGTGGTGCCGCCCGCCAGGGCCGCCCGCGTCCCGCTTTCAAAGTCATCGCTGGAATAGGTGCCCATGAACGGCATTTCGAGATGGGTATGAGGATCAATCCCGCCCGGCATCACAAAACAGCCGGTTGCGTCCAGTTCCTTGTCCCCCGTCAGGTTCATACCGATTTCGGTGATCACGCCGCCCTCGACCAATACATCCGCCTTGTAAGTCAAATCCGCGGTGACAACGGTTCCGTTTTTGATGACAGTACTCATTTTGAACTCCCTGATGCGGTCTGCGCCGCTTGCTTCATCTGGCCAAAAATATCCCGGGGGAGTCGCCCTCGGGGCGACGGGGGCAGCGCCCCCTATTCCACGATTTCGGCAGTCTCGACCACGGCGTGCAGCAGAACATCCGCCCCGGCTGCGGCCCATTCCTTGCTGATTTCTTCGGCTTCATTGTGGCTCAGCCCGTCAACACAAGGGCACATGATCATCGCGGTCGGCGCAACCCGGTTGATCCAGCAGGCATCATGCCCCGCGCCCGAGATGATATCGGTATGCGAATAGCCCAGCCGTTCAGCTGCGTTTCGCACGGCCGATACGCAAGCATCGTCAAATTTCACCGGATCGAACCCGCCGACTTTCTCGAATTCGATCTGAAGACCCATTTCGTCAACGATGTCCTCGGCAGCCACCCGCAGGCGGTTTTCCATGTCGGTGATCACCTCCAGCTCGGGCGAGCGGAAATCGACCGTAAACACCACCTTGCCCGGGATCACATTGCGTGAGTTCGGGTAGACATCGATATGCCCCGCCGCGCCCACCGCATGCGGAGCATGAGACCATGCGATCTCGTCGACTTTCTCCAGGATCCGCGCCATGGCCAGCCCGGCATTCTTGCGCATCGGCATCGGTGTCGATCCGGTATGCGCGTCCTTGCCTGTTACCGTGATCTGCGTCCAACTCAGCCCCTGACCATGGGTGACGACGCCGATATCCTTGCCTTCGGCTTCAAGGATCGGGCCCTGTTCGATATGCAGTTCAAAGAACGCGTGCATCTTGCGGGCGCCCACCTCTTCATCACCACGCCAGCCGATCCGGTTCAGTTCATCCCCGAACTTTTTGCCCTCAGCATCTTCGCGGTTGTATGCCCAGTCTTGCGTGTGCATCCCGGCAAATACGCCCGAAGACAGCATCGCCGGCGCGTAACGCGTGCCTTCTTCATTCGTCCAGTTGGTGGCGACGATCGGATGTTTCGTCTTGATCCCCAGGTCGTTCAGCGTCCGGATCAGTTCCAGCCCTCCCAGGACACCCAGCACGCCGTCAAACTTACCGCCTGTCGGCTGCGTATCCAGATGCGATCCCACGTAAACCGGCAGCGCGTCCGGGTCAGTGCCTTCGCGGCGGGCAAACATGTTGCCCATCTGGTCAAGCCCCATGGTGCACCCTGCTTCCTCGCACCATTTCTGGAACAAGGCGCGGCCTTCCGCGTCCTCATCCGTCAAGGTCTGGCGATTGTTGCCACCAGCGACACCCGGGCCGATCTTGGCCATCTCCATCAGGCTGTCCCACAACCTGTCGCCATTGATCCTGAGATTCTGCGCCGGAGCTGCCATGTTCATCTTCCCTGTTTGCTGGCGAGTTGGCTCGCTTTTGATGTCTTGATTTGACCATATGGTCAAACTCACGCTATCACGGGTTCGGTATCAGTCAAGAATTTGCGCGGTTCAGCTGAAATTTTCAGTACGTCCCGCACCTGTTCGACGAAAAAAGAGACACGCTGAAAACATGCCAAAAGACCGCGCACCAACCCGTATTCAGAAAAAGAACCGCGCCGCGATTCTAGAGGCTGCTCTGAACGTGTTTTCAGCCCACGGGTTTCGCGGCGCAACCGTAGACCAGATCGCGGCAGAAGCAGGTTTGAGCAAGCCGAACCTGCTGTACTATTTCCCATCAAAAGAAGCGATCCATACTGAATTGCTGTCCGGCCTGCTGGATACCTGGCTGGCTCCGCTGCATGATCTGGACGCCAATGGCGATCCGATGGAGGAAATCCTGGCATACATTCGGCGCAAGTTGCAGATGAGTCAGGAGCTACCACGGGAAAGCCGCCTTTTTGCCAACGAGCTTGTACAGGGCGCGCCGCGTATTCACGATGCATTGTCCAATGATCTCAAGACACTGGTCGACGAAAAGGTCACGATCCTTACCGGCTGGATGGATCAAGGAAAAATCGCGCGGGTGCACCCCTACCACCTGGTGTTCTCGATCTGGGCCTTGACGCAGCACTATGCAGATTTCGATGTTCAGGTTCGTGCAATTCTGGGCAACGAAGATGCGTTCGAGGGTGCAGAAACTTTTGTTGACACGTTGTACCGCAAACTTCTGAGCCCCTGAAAAAAGGGGCCGAAAAAACGGCCCCTTGACGATCTGTCGCAATCCCGTCATTCGGCCGCCTTGGCCATCGGGTTGTTCGGATGCGTCGTCCAGTTCGCATAGGTTGGCTGAACTTCTTTTCCGGTCCTGGGATCAACCTCGCCCGCTGCCATCGGCACCATATCGATGCAGCCTTCGATCGGACAAACATCGACGCATAGGTTGCAGGCGACGCATTCGTCATCCATCACCTCAAAGACGCGGTCCTCGGACATGGAAATCGCCTGGTGGCTGGTGTCTTCGCAGGCCGCATAACACCGGCCACACTTGATGCACTGATCCTGATCGATCTTCGCCTTGGCGACGTAGTTGAGGTTCAGATACTGCCAGTCGGTGACATTGGGCACCGCACGTCCGATCACTTCATCTATGCTGGAATAACCCTTCTCATCCATCCATTCCGACAGCCCTGCCGTCAGTTCGTCGATGATCTTGAAGCCATAGGTCATCGCAGCGGTGCACACCTGAACGTTGCCGCAACCCAACGAGATGAACTCGGCCGCGTCACGCCATGTGGTGACGCCGCCGATGCCGGAAATCGGCAGGCCCCGCGTCGCGTCGGCCCGCGCGATCTCGGACACCATCGACAATGCAATGGGCTTGACGGCGGGGCCACAATACCCACCGTGGCTGCCTTTGCCGTCAATGGACGGTTCAGGGCTGAACGTGTCCAGATTGACGCTGGTGATCGAATTGATGGTGTTGATCAGCGACACCGCATCCGCACCACCGTTTCTGGCTGCCGCAGCCGGTTTGCGGATGTCAGTGATGTTCGGCGTAAGCTTTACGATGACCGGACGGTCGTAATACTGTTTGCACCAGCGCGTGACCATCTCGATATATTCCGGAACCTGCCCCACGGCCGAGCCCATACCACGTTCACTCATCCCATGAGGGCAGCCGAAGTTCAGTTCGATCCCGTCCGCACCGGTTTCTGCCACGCGTGGCAGAATGGCCTTCCATGCTTCTTCCTCGCACGGCACCATGATCGAAGCGATCAGCGCGCGATCCGGGTAATCCGCTTTGACCCGCGCCATTTCTTCAAGGTTCACTTCCAATGGCCGGTCCGTGATCAACTCGATGTTGTTCAGGCCAAGCAACCGCCGATCCGCGCCGTAAATCGCTCCATAGCGCGGACCGTTCACGTTCACGACCGGAGGGCCCTCGGACCCTAACGTTTTCCAAACCACACCGCCCCATCCGGCCTCGAAGGCGCGGCGAACGTTGTATTCCTTGTCGGTCGGCGGCGCAGAGGCCAGCCAGTAGGGATTAGGGCTGGAAATGCCCAGAAAGTTTGTCGTCAGATCGGCCATGGCTTCTCCCTTCCCGGCTCAGCCGGATTTTTTGAATATCATTTCGGTCGGGCGAATACGCCCGGCCTTGAGGTTTTTGACGTAGTTTTGGAACTTTTCGGGCGCCGTTTCGCCCATCATCAGGTGGATCCCCAGCGGCGCTGGTCCGGTCTCGGCTATCTTGGCAAACACATCTTCGAAGAACTGGATCGCAAACGCGGTGCGTTCTGTTTCGGCAACCAGCTCAAGACCGGCCGCAGCCGCGGCGTCTTTGTATACCTCTGGCGCGTGAACAAAGGAGGTTTCCGGCAAAGTGGACCAGGGAAGCGGAAAATCCAGCGGCTCATCCACCTCTCCGCCCATGACGTCGAACAGGGCAAAGGTGCCACCGGTGGCCAGTACGCGTGACACTTCAGCGAACAGCCCCGCTTTGTCTTCGATATTCATGCCCACATGCATCATGACGGCAAGGTCGAACCCGGCATCCGGCACAGGCATGTCCAGAGCACTGCCAACGTGAAAGCTGGTCTTTTCGGAATGCCCGACCAAATCGCTGAGCGCAGTTGCGGTTTCCACGAACTCGGGCGTCAGATCGACCCCTGTAACCGTTGAGTCATATTTGTCCACTATGTACCGGGATGTGCCTCCGATGCCGCATCCGATATCCAGGACGCGTGTCGCATGGGTCGGGGAAAGTTGCGCAAACAGGTTGTCGGTCGCAAGAACGCCGCCTGTATGGAATTCATCCCCCGCCTTCAGATCAGCGACCGTGGCCGCATCCGGGTCGATGCCGCTGGCCTTCAGCGCCGCGCGGACGCGTTCGGTCAGTGCACCGGTGGTATAGTGTTGAGCAACGGCTTGTTCGATCTGGGACATGGGAATACCTCAGCAGCGAAAGGAATGGGGTGAATACCCCACCCTATCACGAAACGAGCGTTGCGTGGATGTCCATCGCCGCGTCCCGACCTTCGGCAACGGCCGTTACGGTCAGATCTTCACCGCCCGCAGCGCAGTCACCACCAGCCCAGACACCAGCCAAGGAGGTTCGGCCAGCACCGCTGACGGCGATCTTGTTGCCATCCAGCGTCAGGCCTTCGGGTGCGCCCTCCAAGGTCTGCCCAATAGCCTTGAGAACCTGATCGGCCGGCAAGCGGATCGTTTCTCCGGTGCCGATGAGCTGACCGTTCTGGCTGGATGTATATTCCAGCTCGATCTCGGTCGCGGTACCATTGCCGTGGATGGCCACCGGCTGAACATTGGTCATGATCCGAACGCCATGCGACGCTGCCAGGTCCCGCTCGTACCGGCTGGCCCCCATGGCATCCCGGCCGCGGCGATAGGCAATCGTGACGTTTTCGGCGCCCAGAAGCTTGGATTTCACGGCGGCATCCACAGCTGTCATGCCCCCGCCGATGACGACCACATTCCGTCCAACGGGCAGATCGGCAAGGTCGCTGGCCTGCCGCACGTCCGATATGAAATCGACCGCGGCCCGCACACCGTCCTTGTCGACACCGCCTGCACGCAAGGCGTTGACACCGGCAAGACCAATGGACAGAAACACCGCGTCGTAGTTTTCGACCAGCCCATCCAACGAGATGCTTTCGCCCAAAACCGAACCGGTCTCGATTGCAATCCCTCCGATTTTCAGCAGCCAGTCCACCTCGGCCTGAGCAAAATCGTTGGTCGATTTGTAGGCTGCAATACCATATTCATTCAGGCCGCCGGGTTTGGGCTTGCTTTCATGGATCACCACGTCATGGCCCAGCATCGCCAGCCGATGGGCACAGGCCAGACCCGCAGGCCCGGCCCCCACAACGGCAACTGTCTTGCCGGTCGAAGGCGCACGTTCAAACGGATGCACACCCGAGGCCATGATTTCATCGGTGGCGAAACGTTGCAGGCGCCCGATCTCAACCGGCTTGCCTTCGGCGGCTTCGCGAACGCAGGCCTCTTCGCACAGCGTTTCGGTTGGACAGACCCGAGCGCACATTCCGCCCAGAATATTCTGTTCCAGAATCGTGCGCCCTGCTGATTGCGGTTGACCGGCTTGAATCTGGCGAATGAACAACGGGATATCGATATCCGTTGGACAGGCCGTCACGCATGGCGCGTCATAGCAGAAATAACAGCGATCTGCGGCTACTGCGGCCTCATGCTGCGCAAGTGGCGGATGCAGATCGGTGAAATTCGAGGTCAGCTCATCGCTTGAAAGCCGCCCGGCTACGATACCGGGTGCCATCTGGCCCTGTGCCATCACTCTACTCCCTGTAGATATGTTTGTTATGCTTTCAGCTTGCCACAAATAATTTTTTTATCAATTGGTAAAATTTGCCAAATGGTCAAAAAATAAAAAGCCTTGCAAAAACAACCATGTTTTTGGGCACTTCGCTTAGCGATTAAGCACGAAAAGCGTTGAATCATTGGGTCCGAAGGCAGGATTTACCCAGGAAAGGGCTGTGCGGGTATTGGCAAACAAGGTTCGGTCAGCATCGCACGCCACCGATTTCACCTTTCGACATGAACCGGGTCAACCTCGGAAAAACCGCAAAATGACCTTGCTCAGCCCTTCCTCGGCGCGATGAGAGGAATGCCATAGATAACAAGAAATCAAACTTTCGGCTTTTGACGCCCCACCCCGCTTGCTGTAACCCGGATCAAAGGGTGCCGGGTCCGGCAGCTTTCAGGAATGGGCATAGATGCAGGCAAGTTCTCGGAAATTCAACATCGCGGTTGTCGGGCAAAACAACCGCCTGCAATATGAGGCCCTGTTGTTCGCGGCCTCGCTTCGCCATTGTTCGCCCGGGTTCAAAGGCAGGCTGTTTGTCGCCACACCCAACCCGGGCCCGCGCTGGACCCACAACCCCAGCATCCAGGACGAAGACGTTTTGAAAGCCCTGAAACAGTTGGATGCCGAAATCCTGCCCTTCGACTCGCATGTTTTTGGCGAAAGCTACCCTTATGGCAACAAGATCGAGGCTTTGTTGGCTCTGCCGGAAGGTGAACCCTTTGTGTTCTTCGATACGGACACGCTGATCACTGGCGACATCACAAGCGTTCCGTTCGATTTCGACCGCCCCGGAGCCTCACTGAAGGTCGAGGGCACGTGGCCAAAGCCGACGCTGTACGGCCCCGGCTTTGACGGTATCTGGCGGTCGCTTTATGCACGCTTCGGGCTGGATTTCGAAAGCTCCGTGGATCCGGACCAACCCGATGGTTACTGGCGGCGATACCTTTACTTCAACGCAGGTTACTTCTTTTACAAATGCCCCAGGATGTTCGGTGAACGTTACCTGGACTACGCAAGAACGATCCTGGATGAAAACATTCCCGAACTGACGGGCCAGAACCTTGACCCATGGCTGGATCAGGCAGCCCTGCCGCTGGTCATTCATTCTTTCGGCGGCGGGCGGGATGCTTTGCCGGACGGGCTTCTGGATGGGTCCGTCAGCTGCCACTATCGCCTGTTCCCTTTGCTTTATGCACGCGAAAGCGATCACGTGATCGATGTGCTGGAAACCGTCGTGGCCCCCAACAAGGTCAAAAAAGTGCTCAAACAGTATGATCCGCTGAAAAAGCTGGTTCTTCAGGGCAAAGGCGAAAAAATCCGTGCGCTCTTTGATCAGGACAATCTGCCGCGGCGGGAACAGGCGCTGCGCAACGCGATCAAAAGCAAAGGCCTCTGGCTGCGCTGACAGGATCGTTGTGCGCAGGCGGGCAATGGCCTACAGATTCCGCAAGACAGATACCAACAGGAGATTTTCACGATGTCTGACGGCCCGACCTACGGTTTCGACACATTGCAAATTCATGCGGGTGCCCGCCCCGACCCGGCGACCGGAGCACGCCAGACACCGATTTATCAGACCACGGCCTATGTGTTCCGGGATGCGGACCACGCAGCGGCCCTGTTCAACCTGCAAGAGGTGGGCTTTATCTATTCCCGCCTGACCAACCCAACCGTCGCCGTTCTACAGGAACGCGTGGCGACGCTTGAAGGCGGCGTCGGGGCGGTGTGCTGCTCGTCCGGGCATGCGGCACAGATCATGGCGCTGTTTCCGCTGATGGGCCCCGGCTGCAACGTTGTCGCCTCGACCCGTTTGTATGGCGGCACGGTCACGCAGTTCAGCCAGACGATCAAACGCTTTGGCTGGTCCGCCAAATTCGTAGATACCGATGATCTGGACGCCGTGAAGGATGCCATCGACGAAAACACCCGCGCCGTGTTCTGCGAATCCATCGCCAATCCGGGCGGTTATGTGTCTGATATCCGTGCGTTGGCGGATGTTGCTGATGCGGCGGGCATCCCGCTTATTGTCGACAACACCTCGGCCACGCCCTACCTGTGCCGTCCGATCGAGCACGGCGCAACGCTGGTTGTGCATTCTACCACCAAGTACCTGACCGGCAACGGCACCGTCACAGGCGGGTGCATCGTGGATTCTGGCAAGTTCGACTGGTCCGCGAATGACAAATTCCCGTCACTGAGCGAACCCGAGCCTGCCTATCACGGCCTGAAGTTCCACGAGACCTTTGGCCCGCTGGCCTTCACCTTCCACGGCATTGCCATCGGTCTGCGTGATCTGGGCATGACCATGAACCCGCAGGCAGCCCATTACACGCTGATGGGGATCGAAACACTGTCGCTGCGGATGGAGCGTCACGTCGAAAACGCCCAGAAAATCGCAGCGTGGCTGGAAGCGGATGACCGCGTGGAATACGTCACCTATGCGGGATTGCCGTCATCACCTTACAAGGACCGGGTCAAATCACAGTATCCGCGTGGCGCCGGTGCACTGTTCACCTTTGCGGTGAAGGGCGGTTATGACGCCTGTATCAAACTGGTCAACGCTCTTGAGATTTTCAGCCATGTGGCCAATCTGGGCGATGCCCGCTCGTTGATCATCCATTCGGCCTCGACCACCCACCGTCAACTAACGCCGGAACAGCAAGAGGCTGCCGGTGCAGGTCCGGGTGTCGTGCGGGTGTCTATCGGCATCGAAGACGTGAACGACCTGATCGCGGACCTAGATCAGGCCCTCGCCAAGGCCAGCGCCTGACAATGGCCGGGCACGCCACAAACGCACTGGGCCAGCCCATCGGTTTGCCGGTGTCGGGTGACTTTCCGCGCCCGACACCGCCTTATACACCGATGGAAGGCCGGTACTGTTCTGTCGTGCCACTGGATGTGAATCGCCATGCGCCCGGGCTTTTTCGGGCGTTTGCAAATGACAGGGATGGCCGAAACTGGACATACCTGCCCTATGGCCCGTTTGACAGCGAACCGGAATTTGAAGACTGGGCCCGCACCAACTGCATGGATGCGGACCCGATGTTTCATACCGTATTGGATGCGGACGAAGTGCCGGTGGGCATGGCCTCTTATCTTCGGATCGAACCCGCAGCGGGTGCCATCGAAGTCGGCCACATCCACTTTTCGCCGCTGCTGCAACGCAAGCCGCAATCGACCGAGGTCATGTACCTCATGATGAAGCGGGTTTTCGACGAGCTTGGCTATCGCCGGTACGAGTGGAAATGCGACGCACTGAATGCACCGTCACGCAATGCCGCTGAACGGCTGGGATTTACTTTCGAAGGAGTGTTTCGGCAGGCGAACCACTACAAAGGCCGCAACAGGGACACGGCATGGTACGCGATCATCGACACTGAATGGCCGCGCATTCGCGATGCATTCGAAGCCTGGCTGGCGCCCGACAATTTTGACAACAAGGGCCAGCAGCGCAAACCGCTGATGGCCCGTGCGAAAGCGAGATCTTAGTCTGAAATCTCGAATTCCATCGAGACACTGACGGAAACCGAGACCTCGCCTCCCGCGACGGGAACACCACCCGCATCCGCCATGCTCAGCGCGCGCATTTCTGCCATCGGACGAATGCCAGCTGTTTGTTCCGAGATCGACTGAACCGGACCAAGCGTCACGCCCGCTGCCTGCGCCAATTGCTGTGCTTTGACCGTGGCTTCGCCAACGGCCTTGGCACGCGCCTGCGCCTCGATCGGTTTGGGGTCCTGCACGCCAAAGCTCAAGCCCCCGAAATCATTGGCGCCGTCCTGAATGACCGCGTCCATGATCTTCCCCAGTTGGGTCAGGTCGCGCACACGCACAAACACGCGATTGGACGCAGTAAAGCCGGTGATTTCCGGTGTCTCCCCATTCTGTCCATGACGACCCGACCAGACGGGGGACAATGACAGATCCCGTGTCTGGACGTCACGATCTTCGATACCCATCTCGGTCAGACGCGCCAGGACTTTGGATACGGCATCCGACGTCGCCTGCATCGCAGCCGAGGCTTCGGCGTTTTCGTTGGTCACGCCCAGGGTTATCGTCGCCATATCAGGCGCAATCTGCACTGTTCCGGTTGCATCAACGTTGATGCGACGTTCTTCCGCATGAGCGGCCCCGGCAGCCGTAGCCGCCATCATCGCGGCCAGAAAAGCGAATGTCTTCAAGGTTATCACTCCAAATTACTCTGCTTTTAGATGGGTTGACGGGTCCTTGCGATACAAGAGGGGATACCGCCTTTTTCTTTCCCTCGGCGGGTTCCTGCTTTAATGTCGGTCTGCAAACGCAAAGTCGTTTGCATTGACATTGATAATTATGGTTCCTCCGGAATATGAAACCCGCCTTTGCGCTGTCTTTTTCTGCGACCGGAATAACACTGCACCACCGTTCCGATGACGACTGGTTTGTTATCGGTACAATTCCGCTGGATGTTCCGGACTTGTCTGCACAGATAAAGGCATTGCGGGAAAAGGCATTTGCGCTGGAAAATGATCTGAGCTGCAAGCTCGTGCTGCCAGAAGATCAGGTTCGGTTTCTAAAGCTTTCGACCGATGGGCTGCCGCCGGAAGGCCGGACGGAACGTATCGAAAGTGCTCTGACTGAGGCCACGCCTTACGCCCTGTCGGAACTAAGTTATGACAGTCACACCGAAGGTGACACGACCTATGTTGCTGCCGTGGCGGTTGAAACTCTGGCCGAAGCACGGACCTTTGCCTCGGAACATGGTTTTGTGGTGGTGGCGTTCACTGCCGAAGACAAAGAGGGCGCGTTCCCGCGCGAGGCGTTGTTTCGCGAAACCTCGGTCGCTTCCGATCTGTCACGCCCGGAAAACCAGCCATCTCCGGTGGAAACGGGTGCAGTTGAACAGGCTGATGATTCCGGCCTGCCAACCCATCCGATTGCCGGCACCGTCGCGCCCGAGGCTTTCCGTGCACCCCGGGAAACAGCAAACAGCCTTGATGCATCTTCAAGGGTAAACCGGTCTGCCATTCCGGTCTCTGCCGCTGTGCTTCTCGTTGGTGGGCTTGTTGGCGTATGGCTGGCATCGGGGTCCGACACTGAACAGGATCAGGCGGAACAGAGCCCGGCGCAGGTTGCGGTTTCGACTTCTGAACCGGCCGCAGAGCCCCTGCCTGAACCAGAGTTGGACACTGCTGCGCTGGAAACCCCGCAACAAGTCGTTCCGGACCTTGCGACCGATGACGCCGAAGAGCCTGCGAACGAGGCCTCAGAAACCGAGACCGGCACGCAGTCGGATCTGACTGCCACAGATGCAGCCATTCTGGAGGCCCTCAAAGTAGCCCCTACCGCGGTGGAATCCGTCGCTCAGGACCCCGAGACGCAAAGAGATGTTGAGGCCGTTACGGGCATAAGCACGACAGCGCCAGCGGCACCGGAAACACCAGAAACTGTTGAACCGCAGGAATTGTATCTGGCATCGCTCGACAACGCCGATCTGTTCGAGGATGCAGTAGCCTTGCCCCCCGACCCCAGTTTTGACACCGACGCTCCTTTTGAACCCGACCTATCCCCCAACATTGCGGGCACTCGGTTTGATCTGGATGAGAACGGCTTGGTCGTGCCAACACCGGAAGGCACAGTGAATCCGGAAGGGATCGTTGTTTATCTGGGGCGCCCATCCAAGGTTCCGCCTGAAACTCCGGTTCGTTTCGAAGAAGAACCGGTGGTCGACGAGGTCGACGACAGATTGGCAGGCATTCGGCCCAAGCCACGCCCTGCTGATCTGGTCGAGAATTTCGAGCGCGGTCAACTGGGTGGCCGGTCATTGGAGGAATTGGCATCCAAGCGACCGAAAACGCGCCCGGAAAGCCTTCAGACCAAGCCACAGGTCGATGATGCACCAACGGCCTTGGCTGTCGTAAGAGTCCCGCGCCCCAAATCCCGCCCTGCCGGATTGGCCCCTGCCAAATCAGCTGCTTCAAACAGTTCGAATCTTGGGTCCACAGCAGCATTGGATCAGAAATCCGATGAAGCAGGATCGTTCCAACCAAAAACCGTCGCACCCAAAATCCCTTCGACTGCCTCGGTCGCACGACAAGCCACGATCGACAACGCAATCAACCTACGCAGATTGAACCTGATCGGGGTCTACGGAACGCCAGCCAACAGACGCGCGTTGGTGCGGCTTCCCAGCGGGCGTTACAAAAAGCTGAAAGTCGGAGACCGCCTTGATGGCGGGAAAGTGATCGCGATCAGCGACAGTGAGCTTCGATATCAGAAAAAGGGCCGCAACGTGACCCTGGCGATGCCGCGCAGCTGAAAACCGGCAATCGATCTTCTGACGCACCAACCGTCACATGAAAGCGCCGAAGGCAGATGAACTGCCCCCGGCGTGTCAGTGCGTTGCAATCAGGCTGCGGAAATCTCGCCGCTTTCGATCTGTTCGCGTTCGATGGATTCGAATAGCGCCTGGAAATTTCCCTCGCCGAAACCGTCGTCGCCCTTGCGCTGAATGAACTCGAAGAAGATCGGTCCGATGACGGTTTTCGAGAAAATCTGTAGCAGAATCCGGGTCTCACCACCGTCAACAACGCCTTCACCATCGATCAGGATGCCGTGTTTCATCATCCGGTCCAACGGCTCCTCGTGGCCGGCCACACGGGTCTTGGACATCTCGTAATATGCCTTGTTCGGGCCCGGCATGAATTTCAGACCGTTTTCCGCAATTGCATCGGTCGAGGCGTAAATATCGTCACTGCCGACAGCAATATGCTGGATGCCTTCACCTTTGTATTTCTTCAGGTAAGACACGATTTGCCCCGTCTCACCGCGGTCTTCGTTGATCGGGATGCGGATACGACCACAAGGAGACGTCAGCGCCCGGCTGTACAACCCGGTGAACTTGCCCTGAATGTCAAAGAAACGAATTTCACGGAAGTTGAACAGGTCGCCGTAGAACTTGAACCACTTGTCCATGTTGCCCTTGTAGACGTTGTGCGTCAGGTGATCGAGATAGAAGAAGCCCACACCCCGTGGTTTGGATTCCTTGATCCACTCGAATTCCTGATTGTAGGGCGATGTGTCGTAATATTGATCGATGAAATAGATCAATGATCCGCCGATGCCCTTGATCGCAGGCACATTCATGGTTTTGTCAGCGCCGTCGTAAGGTTCTGCACCTTTCGACACCGCATGGTCATAGGCCTTTTGCGCGTCAACAACGCGCCACCCCATGGATGGCGCGCAAGGGCCGTGCTCTTCCACGAACCTCGCGGCAAAGCTGTCGGGATCCGCGTTCAGGATATAGGTGACATCCCCTTGCTGCCAGAGCTCGACGGCGGGTTTTTCTTTGTGGCGGGCCACCAGATCAAACCCCATCTTCGCGAACAGATCACGCAGCTCCTGCGGTTCAGGATGGGCAAACTCGACGAATTCAAACCCATCGGTACCGGCAGGGTTTTCTTCGTTGATAACAGATTTCGGGGCGTTGTGTGGGAAAGGACCCATGGCGCGTCTCCTTCGAAAACAGGAATTTCTTTGCTGATTCAAAAATATGACTTTTATGACGCTGTTTCTGCGCATTGTTTTCGTGTAAACTGCCGATAGGCGCGCAAAACGCGCATAAAAGTTAACAAAGGCAGGATTTTTCCGCACATGCTGGACGCGACCGACAAGCGATTGCTTTCCGCCCTGCAAAAGGACGCACACCTGACCGCGCACCAACTGGGCGAAATGCTGAACCTGTCGCCCAGTCAGGCAGGACGTCGCCGCCAGCGGCTTGAGGCCGAAGGGTACATCACCGGGTATGCCGCCCGGCTGGACCCGTTGAAACTGGGTCTGCAAGTGCAAGGCTTTGTTCAGGTCCATCTGGGGACTCATGGCCCTGAACAATCTGCAAGCTTCGCCCGCATGGTCGACACCCGCCCCGAAATTACCAGCGCATGGACGATGACCGGAGAGGCAGATTACCTGCTGCACATCTATTGTGACGATCTTTCCGCGCTCAACAGCTTGCTACATTCGGTCATCCTGCCGCATCCTGCCGTTGCAAGGGTCCATAGCCAGATCGTAATGGACCAACTGAAACGCGACGCCCCCCTGCCCACCTGAACGGGCCCGAGAGGACACCTATGGACGTATTCCTATATCAGGCTTCGATCTATCTGGCAGCGGCGGTCATCGCCGTTCCCCTGTCTGCACGGCTGGGGCTGGGGTCGGTGCTTGGATACCTGGCCGCCGGGATCATCATTGGACCTGTTCTTGGGCTTGTCGGCGCGGAAACGGAAAACCTTCAACACGTTGCCGAATTCGGTGTGGTGATGATGCTGTTCCTGATCGGTCTGGAACTGGAGCCACGCGCCCTGTGGGATATGCGCGACAAGTTGCTGGGGTTGGGCGGGTTGCAGGTTGCGTTGTCGACGGCTGCGATCGCTGCCGTGGCAATGTACGCCAACCACCCTTGGTCGGTCGCCCTGGCCGTAGGGCTGACCTTGTCGCTGTCATCCACGGCAATCGTTCTTCAGACTCTTTCGGAAAAGGGCCTGATGCGAACAAATGGCGGTCGAGCTACGTTTTCGGTGCTGCTGACGCAGGACATAGCGGTCATTCCGATCTTGGCCTTGCTTCCACTTCTGGCCTTGCCGGCCATGCCTCATATCGAATCGGATGGTTCGATTGACCGCGGGGCCGGAGAACTTCACGGCGCGGACCATCACAGCCTTTCTCTGGTCGAAGGTCTGCCGGGTTGGGCCGTCACGCTGGTTACGATCGGGGCAGTGGTGTTTGTCATTCTGGCCGGTGTCTACCTGACCCGCCCGCTGTTTCGCTTCATCCACGCGACCCGCCTGCGCGAGATGTATACCGCCCTGGCGCTTATGATCGTGGTCGGGATTTCCTTCCTGATGACCCTCGTCGGGCTTTCCCCTGCCCTGGGCGCCTTCCTGGCGGGCGTTGTTCTGGCTAGTTCCGAGTTCAGACATGAAATGGAAAGCGACCTTGAGCCATTCAAAGGGCTTTTGCTTGGGCTTTTCTTCATCACGGTCGGTGCCGGGATCGATGTTGCCTATTTCTTTGATGATCCCCTTGACCTGATCGGTCTGGCGCTTCTTTTGATCCTTGCAAAAGGGATCATCCTGTATCTTGTGGGCAAGGCCTTCAAGTTGCGTGGGCGCGATCACTGGCTGTTTACCTTGGGCTTGGCGCAAGCGGGTGAGTTTGGTTTTGTTCTGCTGGCATTTTCCACGCAACAGAATGTCATCCCCCCCGACCTGTCCCAAAAACTGCTGATGATCATCGCTTTGACGATGCTGATCACACCGCTTCTGTTTATCATCTACGATCTTCTGTCGCGAAAGATCGGCGACACTTCCAAAGAACCTGTGCCGGACGAAATTGACGAAAAAGGCCCCGTCATCATCGCCGGGATTGGTCGGTTCGGGCAGATTGTAAACCGGCTGGTGCGGGCCAGCGGGTTCAAGACGGTTGTACTGGACCATGATATCGAAACCATTCAGTTGATGCGCCGTTTCGGCGTCAAAGGGTTTCTGGGCGATCCTACACGCCCTGAATTGCTGCGCGCTGCGGGGTTGGAAAAAGCGTCGGTCCTTGTCGCCGCCATGGATGACCACAAGCAAGTCACGCGGCTTGTCGGGTATGCCAGACGGCAGCGCCCTGACCTTCACATCATCGCCCGCGCCCGCGACCGGACGCATGTGTACGAGCTCTATCAGGCTGGCGCCAACGACATCGTGCGGGAACTTTTCGACAGCTCATTGCGCGCAGGCCGCTATGTTCTGGAGAATGTCGGGCTAAGTGAGTACGAGGCCGCACAGGCGGAACAGACCTTTTATCACCATGACCGGATGTCTGTTCGCGATCTCGCCGAACTATGGGTCCCGGGTCTGCCAACTGCCGAAAACAAGAAATACATCGAGCGTGCACAGCAGCTGGAAAAAGATTTGGAAACCGCGCTGCTGGAGCTGGCCGAAAAACACGCCAAGAAGTCCGCCTGACCCAAGCCTGTGCCCGGGTCAGGCAATGAATCAACCGTCAGACACTCCTGCCTCGGCAAAGGTTGCCATACCGGAATGGCAGGCCACGGCGCTTTTGAGAATATTGATCGCCAGTGCCCCGCCCGACCCTTCGCCCAGCCGAAGACCAAGACTCAGCAGCGGTTCCTTGCCCAGCTTCGCCAATACGGCACCGTGTGCGGCCTCGGCGCTTTGGTGGCCGGCCACGGCGTGATCCAGCGCGGTGTCCGACAGCCTCCACAGGCAGGCAGCGGCGGCGGTACAGATAAAACCGTCAAGGATCACAGGAATGCGCAATATCCGCGCGGCGGCAATCGCCCCTGCCATCGCCGCGATCTCACGACCTCCGAGGCAGCGCAGGATTTCAAGGCCGTCCTCTGACTTGTGCAACGCTACACCTTCGGCCACAACGCGGGTCTTGTTGGTCAGCCCTGCATCATCGACGCCTGTCCCGCGACCTGTCCAATCGGCCGCGTCACCGCCGAACAGCGCGCAGGCAATGGCGGCTGCCGGGGTCGTGTTGCCAATGCCCATCTCGCCCACGACCAAAAGATCTGCCTGCGGGTCCACGGCCTGCCAGCCGGTGCGCAGCGCATCCAGCAGTTCGGCTTCCGTCATGGCCGGTGCCTGGGTGAAATCTGCGGTCGGGTTGTCCAGATCCAGTGCGTGTACATCCATCGCCGCACCCGCCGCCCGGGCCAGTTGGTTGATCGCCGCACCGCCATGTTCGAAGTTCATCACCATTTGCACGGTCACTTCCGACGGAAAAGCCGAGACCCCCTGTGCGGTGACTCCGTGGTTTCCGGCAAAGACGATGACCTGTGGCGCCGTGATCTGTGGCCGGGCATCTCCTCGCCATCCAGCGTACCAGATTGCCAAGTCTTCAAGTCGCCCCAGCGCACCCGGGGGTTTCGTCAGTTGTCCGTTTCGCTCTGCCGCGCCCTGTGCCGCGGTGGCATCCGGCCCCGGAGCCGCTGCAAGCGCAGCGCGGAACGCGTTCAAATCATTCAGTTCAGGCAACATGAAAGCCTCATTGCATCAGAGTGGTCCTGTGTGTTTAACCGAAGCATTGAATCCAACAAGACCCCGAAAGGCACGGGCGTGCAAAAAAACGACACCAATCCCTTTTCCCTGTGGGATATTCCGCTGGCTCTGGTACTGTTGACCCGCCTGCCTCTGCCCCGATTGCCCGAACCTGTGTTCAAACGGCAGGCACAGGCGGCATGGGCCTTCCCCATCGCCGGGCTGGCCGTCGGAGCGATTGCCTGTCTGGTCGGATGGTTGGCAATGGTCTTTCATCTGCCCCCTTTTGTTGCCGCGGCCCTATTGGTTGCAACGTTGATCATGACGACGGGCGCGATGCACGAAGACGGTCTGGCCGATACGTTCGACGGCCTCTGGGGCGGGTTCACCGCTGAACGTCGACTTGAAATCATGAAAGACAGCCAGATCGGAACCTATGGTGTTCTCGCTTTGGTTTTTTCTCAGCTTGCTCGGGTTTCGGCAGTTGCCGCGATTTTGGCAACCGGGTCGATTTGGGCGATTCTGGCAGCCTGCATGTTCTCACGCGCCTTGATGCCGGTTTTGATGGCATCCCTGCCAAACGCCAGAAAATCGGGGCTGAGCCATTCGGTGGGAACCCCCGGCGCGATTTCGGTCAGCATGTCCTTGGGCCTGGCCGCTCCAATCGCCGTTTTCCTGTGCGGGGGTGCGGCGATCACCGCCATCTTCTCTGCCGCCTCGGTTGCTGCCATCTTGGCGCTGACAGCGCGCAAGAAGATCGGCGGCCAGACCGGGGACATACTTGGGGCATCGCAACAACTGGCCGAGATCGCGTTTCTGCTTGCCATCAGCGCGCAGATCTAGGACACGCCGCCTGTTTCGATCCGCAGTGTTCCACCGCAATGCTTGCAATGCACGGCATCGGGATCATGCCGATACAACCCGCAGCTTGGGCATTTGTGACGTACCTTCTGCGGCATGAATATCGCCTGCGCCAAACGGACAAACAACGCGACACCCACGACCATGATGAACACCGAGAACAGCTTGCCCCAAGGGGTGCTCAGCGTGATGTCGCCGAACCCGGTTGTGGTCAGGGTGGCCATGGTGAAATACAGCGCGTCTATGTAAGGCGTCTGGGCGTCTTCCGGAATGAAGAACACCAAAACCGCCGTAGAGGTGGCAAAGACAAATACCATCAGATTGATTGCTGCAATCACCGCGTCTTCATGGGTGCGAAAAAAGGTACTGTCGCGTCGCAAGTCCCTGAGCAGGTGGTATGAATGGATCAGGCGCAAGGCCCGCAGAATCCTCAGGAAAGCCAGGTTGCCCGTCAGGAACGGATCCAGAACCAGCGAGACGATGACGACAATATCCGCCAGCGTATAAATCTGGCGCAGCAGCTTCCAACGATCCTTTGAAATCCAAAGCCGCGCAGAGAAGTCCAAGAAAATCAAAAAACCGATCAACTGGCTTGCAAGGACCAAGCCGGGACCATGAGGGACGTGAGCCGTTGCGACAAAGAAAATGATTGTCGCAACATCGAACAGGATCAGAGCGTACCGAAACCAGACCGAAATCGGGTCATGTCCGATATACAGATATCTAACTGCCTGCTTCATGTCCGCCCTGTAGCTTGCTGCATATACAGTGAAATTAGCGGTACTTGCGGAATTCACCAAGCCACGAAAAAGGCCGCCCCGATGGTGGAGCGGCCTGTTGTCATATTGAACTCGCTGTCAGGCAGCGCGAGAGGTCAGAACTTCGTCCACCTGTTTGGCAGCGGATACTTCGCCGGTGCCGGAAACCGCCGCGACCTCGCGGGTCAGACGTTCCAGGGCAGCTTCGTACAGCTGACGCTCGGAATAGCTCTGCTCGCGCTGGTCGTCCGTGCGATGCAGATCGCGGACCACTTCCGCAATCGAGATCAGATCGCCCGAGTTGATTTTCTGTTCGTATTCCTGAGCACGGCGCGACCACATGGCGCGTTTGACCTTTGCCTTTCCCTTCAGCGTTTTCATCGCCTGACTGATCACGTCGGGCGAGCTGAGCGACCGCAGTCCGGATTCGGTAACCTTGTTGGTCGGCACGCGTAGAGTCATCTTGTCTTTCTCAAATGAGATGACGAACAGCTCCAGAGAGAATCCCGCGACTTCCTGTTCTTCGATCGAGATGATCTGGCCTACGCCGTGGGCGGGGTAGACAACATAGTCGTTCGGGCGGAACTCGAGCTTTTTCGACTTTGTCATTCAGTTTTTTCCTTGCTTGCGGACGGGACACAGACAACAAAAGCACCACATGCGGGGACTTTTTCAGCCCCGACAGGCGGCGATATTGTCACAAATTCAAATCTCCAAAGCGAGCATACTTGTGGAGCGCATCCCAATCTCGGTCATCATACAAGAACCAAGTATATCACAAAAATACGACACCCGAAAGTTTACCCTACGGTAAATCTTCATATTCAACCTGTTTTCAACAGGTTGTGCCGCGTTCTTTTCGCATCAAACAGGGGTTTGAGCGCGAATCGTTCAACCACCCTCGCCCGGTGCTTCCGAGAAATACTTCTCCATCTTGCCTTCTTCACCGTCGCGTTCTTCCGCATCGGGAAGCGGATCTTTCTTGGTGACGATCACAGGCCACATTTCCGAGTACTTGCGATTGAATTCGACCCATTGATCCATGCCCGGTTCAGTATCGGGGCGGATCGCGTCGGCCGGGCATTCCGGTTCGCAAACACCGCAGTCGATGCATTCGTCGGGATGGATGACCAACGTGTTCTCACCTTCATAGAAACAGTCCACCGGACATACTTCGACACAGTCGGTATATTTGCAGGCGATACAGTTTTCGGTGACAACATAGGTCATGATCGGATTCCCGTTTGCGGTTTGAGCGTTTAGCTAATTCAGTCTGGCCTACTCTTCAAGATATGATCAGCGATCTTCGGTGCGAGAAAGATCAAGTGAACGGCGATCTTTCTTTGTCGGGCGACCTTTTCCCTCAAACCCCGGATTTTTGGGCGGAACGTCCTGTTTTTCGGTCATATCGAAATACAGCGTTTGCGCTTCGGGGGCCGGACCACGGCGATCCCCGATTTTTTCGATGCGCACAACGCGGACGATACGGCCCTGAGGAAAGGTCAGAACGTCGCCCGGGGCCACGGCCTGCGCCGGTTTTTGCACCCGGTTTCCGTTCAACCTGACATGGCCGCCGCTGACCTGTTTGGCGGCCAGGCTGCGGGTCTTGAAGAACCGCGCCTGCCACAACCATTTGTCAATCCGCAGCTTGGCCTCGGCCATTTCGGATCAGTTGCCGTCCTTCAAACCCATCAGCGCGGCTGCAAACGGGTTGTCAGGATCAATCGCCTTTTCCTTTTTCGGCGGCCGCGACGAGAAGGTCTTGGCGCCCTGAGGCTTGCCGCCCTTCTTGCCGTGCGGTTTGCCACGGCCATCCTGCGGTTTGCCGCGCGGTTTGCCCTTGCCCTGCCCCTGCTCGCGGCGCGGGCCTCGGTTGGGCTGTCGCTGACGGGCCCAGGTGAAGGTGTAGAACACTTCAACCTCGGGTTCGTCTGACACTGGTTCTGCGGGAAGGCTGTCCGCGCCAGCCTCGGCTGCCGCCTCGGTGCCGTCGGTGGCCTCGGCTGCCGCCTCGGCGGGTGCGGCGACCTCTTCTGCCGCGACTTCACTTGCCGGGGCTTCTTCGGCGGTCGGTTTGTCCGCTTCAGCTGCCGCCGGCTGTTCGACCGGTGCAGGTTTGACTTTCGGCCGCTCGCCGCGTTCCGCCTTGTATCCCAGCCCCTGCATCAGGTCTGCGAACTGATCCAGGGTCATACCGGTGATCGACAGCATATCGGGTTTGGCTTCGAATCCCCCGCGGCTGTCTTCAGCGCGCAGCATGTCCGCCAAACGTTCCAACATGTCGATACGGATCGAACGCTCGCCTGCATCGCGGTAGCCACACATGGTGTCATAGCCCTGCGGTGCATCCTTGGCGACCGGCACGGTCACCAGGCCCGGAGGTGGCGCTTCGGGGAATTCCTGCAACCCGCTGGACAGCGCCCAAAGCACGAGACGCAGACGCGTGGGGGCCGGTTTCAACAGCAGCGGCATGAAAATGGTGAACTGGCCGAACCGGATACCATGCTTGCGCAAGGCACCGCGGGCGTCCTGATCAAGATCCTTGACCTCTTGTGCGACCTGGGCGCGGGGCAGGATACCCAGCGCTTCGACCATGCGGAAAGCAAATCCTTTGGCAAGGCCACTGAGTTCCTCATCGCGGGACAGGTTCAGCAGCGGCTCGAACAGAGCGGCCACCTTGCGGTCAATGAAGTGCTGCAAACGGCGCTGCACTTTCTGCTCGACATCCGGCCCAGCCGCTTCGTCAACAAACACTTCGACCATGGGTTTGAGAGGTTCGGCCCCGGCAACCAGCTTGCCAACGGCGTATTCACCCCACATCAGGCCACCCTGATCAGTGAAATCAATTTCAGTATCGGGCGCGTTGTAGAAGCGATCGGCGCGCAGATGGAATTGCGGCGCGAGTGCTTGCAGAGACGCCGATTTCAGAGCTTTCGCCTCGGTTCCCTGCGCGCTTTTGTCCGGGATGAACCGGAACCCTTCCAGACGACCGACGAATTCGCCTTCGACGGTCACTTCACCCTTGTCATTTACTTCGGCCAAAAGGGCCTCCTTCTGTTTGAGCCGGCGCAACAAAACGGATGTGCGCCGATCCACAAATCTTTGCGTGAGACGCTCATGCAGAGCGTCGGACAGTCTGTCTTCTACAGTGCGGGTTTCGTCACGCCAATGTGATTCGTCACGAACCCACCCTTTCCGCTGCGCAACATATGTCCACGTGCGAATATATGCCAATCTTTTAGATAAAGCGTCGATATCGCCGTGGGTCTGATCGATCCGTCTGATCTGCCGCGCCATGAACTCGTCGGGAATAGATCCCCGTTCATGCAGATGGCCATAGATCACCTCCAGCAAGCTGGCGTGTTCCGCGTGGCTGATACCGCGAAAATCAGGGATTCTGCACACATCCCACAGCAACCGGACGGACGGGCCGTCGCTTGCCCGGGCGACAACCTCGGTCACTTGCGACAGCGATTTCAACGCGTTCAGGTCATCAGCAGGGCGGGCCTTGATCAGGTGTTCATCATCCGGGCTGACCTCAAGCGAGTCGATCAGCGCTTCAATCGAGCCGAACCGAAGGGCGGCGTTCCGCCAGTTCAGCTTTTTCATCGGCGTAAACCGGCTGTCCATTATCGCCTGTGCCACGCCCTCGTCCAGCGGCGGGGCCTCTCCGGTTACGCCGAAGGTGCCATCCGACATCCCGCGACCTGCCCGGCCTGCGATCTGCGCCAGCTCGTTCGGCGCAAGCGGACGCATCCTGCGCCCATCGAATTTGGACAGGGATGAAAACGCAACGTGGTTCACATCCAGGTTCAACCCCATCCCGATAGCGTCCGTGGCAACCAGGTAATCAACCTCGCCGTTTTGATACAGGTCCACCTGTGCATTCCGGGTCCGCGGGCTGAGCGCCCCCATGACCACCGCGGCACCACCTTTCTGGCGGCGCAGCAATTCGGCGATGGCATAGACGTTTTCAACCGAGAACCCCACGATGGCGCTGCGCGCAGGCATCCGGCTGATCTTTCTGGAGCCCGAGTAAACCAGCTGTGACATCCGCTCTCGCCGCACGAACTGCGCCTGGGGGACCAGCGCCGAAATCGGGCCACGCATTGTGTCCGAGCCCAGGAACAATGTCTCGTTCGTGCCGCGAGACCTAAGCAGACGGTCGGTGAAGACGTGACCCCGTTCCGGATCGGCACAGAGCTGGATCTCATCGATGGCAACAAAATCAGCGCCCATGCCTTCCGGCATCGCCTCAACCGTGCACACCCAATACTGGGCGCGGGGCGGTACGATCCGTTCTTCACCCGTGACCAGCGCCACCACCGACGGCCCACGGATCGCAACGATCTTGTCATAGACCTCGCGCGCCAGCAGGCGCAGCGGCAGACCGATCACGCCGGTCCGATGGCCCAGCATGCGTTCGATAGCGTAATGGGTTTTACCAGTGTTGGTCGGGCCAAGTACGGCCACGATTCGGGATGACCCGCTCACATTCGCCCCCTGCCCCGAGCCTTACAGCGCCTTGCCTTCAACCTGAGGCTTCAGCCGATTCACGGCATTGGTTACTTCTTCGTGATGAGGATGTATAGACAACGCCCGAGAATAAGCCTCGTAGGCTTTCCGAGGTTCCCCGATAACTTCAAAGATCAGACCCAGACCGTAAATCGCCTCATAGTGATTTGGATTCAGCGTCAGCACATGTTCCAGATCGGCGGCCGCCATACCAAATCGCTCGACCCCGAAAAAGGCAGATGCGCGCAGATGCCAGCCTTCGGCAAAATCAGGCGCGTGATCCGTCAGCGCGGTCAGATGATCCAGAGCAGCGTCGACGTCGCCCTCATCCAAGGCCTCGCGTCCCCGCTCCAGCAGCAGATCAGCCGACGCAGACCCCGATTGCGACCACAGCGCCTGCAACTGCCGATCCAGTGCAATTGCCTGTTCCGGGGTCGACTGCGCCAGTTTTTGCAGCAACTCATCCTCGTCCCGTGAATCCGCCTGCTGCGCGAAACAATTGGTGGAAAACGTGACTAGGACAAAAAGTGCCGCAACGGTACCTTTGAGATTGTGAATTGCAATGCTCATAACAGTAGTCAGTGTAGCGTTGCGACCGGGGATGTCCATTCACGGCGCACTAACAATATGAGGAAAAGCATGAGCGAGACTCTTGAAAAGGCGGCTGCCGCACTGAACGAAAAACTTGATGGCGGCGCGTTTGATGACACGGCCAAGTTCGCCATCACCGATCTGGGTTCGATCGTTCTGGACGAAAACGGTGCGCGGGTCAGCGATGAAGAGGCCAGTGTCACCATGAGCGCTGATGCAGAGACATTCGAACAGATCCTCAGCGGTGAGCTGAATCCGACCGGCGCGTTCATGTCCGGAAAGCTGAGCATTGACGGCGACATGGGTGTTGCCATGAAGCTTGCCTCGGTGCTGGCCTGATGGAGTTGTCGCCGGCCCCCTTTTTTGAAGACGTGGCCGGCGGACCTGCCGGTGGAAAGGCCCATTGGTTGACGATGTCTGACCAAAAACGCATTCGCGTGGGTCACTGGCTTCCGGATGATGGCGCACATGGCACCGTCATGATGTTCCCCGGACGCACCGAATATATCGAAAAATATGGCAGTACCGCCGGTGAATTCGCGAAGCGCGGCTTTGCGATGCTGGCCGTGGACTGGCGCGGTCAGGGTCTTGCGGATCGGTTGCTGGACAACCCACGCATCGGCCATGTCGATCATTTCACCGATTACCAATATGATGTTCAGTCAACCCTGGACCTTGCCAACGCTCTGGATTTGCCCAAGCCGTGGTATGTCGTCGGGCATTCGATGGGCGGTGCCATCGGGTTGCGTGCCGTCATCGAAAAAGGGTGCTTTGCCGCGTGCGCGTTCACCGGCCCGATGTGGGGAATTTTCTTCACTCCGGTCATGAAACCTCTGAGCCGCGTTACAGCGTATTGGGGCACCGCGCTTGGCCTTGGCGAACGCACCCCCCCGACCACGACGCTTGAAAGCTATGTCCTGTCGCAACCTTTCGACGGGAATATGCTGACCCGCGACCCGGACATGTACCGGATGATGCAAAATCAGCTGAATGCGCATCCCGAACTGGCTCTTGGTGCCCCTTCCAACCGCTGGCTGCGCGAGTCGCTGGACGAATGCGAATGGTTGATGGAACAGCCCGCCCCAAAGACACCCTGTCTGACTTTTCTGGGCAGCCACGAACAGATCGTCGATCGCAAGGCCATACGGGCGCGCATGGCCAATTGGCCGAATGGTACATTGATCGAAATCCCGAACGGTGAACATGAGGTGCTGATGGAAGCACCGGACGTTCGGGGCCCGGTTCTGGACCAGCTTGCCAGTCATTTCCGGGCCAACCAATCAAATGGGGCGTCCAAGCTGGTTTCCACGTAAACCTTTTCACCTTGGGATTGGCCGCTTGTGATCCGCGCGCGCCAACCCTAGATGTTTGCAAAGCAGTCTACAAAAGGTGATCCATGCGCGACCTTCCCTTTCCCGTCCGTGACGCAAACGCAATGGGCGGTGCCGACAATCTGGGCAATCTTCCCGAATGGGATCTGACGGATCTCTACGCCTCGGAAGAGGCGCCCGAACTGGCGCGCGACTTGGACTGGCTGGAAGGCGAATGTGCCGCCTTTGCGGCAGACTATGAAGGCAAGCTGGCAGAGCTGGACGCTGCGGCCCTTTTGGCCTGCGTTCAGCGCAATGAAAAGATCAACGCCGTCGCAGGCCGTATCATGTCCTTTGCCGGTCTGCGCTATTACCAACTGACCACCGACGCAGAGCGGGCCAAGTTCCTGTCGGACATGCAGGAAAAGATCACCGTGTTCACAACGCCTCTGGTGTTTTTCACGCTCGAGATCAACCGGATCGAAGATGATGTGCTTGGGGCGCATTTTGCTGCCAACCCGGATCTTGCCCGATACGAGCCCGTGTTCCGGCGCATCCGCGCGATGAAGCCCTATCAGCTGTCTGACGAGCTGGAAAAATTCCTGCACGATCTGGGCGTTGTCGGCGACGCGTGGGAGCGTCTTTTCGACGAAACCATCGCCGGACTGACCTTTACGGTGGACGGCGACGAACTGAACATCGAAGGCACCCTGAACCTGCTGACCGAACAGGACCGCTCCAAGCGCGAGGCCGCGGCGCGCGAACTGGCCCGCGTGTTTCAGGAGAACATCAAAACATTTGCCCGTGTCCACAACACGCAGGCCAAAGAGAAAGAAATCGTCGATCGCTGGCGCAAGATGCCGACCGCGCAAACAGGGCGTCACTTGTCGAACGATGTCGAACCCGAAGTGGTCGAAGCCCTGCGCGAGGCGGTCGTGGCCGCCTATCCCAAACTCAGCCATCGGTACTATGATCTCAAGCGAAAGTGGCTGGGGCTGGATGTGATGCAGGTCTGGGACCGCAACGCGCCGCTGCCGATGGAAGACACCCGCACCGTGTCGTGGGAGGACGCCGAGAAAACCGTGATGGAAGCCTACGCCGCCTTCGATCCCCGCATGGCCGACATCGCGGCGCCGTTCTTCTCGAAAGGCTGGATCGACGCGGCGGTGAAGCCCGGCAAGGCTCCGGGCGCCTTCGCGCATCCCACCGTGACCGAGGTGCATCCTTACGTGATGCTCAACTATCTGGGCAAACCGCGCGACGTGATGACGCTTGCGCACGAGCTGGGCCACGGCGTGCATCAGGTGCTGGCTGCCGATCAGGGCGAGATGCTGTCCTCGACGCCGCTGACGCTGGCCGAAACCGCCAGCGTCTTCGGCGAGATGCTAACTTTCCGCAAGATGCTGGACCAGGCCGAAACGCCCGAACAGCGCAAGGTTCTGCTGGCCGGCAAGGTCGAGGACATGATCAACACGGTGGTCCGCCAGATCGCCTTCTACGACTTTGAATGCAAACTGCACGCCGCCCGCCGCGAGGGGGAGCTGACCCCAGACGACATCAATGCCCTGTGGATGAGCGTTCAGGCCGAAAGTCTTGGCCCGGCATTCGAATTCATGGACGGGTACGAGACCTTCTGGGCTTATATCCCGCACTTTGTTCATTCGCCCTTCTACGTTTACGCCTATGCCTTCGGCGACGGGTTGGTGAACGCGCTATACTCGGTCTATGAAAGCGGCGCCGAAGGTTTCGAGGACAAGTATTTCGAAATGCTGCGCGCAGGTGGATCAAAGCACCACAAAGAACTGCTGGCCCCGTTCGGGCTAGATGCCAGCGACCCGAAATTCTGGGACAAGGGCCTGTCGATGATCTCGGGCTTCATTGACGAGCTGGAGGCGATGGAGGGCTGAGACGCCCGTAACAGAGGGTGGCGACATCTGCCTTGTGGAAATCCTCCTTCCTCGGCACTGTCGCGCCCAAGGGGCTGTTGAATGCAAGCGTCCGCTACGTGGGACATTACCGCCATTTGGTATGCTTGTTCCAATGGCGGCTTAATCCCCGAAGCGTATACTTGCGGCGATTCTCTCTTTGGGTGAATAAAGCAACAAAGTCTCTGAGTTGGAGGAATAATATGAACCTGGTTCGTCATGCGCTCGGATTAGTCGAGCGTTGAGCTCTTCTGGCCAAAGATAGGTGCATGCGCCAAGGATATCGTGGCGACCTTCAGGGACGGCAACTGGTGTTTCGACCCAATCGGCGTGCCAGTTCGCTGGTGGGGTTGATGCAGCGTTCCCTGAAATACTTGCAATTGCATAGGAACAACCAAATACGTTGTCAGCCCATGGATGACTGCCCCAATGCCACCTGCGGCTTTCGACTACGGCTTCGATATCTAGCAAGTCCTCAAAGAACGTAGAAGCAAATCGCGGGCTTTGAACAAAGTGAATCCAACTCCACCAAACCATAACCAGAACTATTGGCAAGGTTATCAATACTCCGACTGAACAAAACAAGAAGAGTATGAGATTCTTCATATGACTTATTTGCGTTCCCGACTTCGGACATTCATAACCAGTGGCGCATCCGACACAATGGGCTCATCGCGGCCATACCAAGATCACTTCAACTGACTGTCTTTCGATCCACGCCGATTGACGCCGCCGCGCGCCTTGAACGCGCCGTCCCGCTCTTGCTGGCAATCCAGGCAGAGCTTTACTCCCGGCAACGCGACGCGACGCTTTTCCGGGATAGGTTCCTCGCATTCGGCACAATGGGTCAGGCTTTCGCCCTGGGGCCGCTTTTGCGCCTGCATCCGCGCCAGTTCATCTGAGATCGACGCTTCGATCTGTTCGCTTACAGCGCCGTCGCGTGCCCAACCTCCGGCCATCGGTCATCTCCTGAAACTGTGACACTCAGGATAGCTGAGCCGTTGGCCGCAACGCAAGTTACAGTGAAACCGCGCCCTCGAATACACGATCAATCACCTCTTGCGTCCCGCGTGAGAATTCCAAAGGGCAAGGATATTCCGCCCCATCCCTGATTGATCGGCAAAAGGCCTCGACCTGCAACTTGTAATGGTCTGCTCCGGGGAAGCGGGTGACCTGAACTTCAAGCCCCGGCCGGTGCAGCTCGACCCGCGCCTCTCCGAACACACGCGCATTGAACGGGGTCGTCAGGCGGATCAAACCGCTCTCGCCGTGAAATACCATCTCTTGATGGGGATGCATCCGTATGGACACATAGCTGGAATAGGTAAATCCGGGGAACTGGGCGCGTATTTCAGTGAAGATGTCGATATCATCCTGCCAACGGATCGCGGATTGCACCGACACAGGCTCTTGCCCGGTTGCAAAGCGTGCTCCACCGATCACGTAGACCCCGATGTCACGCAATCCTCCACCGCCCGTTTCCGCACGGTTTCGAATGTTCCGAGTGTCAGAGCGATTGTCGAAACTGAATGCACCGGTCACATGTACCAAATTGCCGATGGCACCATCAGCGATCAGTTTCCTTGCAAGCTGCCATTGAGGGTGATGGACGATCATGTATGCCTCGGCGGCCAACAGGCCGCTTTGGTCTCGCTTTTGGATCAATGCGTCGAATTCATCCGCCTTCATGGTCATGGGCTTTTCGCACAGAACATGCTTGCCAGCCTTTAAAGCCTTAAGGCTCCATTCCGCATGCATATGGTTGGGCAACGGGATGTAGATTGCGTCGATTCCGGCGTCTGCCAACAACGCATCATAGCTGTCAAATACTTGCAAATCCGGGCAAAAGGACTGAAACGGTTCTACCTTTGCGGTATCCGAGGTTGCCAGCGCGGCCAAGCGCGCGCCATTGGCGGCATGTATCGCCGGGGCCATGTATTCGCGCGCAAATTTCGCTGCACCCAATACACCAAATTGAACCGGTCTTTGCATTGCACCCTCCGTACTCGGCTTGTTTCAAATTACGCGCTTCCCGAGGGGGCACCAGCGCTCGTTCTGCTGCGAAATCAAAGACAAAACACGTCTTTTCCTAACACAGCTTTCGACCTTCAGCCATTGATTTAGGGCTTTGATTCAGTTTCCGCCAACATTCGCAAAAAACGCCCCCTGATCATCAGAGGGCGTTTTCCGTTATTGCTTGAACGCAAAGAATCTTCCTGCGAGGCAAGCAGGGGCGCAACTGTTAGCTGACGCCCAGCATGCCTTTTTCCCGCGCCAGATCCCGCATTTTCTTTTGCAGCTTCTCGAACGCGCGCACTTCGATCTGGCGAATGCGCTCTCGGCTTACGTTGTACTGAGTGCTCAACTCCTCGAGCGTGACAGGCTGATCCATCAGACGGCGCTGGGTCAAGATATCCTTTTCCCGATCATTTAGCACATCCAAAGCCGCCGCCAGCAATTCCCGACGTGCTTCCAGTTCATCGCGTGCTTCGTAATCACCGGCCTGATCGGCATCCTCATCCTCAAGCCAGTCCTGCCATTGCATGGTGCCTTCGCCTTCGGACCCGACCGTGGCGTTCAGGGACGCATCGCCACCGGACATCCGGCGGTTCATGCTGATCACTTCTTCTTCGGTCACACCCAGATCAGTGGCGATCTTCTTGACGTTTTCAGGGCGCAGGTCGCCCTCTTCCAATGCACCGATGCGGGCCTTGGCCTTGCGCAGATTGAAGAACAGCTTTTTCTGCGCCGAGGTTGTGCCCAGTTTCACCAGAGACCAGGACCGCAGGATGTATTCCTGGATCGAGGCACGTATCCACCACATGGCATAGGTCGCCAGACGGAAGCCTTTTTCAGGGTCAAACCGTTTGACCGCCTGCATCAGGCCCACATTGGCCTCGGAAATCACTTCGGCCTGCGGCAGACCATAGCCGCGATAGCCCATGGCGATCTTGGCCGCCAGACGCAGGTGAGACGTCACCATCTTGTGCGCGGCTTCGGTGTCCTGCTCTTCGACCCAGCGTTTGGCCAGCATGTATTCTTCTTCCGGCTCCAGCAGAGGAAACTTGCGGATTTCCTGCATATAGCGATTCAGGCCGCCCTCGGGCGTCGGTGCGGGAAGATTTGCGTAGTTTGCCATTATTGTGTCCCTCCGACAAATGTTTAGATGTTTAACATAGGATATGGGTAAGGAACCCTTCCCATTCAAGAGGTGCTGCTAACAGTCTGGAATTAATCTTACGTTAAGGAAAGGTAAAAAGCCCTTTTTCACAGGAGTTTGCTTATTATGACAGCGGTGCGCGCAGACGTTCGACAAGGCATTGCATATCTTGCGGCAAGTCAGCCTCAAACCGCAGGGATTCACCGGTGACAGGGTGCTCGAATCCCAAAACGGCGGCATGAAGCGCCTGACGGGGAAAAGCGCCTACAAAAGCGGCGGCGGCGGCGGAGAACGCTTTTGCGGACAGCTTGCGCTTGCCGCCATAAACCGGGTCGCCCACCAGCCCGTGCCCTGCGTGGGCCATATGAACGCGGATCTGATGCGTTCGGCCGGTTTCAAGCCAGCATTCGATCAGGGCAAGACCCGCCGGCACACCAAATGTCTCGACAACGCGTGCGCGTGTCACGGCATGCCGCCCGCCATGGAACAGAACCGCCTGTTTCTGACGGTCGGTCTTGTGTCGCGCAAGTTGCGTCGTGACGCGCATGATGTTGCCGGGTTCAAAGCTGATCCCTTTGACACCGCGCAACCGAGGATCGTTGGCATCCGGCACCCCGTAACACACCGCACGGTAATACCGTTCGACGCTATGCGCCGCGAATTGCTCGGCCAGCCCGTGATGCGCCGCGTCTGACTTTGCGACCACCAGAAGGCCGCTGGTTTCCTTGTCGATGCGATGCACGATACCGGGGCGTTTCACCCCGCCGACGCCCGACAGATCGTCTCCGCAATGGTGGAGCAAAGCATTCACCAATGTCCCGCTGGGTGATCCCGGCGCAGGGTGCACGACCATGCCTGCGGGTTTGTTGACAATGATTACGTCCGCATCCTCGAAGACGATCTCGAGCGGGATGTCCTCGGGACCGATATGGCTGTCTTCGGCCTCGGCCACGGCAATCGTGACCCGTGCCCCTTCGGCCACCTTGGCCTTGGGGTCGCGTATCTCGGCACCGTCGATCTGCACCGCGCCCCCTTCGATCAGACGCGCAAGTCGGGTGCGCGACAGGTTTTCCCCGTCTGGCACATCCCGGGAAAGCGCCTTATCAAGGCGAGGCGGCGGATCGGCCGCGATCTGAAACTCAATCTGGCGGGTGCCCATGACTGTCCCTTCCGAACCTCAAGAACCGCAGGAAACTCCGCAACTGCGATTGCTGCGGCGGATGGTCATGCTGTTGACCGCGGTGATGATTGGCGGGGTTCTAGTGACATTCGCCCTGATTGTCATCCGCCTATCGGACCGCACACCGACCTTGCCGGATCAGATCGCGCTGCCCGACGGCGCCCGGGCGCAGGCCCTGACCATCGGGGCAAACTGGTATGCCGTCGCAACCGATGACAATCGCATTCTGATCTTTGACAAAACAACTGGAAAACTGCGCCAGGAAATCGCGGTCGAATAGGCCCTGCCACCTGTTCCGGCGGCATGAAAGATCCGGGAATCGTCCAGCCTCAGCCGGGAAACAGCCGAGTTCCGGTCCACGCAGCACCCAGACGCTGATCCAGCGCATCCGACCGCATCTTGTGCTTGCCCGACACCGGCGCCATCATGATGTCACCCAAGCAAATCCTGTCACCAACCGGGAAAAGCTCTACGCTTGCGCATTCAAGGTCTTGCCCCAGGGTTTCAGCGATCCGGATCATGTCTTCAAAACGTTCGGGCCGGGGTTCAACAGTGCTGCTGGTTGGTGAATACAGCTCATCTGCAAGGTAATTGTAGTCGCGATCATAGAGCATCTGGATGCGCCCTCGCCCCCGGTCACGGTCAACCTGCACCAACTGCACGCGTCCGGCGATTACCCAGAATTTCCAGGTGCCGGCCTGTCGATCCCCGGCGGACAAGTCTTCTTCGATGTAATAGAGGGGCTTTTGCGTGGCGCGCCACCATTCGCCTGTCCAGAACCCTTCGGGCGTTTTTGTCTTGTGCCACGCTGCCAGTTTCTGGTTGGCATCGTCGCGCTGCGGGCCATCCAGCGGGAACGACAGGGCCAGCTTGTGACCATGGCTCATCGTTCCTTTCAACCAATACTGGCCGGGCCCGAGGTCGAGTGTTTCGGGCAATTCCGGAATGTGCGCCTCCCACATGCGCTGTGGGCAGGCAAGCAGTTCCGAGGCGCTGCCCACGTATTTGGACCGGTCAGAAATCAACGCATCAGGGACTTCGCCAAACAGCTTCATGACCACCAGCTTTTCGGCGAATGTCTTTGGCGCGCGCAGATCGGGTAATGACCGATGGCTATCCGCATAGTTGTACAAAGACATACCAAGCGCATTCAGCCGAGCAGGATCACTGCCATAGTGTTCCCAACCGCGCGAAAAACCGACGCGTGGCGGGGTGTTGGCACCGTACAGATTGTCAGCTGCAATTGCGTCGAGATCAGCCTGTGCCGCCTTGAGATAGTCTTCCCTGTCAGAGAGCAGAGCAACGGAAACAACGCCGCCGGTGGCGTCGTGGATTTCTTCGGTCGTAGCGCGCAAGGTGGGCAGGTTTGCCGGAAACTCCACCGGTTTGAGGCCCCCACGGCCGTGGCGCGGCAAAGGCGCGTCGCCCGGTCTCACACCCAGGTTCCGCAAACGTCGATCCAGAAACGAATGCCGTTTGATCCCGTTTGCAATCCACCACCGCATCCGGCGCCCCCACAGATGCACGGCAAGCGTTTCCTCTTTGATATACGCGTCCCTGAACTCTCGGACGTGAATGTCATTGGCCTGCCCTGCCCGTCTGAACGGCAAAGGATAAAAGACCGGTATGGGGCTGGCATGCTTCAACTCGTCGAAATGGCGCAGAAACCATGTCATGACGCCGGGGCCGTAGACACTGTGTTCCTGATCTGACGCATGAGGCAACTCTCCAGCCTGTTTAAGGCGTTCCAGTTCTTTCCGTTCCTCCCCTTCAACCCAAGGGCGGATCGGATAGGGGTCCTGGCAGTATTCGGAATACGCGTTCAACGTGGGGCTGTCGAAGGGCAACCGCATAACGGCATTGCAGATGGTATCGCGGTTGAAATACCCAAAAACATGATCGGCCCTTGGGATCGGGGCAAGCGCCAAAACATCCGTGTCGCACCACAGAAAATCCGTTTTCTTCATCAGGTGCAATCTGAAGATATCGGATTGGGGCACCGGCGTCTTGAACTGGTTGTTCACGATGAACTGCCTGGGTTCGTGGATTTCGTTTGCCGACACCAGTTCGATACCATCCGGAACGTTGTCGACTTGCCCATAGTGGAACAAAACGACTCTGTGACCGCATTCGGCGAATGACAGCATGCACATCTGCTCCAGAAAGCTCAGGCTGCCTTCCATCCACAGCATCCCAATCGTCGGAAGAGAGTGATCCGCAACCATTCGTCTATTTCTCCAGGGGCCGTTTTGTCAGGACTCTGTCCGGTTTTCGTCGGTCGAAGACGGCGCGCTGGCCGACAGGCGTTCCCTTACGCCACGGTCCTTTGCGACAAAATCCACAGCCGGTTTTTCAAGAAGTTTCTGGTACAGCTCATCATACTCTGGCAGTTTCAGCAGATCGTTGATCAGGGCCTTGTGCCAGCGGAACGCTCTTCTATGTAGCCGTCGAAGCCTGTCGTCAGCGCGAAACTCTTCCAGCACCGCATCCACTTCGTCCTTGTACCGCAGGATTGTTTCATCCTTGGCACCGCCACGGTTCCAACGGTCCCAATATTCGGTTCCAAGTGTCTGCGAGGAATGATTTGCCCGACCTCGGCTGCGCTTTGCCAGATAGGCCTGCGTGGATCTGACGGCATAGTGGTTGATCTGTGCGACTTCAAAACCAAACGGAGGCGAGACATGGTTGCCGAAGGGCGCAGGTTCCGTGGCGTGCCCTCCGGGCACGGACCGGAACACGCCGGTCTGAAGTTCGGGACGGGGGTGCGGGTTGTGCAACCCGAAACGAAGATAGAAATCGCCCTGCCTGAACAGGGATTTGACAAACCGGCGCCCTGCCCCGCCTTGTTCGAAATCCAGTTCACAATCGAAGAACTGCCGCGTCACCAGCGTATCGCGCATAACATGCCGACCACTGTTCGAGAAAATCTTCCAGGGGATGGAGATGACGTCAACGCCGGGCGTTGCCTCGATCAGATCATCAACTCTGTGATTTCCAACGTGAATATTCAGGAACTCATCCGCGTCCCCGACGTATATCCACTTTGCGTCTTTCACCACCGGCAAACGCCGTGCCTGCCTCAGCGCAGACCGGTGAATGCCTCCGGTTCCAACCCGGTTTCTGTGAAACTCCACATGGCCCAAGTCCTGCAACCGTCTCAGAATCTGGTTGGTGCCGTCTGTACAATCATTGGTGTAGACAATGATCCGGTCAAACCCCAGCACTTTGTGATGGGCCACCCATTCCAGAATATAGGGACCCTCGTTCTTCATCGCGGTGATGAGGACTTTTTCAGGCTTTTCCATCGCTGCCACTTATCCCCGCCGCCTAGTTGTTCTGACCTTTGCTGTCATCTTGCGGGACAATTTTTTCGATGGCGATCTGCGCGCCGGCAATCGCGCGGATGCGCAACTCTCGGGGGTGCTGACCCAGAAACTCGTTGACCGCACGGATCACGCCGTCGCCCCACCAGCCGCGGCGGTGGTAGTCGTCGAATGCCATGATCCCACCGGGTTTGATCTTGGGAAACAAAGCGGCCAGATCAGCGGTCACGCCTTCATACGAATGGTCTCCGTCGACATAGGCGAACGAGATGCTTTCATGATCAAAAAGCTCCAACGCAGGCACCGAAAAATCGCGGATAATACCGACCTTGCCCTCTTCGATCTCGGCCTCGAAAGTCTTTACGACCTTCTGGAAGATGGCCTCCATCTTTTCGTCTTCGGTCCGACCCACAAACGCGGTTGTGTGCGACTCAACACCAATATGCTTCCACGGGTCGATCAGAAAAAGCTGACTGGGCTCGATCAGTTTCAAGATGGTCGGAGAGAACTCACCCTGCCAGACACCGATTTCAACAGCCAAGCCCCCCTTTGGCAAACGCGAAAGGAATGTTCGGCGGATTGCTTCTTTGCTGTTTTTGCGTTTGGTCGCCTTGTCAGCCTTCGGTTTCTTCTGGCTGCCGGGCGCAACACCGATAACCTTGGGTTCGTTCGACATCTCGACCTCACTTGCAGACGGGTATCCCATTCACTCAAAACCCGTTTTGTTCATTGCGCCATGGCTACCACGCCACAGCCTCAAGAACCAGAAGCTATGTGTCCTTTTTGCCAAGCGGTGGCAACTTGTCGATGCCAAGCCACGGTGGCTGCAAGCTGGTTATCCGGTATCGTGCAGCATTGCGCCCGAGGAAACTGTTTATCGCCGCATTCATACCCGTATACGACCCGCCTCCGTGACGGCGATAGGATGTGAACGCGATACTGCCCCCGGGGGCAAGAACCCGGTCGATACGGCGCAACAGCTGGGTCATCACCTGCTCTGCCCGCACCCCGCGGATGATGACGACGCCGACGCTTTCGTCTTCAAACAGCTTCAGCATCAAGGGGGGCAGCGCCCGGTAGATATGCAATCGCCCGGCAAGAATGGGGTCGCGGAAATATTCCAGCAATGCATAAAACGTGCGATCCAACGCCTGTAGCTCGGGATCCTGAGTTGCATCCGGACATGTAAAACCGTCCCAAGACAGCCCCCACGGTCCTATGACCGTCAATTTCTCGACAGCGTCCAGATCAAGTACTTCTTCGATGATTTCAGTCTCAACATGTCCGATCAGCACCCAGTTCTTCTTGCCACTGATCGATCGAAGAAAACTCTGCCGCTGGTCTTTTGTTCTTTCAACTTCCGGGGGGACAGCAGGCAGGTAGACAGGATCCTTTGGATCAAACGGCACCGAAACTTGTTTGGCATCCGTGATTTGCGCGTGCTGCGCGGCGGCCTCTTCGTAATCGAACGAGGTTTCGAGGGAGTCGAGCCGAACAAACCAGGGGAAATTGTATGGCCTGGAGTTCTCGGGCTTGGACATCTTGCCAAGCCGCGTCCATTTCGCGACCTGGGCAAATGTGATTTCCGGGTCCTTGTACATTTCGGCGTTGAAGGACAGATCGCCGTCTTCCATCACGCCGAGGTCCAGCGCCTTGACATAGCGCCCGCTGCGAAAGCGGCTGAACTTTGCAACGAAATCCTGCGCCACCTCAGTTTTTCTGAGGCTTGCGATACGTTCCTTGTGAAATTCAACTGCCTGATGATGCAATTGCCCCAGAACAGGATCGGATCGCAGTTTCTCATAAACCTTTCGATGTCGCGCAACTTTGGACAGGATCGAGGTTTCTTCGATGTCGTTATAGCAATGCAGCTTCCAGTAGGCCTGACCTGTTGCCTCCATCTTCGGATGAAAACTCGAGGTATTCACATCCCCACGCAACCGCTTCATCAGATAGCTTTCCACGGACCTCACCGCATAGTGGTTCATCCGAAAAAGCCTGCGCCCAAACCCGGCGCCCGTTGACGAATACGCCCACCCTCTTCTTCGCATGGCCGGCGGCAACGGATCACCGTCCCCGTCGACCCAGGCAAATCGATCCGCCTTGTTGGGTATCGGGCCGCGCGGTCGATGCGTGCTGATTGTGCGATACGATCCGTTGTTGCGAAAGAGCGATTTGAACGCCCGCAAGTTGTGAGGACTGACGGCGCCAAGCTCGCCCGCACGGGTGAATTGCTCGACAACGAACCTGTCTTCGAACTCGACGATTCCGCTGTGCCCGAACAGCTGCCAGATTGCGGCAAATCCGTCCGCATGCGGCAATGCACGAAACAAATCGTCCAGTGTTCCGTCGCCGACGCGAATATCAAGAAATTCATCCACGTCGCAGACCAATATCCATTCGGCTTCTTTGCACCAGGGGTGTTCCATGGCGTTTGCATAAGCTGAAGCCTGGGGTCCAAATTCCCACGGGCCGGGATTGTCTATATGCGCCAGAAACCCCAGTTCCTGGCATCGCTGGAGGATCGCGTCGGTGCCATCGGAACAATCGTTCGAATTGACGATAAAACGGGTGAAGCCGATCGAAAGATAGTATGCAATCCATTCCAGGATGAACGGCCCTTCGTCTTTCATCGTGGATATGACAAGTCTCATCGCGTCTACCTGTACCCGTGGCCCGCAAATTCAGGATAGCGGGAAAAAACGCATCTTTGCAGATGTATAGCGCGTATCCCTGCCTGCGGCTTTGTTACGGGCCCCGGAAATGCATTGCAAGTGGACGAGCCCGCCGGTTCAACGTCTGCCAACTCCAAATTCCGCGGACGATCGCAGCCCCGTGGGCAGCGATCCCCCAGCGTGTCTCCGCCTTGAAACCGTCATTCGGATTACCATCGCGCGCCAACCATCTATCGCTGGCATTCGCCGCTGTCGAAGTCATTTGGCAGCACAGGCGCGGCATCTCGAGTGGATCATGACAGGCAATCTCAAAGATCAAAGGGCGCATGGCCTTGATTCACTGCGCGGTATCGCGGCGTCTGCGGTCGTGTTTGTACACGCGGTGAAAATTCATCCGCTTGGTGTCGATTACACAGACTGGGGTGTCGACTATTTTTCGATGGGGGTGCCGCTGTTTTTCATAATCAGCGCGATGTCCATGTCGCTGGCTTACCCAAAAGGAGTGCCCTGAGCAGCCTCATCTGACTGGTCCAAATTGATTGTTAGTGCATTGTCGGCCTGCGATCCATTGGTATGATGGTTTCGGGCGCTGGCGGGCGATAGCCCAGTGCACTGTGGGGCC